>SWDN01000003.1:35662-49550 GCA_005116775.1 Nitrospira sp.
GCCCTGCTTGACGGTCGTCAGGCGGTCGGCATTGTCATAGGTGTACGTCACGGCGGTCTGCCCGGCCACCGTCATCGAGGTTCTTCGGCTCGCATTGTCGTAGCCATACGTGACGGCGCCGTGCGCCGTCGTTTCGTTGGTCAGCCGATCCAGTCCGTCATACGTGCGCGTGATCATCTCCGTCACGGTATTGGTCACGTCCTTTTCTTGAATCTGAGTAATTCTGTTCCCCGCGTCATAGGTGTAATTGGTGGATGTCCCATCCTGGAACGTGGTCTTCGTTCTCCGGTTCAAGGGATCGTAGGTATAGGTGGTCACTTGGCTCTTCCGATCCGTGACCGCCGCCACATTCCCGTTGTTGTCATACGTATACGTGTCCGTATTGAGCAGGGCATCTTTTCTCGTGCTCGTCCGATTCATGTTGCTATAGGTATAGACCGTCTGCTGGGATTTGGCATCCGTGACGGTCAGCAGATTGCTGTTGGCGTCATACGCGAAGACCGTATTCCCGTTGATCGCATCCGTCAATTGCGTAATGCGATCGAGGGCGTCCGGGGTGTAGAGCGTCTTCTGCCCGAGGGGATTCGTGAGGTTTCTGAGCCGCCCGGCGGCATCCAGAATCCGCTGGGTCTCGCGATTCAAGGGATCTTTGACCTTGATGAGATCGCCCACTTCATAGGTAAAGGTCGTGGTGTGGTTCAGCGGAGTTTTAATGGTGAGTGGCTGCCCTTGCGGATTCACCGTCATCGTGGTCGTTTTGCTCAGCGCATTGGTGATGGTCGTGAGATTGCCTGTGGCATTGTAGCCGAACGTGATGGTGTGGCTCAGGGGATCAGTCACCAAGACGACTCGATCGCAGAGGGGAGATTCGGCTGGAGCTGTCATCTAACAGTCCGTCGGGCCGCCTTTTTCTGGGTAGGCTGTGACGCATAAATGTCCAAAGATAGGTCTATCCCAAGGTTAACCAACTGAGCCATCAAACTCCTGTCAAGAATTATCCCGGTGTTCCTATTGACAAACAGTCCGATAAAATATTCGATGCTCCCACCGGTCGACCGGATTTTCTGAAAAAAATGCTTGAAGCGAAATAGCTTTTTCGTCAAGGTGTTTAAGGTCGTATCAAGATGGCCTCTTGTTTTCGCATCTAGCTCAAACACACAGAACGTGGCATCATTTGTTCCAGCGAGCAGCGTACCGACAGGAGTAGTTCTCCGAAGCCCTGCCTTCCATTTCGTGGAAGCTTTGAGACGTAGTTGCGTGGAAATGTCTTCTGGATCCATGCTGGGATGAGTTATACGAAGAGATATTTCGAATCTAGCTGGATACATCGTTCCTCCTGTCACTTTTTCCAGGGAAGACGGTCTTTGTAGGGTCCCTGGTTCGTTGCCTCCCCACCTTCACCACCTATGATCACATCACCATCAGGAGTAATACCAACCCAATCATCGGGCCTGGCGCCAAGTCCCTTTTTAATCTTGTGAATATCATCACTGTCTAGATCAGGATATTGATCGATAGGTTTCGTTCCAGATGGACAGTTCTTAGGTTTGGCAGACCTATTGGGCTTACTATAAATAAGATAGTCATAAGGGGATGCAACCTGGCTCTGCTGTTGATAGTAGTAATAAACAGCAACCCCACCGATAACAACAGCTGTCGCCAGCAAGGCAGGAGGGGATAATACTAATGGACTGATGAGCAGTGCGTTCTTTCCTGCTGGGTCTCGGAAACGGAGGGGGTTCGCAAATGTATATGCATAGAAATTGGTATCTCCACCCGCAAATCCTATTGGATCTTCACTGATAAATCTCTGTAACCTCGGATGGTAATACCGCGCCCGATAGTAGTCCAGCCCTGTGCCATCATCCTCTCGGCCCGTGTACTTGTAGCTGCTCGTACTCGCGAGTCCTGTCTGCGTCGCATAGCCAAACGGCTCATAGGTGTACTGGGTCTGGAGTGTTCCCGTGCCATCCCCCAATGCAACGGTCGAGCCCAACGCGTCGGGAAGGAGGGATCGAACACCGACTCCATCAGTTCTGGTGAAGAATTCATCGATGCCTAACCCGGTGAGCAGATTGGCCGTGACGGTTGCGCCTGCTTTCTCTTGTACCGGATTGAGCCCATCGTAGACAAAATTGGTCGTTGTGCCCTGGACGGTCTTGCCGGTCCTTCTGCCGAAACTGTCGTAACTAAAACTCGCAGCGAAGCCGGCGGTGCTGATGTCAGTGAGTTGGTTCCTCGCGTTCCAGCTATACGTGGTGGGCACTCCGGCCTCGGTCACCGTGGCCAGATTCCCGTTCAGATCGTACGTCTCGGTGTTGGTGCCGAACGTGAGCTGTTGATTGTTGGCGTTGTAGCTGACCGTGGTGAGGGCGGGCGGAAGATTGGTCCGCCCAAACGTGCCGCCGACCTTCGTTCGGTTCCCCGCCGCATCATACGTATAGAGCAGCGTGCCCAGGGTTGTCGTGCCCTTCTTATACGTCAGGGTCGTCAACTCGGAGGCGGCATTGTAGGCATACGTCACACTGTTGGTGTTCGGGAGGGTGAGCTTCGTTCGTCGATCCGCGTTATCGTAGGCGAGCGTCACGGTGGGCGTGCCCTGCTTGACGGTCGTCAGGCGGTCGGCATTGTCATAGGTGTAGGTCACCGCGGTTTGTCCGGCCACGGTCATCGAGGTCCGGCGAGAGGCGTTGTCGTACACATAGTTGACGGTCCCCTGCGCCGTGACTTCTTGCGTCAACCGATCAAGCCCATCATAGGTCCGCGTGATCGTCGCAGTCACGGTCCCACCCGCATCTTTTTCTTGCACCTGCGTGACCCGATTCCCCGCATCGTAGGTGTAATTGGTCGAGGTGCTATCGTGATAGGTCGCTTTCGTTTTTCTGTTCAGGGCATCATACGTATTGGTCGTGACCTGACTCTTGCGGTCTGTCACGGTCGCGACATTCCCGTTATTGTCATACGTATACGTGTCCGTATTGAGCAGGGCATCTTTTCTCGTACTCGTCCGATTCATGTTGCTGTACGTGTAGACCGTCTGCTGCGTCTTGGCATCGGTCACCGTCAAGAGATTGCTGTTGGCGTCATACGTGAACGCGGTATTTCCGTTGATCGCATCCGTGAGTTGCGTGATGCGATCCAAGGCATCCGGCGTATAGAGGGTTTTCTGTCCCAAGGGATTCGTGATATTCCGCAACCGTCCCGCCGCATCCAAAATCCGCTGCGTCTCCCGATTGAGCGGATCTTTGACCTTGATGAGATCGCCTGCTTCGTAGGTGAAGGTCGTGGTGTGGTTCAGCGGAGTTTTGATGGTGAGCGGCTGGCCTTGGGGATTCACCGTCATCGTGGTCGTTCTATTCAGCGCATTGGTGATCGTCGTGAGATTGCCTGTGGCATTGTAGCCGAACGTGGTCGTGTGGTTCAGCGGATCCTTCACGGTGGCGACTTGGCTAAAGACTGGTTCGTAGGTCATGGTGGTCGTCACGGCTTGGGGGGTCGTGGCGAGTCGCGTGACGGTCAGCACATTGCCCTTGGCGTCGTAGGTAGAGGCCGTCTTGCGATTGAGCGCATCGGTTACGCTGAGGAGCAGATTCGTCCCCGCTTGCCATTCATAGGTCGTGGTCTGGGCTTCGGGTTGGCCGTACGCCTCGGTGACGGAGGTCGTCAGCCCGGCGCTATTGAAGACAAACCGTTTCACGTACCCGCGTGGGTCCGTCACATCGGTCTGGGTGACGTTCCCACCCCCGTCGAGGGTATAGGCAAATTGATAGGTGGTGCTGTCGGCCTGCGTTTGGGTGGCCACGCGCCCATTGGCATCATAGGTGTTCGTCACATGCGTATTGCCGCCCGGCTCCTTCATCGTGAGCAATCGGTGCGAGGCGTCGTAGGTATACTCGGCGACACCGGTCATCGTATCCGTCACTTTCCACAGCCGCCCACTGCCATCATAGGTATAGGTGATCGTCCGGCTCAGGATGTCGGTCACCTGCGTGATGCGGTTCGCTGAGTCGTAGGTGAACGTCAAATAGCGCCCGTTCGGCGTCGTGATCTTGGTGAGATTCCCGGCGAGTCCCCCACCAGCCGCGCGCGTGAGCGTGGTGCTGTTGCTGTTGCGATCGAGCATGGCCACCAGCGAGCCATAGTCGCTGAAGCGCCATTCCGTGCCATCCTTGAACTTCAACCGATAGCGCTGAAACACGGGGTCCCAGGCGAGGGTGGCCGCATAGAAGGCCGTCTGGGTGGTGTTGTGTTGGAGTGTGGAGTCTAAGCAACTGGTGCCGCTCGTCCGCGTAAAGTGAATGTACGCGCCATCGGGCAAGATCACCCGCGCTTCGGTGCACAAATCGTCGCGCAACATGTACTGATCGTAGGGATGACTCGCCCCGATGCCGAAGACGCGGGAGGCGGTATCTTCAGTGCGATAGGTCCGCGTAAACGTGATCGGCATGACATCGGGAACTGCGATATCGGTGTCGTGCTGATAGTAGAGTCCCGTCTTGGTATCGCACGGCTCACCCGCACAACTGTAGCCGTCGCCGGGGTTTTTGAACGTCACCGGCGGAGGGGGCTGGAAGACCGGAGCGTTCGCCGCATTGGTGGTATGCCAGGCTGCGCAGTACTGGGGATTGACAAAGGCCTGTGACCCCGTGGTCCCCCAGGATGCGAAAAACGTGATCACATTCTGGAAATTCACCATTTGAATTTCACCGTACGGATCTGGAGGCCCTTTGTACTGATTGGCATGGCTCCCGCAGGCCCAGCCCCAACCAGGAGGCGCGGGCTGCTGGACTCCGGCAGCATCCACCAGTTCGAGCCAGGCTGACGCATCGAAGGTACCCGACGTCCCGGGGGCGACAGGAGCCATCCGATTGAGGTTCATCACATAGACGGTGCTGCTTGCACCTGGCAAGGTCACCCCACCAGAAAGGAACGGTTGCCCATTAATGGTGCCTGATTGTGCCGCGGTAAACGCGTACGTCTCGTGCGCGACCTCAGCGAGGAGCAGCCCGGCGATCAGCAACAGCCCGACTAATACCTGTCGTGTGCTCATGGTTCGTCCTCGCGTTTAGGGACTGGTGATCTGGAGCGACAGGGACCCACTGTTGCTCCCCATGGGATTGATGACCAGGCTATAGGTGCCGGTGGTGGCCAGGGTTTGCGTGGGAATGGTCACCGAGGCACCGGAGACCCAGACGAAGGTCAGCGTCGAGCCATCGGGATTGAGCTCCACCGCGCTGGTGGTCGGCGGAATCGTATTATTGGTGATCTGTCCCGTAATTTGCTGGGCCGCGGTCCCGGCAACGGTGAAACGAGCATTGCGCCCCGGTCGGCTGAGATCCACCGCAATCGGCGCGGCGTTGATCGTGAGCGTGCCGGTCAGCTCGGTCGAGAGGGTCAACGTGAGGGTGCCGGTGTAGATCCCGTCCGGATCGACCAGGATCGTATAGGTGCCGGTCGTGGGCAGCAGCGGCGGATCCAGGGTTCCGCCTGCGGTGGTGATCGTGGTGGAACTCAGCGTGGTCCCATCCGGCTTGAGGAGCGAGACAGCACTGTTCGTGATGGTCACGGCGGTTATACCCAGGTTCAGCTGCTGTCCCGCTGTGCCGGTGAACGTATGCCGTGCCCGTTGCCCCGGCACGGTGAGGGTGAACGGAACTGAGGCTCCGTCGATCGTGATCGCGCCGGTGATATCGGGCGTGTTGTAGAGCGTGAGTGTCACGTTGCCGGTATAGGCTCCGGGATCGACGAGAATGGCATAGGTGCCGGACGTCGGCAGCACGTGGGTATCGATGACCACGCCCCCGGTCCCAAAGGAGGTGGGCGCCACGAGATTGGTGCCATCGGGTTTCACGAGCGACACAAATCCGGTCGTGATCGTGACCGCGCTCAATTGGAGACTGACGGTCTGCCCCGCGGTGCCACTGAACGTGTAGCGGGCATTCTGCCCGACACGCGTGATCGCAATCGGCACCGCCGCGCCACCCGACGTGATGGTGCCGGTCAGTTCGGTGGAAACGGTGACGGTGAGGCTTCCGGTGTAGATACTGTACGGATCGAGAAAGATCGTGTAGGTGCCGGTCATAGGCAAGACCGGCAGGTTGAGGCTGCCGCCCCCGATGCCATAGGGGACCGGCGTCGTCAGCGCCACGCCGTCCGGACGATAGACGGTCGCGTACCACTGCGTCACGGTGGCCGCGCTGAATCCCAGACTGACGCGTTGGCCGGCAACACCATCGAACACCATAAGGCCGTTCTTGTTCGGCGTGGTGATCGAAGCGATGACGGTTGGACCATTCACGGTGATGCGGCCGGTGTATTGAATATCGGGGGCGACGACACCGGAGGGCGCGACGAAGAATTCCTGAACACTGGTAGCCCGGCCCTGGGCCGTGGACACGGCAATCGGACCGGTCTGGGCGCTTCCCGGCACTGGGACTGTGATGGTGGTCGTCGTGGCAGTGGCAATGGCACCGATCCCCGCCGTAAATGCGACACGGTTGTTGATCAGCGTCGTGTCGTAGTTAGTCCCGGTGAGGGTGACCGTCTCGCCATACCCAGCTACCGCGGGACTAAAGCCGGAGAGGGTAGGTGCCGAACCGGTCCCGACCGTAAACACCGCCGTACTGGTCGCGGTGGTGCCAGCCACGGTCACACTGATGGTCCCGGTGGTGGCCCCGACAGGCACATTCGCCGTCAGGACGGTCGTCGAGGCCGTGAGCACCGTCGCGGTGGTGCCGTTGAACTTCACGGTGTTCGAGGCGGGCGTGGCACTGAAGCCAGTGCCGTAGATCGTGACGGGAGTCCCGACCAGCCCGCTGGAGGGGGTAAACTGCACGATCGCTTTGGTAGTCGAAGGTTGGCGCATGATGCCGCTCACGTTGCCGACGGCATCGTACGCATAAATCGCGGTGTCGCTCGCCGGATTGATGACGGCCCGCACCCGTCCCAGATCGTCGTAGACGTAGCTGATATCGGCGGCGGGAAGCGGTGCAGTCGAGAGCACGCACAACGACAGCGCGCCGGCGCAGGCTGCTGCGCCTATCTGTTTCCACGTCATGTGCGATCTCCTCCTACTAACCATTCTATTGCCTCATTTCCTTACAGCTGTGTTATACGAGATGCGCTCATAGCGGACACCTGGCGTATCCGCCAGGTGGGTATGAGCCGGTGTATGTTTCTCAACGCTGTGACTTGACAGCGCCCTCCGGCGATTCGTAAGATGCCTGAACCTTTAATGCTCATCCTGCGAGGTGGGCAAGGAGTACAGAGTGGCTTCTATCAGTCTTCTGTCTGTCGATATGCCAAACCTTCTCATCTGATCTCGATGAGAGGGTTTTTTTATGCCTGGAAGCGAGACGATGAGCAGTAGTTCGCAGGACCGGTTGGTCATGGATGCGGGGGACATCGCGCGCGCGGTGACCCGCATTGCCCATGAAATTCTCGAGCGGAATAAGGGCGTAAAAGACGCAAGGACATGGGCTCGCCCTTTCGGGTCATGACGGCTGAGGAGCGGGGAATCTTTCAAAGCGTGATCGACTCGTTTTATCAACGATTCCTGGCGGTGGTTCAGGAGGGGCGTCCTCATCTATCGGCTGAACAAATCAAGAAACTTGCGGATGGACGGATCTATTCCGGAGATCAGGCCAAAGCGGCAGGCTTGATCGACGAGATCGGATATCTCGACGATGCGATTGATTTGGCCAAGAAGAAAGCCGGCCTTACGGAAGCGCGTGTCGTGACCTATGGGCGACGGGGGGAGTATCACAATAATATCTATTCGCGCCTGTTTGGAACGGGGGCGGGCATTGCCGGGTTAGCCAATCTGGATCTTCTGTCAATGGTGCGGGGTGGCACGCCACAGTTTATGTATCTCTGGATGCCGTAGCCATATCGTTCATCGATGGAGTGTTCGTTTTTTTCATGAATGCGATCCGCCATGATGCAATCGCCAGATTCCACGATCGAAAAATTCTTCGCCACGCCGATTGGACGCCGAGCGGTGTTTGCGTTGGGGGCTCAGGGGGTGATGGGCCTTTGCACGGCCCTCGGAGTTGGGACGGTGTTGAGTCTGTTCGGCAGCATTACCGGGTGTTATCGGGCGCCAGGCACCGCTCGCGATCAGGTGATCTTTTTTTCAGAGGAGAAGGAACTGGAATTTGGCGTGAGTGCGTTCCGTCAGGTTTTACGGGCTGCGCCGCTCAGCGATAACCCGGAAGTGAGCGAGTTGGTGCACCGTGTGGGACGAAGAATCGCTGAAGCGGCGAACAAGCCGGAGTATCAATGGGAGTTCGCAGTGATTCAAGACGACAAGATGGTCAATGCCTTTGCGCTCCCAGGGGGGAAGGTCGCCATCTTCACCGGGATTCTCAAACATACGAAAGACGATACTGGACTGGCGACGGTGATGGGCCACGAGGTTGCGCATGCGCTGCAGCGTCACGGGGTGGAGCGCATGAGTCGAAGCATCTTGGACCAAATTGCGCAATTGGGTGCATTGGGGGCGGCGGCAACCGGCAATGTCAACCCCGGCGCCATTCAGGGATTACTGGGGGCTTACGGGGTCAATGTGTCGTTGCCCTTCAATCGGAAACAAGAGTCGGAGGCCGACGAGGTCGGACTGCTGTTGATGGCGAAAGCTGGATACGATCCACGCGGAGCAGTCCCTTTTTGGGAGCGCATGAGCGGTTGTCCCAGGGAGATGATCGGGAAGCTCTGTTTTCAATCACAGCAGGCGATACCGGAATTTCTTTCCACCCATCCATCCGATTTGACACGTATCAATCAGATTGAAGCCTGGTTGCCCAAGGCGCTTCAGCATTATCATGGGCCTGGGGGAGGAGTTGCGCCTCCTTCGCGAGCGCCATACAAGCCGACGATCGGGCCGATGCCGGAAGTCAGCTGATTCTGAAACGAGGTCTCCGTGCCAAGGCGAACAGATATCACGTCCATATTGTTGATCGGATCAGGACCGATCGTGATCGGTCAGGCGTGCGAGTTCGATTATTCAGGTACACAAGCTTGCAAAGCCCTCAAAGAAGAAGGCTACCGGGTGATTCTCATTAACAGCAACCCGGCGACGATTATGACCGATCCGGAGCTGGCGGATCGGACCTACGTGGAGCCGATCACGGTCGAAGTCGTGGAGAAAGTGATCGAGCGCGAACGCCCTGACGCTCTGCTCCCGACGATGGGCGGGCAGACCGCCTTGAATACAACGATGGCATTGGTCAAACGAGGGACGCTCGAAAAATACGGAGTCACATTGATCGGGGCCTCCGCTGAGGCCATTCATAAAGCAGAGGATCGTGAGGCGTTCAAACATGCGATGCAGCGAATCGGATTGCGGGTGCCGGCCAGTGGTACGGCCCATACTCGCGACGAAGCCATCAAGATTCTCGAACAGACCGGATTTCCGTCGATCATCCGTCCGTCATTTACAATGGGCGGGACCGGCGGAAATATTGCGTACAACCGGGAAGAGTTTGAGAGGCTGATCGATTGGGCGTTGGCCATGAGTCCGGTCAGCCAAGTCCTGATTGAAGAGTCTCTGATCGGGTGGAAAGAATATGAGCTGGAGGTGATGCGGGATCTCAAAGACAATGTCGTCATCGTCTGTCCGATCGAAAACCTGGACCCGATGGGTGTGCATACGGGCGACAGCATCACGGTCGCGCCGGCTATGACCCTCTCGGACAAAGAGTATCAGCGTATGCGGGATGCGGCGGTTCGGATCATGCGCGAGATCGGTGTCGATACCGGCGGTTCAAACGTTCAGTTCGGCCTGGATCCGAAGAACGGCGACATGGTGGTCATTGAAATGAATCCGCGGGTGTCGAGGAGTTCTGCGCTCGCCTCGAAGGCGACCGGGTTTCCCATCGCTAAAATAGCCGCGAAGCTCGCCGTGGGTTATACGTTGGATGAAATCACGAACGATATCACCGGTGTGACCAAAGCCTCCTTCGAACCCACGATCGACTATGTGGTGGTGAAAATTCCTCGCTTTGCATTCCAAAAGTTCCGAGGGGCCGACCCGACCCTTACGACACAGATGAAATCGGTGGGCGAAGTGATGGCGATCGGACGCACGTTTAAGGAGTCATTGCAGAAGGCAATTCGTTCGCTGGAATTGAACATGAACGGACTCTCGTCGCGGGAGGGGTTGGATCGCGGCATGCCCGAGGGGTTCGATCGGCAACCGGCGCTGGAGCGGGTGCGCCAGCATCTGCGGACCCCGATTGCCGAGCGGCTGTGGCACGTAGCGGATGGTATGCGCCTCGGCCTGTCCAATGACGACCTGTTTGCCCTTACGAAGATCGATCCCTGGTTCCTGGAGCAAATCCGGGAACTGATGCAATTTGAAGCTCTGCTGGCCGGTCAGACAGGAAAGAAACCGGCAGTACTTGAGGAGTCGATTCTGTGGGAGGCCAAGGAACTTGGTTTTTCAGACGATCGTATCGCACAGCTCATCGGCGCGCCATCCGCGTCTGTTCGGAAGCAGCGGATGAAGGCCGGCCAGGGCAAGAGAGGCGTTACCTTTAAACGGGTCGATACCTGCGCCGCAGAGTTTGAAGCCCATACTCCGTATCTCTACTCGACGTATGGAAGCGAATGTGAGTCTCGACCGACAGACCGGAAGAAAGTGATCATCCTCGGTGGAGGGCCCAACCGTATCGGGCAGGGGATTGAATTCGACTATTGTTGTGTCCATGCGGTCATGGCGCTTCGTGAAGAAGGTATCGAGTCGATCATGGTGAATTGCAATCCGGAAACCGTGAGCACAGACTACGACACCTCGGATCGGCTTTATTTTGAGCCGTTAACCGAGGAGGATGTCCTCAATATCGTAGCGTGCGAACAGCCGTTGGGAGTTGTCTTACAGTTCGGTGGGCAGACGCCCCTCAAGCTCGCGCTGCCATTGTCCAAGGCCGGGGTGCGAATTTTGGGCACGAGTCCTGATGCCATCGATCGCGCGGAAGATCGGGAACGATTCCGCGATCTCTTGAATACGCTTGGGCTCCGCCAAGCGGAGAGCGGCATGGCCCGATCCGTAGACGAAGCCCTTAAGATCGCCGCGCAGATCAGCTATCCGGTCATGGTACGGCCTTCGTATGTACTGGGTGGGCGATCGATGCAGATTGTCTACGATGAGTCCGGCTTGCTGGAGTATATGGGATCGGCGGTCAAAGCCTCGCCGAAGCATCCAGTGCTCATCGACAAGTATCTGTCGGATGCCATTGAAGTCGATGCCGACGCCATTTCGGATGGGACGAACGTCGTCGTGGCAGGGATCATGGAGCATATTGAAGAGGCCGGGGTGCATTCGGGGGACTCAGCCTGTTCGTTGCCGCCCTATTCGCTCGATCAGAGCGTGGTCGAAGAGATTCGCCGGCAAATGAAGGCCTTGGCGCTGGAGCTTGGTGTGATCGGCCTCATGAATGCGCAATTTGCGATCAAAGATCAGATAATTTACGTGCTGGAAGTCAATCCACGCGGTTCGCGCACCGTGCCGTTCGTGAGTAAAGCCATCGGGGTGCCGCTGGCTAAGTTGGCGATGAAGACCATGGTGGGGAAGACCCTTCCGGAGCTGGGGTTGACTGAAGCCCCGGCTCCCACTCATTTATCTGTCAAAGAATCCGTCTTTCCCTTTAATAAGTTTCCAGGGGTGGATGTCCTGTTGGGCCCTGAGATGAAGTCTACCGGGGAAGTGATGGGAATCGACCAGGATTTCGGCTGGGCATTTGCGAAGTCTCAAGCAGGAGCCGGGGCACCGTTGCCGAGAGGAGGCACGGCCTTCATCAGCGTGAAGCAGGGCGATCGTCCTGCAGCGTTGGAACTCGTGCGACAGCTCCAGCACCTTGGATTCACCGTGCAAGCCACGAGTGGCACTGCGGCCTATTTGCGCGATCACGGGGTTCAGGTGGAAACTGTGAATAAGGTCAAGGAAGGCCGCCCCCATGTCGTGGACCACATTAAAAACGGGCGGGTGGCGTTGGTGGTGAACACTGTGCGGACCGCGTCGGCACATGCCGATTCCTTGTCGATCCGCCGGGAGGCGCTGAACAAAGGGCTGGCCTATTATACGACCATACGGGGGGCACGAGCGGCAGTCATGGGCATTGAAGCGATTCTCAAGAAAGAACTCACCATTCGGTCGCTGCAGGAGTATCACCACCATTTATAGAGGACGTTGTTGATCATGCCGACACCGATTACGAGAAAGGGGCACGAGGCGCTCCAAGCAGAGCTCGACCGCCTTCGCAAAGTCGAGCGTGCCAAAAATATCGAAGCCATTGCTGAAGCGCGCGCTCATGGCGATTTGAGCGAAAATGCGGAGTACGATGCCGCAAAAGAACGCCAGGGATTCATTGAGTCGCGGATCGTGGAACTGCAGTCGAAGCTGGCCGAGGCTCGGATCATCGAAACTGCCGGGCGAGTCTCCGACACCATCGTATTCGGCGCCACGGTACTCGTGATTGAACAGGAATCGCAGTCGAAGCGGGAGTATACCCTGGTGGGACAGGATGAAGCCGACATGAAAGTGAACCGCATCTCAATTCAGTCTCCGGTCGGGAAGGCGCTGATCGGAAAGCGCGTCGGCGATTTCGTCGAGGTAAAGACCCCTGTTAAGATGGTCGAATACGAAGTGGTGGAGATTCGTTTCGAGGAATTGTAAGGTGCCGCACCCTCTTGGGTTCATCACGCTGTTGACCGATTTCGGCGACCGAGATTGGTTCGTGGCGAGTATGAAGGGGGTCATTCTCACGATCAATCCTCACGCCACCATCGTCGATCTTTCCCACCAGATTACTCCTTGCCGAATCGACGAGGCCGGCTACTTCCTCAAGTCTTGCTATCGAGAGTTTCCCGAAGGCGCCATCCATGTTGTGGTCGTCGATCCAGGTGTCGGCAGCGACAGGCGGGCGATTGCCGTCATGGGGCGGCGCTATTTTTTCCTGGCGCCGGACAATGGTGTGCTTACGCACATCTTTGAAGAGGAACTGCCCATCGAGGTACGCGAGATCGATCAACGGAGATTTCGGCGTGAATCGCCTGGCCATACCTTTGACGGTCGGGACCTCTTCGCGCCGGCTGCGGCGTGGCTGGCCAGGCAGCAGCCATTTGAGTCCTTTGGACGACTCATCAATGACCCGAAGGCCTTCACGATTGCTGAGACGAAATCGGATGCCACGGCCTTGGTGGGGGAGATTGTCCACGTCGATCGATTCGGCAATCTTATTTCGAATATCACGGCGACACACCTAGGAGAATTTCAAAATGCTTCTAAGGCTACGAGTTCGACCATTCGCATCGGCAAATGCATGATCAGTCGATTGGTTACCAGTTACACCGAAGGACAATCGAATTGTCTGTGTGCGTTGGTGAATAGCAACGGATTTCTAGAGTTGTTCATAAGGGAAGATAACGCAGCGAACAGCGTTCAGCTGGGAGTTGGAGATCGGATCTATATTGAGTAGTCCTGAGCCACGGCTGTCTAGTCGGTGATACGTTTGGCGCTGTGCCGTAGCCCTCTGTTAGGCCCGTCCGAACAGACGGTCGACCGGTTTGAGGAGGCTGGTCATGGGGTACGGTGAAGATTTTCTAAAGTGAGAACGATGTTGACAATGGGCAGCCGCCTGCTAGGTCTGCTCAACATCCGCGATGATCGTGTGTAGCCCGCTTGCCCCGGCTGGTTGTGGTCTCACAATTTCAGCAATCTGCAGCTGCCCCTTCGTATCTGTTGCGCGCACGACGGTTTGGAATTTTCCGCGCTGAGAAGGTTTCCATGTGTAGTTCCAAATCACCCACGAATAGGGCGACATGGGCGGCTCGATCTGACACTCATTCCAGGTTTTTCCTGCGTCGAAACTCAGCTCAACTTTGCTGATGC
>SWDN01000003.1:49650-70252 GCA_005116775.1 Nitrospira sp.
GCATTGGGAGCATGTGCCGGCAGCGTTTGTGGTGACCAGAGCCTCGAAGCCTGAACTGGAGCCCTGTTTGCCTAAACTTGAAACGGCTGTTCAGCGGCTGTGGTAGGAATATTCTGTTGGAGATACGTCTTGCCCATGAGGCATTCATTCATTTGACATCGGAAAATGTTCCTGACACCGTTATTCCATCCCGGCCCAGTTCTGAGTTCGAACTGAATCCCCAACTCGTACCGCATCGGAGCATGGGAACGGCCTGAGCGATATGAGGTAAGGCAGAAGAATAGGTGCGTCGAGGCGCGCCGTGGTTGCGTGGGTGAGAAGAGCGACTGTTTCAGCATCTTGCTACATCAACGCGAGCTGAGCCTGTGCCCATGCGTTGCCTTGGGCGGCGGCCTTTTCGTACCACTTCTTGGCCGCTGTACGGTCTTGAGGCACCCCTTGCCCGTTGGCGTATAGTTGTCCAAGCTGAGCCTGCGCCCAGGTGTGGCCCTGGAGCGCGGCTTTCTCGAACCAACTCCGTGCTGTTGCATAGTCTTGCGGCACGCCCCGCCCGGTGGCATACAGTTGTCCAAGATTGTATTGCGCCTGCGCCACACCGTGGGCTGACGCTTGTTCCCACCACTCTCGCGCTTTCTTATAGTCCTGAGGTACCCCCGACCCGTCGGCGAACAGTTGACCGAGCTGGTACAAGGCCCATCCGTGGCCCTGAGCTGCGGCCTTCTCGAACCAACTTCGTGCTATTGCATAGTCCTGCGGCACCCCTCGCCCGGTGGCATAGATTTGTCCAAGCTGATTCTGCGCCGACACATTGCCCCGAGTGGCCAGCTGTATCAGTTGTTGCAGGTCTACCTCTGAAGTCATTTCCGGCGGGGAAGCTGGTATACGCGCAGATGCCTGCGCCATCAGTCGCTGTGTTAACTCAGGGAGATCCTGATGCTCCTGTTGGCGAGCTGCCGTTGGTGGATTCCTAGGCAGGGCTTTCTTGTCGCTCGTCTGATTCGATTCAGACGAAACAACTTTGGGCACATCCACGGCTTGGTGAACAGGCGCTTTATCTTCAATTCCCAACGACTCAGTTTTCTGAAGAGCGTCCTGTTCATGCACTTGAGGCGGCTTGTTGGAAATAATCACTTTCGAAGGTTTCGTCAGCACGAATACGGCGACGAGGGTAAAGAGTGCAGCTATGGCCAGCACGGCCATTCTGCCGCGGGGGAAAGGCTGATCGACATGGGCCGTTGCGGCGCCGGCGCGCTTGTCTTCCTCTGCCGCTTGGCGGCGGCGCTGGTATGCATCCCAGTTCTCCTGTTGAGTGGAAGTGGGACGAATCGTTGTCTGGCAGGAGGGGCAAGTCACAGACTCAACAGGCTTCGCACTTTGTCCATTGCAGGTAAGAAGCCAGTCGTCATACCGTTGTTTCAAGACAGGATCGCTGAGCGTCTCGAAGGCCACATTGATTTTCCCTGATTTCTCTTCTGCCTTGGCTAACAGTGCGGGTCTATGGTGAAAGCGGTCGGGATGCCAGACCTGCACTAAGAGCCGGTAGGCCTCCTTTATCTCATCGGGAGTCGCAGCATTCTGGATTTCAAGAACGGTGTAATAGGTCTCCATGCTCAATGTTCCAATGATCTGAAGTTGCTCAATCCCAGCTGTCCCACGGGACAGTGATTACGATCGAGTGAGTATATGATATCTCAGCGCCACAATCTGTGAAAAGGAGGGGCTCGACAAGGCCGTCGGTGAGAAGGGCGAGGCCTGTGCTAGTGATTTCTGTGTGGTTGAGTCACTCGATGAACGAGAGAAGAATAGGATGCGGCAGGCGCCGGTCTGTCGAGGCTTGTTCCCACCAGAAGCCGGCCCAGAACGAGGGTGATACCGGTAAAGATACTGCTATCGGCCCATCCGGCAAAGGATTGTGCTCCGAGCAGAATGCCGATCGAGTTGAGAATCCAGAGGCCAGCCCCAATGGCCAGAAGATAGGGGAAGTGCGAGGTGTTAGCTGCCCTCAGGGCGAGAGCCACTCCCACTGCGCCGGTACACAACGCAAGCAGAGGGTAGCCCACGTGATAAGTCTCTGGCGTGATCCCTGCCCAGGACAACACTAATCCCGACACAAAAGTCGTGCCGTACGCAATGGCCACTGCGCGGATAATGGCGCGCCACCGGATGGGCGACTTCCTGGCCGTCATGCGTTTCAGGGTAAGGGTTTTACGAGACAGCCGCTATCCTACGGACGGGGGGAAGGAGTGGCGAGAGGAATCACCGGGCCATTCCTTTGCGCGCGTCCTTCGGCAACTGTCAGAATCCTAAATGTCCTTGCAGGATCGCGCGTCTAATGGCACATCATACAACATGAGCACGTGCAAGAGGGTCTGGTTCAGCTTCGGATGTGGTCTCCTGTGGGCGATGGCCCTCAGCGCGTGTGGAACGGCTCCCGTCACGTCCGTGGAGAAGAAAAGCGATTCAGCTGTCATCGATTCAAACCTTGTTCAGACGCTCCAACGACAAGTCCGAGAGCGAGACAAGCGCATTGCGGAACTAGAGTCGCAGTTGGAAGTCTTGAGAATGATCGATCAAGACGTAGGAAAACGGAAACATCCAATCAGGCCGCCCGTGACATTGACGCCTGCTGACTGACCACCTCGTTCAACGACTCTGCCCCGACAGTGGCGGCTCAACCGGTCCGGCCCATTCGCCGACTAAGTCATTCAGGGTATGATCGTCTGATGTTGCGAGGTATGGTCCCTCTCCGTCGTCATCGATGAAGTGCAGAACCTTGGCGGTGTTTCCGTCGGATACAGCGCGATACCAATACCACCCTGACTTTGTCGGTTTCTTCGTCGTCCAGTTCACTCCTCTACCTCCGCAGCCCAGGTCAATGAGGGTTTATCCGCAAACGTCGATATATCATCTCTTACCACCCAACGAAGTCAATAGTCATGCCCGACCCCAAATAGTTCACGAGAAATATATGATTGCAAGACCTTGCCCCGTTTTACGTTTCTGCGCGCCGATCTCAGGTTTCTCCGCACTCAAAATAAGTCAATACTCATGCCAGACCCCAAATAGTCGTCACGGAAGTTAAGCCCTCCAAGGCCGATGATACTGCTGCAGGAAGTTTCATCAGAGGCCTAGCTCAACTCTTGCCTTCTGCCCGTCGATGAAATCGCACAGATATGCTGCCGAGGGGGTGGTTTGCAAGAATTCTATGTAGTACGATGACTTTATCGGAATCGGCATGTCGAGGCTCGGGGGTTTGATGGAGAGAGCTGAGGCGCCCAACAGACAGGCCTGCATTTCCTTCGGAACATCTCGATCGGCGAGTTTCCACCATGCCCTTCGATTCCTTTCCCTGACCATATCGTTCCTCGGGGCGCTGATAGGAGAAAACATCTCCAAGTCTTATGCGCAGGAAAGTGAGGAACAGCGATTCGTAGAACCCTACCTTCACTCGCTGCGGCCTTGCTGGACAGCCTTTCTGAACAGCCTGCAAAAAACTCTAAAAGAGTCTGGGGGATTTATGTGCTCGTAGTTTCGGCGTGATATTTTGTGCGGTAACAACCTGTTAGATCTTCTCGGGCCCAAACCCATGAGTCAGATCCTGTGGCTCGCCTAGCAATAACCTGGCGCGCTGAAACGCGTTAGTTCTTGCTTCCCATTCCGTCTTGTAGACTTTCGACGAATTCTGGCCATGCGGTCCGTTGTCGAGATGGCTGGACCCCGGAATCGAAAACTTGCACAGCCATTTACCATTCGTGATCTGGCTGGTAACCAAGATCACTTTCTGGCCTTTGGCGTAGCAGGTTTCTGTCATGGTTGGCATACAGGAATCGTTCCAACCTACTCTTGCGAGCTAGGCTGGTTTGACGAAACGATCTGGCGTCAGCACGCTGTGTAGCGATTGTGTGACAGCGCGGCGGTAGGGCGCCTTTTGCCGCAGCATGATCACAAGGTCTTCGTCGTCGATCAGTATCGATAGATCGCTCTCGGTCACGAGCTGCCGATCCGGTGCTCCGATATTCATCCGGTATTGTGTCTTTCCGTCCGGATTCCGGTTAGGCCCGCTGACGATCTCGGTGAGTCCATCGATAAATCCGACATGTCCTTCATGCCGGTGCTTGACCTTCGTGCCATCAGGAATGCGGACCCAGGCCTTGGCTGATCCTGGCTGCGTAGGCTTCGCGGGCTTGATGGTACTCATGGTCTCTCCCTGTAACTCGTTATGGAGTGAGGCGTCACTCCGGTTTGTCTTCGTGCGCCTCACGATTGAGGCGATGTCGAAGCAGTTTTTCTAGCCCGCGCATCGAATCGAGGACGAACGATTCGGCGCATCATTGACGGAGGGGCAGCAGATACTCAGGAACGATCCCGCGGGGCGTCGTCAGCACGGACAGAAACGCGAGGGATAGGAACGTATCCATGGTTCATGCATCAGCCCCACACTCTACCACAGGCAGAGGTGTCATTGCGAACGTGGAATCGAATACACCGGTCGGTCAAACCCTCGCTGGCAGCTGATCTCGTTGACCATGTTCGCTGTTCAGTCGTGTGCTGAGATCGCGCGTTGTCCGAGCACAGGAGGTCATCAGGCTCCATGCCCTCGGTTTACTGCTGAATCGCCGAGAGCAGCCACTTCCCGTTTTGGTATCGCATGAATGTCCAGACTTCGCTGGACTCGGTCGGTTTTTCTTCGTCACCCTCGACGAGATAGCCCGGTTCACCTCGCCGCTTGGTCAAGGAGATGGTGTAGTCACGGGCACTCCAGCGAAGCCCGATCGTCGCGTAGTGCGTCTCGTCTTCGGCCCAGGTTTCCCGGACATCTGCCTGTAGGAGCACCACATCCTCAACATGATTGGCGATATCGAGGCTGGTCTGTTCGGCTAGGGCAGTGCTGAAATACGACAGCATCTCCGGCGTGACGGATCGCCGTAGTTCGGCTAGGTCGTGGTTGCTCCAGGCCGTCTGAATATCGGTCAGCAGTTGTTGAAAGGCAGTTTTGTCGGCGGAGGTAACGTCGCTGGCCACTGCCGTGGTCTGGAGGGTTCTGGCGGCGGATTCCGATAACAGGCTGCCGCTGACCGTGCTGCTCCGCGCGGTTCCGGAAAAATCATGGACAGGTCGCCGTGCTTTCATGAAGTAAAAGAACGCTCCGGCCCCCAGGAGCATGAGGAGGAGAAGTATTCCGGTGGAGCCGAATCCCCCTGTGGTCGTGCCGGTCTCGCCGGCCTCGGCGGGCGTTGCAGCACTGCTGGTTGTTGCGCCGAACAGCATATGGCCGATCCATGATCCGGCGACGCCGGCGGCGAGGCCAGCCAGCAGGGGATTGCGTTGCATAAACGAGGGTTGCATAGCCGGCGCCGGCTGAGCCGCAGGAGAGGGGGCGCCGGACGCTGATGGTGGCGCAGTCGCGGACGGTTTCGGGGTCGTCGACTGTTCAATCGGTTTGGCTCCGTTCTGGTCGTAGGTGCGTGATCCACGGCTGCCGATGCTTCCTGAGGGGCTACTGCTCCTTGAACCGCTGGAATATCCGCCACCATATCCGCCGCCGCCTCGCGCTCTCGCGAAGGAGAGGGATGGGAGCCCGATCAGCGCGATCACGACAATCGCGGCAATGAGTTTCGTGGTGTTCATGGGGGCATCCTTTCTATCGATGTCGCAGGTTCATCAGCCTCGCTCCGTCATCCTAGCAGAATGACCCCAAGAAAACCTAATTCGTAGAGAATCCATCCGTTCAGTGAGCAGGAGGACGGCCAGGCGTCCATTCCTTATCCCTCTCCATTTTTGTTCCGCCGGGATGGTATGATCGACGCTGTTTCGCAGGAGGAATTTCTTATCCATGCTTTTACAAGGAGCCGTATGTCTAGGAATATGACACGTCACATTATCGGAGTTTCGTTGGGGGTCCTGTTGTTTTCCGGTATGAGCTATGCGGTGGAGCCGGCTGAGGTGGAAAAGTTTGTGAAGGCTCGCGTGGATATCGGAGAGATGATGACGAACTACTTTCAGAGTGGAGGGCAGTTCAAAGATGGGCAGCGGCCATCGGCTGATCAAATGAAGGAGATGGGCGCGGACATTCATACAAAACTCGGTAAGCTGTTGACCAAGTATGATCTGACGGTCGAGGAGTATCGAAAGCGCAGCCCAGAGATTTTTGCCGATGAGGCGGCGGTGAAGGGCTATCTCAACGAGCATCCAGACATGAAGGCACGATACGAAGCGCTTCCGCTAGATCGGATGGGGCGCGGTGGCAGTACTGGGCGAGGATATTGAACGCTCTACCTGATTCCACTGGCTTCCCGTATGTGGGGCTGACGAGGGATCATTCGTATCGACAAAGAGGAGATCGGGATGATCATCACAGATACTGAGTCAGCTGATCTCGACACTCCTACGGGGCTCATGCGCACGTATCTCTTTCGTCCGATGGCGGAGGGGCGGTATCCAGGCCTGGTGCTGTTCTCGGAGATTTTTCAGGTCACGGGGCCAATCCGGCGCACTGCGGCGATGTTGGCGAGCCACGGATTTGTGGTGGCGGTTCCGGAGATTTACCATGAACTGGAACCGGCCGGCACCGTGCTGGCCTACGACGAGGCCGGCGCCGAGCGTGGCAACCGGCATAAGGTCACCAAGACATTGTCGAGCTACGACGGCGACGCAAGAGCCGCGCTGGATTGTCTCAGGTCTTCACCGCACCGACGACGGTGGAAGCGCCGTTCGAAGATGTGACACGAGGAGTGCTGAACGCGATTGCAGAAATTGAAGAACTCTCCGGCCGAAAGATTCTCGACGGCGATAAAATCATTACGCCCTGCCGCGATGCGAAAACCGGTGTGGACATCTACATCTCCACCAGCAGCGCGGGCGGCGGGTTGCAGATGATGGTGACAGGCGTGGTGCAGAACATGACGGGGGAAAGCGCGCAACGGGCCGCGCTTGGAGCCGGCGCGATCGTCATCGATGTGTTGGCGTCGAACGATGGCCGGTTGCCGCACGAAAAGATCGAGCGTATTCGTGCGATGCGGCCGGACATGATCTTGATGTCCGGCGGGACGGACGGCGGCGCAGTGACCCATGTGGTCGAGATGGCCGAATATATCTCAGCTGCGGAGCCGCGCCCTCGATTCGGGGCGACGTACAAGCTTCCGTTGGTGTATGCCGGAAACACCGCCGCACAGCCGCAAGTGAAAAACATTCTGGGCGAGAAAACCGCCTTAGTGCTGACCGACAATATTCGTCCGGTGTTGGAGCGAGAGAACCTCGCGCCCGCGCGCGACAAAATTCACGACCTGTTCCTCGAACATGTCATGCAGCAAGCGCCGGGGTACAAGAAACTGATCGAGATGGCCGGGGCGCCGATCATGCCGACGCCCGCGGCGGTCGGCGTCATCATGGAAACGATTGCCAAGCGTGAGCATTTGAATTTGATCGGAGTGGATATCGGCGGCGCGACCACCGACGTCTTTTCGGTGTTCGAAGGACTCTTCAATCGAACCGTGAGCGCGAACCTCGGCATGTCGTACAGTATTTCCAACGTGCTGGCGGAAGCGGGGCTCGCCAATATCATGCGGTGGGTGCCCTTCACGATCGACGAACAGACGCTCCGCAATCGGATCAAGAACAAGATGGTCCGTCCGACGACGATTCCACAGACGCTGGACGAGCTGCAGATCGAGCACGCGATTGCCCGCGAAGCGCTCCGGCTCGCCTTGATCCATCACAAATCTCTCGCGACATCCCTCAAGGGCATTCAGCAAGAACGCACGATCTCAGATGTATTCGAGCAGCAGCAGTCCGGCAAGACGCTGATCGATATGCTCAAGTTGGACTTGATCGTCGGGAGCGGAGGAATTCTGTCTCATGCGCCGCGCCGTGTGCAATCGATGGTGATGATGGTGGATGCCTATGAGCCGCTTGGAGTGACGAGGCTCTCGGTGGACAGCATTTTCATGATGCCGCATCTCGGTGTGCTCTCGACGATTGACGAGAAGGCGGCTACCGATGTTTTTGTCCGTGATTGCATGGTCTATCTGGGAACCTGTATCGCGCCGATCGGGCAGGGGAAGGATGGCGAACGGTGCGCGGATTATGTCATCACGTTTTCGGATGGGCGAGTGGAGAAGGGTTCGCTCGCATTCGGTGACCTGCGGCTGATTCCCTTGGCCGCCGATCAAAAGGCTTCGATCGTGATCCAACCGGCGAAACAGGTAAATCTCGGAGCTGGAGCGGGAGTGGCGGTTACGCGAGAGGTGCAGGGCGGTGTGGTGGGACTCTTGCTCGATGGGCGCGGGCGTCCATTGCAGTTGCCGACCGATCACAATCTTCGAGTGGCGGCGCTGATGAAATGGCACAGCGCAGTCGGGCTGTACCCCAGCGAGTGAGGCGTTACGAGTTACTCGACTCGAAACTCAAAACGCGAAACTTGAAACTGTCTTTATGGCTCACAGTTATACTCCAGGCCTCACCGTAACAGAGCGGACAACCGTCCAGCGGAGGCGGATGTTGTCGCTTCCTGGCACGGTGCTGGTCGCAACCGGTGAGACCGTGCGCGCGAATCAAGCGGTGGCTCGTGCGGAATTGCCTGGGAAGGTCTATCCCCTGAATCTCGCCAATCAGTTGGGCGTGGCGCCGGATGAGATCCACGAGTATTTGGTCAAGAAGGCCGGCGATACAGTCCGGAAGGACGAGATCCTGGCCGAGAACAAACCGTTCATCAAGTGGCTGAAGACGGAAGTCCTTTCGCCGATTGCCGGCGTCGTGGAGTCTGTGTCTGCTGTGACGGGACAAGTGCTTTTGCGGGAGCCGCCGCGCGTGCTGGAATTATTGGGCTATGTAGACGGGCGCATTGTCGAGGTGATTCCGCAGCAAGGTGTCGTGGTCGAAACGGATTGCAGTCTGGTGCAGGGCATCTTCGGCATCGGCGGTGAAACCAGAGGCGAGATTGTGGTCGCGGTGACGTCGCCGGCTGAGGCCCTCTCGCCGCGTCATCTCACTACAGACATGAAAGGCAAGGTTGTGGTGGGCGGTTCCTTTATCTCTGCTGACGCGCTGGCCCGCGCGAAAGAGGTGGGGGTTGCGGGATTGATTGTCGGTGGCATTCACGATAAGGACTTGCGCGCACTTTTGGGGTACGACCTGGGCGTGGCTATCACGGGCACGGAACAGGTCGGGTTTACCCTGATTCTCACTGAAGGGTTCGGCTCCATCCCTATGGCTGACAAAACGTTCTCGCTGCTCTCTGTCCATGCGGGACAACAGGCGTCTATTTCAGGCGCGACGCAAATTCGCGCAGGCGTCATTCGCCCTGAGATCATCATTCCCAAAGGCGCAGGCGCAACGGGCGATCTCGGCGCAGCCATCGCGCCGCAGCGAGAAGGGATCAGGGTCGGCGATCTGGTTCGCATCATTCGAGATCCGTTATTCGGGAAAATCGGCGAAGTGGCGAGCTTGCCGGCCGATCTCCAGAAGATTCCAACTGAGAGCGATGTGCGTGTGTTGGAAGTCCGCTTTGCAGACGGCAGCATGGCTGTTATGCCACGGACGAATATTGAATTGATCGAAGGAGCTTAGCGGGCGTGAAACGTGAAACGTTAAACGTGAAATGTCGAGGAGGTCGGGCCTGGTTGGCAGCCTCGCTCTTGTTTCTGACTGTTCTGAGTCAGCTATCGTTTTCGGTGTTTGCTCAGACTGACGCTCAGACGAAGACGCCTCTTGCGCCGCCGCACGATGTGCGTGTGTTCGATACACCGAGCGATGGCGGTGGCAGCTTGACTGTCCTCTGGGCACCCGCTCCTGACGACAGCGCCGCCACTAAATATCAGGTCTTAGTCAGCGAGGGAACGACGGTGGCAGATCCGGCTGCGATGAACGTTGTGGCGGAGTTCCCCGCGAACCAGCGCTATGTTCGCGAATCGAAGTGGCCTTGGTGGACAAGGCCGTCGACTGGAGAACAGCACCAGTTCACGCTGAAGAATGGAAAGGGTGTCGAGCTTAAGAACGGAAATGCCTACAGCGTGACCGTGGCTGCTGTGTCGAACGGAGATCGAGCCATCGCCACGCCGGTTCAGGCTACTCCGGAACCCAACTGGATCAATTGGAATCAGATGAACAATCTCTTGCTGGCGCTCCTGTTCGGCGGCATCGTGTTCTACGCCATTAGCACAGCCAGAAAGCGAGAGATCTTCCTTCGGCGTATTCCAGGCCTGGATGCGGTGGATGAGGCCATTGGTCGCGCGACAGAGTTGGGCAAGCCGATCCTCTACATGACCGGCGCCCACGATATGAGCGATCCTTCAACTATTGCAGCGGCAGTGATTCTGGGGCGAGTGGCCAAACGCACCGCTGCCTATGGCACTGATCTGCTCGTGCCCCACCGTGATCCGATTACCATGGCTGTCTGTCAGGAAGTGACCAAACAGGCCTATCTGGAAGCCGGCAAGCCTGATAAACAGGCCTATCTGGAAGCAGGCAAGCCTGATCTCTACAAGGACGATTCGAATTTCTTTATTACGTCTGATCAATTCAGCTATACGGCGGCGGTGGACGGCATCATGCTGCGCAAAAAGCCTGCGGCGAACTTCTTCATGGGCCATTATTTCGCCGAAGCGTTACTGTTGACGGAAACGGGCGCGAGCACCGGGGCGATCCAAATTGCCGGGACGGATGCGGATCACCAGCTCCCGTTCTTCGTGACCACCTGCGACTACACCTTGATCGGGGAGGAACTTTACGCGGCCAGCGCGTATCTTTCCAGGGAGCCGGTGCAGGTCGGCACGTTGCGTGGACAGGACATCGGCAAGGCACTCATCCTCGGCGTGCTTGGCGTTGGGACCATACTGGCGACTCTCGGTGTGATGCTCGACGCGCAGTGGCCGAAACTATTTCTGGACTGTTTCAGGGACGTGAAATGATCTTTCTCCGGCGACAGGTTCCGCTCCTGATCACGCTCATCACCGGGCTGGTGTTCGCAGGGCAATATTATGTGCCGCATCCGGCCTCGGAGCAGATGCTGACCTCGGTTACGAAGTGGCTCCAGATCATCGGGGGCTTTGCGCTGGTGCTGGGTGTGAGCAGCCTGTTCCACGTCCATGCGATCAAGATCCGGCGTAAAGAAGCGGGATGGGGCTATAGCTTCGTCCTCTATGTCGGCATGCTCGGCACCATCGTAGCCGGCATGTGGTCGAACGGCAAGGAAGCCGTCGATGGCGCCATGACCGCCTTCGGGTGGGTCTATAACTTCATGATGGTTCCCTTGCAGAGTACGATGTTCGCCATCCTCGCGTTCTTCATCGCCTCAGCAGCCTATCGATCGTTCCGCGCGCGGAGCCGCGAGGCGGCGGTGCTGCTCATAGCGGCGGTGATCGTCATGATGGGCCGCGTTCCACTCGGAGAATATCTCATCCCGCTCAGCGGCGACCTGTCTCAGTGGATTTTAAATGTGTTGAACGCGTCGGTGCGGCGCGCGATTCTGATAGGCGTCAGCCTCGGCACAGTGGCTCTCTCCATCAAGATCATCTTCGGGAAGGAACGGTCGTATCTTGGGGGAGGAAAAGAGTGATGATGAGCGATCAGCTATCAGCTGTCAGCTCTCAGCTCCGGAATCGACGATTCATTTTTTCCTGAAGGCTGACTGCTGATGGCTGAATGCCCGGTGGCGACGAAGGAGCGACCGTGAGTTTCACTGAGCGCATGTTGAAGATCGACCGGCGGATCATCTTCCTGGTGATCGGTGTCTGTACGCTTGTGCCGTTGCTCTACCCCGTTGGATTGCCGATCAGGATTTCGCAGGAAGTTCGCGGGGTCTATGACCACATCGAGTCGCTTCCTGAAGGATCGCCGTTCCTGCTGTCGCTGGATTTCGATCCGGCCTCGAAGCCTGAGCTGCATCCTCAGTCGATCTCGTTACTGCGCCATGCCTTCAAGAAAAACCTCCGTGTGATCGCGTTGACGCTCTGGGTCTCCGGTACCGGCATGGCCGATCAGGTCGTGACGCAGGTCGCCCGTGAAATGGGTAAGGAGAACGGGAAGGATTATGTGTTCCTTGGCTGGAGCCCTGGTGGGACCGCGGTGATCATCAACATGGGACAGGATCTCTACGGGGCGTTCCCAGCCGACTATAACGGCAAACCCACAAAGGGGCTCCCGGTCCTTCAAGGCATCAACAGTCTGCGTGATGTAAGTTATGCCGTCAGTTTGGGCGCAGGTAGACCCGGGGTGGAAGAGTGGTACGTGTTCGGCAAGGACAAATACAAGTTCGAAATGGGTGGCGGCTGCACGGGTGTCATGGCGCCGGGACTCTACCCGCTGTTGCGAAGCGGGCAGATCAACGGCTTGATCGGCGGTCTGCGCGGCGCGGCAGAATACGAAACCTTAATGGATCAGAAGGGGAAAGCGATTGCCGGGATGGATGCGCAATCGGCGACCCATCTCGCCATCATTGTGTTGGTCATCATGTGTAACCTCTTCTATTTCTCATCGCGCAACAGAGCCAGATCGCAGGGCCAGGCAGGGGCATAACGGACGATGTCGTTTGAATTGATCATCGGGGCGTGGGTGGCGACGGGGTTGACCCTCTTCATCTTTACCTTTCTCTACAAGGACAACCCGCTTTTCAAGCTGGCGGAGAATCTCTACGTCGGCGTATCGGTCGGATACACGATCGTCAAGACGTACGACACGGTGATCGTGCATCTGGTCTGGAAGCCGATCGTCGAGAATGGAGAGTGGGCGTTGTTGATTCCCGTGGCCATCGGGATGCTGATGCTCACGCGCTATGTCCCGAAGGCCGCCTGGATTTCGCGCTACGCATTCGCCTTTATCGTGGGCGTCGGATCAGGGCTCGCGATCCCACGGACCATCTCGTCCTTTATCTTGAAACAGATCGAGGATACGGTTCGTCCGCTCTTGACGTTGATACCGGGAGAGGGGGTTACCTTTACGTGGAATCTCCTGAATCCAGCCAGCAGCCTGAACACGATCATCATTTTGATCGGCGTCAGCTCTGTTCTGTTCTATTTCTTTTTCTCCGTCGAGCATACAGGGCCAGGCAAGGTTGTGGCCCGAACGGGCATAAGACGGTGTAGGTTCGGTCCAGCCCGCTGCTGTCATCGACACAGATATAGAACTGCGAGCCGTTATCGTTGGGGTCTCGCGTGCTGTTGCTCTCGCGGGGGACCTTGGCCATGCCGATTGCGCCTCGTTTATGCGGGCGATCGCTGGTTTCTGGGTTGAGCCAATAGCCGGGACTGCCTGAGCCGTGCAGGGAACGGTCTGGATTCTTGCTCAGCGGATCGCCGCCCTGAATGATGAATCCAGGAACGACGCGATGGAAAGTCGTTCCATCATAGAATCCCATCTTGGCAAGCTTGAGAAAGTTCTCGACATGACGCGGCGCGTCGTCCGGGTAGAAGCGAATCTTGATCTCGCCGAGCGGCGTCGTAATCGTGATGCGCGGATCGATTTTTTGAAATTGCATCGTCATGCGATCAAACTAGCAAGGACGCAGCCTGGGAGGCAAGGCCTCAGAAGAAGTGCTGAGTTCTGAGAGTATATGGTTGGGAGTCGCGGTGAAATCTTTCATTAATCTCAGCACTCAGCACTATTCTTGTGTCAGCCCCTTGCCCGGATCGATTTTTAGCCACAAGATTCCGCCTACGATGGCCACGGCTGCGGCAACGCCCAATGAGACGGGCCAGCCCCATTGATTGGCCAGCCATGGGGTGAGAGTCGGGGAGATGGTCCCGCCGATATTGGCGCCGGTATTCATGAGCCCTGACAAGGTTCCTGCATGAGATTTGGATAGATCGGTCGTCGAGGCCCAGTAGGCGCCGACCGAAAAATAGAGCCAGCCCGCGCCGAATGACAGACTGGTGATCGCCAGAAAGGGAGAATCCACGACACCACCCAGCGCAATCGCGCACCCAGCCAGAACCATGCCGGTCATGCCGGCCACAGCCCGTCCGGTGGTGAGACCGTAGTTGGTTGCCAGTCGATCGGTCACCCAGCCGCCCAGAGGACAAAATACCAACATGGCGACAAAGGGGGCGGAGGCATAGAATCCCCCGCGAAGTACATCGAATCCTCGAACATTCACAAGATATAAATAAAACCAGGACAGATAGACGTAGGCGACATAGCCGAGGCAACTGTAACTGATTACCAACCACCAGATGGTGGGGGTCCGACTGAATGTTCGCCAGGGCACGGCTGTAGTGGTGGCCGGCTCACGCTTGAGCAGGGCCTGTTCACCGGCGTTCACCCAGGGATGCTCATGCGGATGGTTGCGCGACAGGAGCCACCAAAGGATTGCCATCCCGATGCCGAGCAGGCTCGCAAGGTAGAACACCGTCGGCCATCCCCAGTTCACCATCACCCAGGCGGCAATAGGCGGGGTCATGGCGGAACCTAATCCAATGCCTCCGATCGCGATTCCAATGCCAAGGCCTCGCCGATCAGCCGGGAGCCAGTTGGTGACGGCGCGATTGAATGCGGGCAACGCCACGGCTTCTCCCACACCCAGCGAAAACCGTACGAGCATCAGCGCGCCGACAACCCCGACGAGGCCGGCGAGCGACGTGGCAGCCACCATGGCGGTGAAGGCCGTACAGATCGACCACCAGAGAAGTGCGAGGGTCAGCACCACGCGGACTCCCCAGCGATCGGCCAGCCATCCACCGGGAATCTGAAACAGGGCGTAGCCGACAACGAAGGCCGAGAAGACCCAGCCCATCTGTTGATCGGTCATTCCATAGGCCGGCATCATCTGCGGCGAGGATGAGCCAACGGATTCGTGAAGGGCGAGTCGTGAGTGTGTTCACAAAGTTGAGTCGTGCCGTCTGTCCACCGAGATGCCGGTGCCGGATTATACAGAGTCTGGGCGTGGGTCACTACTACCAGGCTGTGGAAAAGGTCCGCAGCCTGCTATGTTCATTTGTGGGAGAGAACAGGTGTCAGGAGTTATTTCGACCTGAACAACTGCCCACCGCATCTGAATTTGCTCCCGACATCTCTTTCCTTGTCTCGTAGAGCTCCTCACGGTTCACGTAGAAAACTTGAGCTTTGCAAAGACTGTCCGCGGTGTATGACTGGTTTTGAGTCAATACGCGGGATAATATGTTTGCCATGAGGGACACGTGACCTTGTAGTTCCAATGGAGGGCAACCATGGTCGGTCAAGGCATTCGAACGTCAACGCGCTGCTTCAAGTTCTCGCTGGGCATTGTGGTGGTCTTCTCAGGGTGCCTGCTCTTTCTTATGGATGGCGTGTGTCTGGCTCAGGCAGAGGAACTAGCGCAAGGAGAGTCTACTGCCCAGAGCATGGATATGGATCGCCATGATCCCGCGGAGGGGACTGTCGACATGATGGTTCCTCATCAGAAACATCTTGGGCCTCACATGAAATGGACGGAATTGCGAAGGGCGAATGCGGACGATGCCGGGCATGCCGATCAGATCGTTCAGACTTTGCGACAGGCTCTTGCCAAGTATAAGGATTATCGAGTGGCACTGAACGACGAGTATGCCCCGCTTCATCCAGACCGAAAGCCGAAGCATTATCATTTCGCCAATAAGCAGCGTCGACTCCAGGCAAAGGTTCGCTTTGATCCGGCTGAACCGACGGCGCTCTTGTACAAGAAAGCCGGGGATGGTTATGAGCTAGAGGGGGCGATGTACACTGCGCCGAAGGGCATGAGCGAAGATCAGTTAAACGAGCGCATTCCGTTGAGCGTTGCGCAGTGGCATGCCCACGTCAATCTCTGTCTCCAATCTGATGGCAGTAGACGCCGCATGACTCGGAAACAACTTGGGTTCAAGGGAAGGATTGCCACGGAATCAGAGTGCCAGCAAGCCGGTGGGCGATTCGTTCCGCAGGCCGGTGGATGGATGATCCATGTATATCCGTTCGAATCGACTCCCGCAAAAATCTGGACACACTAATCCTGACTTAATGCCACCGCAGCCTGTCTTCAATTTTATGCTCCAGTTCTATTGAATGCGCAGGAGCCGGAATCGTCTAGGGGCAATCGGCGAGGTGGTGTCGGCGGTGCTGCGAAATTCGTACGCGCCGATATCAGAGGTCGCTCCCATCGGCCTGACGGTACCGTCGCGATCGGCCGTGACATCGGTCAGCACGATACCGGCATCGCGGGCCGGTGAGTTGGTTGTGATGTGGTAGTCGTTACCGGCTGCGTCGACAAAGAGGACAGCTGGAGTTGCGATTAGAGAATGCTGATCCTGCCCCGTGTTCTGCCTCCACTGCGCGAGATTCAGCACGGTACCACCGTCCGTCGTAAAGCGCTCCATTACCACATTGTAATCGCTTGTGAAGCCAGCAAGGCTGTCGGAGGAAATATCGATGCTGCCGCGGAACGAATGGAGGTTGAAGAGCACGTTGTTCGCAACGCGGTTGCCGGTGCTGCTGTTTTGAATGTTCAGCGCCCATCGGCCGTCGGCTGCCATGAGAATCGTGTTATGCGCGACCAGATTGTTTTTCGCTCCGTCGGCCCCATCGATGCGATAGAGCGAGATCCCGCTGGCGTGGTTGTTGTACAGCACATTATTTTGGATCTTCGAGCTCTGGACTCCGTCGCCGTTGATCCCTGAGCCGCCTGAACGCCCGTTGTCGTAGATCACGTTCTTCTCGACCAGCGCGTTGAGAATCAACCCGTTGCCACCTTGGCTCAGATCGCCGTTCATGTGGATGCCGTTTCCTGCATTGCCCCAGACTCGATTGTTACGCACGATCGGGTTCACGCAGGAATTGGACACGTAGATGCCGTGCTCGATCTGCGACCGGCTGGTCACATTGTTCTCGATCGTGACGTCGTCGCTGAAGCCGGTGAGGATGCCCCAGCGGCCGGCATTGTCGATCTGGTTGTTCCGAATCACTACGCCCTGATTGGTAACGGACCTGATACCAGCTCTTGTGATCGTGCCGCCGTTCTGGATTGAGAACCCTTCAATGACGATGTAGCTGGCGCCTTCCAGATTGATGCCGTCGGCGGTGCGACCATTGCGTTGGTCGATGATCGCGCCAGGCTCGCCTTGAAAGGTAATGGGATTGGCTGTTGTGCCGTTTTGCGGTCCGTCCCATCCCAGAGCAAAGCCCACATAGCGGCCTGGCCGGACGATAATGAGATCGCCTGGCAACACGTTTTCTGAAGCTCGTTGCAATGTTCGCCAGGGCGCTGCGGCTGATCCGATGGCGTTGTCATCGCCGGTTGTGGCGACATAGAAGCTGTGAAGTGGAGCGCTCGTAGCGGACTCGATACAGGTGCACAACAAGACCAGGCAGGTCACTGCGAGGATCACGGTTCTGCGGAATCTCTGTCGCATGTGCGTTCCGCCAGTTGGGGTTAGGGGATCGTTACGCTCAATTCATTCGAGAGGGGACCTTCGTTGCCTGATGTGTCGAAGGCTGTCACCACGAAGAAATAGGGCGCGCCATTCTGGAGACCGGCTGCTTCGTAACTTGTGGCTGAAGGCGGCAGCGTCGCGATCGGCGCGCCGAATTGTCCGGAGGCGACGCCTTTGTATATCTTGTACCCGGCCAGATCGGTTTCCGTATTGGCATCCCATTCGAACAGCGCCGAAGACGTGGCCGTTGCGGCAGGAGCCGATTCAGCCGGCGTGCTCGATCCGCCGCCGCTGCAAGATGCCAGCTGCAAGGCGATGCCGACGCAGAGGATAATTCTGGTTACTCTCGACGTCATAACATCCCTCCTTACTGTGGCTGCAGGCGCAACAGCCTGAATCGCGAGGGCTTGGCCGGTGCGGTGCGATCGACCGGCGGTCCTAGATTGGTGCCGGATTGGGTATGGGGCCGGATGAATTCCAACCAATGGGCTTTGGCTGTGGCATTGGCGCGAATAGCCGGCGGCGCTTCAAAGACTGTCAGCAACTCCTCGTCACTCGCGCCTTTCAATCCCCAGGCATCGGGAAGGCCGATGTAATTATGTCCACCCCAGCCGAACTTGAAAGCGAACGACGCGCTGGCGACCGGTTGATCGTTCGGCGAACCAGAGGCCCAGATCGGTCGTCCCAACCAAAAGCTGGAGGTCGGCTCGGGATCGTCCACACGCCGTTTGCGCAGCCGCGAGACGCCATGTTCGCCGCCTCCGGCAACGAGCAATGCGCCTCGTGGATCGACGGCAACCAACCAGGGATAGTGCGGGGCGTTCGCTTGTGCGCGGCGGCCCCAGCCATCTGGATAGAGCCCGGTCTCCGCAGTAAACACCGGGATGGAGACTCCGCCGTTCGGCGGCACCCATCCATAGGCTTCGTTGAACAATTCGCCTGGAATGGTCGACACGAACTTGCACCAATAGATGCCGTCCTTGGGGCCTGCATTGCCCCAGCGGTCCACGTCCAACCAGGCCCAGCCTCGATCGAACTCCCGATGTTTCTGGCGGACTTCGCCGAGTGTGGCCGTTTCGCCGGTCAATGGATTGATGCGGCGAATCGCGCCATAACCGATTTCCAACAGCACGATGCGCCCAAGGCTGTCGACACGAATCGTCTGCGGCAGGTAAATGTCCGGCTTGATGCCGGAAGCGGCCTGCACGGCATTCACTTCGAACTGCGTTGCAGCACGGCTGGCCAATTGATCGGTCCAGATCACGCCACGCGTCGTCAGCCGTTGGCGCATGCCGGGCTGTCCTGCCACGGTCGTTACGTTGCCGGAGCGGTCGATGCGCCGGATCGCATCGTTGTCCTGATCGGCTACGTACAGCACGTCACGCACTGGATCGAATACGAGCGAGGAGGGGCCGTTGAACCGCGCTGCGGTTCCGAGTCCGTTCTGAAATCCTGGCTGATGGGTCGGATCGCCGGCGAAGACGCTGATGCGTGCCATGCCGATTTTCGGATCGGCCGGCACTTCCACTTTCCAGATGACATGGTCTTCATAGGCCGCGACGTACCAGGTCCGTTCATCAAGCGGATCGATCGCGATGTCGAGTGGCGTGTGAAACTCACCTCGGCCGTTCGCCCATATACCGCGATTTTCCATGTTCTGTCTGACGGTCGCGGTCGGCTTGAGAAACCAAATCGGATCTTTCCCCGGTTTCACGTGCCAGCCAGCTACCGTGATGATTTCGCCATCCGGCATCAGGTACCCGACCCGTCCCCCGACTTCGGCGAACGCAAATCGCCCGAGCGAGTCGACCTGGCCCGAGATATAGGGACTCATCCACCCGATCCCACGCGCGCCGTCCTTCATCGGGAACCGCTCATGCTTTTCACCAATGCGGAGCGAGCGGTGATCCTCTCCATGCTTCGGTGGAAAGGCTCGTAGAAAGGGAAAGCCGGGATGAGCCGGATGGTCCCACCACATTTGCACGCCGTGAAACAATTCTGAATGCGGCGCCATGAGTTCAAGGTACAAGTCTTCCTGATCGAGCGGATTACGCCAGGGCACGAGTGCCGGCTCAACTGGATAACCGATCCATCGTTTGGTGGCAGGGTTCATATAGAACGTACCGGGACCAAAATGGGGATCGGTATTCGATTCATTCGGATGGTCGGTGATGGTTGGAACGAGCGGGTTGAATCCGAACGGCTCGCCTTGGGCCTTGTCGCGAGTGAGGTGAAAGAAGGCGCGGATCGGCTTGTATTGATCGCGAGCAGGTCCGCTCACTTCGACAGTGAGGTCATGGACACCGTCTTGGATCTGAGCCAAAGCCGGATGGTCGATCGTCAGGTTGTATCGAAACGGCGGTTGGAGCCAATCCGAAACCGGTACGCCATGTACGACGTAGCGGAGCAGCACGTTACTCGCAGCTGGATCGCGTTCTTCGTATCCGCGCCTGAACTTCGCGACAATCATGTTCGAAGGGGCATTGGGCAATGTGGGATGATTCCGATGGAAGTGCAGCCAGTGGATGTCCTCCGGTTCGAAGGGAAGTGGGACTGCCGCTGGGTCTTTTTCAATGTGAATGGTCCAGGGAGCATTGTACAGCGGCCAGTCTTGGGCTGGGAAGACGAGGGTGGGTGTAACGAGCCACAGCGTGAAGAAGGTGGTTATCGTGATTTTCAAGAACAAGAACATCCATACTCCATCGACTAAAAGATGACGACGAGGGAAGTCAACGCAAAGGCCGTGCCGATAGGACAACAACAGCAATATTAAAAATCAATAACTTAAGAGCGACACTTCTTTTACAGAACGAACCTCGTTTGTACGGCTGACTGCGAACGCCAACAGTGGGAAATAGGGAGGTGAACTGAAAAACTACGGATGTTCGAATGCGCCTGGGTCTGGTGTGGTTGTTGTGGGACGGAGGCGTCCGTCGAAGTCGCGAAGCACCGAGGGAAGTATCACGCCATGGTTGAGCGCTGGACTGGTGTCTTGTAAGTGAAAGTCCAGTCCGTCGCCATTCATAAAGCTAGCGGCTCCTGCTGTCCCGCCGGCATCAGTTGCGCCAATGAGCACGGTCGGTGCTGGAGCATAGTAGTTCGTCGAGATCGTCACGTTCTGCGCCTTCGACCCTTGTTGGATGTGAGCATCTTGGTACCAGCTGCAATTGGACGTGCAAAAAGCGTTGCTGGTTTGATCGAACAAGTTGTTGCGCACGTCAATACCCGTCACGGTCGCCTCATCTCCGATGTAG
>SWDN01000003.1:70352-97691 GCA_005116775.1 Nitrospira sp.
GTACGATCTTGGGCGGCGCTGGCAGCTTGGTCTCGATGATCTTGGAGGGTTCTGGCTGCAGCCGGAGAGAGGTGAGGATCGATTGAAAGAACGGCGCATCGGCTGCGGTGTATTGCGTCTTCGAAATCTGGATGTCGGCATAGACATTGTCTCGTGCCATGCAGGCATAGAGGGTTTTTTGATCCAGCCGGACTCCTCGGAACTTGCGCAGAGTATATTCAAGGGTCGGTACTTCGCCGGCGAGGTGGAGTGTGATTTCATGCCCATGGGTCACTAACGGGCCTTCCTTAATCAGTTGGAGCTGTTCCCTGCATCCTTGTGTTGTGGCCTGGGTCGTGATTTTCTCAAGAGTGATGGACAGGTTCAGTCCGGTCTTGGGATGCGAGGCGGTGAGATAGCGGCGACCGTCTTCTTTGACCTGGTCGATATCTTTCATAAACCCGGTTAGGTCGATCGACAGTCCTAACCCCTTTTCAGGCCACGTCACGAATGTTGGAGGCTCATTCTTTCCTATAGCAGCCTGTGAGAGGTCAGTGGCCTCTGCCGACACGAAGGACCAGAGGCTCAAGGCGCAAACGACGAATACGTTTCTGGCACCGGCTTGCCTTGTCTGGCTCACCATGAGTTCTCCTCTAACGGGACGTGGTCCTTCTTGCCCAGCCAGTGTAGGACATGACCCGGTTCATCGAAAGAGAATTACTATTTATGGGATAGAGCAGTCCCAAGCTGCATATGGTGTGGATAAAGGGGATGATCTACTGTTCTGATGCCTCAGCGCCACCTGCCGCCCATCGCATCCGATCCTTGTCGTTTGTGGTCTGTCTGGCTCATCTGGTTCAACAAAATAAACGAGATAAACCAAACAAACAAAAGCAACCAGTTAGGGCACCCCTCCCAAGGTAGGATACCGTTCAGTGGCCTTCCTCGGTACAATCCTGCCTCATGGAGGCTGCGATGGTATCTCGTCAGCACACTCGAACCTATCATCGATTCCCGCTCTGTTATCCGGTCGTCTTCGGTGGGGCGCCATTTGTCGGAGAAGGTGTCCTGACCAATCTGTCGCTGATGGGGTGCTCCGTGCTGTGCGATCGAGAGGCGCTCCGCGGCAGTGACGTGCGCGTGAGTGTTTTGCTCCCCGATCAGACACCGGCGTTGTCAATCGATCTTGGCACGATCAAATGGGTCCAGGGTTGTGAGTTTGGAGTGGAGTTTCTCCGCTTGCCGCTGGCGGCACGACAACGTCTGAATCGCCTCCTGCGAATTGAACTAATCGAGCTTCTGAAGGTCCGTTCGATGAGCGCCGCGAGCCAACATCGATAAGCGGTCGTCCCAGCCTTCGTGCTCTCATCCATCTGCTCCATACCATCACCCTATTCTTGACGGGCTCATGTTCAACGCGTAGGGTCTCACGATGTCAGAATCGTAGGGGAGGGGTTGAGTGGCATCTGCGTTTTCCCATGCGATTGTCGCCTTGGCGATGGGGAAGGCTTTTCAGAGCAAGCAACTGAGCTGGCGTGAGCTGTGTTTGGGTGCATTCTGTTCGGTCATGCCGGATTTCGATGTGATCGGTTTTTCTATCGGCATCCAGTACGGCGATCTGTGGGGCCATCGTGGCCTGACCCATTCAGTCGCGTTTGCGGCATTGTTCGCCGGTAGTCTTGTGGCTCTGTGGTATCGAGGGAAGCCGGCGCGGGCAATGACGGGACTTTTTCTCTATTTCTTTCTCTGTACCGTTTCCCATGGCGCGCTCGATGCGATGACTGACGGAGGATTGGGAGTGGCGTTTTTCTCTCCATTCGATACGACGAGATATTTCTTCCCTGTGCGGCCAGTTCTGGTTTCTCCGATCGGCGTCAGTGAATTTTTCAGCGCCTACGGTGTTCGGATTCTCACCAGTGAAGCGCTGTGGATCTGGCTGCCGACCTGTACGATTCTTGTGGCGCTTCGCGCGGCGCAACGACTGTGGCGAGCTAGGTCGGTGACCTCTTAGTCCTCACCATCGTGAGGGGCGGCTCTGCGGAACGTGAGATTGCGGATTGTTCTCGGGCCTGGATAAAATTGGAGTGAGTGAATAGGCTCTGCGTTGCTGTATCTGGAGCGTGAAGGGGATCGATGATCGAGGATAAGAAGCGACAGCGTGACCCTCAGCAAGCCGAGCTGGTTGTCAGTGCCGAGCGGCATCAGCAACTGCAGGACATTGTAGGGTACGTCAAAAGCCTCCACCATGTTATCGATCCGGACATGTACGATATGTCTTTGGAAAAGCTAGAGGAGTGGGAATGGTATGTGGAAGGGGTCGAGTTCGAGTCGGAAGGATTCGAAGAGTGCCTTGGGTTCACGATGCAGGTGTCCTGGGATGATCTGATATTTTTGAGGCTGGTCGTGGAGGCGGCGGACACCTATTCCCACAGACGGACGACGGGTCGGCGGGTCGAGGGTATCACCGACCAGGGGTTTGACGATCTGATGAAGTGGCTGGCACGATCGGAACATGAATTGTTCAGATCGAAACTGAAGAATTGACAGTTCGAGCGTGGGCGCGAATGCCACGAAGGACAATCACCGTTCTGTCGCAACGATACGAAATCTGACGTCATCCACAAGCGTATCGGCGGACGTCTGCTCCCCCGCGAATAATCCGCAGTGATAGAGACCGGCGTGCCATCCGGTTTTCGGAGGGGCTAACAGAAAATAGCCAGACTGGTCGTTCATGGTCGTCATGACACGGTCCTGCGCCATGATTGGTTGCTCTCCGGTCGCCTGGGATGTTTCGAGAACACAGCGTGCGGTGAGGGGCACGGCATCGAATGAGGCGGACACCAGTCCAAAAACCAAGTAGATCTCTGCCTGCGTGGGTGGAAAGCTGTCTCCCGGGTTCAAGGGAATAAATTCATGGGCGCCGGTGGGGAAATCGTCTCGCACGATTTTACTCGCCGGAATGACGAACCGAAACCAACTGAAATCCGCGTCTCTCCCCATGAGCGATGCCCGCTGATCCAGCAGATTCTGGGGCTTGAATCGCTCGGCCGCTCGCGTGTACAGCTCTTCTTCCGGTGAGATTGTGGCAGGAGGCGAATGGTCTGAGGGAGCGCCGCTCGCAATCTCATCGGTCTTCAATTGTGCCAAGCCAGGAACATGCGGACGCACTGTATCGAGCCATCGCGCGATTTTATGTTTATCGAGCACGCGGGTGTCGGGCGCGAGCCGAACGTTCTTATTGTGTTCTTCAAATTGAACGGCGGCATCGTAGAGGATTTGAAAATGGACGAACGCATCTTCCCACTGTTCCAACTGCACAAGGCATTGGCCCATCCGATAAACCGTGTCTGCGTAGTCCTCGTCGTTGGGGTCGAGGTTGGACACCTTCCCGAACACCGTCAGCGCATCCTGGCACCGGCCCAGTTGCATGAGCGTCAGTCCTAATTGATAATTGGCGAGCGCATCGTTGGGGTTGAGCGCCAACATGCGCCGATAGATCGGTTCGGCCTCCTGATATCGTCCAATTGAAAAGAGTTGCCATGCCTCTGCGCGAATGGAGGCCCATTCCTTGCGCTGAGCGCCTGTCATGCCTTTGGTCAGAACAGGGTCGAAGCGCCGGCCTCGATCGATGGAGTTTCCATTCACTTGCGCGAGGAGGTTTTTGGCGGGGAGTTCCAACGGGGAACCGGGAAGCACCTTGTCCAGCACGTACTGCACATCGTTCTCCGCTCCTTCATAATCCAGGACGTCAAACCGAGATCGAGCCAACGACAGCCGCCAGCCGAGTAAATCCGGAGCAAGGTCCACGGCCTTCTTATACGATTCGAGCGAGTCCTCAAGCCGATCAAGCTTTCTGAGTTCTTGCGCCAGGCGTAAATGCACTAACGGATTCTGAGTATCGAGTCCCGCGATGCGTTGTAACTCGGCGGTGGATTCCTCTCCTTGCCCAGACCGAGTCAACACCGCCCACTTGGCCCATCGGACATCCAGCGAGGCAGGTGTCGTGGCAAGGACCGTCTCGTAGGCCGCAACTGCTTCTTGGGGGCCTCGGGATGTGGCGAGGATATCAGCGCGCAGTTTCTGGAGCGTGAGCGTCTGAGGATGATCGTGAATCCCTTGGTCGAGGATCTCAATCGCATTGTTGACCGCGCCGCTTTCCCACGCCGCTTTCGCCTGTTCGGCAACCTGCTGTTCTGAAGGGAGCGATTGATCTTCCGCCTGCGCGAAGGACCCTATTGTCAGCGCTAGAACGAGCGGCAGGCCCATGAGCGCGGCGAGAGAGCAATATCGCGATTGGGCGACAAGGCTTTGCATGCGATAGGGCAACGAGGTAATTATGTGCTTGGGGATGTTCACCGATGGTCACTATACCAAGAAGCTGTATGGTGGTGAAATCAATCGCTGCGCTATGACTTGTCCGTGAAGAGGTGGGGCGTTTCCGCTTTTCTCTGCAATGCGAGTGTTCGCCATGCGGAGGTCGAGATGGGGGCGGTGTGTGATGCGGGGCCGCGATACAAGAGACCGGCAGTTTCGTTGTCTCAGGCGCCCCCGACGCGATGTGCGCGTCGGGGGCAGGCCGAGGTGCCTAGATACAGGCTCCCGTGGGCGGTGTTGGAGGGGTTGCCGGTTGTCGCAGGCCGGTGTCGAGGATGTTTTTGGCAATTGCCCGCCCGAGTGGCACTCCGCCGATGTTATCGCTTGCTTTGAGCATCTTATTCACGTTTTCTCCACTCGTCCCGTCAAAACGCCAGTGCACTCCAAGAAAGATGCGGCTCACCGAATTGTCGTACATCGCTTCTGCCATGCTGTCGTAGTGGCGCGCGTGACGCGTGCGGACTGATCCCTCGCCATCCGTCGTGATGCCATTGAGTTCGTCTGAGACGAGCGTAAATCCGATATTGTCCTCGGTCTTCCGGTCGGTGTGACCGTAGAACAATCGCACCATCTCAAATGTCGCGGCTCCAAACGTAGCATGTCCGCTTGGGTATGCTGGGAAAGGCGGCGTGAACGCCCCCTTCAGTTCATTGCTGCGCGGCGCGCCAAGCGGCTTCCAAAAGGGATCGCAGGGTGGAGTAATCTTCTTGTCCGCTGTGGCTGCCGGCCCAGTAGATTTGTCGTCTTCTCGGATACCGACGACTGGGCGCCACAGATCGAAGCAATACTTCCAATGCCAGGCATGAATGCCCGAGTCGCCCATGGCGCAATTGACCAACGCAAAGAGCCGCGCGTTTTGTTCGGTGGTATTGCCTTTGGTCTTTGCCACTTCCCTGACAATCTGATTGTAGAGTCGGGGAGGCGTCCCGATCTTGTTTGCGCCATCATAGGCCCAGTAGAGACCGATGGCGGTTTGATCGGGGGTACGTGTGGTGATGTTGAGTTCGGGCGCGCCCCCCAATTTATACACCTCCCTGAAATCGTCCTTGTACCCGGCGCTGCTCTCCGGGGGTGGCGGGTCGAGTGTTTGCCAGGTTGTGACCGCAAAGCTCGGGGTGTTTCCATAGCCGACTCCAAGATAGGGCTGCGTTGGGTTGCAGGGATCGACACGATGGCGGAGGTGCCCAGGGGATGAAACATGATCCTCGTCTTTCGGCACGACCTTCTCATCGTTTTTTCTGGTATCGAGCACCGCAAGCGCCACACGCCGACCGAAGCTGAACGCCGCATCCTCCGTGCCATTTATGCCGCTGATCTCGGCGAGTTTTCCTTCAATCGTTGCCCGCATGCTGGAGTAGAGCGTGCAGAGTGTTGTGGACGCGGCGCCACTCACGGCCGCGCTACGCTTGACGGGGGAGTCTCCACCTGCCCACGCCGGCGGGGAAAGGAGATACAGTTTTTTCGGGGAAGGACTTGGGTTGGGGATGGCCGCGACACCGGCTACGCTGAAAAAGGCGTCGTGCATCGCCAAGTGGACGATGGCGAGTGCGCGGGAACTCAGCGTCGGCCCTTTCTGATTTTCAGCTTGCATAGCCCCAGTGTGGTCAAGCCGATTGGCCTCCAGGGCGACGTCGTTCCAGAACAAGATGGGATCTTCCATGATCAATCTCCTTCTCGTGGTGTAAGTGGGATACGAAGCGGCAGTGCAAAGGGCTGCGTGCGAGCAAGCAAGTGGTCATGCCGCTTGAAGTGGCGCCTTCAACTTGAGCAAGGAGGATGCAGCGATTATGCCACGCATCTCTGCGATGCAGACAGTGATGAAGGAGGCATTTTTACTGGCTCGGAGAATATTGATACTGTGAAAAATCAAAATTGGGGAGAAGGGTCTGTATCCAATTGGAAGCAGCTCGTATCAAATGTGATACGGAAATAGGTAAGAGCAGAATCGAGGAGGAGCGATGCTGTATCCACTTTAAAAGGCGTTGTCGTGTTTCTCAGCGCATAAAGTGTGACATCGGTGGGTGACAGGGCATGTGGTGTCTTGGATGTTACAAGAGGATGGCGGGTGGCGTTTGGGGTGAGAGGCGAGACTGTCAATTGTGTGAAGTCAACGGCTACTTGGGTAGAGAGTGAGTCGATTGGCTATACATTTGACCATACAGTACACTGGCTCCCGAACGAGAGGCCGTAAATATCGTGGGTTCCCATCCTGGTGACGCTGCCATATGTTCGATGTGATTCTTTATCAACCGGAAATTCCACCAAATACCGGCAATATCATCCGCCTCTGTGCCAACACCGGCGCCAGGCTGCATCTCGTCAAGCCACTGGGCTTCTCTTTGGAGGATAAGCAATTACTGCGAGCAGGACTGGACTATCATGAATTTGCCACGATCACGGTCCACGAAAGCTGGGCCGAGTGCGAGGAATGCTTTAAAGAGCGACGGCTGTTTGCGGTTTCAACAAAAGGCACTCAACAATATGATGTCGTCGATTATGCCGCAGGCGATGTGTTTGTGTTCGGCCCAGAAAGTCGTGGGTTGCCGGCGGAGATTCTTGGCAGCGTTGTGAAACAGCGATGTATACGCGTCCCCATGGTTCCGGGAAACCGAAGCCTCAATCTCTCCAATGCAGTTGCCGTGGTGATCTACGAAGCCTGGCGGCAGATGGGGTTCTGCAAGGGCGAGTGATCGTGACTGCTGGAGAGTGAGCATTGGGTGTCGGCGCCCTGAGCAGGAGTGGTAGCGGCGGCACACCCGCTGCTGTATTCAAACCGTAATCGGCTAGCCAGGTTCCCACAAGGACGCACCGGAAGAAAGGCAGGTCCTTTCTTCCGGGTTTAGCCACTATTCCGAGAATCGTGACGCTACTTGGTCGGACTTCCGGTCGGCGGCAGGCCGAGTGCTTTGCGTTGAGCGTTGGTCAGGCGTGTGTTCGTCGCGGCGTTGGCCTTCCTCATCGCCTCATCAGTGTGCGCGTACTCAAAACCCCAGTTCTTTCTCCAAATCTCCCTGATCCTTCTTGAAGGTCTTCTTGCGCGATTCTTCGGCCTTTTGCTTGGCTGCATCAGCCTGTTTGGCAATCGCCGCAGCTTTATCGCCCTGGTCTGCGATCATGTAGTAGTCTGCGGCGGCTTCTGGCTCACCCTTGGCGTCCGCCTGCTTGCCGAGGGCGGCAGCTTTGGCTTTGACGCTTTTGATCTTCTCCTCCAGACTTCCGACAAAGTAATAGGAGATGGCTTTCTTGAGAGCCATGCGGGAGTCCTCCTTGGCGAAGAAATCCCCGCGCGTTTGTGCGCGCTCGCGCACTTGGTCCTTTCCCCATTCGGCGTAGTAGGTCCACTGCTGGGCCTTCTGTAAGGAGCTGTCCGAGTTTTTGAGTTGAGTCGCAAACTGTTTCGCTTCTTCGGCCAACTGTTTCTCCACGTTGCGCTTGGCGATATCCCGCATCTTCTGCTCGCCCGCTTTGTCGTTCTTCAAGCGGAAATATTCGATGGCGCGGCCGATAAACGCTTCGTCTTCCGGGCGGTCTCCCGCCGCTTTGTTGATGACACGGGTGGCCGAAGCCTGGTCGTTGCCCTGGTTATACCAATCGATGGCCTCAGCGATCCGGCCATTCTTTTCCTTCTCGGCGCCGATGGCCTTGGCGATTTTATTTTTGACCGTATAGACATCCCCACAGTCGCTGTCTGCCTGGCCAGCGGCGTCCCAGGCTTCGTGGAGCTTGCCACCCGCTTGGAGGGCTTGGGCTTTCGCGAGCGCGGCCTTGGCCGCGGCCTTCCTGTCCGGTTCCGGGCACAGATCATCCGCCCAAGCCTGAGCAGTTCCAAGTGTGACGGCGACCGCAACTGTCAGTATGAGCATCTGTGTCTTCCGCATCAGTGCCTCCTTATTTCCCCAACATGCCCTTCATCATATTGCCCATGTCGCCCATCCCCCCCATGGCTCCCATATCCATCTTTTCAAAGCCTTTGGGAATCTCGAACAGATTAACCGGCTGTTTGCCGATCTTGAGATTCTGCGCCTCCAGTTTGAAGCGGTCCTTCTTGCCTTGTTCGACAGAGAGCGCATCCAGCTTGGCGATGATGCCTTCCTTCGTGGTCCACATGAAGCCGCCCATCTTTGAGCCGTCCTTGCCGGTCATAACCATCTTGCCTTTATTCATGACGATACCGTTGAGGGTCTCTTGGCCCATCGGAGTCTGGTCGATCTTGTAGGCGGAGAGATCCGTTTTCTCTTCTTTTTTCTCGGCGCTCTGGCCGATCGGCATCTCCATATACATTTTCTCTTCCGGCATGAGCATCCAGGTCACTTTCTTGTCGTGCCGCGCGATGGAGATCATCTTCTGCCCGCCGTCGCTTATTTCGCGGCGCTCCATCGTCGGCGTCGAATAGACTACGGTTTTCGTCATGCTGTCTTCTGTCTCGACGACTTCCACCGCTGAATATTCAACGGTGATGCCGGGACCGGAAAAACTTGGTGTAGCCAGAATGAGACTGGCTGCGCTGACTGCAAGCCATGAATGAAGTTGGATGCGCATTGTTTGATCTCCTTTTATAGATGAACGGGCTACCAGTCCTCGTCAGTCGAGAAGCAATTTGTCATAGGGGCATCCATCTTGGGATGCCGAGACGCTGTATTTTTCCGTGCCTTCCGCGGTCATGTCGCCCATTGGGGTCTTTACCGTACCTGGCCCCTTCGCCGTGATATGCACCGGATTGTCGCCGTCGTATGTTACGGTGTAGGCGCCGTTGCCCCAGGCTTTGAACCCGTGCAGAGTGCCGGAGTATTTGTATGTCCCACTTGTTTTCGAGCTGGGCGTGAAGGTTAAGGTAAGCCCGTCGCCGGACACCTTGAAGGGCTTCTCGAAATCGCAGACAATGCCGGTGCCGTGAAACTCATCCGCGCCGCCATCAAGTTTGAAGACCATCCCTTTTGTCGTGATGGTCAGATCAGTACTGGCATTGCCTCGACGAGAAGAGGCCTTTAGAGTGATGGTCATGGAGGCGCCGTCTTTGTCGACTGCGACGTGCGTGATGTCGCCAGGAGACTTCGGAATGACGGTCGGAGTAATCGATGCTCCACCGGTCAAGGTGGCCGCAACTTTCGCCGGGACTGTCGAGCCATCCAGCTTATGCACCACCGTGACCGGAATCTTCGAGCTAGCCTTGGGTTTCACAGCTCCCGGCGACGTGGCATTGATCGTCACACACTTCCCGCTCTTCCATTTGGACTCGGCCACCCCAATGGCCCCCGCTCCTAAATACATGTTTCCCACCGGATCTTCATCCGGTTGCTTCGCCTGATAGTCCGTGCTGACATTATTGCCGTCATCATCGACAACCGCAATGACTGTGACGTCTAGATTTCGACCGTATTTGACCTTCCCGTTCTTGCCGACTTTTCCCTTGGAACTCAGTGCCAGATGGAGTTTGACCCTGCCGTTTGCATCCGGGCACACGCTGCCGCTAATGGAAACCTTCGAGAATGCTTCCAATAAAAAAGGAGGCACGTCGATCTTGGTCGCAATTTCTACAGAAGTGGGGCTTCCCGGCTTTGATATGACGTTGATCTCGACTTTCGCTTCGCCGTTCTTCGCAGCAGACTCCTTGAGAGGCTTGTCAGATTGGCCTTGAGGATTCGTGACAAATTCCCCAAACCACTGGACAGTCGAAGCGCCAACTAAGACGTCGTGGAATGTACCGATCCCGCTGACTGCTTCGGAATAGGTTGAATCAGCAGCGTAGGCAGGGGACATCAAGCTGTACGAGAGATCATCCGCCGATTGCCTTGTTGCCAAGGCCGACGGTTGCGGTACCCACATCGGTGTGAACGCGCCGACTTTGTTCTCGTGGTTTATTGATCTCTTGAGCTGCGATTGAAATGTGTTAATGGCATCTGCGATGGCTTGCTGTTCAGCCTTCAGCCATGCTTCGCGGTGCTTGGCTAACGCTGGCTCATTAGCCTCTAGAAGCCTGAGAATCTCGCCGCTCAGCGCAGGAAAGGGCGCATTCGGGTCGATCTTTGGAATGTTGGAGGTTTGAGTTGCTGTTGCTGGTGGAGGTGGTGCTGTTTGCTGCGAGGTCGTAGCGGTAGGCAATGCGCTAGCCGACGGTTGAGCTGCAGCACGCGCTTCTGCCTTCGTGGTCGGATTGTTGCAGACGGCGAGTGTCGCTAGGAGCACAAACACCAGGATGGAAAAGCGTGAGGGAATAGTGGAACGAGGGGGAGTAGTCTGATCGACAAAAGACCTGCGTCTGTCCCCTGGCTCAATCATTGGGCGGAAGAATACCGATCCAAAGGAGAAATGACAAGCTGATTAGAGAAATCGAGAAGGCCACGCATGCCTCATTGAGCAACTGCACGCGCAGAGGTTTCAGGCTGAGTTCCTCGATGACTTACGAGACGCGACGTCTCATCGGCCATCAATCCTACAGATCGTTCTCGGTGAGCCAGCGGCCGAGCCCCTGCTGTTCGGCATAGTAGTAGGCGTAGTGTAGAGCGGCGAGATTGGCGATCCGTTCTTCTGCCTCGTCACGCGAGTCGGTATAGATGATGTGAATGCCATAACGCGCGGTGAGCGCGTCGAGAAAATCCATCAATCCAACCTTGTGATATTGATTGAGGCGTCCGCCGGCTTTCCGATGTTGGAGCGTTCCCTCGACGACCAGAAAGCGGGAAGGGAATGGTAGGAGTTGTTCCATTTCGTGGAGAAACGGTGGACGGTTGTCTGAAGGATTGGAAAAGACCCGATACAGCTCTTCTACGTTGAGGGGCTTGATACACAAGAGTTCGGGGGCTTCGGCAATGGCATAGCCGCTGGTCGGCAAGGTCTCACGAATCACCCCTGCGATTCGCGTGAATCCATCGAAGTTATACGGAGTCTGTTCGCGAGGATCGACATAGAGATGAATCGCCGGCGCCATAACTTTTGGTTTCCCCTGCTGCGAGAGCATGATAAGGGATTGTGGCCCGCGCGCGTCGCGTGATTGTGGAGTCTGTCGGCGTGGCGGGGTGGAGGTGTACGCTGATGGAGATGATGAAGGGCGTGTCGTTGCCTTGGGGGTCGATGATGGTCGCGCCGTTGCGTCGTAGCGTGTGCGCGCAGCCGGGTCGCTCAGTGTTTGATAGGCCTGATTGATCAGTTTGGTGCGAGCTTCCGCTTTCTGATGGAGAGCCGGCGCATGGGTAAAGCGATCCGGATGCCAGACCTGGATCTGTTCATGCCAGGCTTTTTTTAGCTCAGCGTCCGTCGCAGAGGGCAAGAGTTCAAGCAGCGTATAGTAGTTCGTCGTCCTGTCGTTCTGCATTGGTCGGTCTTTTCCAAGAGAGCGAAGTGTAGCGGAGTCGCAGGGGAGAGATCCAGCCTGGCCAGCCATGCTTCTTCAGCGTGAGCCGTCGATGAAATCACTTGGCCGAATCTCATGATGCTGGCAGGATACCGTACAGATATCATGGCGTGAGGCGCGTTCCGGTGAAGCTGTCGAATTACACAGAAGGCCGAGACAACAATTTCAACCTCATCCGAATCGTTGCGGCGTTTGCTGTCTTGATCACCCACAGTTTTGCTTTGGCGATCGGGACGGGGACTGCCGAACCGTTTCGAGACAGTCTCGGTATGACCATGGGCTCGATTGCTGTGGACGTATTTTTCGTGACGAGCGGGTTTCTCGTCACGGGCAGTTTGTTGGCCAGGGACAGCATGATCGAATTTCTCTGGGCGAGAGCGTTGAGAGTCTTTCCCGCTCTGCTGGTCATGGTGCTCCTGACCGTATTCGCGCTTGGCCCTATTTTGACGTCGTGGCCGCTGGCCTCCTATCTCGCCGACTCTCAGACCTATGTGTATCTGGTGAAATGCGCCACGGTCGTCAGTGGGGTGGTCTACAACCTGCCGGGACTCTTTGAAGACAATCCGTTCAAACAAGCGGTGAATGGGTCGCTGTGGTCTTTGCCGTATGAAATCCGCATGTATGCCATCTTGGCTGTTGCCTGGGCTGCATGGCGAGTCACAAAGAGGGCCGGCCTGAGAATATTTGCAGCCACCGTTGTGACAGCGGCCGTTTCGGCAGGCCTGTTTGTGATCGCGCGTCATTTCCTTCGCCCATCCGACGATCAGTTTGCCACGCTGTTCTTCATGTTTTTCTCGGGCGCGGCCTTCTATGTTCTAAGAGAGCGCGTCACGCTGTCTCGTTCGTATTTCTGGTTTTGTGTGATCGCGCTGGTGTCGTCGATGGTTAATACCCATGCCTTTTTTCTCGTGTACATGCTGACCGTCGGTTACACGGTATTGTATCTGGCCTATATGCCTTCCGGGTTCGTCAGGGTCTACAATCAGGTTGGTGATTACTCCTATGGCGTGTATATCTATGCTTTTCCCGTCCAGCAGTCAGTGGTCGCATTGACTCCAGGAATCTCGGTAGCGCTGCTGTGTTTCATCTCGGCCTTCGTCACCCTCCTATTTGCTGCATTGTCGTGGCACCTTATTGAACAGCGGGCTCTCGGCCTCAAAGGGTTCTCAGTCGGTTGGGCCAGGCGAGTGCGTACCTCGTCAAAACCTGCGTGATTCACGAAGAGTCCCGCTGCTAGTACTGACTTCTTGCCAGTACATGTGAAGAGGTTCTTGCCATTTTGTCTCATGGGGCTAATTCGGTCACAGTTTCGCCGGCGCCGGCACCATCGTCTGCACCATGCGTTCAGAAGATTCACAGTCAAATCCCACTAGCTCGGCTAATTCAAGTGTGGCACTCTGCTTGCTCATGCGAAGCCACGTCGCACTAGGCAAAGCACCTCATGTTGACGCCGGGCTCCTTGCTCTTGGATACTACCGACTCTTCTCGCCATGTGAATAGGTTGCTTCAAACCTGGTGTGCCGAAAGGAGTACCGGTATGACGCGAATCTCCTCTCGCAATCCCGTCGCTCTGCTGCTTGTCTTCCTGTGTACCACCGCATCGTCGATCACCCTCGCGACCGAACCAAACTATGCCCCTCCGCAACTGTCTGCCGAGTTCAGCACGCCGGAAGCCACGGCGAAGATCGCGGCCAAGGCGGGATTCTTGGATATCGTGGGCGTCAAGCTCGGATTGGATCACGCTCGCCAATTCGCGCCATGCCGACCGGTTTGAACTGCCGTCGAACGTGCGGGTGGTCCCACCTGCACGTTGAAGTTCGGCGACGCACGAGCTGCTGGTGAATGCCGTCAAGGCAAAGGATGCGAAAGAGAAAGAAGGCGCGCAGAAAAATAAGCCCAAACTCTAGCAGGGCGCAGTTTCTTGATAGGGCAGAAAAGGGAGGTCGTAATGAACATCGTGGTTCTCGTGCTCACGGGGTTGCTCTTTCTGGGCGGCGGTGTTGGGAATGCGGGAGAGCCGAAACTGCCCGATACCTTGGGCATCGCGCTCGGCATGCCGGTCAAAGACGCGGTGCAACGGATGAAAGAGCTCGGCCTGGCGATCCACGCGGCTGAGACGAACCCTTCGAACATTCTGGAGAAGCCGCTGTTGCATGAACTCGGTGGCAGCAAGGCCATGACGGGAAGCGTGTCGGGAGAATCGTTGAGAGTCAGCATCGCGACGCCGCCTCATTCGCAGGTGGTTTGGCAGATCTTCCGGACTTCGCAATTTCCTGAACAGGCGCGACCTGCCAGTGCCACCATCCTGACATCGCTGAGGGAAAAGTATGGCCCGGAAAGCTGGAAGGAACTGGATGGAGCCGGTCATCCGCGGGTGGTTCGCTGGGTGTTCGACGAACAGGGCCGCGCACTGACCGGAGAAGCGAATACGATGCTCGCCCGGGGCTGTAACTCTTATGGTCCGAACAACGGGACATTCAATACACCAGCGGGACAGCGTCATCCCTGCTATGGGATCGTGCATCTCGAAGCGAAGATCAGCGCGCAGTCCAAGGCCGGAATCGCGGATCTCTTGGAGATCAAGCTGATGCATGGGCCGATCGCCAGGACGTTTTTCCCCGCGACGGAAGCGTGGTTACAAGAACAGAATGCCAAGGCGGCTAACCGGGACGTGGAAAAGGCGAAGCAGCAGGGGGTGAAGCCGGCGCTGTAAAGGTATTTCTGAGGTTCGACTGTTCGAGCTAAGGTGTGTCATGATGCTGTCCTGATTCCGTGGACCAGCGCATACTTGATTTCCGCGAACTCAACATTCTCCATCGCACCATAACAACAAGAGAGTGCGCATGATTCTGAGTGGCCGGCACTCGGTGTCATGCTGCTTTCGGAAAGATCGGTCACAGACACAGATGGTTTCTTCAACGACTCAGACAGTGTCAGTCGCAGCAGAGTTGAAGATTATTCCACTCATCGCCGAGGAACTTGGTGTAGGCCCCAATCAGGTTCAGGCCGCGGTCGCTCTGCTCGACGAAGGCTCGACGGTGCCGTTTATCGCGCGCTATCGCAAAGAGGTCACCGGCAACCTGAATGATACGCATTTGCGTACGTTGGAAGAACGGCTGCTGTATCTCCGCGAATTGGAGCTGCGCCGAGCGGCGATTCTGGCGTCGATTGAAGAACAGGGGAAACTCACCGACGCCCTGCGCGCGAGCATCGACGCTGCCGCGACCAAGCAAACGCTGGAAGACCTCTACTTGCCCTACAGGCCTAAGCGGCGTACACGAGCGCAGATTGCTCGCGAAGCTGGATTGGAGCCGCTGGCCGACGCGCTTTTTTCCGATCCGACGCTTGCGCCTGAGCAGGAAGCTGCAAAGTATTTGAACGTGAAGCCTGCATCGGAAGGCGTTGAGGCCATCAACGTGCCGGATGCGCAATCCGCGCTCGATGGCGCGCGAGATATTCTGGTCGAACGGTTTGCTGAAACCGCGGAACTGCTTGCCAAGCTGCGCACTCGCTTGTGGGATCAGGGCGTCGTCACGTCCACGGTGCTGAAGGGCAAGGAAACAGCAGAGGAAGAAAAATTCAGAGACTACTACGCCTATGCTGAAACCATCCGCACCATTCCATCGCATCGCGCCCTGGCGCTATTCCGTGGCCGCACGCTGGGTGTCTTGAAGATTGAACTGGGTTTGGGCGAAACACTCGAAGCTGCTGTGCTGCATCCCTGTGTCGCGACGATCGCGTCTCATGTGGGCATCGAAGATCGGGGTCGCGCTGCGGATCAATGGCTTATGGGTGTCTGCGATTGGGCCTGGCGCGTCAAGATGCATCTGCAACTTTCTGTGGAACTGCTGGTGCAGTTGCGCGAAGCCGCAGAGGCGGAGGCGATCAAGATTTTCGGCCGCAACCTTCACGAGCTGTTGCTGGCTGCGCCTGCCGGCCCGAAAGCCGTGCTTGGCCTCGACCCCGGCATCCGCACCGGCTGCAAGGTAGCGGCGGTCGATGCAACCGGCAAGCTGCTGGAGACCACGACCATTTATCCGCTTCAGCCTCGCAATGATTGGCAGGGATCGGTTGCGACGCTGGTGAAGTTGGTCGTGCAGCATGGTGTCGAATTGATCTCGATCGGCAATGGGACTGGTAGCCGGGAAACCGACAAGCTGGCCATTGAAGTGATCAAATTGGTTGCGGCTCAGAAGCCGGAGCAGAAAGTGGCCAAGATTGTGGTCAGCGAAGCTGGGGCCTCGGTCTATTCGGCGTCGGCCTTTGCCGCGGCCGAGTTTCCCAATCTGGATGTCAGCCTTCGCGGCGCCGTCTCCATCGCCCGACGGTTGCAAGACCCGCTCGCAGAGCTGGTGAAGATCGACCCCAAGGCCATCGGCGTCGGCCAATATCAGCACGATGTGAATCAAAAGGCGTTGGCACGTTCGCTCGATGCGACTGTGGAAGATTGTGTCAATGCCGTGGGTGTGGACGTGAATACGGCGTCGGCTCCGTTGCTTGAACGGGTGTCGGGTTTGAACAAGGCGCTGGCTAAGAACATCGTCGAGTATCGTGATGCGAATGGTCCTTTTGCGAACCGTACCACGATCCGCAAGGTGCCGCGTCTGGGCGAGAAAACGTTCGAGCAGGCTGCCGGCTTTCTGCGCATCAACGACGGCGACAATCCGCTGGATCGCTCCTCGGTCCACCCGGAAGCCTATCCGGTGGTTGAGCGTATTCTCGCGCGCATCGGCAAAGGCATGATGGACGTGATGGGCCAGCCCGCGGTCTTGAAGGGATTAGCTCCCGCCGATTTTACCGATGAGAAGTTCGGTGTGCCGACGGTGCGCGATATTTTGACTGAGTTGGAAAAACCCGGCCGCGATCCTCGTCCGGAATTCAAGACAGCCACATTCCAAGAGGGCGTCGAGTCTCTGACCGATCTGCATCCCGGCATGATCCTCGAAGGCGTGGTGACGAATGTGGCGGCCTTCGGCGCCTTCGTCGATATCGGCGTGCATCAGGACGGTCTCGTGCATGTGTCGGCGCTAGCCAATAAATTCATCAAGGACCCCCATGAGGTCGTCAAGCCTGGTCAGATCGTGAAGGTCAAGGTGTTGGATGTCGATGTGAAGCGCCAGCGCATCTCCCTGACCATGCGCCTCGACGATGCGCCAGTCAGTGCTTCCGCCTCAAGCCGCGCGCCCGCCGAGGTCCCTACGGGAGCCGCACGCGAGCCGCGTGACCGCCGTCCTCCAACTCCACATCGTGCTCTGGAGCGCCAGCCACAGCCAGCCGGTACGATGGCCATGGCACTGGCATTGGCGCGCGCCAAGCAGAAAAAGTAGTAAGCCGTGCGACAGGCGCCAGGTCTGGCTGGCTTCTCTTGTTTATCTGGTCTGTCTCGTTTGTTTGGTTGACCCAGATGGACCAGATCAACCCTCGCTCGTTGAGTTTTCCCCGCCAGTCTTGTCCGTCTCGCTTGAGTCAGGCATCGGCGATTGCTGCCGAAGCGTTCACCTCACATGCTGCAACTGGAGATCGTCGAAGTAGGTGACAGCATCCGACTTGGTCCATAGCCCGATCATCCCGGCGTGGAACGTCTTGTCACAGAGATCGAGGACCTGCTTGTCGTCAAAGAAGATGTTCACGTGACAGCCTTGATGGGTAACTCGCAGTGCGTGCCACCGCTTCACATCAATCGTCTGGTTGAAGTTTTCTAGCAGGTGTCGAACACCGTTCACGACGCGATACACTCGAATGTTTTGTTCCAACGGGTTGGCCCTTGCCAGGTAGTAATTGCGATCGTCAGTCGTCCGCCAAATCAGGCCACCACCCATGTCCGCCCGTCCCTGGATCGGCAAGAACGATACTTCGAGATTGAGATCAGCGGCGACGACCCCCTTGACCAGCGTGATCTTGTAGGCATGTTCCGCCCCCTTCGCCATGAGCTGGGCGAACACATGTGGGGGACTTTTCGCACGCGCAGTCGCTAGCACCTGCCAATCGCCTGCAGGTCTTCCATCAAACAAAGCTCCAATTGAGAATTTGCCGGGAAGGATGCCTGGCTTCTCAAGATCAAAGTTCCACACAAGCGCAGGAACGGCGGTTTCTGCCTGGGCGACCACCGCTCCGAGGGCCAGCTGAAGGGAGGCTATGAAACTCACGACAATCAGCGTTGACGGATTCATGTCAGTTACTTCCAGGTCACTTCTTCCCAACAGAGATGAATAAAGGTCTCAAAGGGTGGAAAGTTGTTGGTGTTTTGTTCTTTCGACCGGACCCAGAGATCGATTTCCATCCCGGCTGGATCGGTTTCCCCTCCAGGCAGCGTCCGCTTCACGGGATAGTGAACCTCATGGGTTTTGGGATCGCGAGATCGTTCCATGACCATGAAATGGGCATCATAGTCATTGTAGAGCACCTGATCGTTCTTGTGCATCGTGGCCTGGCCCCACCCGCCAAGGTAGAGCCACGTTTTGGGATAGAGTGGATCGCCGTTTCCGGAGTCACCATGTTCATAGATTCTTGTCGCAATGCCTCCATCTTGGAACGGAGCCTTCGCGGCAAACCGATCGAAGACGATTCGATACCGGTCGGCGCCCTCGACAAATTCGGCGACGACCTGGCCACTATTTGTGAGTTCGTTTACCTGGATGTCGATGGAGCCTTGAACCGGTATCAGATGCTTACCGGCATAGTCGAGGTGATCCCATGGAGCCCGATCGTTTACGCTTCCGATTAGGGTCGCCTTCTGGCCTGATAGGTGAAATTGCCCGCTATAGTGTGGGTGCTCCGTAGCCTTGAAGATGCGTGTGCTTTCATCACCTTTGGGGGTACCGAACTGGTCTGCCGCAGCAGCCGGCAATGACAGGAGCAGTAGAGCCAGGAGCGATACGTTCAGGACGCGCGTCGCCATTTTCTTTCTTCGAGTGTGCATGCGGTCCTCCATTGAATGGAAACGCAGATAGCGAAACTGCGGATCTGCTGCGAGTAAGAAGTTCAAGTCATAGTACTCCTGCCCTGATCAAGTAGCTATTCGCATAGCGTGTAACTCTATGTTGTTTCATATGTGATGTGTTGATATGGCGATTTCTAGAACGAATAAGAATGAGGCGAACGAGCTTCAATGTATGACTGTATACTTGTCATTTAGCAAGTATACATGCTAATCATTGTCCCATCATGGGACGGGCTAACCGAGCAGAACCGACCGAGCACTTCGACAATCACCTGAAAGATCTTCGCGCCGCGCAAGGTCTTTCGCAGGGTGAGTTGGCTGCGCAATCGGGGATCACAAGGCAAGCCGTCTCGGCGATCGAATCCCAGCTCTATTTACCCACGACTGCGGTTGCCCTTCGATTGGCGTCAGTGCTGGGTTGTCGGGTTGAAGATCTTTTCAGCCTTGCGCAATCGCACGAGGTCATTGAAGGGAAATTGATCGGTCATTTCCCCCAGCGCAACAAGAAACGCTCGGCTGTTCGCGTGAAGGTCGCCAGGGTAGGGACTCGTATGGTCGTCCGTCCGGTCACAGAACTGGGAGGGATGCTTTCGCATACGGTGCCTGCCGATGGATATGCGGCGGATGTGCATGGGCAAGCATCGGGCGCCAAAGTGCGAGTGAACCTGTCACGCGATCGTCAGGCGATTGAACAGGAAATTTCCGTCGCTGGTTGTGACCCTGCGATTTTTCTTGCGGGAGAGCACATGCGGCGGCATAAGGACCAGACCTCTGTGGTCGGCTGGACGATGGGGAGTACGGCTGCGCTTCGGGCCTTGCAGCAAGGGGAGGTGCATGTCGCAGGTCTGCATCTCTTCGATCCGGCGACAGGGGAGTCGAACCTGCCGTTTCTCCGGCGCGCGCTGAAAGGTTCGAACTATGAGGTGATCACCTTCGCGACCTGGGAAGAGGGCTTGCTTGTTCGTCCTGGTAACCCCAAATCTATCCGTGCGGTCAGCGACGTTGCTGATCATTCAGTCACGCTCGTGAATCGAGAAGAGGGAGCCGGAGCCAGGCTCCTGCTGGATCAGCGGTTGCGCGCGGCGGGAATCAAGCCGGGTCATGTGAAGGGCTATGGCACGGTCGGTTCTTCTCATTTCGAAGTCGCGCGCGTGATTGCAAGCGGTCAGGCGGACGTCGGGGTTGGTATCCGATCCGCTGCGCAACTCTTTGAACTCGACTTCGTCCCGCTCCAAACTGCGCGCTACGACCTTGTTGTGCCCAAAGCCTATCTGAAGTCCCATCCAACGTTGGTTCATTTGTTCGAGACGCTGGTCAGCCGCTCGTTTCGACATGAGATCGAGGCGCTGGGCGGATATGACACCAGCGAAACAGGAAAGCTTCATGCGCTACGTATTGGCTGACGGACCATCCTCCGTATTTGGACTGGTTGTTCGATTGACCCTCCTGAGCGTCCTTCTTCTTGTGGGAGCAGGCGCGGTCAGGGCGGTCGAGTACGGTGAAATGGTGCAGAAGGACGGAAAGTGGGTGTTTCAGAGCACGGAAGACCCTGTATTCAAACTCATGCGCACGAAGGAGCTGATCACGGACGAGGGATACGTCGACGCAGCGGCGCAATCCGGGAAGAACTGGAAAGAAACGGCTGATGCCGTGCTCATCAATGATCGAGAGACCAAATGGAACCGGTATCTCAAGACCGCGATGCGCTTGCCCAACTGGGTGGACCTGGGCGTCGAAAATCGGACCAGATTTGAATCGTACGACCATCCCTGGCGATCGACTCAAGCGAGCGGAGGGGGACAAACCGATTCCCAAGCGGTTCTCCGAACCAGAGTGCGTGTGGGATTGGGCAATGGCCCCTTCCGTTTTTTGTTTGAAGGGCAGGACTCACGGGCCTACTGGAATAATGACCAGGGGGATTTCGTGAATAATACGACGGTCAATGAATGGGATATGGTGCAGTTATTCGGGTCAATGACCCTGGACAATGTTGCAGGAAGTGGATTGCGAACGGATGTACATGTTGGCCGTATGACCCTGGATTTTGGAAAGCGCCGGTATATCGCCAGAAACGACTTCCGTAATACCACGAATGCCTTCGATGGGGTTCATTGGCAGCTCAGCCAAGGTAAAACCTGGCGGGTCAGGGCATTTTTGGTAGAGCCGATCATTCGGGATCAGGTGAAACTCGATGAGCAGAGCGCAAACAGTGTGTTCTGGGGGACTTACGCGGAGAGCCAGCACATTTCCTGGTTGAACGCGAATGTGTTTTATTTCGGGTTGAACGATCAAAGACCCCAAAATGGAAGTCTTCAACGTACGTATAGTACGTACGGCCTACGCCTATTCAAGCCTCCCGCGACCAACGAATTCGATTATGAATTCGAAGGGGCCATTCAAACGGGACGCCTAGGCAACGTCGATCATTTTGCCTATAACCCGAACGCTGAAGCTGGGTATACGTTTAATCTGCCTTGGACTCCTCGTTTTTTGGCGCAGTATACCTACGCCAGCGGCACGCGCACTCCGGGAGGAAGCCAGAATGGCGAATTCGATCCTCTATTCGGGGCTCGCCGATTCGATTTGATGCCCACTGGAAACTTCGGGCCCTTCGCGCGTTCGAACATCAGTTCTCCCGGTTGGAGGCTGATCCTGCAACCAGCTCAGGATTGGACCGTGCATATCAAACAGCGGTTCTGGTATTTGGCGGAATCGCGCGGGGTATACGTGGGTGGCCTCTTACAAGATTCCACCGGAGGAGCAGGGAACTATTTAGGTCATGACCTGGAACTTCGCGTGCAATGGGCCATCAGTCAAAATCTGGACTTCGATGCCGGGTACGACCATTGGTTCAAGGGGTCCTATTTCGACCGGCTCCCTGCGTCCGCCGATTTACCAGCCGGCGGGAACAAAGATACGGACTATTTTTATGTTCAGATGAGAGTCAGATTGTAGGGAGGTCAGCCGATGACTCGCATGCTTATCGCTCTGTGTCTGCTTCTCATAATCGGGGTGAATGTCGCTGCTGCCGAAGAGATTACGATTGCGGCGGCGTCGGATTTGAATTTCGCTTTCAGAGACATTGCGGCCGAGTATGAACACACGACTGGCAATCATGTGAGGCTGACGCTTGGTTCCTCCGGCAATTTCTTTGCGCAAATACAAAACGGCGCGCCGTTCGATCTCTATTTTTCAGCCGACATCAGTTACCCCAAGAAGCTTGAAGAGGCCGGCCTCGTCGTTCCTGGCTCGCTTTATCCCTACGCCATTGGACGGATTGTCTTGTGGGCCGGCAAGGATTCGCATCTCGATCTTTCCGAGGGGCTGGAGATTTTGCGTGAACCGGCGATCAAGAAAATTGCCATCGCCAATCCCAAACATGCTCCCTATGGCAGAGCCGCTGTGGCGGCAATGGAACATTTCAAGGTCTATGACGAGGTCAAGGACAAGCTCATTCTGGGAGAAAATATTTCGCAAGCGGCCCAGTTTATTGAATCCGGGGCGTGCGACATCGGGATCATCGCGTTGTCTCTGGCAGCGGCGCCTGCCATGAAGTCGAAGGGGACGTATTGGGAAGTTCCAGCGGAGGCCTACCCGCTTCTTGAGCAGGGTGTGGTGATTGTGAAGCAGTCAAAACATCAAGAGGCCGCGAGGCAGTTTCTTGATTTTATTAAACATTCAAAAGGACAAGAGATCATGAAGCGCTATGGCTTCGTCATCCCCTCGACGAAATAAGCGATGAACTGGATTGCGATAGCGGTCACGTTCAAACTTGCGCTGCTGACGGCGGCTGTGCTGCTTGTGATTGGATTGCCCATCGCCTACTGGCTCACCTTTTCCAAATGGCGCTGGAAGTTCATTGTGGAGTCGGTCGTCGCGCTCCCGCTTGTGCTGCCTCCGACGGTGCTGGGTTTTTATATTCTGGTTGCGATCGGTCCGCACAGCCCGGTCGGCCGATTCTACAGCGACGTGGTCGGGCATCCGCTCCCCTTTACCTTCGAAGGTCTGCTCCTTGCGTCGATTCTCTACAGTCTCCCGTTCGCCGTACAGCCGTTCGCTGCCGCCTTTGCGCAAGTCGACCATCGATTGATCGAAGCCTCCTGGACGCTCGGAGTGTCAAAGTTCAACACCTTCTTTCGCCTAATCGCACCGCTCTCGACCGCAGGCCTCATTACCGGCGCTGTGCTGAGTTTCGCGCACACATTGGGGGAGTTCGGCGTAGTGCTCATGGTCGGCGGCAACATCGAGGGGGAGACGAGAACCGTGTCGATCGACATTTACGATGAAGTGCAGGCGCTCAATTATGCCGGGGCTGCCAAGACGTCGTTACTGTTGCTGGCAGTCTCCTATGGCGTGCTGCTGTTGGTCTACGCGATGAATCGAAAGGTTTGGGTTGTATGGCCGCAACGTTGACGGTCGATTGCCGAAAAACCTTTCCCGGTCGATTTACGGCAGCGGCTCAGCTTACATTGCCGCTCGATCCTCCGCGCGTGCTGATTCTCTTCGGGCCATCGGGATCTGGAAAAACAACCCTGCTGCGTTGTTTGGCCGGGTTGGAATGGCCGGAAGAGGGACGGATTCAGTTCGGTTCAACGACCTGGGTCAATGTGGGCGGCAACATTCGTCTTTCGCCGCAAACGAGGCGGATCGGCTACATGCCGCAGGACTATGCGCTTTTTCCCACCCACACTGTAAGCGGCAACATTGAATATGGATTGAGCGATCTGCCAACTGCGGTACGACAGGAACGTGTCCGAGAGCTGATCACTTTGTTGCAACTTCAGGGGCTCGAAGAGGCCAAGCCGGCGCAGCTGTCGGGTGGGCAACAGCAACGTGTGGCGCTTGCCCGCGCAATCGCCAGACGGCCGCAGCTCTTATTGCTCGATGAACCACTGTCGGCCTTGGATGCGCCGACACGCAGTCGCTTGAGCGGAGAGCTGCGAGCACTGTTGACGCAGCTGCAGATTCCTTCTGTTGTCGTCACACACGATTGGGCTGAGGCATTGACGCTAGGCGATGTCATTGCAGTGATGCAGGGTGGAAGGATATTGCAGTTTGGTTCTCCTCAAGACGTGTTCTCCAAGCCGGCCAATGCGGAGGTGGCGCAAATAGTCGGGATTGAAACTGTTGTGCAAGGTCACGTGGTCGCGAACGACAATGGGTTGGCCACCGTCTCGGTGAGCGGGATCACACTAAAGGCCTTAGGAACAGATGTGAAGGGTTCGGCCGTCTATGTCTGTATTCGGGCGGAAGATGTGCTGCTTGAACAAGCGGGGAGCGGTGTCACCAGCGCGCGGAATCATTTGTCAGGTTTGGTGACGGAGATGCTGCCGCAAGGGGTGTTGGTGACGGTCACGGTCGATTGCGGGTTCCCTCTGCGGGTCGTGATTACGAGGGGAGCCAGGGAGGAACTTGATCTCAAAATAGATTCAGCAGTTGTGGCGGCGATCAAAGCCGGCGCGGTGCATCTGGTGCCGCGATCTGTGTGAGTGAGAGCAGGATGCTGAAAAAGACCGCCGGCATGAGAAGATCTTTGTTTGGTTTGTCTAGTCTATCTGGTATTTTGGTTGAGCAACACTGATATGGGGAAGAGGCAGACGCATGATTGACAGGGCGGTGAACGGGTACAGAGGGGGCAGCCATGGCAGAACGGCAATTTGATCTCACCCGTGACACCCTTGCGGTCGTGTTCCTGTTCGCGCTGATTGCGGCTTCGGTCTGGATCTTATGGCCGTTTCTCGCGGCAGTGGTATGGGCGACGATGATTGTGGTTGCGACCTGGCCTTTTCTGTTGACGCTCCAACGCTGGCTGCTAGGTAAACGGTGGCTCGCTGTGACGGGGATGACGCTGCTCTTACTGGCGATCTTCGTCCTGCCGTTCTCGTTTGCGGTCGTCGCCGTCGCAGAGAATTTCAATGAGATTACCGCTTGGACAACGTCGCTTGCTCATTTCGTGATGCCTCTGCCGCCAGATTGGCTGGGAAAAATCCCTCTGGTCGGTGCGCGGATGACGTCGAGTTGGCATCAATTTGCTGCGATGAGTCCGGAAGAGCTGGCCACGCGACTCTCGCCATATCTGGGGGTGATCATGCGATGGCTGGCCGGGCAGATCGGCAGTCTCGGACTGTTACTCGCCCATATTGCGCTGATGGTCATTATCGCAGCCGTTCTCTATGCCACGGGAGAGTCTGCTGCCGCGATAGCCCTGCGGTTCGGCTCCCGGCTCGCGGGGCAGCGGGGCGAGCATGCCGTTCAATTGGCCGGACAGGCGATTCGAAGTGTGGCGTTGGGAGTGGTCGTGACGGCTCTGGTGCAGGCTCTGGCCGGCGGGATCGGTCTTGCGATCGTTGGGGTGCCGTTCGTCGTCATGTTGACCGCAGTGATGTTTATCTTAGCGATCGTGCAAGTCGGCGTGGCTCCGGTGCTGCTCCCTGCTGTCGCGTGGCTCTATTGGACGGGTGATACCACATGGGGGACTGTGCTGCTGGTGTGGACCATACTCGTGCTCCCCATCGATAACTTCTTGCGGCCTGTATTGATCAAACAAGGGGTGGATCTCCCGATGTTGCTGGTCATCGCCGGCGTGGTTGGTGGGTTGCTTGCCTTCGGCCTCATCGGGATCTTTGTTGGGCCGGTGGTGCTCGCGGTAGCCTACACGCTGTTTACGACATGGATCGAGGAAGATGAGGCAATCGGACGGACTAATGAGAAGCCCCGTACGGAATCTCCATGAATACCTGTTGGCACGAGACTGTGATGACGAGCGGCTCATGCGTGTCGTTCATCTATGGTGGTTGGATTCTACCTCCCCCAGACTCATTAGTTTTCAATTGTTCTTATCCGTTCATGCAGAGACAAAACTCGATGAACGTTGAGAAGCATGACGCCAAAGGTCAAGAAAAATCTTCGCAGAGCTATCTCCCCAACTTCTGTGGATAACATTGTTTATAAGTCTTGCCTTCAAGTGATTTCCTGCCAATTTCTCGGTTAAAACACGTCTTTGCCTAGAAATTAGGCATTGGTATAACCTCATCGGCCACCACAAGATATTGTGGCTATCAGCGTTAAACCTAAGAGAAGCTACAAACAATAGATGTTCATTATCGTTTATGAGGTCAGTACGATGTATCGGCAATCCTGCTGCGGTGTCTATGAGTTGGTTATGCACAGGACCAGCACCAGACAGGCTTTTCTGGCTCACTATTAGGAGTCCAGAACTAGACTTGACAGGGACCTCGACTGTATGTAACCATTGGTTACATCATGAAATCTGCAGATCTCAAGCGAGTGCGAGAACAGTTGGGGATGACGCAACAGCAACTGGCTGATGCGTTGCGGACGACGCGTGTCTCGGTAGCCCGTTATGAAGCGGGGATGAGGCGTATTCCTGGAATGGTGAAAGTGGCAATCGATCAACTCGCACGATCGCCGGAGGTTCCTATGGCAGGGATTGTGGCAGCTGGTTCACCGATTGAGCCAGTCTCCCAGTCCGAATTGATCGACGTTCCACCCAGCATGTTGCGGGGGGGAAATACCTTCGCGCTCCGCGTCAAAGGAGAATCCATGAAAGACGACGGAATCCTCCCCGGCGATCTTGTGGTGGTGCGGAAGCAAGAGACGGCTAGGAATGGGCAGACCGTCGTTGCGCTGGTCAATCATGATGCTACGATCAAGACGTACTTCAAGAAGGATTCACACATTGAATTGCATCCGGCAAATGCGGCCATGCAGCCAATTATTGTCGGACCGTCAGATACGTTTCATATCGAAGGCATTCTCATCGGTGTTATTCGGCATTGTAAGGTGTAATGAACGGAGGGAGGACATGATGCTGGACGAAGAAAGATTCTTTAGAACAAGGCGGCTTCTTGATTTGGAGCGAACGGTGGATTCCTTAAATGGACAGTTGCGCAAGATGCAAGGGGATTTGTCCCGAGCCAAGGCGGAGCCGTTTCCGATTCGATTGTGGAGGAGTCTGGTGGGTTTCAACGGGGGGCAGGAGTTCATGTCAGCCGTCTGTAATCGATGTGCTCGTCCGAACACAAAGATGGCGACCCATGCAGACTCAAGAGCGTAGGATGGAAACGCTTTCCATCGGCGCCTGCTCTGACTGTGGAATGCTAGTCCAGAGGCGTATCCCCTGTGTTGATGGGATGACCCATTCAAACATCGAACTGTGCGAGCGCTGCTGTATGGCCTCTCAGCAGCGGCAAGTCTTCACAGGTGGATGCTGTGGATGAGTGAGCGGAGTACATCCTTTCGACGGTTTGAAGAACGGGTCTTCGTGAATTGATGTAAGCGTTCGATCCTACTCCCAGAATATATTGTCGCGTTGCCCCTTCCAGAAATGGCTATGCAGGCCTGCGTCAGTTCAGGGCCTACGGCCCAGTCTCTCTAGTTCACTGTGCGTCGTCAGTTGTGCTAATGTGTCCACGTAACAGTAGCGCGCATAGGATCTACTCCGTAGACATGCTTTAGGAGCAGGCTATTTGAAGGTGAAGGCCTCTCACCGGACCAACCCTTGCGGGGGAGTGCTACGTAATGAATTCCGAAACCTTTGAGGGCCAGCTGCTCGCTTCGCAGCGTGAAGCATTTAGTACTCAGCACGCCAAAGATTGCGCCCGTAGCTCAGTCGGATAGAGCATCAGCCTTCTAAGCTGAGGGTCGTTGGTTCGATTCCAACCGGGCGCACCACTTT
>SWDN01000003.1:97791-116101 GCA_005116775.1 Nitrospira sp.
CGGTATTGGTCAAAGAGGTGGAGCTGAATCCCTTTACGCTTTCGCTTCGGTTGACGGGCTTCGAAATTCGAGAGACGGATCAATCTGCCTTGCTCGGGTTTGAAGAGTTCTTCGTCAATTTGCAGGCAAGTTCCCTTATTCGTCGAGCCTATGTGTTCGACACCATCCGGCTCACGGTGCCCTACGTATCCGCGCAAGTTTCCAAAGACGGGCGCATGAATCTGGTGGGGCTTGTGCCGCCGGATGACGGCCCACAACTGGACTCGTCGGCGCAAGCAGAGAAGACTCCTGCCGAGATTCCCGCCGTCGAAATCGGAGAATTCGAGATCGCGCAGGGGGTTGTCGAATTTCGCGATGAATCGAAGCCCAAGCCGTATGCGCTGGATATCGTGCCGATCCGTATTGTGCTCAAGAATTTCCACACCAAACCGGGCGGTGACAACTCGTATGCCTTCACGGCGGAGTTGGGCAAAGGGGAAACTTTGTCCTGGGCCGGCACGGTCTCGCTCGAACCGATTCAATCCTCCGGAAAGTTTTCTTTCTCCGGAGTGAAGCTGCCCACGCTGTGGCAATATCTCCACGATCGATTCCGTTTCGATGTCACCGATGGCTCCATTGCAGCTGATGCCAAGTACACACTCGATGCGAGTGCGACCCCCATCAAGTTTCAAATTTCAGAGGCGAATGTCCACATCGAGAAGCTCGCGGTCCGGGAAGATGGGAGCCTTGATCCGGCGATCACCATTCCTGTGTTGAACGTGGAGGGTGTCGGCGTGGATCTCGCGACGCGCGAAGTCACGGTTGGGAACATCGTCGTTGAGCGCGCGGCGTTCACCGCCTGGTTGAATCCTGACGGCACCATGAACTATCAGCAGATGTTTGCTCCTGTGGATTCTGCCGAGCCTCAGCCCGTTGCGGACAGTTCCTCGCCAAAACATAAAGACGGGAAGCCGTGGGCCATCTGGCTCAAGGAGATTACGCTGCAGGACCATTCGCTCGATTTCGACGATCGTACCTTGGCAACTCCGGCCCATGTCGAAGTGCGGGCCTTGACCGTTAAGACTCGTGATGTGCGGATTCCGATCACAAAAGCGCTGCCGCTTGAGGTGGGGATGCAACTGAATGGGGCCGGAACGATTCGTGTGAATGGCTCGGTGCTGCCCAACCCGTTTCAGGCCGATGTCACCCTGGCGCTGAAGGATATTGAGATCAGGCCGTTTCAACCCTACTTTGAGAAGTTTGCGCGGATCGATGTCCAGTTCGGCACGATCAATCTCGACGGGTCGATGCATCTCGCCACCGAACATTCGAGTGGCCCACTCATGCTGTATGAAGGCAACCTCGGCGTCGAGGGATTGAGCGTGGCTGACCGCGGTCAGGGCGATGAGGTGGCCTCGCTGCAGGCATTGTCCCTCAACGGAGTTCGTGTGACTGTCGATCCGACCACCGTCTCGATCAAAGAGGTCAGTCTTCAGCAGCCGATGGCGCATCTCGTTGTGCAGTCAGATGGTAAATTGAATCTCGGTAAGCTTGCCGCTGAGTCGCCGCCTTCGATCTCAGCGGATGAGCAGGCTGTGAAGTCTCAGAAGCTCAAGAGCCAGCCTATTCCGGTGACGGTCGGAGTGGTGAAATTGGCCAAAGCGGCCGTGACATTTCGGGATGAGTCTGTGCAACCCCATGTCCTGAGTGGGCTTTCCAATCTCACCGGCACGATCAAGGGATTGTCGTCGAAGCAGTTGACCAGGGCGGACGTTGATCTTTCCGGTCGAGTGGGTCAGGCGGCGCCGCTCAAGATCGCGGGAACCATCAATCCCTTGAGCGAGGATGCATTTACTGATCTTACGATTACCCTCGGAGGCATGGATTTGACGGCAGAAAGCTCCTACAGCGGCAAGTATGTCGGGTATGGATTGTCGAAAGGGAAGCTTTCGCTCGATTTGAAGTACAAGATCTCTCAGAAGCAACTTGAAGCCGAAAATAAAGTGCTGGTCGATCAACTGACGTTCGGAGAGAAGGTCGATAGTCCGGATGCCACGTCGCTCCCTGTCAAATTGGCTGTGGCGCTCTTGAAGGACCGCAAGGGGCGCATCGACATCGATTTACCTATTCGCGGCGACTTGAAGGATCCCGACTTCAAGTACGGGAAAGTGGTGATCTCGACGCTGCTCAATTTGCTCACGAAAATTGTGGCCTCTCCGTTTGCGCTGATGGGAAAACTTGTGCCGGGCGGCGACGACGAAGATTTGCAGTTCATCGAGTTCCCTCCCGGTAGCGCGACGGTGATCGATGAGGAGCTGAAGAAGTTCGAAGCCCTGGTGAAGGGGCTGGAGGAACGGCCTGGGTTGCGCCTGGAGATTACCGGCGCTGCCGATCCTGTTCGCGATCGAAATATGCTCGGTCTTCAGAAGCTCAAATCGCAGCTGCTTATCAGATGGCAACAGAAGAAGGGTCTAAAAGAGGTTGATCTGCCGATCGCTGAAGAAGAACGCGCAATCAAGGATCTCTTCGATCAACAGCGCAGCCGGCAACCGGTGGCGGTGCCGGCGGAGGATGCGCCGGTCGATTCGAAGCCGCTTACAATTGAAGACATGCGGCGACAGCTCGTTGCCGCCATACCGGTTCCCGATTCGGACCTTCGCTTCCTGGCACAGCAACGGGCGGAACAGATACGCGGGCAATTAGCCGGAGACGGCAAGCTTGACGACGACCGTGTGTTCCTGACGGAAGTCGATCTGACTGCGTCGGATCGCGACAAGGTGAGAAGTCGATTGAATATTACTGCCGGTGAATAAGTCGCGGATTCCCCCCTTGCACTTCGTCAGGGAAGAACAGTATCGTATCTTGATTAGCGATATCGATTCATTGACTTGAATAAAGGAGGCTACCATGGCAATACGATTGGGAGATGAGGCGCCGAATTTTACGGCAGAGACGACCGAAGGCACCGTCAACTTTCACGAGTGGTTGGGCGGTGGGTGGGGGATTCTCTTCTCGCATCCGAAAGATTATACGCCGGTCTGTACGACCGAATTAGGGACGGTCGCCAAGATTACGCCGGAGTTCAAGAAGCGGGGCGTGAAAGTCATTGCCGTGAGCGTCGATCCGTTGGATTCCCACAAGGGTTGGATCAACGACATCAATGAGACGCAGCATACGACCATGAACTACCCGATCATCGCCGACCCTGAGAAGAAAGTCGCGACCCTGTACGACATGATCCATCCAAACGCGATGGACAACATGACGGTCCGGTCGGTATTCATCATCGGGCCGGACAAAAAAATAAAGCTAACCTTGACCTATCCAGCTTCATGTGGCAGAAATTTCGATGAACTCCTGCGAGTGATCGATTCGCTCCAATTGACCTCAAAGTTCAAGGTCGCGACGCCGGCTAATTGGAAAGACGGGGAGGATTGCATCATCACTCCGGCCGTGAACGATGCTGAAGCAAAGACACTTTTTCCCAAGGGCTTCACGAGTGTAAAGCCTTACTTGCGTTACACTCCGCAGCCGAATAAGTAAAGTCGCGGCTAACGGTTTGACAGGCATGAAGGGCGGGAGTGACGTTGAGCACTCCCGCCCTTCATGTTTTCAGCATCCTGCTATCGGTTTTCTCTACTCCAGAAATATATGCCTTGATCGGGGCGGGTATTAAGTCATTCGTTTCACTCCTTTAGGGTCCAGCCAAAGACGATTACACCCATACCGAACAACGCGATTCCCGCTCCAGTCCAGTCGAAGACGGAGAGCTTCTCACCGTCCACGACCTTCAACCAGACGAGGGCCGTTGCCACGTATACACCGCCATAGGCAGCGTAGACTCGTCCGCTGGAGGCTGGGTGGAGAGTGAGGAGCCAGACAAAGGCGGCGAGGCTGAGCGCTGCCGGAACCAAGAGCCAGATCGATCCGTCTTTCCGAAGCCAGAGGTACGGGAGAAAGCAGCCGACGATTTCGGCAAGGGCTGTGAGAACGAAGAGCCCAGCAGTCTGAAGTAGAAACATAGGTAGGTCCTTCTTTGTGAGGGCGATAACATCTCATCATGCATGATAGGAATCAAGTCGAAGGGAACGAGCAACTTGAAACCTGAAACTAGAAACGTAGGACTCACTATACGAGCAGCAGGCCAGCGGCGCGAACTTTTTTCCAGGAGGTCGAATCGAGGAAGATTTCAAATTCCTTGATGGTGCCTGGAAATGCGGTTTTCGTTTCCCGGAGTAGAGGATAAGAGCTCGAAGGTTTACGTTGTGGTGTGGATTGTCGAATTAGATCGTCAAGCCACTGAGCCTGTTGGTTGGTGACGGTGACGGCGCGATCGCTGGTACGCCCCGGTAGAATGAGTCGAGTCCTTCTTCCGACAGGCTCGCAGACTGGTTGCCCACCTAACCAGACGAACCGCCGTTCTGCTCGCGGGTCATCTTCAACCGTTCGGTCCTTGAGTAGGCGACGTACCCACGAGAAAGAGACTCGAGGCCTTGGCACGGCATGGTCGAACCACTGACGGACGTCGAGTGTGAGCCCGTTCCCTTCGATATAATTGAGTATCGACCGCCGTAGTCCTTCGCCGAGCCACTCCGGTGTCTTGCCACGTTGATCCTCATGTAGAAAGTCATTCTCCGCGAAACCCTCAAATTCAGGCCCGAGGATACGCAGTCCATGGGTAGCTGGCTTGAGCCCAATCGGGCTATGAGCTGTTGCAGTGAATCGATGCCAGAAGGCGGATTGAATTAGGTCTGCAGCGAACAATTGCCGCACCCGTTCAAGTGAGTCCACTGTTTCTTGCACTGTCTCAGAGGGACAGCCGTACATGAGATAGGCATGAATGAGAATGCCTGCGTCTTTGAAGGCCGCCGCTACGAGCGTGGTTTGATCGACGGTAATTCCTTTCTTCATCTTCTCCAGCAGACGATCCGAGGCTGCTTCGAGTCCTGCCGTCACGGCGATGCAGCCGGAGGCGGCCAGGAGGCGGCAGAGGTCCGGCGAGAACGCTTCTTCAAAGCGGATATTTCCCCACCATGAAATGGTGATGCCTCGTTCCAGTAGCGCCAAGGCGAGCGATTTTAAGGCAGCGGGAGGCGCAGCCTCGTCGACAAAGTGGAATCCTCGACAGCCTGTCTCGGCGATAAGCTGCTCGATCTGCTGGATGAGCCGATCAGTCGGCGTCATCTCATAGCGGCTGATGTAGTTGAGCCCGACATCGCAGAATGTGCACTGCTTCCAATAACAGCCGTGGGCGACCGTGAGTTTATTCCAATAACCTTCCGACCAGAGACGATGCATTGGATTCGTGCTGTCCAAGATCGTGAGATAACGATTCAAGGTGAGGCCGCTATAGGTCGGACAACCGACCTCATCCATGCTGAACTCCCGATCGGACGTATCATTTGCAAAGGCCACTCGGTCCTTGTCCCGATAGAAGGTCCTGCAGAGTCGCGTGCACGGTCTGGTGCCTGATAGATGTTCAATCAACGAGAGCAGTGGCCGCTCCCCATCGTCGAGGGTGATGTAATCGACGTAGTCGAATACGCGAGGGTCCGACAGACGGCGAAGCTCCGTGTTGGCATACCCGCCGCCAAGGGCAACGGCGATGTCGGGTCGTTGGTTCTTGATCGAGTGGGCTATACGAAACGCGCCATAGAGGTTGCCGGGAAAGGGAACCGTCAGGCACACGAGCGAGGGATTGATGCGCTCAAGATGCTCCCATAGGGATTCGAGCATGAAGCGATCCGTCAGTGTCTGAGGGGCGGCTACCGCGTCGATGATCGTCTCAAACGACGAGGCTGCTCGTGCGATATGTTCGGCATAGCGGCTCAAGGAAAAATGGGGAGACACGATTGCCTGGATCAGGTCGGCCAAGTCTTCAAGGTATAAGGTGGCGAACCGTTTCGCGCAATCCTGTTCTGACAAGGCACGGAATGAGGTCGAGTGTCCTCTATGGCCGGCAAACCGAGGACCTTGGGGAAGAAATCCTGGACGAGCGAGAAGCAACGCTAAGGAGGGATTGCGTCCTTGGAGAAATTCGATAACCGGCTCGATGGCATGCAGATAAGCCGGTTCGACTGCCAGCATCTGTCTGGCTTCACCGGGCAGTTCCTCGTCGTGCGTTCGTATCTGTTCAAATACGGCTTTGAGCCCAGGCCGGCTAAAGAGTCTGAGCACCATGTCGATTCCGATATCGGCTTGAGATGCCTCAATCCCGCGACCACGGAGGAATCCGGTGAGATAGGCAGTGGCTGGGTAGGGAGTATTCAACTGAGTGAGCGGAGGGGTGAGGAGCAGAACGCGTGGACCAGCCATGAGCTCGACATACCATACTGCCTGAGCGGAATGCTACGCGATTAGGTTTTCTATCGGCGTGTTTCAGGTTGACTGGAGGGGGGCGGTTATTTCTTGATATCTAGCAGGCTGCCCAGCATGTCGTCCGCAGTTTTTATGGTTTGGAGATTGGCCTCGAACCCTCGCTGACCGATGATTTGATTGACGGTTTCTTCTCCGAGGTCGACGTTCGACAATTCCAATTGAGCCGGGCCATAGCCTGTGTTGTTCAGGATGAATGGACCAGCCGACTCATTCCTCTGTATAACCGAAAGTACGCCACCGGTTTCCAGTGCGACAAACTCCGTTCGAGACTTCTTGAATTCATTGGTCATGATGTTAGCCACGTTATGCGCGGAGACGTCGATCTGTGTCGAAAATGCAGTAAGCCCTGAGAGAGCGGAGTACATTGCGCCGATCATCGGGCACCTCCAGAGGGTTCTGTGTCAGGCTTCGATTCCGACTACTTGAAGGAATCACCCTTTTAACCCCATCGATATACCTATCGGTCGATTAATCGCGATACTTGATTCCCGACGTGTTTCGCAGCGTTGGAGACGAGTAGGTGAGAATCGAGCACAATGAGGACCGTCGAAGAATAGACATTCCAGACCCTGGGCTGAAGAATGAAGAAAATATACCGATACAGTAGGGCTGAATGCCCGTAGTACTCTTGAGGATCTGATCCGTGGCCGAACGGAACATTCCCCTTGCACGTCTCGTGGTTGGCATGTACCTGATTGGTGTAAACCGATCGTGGCTGCAGACGCCGTTTCTTCGCCATAAGTTCAAGATTAAGGATCAATCAGAAATCGAAGCCCTTCGATGTGCTGGAATCACCGAGGTGACGATCGACACCAAGCAGGGGTTGGACGTGGTTGACCATGAACCCTCTCGCTCGACGTCGATCCAGCCGGTGCTTGTCGAACACTCTCCAGCCGTGACACCCCAGGCTTCTGTGGCCGTACCCCCTTCGCAGCCCCCTGCAGCTATGCTGGCTGAGAATCTTGCAAAAGCCACGCAGCGTCGTGCCGAATGGGCACAGCGTCTGAATGGCCTGTTTGAGCAGGTGCGCAAGACCGGGTTCTTGCAGCAAGATGTCGTATCCCAGGTCATCGATGAAATTATCAGCAACGTTCTCGAGCGGCAGGCCGCCTGTTATGCGGCATTGGTATTGAGACATCCTGATCCGACGCTCCACGAACATGGTCTGACCATATGTACCCTGTCCGTGATGCTTGGACAGGCCCTGAGCTACAACCGTGAGCAGCTGGAACAGCTGGGAATCGGGGGGATGCTGCACGATATTGGACTTACGCGCATACCCCAGAACATGGTGAAGCGTCCGAGCACGATGGCGCCGGCTCAAAAATCTTTGTACGATAGCCATACGACTCAAGGGAGAGCGCTGCTCGAACAAGGCGGATCGTTTGGCCAGGCCGTTCTTGCCATTGTGAAGGGACATCATGATTTGACCTTGGAGGCCGGAGAGAGGGACGGGCTGTCGGCCACAGATCATGCATTCGCTCGTGTGGTTGGGATCATTGACCAGTATGATGAACTTATTACCGGACACACAGGTTTGACTCCGATGTCCTCGCATCAGGCGTTGACACAGCTCTACCAGCGGTATCGAGCCGATGAGGGGCTTGTGCAGATTGTGTCCTACTTGATTCGAGTGATAGGAGTCTATCCGCTCTACAGCTTGGTCGGGTTGAGCTCCGGCGAACTCGCCGTCGTCGGCTCAATCACACCGGGGAAAGCCCACCTCCCTCTTCTGTATATCTGCAGAGACCAGTATGGTAATCGATGTCTTCCCCCGACTCCGGTGGATTTAATCCATGAGCCAGAGGGTGGAAGGACGATTCGTGATGTGCGGGATGCGGTTCGAGAAGGACTCGATGTCGAGACTATTCTGCGACAGGTGGCAGCGTGAGCCGCTCACTGGGTCACACCCCTGATCCAGCTCCCCAAGGGAACCTCTGTTGGTTGCCTACTCGTGAGGATACGTCTCTCATTTTTGAATCATCCGGCGAAGCGATGTTTGTGACGGGTCTGGATGGTCGGATCTTGTCTCTCAACCCCGTGGCGCAGCAGCTTGTAGGCCGTCATCAGGATGTTGTGGGCGCACAGTTTCATGAGGTGGTGGGATGCCTCGCTTCAGCGGAAGCAAGCTATTGCGGTTGTCCGTTGGAACACACCCTACGGACTGGTGAAGTCACGATGATATCGTCCCATCAGTGGATCCGAGCCGATGGAGTCGGGATTGAAATTGCCGCGACCTTCTGGCCCAGGAGTCGAGGCCCGGAGCCTGTTGGGGCCATTGTTGTCTGCCGCGATCTCGCGGTGGAGCGGGAAACAGAAGAAAACATTCAACGGGTAGCCAGGCTTGCAGAAGATGCGCCGAATCCTATTGTTGAGTTTGATGAAGACGGCGTCATGCTCTATGCCAATACCGCTATGGTGGAACTCCTCAATCGCGGCGCCTCCGTTCAGGGACGGGTGGAAGCCGTATTCCCGCCGAACTTGATGGATGTGCTGAAGCACTGTCTCGAGTCACAGCAACCCACTGTTCGGTTAGAGCATCGGGTCGAAGACCGTGTACTGGCCTGGTCATTTTTTCCATTGGGGGCCTCGAAACAGGTGAGAGTGTATGGAACCGATATTACCGCTGATGTGGAATTGCGTCGTGCAAAAGAGGCAGCAGAAGAGTCGGCCCGCGCGAAAGCAATCTTTCTGGCCACGATGAGTCACGAATTGCGCACACCGATGAATGGCGTGCTAGGCTGCACCCAACTTCTTCAAGATACGTCTCTCACCGATCAGCAGCGGCAGTTACTGGAGACCATGCACCGGTCGGCAGAGTCCCTCTTAGTTCTCGTCAACGACATTCTCGACTTCTCGAAGATCGAAGCAGGAAAGATGTCATTGGAAGTCGCCGATGTGGAACTCCAGCCCCTCATCGCGGACGTTATGACACTGACGTCGGAGGCGGCGAAGAAAAAAGGGCTACTCGTTCAGGTGCAACTGGCGCCAGACATCCCCGCTGTGTTGCGCGGCGATCCCGTTCGCTTGCGGCAAATTCTGTTCAATCTGGTTGGTAATGCCGTCAAGTTTACCGAGAAAGGCTGGGTTCACGTATCCGTGAAGGCCGTGCCGAGCCGTCAGGAGAATTCCGATACCATCGTGCTCCAGTGGACGATCAAGGATTCGGGAATCGGCATCACTGCGGACCAGCAAACACGATTATTCGGAGCTTATGCTCAGGCAGAGGAGTCGACGGCCAGGCGTTTCGGAGGAACCGGGCTTGGGTTGATGATCTGTTGCCAACTGGTTGAGCTCATGGGTGGAGCGATGATGGTGGAGAGCGAGCCGGGGAAGGGCAGTTCCTTTACGTATTTCACAAACCTGCTCCCGGGGATTCAGCGCGCGATTCCTGCTGAGTCTGTGCGGCCATCTCTTGGAGCCACTGCGGATCGCACAACACCCCTCCGGATCTTAGTCGTCGATGACAACGAGATCAATCAGGTGGTGGCCTGCAAATTTCTACAGAAACTGGGATATCAGGTGGAGGTGGCGAGGAATGGGCGAGAGGCGGTGGATTCCATTGCCCACGCCACCTACGATGCTGTGCTGATGGATTGCGAGATGCCGGTGATGAATGGCTATGAGGCCACACAAGAAATCAGGCGACAGGAACAGGACGCAACCAGGCATCTGCCGATTATCGCTCTGACCGGACACGCGTCTTCAGAGGACGAACAAAAGTGCCGGCAAGCCGGCATGGATGAGGTCGTCACGAAACCCATAACCCTTCCCACCCTTCGGGCCAAACTGGATCGTCTGCTCACAGTGCCTCACTAGCATTCCCCCTCGAATGACCTCAGAGATTTTCTGCTGACGTGCATTTCTCCAGCGAAGCATCGCGCCGACGCATGAAGCTTGACAGCCAGTCACGTGAGTGGATATCGTTCGAGCGGTTTCTACGCTCTATATGAAAAAACGATTGGGCCTGGTGGTGAGTATAAAGGAAAGGATGGCGCGTGACCGAGAAGCGAAATATTTTGTATAGCGACTTCAACTGTCCATTTTGTTACGCCATGCACGAACGGCTGTACGAGATGAACCTCCTTGATCGCTGTGAATGGCGAGGGGTGCAGCATGCGCCACAATTACCGCGCCCTATGAAACCCTGGCAGGGATCCTTGGGGGCCGAACTGCGGCATGAAGTGAACCATGTCCAGCGGCTCGCGCCAGGTCTGCCCATTGCGCTGCCTCCTGGCAAGCCCAATACGAAGCTGGCGATAGAACAAGCGGTGTCGCTCCTCCAGCACGATCGATCTCACGGGATGGCGTTTGTGCGCGAGACGTATCGAGCTTTTTGGAGTGAGGGCAGAGATATCTCGGACCTGGCGGTGCTCATAGCGTTGATCACCCAGAGGGGATCAACGCCGGAGAGTATTGGCGCGATCACTGACGAAACCCGCCTGGTGGCTCAGGAATGGGAAAGGGCCTGGCATGCAACCGGCCAGGCTGGAGTCCCCTTCATGATCTCGTCGGAAGGCGATCGCCTCGTCGGCTGTGTACCGCCGGAACATATCCGGAGGTTCTTTGCCTGACAAGGTTAGGCCACGTCCAGATTCATCACAAAGTTCTGCAATTCTCGCCGGTGTTCCTCTTCGGTGTTCTTGAGAGTTTCGATCTCCTTGCGCAGTTTCTCCAACTCAGTTTCCTGCTGGTCTAATTTCTTGACATAGCGAGTATAGAGATCGGAGTTCTGTTGGAGACGCTGCATGTTCTCGCGGATGCGAGCATGCTCCGCGGTGATCTCGGCGGTGCGTTGGTCTAGGCGAGTTCGTTGGGCGCGCGCATCGTCCAGTTTGCTGCGTAATAAGACGACACGCTGCAGCGCCTCTTTCACTTTTGGGCTGACCTCCTTCGCCTGCTGGTAATAGGCGATCTGGTCGATGCCGCTCTCCATTAAGAGGATCGATTCCTGGATGGGCAATGTTTCCTTGACGCGGAGCGTCGCGGTTTTCCCCGGATCGACCGCGACGCTAAATCGGTAGAGATCGCGCGTCCGCTCTATCGGTTCTTTCGGTTCGACGAGTTTCCAGTCTGCACGATAGGGTTGTTCGATCAATACCGTCTTAGCTTTCGCGTCGCGATTCTTCACGAGATAGGTCCGGTCTTCGATGAATCGGCGCGAGATGAGCATCGTGCCTTTCTTCAGTGAGACCGTCGCAAGTTCTTGTGTGCCGCCGTCGAGTTTCGGTTCCACTTCGGTCTTGAGATCAAGCGCATAGCTGATCAGCCGGTCTTGTCCGGGAGGAAGATCCTCGATACGCGCGTCGCCGGCATAGGTTCCGCTGTCGAAGAGCGTGATAGGTCCTTGCATCAAATGAAGTGCCGACGTGTTTTTCAGCCGATACCCGTTCAGCGGGTGTTTTGCATTGACGGTCTGATTGTAGAGCGACACTTTCTGGCCCTGGAGCGTTTGGCCGATGATGGGCAGCAGTGCGCTGGTATGTTTGGCGAGGCTGACGGGCTGCTCGATACGATATTCGAACAACTCGCCTTTGTCCTCAGCCATTGCCATGGAGACGATGCCTTCTTCCAATCGTCCCATCTCCATCTCGTGAGCGGCGGTTGCCGCCGGAGCATTGGCTTGCTCGCTGGCAAAACCTTGGGCCATCTTGCCGAGCAATCGTTCTTTCTTCATGTCGCTGCGGGCTGGTGAGGGAGAAGCCACCGCTTTGAGTTCATCCATGGCGTCTCCGTACGTCTGAGGTCTGAGATTGGCATAGAGCTCTGGTTGGACAACCGGACGCGGATTATAGAGCGGTTGATACAGATCCATCGTGAAAGAAATAGGACGTCCGGAAACAAGCGAGAGTGTGACGTTGCGCCAGTCCTGTGGGGTCTGATTCTCCACGATGGCCCAGCCTTGGAGATAGGGCGATTTGTCTTCGTCCAGAACGAGTCGTGCGCGATTGTTCAGAGACCCATCATGTTGAAAATATCCCACGCCGCTGGAATAGAGCACGATCTTCGAAAGGGGGAGTGCCGGTCCCTCCTCCGCCAAAACAGGCCAGGGGAGTAGCATGAATGAGACGAGGATCAAGCGCCTTGCAAGAGCGTGATCGGAGCGAGTGAGCCGTGCGCGCATAGGGACCTCCATCGTAGGGTGTTCTGCCAGGCCGTTGTGGTCATGGTGATATGACCTATCTATGTCATGTCGTCAAGATCCAGATCCTTTCAACCTTGAAAGAGAATTGTTCGGGCCGTCTGACTCATGGTACGGTGACAGTGTGGCTGACTCAGCCCCACATGTCCCCCCAGAATCTCCATCGCCCAACCCTCAACGCGAAGCCTTGGTGGCGACGGCCGAACTGTTAGCCAAGATCCTGGATACGACAGTCAAAATCCCCGGCACACCCTTCTATATCGGACTCGATCCGTTGCTTGGATTGATTCCAGGAATCGGTGACGTGCTGGCCAATCTCATCGGCGCTTTCATACTGATATTGGCCGCGCGGCTTCACGTGCCGCAGATCATTATCATACGAATGAGCCTGAACCTCCTCATCAATGGAACCATCGGCGCGATTCCCATCCTTGGCGATCTTTTCTCCGTCTGGTTTCGGAGTCACGCAAGGAATGCCGAGCTGCTGCGGCGGGCTGCGACGCAATCCTATCGGGAAACACAGCAGGCCAGACTGTATGTGGCCTGCATCATTGGCGTGACCGTCGTGCTTCTGGTGCTCGCGATCGCAGCGGTTCTGTGGATTGTGATGAAGCTCTGGGCCATACTGTTTCTGTGAGCGGATGAGCGCATAGTGAGTCGTCCGATTCACCTGCGGGATTGTCCTTCCCCTCTCTGCAACGTCAAACAGACTGCTCCATTCATGAACATCTTCGCGCAATCCCCTTCAGCCTCCGCGTGAGCCGCTGGATCAGAAGACAAAGGAGGGGCGGGAAAAAGTCTTCTATTTTCCTCGTCCTGATTTGTAAGCGATGCGCGACAAACCGGCATGAATAATGCTCTCCAGGGCAGAGAGGGCCTTGGTTTACAGCCATCCGCACATGCGAGTCTAAACATAGATGAGGGTGTGCGCACATAGGAAACCCTGATCCACCTTGATGATGCGTAGCGAAAAGAAGAGCAGCGGTTTCAGCAAAGGGAGGAGCCCGCAATGACGACCTGGAATTCATGGTTGTTTTGGCCCAATCACGTGGCCTTGTCCGTGTTCGTGCTGGTCGTACTGGCGATGCTATTTCTGTATGCGGCGCGCAAGCCAATGCACGGGGTCATTCACTCAGTATGCGCGTTAGTTTCTCAGTCCATGCGGTTTATCTCCCGGTGGCTGTTCCTGGCCGCGGAAAACGTACGGGTGCGGAATCAGTCGGTGCTGCTGGCGCATGGGCAGGAAAGCGCCGCAGCCATCATCGATCGGGAATTTGAACGAATGGGGGACATCATTCGCAAAGACCTACAGGAATTTCCTGCTGTTCAGCGCAAAATGATGGAAGAGGCGACACGCATCGAAGATGATTATCGCAAATGCGGAGAGGTTCCGCCGCCCCCTCCAGAATGGGTGAGCGCGCTCAAGTCAGTCGCGCAGATCAAGTCAGGAGGCGATATTCCACGCAAGCTTTTGGAGGACATCAATAAATCCATTCAGAAGATCCATGATCAGACGATAGTAGAGTTCCGGCGCTCGTATGAGGAACGGCACAAAATATTGAAAGCGATGCAACCGTCATGGCGGTCTGTGGAGAAAATGATAGGCGAAATGGACAAGAAGATGCTCACGCTCCAGACCAACGTAAAACAGATCGACGGGTATATGGGAACATTCGAGGGCATACGGGCCAAGGACAACAAAACCGAACATGCGCTGACGGTGTCCGGCTTCGTGCAGTTGGCGATCTCCTCGCTGGTCCTGGTGATTGCGTTGGGCGGGGCGTTTATAAATTACAAACTGATCGCGCTGCCCATGTCGGAGATGGTGGGTGCCAGCGATTACATCACCGACAACATGAAGACGTCGGATGTCGCAGCGCTGGTGATTATTCTGATGGAAGCCTCGATGGGCTTGTTCCTCCTCGAATCCCTGCGTGTGACGCAACTCTTTCCCAGGATTGCCAGTATGGAGGATCGTATGCGCCGCCGCTTGACGGTGGCGTCGCTGGTGTTCTTGATTATCCTGGCCGCGATCGAGTCGTCCCTCGCGCTGATGCGCGATATGCTGGTTGCCGACAAGGCGTCGTTGATGCGCGATCTCGCCTCTGCCGCTCCGGTTGCGTCTGATGGCCTGTTGACCAGCATTCCGATGATCGGACAAATGATCATGGGCTTCGTGCTTCCGTTCGCATTGGCGTTCGTGGCCATCCCGTTTGAAAACGTGGTGCACTCGTTGCGCACCGTCATCGGTGTGTGTCTGGTGCAGGGCATGCTCGGTCTCGGTGTGGGGCTCAGATTCGCCGGTCTGCTCTTCAAGCGGCTCGCCAACGTGCTCCAATTGACGTATGACGTGACGATTGTCGTGCCATTGATGATCGAGCGCTGGGTGATAGGGATACACGCAGGCTCGACGGGGGAGATGGGCAATATGGAAGAGAAGGAATTTTCCAAGCCCAGGAGGGCGGCATGAATAAATATCTGACCCTCTTAATTCTGTCGTTCGGCATGGTGTTCGTCGGCGCCTGTGGTGACAGTCGGATGCACAGCCAGGGCGTGTATATGCTGGTGGATACATCCGGCACCTATGCCGGGGAGATGAAAAAGGCTTCCAAGATCATCAATTACCTACTGGCGACGCTCAATCCTGGTGATTCGCTGGCCGTGGCCAAAGTGGAAACACGCAGCTTCACGGAAAAAGACATTATCGCCAAGGTCACGTTCGACAAGCGGCCTTCGCAGGCCACCTCGCAGAAGCGGACGTTCAAAAGCCGCATCGAGACATTTGCCGAAGGGGTCAAAGGCAGCGCCTATACCGACATCACCGGAGGGCTGATCCAGGGCGCTGAATATCTCAATGAAACCAAGGCCGGCATCAAGACTATCGTGGTGTTCTCAGATATGCAGGAAGAGTTGGGTAAAGGAACGATACGAGATTTCCCGATCACGCTCGATGGGATTCGTGTCGTGGCGTTGAATGTCACGAAGCTGGGAACGGACAACGCCGACCCCCGGCTCTACCTTGATCGCCTGACCCACTGGGAGGCGAAGGTGCGCAAGGCCGGCGCCACCGAGTGGGTGGTGGTGAACGATCTGGAGAATAACTTGGATTCTATTCTCAACGCTCGTTGAACGCGTGCGGCATTTCACATGTAGCCGAGCCCACTACCAAGATTACAACTGTCGTGGCGAATCATCCTGCCTCGCTGTCTCCACGCCATCTTCGTCAGGCGTCTGCGCAATCTCTCGATGAACCATCTTGAATCATAAGGGCTACGAGGGACGTGACTCTACACGGTTGCCTTCCTGAGGCGAGAAGCTTTATAGTTTCTGCCCATTGGGCGAAGTAAGGGCAGGCGATCATGGTTCCTTTATTAAAAATACGGAGGCGGTTCATGAGATGGAAGCTGGTCCTGTTCGCATTGCTTGGGCTTGTGGTTTCCCCAGCGATGGCGGCTCCACCCCTTGAGAAGGGGGCTAAAGAATCATCCACGGCGCAGAAACAGAGCCAGGAGACACCAGCGGCGGCGAGACCGCCGGAAGGGGCGATGGTGATGGTGCCGGCGGGAGAGTTTATGATGGGAAGCGCGGCGGGAGATTCAGACGAAAAACCGGAACACAAAGTCTACGTCGATGCGTTTTCCATGGATGTCTATGAAGTGACGGTGGGGCAGTATGCGGCATTTTTGCAAGCGAAAGGGATCGACTTTCCTTCTGATTGGAAGACGATGAATCAGTCGGCGAATCAGAACCGTCCGATTGCCAATGTGGATTCGACGGAAGCGTCTTTCTACTGCAAATGGGTCGGCAAGCGCCTGCCGACAGAGGCGGAGTGGGAGAAGGCGGCGCGAGGTACGGATGGCCGCATCTATCCGTGGGGTAACGATGCTCCGACACCGCTCCATGCGAATTTTGCGAAATCAGAGTGGAACAATCACGCGGTATTGGCCCCCGTAGGCTCCTTCGAAGCGGGCAAGAGTCCCTATGGTCTCTATGATATGGCTGGGAATGTCTGGGAGTGGGTCAGTGATTTGTACGACTACAACTATTATAAGGTCAGCCCGGCGAAGAATCCGACAGGACCATCGACGGGCGGGACTAGGGCAGTCCGTGGTGGCGCCTGGAACAGCAATCCTCGGGCGTTACGCTCGGCTAATCGGAGTCTCATTTCGCCGACGGACCAGGGTCTTAACGGGTTCCGGTGCGCAAAGAGCTAAGCGTCGCTGCTTTTGGCTTCTTCGCTTGTATTTTTATTACCACTCGTCATATTCCGCGACCCTCCCGCATCGTATGGGGGAGGGTCGCATGGTATGCGGGTGGTCGAGGTCATTCTGAAATCTTACCCGGTTGTTTTTCTGAGGCGTGAGGCCGTATAGTTCCCGCCCATTAGGCTAGGCGAAGGAGAGAGATGTCATGGTTTCTTCTGTAGAAATCGGAGGCGGTTCATGAGAAGGATAGTCGTACTGGTCGCATTGATTTGGTTTGCGGCGTATCCAGCGATGGCTGCGCCACCTGAAGAGAAGAGGGTGAAGGAATTAGCCACTGGGCAGACGCTGAGTCAAGAGAAACCTATGGTGACCAAACCGCCGTTGGGGTCGATGGTGTCGATACCGGCGGGGGAGTTTACGATGGGGAGTCAGGATGGTGATGCGGATGAACGACCGGCGCACAAGGTCTCTGTGGATAGTTTTTCCATCGATGTTTATGAAGTAACGGTGGGGGAGTATGGGGATTTTCTGCGGTCGGGAGGAGGCCATTTGCCTCCGGACTGGAACAAGATAAACCAATCGGCATACCAAAAGCGTCCGGTCATGGGAGTGGATTGGGCGGACGCATCGGCCTATTGTAAATCGGTGGGCAAGCGTCTGCCGACAGAGGCGGAATGGGAGAAAGCGGCGCGAGGAGCAGATGGCCGTCTGTATCCATGGGGCAACGATCCTCCGACGTCGCTCCATGCGAACTTTGGGAAAAATGGCTCGAGCGACTTTGGGGCATTGTCGCCGGTAGGGTCGTTTGAACAGGGCAAGAGTCCCTATGGGGTCTATGATATGGCCGGAAATGTTTGGGAGTGGGTCAGCGACTGGTATGACAGTGACTATTATAAGAGCAGTCCACCGCAGAATCCCGAAGGACTGCCGAGAGGCGGGTTCAAAGTAATACGCGGTGGAGCCTGGAACAGCAGTGAGAGAAACTTGCGATCCGCGGATCGGTACTGGGATCCCCCGTCGTTCAGGAGCTTATACCTCCCTGGGTTTCGATGCGTCAAGAAACCGTAGACTGCTGTATGCAACGGATTAGGCAGACGCTGGGAGGGCTGAAGTCGGAGCCGGAAGATTTCAGTCTTTTGAATAATCCTCACCTTCAGCCTTAGAAGGGCATCTCGCTCACGTCGCTATTTCACTGGAATACTGATCACCAGCCCTCCCATCACATCATTGATCTTGCAGTCCCGCTTGGGGCTGTCCGGATGGGAATTATGACAGCCGATGCACGCCTGGGCCACCACAAGATCCGGATAGATGGCCTAGAAGTACCGGGTTCCCCCTTCCTTTACAAAGCGGTATTGGGTTTGGTCGGATGGGTGAGGATCGTTCCAAGGCCTATCTTCTCGAACTCGCTTGAGGTGCCGTTCCGCTTGTTGATTGGCCAGAGGCTGATCAATCGATACTGCACGCTGAGTCATTTTCTTGCTACGACGCAGCTGATTCCATCAGGAACTGAACCGGGATAGGCAGGGTGTTTTTCTCCTCCCAGTTCTCCGAATGCACAACCACCCCTTTGATCTACATCCGTTCAACGACGTGCTTGGTGTAC
>SWDN01000003.1:116201-120372 GCA_005116775.1 Nitrospira sp.
GTGGCACTGAGCAGCAACACAAAGCCGACTGGCACAGCGGTCAGACTGCGCTGGCTGGCCGAGATGATTCGTCGGACGACGCATCCTCCGGTCATTCCACAAATCGGGGTGGTGGAATTGCATCTCGTACAACAGGACCGGATCGTGCTGCATAAACGCCTGTCCGTGTCTCCTGTGGATCTGCTCGCGTCGCTGAGCGACGATCGGGTGATCAGCGTTCCTGCAGATCATTGGCCGAGGGATATCGTCGTCCGGATCGAACATGAGCACGAGTCTTTGTCTGTCGATGCTCATGCGCAGCTCATTCGTCAGGCGGTGTTGACGCTGAATCGGCTGGCGCTCCCTGTCGTCTTGCGAGGAAATGAGTTTGAACAATGGCGAGCCGATCAGGTTCGCTTTCACCGTCCGGCGTTCAACGAGCTGCCTTCAGTGGATTCTGCCCATGCGATGGGAGCCACAGTCTTGTTGCATCTGGCAGTTCAGAAGCCCTTCCCCCAGACGCGCGTCCTCACCATGCATATGGCCAGTGTAGAGACCGGAGAAATTCTCGCCATGCTGACGACCGGAGGCCATGAAAGCCAGTGGCCGTTTGTTGTCGACATGGGAATGCGAGAGTTGGATCTCATGCTTCAACACCTCTTTCAACGGGGCAACGGCAAACCAGTACTGGTCAATCCCGCGTTGAAACATGGAGGGCGACCATGAGCTATGATTTCCGCTCGATGGGGCAGTCGACCCTCTGGGCCGTCACGTTGTCGCTGGCGACGACCGGCTGCATGTCGATCATGCATGAAGAACGGGTCGGCCCGCCTGTTCGGTCTGAAAAGGCAGTCGAGATCCATGCGGTTGGAAATCCTCGCATGATGTTGATACCCCATGATGATGGGCTGGGATGGACCGTGGTCAGCGAAACTCGGGTGGAACGTACAAAAGAATATCATGAGGTGCAGGAATGGCGGGGACGCCGATACGTCTTTTCTCCCTTGTCACTGATTCCAGGGATTTTCCAATGTCCGATCGGCCTCGTGCATCTGTTCAACAGGAATCAGACCGGCAACATCCTTCGATTCGGTTGTGCGCGACTGGCAATGTTCGAGCCGCTTGACGGGGCCACGCCCCTACCTGTGACAACGGCTTCGAACGTGAGCACGCAGACTGCTTGGGAACCTATGCAGGACGGGATGATCCAGCTTGTGTGGCCTGAGTATCCGGGACAGCCTGTCAATTACGTTCTCTCGAGTGACGGGAGGACTGATGTTCGGTTGCCCCATCTTTTGTCTCGGTTGGTCGTCATGGATAATCCGATCACCTCTGAGCAGGGCCAATCGGTTTCGGTGCGCCTTCGGTATGGTGATGGATCGATCATCGAGCAGACTATGGTGGTCAGTGCGAGGCAGATCCAGCAGGCTGCCCGCACGGTCAGACGCCCGATTGCTTCGGATGAATGGCCATCTCCCATCATCGTTCAGATTCGTGTCGAGTCAGCGACCGTCTCCCCACAGGAAGAAGTATTAATCCGCGAGCAGCTTGCCCGCCTGATGCTTCAACGTCGCCTCTGTGTTGTGTTTGAAGGGCTTCATCCGCATCTGTTGGATGAACAGCGCGTGCAATATTCAGGCGCGGTCGATAGCCAGTTTCAAGTACGCCTAGGTACGCTCCTTTCTCCTTCGGTCGTCCTGAACGCATTCTCCAGCCTTGTGGAAGAAGGAGGACGTTCGGTACGTCATATGACCGTCCAAATCCGAGACGTTCGGGAAGGACAGATTTTCGGAACCGCGTTCGGGGTATCGCGATCCGATTCAGTCGGACATGCCATGGAACGAACCCTCACGGAATTGGATCTCTTGATGTCCGATGCTCCTAGAGCGGGCTGCCCCCTCTAATCCAGCGGTAAATTCCTAGCGGTAAGGAAAGAGAAACCGTGACATTCTACTTTATTGGTCAGTTTGGTCCATCTTCAAGTGGGTAGCTGAATCGAGCCATATGATTTTTCCCTCTTCTTTGCGTTGGGAGGGGCGGCCTGGCGGTTTCCCAAGGTGCGCGCGTCCAACGAGGAGAGTCCGCGACCGCGCGTTGCGCGAGCACAGGGAATCGCTAGGCCAACCCCTCTCTTTTCCTACCGTCGGTCGGATGAACTTGAATGTTAGTCGGACGCAGGGAGTAGGGTAACGGTTGTGATGGCTTCCCTTAGAATTTCGACCATACGTCTGAGTTCAGAAAGCGATGTGCTGAGGGGCGGCATCAGGACCATCACGTTGCCGATCGGGCGCAGCAAGAGTCCTTTGCGGCGCGCCTCCATCGCCACTCGATGTCCGACCCGTTCTTTGAGTGGATAGGGCTTCTTCGTGTTTTTGTTCTCCACCAACTCGATCGCTACGATGAATCCCTGCTGCCTGATCTCTCCCACATGGGGAAGTTGTTTGAGGGGCTGAAGCAGTCGCGCCATTGTCTTGATCTTGAGTTGAAGTCTGGCGAGCGTCTTTTCTTTCTGAAACACCTCGATGTTAGCCAGCGCGACGGCGCAGCCGAGCGGATTGCCTGTATAGCTGTGGCCGTGGAAGAAGGTTTTGAAGTCTGCGTAGGTGCCGAGAAAAGCCTCGTAGATGTCGTCTGTGGTGAGCGTCGCAGCCAGGGGCATGTAGCCGCCCGTTAACCCTTTGCTGATGGTCATCAAGTCCGGCGTGACCCCCTCATGCTGGCAGGCGAACATCTTGCCGGTGCGCCCGAACCCGGTGGCGACTTCATCGGCAATCAGCAAGACATCGTATTTGGTGCAGAGCTCACGAACCCGCTTCAGATAGCCGGGAGGGGAGGTCAACATGCCTGCCGCGGCTTGCACAAGCGGCTCGATGATGAAGCCGGCCAGTTCACGGTGCCGTTCTTTGAGAATCCGTTCAATCGGGTCGAGGCAGGCCATCTGGCAAGAAGGGTAGGCCAGATTGAGCGGGCAACGGTAGCAATAGGGCGGATCGGCTTCGGCGGTGGGGAAGAGCAACGAGCGAGCGCGGATGTCGAGGGGACGAAGAACTCTATTTCGGACATCTTGCAGCTTGATGCCAGCGACGCGTTGCCGATCAGCGCAAAAGATGGAAAGGGCGTGCCGGAGGTATTGGAGGCGATCATTGCCAAGATTCCTCCACCGTCAGGCGATCCCCAGGCGCCGCTCAAGTCGCTGATCTTCGATTCCTGGTTCGACAATTATCAAGGAGTGATCGTGTTGACGAGAGTCGTGGACGGAGCCCTGCGGCCTGGGATGAAGATCAAAGTCATGTCGAACGACCGGGTGTTCGAAGTGATGGAGGTCGGCCATTTCACGCCGAAGAGGACCAAAAAGACCGAACTGTTGACCGGTGAGGTCGGCTACCTCTGCGCGAATATGCGAGAAGTCGCGGACGTCAAAATCGGCGATACACTTACGGATGCGGTCACGCCCACGAGTGCGCCCTTCCCTGGCTATAAAGAAGTGAAGCCGCTGGTGTTCTGCGGGCTCTATCCTACCGATACGGGCCGGTATGAAGATTTGCGCGATGCGTTGGTGAAGCTTCGATTGAACGATTCCTCGTTCGTCTATGAGCCGGAGACCTCGCTGGCGCTCGGGTTCGGGTTTCGATGCGGCTTCTTGGGCTTGCTGCACATGGAAATCATTCAGGAGCGGCTCGAGCGCGAATATAACCTGACGCTCCTCACCACCGCGCCGACCGTCGTCTATCGCGTACTCACGACCAAGGGCGAGGTGTTGGAGGTCAATAACCCGACGCAGCTCCCGCCCCCCAGCAGTATCGATTCATTTGAAGAGCCGTTTATTCTGGCGTCGATCATTACCCCCGAACGGTATATGGGGGCCATCCTCCAGCTCTGTCAGGAACGTCGCGGTATCCAACAGGGCATGCACTTTCTCGATCCGACCAGGGTGACGATCAGTTATGAACTACCGTTGAATGAAGTGATCCTCGATTTTTACGATAAGCTCAAGTCGCGTACGCAGGGCTATGCCTCGCTCGATTATGAACTGCTCGGCTATCGCGAGTCCGATCTGGTGCGGCTCGATATCCTCTTGAACGGCGAAGCGGTCGATGCCTTGTCGTTTATCACCCATAAAGATCGTTCCATTCAGCGTGGGCGTCAGCTCGCCGAGAAAATGAAGGAACTCATTCCACGGCAGATGTATGAG
>SWDN01000003.1:120472-137568 GCA_005116775.1 Nitrospira sp.
TCAGCGAGTTTCCCCCCCATCAATTGCTATGCGTCGCAGGCCCTGATCGAATTCGGCAAGCCGCAGCGGGGAGACATCATCGTGTTCCGGTTTCCCGAAGACGAGGAAAAGGATTTCATCAAACGGGTGGTGGGGACTCCGGGCGATACCATCCAACTTCGCAATAAAGCTGTGTTGGTGAACGGGGTTCCGCTGGACGATAAATCGTTCACCCAACGGATCGATCCGGGCGTCATCGACGGCACGATCAATCCGCGCGATAACTTCGGGCCGGTGACCGTTCCAGATGGTTCCTATTTTGTGATGGGCGACAATCGCGATCAAAGTCTGGACAGCCGGTTTTGGGGATTCGTGCGTGAGGAGAAGATTCGTGGGAGGGCGTTCCGTATTTACTGGTCGTGGAACGGGCAGGGCCAAATGACGGAGTGGGTCAGATGGGAACGATTCGGAAAAGCGATTCAATAGGAAAAGGGAAAGGCACGCGCCACGCTGCGGGTGGCTCCGGAGCGCAGGGCCAGGGCGGCGCAGCGTCGCCTCACGCGCTACGGCAGTATATCGCTCGGTTTCCGCAAGCCTCCGTACTCGTGATCGGCGATCTGATCCTCGACCATTATATCTGGGGCCGTGTGAGCCGCATCTCACCGGAAGCGCCGGTGCCGGTGGTTCATGTCGATTCCGAATCCTTGAGGCTCGGCGGCGCCGCGAACGTCTTTAATAACATCTTGGCTCTGGGGGGGAAAGCGGACCTCTGCGGCGTCATCGGTTCAGATGAGAGCGGCCGGATGCTTCTCAAAGAATTGGGATCGACACGTTCTGGCCGTGGAGGAGTCGTGATCGATCAGGACCGCCCGACCACCAGAAAGTCCCGCGTCATTGCCCATAATCAGCAGATCGTGCGGTACGACGTGGAGCGTCGCGCGGAGCTCAAGCCGACGATGCAACGACGGATTCTCCGCTACGTGGAATCGCGATTACGAGAGATCTCCTGTCTCGTGGTATCGGACTATGCCAAGGGGGTGGTGAGCGCGACACTGATGTCGGAACTGACACGGCTTGCCGGACTTCGCGGCATCCCTTTGGTCGTCGATCCAAAAGTCGAACACTTCAGCTACTACAAGGGGGCGACGGTCATTACGCCGAATCATCTAGAGGCGACACAAGCCGCCGGAGTGCACGGCGATGACGATCAGGCCAACAATGAGGCCGGGGCGATCATACGGCAGCGATTGGGATGCCGAGCGGTCCTTATTACGCGCGGCGAAAAGGGGATGAGTTTATACGAGGGAGAAGGCGTCTCCTGGCACATTCCCACTCAAGCCCGCCAAGTGTTCGATGTCACCGGTGCGGGCGATACAGTGATAGGGACCTTGGCGCTTGCGCTGTCGACCGGCGCATCGACGAGAGATGCCGCGACCTTGGCCAACTATGCTGCGGGTGTCGTGGTCGGTATGGTCGGCACCGCAACCCTCTCGGCGCAGCAGCTCTCGGAGGCACTCGGCCATGACTAAGGCCACACCATCCGTGATGGTGGTGATTCCAGCCCGGTACGGGTCGTCACGGTTTCCGGGGAAACCACTGGTGATGCTCGGTCGGAAGCCCATGATTCAACATGTGTATGAACATGTTGCGGCCTGTCGAGCGGTGACAGAGGTCCTGGTTGCTACTGATGACGAGCGGATCAAGCGAGCCGTGGAAGCATTCGGCGGGCATGTTGCGATGGTCGCCGGAGACTATCGGACAGGCACCGATCGAGTCGCCGGAGTGGCTCGCATGTTCGAGAGGGACTATTATGTGAATCTGCAAGGCGATGAGATCCCGTTGCAGCCAGATTTATTGACGGATCTCATTGAGCCATGTGTCGAGAGCGGCGTGGGGATGGGCACATTGAAGCGCGCAATCGATTCGACGGAAGATGTGCACAATCCCTCGGTGGTGAAGGTGGTCACGGATCAGCTCGGCAACGCCCTCTATTTCTCGCGCGCGCCGATTCCATTGGTGCGAGACGATGCAGGTCGGCGAGCGGTCGAAGGGTTGCATTACATTCATCTCGGTCTGTACATGTATCGGCGCGATACCCTCTTGAAGCTGGCGTCTCTTCCTACCGGACGGTTGGAGGATGCGGAAAAACTCGAACAGTTGCGAGCGCTGGCGCATGGCATTCCGATCAGGGTCTGGGAAACCAAACATGCTTCGTTGCGTGTGGATACGCCGGAAGACGTCGAGTCAGCGGCGGAGACACTCCAACAGTGTGACGTCATCGGGCAGAAGACGAGCGCGCTGAAGGCGGTTGCTTCCAGGTAAGGGTGGCATGCGTGTCAGAATTATCCGATCCGATAAGATGGGGGCTACGATGAGTAAATTCATTTTTGTCACAGGCGGAGTGGTGTCTTCCCTGGGAAAAGGGCTCGCCTCGGCCTCGATCGGCAATCTGCTCGAAAGTCGAGGGTTGAAGATCACCTTCCTCAAGCTCGATCCCTACATCAACGTCGATCCCGGCACCATGAATCCCTATCAACATGGGGAAGTCTATGTGACGGACGACGGCGCGGAAACAGATTTGGATCTCGGCCACTATGAACGGTATACGTCCCTGACCCTCACCAAAGAAAACAACTACACGACCGGCAGGATCTACCATTCGGTCATCACCAAAGAGCGCCGAGGTGACTACCTGGGTGGGACGGTGCAAGTGGTGCCTCATGTGACCGATGAGATCAAACAATGCATCATGCGCATCTCTCAGGGGATGGATGTCACGATTGTGGAGATCGGCGGTACAGTCGGCGACATCGAGAGCTTGCCCTTCCTCGAAGCGATTCGCCAGATGCCATACGACGTCGGCCGTGAGAATGTGCTGTATGTCATCGGGACGGCTGGTGAGCTCAAAACCAAACCGACGCAACACTCCGTTAATAAGCTTCGAGAGATTGGTATTCAGCCGCATATCCTTCTGTGCCGGACGGACCGGTATTTGCCACCGGAGCTTAAGGGCAAGATCGCCATGTTCTGTAACGTCGAGAAAGATGCGGTCATCACGGCTAAGGATGTCGAGACAATTTATGAAGTGCCGATCGTGTTTCGGAAGGAAGGACTGGACGAGTTGATCGTGCGCCAGCTCCAACTGAAGACCGGTCCGCCGAACCTGCGTGAATGGGATGCGATGGTCCAGAAGATCAAGTATCCCAAGCATGAAGTCTCAGTCGCACTGGTCGGCAAATACGCGGGATTGAAGGAGTGTTACAAGAGTCTCTCGGAATCGCTTGTCCATGGCGGCATCGATCATGAAACGCGAGTGAATGTCCAGTGGATCGAATCGGAGGAAATTGAACGGCAAGGAACCGAGCGTATCCTGCGCGAAGTCGATGGCATTTTGGTGCCAGGCGGATTCGGTACGCGTGGAATTGAAGGGAAAATCGCCGCAATTCGCTACGCCAGGGAGCATCAGATTCCATTCCTTGGTTTGTGCCTGGGCATGCAGTGCGCCACGATCGAGTTTGCAAGAAATGTGGCTGGATTGGCCGGCGCCAATAGCGCGGAGTTCGACGAAGCTTCCTCCCATCCCGTCATTCATTTGATGTCGGATCAACAGTCTGTCAGCGACAAGGGGGGGACGATGCGTTTGGGATCCTATCTCTGTGTGTTAGGAGAGGGAACTCTGGCTCAAAAGATGTACGGGGTGAGCGAAGTTCGTGAGCGTCACCGGCATCGGTATGAATTCAACAACGCCTACCGCGAACGATTGCTCGCCAAGGGATTTGTCTTGAGCGGGCTCTCGCCGGATGGCCGGCTGGTCGAGATCATCGAATTGAAGAACCATCCCTGGTTCCTGGCAACGCAGTTCCATCCGGAATACAATTCACGTCCGCATCGTCCACATCCATTGTTCAGCGGATTTGTAGGGGCGAGTCTTAAACGGAAATGCGGGCACTAAAGACTATGGCGCAGGAAGTCGAGATCGGAAACTTCAAAGTCGGCGCGGGTCATCGGCAGTTTTTAATTGCCGGGCCTTGTGTCATTGAAAGTGAACAGCTCGTGCTGGAGACGGCGGCGCGCATTGCTGAGATCACCAAGGCTCTGGGCATGCCCTATATCTTCAAATCGTCCTTCGATAAGGCGAATAGGACTTCTATCAACTCCTATCGCGGGCCTGGTCTAGAAAAGGGCTTGGCAGTTTTGCAGAAGGTCAAGGATCAGCTTGGTCTCCCGGTTTTAACGGACGTCCATACCGAAGAACAGGCGACCGAGGCAGGGAAGGTGGTGGATGTGCTTCAGATTCCTGCGTTTCTCTGCCGGCAGACCGATTTGATCATTGCCGCAGCCAAGACCGGCAAAGTCGTGAATGTGAAAAAGGGACAGTTCCTCTCGCCTCAAGAAATGGGCAACGCGGTGAAAAAAGTGGAGGAGTCCGGGAACAAGCGGATCGTCCTGACTGAACGGGGATCGTCCTTCGGCTACAACAATCTCGTCGTCGATATGCGGTCTTTCCCGGTTCTCAGAAGTTTCGGCTATCCGGTTGTCTTCGACGCGACCCATAGTGTGCAGCTGCCGGGTGGCGGGGGGACCAAGTCTAGCGGCCAGCGTGAATTCGTTGAGCCGTTGGCTTGCGCGGCAGCCGGTGTCGGAGTCGACGGGTTTTTTATGGAGGTCCATCCCAATCCAGACGAGGCCTTGTCGGACGGACCTAATATGGTGCCGCTCCATCAACTGAAAGTTTTGCTTGAACGGGTTATGCGGATATGCGACGCGTCACAACCTCGAAAGTAACCAGGCAGGGCGGTGCGCAGGTGGCGTCATCAAAGGGACGAACCAGCCTTGATGTCGGTCGGCGCGTGCTGGATATCGAAGCTCGTGCCGTCCAGGCGCTTATTCAACGGCTCGATGGCGCATTCTCCGAGGCCGTGGACCTGCTCTACGAATGTAAGGGTAAAGTCGTGGTCTCGGGCATGGGCAAGTCGGGTTTGATCGGGCAGAAGATTGCTGCGACGATGGCGAGCACAGGAACGCCGTCGTTTTTTCTCCATCCAGCCGAAGGGCTTCACGGCGACCTCGGCATGTTGGCGCGCCGCGATCTCTTCATTGCCATTTCAAACAGCGGAGAGACGCAGGAAATTTTGCAGTTGTTGCCCTTCATGGAGCGTATGGGCATTCCTGTTGTGGCCATCGTTGGACGAAAAGATTCGACGCTGGCTAAAAATAGCGCCGTCGTATTGGACGTGTCGGTGGCGGAAGAGGCTTGTCCGATGGGACTTGCGCCGACCGCGAGCACGACCACGACGCTCGCTATGGGCGATGCTTTGGCCGTCGCGTTGCTCGAGAAGCGCGGGTTCAAGGAGCAGGATTTCGCGCAGTTCCACCCAGGAGGGACACTCGGACGCCGGTTGTTGGTGAAAGTGAAGGATCTTATGCACCGGGGGCAGAACCTTCCACAAGTAAGGGAGACGGTCTTAGGTTCGGTGGCCATTCTCGAGATGTCGGCCAAGAAGCTTGGTATGACCACGGTTGTCGATCGAGCTGGCGCATTGGTGGGAGTGATTACAGACGGAGACCTACGGCGGTTTCTTCAACAGGGTGGGGATTTTTCCAAGATCACTGCCGGATCCTTGGCCTCGCGCCGTCCTAAGTTGATCGGACCAGATGAGATGGCGGCCAAGGCAGTCGAAATGATGGAGCGCTACTCCATTACCACGCTCGTTGTTGCAGACAACGCCAAGCATATTGTTGGAGTTGTGCATTTGCATGATCTCTTAAAACACGGAATCGTATAGCAGAACGCGATATAACGAGACCGTTGTATTTTTTATCTGGTCTGTCTTGTTTGTCTGGTCTATAGTTGGATAGACCTCGTCATGGGAACCAAATCGACCAGATAAATAAACTAAACCAGATCAACCAGATAGGTTATCGATGAATCGCGTATTGGCGGCATGGAGATCGGTCGGGCAGGAATCACTCAACCTGCCGAACTTCATTACGCTCTCACGCATCCTCTTGATCCCGGTCTTCGTGGTGCTGTTTGCCACGCCGACTCCGGACCGATCCCTCAGCGCGGCCCTCATCTTTTTCATCGCAGCGATCACCGATTTGTTGGATGGCTATCTGGCTCGCCGTAACGGCCAAGTAACCACACTCGGAAAGCTTCTCGATCCCATTGCTGACAAGTTGTTGGTCCTCTCCGCCTTGATTCTCTTGGTCAATGTCGATCGCGTGAGCGCGTTGGTTGCGATATTGATCATTGCGCGTGAAGTTGCAGTCACAGGTATTCGTGCCATTGCCGCAGGCGAAGGCATGGTGATGGCAGCTGAGATGACGGGCAAGTACAAGATGGCGTTACAGGTCGTTGCGATCGTGCTGTTGATTCTTGAGGACACGTTCTTGTCCGATTTCGGCAATCTACATCTTGCCGGTATCGTCACGCTCTATCTCTCGCTGGTGCTCGGCTATGTCTCGGGCGGTCAATATGTATGGAGCTTCTGGAGGCAAGTCGTGGCCAAAGGGCTCTAACTCGTTTGTCTGGTTCATTTAGTTTGTTTTGTTCATGTAGTTGATCGTGTTTAACCAAACAAACGAGACAAACCAAATGAACCAAAGAAACCGGGTTTGCTCGGTGTTTGCACCTCCCCTCACAATCCCCTGATCCATGAACGAAGAACTTCTGTGCGCGTTGATGACGGTGCTCGGCTATCTGCTGGGGCACGTTAGGGGAATTATGGGCCATCCCGATCATGCTTCGCCTGGCGCTCATCGAGAATCTCCGGCGCGCTGCGACACGGATTGCTGCCCAGAGAATCGACCGCAATCGCGCCGACTACTGGGCGGATCAGATGATGGACATCGCCGAGAAGGATCCGAAGAGTGTGGTGCTGGTGATCGCAGATATGGCGCGATCGAGCCCGCCGATGGCGAGTGCGTTTGTGGCGGAGTTCGCGCGCCGGTTGCAGGGGCAGAGTCCTGCATTGGCATTGCCGCTCACCTGGATCGAGCAGCGGCTTTCCGAGTCCGGTCTGACGATCGAGCAGTCGGTGCAATCGGAAAACCAGCAGCAGGCGGTCGACCAGGTCTCCATCAGCAACAGCATCGGCAGTCTCCGATTTCTGGGCGCGATGGACTGGCGCACGTTCGTTGAGGCGATGAGCGAGGTCGAGCTGACGCTGAGGGAGGATCCCGCTGCAACCTACGGCAAGATGGATTTTGCTACCCGTGATCGCTACCGCCACGTGGTGGAGAAGATGGCGAGGAGCAGCCGGCTCTCGGAACGCGAAGTCGCGCGTCACGCAATCCATCTGGCGCAGCAGAGTGCAGGAAGGAACGGCGGCGACGAGCGAGAGGCCCATGTGGGTTTCTACCTGATCGACAAAGGAATTCCACAGCTCGAACGAGCAGCGGAGGTGCGCCGCTCCACGTCCGACGCTCTTCAGCGAACGAGCGGCCGGTTTCCGTTGCTCCTCTATGTCGGCACGATCGTCTTGCTGACGGGGGTTTTTACCGGCGGCTTACTGGCGCAAGCCTATGCCGAGGATGAGGCGGGTTGGTTACTCGCACTGGTCGGTCTCCTGTCCCTACTCTGTACAAGTCAACTGGCGGTCGCACTGGTGAACTGGCTTGCGACAGTGCTGGTGACGCCTCATGCGCTGCCGCGAATGGACTTCTCCGACGGCATCCCTGCGGAATCGAGCGCGCTTGTCGTGGTTCCGACCATGCTGAGCAGTAGTGAAAACATCGAGGCGCTCATCGAAGCACTCGAAGTCCGGTTCCTGGCCAATCGAGACGGACATCTCTACTTCGGCCTGTTGACAGATTTTCGAGATGCGAACGAGGAAACACTTCCAGAGGACGAGCTTCTCTTGAGGCTGGCCCAGAAGGGGATCGAAGAGCTGAATGGAAAGTACAGAGAAGCGGCTCGCGATGCGTTCTTTCTGTTTCATCGCCCGCGCCGATGGAATGCCGGGGAGCGGGTCTGGATGGGGTACGAGCGGAAACGTGGCAAGCTGGCGGATTTGAATGCGTTGCTCAGAGGAGGCTCACGCGATCGCTTCTCACTCATTGTCGGTGAGGCGGCTGTGCTGTCGGCCGTACAGTACGTGATCACCCTTGACACAGATACACAATTGCCGCGCGATGCAGCGTGGCAGTTTGTGGGCACGATGGCGCACCCCTTGAACCGTGCGCGGTATGACGAACACACACAGCGGGTCTGCGACGGATACGGCATTCTGCAGCCACGCGTCGCCGTGAGCCTGCCGGGCACGAACCGGTCGCGCTATGCGCGACTCAACGGGAGCGATCCCGGCATCGATCCCTATACGCGAGCCATCTCTGATGTATACCAGGATGTGTTCGCTGAAGGCTCGTTCATCGGCAAGGGGATCTATGAAGTGGATGCATTCGAGCGCGCCCTTGCCGGGCGTTTTCCCGAGAACCGGATTCTCAGCCACGATCTTCTCGAAGGGTGTTACGCGCGCGCGGGGTTGTTGAGCGATGTGCACCTATACGAGGAGTATCCCTTTTGCTACAGCGTCGATGTGAGCCGGAGGCACCGCTGGATCCGTGGGGATTGGCAGCTTGCAGGATGGCTTCTGCCCCGCGTTCCCGGTCCCGGAGCGCAGCGTCAGAACAATCCGCTCTCCGGGCTGTCTCGATGGAAACTCTTCGACAATCTTCGGCGTAGCCTTGTCCCGTCAGCATTGACTGTGCTGTTGCTGCTGGGCTGGACGGTCTTGTCACCGTTCTGGCTGTGGACCTTGTCGGTGATTGGAGTCATCCTCATTCCTCCTATTCTTTCCACGATCCTGGAGCTGTTTCGGAAGCCGGAGGATGTGCTGCCGAGGCAGCATGTCGATGCCGTGCTGCGCTCGGCAGGCCGGCATGCCGTTCAGGCGGTGTTCACGGTCGTGTGCCTTCCCTACGAGGCGTTCTTCAGCCTGGATGCGGTTGTGCGCACGATCTGGCGGATGTTGATTTCTCGGACACGATTGCTCGAATGGAGTCTCACAAGCGACTCGGATCGCAATTGCCGCACAGACCTCGCCGGCTACTGTCGGACGATGTGGATCGGGCCTGTTTTTGCCACTGCCGTGGCGATGTGTCTGACTCAGTCTGATCCGAGCGCGATCGTCGTGGCACTGCCCATTCTGAGTCTCTGGTTTGCTTCCCCCGCTATCGCGTGGTGGATCAGCCGGCCCCTCACTCGACGTGCCGCAAGGCTGACGACCTATCAGACCCTCTTTCTCCGGAAACTTGCCCGAAAAACCTGGGCGTTCTTCGAACAGTTCGTCGGGCCGGACGATCATTGGCTGCCACCGGATAACTATCAGGAGCATCCCGTTGAGAGGGTCGCGCATCGCACGTCGCCGACCAATATGGGACTCGCGTGGAATGGGTGCTGGGAGATCTACGGCCAAAATCGGTGATGCATGTCGTGACCGAACTGGACCCCAAGACCGGCGCCCTATTCGCGCGAAATCCCTATCACACGGAGTTCGCCGGCAGGACTGCCTTCTTTGACGTGGACGAGACGACTCGGACCATCAGTGGCGACCGGACGGAGTTTATTGGGCGTAATGGCACGCTTCGCAGTCCGGCCGCGATGGCCCGGGTGCGGCTGTCTGGCAAAGTGGGGGCCGGACTTGATCCCTGCGGCGCAATCCACGTTCCATTCGAGCTGGCCGGTGGGCAAGAGCGTGAGATCATCTTCAGGCTGGGGGTTGGGCGGGACGCCGAAGATGCCCGAAATCTGGTACGCCGCTTTCGGGGACCTGCTGCGGCGCGCAGCGCGCTTGAAATGGTCTGGCAGTACTGGAAGCACACACTTGGCGCGGTGTATGTGGAGACGCCAGACCAATCGCTCAATGTACTGACGAACGGCTGGCTGTTGTACCAAACGCTCGCATGCCGTCTGTGGGCGCGAAGTGGATACTATCAATCGGGGGGCGCCTTCGGCTTTCGCGATCAACTTCAAGATTCGATGGCGCTCATCCACAGCGAGCCGCAGCTTGTCCGCAAGCAACTGCTGGTGTCTGCCGCGCGGCAGTTTCAGGAAGGCGATGTTCAGCACTGGTGGCATCCCCCCTCAGGCCGAGGGGTGCGTACGCGCTGTTCGGATGATTACCTTTGGCTGCCGCTGGCGACATGCCGCTATGTGCTGACCACAGGGGACAGTGGGGTCTTGGATGAACCCATCCCCTTCGTCGAGGGCCGCCCGGTCAATCAGGAGGAGGACTCGTATTACGATCTGCCGGGCCGGTCCGAAAAAGGGGCCAGTGTGTACGAGCACTGCGTGCGAGCCATTCTGAAGGGCCTCACACGCGGGGAGCATGGCCTGCCACTCATCGGCTCCGGTGACTGGAACGACGGGATGGATATGGTCGGCAAACAGGGCAGAGGCGAGAGCATTTGGTTGGGATTTTTTCTGTATGACGTGCTCATGCAATTCACGAAGGTTGCGCGCTTGCGAGGCGACCTGTCATTCGCTGAACGTTGCCAGACCGAAGCGGCGCACATGCGCCAGAATATCGAGCAGCATGGCTGGGACGGAGAGTGGTATCGCCGTGCCTACTTTGACGATGGCTCGCCCCTTGGGTCGTCAAGTAATCCCGAATGCCAAATCGATTCGATTGCGCAAAGCTGGTCGGTGCTCTCCGGAGCGGGGGATGCCTCGCGCTCACGCATGGCGATGAATGCGCTGGATCGGCGTCTCGTTCGCCGGGACCATGCGCTGATCCAACTGCTGGATCCGCCGTTCGACAAGTCAGATTTGAATCCAGGCTATATCAAAGGGTACGTCCCGGGGGTGAGAGAAAATGGAGGGCAGTATACACATGCGGCGATTTGGGCGGCGATGGCGTTCGCTGCATTGGGAGACAGACGGCGCGCGTGGGAGCTGTTGACCATGATCAACCCGGTCAACCATGCGAGATCTCCGGAGGGGGCTACGACCTACAAGGTAGAACCCTACGTGGTTGCGGCAGATGTCTACGCAGTCTCGCCGCACACCGGCCGTGGTGGATGGACGTGGTATACGGGCTCGGCAGGTTGGATGTACCGGCTGATCGTCGAATCACTCCTCGGGTTGAGGCTGGAGGTAGACAAACTATACGTTGCCCCGTGCCTCCCCGCGGATTGGAAGGGGTTCACATTGCACTACCGGTACCGGGAAACTTTCTACCATATCAGTGTCTTACAAGACAGCGCCTGGACTGGCGAGACGAGCGTGATTGTCGATGGCGTCGAGCAGCAGCATAAGGCAGTTTCTCTTGTGGACGACCGTCAGGAACACTCGGTTGAGGTAAGAATTCAGGCCGCCGGAGTGAACGGAGAGTAACGGCCTACGCCACAATTAAAACACATTGTGCACTGGGCTAGCGTATCTATTTGAATGAGAGCCCGTAGCTTCACTGAACCACCCGGCCCCTCGTAATACCGCTTGACCGGGCACTCCACGGCGTCTAGCATAGGGCCGTGCGGTATTGAGCCTCGCTGACTGTCCTAATCCCGCGCGTGTTGCATTCTTCCTGCGCGTTTGATGCTCCAGTCTCCGCCGCTCCTCAGCCAGAGTGTGTCCGACGTGCTGCGATCATTGGGCCTGACCAGCGGGATGGATGCGGATCGGTTCCTCGAGGAGACCGACTCGCGAATGCGCGGCGGACTTTTCGATCCAGGCCCCCAACTTATCAAGGAGAGTCTCGATGACACCGGAAGAACAAATTACGAAGATGAAGAAAGCAATCACGCAGGCCATAAAAGTGATGGGAGATCGTTTTGGTTCGACGGAAACAGATGTTGCGAAAGCAATTGATGAACTGAAGGCGTCCATGCAGACGGCGCCGGTCGCAGTGCCTCAGCCTTCACAGAGTCAGGCAGCCGTGGCCGCTGGGGCGTAGTGGCTGCAAGCTAGATTGTATCGCCCAGTATGTGAGGGGGGATAATATGAAGAACGCCACGCAAGTCTATGTGCTGACGCTGAATGCACCGTCAAGAAAAACGGTTCGACTCTGGACCGGAGCGAGCATCCATTCGTTGCGACACTGCTCCAGCAAGAAGATCGATCGTACGCTGGCGGAGATGCAGCAGCATGTGGATGATTTGCAGCGCGCGATCAGCGTGCTGGCGACGGGTGGATCGTATTCTATCAATCGTTCTCGATAATGTGCCACAGCAGTAGGTGCCGTTTTCGGCGGAACACTCTCACCAAGATAGAGTACAGCCCTTATGCCGGACGATAAAGAAGATAAGAAAGCTCGTGTTGCAGCAAAATCTGCTAGTACGCAATCGCAAAAACCAGACGATGGCGACCTCACGTGCAGCGAATCCCAGATTGAGGACCTTCTCTCTGAGGGTGAGTCCAGCAGGCCGATGAGTAAGAGCGACAAAGGCCTTCATGCGAAACGTCAGGCGAAGCCTTCGCGGTAAGATGTCCGGAGTCAGGTGCGGCGGGAGCGCGCCGTTGCATGATCGAACGTGCGAACGATAGGAAGCTCCGTTGGCCTCTTCCTTCCCACGACTATTGGTCCACTCCCTTCGCTGAATCATTGCTGCAGCATCTGGACCTTTGTTCTGGATCATCCATTCTCGACATTGCCTCCGGTCATGGGATTCCGGCTTTCTATTTGGCAGAGCAGCTAGGCCCTCTTGGACAAGTTTTGGCGATCGATCTGAGTGAGCGTCAGGTCGAACGTGCGCGGGCGATCCAAGGAACGCAACTACCGTGGCTGCGGTTCGAATGCCTGGATATGCGCTCGCTCCCCCAGCATCTGCCCTGTTTTGATCGCATCACAGGCAATCTTTCCGTCATGTTTTTCCGTCCGAGTCGTTTTGAGACTGTCCAGGGACTTGTCGAGCATCTCAATCCAGGAGGCCAACTGGTGCTGACATTCCCTTCGCTCGGTACATTCGACTCACTTTGGCGTCGGATCGATCAGGAAATGGCAGTTCGTGGTCTCCTGGCGGAGCGCCGGCGCCTTGAAGTCTATTGTGCTGAGCGACCGTCAGCGGAAGAGGTGGGTGGATGGCTGGACGGACTTCATTGTTCTCGCATCGCCGTAGCCGAATATCCGTTGGAAGTGGCGACCGGCACTGGTCAATCGTTTCTCCGCCATCCGTTACTACGGGGCGGTTTTCTCGATGATGTCTACGAGTGTTTTGAGGATCAGGGTTTGGCGGCTGAGGTGATGACGAAGGTGTCGGAAGATGTCGACAGTTTCAGGCCGCTGATTGCACAGCGGTGTGTGATGTCAGGATGGAAGCCGTAGGGTTGTGGTATGTGCTTGCGTGTTTGCACGGGACAGATCGTCAGCTTAGCGACGTCTTGATTAAAACTGGTATCCGAGTTCTAGGATGTACATGTCCACGCCGAGACTGGAGGGCCCGTACAGGCCGGCATCGGAGAAGTGTTGGACGCGAAAGCCGGTATAGGCATGCGGGAATGGATTCAGGCGAACCCCTGAAGTTGCTACGATTTGAACCGGACCACCGAAGTCTTGTACTCCGAACTTATGGTTGCTGAAGAATCCTGCTCCCAGGCCGGAGTCGAAGGTGACAAGTCCCTCCCACCCACTCAGCGCTAAACCAGGCACGGCCGTCATCATCAGACCGCTCTCATTTGCCCCTGCCAGGAGGCCTGCGCTAGCGATCAGTCTCGTCTCTAGGCTCCAGGCACTTTCACCGAGGCGCCAGGACCAGGGGAGCCTGATGACCGCTGCGACATCGTAGAGATGGAAATAGTATTTTTGCTCTTTCCCCATAAGGGGAACTTTTTCACCGAAGCCAATGCGAGGCCCGATGCTCAGCAGGGCTATATCTCCCGCGAGGCTAGGTGTGCAGATCGCTGTGGATAGGCCGAGAGCGAGCAGCAGATTCAGGAGTCGTGGATGTCGGTAACAGCGCATATGCAGTCTCTCGGTGATCGTGATTAGTGTGCCATGATTCAACGATTTCTCCAATAACTCTCCCAGATTAAAACAGTATGCTTGCTGAGCGTGGATTCCAAAGCGGTCTACATCGAGGACGCAGATGGTTTTTTTATTACGTAGGTATTAGCTGCTTGACTGTGCGGGTGAGATAATTTTCGAAGTCGAGAGATCTGTGCGGGCGATCGGTCTGAAGCCTTGACAGCTAGGGTGTAGTGGTACGGAGAGTCGGTCGCTATGGCAGATCGGATATATAGTATGGAAGCAGGGTAGGTTGTGAAGGGGCGCTTCGTGTGAAGCGCCCCTTCAGCAACTGCAGCTTCTTGGAGTTTTGTTAGAAACGACCGCGTCCGCCGCGATCGCCACCGCCGCCGCCACCGAAACGACCGCCGCCACCACCACCACCACCGGTGCGAGGCTCCTGTGGCTTGGCTTCATTGACAGTCAGTGGACGTCCGTCCATCTGTGAGCCATTCAACGCGGTAATCGCGGCTTTGGCTTCTTCCTGCGTGGCCATCTCGACGAAGCCGAAGCCTCTCGATTGTCCGGTGAACTTGTCCGTGATCACGCGCGCAGACTCGACGGTGCCGTGCGCGGCGAAGAGGGTGGTGAGCTGTGATTCAGTTGCCGCATAGGGCAACCCGCCGACATAAAGTTTTGAACCCATGGGGGTTCCTCCTTCTGAAATTGATATGGTTGAGGATCGAGAACGAACACAAGAGGGGAAGGAACGGGCCGAAGACGCAAACAGTGGAGCGGCTTGGGTCGAGCTTCCGATCAGATTCTCGGTACCAACAATATCGGTGATGAGCCGTTCTATTTGCCGTTTCCTGCGAGGCCCGCCGCATGAAACAGGAGCATCCTAACAGAGGGCCATGTGAAAAGCTAGAGTCCAAACGTTCCTGCGCTTGGACTGCTGACGATCTGGAGGGTGTTATGTCTGCCTTGGTGAGAATCGAATCTTCTATTTGACGTGAGGGGGTTGGATAGTCGACTTACACATCTGCATTCCCTGTTGGGCCGGGGCCTGGCCAGATGAGATAGGGTGGTCTCTTCATGGTCCCAGCTAAATTGGGATAGAGACGTTGCGCATAACTGTAGGCGTCTTCTTGCGCAAGTAAGCATGTGGAGGCGGCGAGGTGATTGGAGATGACACGGAAATCTCCTCGATCATCTGCTTGGATGGTTGCTGTGTAGAGAGTACAGGAAAAGCTCCCTTCTTTTGAGCAGGCAGTGCCGATCAAGAGATGCGATCCATCAGGAAAGGTCATAATCGGGTCCAAGTTGGTGCGGCTCATACGTCTTCCTTTTCTGTAACGTGTACTATGTTAGATGGTCTGGTTTGTGTAGGGAGTGACATAGAGCCTGAGCAGATGTCCCTCCCATTTTGTTCCTTCAAGGGCGACCACGGCATTCGAGGCCTGTTCACCAGACCCCATTTCGACGAATCCATATCCGGCAGATCTTCCGGTATGTTTGAATCGCACCACATAGGCTCTGGCAACCAGACCGTAGGAAGTGAAGATTTCCCGTAACTCACAGTCCGACACCTTGTCCGGGAGTCCTCCCACATACAGGACGCGTTTCCCCATCGCGATTCCCTTCGTGACGTGTCAGTTCGTCCGAGCGAGCGAGTCTTCGACATGCGAACTAGTCCGTAACGATGTTGCCAGTCCCAATGAGTAGAGCCCGTGGATGAGCCACTTTGAGGGATCGAAGTGATACCAGCACGTACCGTTTCTGTAATCGGTCGGATACATATGATGGTAGTTGTGATACCCCTCGCCGAAGGTCACGAGGGACACCAGCCAGCTGTCCCGACTGGAGTCTGTCGTGCCATGTGGCTGCTGTCCCCACAGATGGCAGATGGAGTTGATGAAAAATGTTGAATTGAGTACGAGGAACGTGCGTCCTACACCGGCAAGGAGAAAGCAGCCGATCCCGCCCATGATGCCGTTAAAGAGAAAGCCGACCAGAAACGTGCCGGCCAGTCCCACGAGGAGCAAGAGAGGGTAGTACTTGTGTTGCCAGATCGCAACGGGGTCCTTCGCGACGCGCGTCGCGTACTTAGGATCGGCGTACCGATCGGGGACAAAGAGCCATCCGCAGTGGCTATGCCAGAACCCTTGCTGGGCATTGTAGGGGTCTTTCTCCTCGTCACAGTGCGCGTGATGACGCAGATGATCGGCGGTCCATTTGATGGCGGAGTTCTGGAGCGCCCAGGCGCCTCCGATCAAGAGTGTGCCCTTGACCCAGTTCGGGCAATCAAAGCTTCGATGGGACATCAATCGGTGGTAGCCGACGGTGATGCCGAGTCCACTCACGACATAGAGTAGCCCGAACATTGACCAGTCGAGCCAGCTATAGTGGTAGAGATATCCATAGAGAGGGACCCCGATTACGGCGCCCAAGGTGATGGCACAAAAGAGCAAGACGGTCAAGATTTCACGACGACTACTGATCTTGATCGGTGTACCCTTGGGGGTGATGGCAAATGTTGGCGATTGTGGAGTTATGGGTTGTTTTGCTATTTGGCTCATAGGGCCTCTTGAGTCTTAAAGGATTTGTTGCAGCGGCCCAGGGGGGCCACTATACGCTGCGTTTCGATCAACGCCTGCACGGGTGTCACTGCCTACCAATCCTGGTACTCGGACTAGGGACAAGTGTGCATGGGCTGGCGGTCGTCCTGAAGAAACCTGTGCATGGAGCAGAGCGGAAACTAGAGCATCGATCGCGCAGACGCTAGAGGGAGGGAATGAAGGCGCGAGGGATAGAGTAGTGACCGGACTTCATTATGATTGCAACTTAGCACAGCACGGCAAAGATAGCGAGGCGCTTGTGTATCTCGACATGATGACAGTCGAATACAGTGGCGAAGAAATTACAGTATCCCATCGCCAGCGCCTCGCGCTTCTTTCGTATGTGAGTTGACGCCAGAATGGGCTTGCTGTACGATGATTTCCACATCGTGGTCGAAGTAGTCCGGCGGCACGGCGTATACACCATAACGGACTTCGCGATCGCATCGCGACTAGGTCCTGTCGGAGTTGATGCCTTCCTGGTTTCTCTCCTCTCGGTTCTCTGATCCTGTCTTCATGCGATCCCACTGAAAGGATAGTGCATTGCATACTTCTGTTCACACGAGTTTTCATACCCTTGGTCTATCTGAGCCACTCTTGCGGGACTTGACCGTAG
>SWDN01000003.1:137668-153256 GCA_005116775.1 Nitrospira sp.
ACTTCAATCAGGGCATACAGGAAGGCCGCCACCGTTTTTTCTACGGGCAGATTAAATGAGGTCCCTTCCGTCTCCGCTCTGCTCGGCCCGGCAAAGCCGGTGATACTCAACCCAAGCATCAGCATGAGAACTCCCCGTTTCCACTTGTTGGAGGATGTCATCGAAACCTCCTTGGTTTCTTCGTGGAGTCCTCATCGCTATTCGCCGACGTTCCATGAAGAGGTGAGATGAATTACGGATAGAAGACCGTACAAGCGTGCTAATGAACAGGTAGATCAGTTTGACCGTCACGCCGGAGTTGAGAATGTGGCGAGGGAAGTGGATGTAGTAACGTGGACGGGACGACTGAGTTAGCTGGTCATGAGGATTGCTGAAGTCGTGGAAGGAAGCCGCAGGGGAGGAACATACCGAAGCCAAAGCCCGGTTCTCCCTGTCAGTATGATCCAGTGTGCCCCCTGGATCATATGACGAATCATCATACGCTTCGATCAGCAGGGAGTGTACTTGCCTAGCACATGGCAGACTCACAGTTGGAGGAAAAGAGGCCAGATCAGGCGAGCGGACATCGTAAAGGGAAGATGCTCACTGGGCATCACGCGTTCTGTTTCGGTGGAAAAATGGGCTAATGTAAATGATACACAGAGTCAATCGGCAACAGGGGTGTCGGTTATCCAAGAGCGCGGTCCATGTTAGTGACCGTGCGGCAGGAGAGTGGTGCGCAATTCACGTGTCTGTTTTTCAGGGGCCATCTTAGAGTGACTTCTTCCCGTTCGTTACATCACGGCGACTGATGATTCAGTGGCAGTTCGGTTGGTGTAATTGAAATTGTATTTGTGAAACGCTTGTTCTGATGTACGGTAGAGGCAAAGCAGGGGGGCTCTATGGAACAGACTACACATCGATCTTCTGTCTTAAATAGATTTCGCGAGCATCCACGGGTCCGCATCTCTGCCCCGTTTGTCTGCGCCCTGTCGCATTGTCAGTCGCATCGTTGGTTGAGGAGGCCTGGTATCGACTTGGGTGTGGTCTACGATCTTTCCGTGCGTGGCGTCAGGGTCAGCACGCAGGCTGAGATGAGGCCGGGGGATGAAGTCTCGATAAGTCTGCACCTTCCCAAACAAATCAAGCCTGCCGATATTACCATCGCCACTGTGAAATGGGCGAAGGATCATTTCTTCGGCCTGGCGTTCACAGAGTTATCTCCCGCAGCACGGAACCGTCTGGAAAAGTATGTGGCTGTTATGTCAATGGCTGCCGTGTAAACCTCTGTTCATCCGTCTGCCCGCTCATTGCAAATAGATCTTTTGAAGGGATGACCGTGCGGTGTATCGCTGACGGATCCAGCTTGTGACATCGAGGGAAGCTGGTTGGCGGAGCGAGTGAAGTGTTCGTGCAGGCGGATACTGGCTCGTATTACTCATGGATCATGCGGGCCAAATTATGTGAGTCGGATTATTTGATGGCCACCGCTTTGACTTCCTTGAACGTGGTCTGGCCAAGCAGGACCTTCTGGACTCCATCCTGCATGAGGGTCGTCATACCATCCTGGATAGCAGCCTGCAGCATCTCTTCAGTTCTCGCCTTCGTCTGAATCATACGTTTGAGTCCGTCCGATCCCAGAAGCAGCTCATGTAGGGCCACGCGTCCCTTAAAGCCAGTGCGATTGCAGGTTTCACATCCCTTCCCGCGGGTCAGGCGGAAGGTGTTGTCTTGTGGGATGCCGAGTTTGTCCCAATGTTCAGGCCCATAGCCCTGTCTGATTTCCTCGTATTCTACCGCAGTCCCGACGTACTGCTCCTTGCAGTCCTTGCAAATCCGCCGAGTGAGGCGCTGGGCGAGGACTCCCAACATCGCATCAGCAAAACTAAATGGGTCGCAGCCCATATCGAGAAGTCGCGAGACAGTTTCCACTGCGCTGTTGGTGTGGAGCGTGCTCATGACGAGGTGTCCGGTCAATGAGGCTTCAATGCCGATGTCAGCCGTTTCTTTATCTCGCATTTCTCCGACCATGATCACGTCTGGGTCGGCCCGGAGAAACGCGCGCATAGCAGCGGCAAATGTGAAGTTGATCTTTGGCTGAACCTGGACTTGCCGGAGCCCATATTGAGTGATTTCGACGGGGTCCTCCGCCGTCCAGATCTTAATGTCGGGCGTGTTGATGAAGCCGAGGACGGAGTGCAGGGTTGTAGTTTTCCCTGATCCGGTTGGTCCGACACAGAGAATGATGCCGTAGGGTTTTGCGGCGATCACCTTGAGTTCTTTGAAATTTCGGTCCGAAAATCCCATCTTGTCAAGGGGCAACGGTTCGCTGGCCGCGAGCAGACGCATGACCACGTCTTCGTTATATCCGGCGGTGGGAATCGTTGCGACGCGCAACTCAATTTCCTTGTTCTCTGACAGTTTGAATTTGATTTTTCCGTCCTGGGGTTTTCGCCGTTCTGCAATATCGAGGCTGGCCATAATCTTTAGTCGGGATACGATGGCGCGGCGATAACTCTGCGGAATCTTCATGTATTCGAAACAGTCGCCATCGACACGGAATCGGACAAGCGTTTCACGCTTTTCGCCATAGGGTTCGACGTGAATATCGGAGGCCCCTTGTCGATAGGCATCGGCGATGATCTGATTGGCCAGCCGCACGATGGCATTATCGTTTTCGTCAAGTCCGCCTCCGGCATCTTCCGCCGCCGCCTCTTGGGCTTCGTTGACGAGTTCGCCGAGAATGTCGGAGACATTTTCATCCAACTTACGTGTGCTGCTGGTATCTCCCTGCCCTGTGGCGGAGCCGAGGAACTGGGCGATATCGCGACGGAGGCTGATCGCAAAGCGAATATTGAGACCGGGAAACGTCCGCTTGATATCTGCCACACGATCGAGGTCGCTCGGATCGTCTGTCAAAATCTCAATGGCGGTTCGGTCCCGTTTGAGGGGCATCCAGTGGTTTTTCTTGAGGTAGTCAACATTGAGGTTTTTCAGGAGCTCGACATCGACAAGCGTTCGATCGCTGTACTCGATGTAGGGGCATTTGTGAAACTGAGCGAGTGATTTGCCGATTTGAAGGACGCCCATCAAGTACTTGTTGTCCGCTACGATCGGGTAGGTAAGGACCTGTTTTGTCTTGAATCCAGTCCGTTTGTCGTAGGACGTGTCGTGGACAAGTGAGGGGTGTACTCCTTGCAATTCAGCGATGTTATAGGCGTCCGCAATGCTCACTGGGCGGAGATACTTTGCGCAAAACCCAGCCAAGCTTTGTTCCGTGAGAGGAATGCGGAATTCTTCGACGCTGTCGATATGAGGGACTTTAGAAAAAATCTCTTTCTTTTCTGGGTCGAATGCGAAAATGGTGAGGTCTTCGGCGTCAAAAATACTGAGGATCTCCTTGCGCAGATCGAGGAGGATATGGTCGAGGTCGCTGGCCGCGTGGATTTGTTCCGTGATGCGTTTGACATTCTCGGCGAACGCCACTTTCTGCTGAAGCTCTTGCAGGTTTTGTGGGATGGGATTGGCTTGCATGCAGGAACTCCTAGCCTTCGACTACGAAGGCCATTGCCGGTTTCATGTGCTCATTGAGTAGCCCGAACGATCCACCTGATCGCGATGTCTTGAGACAGAGATTGAAGCCCAGTGTAACTGATCACAGCTGGAAGACAAGGAAAAGGCGGTTTCAGGCTGGGATGTGTGCGGGAATCGCAATACGGGTAAAATCGTTTGTGAGCGGCAGGGTCTTTAGATTTCTTGTATGCGAATCAGATGAGCAACGACTTGCGCCGGCGGCAGTTTGAGTTTTATTCCATCTTTTCGCGATTTCACTTCCACAACTCCTTCTGCGAGGCCTTTATCTCCGATAACCACTTGGAACGGCGCTCCCATCAGATCCGCATCATTGAATTTCACACCCGCCCGTTCATCCCGATCATCCCAGAGGACTTCAAGCCCTGCAGCATGCAGTTCGTCATAGAGTTGCACCGTAACCTGAGCGGTCTGTGCCGATTGGGTGAGTGGGAGGAGATGCACGTGGAACGGCGCGATTGGGAAGGGCCAGATAATACCTTTTGCGTCGTGGTTCTGCTCGATCGCTGAAGCGGCAGTGCGTCCCACGCCGATGCCATAACACCCCATGACCGCGAGGCACTCTTTGCCATGGAGATCCAGAAAAGACGCCTTCATGGATTCGCTGTATTTGGTGCCGAGCATGAAGACATGTCCGACTTCGATCCCTCTCGTTGCCTTCAAGGTCCCGCCATCGTGTTTCGGTGAGGGATCTCCCGCGCAGGCGCTTCGTAGATCGGCAAACTGCTCGACCTGAAAATCTCGATCCCAATTCGCATCGACATAGTGGGTGTCGTTCTGATTGCCGCCCACAACCATGTTGCGCAAGGCCTTGACCGCGTGGTCGGCAATAATCCGAACCTGTTTTAGGCCAACGGGACCGGCAAATCCGAGCGGTGCGCCGGTGACTTGCTCGACCACGGCAGGTGTGGCGAGTTCAAGATCAGTGACACGCAGGAAACGTTGAATCTTGACCTCATTCGCCTCATGGTCTCCCCGTATCAATACGGCGACCGTATCTTTTCCTGATGAATAGAGGAGCGTTTTCACGAGATGGGTGGGGGAGATATTCAAGAATTTCGTCACTTCTTCGACTGTCCGGCAGCGAGGGGTCTGTACCGCGCGCAAGGGACGGTGAGCCTCGGTGTCCATCTCAGTAGGAGGAAGCGTTTCGGCCTGTTCGACGTTGGCGGCGTAGGTGCCGACATCGCTGTACACGATGGTGTTCTCGCCTGTTTCTGCAAGCACCATGAACTCGTGGGATGAACTGCCGCCGATCAGTCCGGTATCGGCTTCTACAGCCCGGAAGGTAAGGCCGCAGCGCGTAAAGATACGATGGTAGGCATCATACATTTTCTGATAGCTGAGCTTGGCGCTGGTTTCGTCCTGATCGAAACTATAGGCGTCCTTCATGATGAACTCGCGCCCCCGCATGAGGCCGAAACGGGGACGGATTTCGTCTCGAAATTTCGTTTGGATTTGATAGAAATTCAGCGGCATTTGCCGATAGGAACGGACTTCACGCCTGAAGAGGTCGGTGATCACCTCCTCATGAGTCGGTCCCAAGCAGAACTCACGCTCGTGTCGATCCTTGAAGCGCAGCAGCTCTTTGCCGTAGAAATTCCATCGGCCGGTTTCTCGCCACAATTCTGCGGGGGAGGCGATGGGCATGAGGAGTTCCTGGGCTCCAGCCCTGTTCATCTCCTCACGAATGATCTGTTCGACTTTTCTGATGACCCGGAGGCCGAGCGGGAGATAGGTGTAGATGCCGGCCGCCACCTTGCGGATCAGACCGGCCCTGAGCATGAGCTTATGGCTGACGGTTTCCGCTTCGCCAGGATCTTCTCGCAATGTCGGGATTAAGACTTGGGAGGTGCGCATGGTTGTGTGAGGGGGATCAAAAAGTCGTCAAGTCTTCACGTCATCAAGTCTGAGTGCCGGAGGGTGGGGAAAGATTTTACTGACATGAGGACGTTCGACCTTCAGACTTTCTGACGTATTTTCTATCGCAAGAATATCCGTTCGAGATCATTCCAAAATGCAAAGATCATGACGCCCACTAGTAGCACGAGCCCAGCCTGTTGCGCGATTTCTCTCTGTCGTTCGCCGAGAGGCTTCCGGAGGATACCCTCAATCAGAAAGAACATCAAATGGCCGCCGTCGAGAATAGGAATGGGGAGTAGGTTGAGCACGCCAAGGTTAATACTGAGAATGGCGATGAGGAACACCACACTTGAGGCCCCCTGCGCGGCGGCTTCTCCGGATATATTGGCGATAGTCAGTGGGCCACCGATGTTCTTGCTAGAGATGTCCCCTACGATCATTTTGTAGAGGCCGATGGCGGTCAACTCGGTCCAGCCCCATGTCGCTCCCAAGCCATCGTAGAGCGATAACAGGGGAGTGCTGGAGCGCATGATCGAACGGCCTGGCCCTGAAATGCCGATCTTGCCGACCTCAATGGCCTGGCCGTTGACCATCGCCTTCTCTGCGGAAGGCGTGACGGTCAGCGACACTCGCTGCCCTTCCCGCAAGACCTCTATTTGTAGAGGTCGGTTGGGACTTTCTTTCACGATACCGGTCATCTGGGACCAGGTATGAATCGTGGCGCCATCGATTTTACTCACATGATCTCCGGCTTGAAGCCCAGCGTTCGCTGCCGGAGAACTTTGTACGACTGACGTCACGAGTGGCTGTGTTTCTTCTACGCCCAGGTAGTATCCAGGCTCTTGTGCAGAGACTTGCGGTCCTGGCGCGGTGGTAGGCGTGATCGTCAGCGTTTTGACCTGCTCACCTCGTACGATATCGAGCGTCAGTGCCTGCCCCTTGCTCTTTGCCACGGCGTCGAAGAGTTCATTCCTGGTCGAAATGTCTTGTCCATTGACCCGGCGGACGCGGTCTCCAACCTGGATGCCTGCGGTATCGGCTGGAGAGCCGGGCACCATCGCTTCAATATCGGGGGAGAGATCCTGGAACGTCGGGACAAAAAGCGGAGTGCCGGTCGCAAGCCATCCGGCAAAAATGAAATACGCCAGAATGAAGTTTGAGGACCTTGACGCCGACCCAGCGAGCAGCCAAGAAATGCCCGAGTTCATGGAACGCGACTAACACGCCCAGAACGACCAGGAACCACCATGCCTTCTGCAAGAGCAACCAGACGGTATCGGGGGACCAGGTAAGTGCCATGAACACAGTGTATGCTCCTTCGTGTAGACCCGCAGGATACTGAAAAAGTCGCCTTTCTCACCCGCCCAACCCTGGTGCGCCTAGACGCACCCTTCACCAAGCTTCATTCTCGCTTCGTGTAGAGGCTCAACGTACCGAAGTGTATGCCTCGCCTCTTCGCTCGCTGCGGCCTTGCTGGACGGGCTTTTTGAGGATCCTGCTAGCGTGCGAGTGCGACAACCAGCGATTCAGCCTTCTCTCGAGCCCAGCGATCCGCCTCCAGCGCATCTTCCAACGTCTCGACGTCTTTGGTGATGTGGACGTCCATAGTGCTGCGGATGATTTCCACAATGTCGGTGAACCGGATACCCCCGTTTAAGAATGCCTCGACGGCGATTTCATTTGCGGCATTCATTGTGGCCGGCATCGTACCGCCGACGCTCAGGGATTCATAGCCAAGACCTAAGCAGGGAAACCGGTCGTGATCGGGCTTGCAAAACGTCAGCTTCGCAATTTCCGTCAGATCCAGCGAAGGCAGATCCAGCGGCATGCGCCCTGGATATCTCATCGCATAGGAAATAGGTGTTCTCATATCCGGCAATCCCAATTGTGCGATCATCGATCGATCCTGATATTCTACCAGAGAATGAATGATGCTTTCCCGATGGATCATGACCTCGATATGAGATTCCGGGATGTCGAAGAGCCAGCGGGCTTCGACAACCTCGAGTCCTTTGTTCATGAGCGTGGCGGAATCGATCGTGATTTTGGCGCCCATTTTCCAATTGGGATGTTGGAGTGCTCGTTCAGGGGTGACGTCTTTCAACTCCTCTCGGCTCAGAGTCCAGAGGGCTCCTCCGGACGCTGTCAAGATCAGGCGGCGGACGTCTTCTTTGCGATGGCCTTCTAACGATTGAAAGATCGCGCTGTGTTCGCTGTCTACGGGAAAGATACGAACGCCATGCCGTCGCGCTTCATCCTGCATCAATTTTCCTGCCATGACCATCGGCTCTTTGTTGGCCAAGGCGATCTGCTTTCCGCTTCGAATCGCCGCAAGAGTAGGCACGAGACCGGCTCCCCCGACGATGGCGGAGATGATGAGTTCAGCTTCAGGTGCAGTGGCGACCTGAATCAATCCTTCTTGCCCGGAAAAAATTTCGACAGGCAGTTCCGCACAGCGATCTCGGAGTCTGGCGGCAGCAGAAGCGTCCGATAGGGCGACGACGCGAGGCTTGAACCGACGGATCTGCTCCTCGATCTTTTCGTCGTTACTGCCGGCAGTCAATCCCGCTACACAGAACTCTTCTGGGAATCGGTCCACAATATCCAAGGTGCTGGTGCCGATCGATCCAGTTGATCCGAGGATGACGATCGTTTTCATAGGGGACTCCTTCATTCCATGACTCGTAACCGGCTCGCCATCGAGACATAGTAGTAGAACACGGGGGCGGTGAACAAGAGACTATCGAGCCGGTCGAGCATACCTCCATGCCCCGGTAGTATGCCGCCGGAATCCTTCATGCCGACGCTACGCTTCATGGCCGATTCAGCCAGGTCACCCCAGAGACCTGTGAGCGTCAGCAGGGTGCCCAAGATCAGACAATCAAGGCCGGATAATTCTGGGAGAAACCACCAACGGGCTGCATACGCGACGATTATGGCACCAATCAAACCGCCGACCAAGCCCTCGACCGTTTTTTTTGGACTAATTGTAGGGGCCAATCGGTGTCGCCCAAACAATGTGCCGACATAGTATGCGCCGGTATCGGATGCCCAGGTCACCAGCAGGAGAAAAAAGATCAACCATTCACCTTGAGGTAGGAGCCTCGTCATCGAGAGCATGCCGAGCGTAAGGCCCAGGTAGAGCACACCGAACAAGGTCATGGCGCCATCCCGCAGGCTTTGTTCGAGGGGCGCTCGACTGAGGAGTGGAACAGACATCACGCCGACCAGTGTGGCCAGGAGGACTGGGACAATGATGTCTAGCCGATGTGTTGCGAGAATCAGAGCGGCAAATCCTGCCAGCCCGACTCCTATCAGCCAGGAGTGTCGACGGTCGCTGAAACATAGCCGGTAGAACTCGAACAGCGCGAGGCCCCCTGCGAGCACCACGAGACCAGAAAATGCGAGGGGAGGGAGGTAACGAATGGCGGCGTACAAGAGTGGCGCGAGCACCAGAATGGTATAGATCCTACGAGGATCGAATCGGGGCGCTACCTTGGTCGCCGGTTCAGCCTGCTGTTGTCCGGCAATTTTGTCATCCTGCATGGAGAGGTTGAGATCGACCACTATGAAGACATGGCGCTGAGGACACGACCGAATCGCCGCTCGCGCCGCTGATATTCCAGCAAAGCGAGTAAGAGTTCGCGGCGACGGAAGTCGGGCCACAGAGTCGGAGTGAAATAGAGCTCGGTGTAGGCAAGCTGCCAGAGGAGAAAATTACTGATTCGTGTTTCACCGCTGGTGCGAATCAATAAGTCTGGGTCCGGCAAATCGTGGGTGTAGAGATATCGTTGGATACGGGACTCGTCCACATCGTCCGGTTGCAGCTTCCCCTCTTGTGCGTCATGGAGGAGTTCACGCACCGCATCTACGAGCTCGGTACGGCCACTGTAGCTGAGGGCGATGGTGAGGTGGAGTTTGTCGAGGTGGGCGGTCTCCTGTTCAGCAGCTCGGACCCATTGAAGGGCGGAGGACGGGAGGGAGTCGAGTCTGCCGATCGTGCGTAGCCGGACACCCTGCTCAATGAGTTTCGATCGTTCTGTCGACAGATAATATTCCAGCAAGCCCATGAGCGAGGAAATTTCCTGAACGGGACGATTCCAATTCTCCTGTGAAAACGCATAAATAGTCAGGGCGTGGATACCCAGTTCCAAGCAAACCGTAATCATTTCTCGGACGGACTTAATCCCTTCCCGATGACCGGCAATGCGAGGGAGGTTTCGGGGCTCTGCCCAGCGGCCATTGCCATCCATGATAATGGCGATGTGCTTGGGCAAGAGATCAGGTTCGAGTTTTGCGGCAAGTTCTTCTATGGATAGCTGATCCAAGGTCGATGGGTCTTTCCTGTTCATAAAAGTGCGGTTGGTAACGATCTCTTTATTCAAGGGTCCTATGGTAGGCGAGCAAAGTCTACTGGTGAGGGTGAGGAATGTCAAACAAATTTTAGTAAAAGTCCTGTAAAAGCGATGGGTTGGATGAAATAGCCGTTGCGCCTGCGGAAAATGATCGGCTATACTTCGCCATCTATCCGCTGGCCAATCGTGATGAAGGATTCTCACACCATGGGTGAACTTGTTCAGTTGACGTCCTTCGGTCTGACCGAAGGCGAGGTGCTTGGGGCGCTCGGGCGAGTGAAAGTTCGCGATGTCGATTACGCAGACCTCTACTTCGAGTCCTGTATATCCGAATCCGTTTCAATGGAGGAATCGCTCGTCAAGCGCGCGACTAAGAGTGTGTCGCAGGGTGTGGGGGTGAGGGCGACAGCGGGGGAAAAAACGGGCTTTGCCTATTCCGATGAACTGACGAAGAAAGATCTCGAACTGGCTGCCGATACAGCCCGCTATATTGCCAATTCGCCGGGCGGGGCCGAAGCGGTTCCGGTTCCTGTCCGTCAACGTCCGACACGCAATCTCTATCCGGTTGAACGAGCACAGGCTGAAGTTGCCACGGCAGAGCGGGTGTCCCTCCTGAACGCGATCGATGCTGAAGCGCGCCGGTATGACCCGCGTATTAAGAATGTCATGGCGTCGTTCAATACGGAGTACAAGGTCGTGATCGTTGCTACTTCGGACGGCACGCTGATCGGGGATGTGCAGCCGCTTTCAAGACTGCAAGTGACTTGTATTGCTGAAGAGAATGGCCAACGGCAAGCAGGCTCGTTTGGCGGAGGGGGGCGTGTCGGGTTTGAGTTTTATCACGAGGGCGGTCGGTATCTGCGGTTCGCGCGTGAAGCGGCGCGGGAAGCGATTCTCAACCTGTCTGCTGTTGAAGCGCCGGCCGGCGTCATGCCCGTCGTGTTGGGTGGAGGGTGGCCGGGGATTTTACTGCACGAGGCCATCGGCCATGGACTTGAGGCGGACTTCAATCGCAAGAAAACGTCGGCATTTTCAAATCTCTTGGGCAAGCGAGTGGCATCGGACGTCTGTACGATCGTCGACGATGGGACTTTGCCGGGCCGGCGGGGCTCACTCAACATGGACGACGAAGGGACTCCGACCGGTCGCACCATGCTTATTGAGCAGGGGATTCTGCGTGGGTACATCACTGACAAATTGAACGCGCGGCTGATGGGGATTCCTTTGACCGGGAACGGGAGGCGCGAAAGTTATCAAAGTGTCGTGCTGCCGCGAATGACCAACACATTCATGTTGGCAGGGGCATCGGACCCAGAAGAGATCATCCGCTCGGTCGATCGAGGTCTCTATGCCGTATCGTTTGGCGGCGGGCAGGTGGATATCACCAACGGGAAATTCGTATTTTCCGCCAGCGAAGCCTACTTGATCGAGGGAGGGAAGGTGACGAGGCCGGTCAAGGGCGCGACATTGATCGGCAGTGGGCCGGAGATCCTCACGAAGGTCTCGATGGTCGGACACGATCTCAAGCTCGACGAGGGCATTGGCACATGTGGCAAGGACGGGCAGTCTGTTCCAGTGGGTGTCGGTTTGCCGACGATTCGAATCGACGAAATCACCGTAGGCGGGACACAGCAATGAGCCAACAGATACAGCAGCACGATGGGTATAGTCAGCTCGCCATGGATCTCCTGGCCAAGGCAAAGCGCGGTGGGGCGACGGAAGCGGACATCATTGTCGCCGACGGCGAAACCTTTTCGGTGCAAGTCCGGTTGGGCGCCGTGGATCGTCTCACGAAAGCTCGGGAGAAACATCTCGGCTTACGTGTGTTTGTCGGGAAACGTTCTGCCAGCACCTCAACCTCCGATTTTTCGGCGGATTCTCTGAATCAACTGGTCGTCGAGACCTGTACATTGGCAAAAGCCGTCGTGGAAGATCAGGTGTCCGGTTTGCCGGAGGCGGATCAGATGGCAGGAGAGAAACCGGACCTGGATCTCTACGATCCCACAAGGCTGAATACGGAACAGCAGATTGAATTGGCTAAACGGGTTGAAGCTGCAGCCATGTCAATGGATGAGCGTGTGACGAATTCTGAAGGAGGCGACTTCGATTCCTCGTCGGGGCGCGTGGTGCTGGGCAATAGTCATGGATTTCTGGGAGAGTATCAGAGTTCCAGCTTCTCCATGTCGGTGTCGCCTATTGCTACCGATTCGGTCACTGGAGCCATGCAACGCGATGCTTGGTACGATGTGCAACGGAAATTCGTCAAGCTGGCTTCTCCTGAGGCGGTAGGACTGGAAGCGGCACGGCGGACAGTCAGAAAGCTCGGAGCGAGAAAAGTTGCCACCCAACGAGTTCCTGTCATCTTCGATTCGGAAACCGCCGGAAGCCTCATGGGGAATCTTTGCAGCGCGGTGTCAGGGTATTCACTCTATAAAGGGGCCTCGTTCCTGGCCGGCCAATTAGACAAGCCATTGGCCCCTGAGTACGTGACGGTCTATGACGATGGACGAGTGGTTGGAGGGCTGGGTTCTCGACCATTCGATGGTGAAGGTCTGCCGACCAGGAAGACGACCGTCGTAGAGCGGGGGGTGTTGAAGAGTTACCTGCTCGATACCTACTCAGGAAGAAAGCTCGGGATGGCCTCGACCGGCAACGCCTCGCGCAGTGTTGGCGAGAATCCATCGGTCGGTCCCACGAATTTCTATCTCGCGCCAGGGACAAAGACCGCGCAAGACATTATCAAGACGGTGAAACAGGGCCTCTATGTCACGGACCTTATTGGCTTTGGCATCAATATGGTGACCGGTGATTATTCACGGGGAGCTGCAGGATTTTGGATCGAAGGCGGCGAGTTGGCTTATCCCGTGGAAGAGATCACGATTGCAGGCAATCTGAAAGAGATGTTTGCGGGAATTGAAATGATCGGCAGCGACCTGGTGTTTCGCGGGCGCATTGCGAGCCCGACCGTGAAGATCTCAGAGATGATGGTGGCAGGCTCCTGAGCGTATATCACGATACGCTCTTATTCAGTGAGGTGACCCATGGCCGAATCAATCAGAGAAACGATGGTCCAGTACCCCAGCGACAAGGTGACAGTGCGAGCCTATGTGGCAGCACCACAAACTAAAGAGCGGCGCCCCGCCATCATCGTAGTTCAGGAATGGTTTGGGCTGTCCGACCATATCAAGGACGTGGCCTGTCGCTATGCCGCTGAAGGGTATGTGGCAATTGCTCCGGATTTGTACTCTCGATTGGGGAACGCTCTGACCACCGATCCCGGCGAGGCAGGCAAGTTGATGAATACGTTGCAGCAGCAAGATGGGCTCAAGGATCTGAATGCCACCGTCGCCTATCTGAAGTCTGTTCCCGAAGTTGATGTCACAAGAATCGGAGTGACTGGATTCTGCATGGGAGGGTCTTATGCGCTCATGCTGCCTTGTGTGAACAAAGACATCAAAGCCGCCGCACCGTTCTATGGTCAGGTGCCGAACCCCGATGCGCCGCTTCAACAGCTATCCGCCCCTGTCCTGTATATCTATGGAGAGGATGATGGCTGGATTACCAAGGCGGACGTGCAGCGGCTTGCGGCAGCGCTGAAGAAATACAATAAGCCAGGAGAGATTAAGACCTATCCTGGCGCGCCCCATGCCTTTTTCCGCGACACGGATAAGACGGTGTATCGGCCTGAGGCGGCCAAGGACGCATGGGCGAGAAGCACAGCTTTTTTTAAACAGCATCTGAGATCGTAATATCATGCCGCTTGATGCCGAACTAGGAAAGACCATGCTCCAGTTGATTACGTCGCGCTACGACGACCGGCATTGGCGTAAGAAGATTGAAAAGACATTGGGGTTGCCGCAGTCCGGCGTCGGGGATGCCGCACAGCAGCAGATCTTCATGTACCTGAAACTCGGGCTCAAGGGGTACAAGTCACGCCGGGCCGATCCGGACTCATGGATCATCGGGGGCTATGCGACCAAGGAAGTGATCGATCGCGCCAAGTTCCAACCCCAGTTGGTCGGCCCTGATGTGACGAAGGACGATGTGGCCTTTCTCGGCAGCGATCCGGGGAAGGAGATCGACGAAACCTGGTGGGACGAGATGCTCGTGCAGTGGTTCGATGTGCCGGAAGAAGAGAAGCCTGCCGAAGAAGAGAGCGGTGAGTCCGCCGATTCGGACCCCTCGCCCACGATCAAAGCAAAAGCATAGGATCGTCGCTCGGGAGGATGCGCGCCCCCGCAAGACCTCCTGAATCACCCAACTACGCCGCACGTGCTCTCAGCCTGTAAACTCGCCGAGCCTCAAACAGTACAGGATGGGACGCCCGCTACTGCTTCCGCTCTTGCCAGCGCCCTGCCGGCTCGCCCTCACGCTCAGCCACGCTTTGCACAGAAACTAGCTCCGTTCAGACCGATGGTCGAACGGAGCGTCGAACAGTCTGTGCCACCTGCTGGGAGCGGGCCGCATGACTTCACTATGGCGAGACTCAGCAGAGCGCTGAGGCACGCGTCAGTAGCAGCGGGCGTCGTTGGAGAAAGGGGAGCAGTGAGCATGAATGAATGTGTTGGAAAAGATGTGATGTCGAGGCAGAAGCATTCCCGGAACGACCATTTGGAAGTCTTAGCCTGCCCACCATCCCCACTGTAGCGGGAGAGAATATTCTGGCTCTAGTTGACAGCGGAGCGGGCCAGCTACAGCGGCATGTTAGAGAAAACCTAACGAATCCGATCCCTCTTAGCAATGTTGTGCCGTGCACACAACAGCTGAACATTGCTCGCCGCCAAGGATGTGCCTCCCTTGGCCCAAGGCAGATCGTGATCAAAGTGCAGTTCGTCAGTTGCTCCGCACATGACACACTTTCCGGAGTCGCGTTTCCACACCTCCAGTTTCACGGCAGTGGGAATGACGCGGCGCCTAGTAGGGTTGAGGACAGCAGGAATGGACAAGTCCTCTTCGCCTTCGACCGCCATGAGCTTAAACTTGAAGACTCGCCTATACTCGTCGTCCTCCTGCCAGGAATCAACGAGAAGGAAAATACCGTTGTAAGACCAAATACCTGTTCTGATCTTCTCGTACACTCGAACGCGTTCGGGCGCACGGGCTCCAGTTTTCGCCTCCTGCGCCGCTCGATGAAACCGCCCGTTCTGTGTCGGCGTGCCCGAAGGGTAGGTGCCAGGCTGATCGACCACCTTCGGATTGGACACGGCCGAGCCCTTCGGCTCATCGTGACCTTCGTAGATCAGTGTCGTGCCACCGTCCTCTAGTCGGTCGCGATAAGGGGCGTTCGGCCTCACGGACATCAGAATTACCGAGTGACTCCCACCCAGTCCAAAGTTCATTCCGGCCTGAAGGCTCGTGCCTTCCCGGCGACACATCTCAATGTACGAGAGTACGTTGTCTGCCATGTTTGTCGGTTTTACCCATACTTGTTCACTACTTCATCCTGTTCCACCGACTGGGATAGACTGCGAATCCCGCAGTACATTCGCCTATCAGTCCGCAGTATATTTGACTAACGAGTCATAGGCAAAAGCAGTCTACTGAGTTGCACAGCCAAGCGGCGGCAAGGCCATGCGATGTAACTCGTCGCAGGAGCAAGCGGCCCAGCTATCCGAACAGATCCATTTGGGCTGGCTGTGGCGGTTCGATGTTGAGAACTGGGGCGGCCGGGTTTGTGGCTTCGGTAGGGGCTGGTTGGGAGTGCCGATCGAGAAACTCTCGCAGCTTCTTGAAGTCTTCCTTGAGCGGTTCGAGCATGCTGCCTTGGTGCAGGGCGGCGGCTGGATGCAGCAAGGGGAAG
>SWDN01000003.1:153356-174125 GCA_005116775.1 Nitrospira sp.
GCCCGGAGGCGTACCCTCTGGGGTACGTTGAGGGTCTGAACGATGCGAGAACGCCGCTGGCGGACTTTTTCAGCATCCTGATTATTCGACTCTGTAGCCCTTTGCTGCCAAGCAAGTATCGCGCATCGCGTTGATCGTTGAGAGTCCATGTAGGGCGCGGGCGTGGTCGGCAGGACTTTGAGAGCCTGCACTGAACGGGAAGGGAGAGCCCTGGTTGAAGAAGTGCTGCGGGTTTGCGAGTCTTGCCTTATACTCACACTCCATATAATCCCGCTCCACATCTCGCTGGCTGAGGCCTTGTGGATTGCCGCCACGCTCATAGGGACTGGATGCGCATCCGGCAAGCGTCAGCAGAATTGCTCCTAACACAACATATCCCGGAAACAGTTTCCCCATGGCGAGTAATCTATCGTTGGATTGGGTCATCGTCAAGTTGGCCTATCGAGCGCGATTGCTTCGGCGCAGCGGTTGCCGCTGACGATGGCGCTTTCGAGGTTGGGAGGCCAGCCTGTATCGGTCCACGCTCCAGCGACCAGCAAGTTCTCGATCGGACTTCGTTGGATTGGTCGATGTGATTTGGCGCCAGGCTTGAGTGAGAGGATGGCGTTGGAGATCGTTCGACGGCGGATTGATACAACCTTGCACTCAGACGCGAGGAGTCCCCACGATCTCAGCAGATCGGGAATCGCGGCATCATGACGCGAGTCGGTTCGGGTTTGCGCGAATGGATTATCGGTCGTCGTGAGAGTGATGCCAGTGCGGTCAGGGGCCGATGCTGTGATGAGTGCTGAGTGAAAGGCTGTGTCATTCAGCAAGATGAGGCGGGGAGAGACACAGGGCTGTTCGATATGCACATCAACAATGGTGCTGTCGAACGATTGCAATTCCGAGAGTTGTTGAAAATAGGCGTAGCGGGTGAGCCAGCGTTCTGGGATCAACGGTGTGAGTTGCTGTGGCGGTAAGGCGATCACATACCAATCGGCTTGTAGCAAGGAACCGTTCCGCAGCTGGACGCCCGATATGCGGTCTTGTTCATAACGGATCTGCGTGGCGTCGGTATTGTACAGAATGGTGGCGTGTTGTTGCCGTAATCGTTGGGTGATCGGCTGGACGAAACAGGCTAGAAGCGAGTCCTGCACAACTGAGATGCGGCTATCTGGATGAGTGCTCAGGAACACGGGTTTCATCGAGCGCACGAAGGCATCGGCGGACATCGTGGCGAGATCGTTGCCGGTCAGCCACTGCGCGAGAGGATTCCAGACAAGGCTGCGCGTCTGCGCACTCTGGCCGATGGAGGCAAGCCAGTCGGCGGCGGTGCGTTGTTCCAGATCGGCAGGCAGTTCCGCATCGCCTTCCCACAGTTGTTCCACCCATGATGCCAACCGCCATCGTTCTTTCCAGGGGATGCCGGCAAACCTCAGGAGATTCACCCAGGTGTGAAGAGGAGCGGGGAAAGAGGTCCGGGGGTAATGTACGAAGGAGCCGTCAGGGAGTCGAAATTCCAGTGGAATGGTGATGTCTGCCGGTTGCTGTGAACCGGCATGCAGCGAGTGCAGCAACGCCTGTGTCGCGTGATGACAGCCGAGAATGGTGAAGGGTTCAGGGCCGTCGTAAGGGCTGTCTTCTATGAGAGCGCCTCCAAGCAGGGGCCGTCGTTCGACGAGGGTCACGCGATAGCCGAGGTCGCTGAGGCGGTCGGCAGCGGCGAGACCAGCCAGGCCTCCTCCAAGAATCACGACAGATTGAGAGTCGGGGGATTTCACGTGGATCGTGAGCGGAACCACACTCCGGCGGCCACTGCCAATCGACGACTCGTTGCGAGTCGGGCACGAGGGCCGTATATCCGATGTCTCGGTTCCTCAAGTTTTCTTAGAATCCTGACATACACGGCGCGCATGATTTCAGCAACCGTCAATGCTTGTCGGTCGCTTGCCGGCAAGGCGTCGAATGCCGCCTGTGCTTTCGCATAATATTCATGGGCTCTCGCGATTTCGAAGTGGAACAGTTTTCGGGTGGCATCGGTTTCTTGCCGTTGAAGGATGGTGTCCTCTGTGCAGCTGAATGTGTGGAGGTCTTCCTGCGGGAGGTAGATGCGACCTTGGGCAGCGTCGGTCCCAATGTCCCGTAGAATGTTGGTCAGTTGAAATGCCATGCCGAGATTGACGGCATAGTCTTGCGCTCTGGCAGAAGTGGGGCCGAATATGTGGAGGCAGATCAGTCCGACGACCGACGCGACACGATAGCAATAGAGCGAGAGATCTTGAAACGAGTCGTATCGTGCCGCTGTGAGATCCATTTCGACGCCTTTAATGAGTTCGTCGAAATAGGCCTGCGGGATTGCGAGTTGCTTCACATGTTCGGCCAGACTAATGGTGACTGGAAAGGTCGGCGTGCCTCGGTAGGCTGCGTCAAGCTCGGCCCGCCATCGGCGCAGTTCTTCCTGGGGATTGCTTCCTGCCGGAGGCTCATCGACGGCATTGTCGACTTCCTTGCAGAACGCATAGACCGTGTACATCGCGGCGCGTCGTTTTTTCGGCAGGAAGAGGAAGGAGTAATAGAAATTGCTCCCGCTCTTCTTGGTGAGCGTCGTGCAGTAGGCTTGCGCGTTCGTGACAGAAAGCGACGTCATGTGTCTTGGTGAATCGGCAGTCGATCGAGGCGACAGGCCATGGATTCATGAATGCGATGGTGATCTGACGGATGCAGGATGGCAGCTAGGAGTTCGATGCCGTCGAGCAAGCGAGGCCCCGGCCTACTGAAATAGGAAGAGGCATCGACCAAAAATGTGCGTTGCACCAGATCCGTGGAGAGGCGCCATTGACCCGGTTGCTGCATCAGACCGAGCAATTCTGCGTGTGTCCGTTCAACAGAAAAACCGCAGGGCATCACGATGAGGACTTCCGGGGCTGCATTCAGGATCTCGTCCCACGTCACTACTCGTGAAGAGCTGCCTGGCTGTGCGAGGACATCCTGGCCTCCGGCTAGTTGGACCATTTCAGGGACCCAATGGCCTGCGACGTAGAGGGGAGAAAGCCATTCGATGCAGGCCACACGAGGGCGATGTGAGTACTCCTGAACGCGCGTCTGGATGGCGGCGAGTCGGTCACGTAATTGTGTGGCGAGACGGCGGCCCTCCGCCGACCGGCCGGCGGCGTCGCCGATTCGAACGACATCGTCGATGACGTCATACACTGTGCTGGGGTTCAAGGTAAGGACGGTTGGCTGCTGGAGCATGGAGCTCAGTGCGCCGTGTAATTGGTCCGGCGTGACGGCACAGACATGGCAGAGGTCTTGGGACAGGATCAAATCCGGTTGTGCCTGCCGTAACAGCTGATCGTTCAGCCGATAAAGCCTCTGCCCCGATACCACAAGCTGATGAACCTGTTTGTCGATGTCGTCGCTGGACAGACCATGAGCTGGAATCACCGGTTCTACCATGATGGGCACATTCTTCACCGAGGGAGGGTAATCGCACTCATGGCTGATCCCGACCAATTCATCGCTCAGGCCGAGCAAGGCGATCACTTCGGTCGCGCTCGGAAGCAGAGAGCAGATTCTCATACCATTCAGCTCTTCTGCGCCGGCCATAGCCGCGCGCGGAGTTCGTTGAGATGCACTTCTGCGAGGCTCTGAGCGACTGCATGGGCTTCGTGTAGGTCTTGGCTCGTATGTGTGTGCGCGACAGCGAGGACCTTCATCCCGGCGGTTTTTGCGCCTCGGATACCGGGGATGGAGTCCTCGATCACCAAGCAGCATTCGGGAGAAATGGCCTGCTCGCGACGTTGTCGATTTAATGCGTCGAGGGCATGGAGAAAGGGTTGGGGGTCTGGCTTTCCTCTGGTGACGTCTTCTGCGCCGGTAATATGAAGGAATTCTTTTCGGAGTCCCGCTTGCTCAAGAATCACGTCTATTTCGTGGCGGAGGGCGCCGGATGCGATGACTAAAGGGTAGGTGGCGGCGGCTTCGCGAATAAACTCGTGAACTCCTGGGAAGATGACGAGATGATCCGTCACCGAGTGTAAGTAGGCCTGAGCCTTCCGTTCCATCAACTGTGCAAGGGCGCTTGGGTCGATGGGGCGCTGGTGTGCATTGAGCGCTGCGATAAAGCAGCCTCGATCGTCGTATCCCAAGTAATTGGCATAGTAGTCGGATTCGCTCAAGCTGATGCCGATTTCAGCCAGCGTCTGACGAAAGCTGGCGAAATGGAGAGGCTCGGTGTCGGCAATGACGCCGTCGAAGTCGAAGATAATCGCTGAGAGTGTGTTCATCAGGATCGTGCCGATAGTCTTGGTATGATGACGAGATGAAAAAACGTGCGGATTATAGCACAGGGAACGTCGCTGAACAGACCGAATGTGTCTGCTCAACGATCGTTCGTGTGGGGGAACAACGGAAGGCTAGAACTTCAGTCGCAGGCGTTTCTCCGACACCCAGCCCTGCGTTCCATCGTCGCTGCGCACCAAATATACCCAGCCGTTTGACTGGAGATCCCCGTCGATGACGGTCAGTGCAACTCCCGGGCGTACGGTCGATCCGGGTTTGCTGCTCGACGAGTCGGCAAACAAAAGAATGTTTCCTCCGGGAGTCGTATCGCTTGCCGTGACGGTGACTTTTTGCCCTTCACTGAACATCGGATCGAGAGAAGGTGCGCTTGGCGCCACCGGACTTGCTGCCGTTTGTGGTGGCGGAGCAGCTGCTGGGGCTGAGGCTATGGTATTCGGACTTGGAGCAGCTTGAGGTGCTGTTGCCAGTGGCGCCACAGGCGCCGGTGTCATCGGCTTTGGTCGCGTGACTATCGGTTGTGGTGGAGTACTTTCTCCGAGATAGGGGCTCAGCCATTCTTCGAGCATTTCCGGTTCCATGGTGGCGATATACGCGCCGCCGCCGACAAGAATCAGAAGAAGTATCCAGAGCACCGGCCGTCCCCCTCCGGATTTTTTCTTGGGATTCAAGGGGCCTCGTGGTTTCGTTGCGATCGTTTGATCGAGTTCCTCTTCCGTAAACTCCAAGTCCGGTTCCGGTTGGCGGGCAAAAAGAAGACTCCACTCAAGTGGATTCAAGACCGATGTCAGGTTCCCAACGAGCGCAGCCATCGAACACCTCCCTACTGAGCGATTCTATTCCACATAGAGTAATCTGTGAAAATACCTATCACCATCGCCGAGTGCTGTCAATTTTGTTGAGAAATTACGCGCGCACGTGAAGGGGTTCAACAGGGATACACGACGGTGAGGTCTCTGCATGCCGATATACCGGCCGTGACCCGAATGTTCGAAGGCGTGTGAAAGATCGCTTGACTTGCATCTTGGCGGTCCAGTTCGGCAGAATAAACGTCCACTGATCGACAACCATGAAATCCTATCGCGAAGAGCTGTGGTTCGAGACGAAGACGCGACGCGCCTATCTCAACATCACACGTCAAGTAGAGGCGGTGCTCGAAAAGAGCGGCGTTCAAGAGGGACTCGTGCTGGTCAATGCCATGCATATTACGGCCAGTGTCTACATTAACGACGACGAACCAGGATTGCTCAAGGACTATGACCGGTTTTTGGAGGGGCTCGCTCCTCAGAGCGCGACCTATCGGCACAACGAGACAGGAGAAGATAACGGCGATGCGCACATCAAGCGTCAGCTGATGGGGCGAGAAGTCGTGGTCGCGATTACCGAAGGCCGGATGGACTTCGGCCCATGGGAACAAATTTTCTATGGGGAGTTCGACGGGCAGAGACGAAAGCGCGTATTGGTGAAGGTGATTGGATCGTGAGCGCGATGTTGTTCACCCGGTGGCTAGGATTCTATGTGAATAATCTGGTGGAGCGCTTGCTACCACAGGAAAAGTTTGGCAACATGGGGAGCAGTGCAGCACGGTCGTGCAGTAGGAGTGTGTTGACATGTTGAGTTCGTCTCGCCCCGATCCCCTCACACGAGATCTCGTGCATTTGATCAATGCCCGTCGCCATGACCATGGCGATACTGAAGCGGCAATCGATACCCTGCAAGCCTTCTTGGAGCAGGGACGAGAGTCCGATCTCTTAACCGTGCTGGCGGCATTGGACGAGGACATGGCGGAATGGCTCTTCGATCTTCTCGCGGAGGCATCCTGCTCCGTGCTCATCGATGGGCCAGCCGATGAAAAACTCTCCTATGCCGTTATGGCGGCTCTGGAACTTCCTCTCCAAGCCAATTTGGCCCATCCACTCAAGTTGAAGATCGATCCGGTCGCGACGGCGGAGCTGTTGCATCGGCATCTTCGGCTTTCTGCCGGGACGGTGGTGCGAGTGGAGTCTCGCCTGTTGACGGATTCGACACTTGAGCCGCTCAGTCTCCAGGGGTTGAATGACCATCTGAGCATGGTGGCCGATTCTCAGCGAGCCACGTCGATTGCCGCTCGCCTCCATCCGCCTGTCGAGAGCACGGCCTTTCTCTTCTTTGAGTTGATCGGCGTACCGGATTCAGGACTGCCCGACTCACTGGAGGACCGGCATCGCCGGGCGCTCCTTGAGGGTTTGGTAGAGCAATGTCCTGAATTGGCGCTCGCTCCCGACATGATTGAAGCGCCGGTGTATGCCGCCTATGCCATATTCGATGCGCAAAATGCCGTCCGGCTCCATCGGTTAGCTGATGAGACAGCGGCAGTCTGGCACGATCTGGACCCGCTCGTCCGCGCCCGCACGATCGTGCATCTCCATACGCAATGTGGCAACGGTGTCTATATGCCGGTCTGGACCGACCTGTTCGACCCCGAACTTCCTGAAGACCATGGTCCTGTATGGACCTCTCCAGACGTATGGATCTTCACGGCTGATTTACCCATCGAATGGCCTGGAGAAATGTTGACCAATCGGCTGCTCGCCGAGGGTTGTACCAGGTTCGAGAATCATATCGTCGAAACTCCTGACAATTAGTGTGTATCTTCCAGGGCCGTTTCTGTTCCATTCGCCGCTGTCTAACTCAAATGAGCTGGGAGAGGCAAGCGGACTTGAACTTGTTGATCCCATATTCCCACACCCTCGAACATCGAACCTCGAATTCTTCTCGTGTTGCTGTTCTTGCGCTTCTCGTTGGTCGCGCGGTACTGGCAGAAAGCGGAGAATTCGTCGATTTTTTCGATGTCTTCACTTATGCTGAGTCTCGTCAGACGAGGAATCAGCCATGGCTCAGCAGCAATCTTCCAGCAGAATTATCACTGGCGCCATCACCATTCTAGGACTTGGGCTTGTGTGGGCGACGGTCGCATTCAATTTCCCGTCACAAGACGAGATGTCTACAGCCGCATTGTCTGCTGAAACTAGTCAGGCGGCGCGTCCTTCGTCTTCCCTGTCTGTGCCACCCGCGCTGGACTTAACCATTCCCACCTCTCCTCCGCTGCCTTCCGAGACGACCGCCTCGAGATCTGACGATGATCAATTGCGTGAGCCAAGGAGTGGAGTGCCCGCTGTGCCGGGGTTTGATTCTCGCGCATTGAGTGCATCCCGTCTGACATGCGAAGCCGAGATCGAGCAATTGTGCCCAGACTCTCCGGACGGTTCGGATCGCACGCGTTGTTTGAAACGTCGTGTCAATCAGCTTCCACCCCTCTGCCAAAGCCAGTTACAGGAGCAGTTTGTGAAGTGGAGGGAGGATCGAAGTCGATTGATAGCGGCCTGCGACGGGGATGTGAAACGATTCTGCCGAGCAGTGAAACCTGGGAAGGGGGAAGTCCTCCAATGTCTGCAATCCCACGACCAAGAAGTGTCCGACCAATGCTACCAGGCTCTTCCGAAGGGGACCGTCTTCTTTAAATAACGGTGAAATTAGCGAGCAGTATCCTTGGTTCCTGAGAACGCGCAGAATGTCAACGTGACGCCTGCGACCTCGATCTCATCCCCGTCCTTCAAGTCCTGTTGTCCCGCAACCTCCGTGCCGTTCACGAGCAGAGCCTTCGCGCCCTGAGAAGGGCTGATGGAGTAGCTGTTGCCTCGTCGGGCGATCGTTGCCGCAGATTTAGGGGCAAACCAGCCGGTCAACCGAATGGCCGCTCCGTCTCGTGACCCAATGAGATTCACCTGCTTCGTAAGAGGATATTCGGACCTTTCCGCTTTTCCGGCAACAACCAGAACCTTCGCGGTAATGGTGAGTTTGTCGGGTGTAGGGCTCGTTCCGCTGAGCACCATGGTTCGATCCAGATCGACAAAGGGGGCAGGTTGCGCGATGTTGTCTGCCGAATTTTCTTGGAATACCAGTTTGTGTTTACCGATGGTGATCACATCTGTGTCGTGAAGTTGGTGGCGCGTGATGGGTTTGCCATTGATGGCGGTGCCGTTGGTGCTCATCAAGTCTTCGAGAAAGAAGACCGCGTGTACCTTGACGATCCGCGCATGATGCCCTGAGACGGCGGGATCTTCGATCACAATGGCATTGTCGGCTTTCCGTCCGATTGTGAATGTCTCATTGGTCAGTTCGAGATGTTTCGAGTCTTGCCCGTGAAGTTTGACGAGCAGAGTGGCTGGTTGCGGCAGAGTCTTCGACATAATACCCCCTTTTGTCCCAGAGGCCTGTGATTGGTTATGCAACGAATCGCTTCTTCAGTCGTTCCCATAGGCTGAGTTGAAATTCATCTCGCAGCGCCACGACGACGACGGTCGTATTGTCGTCTCCGCCGGCTTCGTTCGCCATGGCGATGAGTTGATTGGACATGGTAAAGAGGTCTTCCGATCCACTCAGGATGCCAAGCATGTCGTTCGGGTGAACTCCACGAGTCAGTCCGTCTGAGCAGAGCAACAGCGTGTCGCCGCTCTTGACCGGAATCTCCGTCAGCTCCACATCGACGCTGCTTGCGACGCCGAGCGCTTTCGTGACGATGTTCCTGCGGGGAGAGCGTGCGGCCTCTTCTTCTGTGAGAAGCCCCTTGAGAACCTGTTCGACGACCCAGGAATGGTCTGTGGTGAGGGCTTGGATTACGCCGTCTCGAACGAGGTAGAGCCGGCTGTCTCCGACATGGGCGATGGCGAGTACATCCTCGTGAAGCAATGCGGCAACTACGGTGGTCCCCATTCCGGCATAGTCAGGTCTGCCCCACGACTCGTGATGAACGACATCGTTTGCCGCACGAATTGCGCTGGCTAGACGGTTAGCCTGGGGGGACACCATGGCATCGCAAGGGCCGATCAGCGGAAGGTCTGCGTTCCTGGCTGCTTCGGTCAGATGCTTCTGAATCGCCTCGACTGCCAGGGCGCTGGCGATCTCGCCCGCATTGCCACCGCCCATGCCGTCACAGACGACATAGAGTCCGAGAGGAGTGTCGGCTACAAAGCGGTCCTCGTTATGGCGCCGTTTGAGCCCGGTATCCGATTTGGCGCTGTATGATCGTTCGAGTGCCAGACGACGCCTCCTTTACGCTGCGAGACTCTGTAAACAGGCACGGAGTTCGTTCGCGAATTCATCGGCGCGCCGGTAGCGGTGAGGCAATTCTTTCTGTAATGCACGGTCCACAATCTCCTGCACCATAGGAGGAACATCCGGCCTCAAGGTCTGAATGGCGGGATGCGGGTGATGGGTGATACTGAACAGCACAGCCGACAAGTTATCGGCTATGAAGGGTAGCTGCCCCGTGAGGAGTTCGAACAGCACGACACCCAGTGAGAAGATATCCGACCTGCCGTCCACTTTTTTCCCGGCGATTTGTTCCGGTGACATATACGTCGGGGTGCCCAGGACAATATTCGTCTCTGTTTTGCTGCTTGAGGCCATCTTGGCAATGCCGAAATCCATGACTTTCACGATGCGATCTTTGGTCAGCATGATATTGGCAGGCTTGATGTCACGATGAACGACACCTTGTTGATGGGCATAATCAAGGGCGTCCGCGACGGTCGCGAGGGTCAGAAGAACCTCATTGATCGGCATGAGGTTGGGTTTGCGCGACCACTGTTTCAGGGGTGTTCCTTCAAGAAGTTCCATCGCGATGTACCCTAATCCGTCTTCCTCTCCGGCATCGAAGATCGTGACGATGTTGGGATGCGAGAGTCGCCCGGTAGATTCTGCTTCGCGAAAAAACCGCGCTTTGACCTCTTGGAGCTTGTCCTCGTGGTCGATTTGGTCTAGCCGCATGGTTTTGATGGCCACGAAACGTTGGATCGTTGGATCTTTTCCCAGATAGACGAGCCCCATTGCGCCGCGTCCAAGTTCTTTCAATACTTTGTAGCGTCCCAGCATGCCTGGCGTGTAGGTGCTGATCATTGTCGTGGCTGCTGTGACGGTTGTTGTTGACGAAACTCTTGTCTCATCCTGTTCTGTGTCGTCATCATCGGACAAGACTTGTACATCTTTTCGTCGTGCCGGTTTGGGAGGCGAAAAGGCCTCGTGCAGCGAGTTTCGGTTCAGTATCCAGGCTGCTGTGAGCCAGAGGCCCGATCCTATAAGGCCGACGGCATACGCGATAGCGAATCGAGAAGCACCCATCTCTCCGATCAGTGGCAGGCCAACCGTTCGCAACGTTTTATGGGTGAAGAGCACAGCGACGAGCATGGTGAACGGCATGATGAGGTTGCGGAGAAAGGTCGATCCGCGGCCATTATCCGGGATGTGCTGAGAAGCGGCGAGGCCGAATCCCAGAAGAATGGCGAGGGCGAGAAGGTTCGTGCCCAATCGGATGGTGGCAGGCCCACTAAGCGGCAGGTACGGAACCGAGACAGATTGGACTACTGCGAGGCTGCTCAGCAAGGGGCCAGCCAAAAGCACGGCCATGATGGCCATGGCATAGGGAGCGATCCAGGTCCAGGATTTCGGCATAGGAACCTTTGAAAAGTGCGTGAGTGTTTCAAAGTGTAGCGGATGGGAGAGCAGAGTCAACGAATTGGCAGAAATGTGCGGCAGTATTTTCGAGACCCGTGAAGCGGTAGTTTGGTCTGTCTCGTTGTCGCCTCGTCTCTCTGGTCTGTCTGGTGCTAGACGAGATAGATAAAACAGATCAAAGAGGCCAGATAGACGAACGACGAGATACGAGTTACGAGTGAGGGACGGAGAGGGCGGCTTTCTTCAGGGGGTCGAGCAGTTTCTCCGGAACTTTTAAATCGCCTCGACCGGTGCCTACCTCAATGTTCGGCTTGGTGACGCCGTGGAAGTCGCTTCCGCCGGTCACCAGCACATTCAGTCGTTTGGCTAAGTCGAGATACTCCGTCGTCTGCCGTTTTGTGTGTGTGCTGTAATGGACTTCGATGCCACCGAGGCCGTCACCTTTCAATGTCGTCAGGAGGGTGTTCAGTCCTTCTCCCGATACCTTGGCCCAGGTAGGATGCGCCAGTACGGCCACGCCGCCTGCGGCTCTAATCCACGCGATGGCATCTGCTGGCTTGGGCAACTCACGCGCCACGTAGCCTGGGCGCCCTTCTGCCAGATATCGGTCAAAGGCATCTTTGGCGGACGTGACATACTTCTTGTCCATCAAGAGTCGAGCAATATGTGGACGGCCGACTGAATCCGTGCCAGCCAGAGCCCGCACTTCGTCGTACGTCACGTCCAGCCCCAATGAGCGCAGCCGTTCGATGATCTGCGGGTTACGGGTATGCCGGCTCTCTCGCAAGGTGGTCAAGCGTCGAATCAGTTCAGGATCTTGCCAGTCAATGCAATAGCCGAGAATATGGAGCTCACTCGTGCCGATGCAGGAACTGATTTCTACGCCGGGGATGACTTCTATCCCCAGTTCAGCCCCTGCGGCAATGGCTTCGGGGATGCCGGACACAATGTCGTGGTCCGTGATGGCCAGTGCGGTGACCTTGGCTTTGTGGGCGAGTCCGAGTACCTGAGTCGGCGAGAGGCTTCCATCGGAGTGGGTCGTATGGAGATGGAGATCGATGCGGCTCATGTCGACTCATGCAGCAGGCTGCCGGGGCCTGCCTTTTGGGCGACAAGTCGCGCAGTGAAGAGAGAGCCTGATCCATGGCCTCCGTCGTGCTCACCTTCATCGTATGATAATACGCGAAGGGAGGACGTGAGCCTCAGCAATTCATTGTGCGCGAGGCAGAACTCCCATCGGCGTGGATGGCGATGGCGCAAGTAGTTGTCGATGGTGAAGGTTTCGTAGACCAGGACTCCGTTCGGCTTCAGCGAATCGATGAGAGCGGGGAACAGTGGGCGATGGAGATAGAAGAACACGATGATCGCATCGTATTCCTGTTTCGGAAACTCCGGACGTTCCTCCGTCTTTCGTTCGAGGTCCACCGTTCGAACCGTGAGGTTTGGGAGGTTCCGTTGTTTCGCCGTGGCAGCGAGCTGCGCCATGGCCTGTTCATCGCGGTCCATCGCATCGACATGAAAACCGTGCGAAGCGAGATAGAGCGCATTGCGCCCGGACCCGGCCGCAACGTCGAGTGCCCGGCCTTTGGGCACGCGATGGAGCTGGAGTTGTTGCGCCAAAAATAATGAAGAGGCAGGATCGGTCTGTTGCGGCTGATGCGCCATGCGGCTCCGTTCCAGCTTCACGCCAACCGATCCGGTCATTTGTAAGAGCGGGGGCGCTAACTTTCTGAGCCAGAGAGAGACCTTCGCCACGGGGAATTCCGTGAACAACATTGTAAGAATCTGCTCCGTGAACGTTTCCAGGAGCGCACAGTCCTGAGTCTCCCCCAATTCGACGATCCGTTCAGCCACGTGGGCATAGTCCACAGTCTTGTTGATTTGGTCAGCAGCTTCGGCGGCAGCGCCGTCACAGTCCAGCTCCACGTCGATTGCTAGAGGCTGCGGACGTTGACGCTCTGCCGGCGTGACGCCGCAACGTCCTTGAAATTCAAGCCGCTCAATTACCACGCGATAGGCCATGCCGACATTCTCAAGGATTGGATTTCAGGCTGTCAACCTATCGTTGGAGGGGTGCAGAGGGCCAGCGGATTGGTTTTCAAGACCCTCCCGAAGACCCTTCTGAGCGTGACCTCGCGGAATCATGCCGGAATTTCAACGACCTCGCCGCATGGTGTGGTGTCATGGGTACTGTGACTGTTCCGTCTAGGCGGCCTCGATCAGAGAAATGCTGACCGGCTATTTCTTATTTTTCGTGGGAGAGGAAGCAGTGAAGTCAGGATATTCCGGGTCGTGCGTCTATAGGTTGATGAAAGGCGGGCTAGGTATGATGTCAGGAAATGTCTCCAGGTAGTCCTATGTCTGTTTAAACGGATGAAACCCGATCGTGTTGTCTTCACGGTTTTGCATGCCCGTGAAGTAGACCAGTACCGAGTCGAGCTTCTGCATCAGAATAGCCCGTTCGCACCAGAGGCCTTCGAGGTAGGTCACGTCGTTCGTCAGGCTGTTGCACGACGCGACAAATCGTTTGAGCGCGTCTTGCGGAACCTTGAACTCCTGCAGATCGATGTCCATTGACTTCTCAAGTTTCTCAATCGCAGCGTTGAACTCATTGACCCATCGCTCTTCAATCTGTGGGCGTTCCGGAACGTTCGCCCGAATCGAGGTGATGGCCGCATACGCTCTCAGAATCTGGTCATCGTTGTTCGCGCTAGACGCCATCACACCGTCTCCCAACTAACAGGGTGCTGTGAATTGTCGCACATCATAATAGCATGGCCGTGAAACATTCTAGTGAAAGGCGAGTCTACTTGAACTCCCAACACTTCTTCAATCTTCCGGAAAGACCATCGTTCGTGAAGCGTGTCTCGTATCTCGTTTCAGGTAAAATTTCCCGAAGAGCTGAACGACGAGAGGGGCGTGGCGAACGATAAATCAGCAGACAGGTCGGCCCGCGCTGCGAAATGTTGGATTGCAAGACCTGACCCCGTTTCTGGGGCTGTCACCTCGATGGAGGAGTTAGTTGTCGAGTTTATTCCGCTTCTTCTGCGTACTCGTCGAGCACAGTGTCTGAGAGATGGGCGACATGCTATTGCCCTGCCAGCTCACGCAAACTGTCATAGGACAGGTATGTGCAGCTTTCAGCGAGTGGGCCTTTTTCGAGCAGGGAAAACACAGGGCGGCGTATCTCTTGGAAGACCTTATCTCGCTTGGCGATAGGGGCAACTATGTGAAGCTTGATGTCCATGTTGGGTTGAAGAGCCAACAGATCTGCCATTCTCAGGAGGCCGGAGTAAACGGCAGTCGTGTGCTCAACCTCGAATGCGCGGACGATAGACCGACCACGTAGCCATATAACATCGATCTGTTCGATCGTGCGAAGTGTGGTGTCGTCGTAGTTGAGCGGTAGGCGCTCGAGTAAGAGTTGGCCATCGTTCTTCCACTCCTTAAGCACACCACCGCGGTCGGCGCGGGGGATCCAGATGGACATGCCCATTCGTGCTCCGATTTGCGCGATGAGGGATTGGATTCGAATTGATTCTCGGGCTTCTGCTTCCTGCGGCGCTGACACATCTTCGGTGGGAGCTGCATCTTCAGGAACAGATACTGTGACTACTTTGTCAGGCCGGTTGACGGTATGCGTTGCTAATTTCTTCCGCTCGGCATCGTCAAGCGCATAGACCTGGTGGGAATTAGCCTGTGTGGTCAGCGCATCCGCCAAGAACTTGCCGTCCTTATCCTCAAGCTTAACAAGGCTACCGCGGACCTTGCCGGTCCACCCAATGGACCCCCTCTCAAGCGATCGAGTGAACAAGGCCATTCCATACTTTGTCATCGTGAATGGGGAGTGCTTGGTCGATTGGTAGCCACACCTTGGGTCGGACGCGGAAGCGAACAACAAAAGGGTCGTTCTCTGGAAGGAAGATCGGCTTGTTATCGATGAAGGGGCCTTCAAGGATATCGAGAAGTCCGCACCAGCGCGACACTCGGGTTAGAGGCGTACCCTCAGGGGTACGTTGAGGATTTCGATGAGCCGAGAACGAAGCTGGTGGACTTTTCAGCATCCTGCGAGAGCAATCACGCGTGACCGGCCTTATGCCACGATGTCCATTCGTCCGAGAATGCCACGGAGGCATACCGTTCGCCAAGTATTTTAGCAACCCGGTTCATCAGCTTGGCGATGCGTTGCATCTCCTCCGGGGGAAGATCCTGCCGAAATCGAGGGTGCAGCCCCCACCGAGTTTCCACTTCTTCCCCGGCGACGGTCGACATCACACTCACCAACGTGATCTCGGTTCCCGTTGGACTTTGCTGCCCAGGCGATTGAGTCAAACGCGGCGGTGTGGACGGCATGTCGGTCGTCACAGATGTGGCTGCTCCAACTACGGCTACCGGTGGGGAATCTCCTGCCAGGATGGCTTTGATGGCTGGAATCACTGCGCTTGCGCAGAGCGTTGCGGCGGAGGACACCTGTGCGTTTCCCGCGATGCCCATGGTGTCGGCGACTCGCCCGCCGAAGGCATTCAACATTTCATCTTTCACGGGAGTGTTTTCGGTGACGAGGAAGCGGTATCGCTCATACGTCTGCCGACTCTCCGCAACCGCGGCGCCGACGGTGAGCATGATTTCCATCTGATCAGCGCCGGAACCGAACGCCGGTTCCAGCACGTTCTTTAATTGCAGTGTGACGGCGTCTTCGAGGCTATCCATGAATTGAGGCTGGTCTTTGATCGGCAGATACAGGACCGAGAGCCGGTCGGTCAGATTGAACATGACTTTGAGAAATTCAAGGTAGAGGCTCCACTCATCCTGTCGTTTCAATTTCAACGCTCGTTCCGGGGCGCTCCGTTTCATGACAGATACGGATTCGCCCGCAACGGCCAGTATGAGTTCGGCCAGCTGGCGAAGTTGCGGTTGGTGTTCTTGGTTGGCGGTGGCCATAGGGGTCTCCAATTGAGTGGCGCGATTATAACGGAGACTTGCTCGGCGATCAAAGTGCTTGTTTTCGCAATCGCTTGTCGGTTCGGTGCCTCACGGGTACGATTGTGCATGGACAGCATGGGAAATGTTGAATGCTGAATTGTGGGCCAAGGAGATTGCGATGAAGAAATCTAAAGGCTGTGCTCTGTTTGTTATTGGGTTGCTTGCGGTAGGGCTCATTGGTTGTAGTCAGGAGACGCCGGCGGAGAAGGCAAAGGCAGCGGCTGCATCCGGCAGCGCGGCGACACAGGCAGCAGGGCAAGCCGCAGTGGATGCGATAAAAACTCCGATGGATCAGGCCCGTCAGACCGAAAGTGTATTGGGGCAGTCGGCTGAGCAGAGGGCGGCTGAGGCCAAGAAAGCGACGGAGTAGCAGGGGAGGTAGGGTAGTCAGGCCGTCCTCCTGCTCGCGGAACGTGCACGATGCAGGGGATGGAGCCTGATGATCTTCTATGCTCGCGCAACGCGCGGCCTGAGAAGGCCCTCGTTGGACGCGCGCAGTGGAAGATCAATCAGCCCCCATCCCCCGAAGAGGGGACGATCGAGTTGGAGGGACCATAAGTCAATAGTCATGCCTGACCCTCAATCTTGACCGCTAACATCGTTCTTTTCCCACACGAGCCGCTCTCATTCGAGTACTATGTGCAAGGTCAAGCAATGACTCTGGTTTGCGCTAATGATCAGGTTAAGTTCTGCTTTCCTTATCCGGATCAGGGTGAATATACGTGATGGACTTCATGCAATGATCGTAGACCCATATTCGTTTGAATGGGCCTCTAGAAAAATTCTTGAGAACATAGTCATGAAACCCAGACTGCCAATCGAAGCTATCGGGAGAAGGCTGGGTTATGTAATAGGCTAACAGTTCGATCGGGCGATCACTCGAATACGTTTTTTCATACTTCTTGCCAATTTGTTCGAATATCTCGTCATCAGTTACTTTTGTCATATCCGTGACTTCAAACACGGGGCCGTTAGAGACCCCGCGTTCCACCGAAATTGTGCCGAGGATTTTCTGTAGCTTGTGTGGGACCCGGATATATTTCAGAGAGGTTTCGGGGTGCTTGAGCAATACATCAACAACTTCAGTGACTACCGAGAGACATTGCTGAATCGGGGCATGGCTGCGAAAACCGATATAGATGAACGCGTCGTGAAATCTGGTTGCTATCTCAGGGTGTCTTTCGCAGGCCGTCTTAAAAGCCTTTCTCAGCATTTGACCGCTCTCAGTTACCTGCATTAGCGCTGGCGTCACTATCTCCACCAGTTCAAAGGCAACAGATCCTCTCCCCGTGATCTCACAAGAAATATCAGGGGCGGGCGGTGGTTCGCTTCTGATCGAGTCTGGTATTACGGGTAGGTGTGCTACCTTGACGAACAACTGAAATATTATTCGTTCCTTTTCCGCCTTATTCTCACCGAGATTAACCATGGTCATGTCTTTATGTGGTAAGTGGTGGGTGCGCTCCACTCACAGTCCAGTCCTTAGCTGATTTACTCTCGACCGGACAGCGGCGGGTGGAAAGCTTACGGTTCGCATTTCATCGATGGTCATGAGGGGCTGCGTTTGGGCGGTTGTCGCTCATTTGCCTTTCGGCTTCCACTCCTGCGCGAGCTTTTGCCCTTCGGCAATCTGGACAGGGGTCATCTCCTCCACAGCAGATTTTCGGTATGCTTCTGGCTCCATACGCCGTACATCATTCTCATCTTCGTAGTGCCCAGCAGCGAGGGTGAACCACATATAGGCTCGCACATTGTCCTTCGGCCCACCGGCTCCGAACCTATAAAGCGTCCCGAGATCGAATTGGGCGTATGCGTTGTCCTGTTCGGCAGCTTTTTCGTACCACTGCCGAGCCATAGTGTGATCCCGTGGGACGCCCCATCCCTCTTTATACAGCAACCCGAGGTGAAGCTGTGCCCCTGCATGACCCTGGGCTGCTGCTTTCTCAAACCATTGCCGCGCTTGAACATAGTCCTGGGGAACGCCCAGTCCACTCAAGTACGCAAACCCGAGATGGTCCTGTGCCATCGGGTCTCCCTGGGCGGCCGCTTTCTGGAACCACTTCGCCGATTGAGCAACGTCCTGGGGGACGCCTTGTCCTTGGAGATAAAGCTTCCCGAGAGAGTCCTGCGCCGCCGCAAGTCCCTGCGCTGCTGCTCTCTCATACCACTGTCGCGCTTGGACATAATCCTGGGGTACGCCGTTCCCTGATTCATATTTCAATCCGAGCACAAACTGCGCCATCGCATACTCCTGCGCCGCCGCTTTCTCGTACCACTTCAACGCTTGAGCATCATCTCGCGGCACGCCCTGTCCCATGGTGTACGCCATCCCGAGCCGGACCTGTGCGTCCGCATCCCCCTGGGCGGCGGCTTTCTCGTACCACTGCAGTGCCTTGGAGTAGTCCTGCGGGACGCCCTGTCCGTCGGCATACAGCACCCCGAGGTTGTGCTGCGCCCACGCCACGCCCTGGGCAGCGGCTTTCTCGAACCATTCCCGCGCCTTCGTGTAATCTTTCGGCACGCCGTACCCGTTGTAATATAGATTCCCGAGGTTGTACTGCGCTTCCGCAAGTCCCTGCGCTGCTGCTCTCTCATACCACTGTCGCGCGCGGACATAATCTTGGGAAATGCCGTTTCCATGGGCGTACAGAAGCCCAAGAAACGACTGCGCTATCGCGTCTCCCTGGGCTGCGGCTCTCTCGTACCACTGCCGAGCTTGGGTGTAGTCCTGTGGGACGCCGCTTCCGAATTGGTACAGCAACCCGAGACTAAACTGCCCTCGCTCATTTCCCTGGGCTGCGGCTTTCTCGAACCACTGCCTCGCTTGAACATAATCATGGGAAACGCCCTTTCCGTAGGCGTACAGAATCCCGAGAAACCACTGCGCCGACGCGTCACCCTGGGCGGCGGCTCTCTCGAACCACTGTCGTGCTTGGGCATAGTCCTGTGGGACGCCGCGTCCCTCGAAGTATCGCGATCCAAGAGCCCACTGCGCCATCACGTTGTTCTGGGCTGCCAGTTTGCGCAGCGTTTGCACATCTGCGGCTGAGATATCACTTGTTGGGGATAGCGTCCGTCCAGGTGCCATCTGTTGTTTCTGCATCGCTTCAAGCTGCGCCTCAAGGTGTTTCAGGCGCTCCTGCTGGGCAGCCACGGTATCCCGCACACTCGCATCGACTTGGCGCGCCGCGAGTTGTTTGCGTACCTCCGCCAAATCGACCTCCGCTTTGAGTGTCAGCGTCATCGTCATGTGCCCCTGCTGGAAGCTAACTGCTTCTTTGGTGTTCTTGACTTGCATGACGGCGGCGGCAAACGAGGTGATCTTGTCTTTCGTGAGGTCAAAGTTTTTCACTTCAGACGCGCTTTCGATATAGACACCTACTTGCTCTAGTATTTTGCGTTTGGTTTCGAGCAAGCACCGCTGCCGGGCGTCGTCTTTGCTGTCATGGTCGCCCAGGATGTAGGTGTGCGTGGCAGTGAAGGTTTGGATCTCAGCAAAGGCAACGGTAGGGAGGACGAGTGCAGCCAGGAAGGTCATAACGGAGAGGGCGCGCATGGGGCTCAGTATGGCGTGGACCCCTGCGACCGTCAAGATAACGAAGACTTGGAGGCGGGCGCTTGGTGGCATTACGAATGCGTGAGAGAGCTACCACTTCGTCCGTCGATCGACTTTGCTCACTCGGGTATTTCGTCTACCTCTAATCCCCGGAAGGAGTAGCCAGGCTGGCTTTCATTGCGCGCATCGAACGAGCACCGTTTCACCGTGCGCGTTCTGCGAACAAGAAAGACGCCGGGCTGCTCTCTCTTCCCATCTTTCCGAGCTTGGTTCCTTCTAGGGATGAGGCTGATTGATCTTCTACTGCGCGCGTCCAACGAGGGGAGTCCGCGACCGCGCGTTGCTCGATCACAGGGGACTTAGGGGGCCATCTCAGGAGGCTTGCCCCTAGTCTTATGACCCAGTCTCCTTAGAGGTAGAGGAGTTGGTTGGTCATCTCTTCGGCGGTGAACGTGTTGAGCACGGTCATGATCCGCCGTGCGAGTTCAAAGTCTGAGGCGCGGCGGTTCGCAATGAGAATCCCGGAATGGGAGTGCTGCTCGATGAGCGCGGCCTCGTGCAGCCGTTCATAGTCGCAACGATTGTGGGTGAGTATTGTCCGCTGGTGTGCTGCCGCAAATTGTAACTGCGCAGCATCAGAACGACTCAGATTCTGCGCATTTCGTGCGGTGAGCACCTCAAACCCATGTGGGCGCAGCAACTGGGCGACAAAGACCGACACATCTTCATCGAGGTACAACCGGATAAAGAGGGGAGACTCGGTCACTGGAGGCGCGGGTGAATCTTCTCATCTGGCACGCGATTCCGACGGATGTCCTCATCGATCGCTTCGCGATGTTCCTGATAATAACTCAGGGCATCGAAGACCTGGGCGAGGGTGAGGTGAGGCAGCCGCCCGATGATTTCTTCCGGCGCGACGCCAAATTTCCACAGTTCAGCGATCGCGCGTACAGGGGTGCGGGTCCCCGTCACGATGGGAGCCCCGTGGAGAATGTCTTCGGTGCAGACAATATGGGGATGACTTGTGGCCGTTGTCATGTTCGTGGCCTTCTTCGTATTTGGTGTGCTGCCGCTCAGCCTACTGGAGGGAGGAGGAGAAGTCAATTTGAGAACAAGAAAGGGGCCGGGGTGCGTCAGCGCGAAGCCGGAGGAGAGTCGCGAATGAAAGAGTCCTACAAGTTAAGACCTAGTTGTCGATGGTGCAGCTGTCAAAGTAACTTCACAACGTTAAAAGAGTCCGACTTCTTATGCCTTTCTTGGAGGGAGTGGCAGAGGCTTCCCCATACTGCGCGCATCGAACGAGCACCGTTTCATCGTGCGCGTTCTGCGAGCAAGAAAGACGCCGGGCTGCTCTCTCTTCCCATCTTTCCGAGCTTGGTTCCTTCTAGGGATGGGGGCTGAGTGATCTTCTACTGCGCGCGTCCAACGAGGGGAGTCCGCGACCGCGCGTTGCGCGA
>SWDN01000003.1:174225-182641 GCA_005116775.1 Nitrospira sp.
CATCGAACGAGCACATTCCTATCGTGCGCGTTCTGCGAGTAAGAAGGGCACCTGGCTACTCTCTGCCCCGCTTGACTGCCCTTTCCGCCGGCTCCTATAATCTCCACACATTTCATTCTCTAACCGTCTGAATCCTTTCGTATAATGGCAGAATTCACGCACTTCAACGAGTCGGGGCGGGCGCGGATGGTGGATGTCAGCGCCAAGGACTCGACCGAACGAATTGCCACAGCTCAAGCCACGGTCTTTCTCCGGTCGGAAACCCTTGAGAAAATTCAACAGGGCAAGATTGCCAAGGGCGATGTCCTGTCCGTTGCGCAGGTTGCCGGCGTAATGGGGGCGAAGAAGACTCCCGATCTTATTCCCATGTGCCATCCGATTCTTCTCACCAGTGTTGATATCTCATTTAAAGAAGAGCCGCAGCCCGATGGGGATGGCCGCTGTTCGATCACGATTCTCGCAACGGCGAAGACGATAGGACCGACCGGGGTGGAGATGGAAGCGATGACCGCAGCCTCAGTAGCGGCGCTCACGATCTATGACATGTGTAAAGCGATCGATCGTGGAATAAGTTTCGGCGATGTCTATTTACTCGCAAAGTCAGGCGGTAAATCAGGCGTATTTACAAGATGATAAGTTCATAAACCTCAAGTATATTAAACGGTGTTGCGTGATCACGGTTCGCTTGTTTGGGATGACGAAAATGATGGCAGGGAATCAGGCAGCCTTGTCTCTGAATCTTGCCAATGGTAGTCGGGTGAAAGACCTCATCAGTGGGTTAGAAGCTGGGTATCCAGCTATCGGAGAACTGATTCAGAAGAAGAAAGTCCTTGTGTCGGTCAATCAGGAAATTGCTCACGAAGAAACAGCAATCAGCGATCGCGACGAAATCGCCTTGTTACCGCCGTTTGCCGGTGGTTGCCCATCTGATCAGTCAGGGGATGAGATGCTTGTCCGTGTGCAGCGAGAAGACTTTTCCGTGGATGCGGAGATCAATCGGGTGCGAGGCAAGTCGAAGCGCATCGGTGGCATTTCGACATTTCTGGGTATTGCCCGTGATCGCTCCAAGGGGCGTGAGGTCGATAGCATTACCTTCGAGCACTACGAAGGGATGGCTCAGACGAAGCTACGCGAGATCCGCGAGCGGGCATTGAAGGATTTCGACATCATCGAGGTGTCAATTCTCCATCGATATGGGGAAATCGGTATCGGTGACAATATTGTGTTGATCGTCGTGGGGGCCGAGCATCGGGCCGAAGCATTCCGTGCCTGCCAGTGGACAATCAGTGAATTAAAACGAATCACCCCGATCTGGAAACTGGAACATACGCCGGAAGGCGAGGTTTGGGTGGAGGAACATCCGTAGCCGTCACGAGTGATGGGTGATGAGTGATGAGTTGAAAATGACTATGCCAGTGCCTGCCAGTGCCTCTCATTTCGTCGTAGCCGATGTGTTCGGACGTCCGTTGCGCAGCCTGCGTTTGTCCGTGACGGATCGGTGTAATCTCCGATGCTCATACTGCATGCCGGAAGCGGACTATGTCTGGTTGCCGCGCGAAGATGTGCTGACGCTGGAGGAAATGGCGAGGCTGACCGGTTATTTCACCGACCTCGGGGTGGATCGTGTTCGGCTGACCGGCGGAGAGCCGTTGCTTCGACGCGGCCTGTCGGGACTGGTTCGCCTGCTGCGCCAGAATCGGCGGGTGACGGATATCGCCCTGACGACGAACGGCATTCTTCTGGCCGACTATGCTGAGGAGTTGTACGAGGCAGGGCTGCACCGTATCACAGTCAGTCTCGATACACTGAGGCCAGAACGATTCCATCAGCTGACCCGCCATGATGAGTTTGCGCGGGTGATAGAAGGGATTGAGTCGGTCGCTCGGGCGGGATTCACAGGTTTAAAGCTCGACACGGTGGCGATTCGCGGGTTCAACGACGATGAGTTGGTCGATCTGATCGAGTTCGGTAAACAGGTGCAGGCGGAAGTTCGATTTATCGAGTATATGGACGTCGGCGGCGCGAATGAATGGTCTCAAGAAAAAGTGTTCTCCCGAGCCGAGATACTCACCCTGCTGAGTGGATATTACGGGGCGATCGAGCCCATGCCTGAGCGGGGAGCCGCGCCGGCGCAGCAATTTCTGCTGTCTGACGGGACGATCTTTGGGATTATTCCTTCGACGACCACACCGTTCTGCGCGACGTGCGACCGCAGTCGAGTCACTGCCGACGGCATGTGGTATCGCTGTCTGTATGCGACATCGGGAACGGACCTTCGCAAGTCCTTTCGCGCCGGCGCCTCGGATGAGGAGATGCGGGCCATGATCCAGGCCGGTTGGGAAGGCCGCCGCGATCGGGGCGCAGAAGAGCGCAAGGCGCTCGAGCGGGACGGATTACGTGTCGGGGGGCTCATCGGCATTGAGAAACTTCGCGAAGATCCTCATCTCGAAATGCATGCTCGAGGCGGCTGACGTCTCATCGTGCCGCCGATGCCTATAAGGCCTCATGTTGGACGCTGAACTCCTGACAGTATTAGGACTCGGATTGGTACTGGGGCTTCGCCACGCCTTGGATACGGACCATTTGGCTGCTGTATCCACAATGCTCACCCAACGGCCCTCGCTCCGCGCTTCCGGCATGATTGGGTTCAGCTGGGGGCTTGGGCACACCGTGGTGTTGCTGTTGGTCGGGATTGTGGTCTTGGTGCTTCGCGTGCAAATTCCTGAACCAGTCGCGTTGGCAGCTGAGTTCGGTGTCGGCGTGATGCTCGTGTTCCTGGGTGGGATGCTTGCGGTGCGATTGGTTCGTGAGCGTTGGCATGTGCATACGCACGATCATGACGGCGCCCAGCATGTGCATCTGCATAGCCATGCGCTCGTCGAGGGTCATGGTCATGGCCATTGGTGGCGCGACTCCATTCGACCCTTCTGCATCGGCATGGCCCATGGCTTGGCCGGCTCGGCGGCGTTGCTGTTGATTGTCTTATCGTCTGCGCGATCGGTGTCGGAGGGGCTGATCTATATCACGGTATTTGGGGTCGGTTCGATCATGGGCATGGTACTGGTCGGGATGGTTGTGAGCCTTCCGGTCTTGTGGTCGCTGAATCTCGGTCGACCTGTATTTTTAACGGTTCAGGGGTTGGCGAGTGTGGGGAGCGTGGCCGTCGGACTCATGATGATCTTCCAGATCGCCTTCGGCGGCCAGCTATTCTGACGATCCATTGCCATCGGCATCGATGGGAAATCTACGTGCGTGATCAGGGCGGCTATGATATTCTGCCGTCCTCGTGGGTGATGAGTGAGACACGTTAGACGTGCGCGGCAAGCGCGACTAAAAGGAGCGCGGTATGGCTTGGTTTAAGAAACAGAAAACGACCGAACCTGACGCTCCAAAACGGTCCAAGATTTCCGAGGGGATGTGGCTCAAGTGCAACCACTGTCGGGAAATTGTCTATCGAAAAGAAGTCGATCGTAATAACAAGGTCTGCCCGAAGTGCGACTACCATTTTCCGATTTCTGTCATGGAACGTATTGCGCTCTTGGTCGATCTCGGGACGTTCAAAGAGTGGGATGTGGAGATCGGCCCTCAGGACCCGCTGAATTTTCAGGACACGAAATCGTACAAGGATCGTGTGCGGGCGCATCAGGGTAAGACTGGCCGCAAAGATGCGATGATGACCGGCGAAGGGATGATGAACGGCCGGCGTGTGGTGCTCTGTATATTCGACTTCAGTTTCATGGGCGGCAGCATGGGGTCTGTCGTTGGGGAAAAAATCTGTCGGGCGATCGATCGCGCATTGGAGGCCAGGCTGCCGGTTATTTTAGTCACGACCTCCGGAGGGGCTCGGATGCAAGAGGGGATTCTCTCTCTGATGCAGATGGCGAAGACCTCTGCCGCAGTCGCCAAGCTGGGCGAGGCTAAACTTCCCTTTATTTGTCTCCTCGCCGATCCGACGTTCGGAGGCGTGACCGCCAGCATTGCCATGCTGGGCGATGTGATTCTGGCCGAACCGAAAGCGCTGATCGGTTTCGCCGGTCCCCGCGTGATCGAGCAGACCATTAAGCAGCAATTGCCGGACCAGTTTCAGCGAGCGGAGTTTCTGTTGGAGCATGGCATGATCGATATGATCGTGGAGCGCAGACAGCTGAAAGAAACCTTAAGCACCCTCGTCTCGCATTTTTGAATTCGAGCCTTCATGACACGTACCGGTTAGCCGCCTTCCTGCCTGGTTGCACCATGACCTATTCCTCTGCCGTGGCTTATCTGTATCGTCTGCAGAAGCATGGCATCAAATTGGGCCTTTCGACGATGACGACATTGATGGCGCGTCTGGGTATGCCGCAGACGCGCTATCGCGCCTTGCACATTGCCGGCACGAACGGGAAGGGTTCCACCGCAGCCATGGCCGCCGCGATATTGCAGGCAGCAGGCTATCGAGTGGGGCTCTATACTTCTCCTCATCTTGTGGATTTCCGAGAGCGGATACGGGTGAACGGCGAGATGATCGCTGAGGCGCAGGTGGCAGAATTGACCGAACGCATTCAGGTCCTCTGTCAATCGGACCTGTTGCCGACGTTTTTCGAGTATACGACGGCCATGGCCTTTCAGTACTTTGCCGATTCGAGGGTCGATGTGGCCGTGCTGGAGGTGGGCTTAGGTGGAAGGTTCGATGCGACCAACGTGGTGACACCCGCAGCCTGCGCGATCACGACGATTGCTCTCGATCATCAGGAGTATCTAGGAAAGACCTGTTCTGCCATCGCGTTCGAAAAGGCCGGCATTATCAAGCCAGGAGTGCCGGTGGTCGTAGGGCGGCTCGACGATGACGCATGCCGGGTGATCGAGCAGGTGGCCCGGGAGAGGCAGGCTGCGATGTTTCGCCTGAACGAGGACTTTTGCACAGAGGAAGATGAAATCCAGCGATTCTCCTACCGCGGTCCAGGCACGCAGTATGGCGGACTGACCTGTGCCCTGGAAGGTCGGCATCAACTTGATAACGCAGCCTGTGCGCTGGCGTTGTTGGGAGCGGCGGCCTCTCAAGGGATCACGGTGACGGCTGACGCCGTACGTGAAGGGTTGCGTACGGTCAACTGGGCTGGAAGACTGGAAGTGGTCGATCGCCGTCCGACGATTGTCCTGGATGGCGCGCATAATCCTGCTGCCGCAACGGTCTTGGCTGATTTCCTCGCTCGTGCTCACCAGTCTTATCCATCCGGCCCTGTAGTCCTGGTTCTTGGGATGATGCGCGATAAGGATCATCGAGGCTTTGTCGAACCGCTCAGAGGCCTCGTCGATGAGGTGGTGTTGACGCAGGCGGATCTTCCGCGCTCTGCCACCGCGCAGGATCTCCAAACTTCGCTCGAAGGACTGTTGGCTCATCCACATTGCGTGTTGTCGCTCAGCAATGCGATGGCGCTGGCCAGACAGCTGGCGACGACGGAGGGTTTGGTGTGTGTGACAGGATCGCTCATGCTTTTCGCCGCTTCGGGGCTGATATGGCAGGGATCGTGACGCGGCTGTGGATGTGCTCGGTCGGTTGGTTGATGCTGGGGATATTGCTTCCGCACGCGGGGAGTGCGGCGGGGGCGACGACAACGACCGAGGGGCCTCCCCTCGATATTACGGCGGAACGAATCGAGTATCTACAGGAATCAGAAACGTACGAAGCGGATGGTTCGGTGGTGGTCAACCAGGGCGCCCTGCGTTTGACGGCCGATCACATGACCATTCACACATTGCCCGGCGTATTGACTGCCACGGGTCATGTTCGACTGACTGACCCTAAGGCTGATCTCGTGACCGAACGGCTGGATCTCAATGTGAATACCGAGGCTGGGGTCGTCACGCACGGACGGGTACATCTCAAGTCCACGAATACTGCGGTGGAGGGGCGTCTTATCCAGCGGTTTTCAGAAGACCATTATCGGGTGAAAGAGGGCCGGTTTACGAACTGCGATGCGCAGGAAGGCGAGACGCCGGCCTGGCGATTCAAATTCAAGGATCTCGATTTGACTGCCGGTGACAATGTCGCGTTTACCGGCGGGTGGCTTTGCGTGAACGATGTCCCGGTGATTCCGCTTCCCACGATGACATTTCCGCTCTCCAAGCGCCGGACCGGGCTTCTGATTCCCACTATCGGGTACGACAGTCGTTTCGGGCTGCACCTCCAAGAAAGTTTCTTTTGGGCCATCAATCCGAGTCACGACCTGACGATCTCTCCGTCGTATTACTCGCAACTAGGCTATGGCGGGGATCTCAAATATCGATATGCATTGGACCGTCAATCGCGTGGGCAGTGGTTAGTCTCCGCGTTGCAGCAGACAGAATTGCCGGATGTATCCGGCGTGGACCAGACGGGGCAGGATGCGAGGCAGGCTCGGGCTCTGCTCATCGGAACCCATACACAGCAATTTACACCCGACTTGCTGCTTCGAGTCAAAGCCAACTTGGTGACCGACGCGAGCTACTTCCAGCAACTGAGCAATTCGGGAACCCTCCGGGCCCTTCCCAGCAGCGAGTCGAATCTCCTGGCGAATCAACGGTTGGCTTTTGGAAACACCTATGTGTTTGCTCAATACTTGCAGCCGCTACAATCAGGAGGTTCGGATACATTTCAACGCCTTCCCGAAGTCGGCTACAGTCTGCCGCATCTCCCATTGTTCAATTCTCCGGTCCTGCTGGGTACGGAAACAAATTTCGTGAACTTTTATCGTGAACAAGGGTTTACCCAGAATCGAATCGATGTGTTGCCTGGACTGTCGACCGACGTCCTGAATTTCGGCCATATCGTGGGTTTCACGCCGCAAGTAAAAGTGCGTGAAACCTACTACTCGCGTGGCATACAAGAGGCTGAAAGCCAGCACCGCGAAACTTTTTGGGCTGCGCTTGAAGCAAGGTCGAAGGTAAGCCGACGGTTTGGGACGAGCGAGGGCAATGCCTTGCTGCATACCATCGAGCCCACTGTGATCTATGAATATGTCCCGCCGACTGCTCAGGAACAAATTGCTCAAATCGATCAGGTCGACAATCTGCCGAAGAAAAACCTGCTGACCTATATGGTCCGTAACAGGCTGTTGGAGCAAGATGGCAACAGGGGCGTCAACTGGATCGACCTTACGCTGGCGCAGAGCTATCAGGTCGGCGCCGTGCAGACGCAGGCGCGAGACTTTACTTCCGGCATACTCCCCCCATTCGGAACTGTGACGCAACCGCTACAGCCGGCGACCACAGCGGTTGAAGGGAAGAAGCTGTCCGACCTCTGGATGCGGGCCGTGATCGGCAACATAACCCCTCAGTTCACTCAGGGTCAGGCGGCAGGTGACGGATTTGGCACGGGCGCCGCGGGTGTCTCCGGTCAGCCGCCTGCCACGAACCAGTATCTGACCATCGACGCGTTTTTCGACCCCTACCGAGCGTCAGTGAGTCAATTCAATACTGATTTCAGGGTTCAGCAGTCCAACTACTGGTATCTCCAAGTGGGGCAGCGTTTCACGCATGACGGGAATCGTGTACAACGAGGGGACGTGTGGAACCCGGTTTCATTCAGTCAGGTCTATGCTCCCACTCCTGAGATTCAGTTTGTGACAGCGGGGGGAGCGTTTCGCACACCATGGGGATGGACGGTCGGGGCAAAAGGCTACTATGACGTCAAGAACGGCAGAAGCCCTGAGTATGATGTGGTTGCCCTCTACCAGAACCCATGCAAGTGTTGGTCGCTTGGACTGTTTTATCTGCAGTTCCCCGATCGTGCCCAGTATAATTTTATGCTGAGCTTAACCGGAATTGGCTGGACGGAGAACTATGGAACATCCGTGCTGAAGAGCATTCTCAATCCCTTGCTTTGGGGCGAACGTGGATTGCCATGGGCGGCGCCGGGAGGCCCTTACGGGAGGTCACAATCGGACCTGCCACAGCCTGATATAGGAGGGTTCGGACGGTAAACAAATTGCCTGCGCATCACACCAGTAGGCGCAGCATATCTTGTGGAAAACAATGTGTCTGGCGAGATCATTTGAGTTCGATATACCACTGAGTGAGCCAAGCGCGGACAATGTTAAAGCTAGAGAGGGGTTTGACTCCTCGAAGAAGGCTGGTATAGGATGCGCTGCTTTCAATTTTTGTCGGGCACTGAGCGAAGGAGGAATGTCACGTGGCAAGTGATGCATTAAAAGTCGAAGATGCAACGTGGGACGCAGAGGTCATGAAGTCTTCTGAACTCGTGATGGTAGATTTTTGGGCTGTGTGGTGCGGTCCGTGCCAAATGGTCGCTCCGGTTATTGAAGAATTGAGCAAGGAATATGCGGGGAAGATGAAGGTACGGAAACTCAATACCGATGAAAACCCGGAGGTCGCAGGTCGCTATCAGGTGATGAGCATCCCCACGATCCTATTTTTCAAGAATGGACAGGTTGTGGAG
>SWDN01000003.1:182741-220190 GCA_005116775.1 Nitrospira sp.
GGCTCAACCTGCCGGCTCAGCCTAAGTCGTTATAATTACCTGCCGCAATGCTCACCGAGCTGCGCATTGTCAATTTCGCGCTTATCGAGCAGCTCAGTATTCAATTCCAGCCCGGGTTTACTGTCCTGACAGGGGAAACCGGGGCTGGCAAATCTCTCCTCATTGATGCGATTGCCTTGTTGGTCGGCGGACGAGCCTCGACCGACCAGATCCGCTCCGGAGAAGACGAAGCCCAGCTTGAAGCCGCCTTTGTTCTTTCGGACACCCATCCACTCCTTCAACGCTTTCGGCTACAGGACATCATCGGTCAAAACGAGTCTGAACTGATTCTTCGGCGCGTGTTATCCCGATCGGGTCGCCACAGGGTATACGTCAATGGAAGCCTCTGCCCCTTGCGTGTGTTGGAAGAATTTGGGGGCACCCTCGTCGATATCCATGGCCAGCATGAACAGCAGTCGCTGTTGGCTATGGCCAAACAATTAGATGCTCTTGATGGGTTCGGACGACTCTATGAGCTACGCGGGATGTACGAACAAGCCTACCAGAGATGGAAGGAGCTGCATCGGCAGCTGGATGACCTGCAACGCGATACCGCCGACCGGATGAAACGTGAAGATATGTTGCGGTTTCAGGCGCAGGAAATTGACCAAGCCGCTCTGTTGTCCGATGAAGAAGAGCGGCTCCGTAGCGAACGACAGCAATTGGTCCATGCGCATCAGCTCAGGGAATTGGCGCATGAAGCGTATGACGAGTTGCAAGCGGACGAGCAGGCCGTCCTGACTAGGTTGGGGCGGATTGGGCGGACTCTCGCAGCGTTGGCCCAGACCGATCCAACGATGAGCGATTGTGAGCAGGTTGCTGCGGAGTCGGCAATCCAACTCAAAGAGCTTGCCGGGCAGTTGCGTGACTATACAGAGCAGTTAGAGGCAGATCCGGCCAGACAATCTGTTGTAGAGGACCGGCTTGACCTGATCCAACGATTGAAGAAAAAATATGGAGGGTCGATTGAAGCAATAATCGAGACCGGCAGGCAAGTGCAAGAGGAGCTTCGGTCATTGGACAATCATCAAGAGAGAACTGCTGAGCTGACCACGCAACTCGCAGAAGAGGATCATCGTCTCCGTACGCTGGCACAACAATTATCCAAAAAGCGAACTGAGGCGGCCAAGCGGATGACCATGTCGGTCGGAGCGGAGCTGGCCGCGTTAAAGATGGAGCAGGCGATCTTTCAGGTTATGGTCTCAGTCGATGAATCGCCAGAGGGGCTCGGATCGACTGGGCGTGACCGAGTAGAGTTCCTTCTCTCAAGCAATCCCGGTGAGCCGCCTAGATCTCTTGGCCGGGTAGCGTCCGGTGGCGAGCTTTCGCGCATCATGTTGGCGCTTAAGACGGTGCTGGCCGAGATGGATCAGGTTCCAGTGCTGGTCTTTGACGAAATCGATACGGGAGTCGGTGGGGCAGTTGCTGCTGCTATGGGGACGAGACTGCGAAAGCTCGGATCGTTTCATCAAGTGTTCTGTATCACGCATCTTCCTCAAGTCGCATCCCAGGCCGAGCATCATCTGCTCGTGGAGAAGGGGTTGGAGAGTCAACGGACATCCACGTCGGTCAGGGCTCTCAAGGGGATCGGGCGAGAAGAGGAAATCGCGAGAATGTTGAGCGGTTCGACCATTACGAAAAAAGTGCGTGAAACGGCAGCGGAGCTTATCGCGGGGGCGAAAGGGAAGCGGCCTGAATAACCCGGTTTGTTTGGTCTAACCAAATAAACCAGACAAGTCAATAAACGAGACAGGCTGGCAGGCTAAGAGTTGGATCGGTCGGTTGGAGTAGTCGCCATTGCCATGGCAGGAAGAGACGCCTTGCATTCCTGGACCATGTGCGAAAAGAGTTCGGTCAAATTCTTCTCGAAGTGGGTGCCTGCATATTTCAGCATCTCTCGACAAGCATCATCGATCGAGAGGGGGGTCCGACCGGGACGTTCAGCAGTGAGATGGTCAAACGTTTGAGCCAGACAGACAATGCGGGCGAGTTGAGGAATTCCCTCTTCCTTAAGTCCAAATGGGTACCCTGCTCCATCCCATCGTTCATGATGATAGGCAATGATCTGCCCCACCTCAGCCGAAAGTTTTAACGGTAATACGAGTTTCGAGCCCTGCTCCGGGTGGTTCCGATTGCCGACAGCCTCTCCGGTTACCGTGATTTCATCATCGGCAAATTGATAGGGTTCTGGCCCGATTTTGCCGATGTCATGGAGGAACGCTCCCAATGCCAGCGATTTCTGCTCCGCGAGGGTTAAGTCGATGCGGTTACCCAAGAGGGTGGCGTAGAAACTGACTCGGCTGCAGTGGTTGAGCAGTTGGCGGTCTTTCGCTTCGAGCAGGTCCGAGAACAGAGGAAGTAGATCTGGAAGGGAATCTGACTTTCCCTCATGGCCTAACGTCGATTTTCCGATCGCGTGATAGCCTGCAATCAGTTCACTCCAAGCTTGCGCGCATTCTGTTTCTGAGCCCCAGAGACCAGTCGATGTCCCAATAAAATGTCTCAGGAAATCGAGCCGCTGCTTTTTCTCAAGCGTCTGGTTGACGAGGGAAAGCAATTCCGTGACATTGAAGGGTTTGAGTAGGTAGCCAGCGGCGCCATGGCGTATGCCTTCCATGGCAGATTTCAAGCTGCCGTATCCGGTGATGATGATGACCTCGACATCGGCATGGTGATGCTTGATGTCCTGAAGGAGATCAAGACCCTGACGATCTGGCAGTTTCTGGTCGAGTGTGATGAGATCAATGTGGCGTGAATTGAGCACATCAATCGCTGCGCTGGCTGATTCTGCCGCCTGGATATTGAAAAATGGGCGGAGAATCACTTTCAGAGCATCACGAGGTCCTGCTTCGTCATCAACGACAAGCAAGGTTGGCTTATGCTTCACCGGCTCAGAAGTTACGGGTACATTCATCGGGTGTCCTCTACCGCTAACTACGTACACTGGCAAGCAATTCTTATTCCATTTCAGCTGGTTAGCTCAGTCTGTCAATGGAGAGTAGTGTGTGTGTGTTGAAGCCCATATGTAGTTTTATTGAACGAAACACTACGTATAGCGACAGGGTTTTCACACACTAAACTGTGCAGAAATGACGCAGTGAAGGGCGTTGTTGTGCTATTCCTGCACTATAGCTGGAGGCTCGGTACTGACTTCCTGATCGGGTCGGCCGATTCCCAATGTGTCCATACGATATTTGAGCATGCGGCGGCTGATTCCCAGGAGGTTAGCGGCATGGGTTTGGATGTAGTTCGTTCGTTTGAGGGCATCCAAGATGATCTCTCGTTCGAATTCCATGACAGCTTTTTCGAGCGACAGCCTCCCCGCGAGGGTGTCGTCGCGGAGTGAAGAGGAGCGGGAGTCGTTCTTAAGAATGTTCGGCAGGTGTTCGGGGGTAATGGCGTCCGATCCCTTCGACCAAATAAACGCCTGTTCAATGATGTTCTCCATTTCTCGCACATTGCCAGGCCAGGGATAGCGAGAGAGAAGATCAACCGCGTCTTTGGAGAATTCCTGTGGTGGACGGCTCTCTTCTTCGATTCGTTTAGCCAGAAAATGCTTGGCAAGGAGAGGAACGTCTTCGCCTCGCTCGCGAAGTGGAGGCAAGTACAGCGCGATGACGTTAATGCGGTAGTAGAGGTCTTCACGGAATTGCCCTTTGCGAACGAGTTCTTCGAGATTTTTGTTCGTTGCCGCGACGATACGCACATCCACCTTGATAGATTGCACCCCACCGACTCTGGTAAATTCTCGCTCCTGCAAGATGCGCAGGAGTTTAGCTTGCGTCATTGCGCTGAGGTCGCCGATTTCGTCAAGGAACAACGTGCCGTTATTGGCGAGCTCGAATTGCCCGACTCGTCGAGCTGTGGCATCGGTGAATGAGCCTTTTTCATGGCCGAATAGCTCACTCTCTATGAGAGTTTCAGGAATAGCTGCGCAGTTCAGCGCGATGAAAGGGCGTTCGCGCCTGCCGCTGTTGAAGTGAAGGGCTTTGGCAACCAGTTCCTTCCCTGTTCCGCTCTCGCCGGTGATCAGGACAGTCGTGCGACTGTCGGCGACCTGTTCGATCTTGTTATAAATATCCTGCATCGACGGGCTCTTGCCGATGAGGTTGTGAAAGGCGTAACGCCGAACGACCTGCGCACGGAGTTGTTTCACCTCTCGTTGGAGTTCCTGGTTTTTGAGTGCCTGTTCGACGATGATGCGAAGCTCTTCCACGTCGAAGGGTTTCGACAGATAGTCGGCCGCGCCGAACTTCATCGCATCGACGGCGGTTTTGACGGATTTCGTTCCGGTCAGCATAATGACCGGCGTTGTGCGGTCTTCGACTCGAAGGGTTTGGAGGACTGAAAGCCCGTCGGTGCCGGGCAAAATCACGTCTAAAAGGACCAGATGGGGGGCTTCTTTCTTAAACAGCTCAAGGCCTTCCTCCGCATCAGCTGCTTGGATCGTTTCGTAGGTCGGTTCCAGCACTGCCTTCAAGGAGGCTCGAACCCGGGCCTCATCGTCGATCAGCAGCACTCGTTTTTTCATACTGTTGTCCATAGGGTGTTGGTGGTTATGCAGGTAATGCGGGCAGATCGACGAAAAATGTGGTGCCGACACCCACTGAGCTCTTGACCCGGATTTCTCCGTGATGCTCTTGAATGATTTGATGCACGATTGTCAGGCCGAGTCCCGTTCCTTCGTGTTCCCCGCTCTCGTGTTTTGTCGTGAAAAATGGGTCGAAAATGTGTTCGAGATTCGCCTCCTGAATTCCCGTACCCGAATCCTCGATTTCGATGTGAGCGAAGACATTGCCTCTCGATTTTTCCAGCCTGCAGGTCTGAACGCGTAAACGTCCGCCAGATCCTATCATCGAGTCCACGGCATTGAGGAGGAGATTGAGCAGGACTTGCTTGATTTGCTGCCGGTCCAACATGACACGAGGGAGGTCTTCCGCCAACTCTTTTTCAATCTTGATCCCATGGCTGCCCGCCTTGACATCGATGAAGTATAAGCATGAGGCAACAATGTCGTTGAGGTCTTCGTCTGTCAACTTGGGTTCCATGTATCGGGCGTAGTCGAGAATTTCTTGAATCAGCCGTTCGATTCGATACACATCGTCGAGCACCACTTTGCTGAACTCCTGAATAAACTGAGGATCGTCTTTTCGTTGAGGCGCTAATTGAATAAAGGTTTTAATCGAGGTGAGGGGGTTTCTGATTTCATGGGCGAAACCGCCGGCGATCGTCTCAAGAGATTTCAGCCGATCCGTGCGTTTGATGAGCGTGTGGGAGCGCCGGAGGTCCTCGTTCAGCACAATGGTATCGAGTGCATTCGCGGAGACTTGTGCCAGAGCGGCAAGTACGGACCTGGTTAAGACCGTATCTCCAGCGATAGACATCGCTCCGCCGAGGATTGAAAACGCGATGAGACGGCCTTGAATGAGGTGTGGTACGAGTTGTGTCGCCTGCATCGCTTTCATGGCCGCGCGTGCGCCGGTTTCAGAGTCAATTTCCTGGAGGTCTTCAGTCGAGTCGATGTCCATCATGATTCGGTTGGTTGCAAGGAGATGGTGGGGCAGAGGATGGTTCATGGTCAATGTGGGCGGAGTACAGGTCGAGGCGATCAGACCAACCATGCTGACTCGGCGATAGCATTCGTGCTCACGGTCCAGCAGGAACAGCGCCCCATGAGTGGCCGAGGCTGCGCGACAGAGTTCCTGGAGAATGCGATCTCCGAGCGTCGGCAGGTCGGTCATTGCCCCCAGGTCGATTGTAAACTGTGTGACGATGTTCAATAGCTCGCTGGAGGAAGGCGCCAAGAAATCAGTGTTCGTTGGATGTGATGGCATAACAAACAGGGCGTCGCGGGGGCCTTGTGGCACTTCCGCGGACATGCCGGTTCTCGTGAAATGTTTATGTGTTCAAAGATGTACGGGGGGAAGTATACACGGGATGGCCACGTTCAGCCAGCGGATTTGCTTTTTTCAATGACGGCAATGAAAGCATGCCCATCAAGTGCCGGAAGGATGCGCGGTGTGAGGATGCCGGCTTGCTGGAACAGCGACGTCAGCATAGGTTGGCTGAAGGTGTGCAGTAATCCATGTCGGATCGACTCCCGGAGTCGTCCCAGGTAGTGCAGGACGATGTGCGCGTGCGGGCTAAATTCATCCTGACTCGCTTTGCGCAGATGTTTTCGATAGAGCACCGACAAATCGGTATCTGGATGGAAAACTGTAAGGATGAGACGACCCTGTGGATGGAGTATGCGGTACAGGTCCCGAATCGTGACGAGTGGAGAAGGGACGAACGGAAGCGCCAGATTGCAGACGATGCGATGGATAGAGTGGTCCTTGAAGGGAAGTCGCTGCGTCCAATCAGCCTGCACCCATTCGGTGGTCATGGGAGGATAGCTTGCGAGGGCGCCTGCGAAGTCGTTGTCGATCTCTCGATGCAAAGCACGAAGACTTTGCCGAGCGTGCGTCAGCGCGTCGTATGAACTCTCCAGTCCGACCGCATGAACGGGACGCTCCGGGCTCCATCCATGCTGTCGTGTGCGGTATGCCAGGTTGACCATTGTGGCTCGGAGTAAATCGCCGTGGCCGACTCCCACGTCTACGAGCACCGAGTCTGGTTCGAGAGGGCTGAGCAGCCGGTAGAGATCGTCCAAGAGCTTCCAGTACTCATGCAGGTTCCCCAATTGAGGAACCTGCTGTAGGTGCGCGAATCTCATAGCCTCACGCGTGAACTGCGAGAGATTGTGGCGAAGACGGGTACGCTCCATTTCGTTGCGTTGTTGACGGGCGAGCAGGTGACGGGTCTGGGCGTGGAATTGAGCGGGAATCGTCGGCAGCAGAACAGTTGAGGCGATCTGTCCCAGGATTTGCCGGAAGGCCTGCGGGTGTGTCTCGTCGAGCGGGAGTTCCTGGCCGATCAACGGCGCGGGGACAGTTGCCAAACTGGTATGGGTTCCCAGCGCAGTGAGAAATGCCTGAGGAAGATCTGCGGGGGGCCATGGCCCGAGGGGGCTATTGGGAATCGTAAGAATGGCAGTCGGAGCGTGAAGAAGGCGTAAGTCTACGAGTGTGGACGTCAGATCGGTCAATTGGCCTGCGACGAGGTCCCCGAGAAAACGATCGACGTTGACAATGAGCCCGAGCAGATTGGCGATGCCGAAACGGAGACCGAATCGGTGGTCGGCCACGAGGTCGTGGCCATGGATCGTTGTGAGCAAGGCCTGAATATCGACGACGGGATTGATGAGGAGTAGCAAGTCGAGGGGGCGTGAGTGCACAGCCATTTTGATGGCGACGCGCGCAGTCAGGTCGCTTGCCATGACGATGAGGGGAGCGGTTGGCCATGTATCGTGCACAAACTCCACAACTTTCGTAAGGTCCGCTTGCATACTCCGTAAGGTCGTCTGCTCAACCTCGCCGTCACTCAACCCTACATGGTTGCTATGGTCGTATCGTAAGATACGGAGCCGATGCTGAGCGAGATAGTACGACAGCACACTGGCATCCAACGCAGTTTGGCCATAGCCAGGAGCGATGATGACGACCGGCGTGTTCGGTGCGAGCGATTGGCGAAGATGATCGTCCGTAATGACGATTGTCTGGCCGCGTGGATTGCGACATTCTCGCGGGATACTGACGATCGATGTCTGCTGTAAGGAGCCCTCAGATTCATCCGTGGACGTCAGATATTGTTGGATGATACGGCTCACTTCGCGCTCTGCATAGGGCGTGAGGCCATGAAAACTAAGGCCGATTTGAATTTCTGGATCAAGGTCTTGGTCTCGAAATTTTCTTGCCGCTGTGGGGTTCGGAGCCGACCAGACGATCTGGGCAGCGAGTACGGAATCCGGCGCGCCCGGTTCATGGGTTCCAGGATGTTTCTGAGTTTGTGTGGTAGTGAAATGCAGCATGGCGATACCGCTCAGGAGTTCGAGGCGAGCATCGAGGTGAAGACAGGCGCCACCGCGACTGAGGTTCACGATACGCGCGTCGAAGCGATGCCTGTTTCCGGCAGGATCTGTGATGTCGAGTCGAACTGGAAGTTGCAAATCCACACGGACGGATTCACGGGGGTCGTATTCTTTCTGTTCGCGTACAAGGGGAGGCGTGATCGTAGCCGGCTCGATGTGCGGTTCTGCTGCCAGCAGTATCTCAATGGAAAAAGACAAGTCCTGCTCCTGTGCAGCCTGCACGAACGAAGCGAGGACGGCAGCTTCTTCTTGCTTGGGTTGAACGAATATCACAACGAGATGGGAGGCCGGCTTCCAGGTTCCGACAGGGAACGAGATGGGTCGATCCTGTGCCGTGCCTTGCAGCTCCAGTATTCCCACGGCAGTTTTCATCACAACATAGGTGTCTTGTGGCACTAGCGTAGGGAAGTTATTGGGCAGTGTAATGCAGGCGCCTCCTAGACTGAGGTTTGTAATGGCGCCATCCCACGTTGTTGAACCGACGGTGATCGTGGCGGGCAGGGTGGTGAGCACTCGATGCGAATGGCGTCGTTCCGATTGCGGTCTGCCAGACATGGTTGAGGAAATAGAGGTCGTCGTGTCGATCTTGGATGCAGGAGTCGGTGTGAGCGAGGTATCAGAGGGAGCAAGAGGTTGCGAACGTATCTCTGTCAGACTCCGAGAAGAGACCGGCAGACGGAGGGTTATACGAAGGGGGCCTTGCATCGGCGCCGACACATCTAACGCTCCTCCCAGTTGACGGACGATCTGGTAGGACTTGATGAGATCAGTAGACTGGAATGCAGTCGCTGGAGGTTCTGACAACCTCTCCTTATCTGATTCCAGTAGCTCGATTTCGACTTCGGTGGGCGGGTCAAGTAGAAAAAGCACAGGGTCATCTGCTGAGACAGAAGGAGATCCCACTGCGCGGGTGCTCACGATGAGTCGATGCGCGCGGCCGACTGTCAGTAAATGGGTCTGCGCATAGTTCAGGAGTTGCTGAATGAGCTTCGTGACCTGTTCGTGATCTCCAATGAGAGGAGGAAGAGTTGAAGAGAGCTGCCGAATAATGCCGGCCGCCTCCATAATGCTCGGAGAATAGGATGTGAGTACGGCGTCGAGGATGTCGTTGATTGTGCGTCCCGTGGCAGCACGTTCTTTTTCCTGGAGAGCCTGCGCCAGTTGTTCTCCGAGTTTCGTCGCTTCTGCGGCGTAGCCGGCGAGTGTTTCGGTTTGACGCTCCAGATGTGCGTCGCGAATCGTGGTGAGGAGTTGCTGAGACTGTGTCAACAGTGAGGCCAATGGATCGCAGAGCTGTTGGGACAATAGCGTGACTCGTTGGGGCATCGCATGAAGCTCATCTGTGCGACGGAGTTGCTGATGCAGTTGAAGGATCGTGGTGTCTTGCTGTTTGGATTGGGAAAGGTCTCGAATGAGTCCTACTGTGCCGAGAAATCGCCGAACGGTGTCATAGAGGCCTCTGGCGCTGACCTCTGCCACGATCGTCAGCGGCTGATTGGCCTGCCGGAGCTTCCCTCGTAAGGTCAATTCAATGCGGCTGGCGCTCCGTGCTCCTGAACGGCGTTCGTTGAGGCAAAATCGCGCCGCTGTTTCCTGGCCGGGTGGAACGAGGGTGGTATAGGGCAGTCCGATCAGTTCATCCGACGAATAACCCAATAGCGTGGCGATGCCGGAGCTGACTGTGACGAAGCAGCCGTCGGCATCCAGTTCGTAGACGATGTCGCTGAGTAATTCAACGAGCCGATGGTGGCGTTCACGTTCCTGGTTCAGGGAGGCTCTCAGCTGGCAGGTGTCGATGGTTTGCCTGGCACAGAACAGGAGCTCCGTGAGAAAGGCCGGAGATCGCGTTGAGAGGAAAAAATCCACGTCGGCTTGGAGTGCGTCAATCGCCGCAGCTGAATCGGTGCGATCGCTGAGAAGAATAATTCCCGCATAAGGCGCGCGTTGTTTGAGTTCGTCGGGGAGGGAGGTACGGTCTTCAGCGAGGCACTGTTCGTCGATGAGGATCATGGTCCACTCATGCGGCGACGACCATGCACGGGCTTCTTCGGTTGAATAGGCCACGTCGACGCGGCAGCCCGAAAAGAATCCGCGCAAGCTGAGGGTGATGAGTTTAATGGATTCAGCGTGTTCGCTGATAATCAGGATCGTGACTGGCTCACTCCGCGGCATCTAGATGTCCCCGTGGTTCCTGGGAATCCGAGCAAGCTCAGCGTCAGAGCAACAGGACGACATTCATTCAACATGTAACCCGAGATACACCGATCCGCACTCGGCTACTGCATATGAATCGAGAAGCTCGGCTGAGAATATAGATGTGAATAACACAGGCGGAGGTGAGAAACCCAGACTGCTGGCTGAGAAACACGCTCCTTCTTTGGTAGGGGTAGCAATCTCGATCGTCGGCGACGAACAAAATTGAACGGGACTAAAGACGTATAGGTCTAGTTTGCGAAGGTGCTGTGGTACCCACGTAGACTGTGCGGGTGGGTACCGTAGCGTGGATGGTTTCTACTTGAGCGCAACCGGTGAAGGAGATGTTGCTGGACAGGCGCCAGGAGTCATGTACAGCAAGTAGTTTCCCATCCCATGTTGGGCTTCCTTTTTCTGTAAGGGATGGTGGTGGACCATGACCATTTCATAGTCATCCGCTTTCGTTACAGGAAATCCTTGACCGTCTTGATAGACCTGGTGTGGTTGAAACTGAAGAAAGGTGCCGTCCTGATCGACATCCGGAACCGTCCGTAGCAAAGTCTGGTTCTTGGTTTTATTGTCCAGCGCGACCATTAACAGTTCGTCATGCCCATGGGGGTAGGCGAATTTGACACAGCCATCCATTGAGAACTTGAGCGGCTCCCGGTGGACCTGGACGCCTGAGTTGATCTCGATCCCTTCATCCGTTTGGTTTGAGCCTCGCTGGGCGAACTTGCTGAAGCACACAATGTTGACGCCGACCTGGTACACGTCCATTTCTTTGACGGGCGTACCCTCCGGCGCCATGTACATGGTGAAGGTGGCCATGACATCTTTGGTGACCGGCGCCTTATGGTAAAACGCGACGATCGACATGAGGTGGTCGCTCTTGGCGAGCTTCACTCCATAGCCTGCCGGGAAACGTGTCTCGGTCATTTCCAGACCGGCTCCTGCAAAGAACAGCGGCTCTCCATCACATGAGACGCTGGGCTTGCTGTTGTTGAGCATGAGAATGTGATGGAGATAGTTTTTAGGGAGGGGTTTTCCTTCCTTGGTGAAAACCGCAGTCTTGTATCCCACCATGTACATATCTTTGGGAAGTTGAAAACTATGTTTGGGCATTGAGGCGGCCAGGTCTCCCTCGTGAGCAGCAGGGAGGTCGATGGGGCCGAATGTCAGGGTCACGATATTGTCTTGAAATGTGACCGAGGTGGCCGTTTGATTCTTGAGCGAGGGGACTGCATGGTGATCGTGACCGCCGTCTGCCAAGGCAGGTGTGACCAGACCGATGCTGGCGAGCAGAACGAGGAATAGCTGGCGCATAGAACCTCCCAAAGATAAATATCGGTCACGCGAGTCATTGGATCGCTGATCGTATAGGTCTGTGTGATATGCAGCTGTCATCGTGTAGATGGCGGGGGGGGCAACCGTTTCCAGAGATAGGTTCCGCCATGCTCTCGAGGAGGAATATTCTTTTGGCTGCCGACGCGTGAGTACCACCACACGCCTTTAGCCTGAGCGCCATCCTCGGAGAGGAGGAGTTCGAATCCTCCTTCGCGATCATTACCTGGCTGTTGCCAGGTGCCTTGCCAGAGGCGGTCGGCGAACTTCGTCGTCACGAACCGTCCGCCGTGCTGGGTATAGGGGCCGTTGCCGGCTTTGTCGAGGGTCGCCTTGTAGCTCTTGTCGTCTTCAACTTCGAGAATGTCCCATTCCCCGCTCAGGTCTGTGGTAGTCGGCAACTGTGCATTGCCAACCAAGTGTTGCGGAGAGACAGTTGTGGGGCGTTGAGCCACAGGGGCTCCGAGCTGCATGTTCCTGAGTGACTCATGCCAAGACAGCAGAACCCATCGCCCTTCGCGTTGTTCCAGCACACCGCTTTCCCTTAGCGGTAGCACCATTTTTCGTTGATTCGGTCCTTCTCCCACATAACGGATGTAGTCCAGCTCCATCGTAAACCAGGCCACCGGTCCTTTCGTCCAGACCTTGAGCTCGGTAATAGGTATCTCAAGTTTGGCCACGGAGGAAAACTCCTCCTGCATGTCATGCTCGAACTCAGGCCACCCCACATACTTTCGTCCCCCGATGGTGTAGCTAGTGATATCGGCGTCATGCGCCATGAAACGAGAAATGGTCGGCATGTCTAACTCGGCGTTGGCACGAACCAGAGTGCGGATCACGGCCTCAGGACCGGCCGATTCATGAGCGAAACCAACGGCCGCATGGTTGGTCATCGAGAGCAATACGGCAGCGAACAGGGCACCGCGAACAATGCCAAGCATGAGAACCTCGTTAGCCTCGTAGCCTCCTCTGCGGTAGGAGAGGAGGAAGTGGTTAGAAATGCAGGCTACACAGCCAGGCTTGTCTTGTCAACGACAAAGCAAGGGATCAGTTTAACGATGATAGGCGACGACGATCACGGTCACGTTGTCTTCTCCCCCTCTGCTTAGAGCCTGCGCGATCAGATCATTACAAGCCCGGTCAGGATCGCCGTATGCACGCGAAAGGGTCGAGGCGATGGCGGTGTCCTCTAACATTTTTGTCAGCCCGTCGCTGCACAATAGAATGAGGTCATGAGGGGTCACCGGGACTGAGGTGAGTTCGGGTTGCATATCGATGCCCATTCCCAGGCCTTTGATCAAGACGTGACGCTCAGGATGTGTGAGCGCCGTAGCCGCATCGATCAGGCCTCGCTGCACCCATTTCTCGACGAGGGTATGGTCGCGCGTCAATTGTGTGAGTTGCCCTTCCCGATAGAGATAGGCGCGGCTATCTCCCAAGTGGGCAATATGAGCGGCCGGTGTCGATGTCGTCGTGATGGCCAAGGCGACGAAGGTTGTGCCCATCCCTTTCAAGTAGGGTTTTTCCTGCATGAGGTCATGGAGTTTCCGGTTGGCGCTTGTCACGAGGTCTGTCATGAAATCAGCGGCGGCGCTTGGGTGTTCGCGGAGCCAGGATGCTCGTTCTTGTGCCGTCTGCTCAGCCACGGCTACAGCGGTTTGGGCTGCGATATCTCCTGCCGGGTGCCCGCTCATCCCGTCTGCCACGATCCAGACGCCGCAGTCATTCAGGAGGGCCAGCGCATCCTGGTTCGACTTGCGAACATACCCGATCTCGGTGCGACCGACTCCGGTCCATTGCAGGGATTGTGTCACAGCGCAACCTCAGATGGTTCTCGGCGGCGGGCTGGTGGAAATCCCACAGACGATGGGCCGAACCGGGCAACCATCTGATCGTAAATCAACGATGCGAGCGGTTCGAGATTTCTGGTATCAGCTTCGTTGTATTTCAGCAACAGAGTGCGTGCTGCCTCATCTCCCGCGCGCCACTGGCGCCAGAGGCGAACGGCTTCCCAGCCGTCGAGCCCCATCACGTCGGTCTCTCGTGCAATCTGGACTTGCCGTTCGATGGACTTCAGCCCGCCCTGCATGCCGAGTCTGCGCGCCGCAAAGCAGAGATCGAAGTGAGGTTTCTTGAAATTGAGCCGAGGGAACTTCGCCTGCAAGTAGGGAATATCGAACCCGCTTCCGAAGAATGTAATGAGGATATCGGTCTGTTCCAATTCTGCGTGCAACCGGTCTTCCGTCAGGGTTTCTCCTCGGACCAGGCTCATCATATGACCGTTTCGATAGAGTCCGACGACCGTCACATGTCCTTCTTGGGCAGACATGCCTGTCGTCTCGATATCCAGATAGAGCGCGCGAGGGCGAAACGATTCGAAGAGACGCCAGTGCTCTCGGCTTTTCAGACAGGTGCTGAAGAAGCGCGCGTCGCCTTTTTCCAGGTGCGATTGGGCAACGGCGAGTTCCTGGTCATACCATTCTTTTCTGGCTGAGGAGATGCCTGGTAGGGTCGGAGATCGGAGGAATGAGGCCCAATCGAGAATGCCTTCCTGCCATAGGCGGCGTTCAGAACTTTGGCCGATGCCTTTGAGCAGGACGAAGGATGACGCGAGCATATGATTGCGGGATTGTAGCCTTGATTTCACTGAATAAACAAGCTAAAGTCCGCGTCCTGAGCGGGGTTTCATCTGATCGCCACCTGAAGGCCGAACGGAAGCAATGGCTGACCTCCCCAACAAAATTCGCATCACGGTCGGATCGGTGCAGCTCGACGCGGAGCTCAAGTCGACGAAAACAGCGCAGGAAGTGTATGCCGCATTACCAGTCGAGAGTCCAGTCAACCTATGGGGTGAAGAGTTTTATTTTAAGTTGGCCGGGGTGAAGGACTATCGAGAGACGGCGACCAACCAGGTCAAAGTCGGCGATGTCGCATTCTGGGGAGCGGGTCAGGTGGTCGCCATTTTCTTCGGGCGCACACCGATGAGCATGGGGCAGGACCCTGTCCCGGCTGACCGAGTCAATGTCATCGGCCGCATTATCGGAGATGCGTCGATGTTGCGGCGTGCGATGGATGCGCCAACGATTCGCATCGATCGGATCTAACCATGCGGCTGTCGAGAGAACGTGTTCACCACATCGCAGAGTCGCTTGCCACCAAGCTACAACAAGAAGGGCACGTGGCGATCGTCGGGGACCGGAAAGCCTTTGTGGGGCAGATGGATCATGCCATTACCGACGAACTCTCGGTCGAAGACCGCCTGAACGTTGAAGTGAGGCAGATGTTGAAAGCCTACGAGCAAGATATCGAGCGCGGTCAGGTGGATTTTCAACGGATGTTCACGATGGTGAAGACCAAGTTGGCACGGGAGCGGGGTATTATCTTGTGATGGGTGATCTGTGATGCGTGATGCGACGATGAAGGAGAAGCGCTTGTTGGGCTCATCACTGATGACTCATCACCCATCACAGGCTGCCTTATGTTGAGCGAAGATAAAATCAGCCATCTGTCTCATGTTATTCTTCAGGCGGTCAAGAACAGTCCGTTCGTGAAGGTGCAGGCCGACGAAGGGCGGGTGTTGAAAGAGATCAAGCGGGTGCTTGCATCCGAGTTGGCGCAAGAGGAAGACATCAATCAAAAGGTCAAGGAGAAGTTGGCGTCTTATTCCAGAGGGATTGTCGAGGGCAGCGCGGAGTGGGACGTGTTGTATCGGAAAGCGTTCGAAGAAGAGATGAGAAAACATGCAAAGGCGTGATGAGGCAATGGAACGTGGCGGCATCGTGAAATGTCTGGCTCTGCTCGGAGCGATCGTCGTATTCCTTGGGGCAACTGCCTGCGCATTCACGAAGAAGGAGCAGCCGTGGGTTCCGTTGGCGCTTGAGCCTGGGGTGAAGCCGCAAGTCATGACGCTGACCGAACAGGGGACGCAGGCCTATCATGGGAAGCAGTTCAACGAGGCGAAAAGTTATTTTTCCAAGGCGATGGCCGAAGTTCCTCAATCCGGTCCCGCGCATTATAACTACGCGCTGGCCTTATATGCCTTAGGGGACGAGGAGCAAGCGCGCCAACAGTTCATGGAAGCGGCGAATTTGGCTCCAGGAGACAAAGTGATCTGGGATTCGCCCGCGCTTCGCCCCTACGGCGATCCACAGTCTCCGAAAAAGAAACAGCTCGGTCCACCGGGGGCCACCTCCAACAGGTCTGGTTTGGGTGGCGGGTCGCGATAAACAGAAAAGGAATACGCTCATGGCAAAGGAACTCACGGTCGGCGATAAAGCTCCCGTTCTGTCGCTTCCCGATCAATCGGGAGAACCGGTCAGCTTGAAAGATTTTTCAGGCAAGCAGGTCGTGCTCTATTTTTATCCCAAAGATGACACGCCGGGCTGTACGACGGAATCGTGCGATTTTCGGGATGCCGCGACACCGATCAAGAAGGCAGGTGCCGTCATTCTCGGTGTGAGTCTCGACGGCAAGGAATCTCACCAGAAGTTCATCAAGAAGTTCGACCTGCCTTTTCCCCTGCTCAGTGATGAAGAAGCCGCCGTCTCGAAGGCCTACGGCTGTTACAAAGAGAAAAATATGTATGGCAGAAAATATTGGGGCATCGAACGCAGCACGTTTGTAATCGACCAGGCCGGCAAGTTGAAGGCGATCTTCCGCAAGGTCAAGGTCGGCGGGCACGTGGATGAAGTGATGGAATCCCTGAAGGCGTAACCTTGGCAGGATGCTGAAAAAGCCCGCCAGCTTCGTTCTCGACTCATCGAAATCCTCAACGTACCCCAGAGGGTACGCCTCCGGTTTCGACTCGTCTGCGGCCTTGCTGAACGGTCTTTTTGAGCATCCTGCTTGGTGTGTTCCTATTGTCCTAGATGTGCAGGGGATTGAATCCCACCGTGCGCGATAGTTTTTTCCGCAGAGCCAGTCTTCTCATCCTTCTTTTGACTGTGCCTTCAATCCTCTTCGCGGCAGATAAGCCTGCCGGGACCTTGACGGTTCACGATAGCCTCACTGCACCCAATCAACCGGCGACCATTGAAGCGACGCTCATACAGAAAGGCCTTCTGACGGAGGCCGGTCTGGGAGGAGAACAGATCGAGCTTCTCGTCGCCGGCAAGGTTGTCGCGACTGCAATGACCGGTGGCGATGGCCGAGCTAGCTTGTCGTATACCGCGAAGGCCAAGGGGATCGTCCCATTCACCGTGCGTGTCGGGGCTACATCAAAAACCACAGTAGCGGAGGCTGGCGCGAACCTGGCTGTGTGGGAACGTCGAACGCCGATCCTTGCGGTAGAAATGGCAGCGCTGGTGGAAGACACTGTTGCACCGGGGCCGGCTGTGACTGCTCTTGGGAAGGACGAGGAAGCTAGGCGTCCGATGCCCGATGCAGCGGAAGAACTTGGGAAGCTCACGCAGTTCTATTATAACGTGATCTATATGGTGACAGAGGATAGGGCGCTGGACGCCAACGATCAGGTAAGCGCGCAAGCCAGACACTGGCTCAAGGAGCATGAGTTCCCGGTCGGACATATTATCGTGCTGTCATCCAGCCCGGAGGCGTGGGGAACGAAACTCGATGAATTGCATGCTGCCGGCTGGAAGACACTTAAAATAGGTGTAGGGCGCACAAAGGCCTTTGCCGAAGCGTTTCTCCAGCGGCGTCTCGATGCCGTGATGGTGCCGGAACCGGCCAAAGGGGAAGCGCCGCGGAGGGCGAAGGTGGCGAAAGAGTGGAAGGATGTGCGGAAGAAGATGATGTAGCGGGTGACTGGACCATCCTTCTTGCTCGCAGAACGCGCGCCTCAGAAGGATATGAAGGGGAGCAACCGGACCATTCTTCTTGCTCGCTGAGGCCCCACGATAAAACGGTGGTCCCTCAATGCGCGCAGTGAAGAACAGTCCGGCTGCTCCCCTTAAGGAGTGACAGTTCAAGCTCTTTTCCGACGCGCGCAGTCAGGAGGACCACAGCCATCCACGTCCTTCACTAGAGGATAGAGGGATGAGAGAAGAAGAAGAGCTGAGCTCCACTGGACAGGCAGTATACAATTGAATGCAAAGGGGCTCACAGACCTTCGACAAGAAACCCCAAGGCGTGGTTTACGGACAGAAAGCCAGAACTCCGCATCTTATGCGGATGAGTCTAATTATTGTTAGAGAGCAAAATGCAAACACTCGCACTTACAGTGCCAGGCCTTGTCGCCGAAGTTAAGGCCGCATTAACTGCGGAAGGCCGGACCGCGCTTGTTCCACAGCTCGCCTCCGCAAACATTGAGTCCTGTACATACGACGAAGAAGCGGATGCAGGCTATATCTACTTGGCACGTCCTACTCCAAGTCCACACTTTGCGAACCTTGCGGCCCCGGTTGCAGAAACAATCGCATTCTTTGGGGAGCACGGGTTCTTTGTCGATGTCGATCATGATGGCCATCTTTTTGGAATTGAATTACTGAGCCGACCTGACGTTATCACCAAGCTAAAGGAAAGCAATGCGCTCTAACTTCGTGTTCGAGGTGGACGTGGTGATGCGGCGCACCGCTTCTACATTCAGAGTCAGGTCTTGTAATCGTACATCTCGTTTTTCGGTCGAACGATTCCTTTCCGTGCTCTCCCCGTTCCTTTCTCAGCAGGGTGAGCAGATTGCCCTCGTCCGCGCCTTTCCTTTCGCGATCTTTTTCCATTAAGATGGGTCTCAGACTTCTTTCTTATTGAGGCTCTCCTGAATGAAGGCGAAGACGAGTTTTTCCTGCCAGGCTTGCGGCCACCAGTCGCCTCGATGGCTGGGCCGCTGTCCCGATTGCGGCGGCTGGAACACCATGAAAGAGGAACGGCAGGCGCCAACTGGGAAGGGGCGGCCTGCTGCGATGAAGATGGCGCAGCAGGCGAAAGCCACGCCGATTGCCGAGATTGAAGTGGTCGGTGAGGATCGGCGGCTGACGCAGATCGGCGAATTCGACCGAGTGTTAGGTGGGGGAGTCATTCCTGGCTCAGTGATTCTGATCGGCGGCGATCCGGGGATTGGTAAGACAACCCTGTTGCTCCAAGCGCTTCCGCGTCTGTCTTCAAAGAAAGAGCCGGTTCTGTATGTGTCTGGAGAAGAATCTCCGAGGCAGATCAAGATGCGAGGGCAACGGCTCGGCATCGAGCATCCGAATCTCTTAATCCTGGCAGAAACCTCCCTCGAACAGATTCTCAAAGCAGCCCAGGAAATTCAGCCAGCTGCGATGGTTGTCGATTCGATTCAAACGGTCTACACGGAACAGATTACCTCCGCGCCGGGCAGCATCAGCCAGGTGCAGGAAGTAGCCGGTCAATTGATGTGGTACGCGAAACGCAGCAGCGTGCCGGTCTTCATTATCGGGCACGTCACCAAAGAAGGGGCGATTGCCGGCCCTCGACTGCTGGAACATATTGTCGATACGGTGCTCTATTTTGAAGGCGACAAGGGGCATAGTTTCCGTATTCTCCGTGCGGTGAAGAATCGCTTTGGCTCGACCAACGAGATCGGCGTGTTCGAAATGAAAGACTCCGGGCTGGAGGAAGTGAGCAACCCATCAGAGTTGTTTTTGGCGGAACGGTCTCAGCGCACGACGGGATCGGTCGTGGTCTCCAGCCTCGAAGGATCGCGGCCGATTCTCGTCGAGCTACAAGCCTTGGTCTCATCCACGAGTTATGCCATGCCGAAGCGAATGGCCAACGGCGTGGAACAGAATCGTGTGTCGCTGTTGCTTGCGGTGATGGAGAAGCGGCTGGGCATGCATTTGTCCGGGCAGGATGTCTATGTGAATGTCGTCGGCGGGATGCACATCGACGAACCGGCCATCGATCTGGGCATTGTGGCGGCTGTCACATCGAGTTTGCGTGAAGTGCCGATTGAGCCTGGACTGTTGGTGTTGGGCGAGGTGGGGCTCGGCGGTGAAGTGCGCGCAATCAGTCAGGCTGAAATGCGGATTCGTGAAGCGGCAAAGATGGGATTCAAGCGCTGTCTGTTGCCGGAGCGGAATTTGGCCAAGCTCGATCCCATCGATGGCATCGAATTGGTCGGGATACGGGAAGTGGGAGAGGCGTTGGATGTCGTTCTGGCCTAGCAGGATGCTGAAAAAGGGGCGGGGTAGCTGGGACGATCCCTGTGCTCGCGCAACGCGCGGCCTCAGAAGGCCCTCGTTGGACGCGCGCAGTTGGGATCATCCCAGCCACCCCTTAAAAAGTGATAGCTCGCTGCGGCCTTGCTGGACGAACTTTTTGAGCATCCTGCGTAGCAGTGTCAACTTGTCTAGGGCAGACGCAGTGGAGGCTCATCCACTTGTCTCTTCCGATGTGATTGGTGGTGGGAGAAAAGAGAAGTCGAGGACTTCCCTTGTCAGCACTGTCGTCTTCAGTATGCTGACCCTTACTCTCTTGTCCGGTTGTGCGCTGTTTGCGCCGCATGAGGAAGTTCAGCTCAAGAAAGCGACGGTGGAGGAACTGACGGCGTTGTTGAGCCAGCGGGAGGCGGCGATTCAAACGATGAAAGGTCTCTTCAGCGCGAAGGTGCGGGGAGGGATTATTCCTATTGCGTCACGGGTGGAGGGGTCGTTGTATTATCGCCGTCCGAGCGCCATGCGCCTGCGTGGGTTTACCGCGGTCGGCGGCGAACTTTTTGAGTTTGTCCAGGCGGGCGATCAGTTCCGGTTGCGATTGCCGACGATGGGCCGTGTCCTGTCCGGCAATCCCTCCGACATGAGCGAGATGGGTAAGCTCGCTCGGCCGTTTCAACTGAGTGTGTGGGCGATGGGTGGCCTGTTGGGGACGGGCAAGATTACGAAAGAGGAAACGGTTGTGCTTGTAGAAGAGGGAGATCGATACCGGCTGGAGGTCTTCGGTCCGTCCCCAAATGGGGCACCGTCGATGCGCCGGCAGCTATGGTTCGAGCGGCAGGCATTGCATGTCGTTCGGGAAAATCGACTCACGGAGTCAGGCGCTGTGGAAGCCACCATTCAGTACGAGGACTTCCGTGCGATCGGCGATGGGCACCTGCTGAGGCCGTTTCAAATCCTGTTGGAAGATGGAAAGGGGCAGGGAAGCGTGCAGGTGACGTTTCACGAAATGATCCCTAACCAGCCGCTGACCGCCACCGACCTCGCACAGCTCTAGCAGGATGAAGGGAGGAGTGGCCAGGTGCCCTCCTTGCTCGCAGAACGCGCACGGTGAAACTGTGCTCGTTCGATGCGCGCAGTTGAGGGCAGCCTTGGCTACTCCTCTAGGGGGAGGTATGGGAAACGAGATGGTGCCAACGTAGTTTTTTATAGAGTTAGGTAGAAGCGATGAAAGTATTGGCAGTTGAGACGGCAACTTCGTGGCAGAGTGTGGCGATTCTCGATGGATCGCGTGTCCTTGCCCGTCACGACCAGGATGCAGCCGGGTCGCATGCCAAGCTGTTGTTGCCGACGATCGATCGGTTGTTTCGGGAGACGGGTCTGACCGTCAAGCAGTTGGATGGCCTCGCTGTGTCAATCGGTCCTGGGTCTTTTACGGGACTTCGTGTCGGCCTGGCCACGCTTCTGGGGTTCCGGACGGTCAGTCAACTTCCCTTGGTCGTGGTGCCGACACTGGAGGGTATGGCATGGAATCTTAAGGGGGCTTCGACACTTCTCTGTCCCATCCTCAACAGCCGACGCGGAGAACTCTACTGGGCGTTGTTTCGCTGGACCGGCGACGATCGGCTGGAGCGAGTCGCATCGGAACAGGTTGGCACTCCCGTTATGCTAGGGAACAGTCTCACAGAATCGGTTCTCGTACTCGGTGAAGGTTGGACGGTCGAAGAGTCAGCCATCCGTGCATCGATATCTCCATCTGTCACGGTGACCAAGGCCCCTGATTCTTCCCAAAAACCCTCGGCAGTCTCGATCGGGTTGGCGGGACTTGAGCGGCTCAGGCGCGGTGAACATGCAGGAATCGGCATCAGCCCATTGTATGTGCAGCGCACCGCAGCAGAACTGAAGTACGAGGAGTCCGGCGGTATTTCTCCTGTCGTTTTGCGTCAGGAGCGGGTTGCGCGAAAGGTGAAAGCACGTATGGCTGCGGCACGGACTCCAATGGCACAGGTTCAAGCCAATCGAAGGAGAGCGACGGGCAGGACGCGCGACGGGGCATGACGACTTGGTCGAGTCATGGAGAGAAGCAATGATGGGCGAGTGGGTTATAGAACCGGCGACCGTCGGGGAACTGCCGGACATTCTACAGATCGAAGAAGCTTGCTTCTCAGCCCCCTGGACGCGCAAGATGTTGGAGGCGGAACTGAGCGGCAATCCTTTTGCTCATTTCCTATTGGCCAAGCAGGGATCGCCAGACACAGGTGGTTCCATCTCGATTGTCGGGTATTTGTGTTTCTGGGTCGTCTTCGAGGAAGTACGGCTGATGAACCTGGCGGTGATCGAGTCGATGAGGCGCAGGGGTATCGCGGGGGCCTTGGTGAGCCGGGCCTTGAAGGTTGGGTCGGCCCAATCGGCGAGGTGCGCCGTGCTCGAATTGCGAGCGTCGAACCATGCCGCGCACGACCTCTACCGTCGGCTGGGTTTTCGTGATGTGACGACTCGGTCGCTGTACTACACCAATCCCACAGAAGATGCGTTACTAATGGAGCTGGACCCGATTGTGTCGGAGTCCGATCTCTTGATACAGGAAGTCGGTCATGAGGGAGGACGTATCACACCGTTGCAGTAATCTCACAACCAGGAGGTGCGACATGCTGACAGACAGTATGATTGCGGCGATTACAGAGCGACTGCGAGAATCCAGCCACGAATTTCGTGTATTGGAAGACGCGCACCATCGACTGGACCTCGAATTGATTCAATTGCAGAAGCGTCATGTGCTGACTCCAGCCGAAGAGTTGTCTATGAAGGGGTTACACAAAGAGAAGTTGGCAAAGAAAGACAAGATGGCCGAGCTGATTCGCGCCCATCGGGACCACGAATTGCAGGCCGCTCCGCGGTGAAGAGCCTCGCCGTGGGGCCGGCGTCAACCAGCAGCAGGGACCGGAGTCATGGCACAGATTCTCAATCCTCTTGCCGCGCATATTCAGACCGTCAAGAAACGTTTGATCATCATCGGGGCCACGATTCTGGTGGCCCTGATGGTGGCGTTCGCTTTTTCCGGTGAGATGGTCGCGTGGCTGAATCGTCCATTCCCCAACCCGCTGGTGTTTTACGGACCGACGGAAGCGTTATTCGCCTCGATCAAAGTCTCCTTGCTTGCGGCGGTTCTGGCGAGTTTGCCGATCATCTTCTACCAGTGTTGGAAGTGCATTGAGCCGGCGCTGCTTCCGAAGGAGCAACGCTGGGGCGTTCCGCTGTTTTTGTTGGCAGGAGCGCTCTTTGCCTTCGGTTTGATCTTTTGCAATCTCGTCATTCTCCCGCTGGTCATCGATTTCTTCGTCAGCTTCGGCATGGATCACGATGTCACTCCGGAACTGAGTGTCGGCACCTATATCGACTTCAATGTCAAATTTCTCCTGATATTCGGCTGCGCGTTTGAATTGCCGCTCATCCTCACCATCTTGGCCAGGGTCGGCGTCGTATCGGCCAAGGTGTTGGCGAAGTATCGCAAACATGCGATTCTGGCTGCGTTGATTTTATCGGCCGTCGTGACCCCCGATGCGACCCTCTTTACCATGCTCTTGATGGCGATACCCTTGATGGTGTTGTATGAGATCGGCATTATCGGCGCGCGGATTTTCGGACGGGAAACTCCGACGGAAGTCAGTGTGCCGCTTGATCCGGATTTGCCGATAGGGCCGGCGGGACAACGAGTTCGCTAGCCGCGGTAAGGGGACAGAGGGATAGATGAAAACTTGGGTTCGGATTGTTCTTCTAGCAACGTTTGCGCTGAGTATGTGGAGTGCGGGCGGGATATTGTGGGCTGCCACTCAGGCGCCTTCGCCGGTCCCACCGTCTCCGCAGCCAGCCCCCGGTCATGGCGAAAGCCAATCTCAATACGATTCGTATGGTCAGCAGGCGACGAGTATTCAGGCACTGACGTCCGTTGGGGACGATCTCGTATATGCCGGTTCGTTCGGCCTTGGGCTCTTTCGCAGCGAGGATCGCGGCGTCAACTGGATGAAATCCGGTCAGGGGGTGACCGATCCGTTCATTCTGACGCTCACCACAGGGAAAGACGGGGCTATCTATGCCGGAACATTCCGTGGGGGAGTCTTTCGTTCACGTGATCAGGGGAAGAGCTGGCAGGCGATAAACAACGGGCTCAAGCGCCTGGAAATTAAAGCGTTGCTTGCCCTCAGTAATGGAGTGTATGCAGGCACAAGTGACGGAGTGTATCGACTCGCTGCGGATCGCTGGTCTGTGGTCACAACCGGTCTGGACGATATCCTGGTCCATGCGTTGGCCTTCTCCTCTGACGGGACCCTGTTTGCGGGCACGTCCGGGAAAGGCATCTTGCGATTTAAGTCGCAATCGACCGGCTGGGTGCGTGAGCGGCAAGGACTCAAAGACCATGAAGGCATGGTCGAAAATTTCATCCGTGTCCTGACAATCGATTCAGAGGGTAGTATCTATGCCGGCACCTTCGATGGAGGCGTCTTTTGCAGCGTAGATGGGGGAGTCACCTGGCGGCCTATCAGTCGGGCGCTTCCGAACGATTCGATCCGAAGCATTCTCTTCAACAGCCGGGGACTGTTCGTGGCGACAGGGCACGGGATTTTTAAAACGACCGACAAGGGACGTCAGTGGGTGCCGTTGAATAAGGGGCTGACGAGTATGGCCATCCAAGTCTTGATCGAATCCGGCGCCGGAGTGTTCTATGCTGGCACGAGCGACGGGGCATTTCGAAGCGACGATGATGGCCGTACGTGGAGTCCGATCAATCAGGGGCTTGAGGGAGCGGACGCTCCCGCGCCATTCAAATTTCACTAAGCACGAAAGGATAGAGGATGATGTCAGCGCCGACAGAGAATACACGAGCCACGATTTCCATCAGCAGCAAAGGGACGCAGTTGGGCGAAATCGTCCTGAGGTTTTTTCACGATGTGGCGCCCGGGCATGTGAAAAATTTCACGAAACTTGCGCAAGAAGGTTTCTATAACGGCACGACGTTTCATCGAGTCATTCCTGGATTCATGATTCAGGGCGGCGACCCCAACAGCAAGAATCCTGACCGTGCGTCGCATGGGATGGGGGGGCCGGGTCATAAAGTGAAGGCCGAGTTCAATAGCAAGCCGCACAAGCGAGGGGTGCTTTCCATGGCTCGCTCGAACGATCCGGATAGCGCCGGCTCACAGTTTTTCATCTGTGTCGCAGACGCGAATTTTCTCGATTGGCAGTATACGGCATTCGGCGAAGTCGTCAGTGGGATGGACGTGGCGGATAAGGTGGTCGGCATGAAGCGCGACGGTCGGGACAATCCGCTCGAGCGTGTCGAGATGACGGTCACGATTACGGACTAATAAAAACTATGATGGGCGATGTGTGAGGGTGATGAGTTGTTGAAGACGACGTTATTTTCATGGATTTGCCGATCACGCATCACGCATCATGCATCACTTCTTTGTGCAGTTTTTGCCCTGTCCGGTTGCGCCATTCCGATGGTCCCGTATCGTTCGATCTATGAAGATCCCGTGAACTACGTTCGGCTGGAAGTGGATGATTCTGTCCTGCCGGAGTGGCCTCCCAGCGCCCATGCTCATCCGAAGGCGATAGGCGTTGAGGATCTGTCTCGCATCCTCGGCAGCATCTCGGTGAAAGAACACCAGATCTGGTTACAGAAAAAATTGCAAGGCGAGGCGCCGCTGGTTCCGGCGTTTCGCCCGGAGGAACTCACGCTTTTATCTCGGCAGATTGCAGAGGCACTCGCCGCAGCCAAACCGGGCGAGCGTGTCACGTTTTATCTGAGCCAACCGCAAACGTCTGTCAAACGTGTCGTGACGACGGGTGGATTATACGTTCATGGCACCGAACTGCATTTTATTTTAGGGAATTGGCAGGTCGTCTATGGCATCCCGGCCTATGGGATGATCTACGATCGACGCTATCCCATGCGACCGACGGCGGCCAAAGGATTTTACTTGTACTTCTACCCAGCCGACGCAACCGTCACACAGCACCACAATAGTCTCTGGGATACGTTGCTGGCCAACGCCACTGACGAACTCGTGATCGATCTGACGAAAACTGTTCCTTCCCTCTCGGAGCCCTCCCAGGAACCATGAAGCGTTCGGCGTGAGCCGAGGGTGTGCTCCATTCTTCTGAATGGTGAATGTGCGAACCTCATGATTTCCTATCGCACACGATACTGACTTCATAGATTTCATCCCAGTGATTCGGTAAGATGCCTCACTCGCAGAAATGAGGCGAGTGTACCCACCAGGACGATCGACCCAGGGAGCAGGAGTGGTCCGAACTCGTGTCGCTGTCGCGCTGATTATTATTCTGCTGATCGGCGGCGGCGCGTTTTTTACGTTCTCGACCTATTTGACCGGGGACGATTACGTTAAAGACTTTTTCCTCCAACAGTTGGAACAGGGTATCGGGCGCAAGATCGATGTCCATCGCGTCAAGCTGGTCCTGTTTCCTCGCATCCGATTGGAACTGACACAGGTTGCCATTCACGATCGGCATTCTGACCACGTTGTGCTGTCGGCCAAAAAACTGGACCTGGTCTTGCGGTTTCTTCCGCTGTTGCGCAAACAGGTGGTCGGGAAGCGGTTGCTCATTGAAGAGCCGACCTTAACCGTTCGGCGTGATCGTAACGGACATTGGAATCTTCTCGATCAGGTCGCTCAGGGAGGAGAGGTCGATCAGGATGCCATCCAGACGATCGGCCGCATTTTCAGGATCCGTGAAGCGACGCTGGTCAACGGGAAGTTGGTGGTCATCGACGACTCGCGCGAAGACGGGAGCCGATCGATCACATTCGAGTCGGTCGAGGCCTCTCTGGTCATTCAAGCGGAACGGGGACTGGCAGATGTGAGGGTCTCCGCAGGCCATGCCGGCGGCAAGGGGTCTTCTGTCATTTCCCTAGCCGGAGCCATCAGCACCGTTCAGCCTCAGGCATTGGCGAACGACGATTCCCCTGATTCATCGATCCCCCTCCAATTCGACGGCACATTCGAAGCGGCCAATTTCAATCTTCGGGAAGCCGCAGATTTTTTGGCGTCTCACCCGGTTCCCGATCAATTGCAAGGTGTCGTGAATGCGCGCAGTCACATTCGGGCTGCACCTGGAGTCGCAGGGTATGATGTCGTACTTTCCGATCTATCCGCGAGCCTCGATCCGTTGAGTGTGACAGGCCAAGCAAGCCTCTCAGGGCTTCTCACCCCTCAACCTACATTTGCGTTGACTGTCGCGGCGCCCCCGATCCAGATGAGCCAGTTGCTCAAGATCGTACCGGCCGAGTGGCTGCATCCGCAGTTGCCGACAATGATGAAGGATCGTGAGATCGATGGAACGGTGGAAGTGGTCTCTGCGACGGTTACAGGGGCGACGACGGGAGGAGCGCAGGTATCGCTGACGGGAGAGTTTCGTGTGGAACAGGGACAAGCTCTGGTCGGTGAGGGTCGTACGCTTGCCAAGGACTTGGCGGCGACCATATCGGTCGAAGCCGGACGTCTCAAGGTGTCGAAACTGACCGGCCTCTACGGCGCGATTCGCATGACTGAGAGCAAGGCGGTGATCTCCTTTTTGGAAGCAGGGCCTTGGCTTGAATGGGATATTGTCGGGGCGATGACTGCTACAGATCTGGTGCAGCATCTTGTGAAAACCGTCAAGTCCGAGCAGTTGTCGCATGCGTTGGCCGCCTCGCGCGATGTCGAAGGCGATGCGGCTCTCACGTTTCGCTTGGTTGGGCCGCTCAATCAGCCAGGGGGCGTTACCTTTGCCGGGGGAGAGGTGACCGTTCAGCGGGTCAGTCTGACCAATCCTTCGTTGCCGGAGCGGCTGACGGCGCTGCAGGGCCGGTTTGTGTTGTCGGAAGGTGGAACGCAGTTCGATCAGGTGACGGGACATATGGGCGATCTGGCCTTGCAGATCAGTGGAGGCATTACCGGGGGCAGTGACAGCGTATTCCAGGACTTTCTCATTCGAGTCAAGGGAGGGGCGGATCATGTGGCCAAGTTACTCCCCGCGCACACAATTCCTGCCGGCGGGCTCGAAGGCATAGTGAACGGCGCCGTCGTCTTAACTGGGCCGACCGTTTCACCGAATCTGCGAGGCGAGATTGTCCTGACTGAGTCGAAAGTGACGCTGCCAGACTTGATTGAAAAACCGATCGGCGCCGAAGCGGCGGTGGAATTCAATGGCATGATCCCCAAGGGGGGTGGGGTGTTGCTCGACAGGATAGAGCTGATCGTGCCGCCGATCCGATTGCCGGTAAAAGGCAAGATTCAGTTAGGCGAACGATTTGCCATCGATGCGGCGCTTTCGACCGGCACGCTTTCATTGTCTCGTGTGCCGGAATGGATTGCGAAGGGAGGGTTTGAAGCGGGGAATGTCGAATTGTCTCTCGATATGAAGGGGAAGGGGCTCGATTGGAAAGCCTGGAAGACCACCGGGTGGCTCGCATTGACCAACGGGTTGATGAATGCCAAGGGGGCAGAGGGACCCATCCAGGACCTGTATCTGCGGGTTCAATTTGTGAAGAACGGCGCAGACATCAAGCGGTTGTCGTTTCGATTGCTCGACAGCGATGTGTCAATCGACGGGACGATTCGCAACTGGGCGGTGAAACCCCTGATCACCGCCAAGATCGAATCGAATCAGATGGATATCGACCTCCTTATCCCGAAAGGCCAACGGTCTCCGATCCGAGACTTTCTGGAAACCCTCGCCGCCACCAGCAAGGTGCAAGCAAGCCTATCGATGGCGCGCGGCCGGTACAAACATCTGAAGTTTGGGAGTCTCTCCGCCCGAGCCACGATTCAAGACGGTGTGTTGGATTTGGATCGCGTGTCAGGCCAATCGACTCAAGGAGAAGTCGCAGGCCGAATCGTGGTGCAGCTGCCCCGTCTGCAGCCGGCCGACGCTGAGCTTTCGGTTCGAGCGACGGGCGTATTGGTGGAGGATGTGTTGAAATTATTGGGCCCGAAAGCGAGTTTCATTACAGGTGAAGCGCGATTGACAGGGACGATCCGCGGCCATGGGAGGAATCCGCACGGACTGTATCCTACGTTGGACGGAAAGATGGAAGTCCTGCTTGAGAACGGACGCATCTTTAAATCCGAAGAACGAGCGATCTGGAAAATCATCAGCATTTTGAATCTGCCGGCGGTGCTGCAGGGAAAGGTGGATCTTGAGAAAGATGGGTTGCCCTATAATAAAGTATCGGCGACGGTCCTTGCGCAGAACGGGCTCTTAGAGACCGAGAACATGATCATCGATAGCCCCATCGTCAAAATTACCGCAGCCGGCAACTACGATCTGCCGACGGATCAAATCGACATGGTCTGGGCGGTCAGCCCGTTCGGGTCCTATTCGCAATTTCTCAAAACGATTCCACTCTTCGGGCGGCTTTTCGCCGGCGATCGCAAAGGCCTTGCGACCGCCCTGTTTTCCGTCAAAGGGTCGATTTCTGATCCAGAGGTCACGTACCTGCCGATGAAGTCATTCGCCACCGGCCTGACCGGTCTGGCGCAATTGGCGTTCGATATTTTGAAGAACACGGTGATGCTGCCGATCGATCTGATCACGCCGGACGACAATCAAAGCGCCGGCAAGGACACCATCGTGCCCGCGCCTGAACCGGTTCCATCCGCGCCTTGACCGACCTTTTCCCCCGTGTTAGATTTCTACCAGCATTCACTATGGCGTCATCCACTCCACATTCTCAACGTGCCACCGTATTCATCGCCGCCAGCGAATTAGACTCCAATCTCTATTACGCCACGAAATTTATTGCGCCGGACCCCTTTATCTATTTGGAGATCAAGGGAGAGCGGATTTTGGTGATGAGCGATCTCGAAATGGATCGCGCGAAGAGCCAATCGTCCGTCGATCGGGTGCTCTCGTATTCGGAGGTCGAAGGACGCGCCAAGACACAAGGCATTGCCGAGCCGGGCACGGTCGAGGTCGTCCATATTCTCCTGCGAGAAGCCGGGATCACGCAGATTCTGGTTCCAGCCAACTTTCCTTTCGGCCACGCCATCAAGTTTCAGTCCCTGGGGTATCAGCTCTCTCCGAAACGAGATCCCTTCTATGAAGAGCGGGTGGTGAAGACTGCCGAAGAGGTACGCTATATCGAAGCGGCTCAGCGCGCGACCGAACAGGCGGTTTTGGTCGCCCACGATCTGCTGAGGGAGGCCTCGATCGAGAAGGACCAACTGTGGTTCAGTGGGAAGCCTTTGACGTCGGAGCGGGTGAAGAAGCTGATCAATGTGACATTGATGAAGTGCGATTGTGTTGCCCAGCATACCATCGTCGCTGGCGGGGAGCAGGCTTGCGATCCACACAACGAAGGCAACGGACCGTTGCCGGCCCACCGCAGCATTATCTTCGACGTGTTTCCCCGGTCTGCCACCAACCGGTATTTCGCCGATATGTCCAGAACGGTGGTACGGGGGACTCCGAGCCCTGAACTGAAGCGGCTCTATCAGACGGTGTTGGATGCCCAGGAAGAGGCCATCACGAAGATCAAAGACGGAGCGGACGGAAAGAGGATTCATCAGGGAATCCTGAACAGATTTGAGAAAGCCGGTTACCAGACAGGTCTGGTGAATGGGCGCATGCAGGGCTACTTTCACGGCACGGGCCATGGAGTTGGACTCGATATTCATGAAATGCCACGCATCAGCCGCACCGGGTCGCTACTCCAAGAAGGCCATGTCGTCACCGTTGAGCCAGGTCTCTACTATCCTGGTCTTGGCGCCGTACGCATCGAAGACATGGTACTTGTCACCAAAGACGGGTGCCGCAACTTGACGAACTTTCCCAAGACGTTCGAGTTGGACTGACATGAGCTATCAGCTCTCAGCGATCAGCTTTCAGCTCGCTGATGGCTGACTGCTGAAGGCTGAACGCCGCCCATGCGCCTGACCTTCACCATTCAACGATTCAATCCTGAAGTCGATTCCACCCCCTATCCTCAAGAGGTTCGTCTCGACGTCGGACGCGGGACGACCGTGCTCGACGCGTTGATTCGCATTAAGAACGAGTGCGATGGAAGTTTGGCGTTGCGCTATTCCTGCCGCTCTGCGATCTGCGGTTCCTGTGCGATGACGATCAACGGCAGCGAAAAACTGGCATGCCGCACCTCCCTCCGCAAGGAACTTGAACGGCATGGGCACATCGCGGTCGCGCCATTGCGCAATTTGCCGGTGATCAAGGATCTGGTCGTGGATATGGCGTCGTTCTGGAAGAAAATTCGCGACGTGCATCCCTGGCTGGCCTCGAAGGCTCGGCCCTCTCATGAGGACGTGCCTGCTCAGATGAAAGCGCAGGACCATGGGCATCCACAGTTTCACAATGTGGACGCCTGCATTATGTGCGGCGCCTGTGTGGCAGCCTGTACCGTGCATGAGGTCTCGAAGGGTTTTGTCGGTCCTGCCGCTTTGGCGAAGGCCGATCGGTTTCTTTCCGACCCGCGCGAGTCGAATGCGTCGATACGCGCCCGGCTTTCGGCACTTCAAGACGAAGATGGGATGTGGGACTGCACACGATGCAATTTCTGCGTGGAGGTCTGTCCGAAAGATGTCAAGCCGATGGAAGCGATCGTCCGGTTGCGGCGGGCCTCGCTCGAACGAGGATTGACGATGGCCGGCGGCGCGCGGCACATCCTTGGATTTACCGAGCTGGTCGAGCAGCATGGGCGTTTGAACGAAGCGATCATGCCGCTGAAAGTGGTCGGGTTTGCGCCGCGCAGGCTGCGGGACATCCTGCCTCTAGCTATCAACATGTTGCTCAAAGGAAAGATCCCCAATCCCTTTGGGCATGCGCTCCCCGGACTCAGCCATCTCCACGCCCTCATCCAGCGAGTGCGGCGCGCCACACCGCCGGGCTAACCCCATGGCTTGGACTTTTCGATTTCTCGAAGAGATTGCTCTGGCCGATATGGCATTCGAGGTCGAAGGAGAGTCTGTCGAAGAGGTGTTTCGTGGCGCGACACAGGCGCTTCTTGAGAGCATGGCAAACCCTTCCACAGTGTCGGGGGGATGGGAACATGCGATTGAACGGAGCGATACGGACCTGTCGGCGCTGTTGTTCGAATGGTTGTCGGAGATCGTCTACTGGAAGGATGCGGCGGGGGTGGTCTATCAAGAGGCGCCGCTCACTCTGACGCAGGAAGGTGAACGGTGGCTGTTGCGCGCCCGTCTCATCGGCGCTCCGGTGGATCATCAGACGCAAGAGCTCCATACTGATGTGAAAGGGGTGACGAAACATCTCTATGAGCTCACGCAGCTAGGCAACCGCTGGAAGGCACGAGTGGTGCTCGATGTCTGACACTGCGAGACATGCGGGACGAGCGAGAAATGCTCGACGTGTGTGAGATAGGGCAGCAGTCTTATGCCCGTCACGCGTGTCTCGCCGGTCCCGCGAGTCGCGCCACTTGATATGAAGTTGAACACCGACATGACGGTTCACCGGATTACGGACGAGATCTGGGAAATCCCTGCGTCTGAAAAGCCCGGCATGCTGGTGCCTGCCAGGATTTATGCGACCAAAGAGATTCTTCAGGATATGGACTCCGGGGTTTTCGATCAGGTGACCAATGTCGCCTGTCTACCCGGCATCAGCCGGTATGCGCTCTGTATGCCGGATGGACATTGGGGCTACGGATTTCCGATCGGAGGTGTTGCCGCGTTCGACGTGCAGGAGGGCGTCATTTCTCCCGGCGGTGTGGGCTACGACATCAACTGCGGCATGCGGTTGATTCGGACGGACTTGACGCTGGCGGACGTGCAGCCTCGCTTGGAACCGCTCATGACCGAACTGTTTCGGAGAGTGCCGGCCGGCGTTGGAGCCGGCGGATTCGTCCGACTCTCGGGAGAGGAGTTTGGCCGTGTGATGACCGACGGAGCCAAGTGGTGTGTGGAACGAGGGTATGGCTGGCATCGGGATCTCCTCCGCATGGAAGAAGGCGGTTGTATCACGGGGGCCGATCCGTCGAGCGTGACCGATCACGCGATCAAACGAGGCATCAATCAGTTGGGGACATTGGGATCGGGCAATCACTATCTGGAAGTTCAGGTCGTCTCGAACGAGCGGATATTCGATCCGGTCACGGCTGCGGCGTTCGGTATTACCGGTAACGAGCAAATCGTGGTGATGGTGCATTGTGGCTCACGGGGATTCGGCCATCAGGTGGCGAGCGATTATCTCAAGGTGTTCGAGAAGTCCATGCGCCGTTACGGCATCACAGTGAAGGATCAACAGTTGGCCTGCGCGCCGTTTCGCTCTCCCGAAGGGCAGGAGTATTTTTCCGCCATGAATTGCGCCGCGAACACAGCCTTTGCCAATCGCCAAGTCATCACGCATCAGATTCGCGAAGCATTTGCGACGGTGTTCGGCCAGCCCGCCGAAACGATGGGGATGGAGTTGGTCTATGATGTGGCGCATAACGTCGCCAAGGTCGAACGGTATCCGGAAGGGGAATTGCTGGTGCATCGCAAAGGCGCGACCAGGGCCTTTGGACCTGGCAGCCCGGAGTTGCCGGACATATTCCGGCAGACAGGTCAACCGGTGATCTGCGGCGGTTCGATGGAGACAGGCTCGTACTTGTTGGTGGGAACCGATCACGCGGTGCGCGACACGTTCGGATCGACGATGCACGGGGCAGGGCGAACGATGTCCCGCGCACAAGCGAAGCGAACGGTTCGCGGCGCGGAATTGCAGCAGCAGATGAAACAACGCGGGATTCTGGTCAAGGCTGTATCGATGTCCGGTCTTGCGGAAGAAGCCGGCCTGGCCTACAAAAATATTTCTGACGTGGTGGAGTCGGTCGATCGCGCGGGAATTACAAAAAAGGTGGCGGAATTTCGTCCGATCGGCAATATAAAGGGGTAGCCAGACAGCAGTTATGAGGTGTGATGATGGAACACCGAAAAAGCCTCCGGTTTCCCGTTAGGTTTCGCAGTTCATTTTCTTCTCTCACCATGGTCGGAGGAGAGGGCAGCCTGATCGATCTCTCCATCAGGGGTTGCCGCATCGAAAGTTCTATCGATGTTCAACCTGGGGCCGCTCTGGAACTCCGTATCGACGTGATAAAGGATGAGCATCCAATTCAAATTCAGGCAGCGGTCGTCCGATGGTGCCGAGAGCACGAGTTCGGCCTCGAGTTTGAAGTGATTACTCCGACAGAATGGACACACCTTCAGAACATCGTGAAGCAGATCGAACTGGAGCCCTACCAGCGAACTCAAGGACAGGCCGAATAAGACATCTCTGTTCTCAGTAATCCAATCCCGACAGCTCTTGTAGCCGCCCGCGCTGACTTTTCCAAGACAGTCTCGTTGTCCAGGCACGCGCCTGTTGTCACGCGGTGTTGGCGCATCATCCGAAGAAACCAATCAGGTCGGAGCGATCGGTCGTTTGTCGTCTGGCAGGCTCTCAGGCCATCGACGGTGACTTTTCAAAAGGCGAAAGTTATACTTCAATCCTTGCAGGCTGAAGACAAGTCCGGTCTATCCGGTCTGTCTAGTCTGTCCGGTCTGTCTCGTGTGTTTGGTTGAACGAAACTAACCAGATGAACCAGACAGACCAGATAGACCAGACAAATCGAACAGACCAAATGAACAAGACTGGACGGAGGCGATGTCTATGAAGAGTTATGTCGGACTGTTATGGGGGATCGTGGGGATTGGGCTTCTCGCCGGAGCGGTAGAAGCGTCGGAGAAGTCGGTAACCGGCGACAGGGTTATCCGGGAAACGCAGGAAGCGGTGACGGCCACCAAGGACTATACGATTCAGCAGAAAGACGCGTTCCAGCGAAAAATACAAACAGAACTGGAAGAGATTCAAGTGCACATCACGAAGCTCCATGGACAGGCCACGCATGCGTCGGCTGAGGCACAAACAGATATCAAGAAGGCGATCGTGGAATTAGAAAAGAAAAAAGATCTGGCTAATAAAAAAGCGCAGGAGATTCATTCCGCAACAGCCTCTTCCTGGGAACAGGTGAAGTCAAAAACATCTGCTGCGATGGATGATCTCCGAGAGTCTTTCAATCGGGCCAAGTCTCATCTCCCGTGACGGTCAATCAATGAAATATGCGCTCTATCCCGGTTGCGCGGCCCAAGGCGCAACACCGGAACTCTATCAATCGACAAGGGCGATCATCGGACGATTGGGGATTGAGGTCGTCGAGCTTACGGCTGCGGCCTGTTGCGGCGCTGGGGTCGTGACTGAGGCGAACCCCGATCTGGCGTTGGCGTTTAATGCCAGAACCTTTGCGCAAGCGGAGGCACTCGGGCTGGACGTGATGACGATCTGCGGCACCTGCCAAGGGGTGATGAGTGCAGCCAATCGACGATTGAAGACAGAGCCAGGGCTTCTGGATCGCATGAACGCGCTCCTGGAACCGGAAGGGCTGGCCTACCACGGAAAAGTTCAAATCAAACATCTGCTGTGGATTGTGGTGCGAGACATTGGGCTGGCTCGCTTGGCTTCGCTGACTTCCGTGCCGATGAACAATTTTCACATCGCGCCGTTTTATGGGTGCTACATCCTGCGTCCGTCGTGGGACCTAGGATTCGACGATCCTGAGAATCCGCAGTCCCTTGAGCGGCTCATTACCGCGGTCGGTGGTGAACCGGTGGCCTATGAAGGAAGAACCAAGTGCTGTGGGTTTCCCATCATCCTCGAAAAGGAAGCCATTGCGGTGGCCATGTCAGGGATGCACATGAACGAGGCCAAGGAGCGGGGAGCCGATTTTATGGTGACGCCCTGTCCACTCTGTCATATGAGTTTAGATATTTATCAGGAACGGGCCGGTCGCGCGGTGAACCGCGAACTTCATTTGCCGATCTTGCATGTACCGCAGTTACTCGGTCTGGCGATGGGGCTTCCGGCCAAGGACTTGGGGCTCTCGCATCATGTGATCTCAGTCGATTCTATTCTGGCAACCCTTGAACGGAGTCGAACGCAGCAACAATCTTCCTGAAGGAGTTGGCGTATGAAGGTGCTGAATCTCTCGGACTATCAGCAGTTTAGTAGTGAGAAGATGAAGAAGAACAATCTGTTTCAGACGCCGAGATTCTTCTGCGACATCTACTGTTTTGAGCCAGGGCAGGAACAGAAGGGGCATATCCATGGCGAGCAGGATAAGGTCTATCTCGTGCTTGAGGGACAGGGCACATTTCAGGTCGGTTCAGAGAAACAGGTACTGGGACCAGGGCAGGGGACGATGGCTCCGGCCGGGGAAGAACACGGCGTGAAGAATCACACAGGCCAGCGTCTCAAAGTCCTCGTGTTCGTGGCGCCGAATGCGGCGTAAAAATGAAAGCGGGATGAAGGCTGATGATCTTCTGTGCTCGCGCAACGCGCGGTCGCGGACTCCCCTCGTTGGGCTCAGCATCATCCGGTTCCATGATTCCAGCTCGGCTGGAGAATGGGCCTTCGCCGTCAGGGTAAGCCATTTCGCCACGGTGTCGTCTGACGGATTGGCTTTGACGGCTGCGGTGAACTGATCGGACGTGATGCCTGAGAACTCCATGAGTCGGTCGTCCATGGGACAGGGGTAGATGTATTCTCCCTCGGTTTTGGCTAACACGGCGCGGCACTTATCGATCATGCGCGCGAGATGGACAAAGCCTGCCATCTTCACGCGCATGCTGCGAGGAACGTCTTTCCGTAAGTCCATTGTTAGATCAATTTGTGATTCGTGAACGTCAGGTTCTTTACGACGACTTGGCCGTTTTCGTAAGTAATGATCCTGCGGGTGGCAGGCAGATCCGACGATCCGACGCGGAGGTGACTGTCGGTGAAGCATTCTACGTTGTTCAGCTTCCCGTCGGTCTGTGAATAGTAGTACACGCTGTACTTCGTCGTGAGATTTTTCTGGTCTTGGGTCACGGCGCTTTCTTCCACGTTGATCGTAAAAGCGAAGGGGGTCATGCCTGGGTGTGCCATGGTGCGATTGATCTGGGTGATGCGATGGTCTTTGACGCGATAAAACGAGTTCGACCCGTGGATGATCAGTTTCGTGCCGAACGGGTGCCCGTCCTCTTCCATGGTCAATGAGTATTTGCCATCTGACTCCTCGAAGGTTCTCGGGCCACGGTGTACCGCGATCATGCCGAGCTGTTCTTGCGCCCACTTCTGCACGTCGGCCTCTCCCAATTGGACCGATACTTCACGAGGGCCTTTCACCATCACGGGTCCGCTGGTTTCTTTCCCGTTCATATTCACGGTGAGGTCGGCTGTGAATCCCGTAAAATCTTTTTGCCAGCGTGAGGTCTTTTCGAATGCTTGGCGGAGTATCTCGCGGGCTTTCGGATCGTCGGCGACGGTGGGCTGATTCGGTTTCTGATGTTCCATATGATGATCTCCTTTGTGATTCAAATGCGTGGTGCATTATACGCGTGGGGTGAAACGTGCAACAAGCGCTGAGATGGGGGTGGCGCAGTGAAGCATATAGGCCATAGAAAGCATTGATTCTTTCGAGTATACTGCGTCACGCGAGGGGTGTTATACCCCATAGAACGAAAGGACGGACATGGAACGACGGGCTGCTTCCCATACAGAAGAAGAAGAGATGAATCATCGCCGCCGGTTGCTGAACGCTGCGAAGAAAGGCGACCAGAAGGCCATTGGCAAGCTCTTAGAGCTGTATCAAGTGCGGATCTACAGCGGCGATATGGTGACGAAAATGAATAAGACGTCTGCGACACACAAACTTCAGGCTCAGCTCGCGGAAGGAAAGCCTGTGAAGGGTGGGTCGGGGAGTCATGGCAAGAAGACCGCGCCTGGAAAGCCTGCTTCAGCGAAACGCCCGCC
>SWDN01000003.1:220290-222164 GCA_005116775.1 Nitrospira sp.
CTGTTCGAATAATCAGGTGAGTGTTTCTCGGCCAATGTTCCCGGAGAGAGGATTGCGTATAGAGCGCAAAATGAGCGGGGGAGTCTGTCGCAGGCTGGAGCTGATGTTCTCGTGCGAGGGTCTGTGTATAGACGAGTGAGGCGGATGTCTTCACAAGGGCGAGCCCATATTCATAGTGGTAGCCCTCATCAAGAGTCAGCTTCCTCTTCGAGAGCGCTCTCACCTGATTGAGACCATAGGTCTGTTGTCTCAATGAATCGTCCATGAGGCGTAGGAGGGCGGCAGGGCCCGGCACCAAACTATCGCCGATCCGAAGACTGTGAGACGGCTCGAACAGTCCGCGTTGGAAGCGGCGGTTCTGGCAAAGCGCCGCATGAAAGCGCGCGCGCCAGAGAGGATCGTGTAGGTCGCGATCGATGGCGGCTGCTGTGGTTGCTGAAAGTGGTCCACTGACGTCATGGCCTTGCACGAGACGTCCGGACTCAACGAGGTCAGGGAAGCTCATACCCATTCGATCTTGGAATGCCGTCACTCCGGACATGGGAGTCAACTGCAGCGCCATGAAATCGCGAAAATGGACTGTGGCGAAGCGTGTCAGGAGTCGCGCCAAGGTGTCCGGGTGGCAGAGATGAAACGGGTAGAACAGCGCGTGGGGTAATCGAAATCGATTCATCGACAAAGTTTCACAGTCATGCTAGCCTGCATTACTCATGAACGGTTCTGCTGCAATCGTCGATCCGCTGCTGCAACAAGCCTTCGGCCGGTGGGCTCGCCCATCGTCCCCTCACCGTACTGCGCGAGTACGCATCGGGGCCTCAGGGCTCCGCGCACCGGTCTCGCGACACGGCTCATCGATTTCGCGACGAACCATCATGAATAATGCAGGCTAGGGTTTGCGCGTGCGATATCTCTTCACGTCTTGGCTCGATTTTCTGCTCATCTTTGTTCCGGTGACCGTCGCGCTCGAAGTACTTCGAGCCGATCCACTGCTGGTCTTCATCTCAGCAGGACTTGCCATTATTCCGCTGGCGGGGCTGTTAGGACGAGCGACTGAGCATTTGACGACCCATGTCGGCGTCGGCATCGGCGCGTTACTCAATGCCTCGCTCGGCAATGCTGCGGAATTGATTATCGCGATTGTCGCTCTGCGCGAGGGTCTTCACGACGTCGTGAAGGCCTCTCTCACCGGCTCGATCATCGGCAACATTCTACTCGTCCTTGGGGTCTCCATGTTTGCCGGCGGAATCAAGTACGAGCGGCAGAAGTTTAATCAGACTGCTGCCGGAATGGGTGCCAGTCTTCTGCTCCTGGCCGCTGTAGGGCTCATCATTCCCGCTCTCTTCCATTACACTGCTGCTGATCGTGGCCTTGCTATTGAGCGAGGGCTTAGCCTTACGATATCAGTCATATTATTCGTTATTTATGCTGCAAGCCTCTTGTTTACCTTAAAGACACACCGCCATCTATTTGCTGGAGATGCCCATAATGCATCTGACCTTGGAGAACAACCCTGGACCCGTGGCGCATCGATCACAGTACTCACAGTGGCCACTTCGCTTGTGGCTCTGATGAGTGAAATGTTGGTGGGGGCGTTGGAACCGGCTTCGCACCAACTTGGGCTCACGCAAGTCTTTGTCGGCGTCATCCTAGTGGCGCTTGTCGGCAATGCGGCCGAACATTCTACAGCGGTGATGGTGGCGATCAAAAACAAAATGGACCTCGCGTATGGTATTGCGGTCGGATCGAGTGTGCAGATTGCGTTGCTCGTTGCCCCGGTGCTCGTCTTTGCCAGTTATCTCTTCGGGACGCCGCTGGATCTGATCTTCACACCATTCGAAGTCGCTGCAGTGACGATCTCGGTCCTGATCGTGGGC
>SWDN01000003.1:222264-240369 GCA_005116775.1 Nitrospira sp.
TCAACGTAGCCCAGAGGCTACGCCTCCGGTGCTTCCATCGGCTGCGGCCTTGCTGGCTGGATTTTTGAGCATTCAGCGAGAGCGGAGTGTATAGCTAACGGCATATAGCTCGAACACGGACAGCCCTATTCGAGTTCTTAGCCAGACTATAATCCATCATCCACATGCTCTTAGCTCTAGAATTTATCCATGTCGATGACTTCCGTGGCCTCCCACAGGTTCTTCTGCTCGGCATCCGCCAGTTCCTTGACTCGATCCTCTTCCGTTTCTTCACCGAACTGAACCAATTTTGCCGGCTCAGTCGGTTTCTGCTCGAGCGGAATGGAGTCTGTCTCTGGTTGCGACGGATGTCTTCTACGCTTCTTGGCAGGATCCATATTAACGGGCATGGCAACTCCGATGTGATCGAGGCTCAGTTTCCGCTCGGCCCAAGAAGAAAGTCAATGGAGTAAGATAGCTGCCACTTAGAACGGGCATGTCTTTTTTATCAGGCTGTTCAAAATGGCCGTCCAGCAAGGCCGCAGCGAGTGAAGACCGGAGACGTACCCTCTGGGGTACGCTGAGGATCTGAACGATGTGAGAACGGCGCTGGCGGACTTTTTCAACAGCCTGTTTAGTACAGTTGCTCGGCGATCGTATCAGCTTGTAGGAGGCCTCGTTGTGAGAGTCTGCTGCGTCCACTGTCTTCTTCGATCAACTGTTGGGAGAGTAGCTGTGCGGTGACTGCAACATGCCCGTAGTTTACGGCATGCTGATGGAGATGGGATGAGGGAATTCCTCGAATCAGGCGCAGTCCAAAAATGACGGCGTCACGGAGCCGTTCCTGTTCCGAGAGCCTGGTGCGATCTTCGATGGGAAGACGGTCTGCCGCGAGCGATGTGTTGTAGGCGTCGAGATCGGCGACGTTGCCGAATCTTATTCCATTCAGATAGGACTGTGCGCTCGGCCCCAATCCAAGGTATTCGCCATTAGTCCAATAGAGCAGATTGTGTCGGCAGGCATATTCCGGTTTGGCATAGTTCGACACTTCATACCGCTCATAGCCGGCGCCGCCGAGTATCTGTTGGGCGGCTTCGTCCATTTCAATCTGAAGACCTTCATCTGGGGCTGGACTCCGTCGGCGCTGGATATTGGATGCGAGCCTCGTATCCTCTTCGACCGTGAGGGCATAGCAGGACAGATGCGTGGGCACCAGCATAAGACAGTGGGCCAGAGTCCGTTGCCAGCTCTCCAGGCTTTGGCCGGGGAGCCCGTACATGACATCGAGATTGATGTTGGTGAATCCGGCGACTCTGGCCTGAGTCACTGCCGTGACGGTCTCATGGACGGCGCCAGGCCGTCCGATTCGAGATAGGTCGCCATCCTCCATCGATTCCGCGCCGAAACTCATGCGGGTGACGCCGGCCTGAAGCAGTTGAGCGAGGTCCTGCTCGGAGATTGTGGAGGGGTGCGCTTCAACAGTAATTTCACAGTCTGAGGCGAGGGTGATCTGCCTGCGAATCTCGGACAGGGCTGTAGTCAGCTGAGTCGTGGCGAGTACCGTCGGTGTGCCGCCCCCGAAGTAGACGGACTGGATGGGACGGCCTGCGGCTACATGTTGCTGCGCCGACAGTCCGACCTCATGCAGGAGAGACCGGACAAAAGTGTCTACGCGGCCTTCACGGTATATTTCAAGATAAAAGGCGCAGAAGTCACAGCGCTGCCGACAGAAGGGAATGTGAATGTAGAGCCCGAGAGGAGGGTGCGTCATGACAGCAGGTTGAATCCTTGAGGTGTTGAAAAGTCTCGCGCGAGCACAATTTCAATTTCGTCAGCAGGAGATTTTCCACGATTGCGCACATGCGTCTGCCAGGACCTGTGCTGTCGCAACGATTCAAAAAGCACCTTGAGGAGATCCGGTTTGATCAGCGCTTCCCACTCTCGCACCCAGGCCTGGTTCTCCTCTTCACCTTCATAGTCGTCGGGAAAGGATGCTTCCAGGCTAAACCGAAGGGTAAAGGTCTTTTCTTCTTGGTACATACAACTCCTTGGCGCCTGCCCGATTGCGAAGTGACCGGCTCGATCTTATAATACCTTCAGAATAAGGAGACTGATCTATGCCTATCTTCGAATATGTCTGCGGGGAATGCAATCATCGGTTCGAGCTATTGGTGTACGGTTCTACACAAGCTGCCTGTCCAAAGTGCAACACTACGAAGTTGGAGAAACAAATCTCTTCGTTCGGGGTCGGCGGCACGGATGGCTGGGTGTTGCCAGGCAACGGGGGAGGCGCCTGTGGAAGTTGCGGCGATCCCCGTGGCCCCGGCTCTTGTTCCACGAATTGACTGTGGAGTCCGGCGATCAGGCATTGCAGCGCGCGATTGCAACGATCGCTCAGTCCGATCCACTCACCAAACTGCTTGAACAGGTCAAGCTTGGCCGGATGAAACCCACCGATGCCGGACTGCGCGCCGTCACCGATTCGTGGATACACACCTATCAAACAATCATTGAGTCCGGTGGGTTCACCAGCCAGGCCTTGCGCCGCCTCGATCCACACCCTCGTCTGGCAGTGCTGATTGAATGCGGAGTGTTGACGTCTGAGCAGCAGGCGGTCGCTGCTCTCCGCACGAGTTATGATCGGGCTGTCGCCGCCGCAACGGAGTGATTTCATCTCATGAGGATTCTCTGGGTCATCGCCGCTCTGCTCCTGACCGTAGGATCGGTTGGAGAAGGGTGGGGCGACGACACAGTCGGTATACAAACGTTACTGACGATTGGCCGTAAGGATCTTCCTACTGTTCTGCCGTCTGGTTGCCATCTCCTGATCGAGCCGCACTCCATCGAACAGTTTCTCGATGCATTGGACGGGTTTCCACCAGACTGGAGTCTGGTCTACGGCCGAGGCCATCATGACCCGGATCTTGACGAACGGTTGTTCACGTTGAACCGGCAGCGTGACGCGAAACGCCTGGGTCGTCCAGCGTTGACGCAGTGCATCACCTTTGTCTGGTTCGGCCAATTGTCTCAGTACGATACGGAGGCTGGTGGATTTCGCGTGGCGCTTGGCCCCAAACTTACGCCGACCCGTTGGGGTGTTGTGCGATTCAAGTACGAGAACCTTCAGGGCGAGCTTGTCGCCAAGACGTCAGCGGCAGTGCAGGCAGAACTGGAACGACGATTCGCGCAAGGTGAGTCGGTCGATATTACTGTGGCCATGACCGGGCAGCTCATCCCTGGGGAATCGGTGACATACGATTTCTCGCATGACCAAGCAGGCCTCGGCGTCATTATGCCGGTTGTGAAGGTCGAACGGCTCGATTATGTGTTGGCCACGCATTAACATCCTCGATACGCACTGTCTTTCTCATACGTAATCTTTCCTGTTTGATCTCTCCACCTCAACTGGGCAGTCCTGAACAGACAAGGTCGAGCAATGCTTCGATTCTGTATGGTTTATCAATCAATTCGACGGATGATCCTCCACAGACATTCCTAATATCGAGTTTTTCCGCGTGCGCAGTTAGAGAGCCTGCTCAGAGGTATCGGTCTTGCTCCACTAGCTGTCTGTGCCATCGTGTGACAGTCGCCTAAAGAGCAGGAGGTCGGCCATGACTCAAGCCACAAATCGAACACACAGATTTATGCAATATCCAGCTCGTCCTTTCTTAGCCAGGGTGTCCTTTGGAACAGCACTCATGTTGGCGTTCGGATTACCGGGACTTGGCCTCTACACAATCGATGTTGCCAGGGCTGAGATCGCTCCGGCTTCAGGAAATTCACTCGTGAAGCCAGATAGACAGGGGAGTGGTCGTATAGACAGTGCGACGACGGTCACAAAGGCGGAACTCGATCTTAAGCCGGAGAGAGTACTCGATCATTTGAAGGTGGAAAAGAAGCCACGACGGTTGATCAGAAAACCGTCGCCTGGGGAGCTTCAGTCTGAGCCCAGTCAGCGGACAGATTCTGGAGGAGCATCGAGTGCTCCAGCGGAAGTCGATCGAACGAGATCTGCAACCAAAGAGGCGACAGCGGGAATGGCCAAGTCGGAAGCGGGTATGAACCAGGCTGCCCCAACAGCCACATCCGGAAGTTCCATTGCTACGATGTCGCCAGGAATGTCGGCGTCTTCGGCAATGGCTGGAGCGTCGACGGCATCGCCTGGCTCATCGACGGCCGCTGCAGGGTCTGGTGGATCGTCCTCAGGCGGGGGAAGAAGCGCGCAGAATCTGATGAGGCAGTTGCCTGGTTTGCATCAGCTTCTCACGGGCCAACCCGGTGGCCCTCCACCTGATCCGATAGCGGAACCCGCGCCTCCGTTGGGACTACCGCAGGCTGGATTGCCACCTGCTCCTCTGAATTGGCCGGCGTATCATGTCCTGAACCGATTGGCGTACGGCGGTACCACCAATCAGCTCAACACCATATCGCATCTCACACCTCAGGAGGCCAGCGCATGGGCTGTTCGCTACATGAAGGAACAGCTTGAGCTGGATCCGAATAGGCCTTGGCCGACGAACTTACACAGCACCGAGCCACTCCCAGCTCCAATTTCTGTCGAGGATTCGGCCACTGCTCAACGGCTCGCAGTGGATCGCGCTGACTGGCGCACAGAGGATGGGCTTGCTGATGTCTTGTCGCCGTCGCTAAGTGAACTACAAGATTACGATCTGATTCGAAAAGTGTATAGCCGGCGGCAACTCAGGGAGAAAATGGTTTATTTCTGGGACAACCATTTCAACACCAATTATCGAACGCATAACAAAGGTCAATACGAACTGGCCGAGAACGAAGCGTTCAGGACCAATGCATTCGGGAAATTTCTCGATCTGCTCATGATAAGCGCCAAGAGCAGCGCGATGATGATCTATCTCAATACCGATGATAGTCGAAAAGAAAACCCCAACGAGAACTATGCGCGGGAATTACAGGAGCTACATACGCTTGGCGTCGATGTGAACGGGAATCCGAATGGGTACACGCAGGCGGATATCGTGGAAGCATCCAAGGCCTTCACTGGTTGGAGAACCCTGGATGTGGCCCGGCCAGGTTTCCGATTCGATGCCGGACGACACAGTCCTGGGTCGAAGCAATTCTTAGGGCAGTCGGTGTCGGCCGGCGGCGTCGGTGATGGCGAACAGGTTCTTGCGATCGCTTCGCGTCATCCAGCGACTGCCGCGCATCTTGCCAAAAAGTTGTGTGTGTATTTTGTCAGCGATCGGCCTTCCGCCTCGCTGTTGAACGAAGTCGCGTCAGTCTTCACCGATTCCGGAGGGGATATCAAGAAAGTGTTGATCGCGATCTTTACTTCAGCGGATTTCAACAACGTCGCCAATTATAAAGGACTGGTCAAGACACCGTTGGAATTCGTCGCAGGCCTGCACCGCAACCTCGGAGTTTGGTCAGTGATCGATCCGTTTAGGAATCGCTTGGTGCGCATGGGGCAGGGGTTATACGAGAAAGCTCCACCGACAGGGTATAAAGAGGCGGCCGACGATTGGCTGAATACTGACGTCATATTCAACGAAGTGAGCTTCGCATACGAAGCCACGATTCCAGGGTTCGGGTCAACGATCCGATACGGCTCCGATACCAGCGGAGGGTCGACGCGATTGTGGCTGCGGAACATCGGCCTCAGAACGGAACAAGACGTGCTGGGTTTCCTACTCAATTTGGCGTTCGATCGGCAAGTCAGTCTCACGGAATATCAGACCTATCTCACCACGCTGCGAAGCGCCGGCGGGACGTTCAACCTGGATAACTCGAATGTGGAAACGCCGCTCGATCGGATGCTGGCGACCATGTTGGCGACTCCACGTTACAAATACCAGTGAGGTGGTTATGCATACCTGTCCAGAATGCCGTAAAGAGCAAGCCGATCTGTCGCGTCGCACGTTCTTGAAACGTGCGCTAGGGGTCGCAGGCGCGACACTCATGTTGAATTTCTTTCCGTCAGAATTACTTCGACGGTCCGCGTCGGCTGCGACCAATGCGGGGAAGACATTGGTGGTCGTGTTCCAACGGGGCGGAAACGACGGCCTGAATACGATCGTGCCCTATACGGACCCTCGGTATTACGTCGTAAGGCCATCGGCGCTGATCGGAGCGGGCAATATCGGTATTCCTCCTCCAGGCGGCGGAGATGGCGCCGGGATCAATCTCCCGGGTACAGGGTTCGCCATGCACCCGGCCATTCAACCGTTTCTCGATTTGTACAACAACAATGCCTTGGCGATTGTGACGCAGGCGGGGTTTGCCGGTTCCACGCAATCGCACTTCACGGACCAAGACATCATCGAACGCGGGCTCTTTCAGGCGACGGACGGGTGGCTCAATCGCTATCTGCAAGCGGTGGGATCGGTCGGCTCGCCTGCCATTCGTGCCGCTGGAATGGGCAGCGATTTGGCTGACTCCTTGCGAGGTTCCGTGGTGGTGCCTGCGTTGAACGATCTGACTGCGCTTACGTTTGCACGTCTGAACAGTGCAAAGGCTCCATTGGAATCGAACCTCAGAAATCTTTATGGGCAAGACCCTGCGTCGACAAGCACGAATTCCTATAGCCGGCTCGTTCATACCTTGGGCCCCGACATGTTGAGTCGTGTGGCGTCGATCGAAGCGATCGGTCCAGCCGCTCCTCAAAACGGCGCCGTCTATCCCAATACAACGTATGGGAGGCAGCTTCGTGATGTGGCGCACATCATCCGATCCGGGTCGGGGCTCGAAGTGGCCACGGTCGACATCGGCGGATGGGATACGCACGATGACCAGGGCGGCGGCGGTGGAGCCACAATGGCGCAAGGAGCGAGATTGGGCGAGTTTTCAGGGGGGATTAGGGCATTCTACAACGATCTCGGTCCATTGATGAGCAACGTGGTGCTATTGACCTGTACGGAATTCGGTCGCACGGTGTATCAAAATGCCAGCGGTGGGACCGATCACGGGAAGGGGTCGGTCTGGTTTGTGCTGGGCGGTGGGGTCAAGGGTGGCCTCTACCATGGTGCGGCGGGATTCCCGTCTTCGCTTGTTGACGCGAATCTCGATTCAGGCCGATATATCAGACCCACGGTCGAGTTTCGCGATTTCTTTTCCGATGTGTTGGTCAAACATTTCGGTCTCAATGCGACGGAGCTGGGCCGCGTGTTCCCAGGTCATACGCATGTGCCGGTCGGAGTCTTCGTGTGATCGAGAGCTAGAACGTATCTTTCGCGCAGCGAAAACCGGTCCCACTGGGACGGTTGTCAATCAGACCCCAGTCGCGATCGCTCGCACGAAGACTGATAGCAGGCTTAAGCCAGGAGCCTCCGCGCATGGCTTTGATGGCGCCGCGTGGAGGACCCTGAGGATCTGAAAGAGGGGCGTCCTTGTAGTAGTTCGGGTTATACCAATCCTGCACCCATTCCGAGACGTTACCTGCCATGTCATAGAGGCCATAGGGACTCGTGCCTTCCGGAAAGCTTGCGACAGGCATGGTAAGCACTTCTCCCTTCACGCCCTTCTCTTTGGAAATTTTTGCTCCTTCGCCTTTGATCCAGAAGGCCTCCAGATCCGCCCCACTCTGAAAGTCGATGGTCCGCCCCGCCCAATAGCTGGCGCTGTTGGCTTTCTTGACGTCCCACTCGTTTCCCCAGGGGTAGCGGCGGCCATCGGTGCCGCGCGCGGCCTTTTCCCATTCCGCCTCGGTCGGCAGACGCTTACCGATCCAGACGCAGTAGGACACGGCGTCGTCCCAACTGACATTCACCACAGGATGCGTACCGATGTCGGAGATCGGGGCATTGTTCTCCCACAATGTGGAGGCTGGAGTTGAGTGCACGGGCGAGCGATGTCCGGTCGATTGGACGAATTGTGCGTAGGCATCGTTCGTGACTTCGTAGCGGTCGATCCAGAACGACGCAGTGTAGACGAGCCGCTGCGGCTGTTCGTCGGGAAGCCCCTCGCTGCCGGCCGGATTCCCCATCAGAAACTCTCCGGAAGGAACCAGCGCCATATCGGTGAAAGGAAGAGAGCCGATGGCTAACGGTAGATGGCTAAAGGTCAGAAAAAGGAACAAGAATGCAAGATGGATCAGCCAAGGCACAATTACGTCTTTTTTATTCCACAGGATTTGGCGACTGCATCGCGATACGCCTGCCAGAGCGTGAGGCATTTCTTGAGGCAGCGCAGTACAGCCTGTTGTTGGACCTGTGTCGTGGCGTAGTTGACGACCATGGCATAGGCATCGTGGCGGTGGCCGGCTTCGACGAGCTGGTGCGCGCGAATGAGGTCCATGGAATCGAGTGGTAGGCCATAGTGTTTCACCAGTGTGTGGCGCTGGACAATCGCTTCGATCTCCTCGGCGGTTTTCGGCTTGGAGGGGTCGGCGATTTCGGCGCGATCTTTTACGCTGCCTTCTACGAAGACGGTCAGAGCTGCCGCTCCAACGACCCAATCTCTGTTATTCGAAACACGGTCCAGCCATGCGCGGTAACGACGACTGGCCGGCAACAGGCGCACGTTGTCGAAGTCGCGCGTCGAAAATCCAAGGCCTGCCATCATGGTCAAGAACAGTTCCGGATGCGACGTTCCCAGCGAGAGCCCACCGGTGTCTTCCTCGTAGATATTATCGGCGAGCATCCGGCGAATTTGGGCCGGGGGGTTCTGTCCGTGAATGCGCGCGAGGAATACAGGGAAGTCACGCACATAGACGGCGTATTCCTGTTGAAAGTGCCGCTGGAGTCGATCGACGGTAACGGTTCCGTCGGCGAACGCCGGCCAGGCCCAATGGTGCTTACGGTCCATCACACGCAAGAGTTCCTCTTGAAATCGGCTTTTCGTCATGGGACGTGTCATGTCTGTTGCCTTCCCGGTGAGCTGCTCGTTACAATTCGACGACGCGGAGGTGTTTCAATGAATCAGATGACGATTCAAAACCCAGAAGACATTCTATCGATGCTCGCGGAGGTTTCTCTGCGAGGGTCTGGTTTCGTGACAGACTGTCTCCTCGACTATGTGCTGGAAGAAGGTTTCACTGAGCCGATCTTTCTCAATGCCAGCGGGGAAGATCCCGATGCCTACTTTAAAGGTCAATCTCCTGCCTGGGCGGTGTATCAGATTCGAGAATGGAAACGGGTGTTGACGGTTTCTGGCGGTCCCGGCAAGGTGCGCCGTGTGCAAATTACAGAAACTCCGTAGCTCGTCGTGAGTGTAAAAGGGATGGAGCAAAAAAGCAATGAAACGACAGCGGCACGACGCGCTGTTTCCAGCTTCTACATGGAGTGTGACGCATGCCGATGATTCATCTCACAGAACCGCAAAGCATGGGCGAATTGGCAATGATCACAAGTTTGCTGGAAGGGAGCGGCATTCCCTACATGGTTCAGAATGAGCATATGAGCAGTTTGTATCCAGGGCTTCCCATTCTCAACTCGCATGTCATGGTCGACGAGCGCGATCGACTCCGCGCAGAAGTGCTGTTGAGCCGACTGAGGCTGTCGGTGCGGGATGTGTCGTCGCAGCTGTAAGGCTGCACTAGCGAGGCGGTTTTGGGGTATGCGGGTTCGACGGGGACTGAGTCGGGAGCCGCTCACCTGAGCCTTGGAACCACCCACCGATGAGATGGCTTTCTTCAAAGTACAGGTAACGATGTTTCACCACCGCGGCGCTTTCCCAATCTTCAAAAATCCATTCCTCACGGCGGATGCCTTCTTTGGTGAAGCTTGTGTTGATCGTTTGTGGTCCTCCCCACGCTTCTAATACCTGTTCTTTCGACATGCCGACCATGACCCGATGTTCCGCGATGTGTTGCCGGTAATCCGGGTCTTTGAGTTGTGCGATGAGCGGCCAGACCACCATGATAAGAACGAATAGGGCAAGCCCAGTGTAGATGATAAGTCGAACCGGGCGTCGGCGGATGAAGGGGGTCGGTTCTTCTAGATCGGTCGGAGAGGCGTTCATCGATTCATGAGCCGCTGCGGTGGTATGAAGCATAACGTGAGGCATCGTAGCAACGTGAATTGGAGCGAGTCAAGCAAGGCGAGACCGGTTGTTTCAATTTAATCAAGGGGATGCGGACAGTATGTATACTTGAGGTCATGGATTCATTACGAAATGACCCGTTTCCAAGATGCAGGCAGGGCCGTCACTTATATAATGGTGGCGCAGTTGTCATTTTGGGAATCCTGTTCCTCTGGCTTAGTGGTCTTCTGTTACCAGGAGCTATTTTTGCCACGACGATTTATTCCTACATCGATGATCGAGGAACCCCAGTGATGACTGACAGCTTCGAGAATATTCCCGAACGATATCGTGCGAAGGTGCGAGTGACCGAACAGGCCCCTAAAGGGGCAGTCGATCATTCTGTCGCGGTAGATCTTCAGCAGAAGATGGCCGGTTGGACCAACAATATTGGTGCGGGATTCGGTAAGTTCATTCCGACGATGTACGGGTTCACTCACTATCAGTCTCAAGTGCTTACCATCGGCGGCATCGCAGCGGTGATCTGCCTGCTTGCCAGATTTTTCGGGGGTCAGGCCACCCGCTTCCTCTCTCTCTGGTGTTTGGTCATGTTAGGGTTGGTCGTTCCTGCCTTATTTTTCACCTCGCAATACTCCCCACTCGATCGCTTTGGCAGTCAAGTGGAGACGATTCAAGAGAAACAGCAAGATCGTCTCAAGCAAGCTCCCTAACTTTCTTCATCTATCGCATCTTCCGCCAAATGAGATCGCTAGTCCGCATACGTGGGGACCGGTATCTTATTGGCTATGGGCGGCTGGGGAGCCGGCGGATGTTGCGAGAATTCCTGTGAATAGGGATTCAGGATCGGGTCGTGGGTATGCCGCTGTCGCTGCTTTACCAGATCGACACTTTGCGTACTGATTTCCACACGATCGACAAGCGCCTTAGTCGTGAGTGGGTCCGGCAAGCCCTGCAACGAGAAGAGTTGGTAGGACAGCGTCCACTCCAGCTTGTCCTTGGCTGCTTCTTTCACAATAAAACGCGCCTGTGAGGACGCGACGCCCTTAAAGAGCAGTACCCAAATATTCGATCTGAACGAAGGGGACAATGGATCTTCCGAAGGGCGAAATTCCGGGACGAGCGAGGGGATCTGGGCGAGGGGGACGGAGGGGGAAAATTCAATGTCGACGAGCCGAACGAATAACGTGCGATTGTCGGTTTCATCGTTGGGATCGATCATATAACTGAATGAGTATCGAACGTCGACGCCGTTACGTTTGAAGGTATAGACATCCTCGCCGTTTTCAGGCGACACGAGCTTGCGAAAATACCTCTCCCAATCGGTGATGGCGTAGTAGGTAAAGACGCGGAGCGCGGATTTCCTGTCTCGCACGGCCTGCGGCATCCCTAGCTTGTGGTGGAGTTCCGTTTGTGTAAGCCCCAGATAGCCATCTTCAAAATACGGTGCGGCAAAAGCTGCGGAAGGCTGAAACCAGATGCCAGCGGTCAATAGAAGGAGTGGCAGGGACAAGAAGAATGCGCGAATGAAAAGACGCAGGAGCACAGTTTCTCTCCAGCTGATGGCGGCATCGTATCGGCGGTATGCTATCCTGTCAAGGATTGCTTGCCGGTGTAAGAACTGGTCGGTTATGATGGCCGGACTTTCTTCATCATCACAGCGGGTTCGATCGCGGAGACAGGTCGTATGAGTGGATCGTTAGAAGCCTTGCTTCAACAGCGCATTCTGGTCCTCGACGGGGCTATGGGAACCATGATCCAGCAGCGGAAGCTGGACGAGGCTGCATTTCGGGGGGAGCGGTTCAAAGATTGGAAGAAAGATCAGAGAGGGCACAACGATTTGTTGAACCTCACGCAACCGGCCATTATCGAGGAGATTCATCGTCAGTATTTCGAGGCCGGCGCCGACATCGTGGAAACGAACACATTCAACGCTCAGGCTATTTCATTGGCCGACTATGGCATGGAGTCGTTGGCGTACGAGATTGCGAGAGCCGGAGCCGAATGTGCCAAGCGTGCTGCGGAACAAGTCATAAAGACAGTGCCTGGTCGGTCGTGCTTTGTGGCCGGCGCCATTGGACCGACAACGAAGACGTCGTCTATTTCGACCGATGTCAATAATTCAGCGGCGCGCGGTACGACCTACGATGAACTCGTGGCAGCGTACTACGAGCAGGTTCGTGGCTCCTCTCGACGTCCTTGCCGAACGGCCAAGCGAATGTCGCGTACAATCAGCCGATCCTTGCCATTGGCAATCCCGGCGCCTTGAGCTATTCGGTGGTGGGCGGTTTGCCGAGTGGCTTGTCATTGAATAGTACAACGGGTCAGATCACCGGTACGCCGACGGCAGCGGGAACCTTCAATTTCTCGATTCAAGTGAGTCTGCCGACCGCGCCGCCCTCACCCGTCATCCGCGCGTTCACGATGACCATCATCCCGCCGCCACCTCCGCCGGTTGGGCTTGAGCGTGTGAGTGTGTTGACTGGTGGAGGTGAAGGCAACGGGGCGAGTTCAGCCTTTACGGGTTTCGATCGAGTGTCGATCAGCCGCGATGGGAACGCCGTCGCGTTTTCTTCAGAGGCGACGAGTCTGGTCACCGGGGATACCAATGAGCAGCAGGATGTGTTCGTGCGCGATCGTCAAGGGGCGGGAACGACGAGCCGCGTCTCTGTGAGCAGCACCGGCGTACAAGGAACGAGCGACAGTATCCGTCCCATGATCAGCGGGAACGGGCGGTATGTGGTGTTTAGTTCCAAATCGAACCTCGATCCCTTGGATAGGTCGGCGACCAACGTCTATGACATCTACCGCCATGATCGGACCACGGGAGATATGCGACTGGTTAACACCTTTGGCGTCGGCCAACAGTTCGGTGGATACACGGCTCCTCCTTTCCCGGCGACGAACGATGCAGGCAATCTGGTGCTGTGGAGCGATGGTATTTTCGAGGTGTTCGTCTTTGACTTGGCGCCTGGCGCAGCGGATCCATTCGGCGCAGTGGTCCCAAATGACATCAATCCTCCACCGGCGAATCCCTTCCTCTTCAATCCAGTGACGAGCGACAACGGGCGGTATGTCGCGTTTGTGACGAACCGAGCCTACGTGGCCGCCGATACGAACGGATTCCCGGACCTGTATCTCGTGGACCGAGGCTCTCCTGTCACTGGGATACTCACTGTGACGCGCCTGACCAATGCGTCGAGCGCGACCGCTGTGGGTCTGGTGGCATCCATGAGTGCAGACGGGAATCTGATTGCCTTTTCATCGCGCGATGCCGAGGTCATAGGAGATACGAACGGGTTTGACGATATTTACGTCTATGATCGAACCGTGGGGACAAAGACCCAGATTTCTTTTGGAGTCGGCGGTACGAACCCGAATGGAGATTCGAGAGCACCGGCTATCAGTGCTGACGGAGGTTTTGTGGCGTTCGAATCCACGGCAACCAACTTCGTGGCTAACGACACAAACAACCGGGCAGATATTTATGTGTATGACCGTAATGAAGCCACAACACAGCGAGTGTCGATCAATACCAATCCGGCGCTGGGTGGCGGACTCCGCCCCTGGCTCACCGGCAATGGTAGCCTGACGGCCTTTACTTCGACCGCCAGCGACTTGGTGACGAACGATACGAATGGAGTCAGCGACGTGTTCGTGGCGCCGTAAGACGGCGGTATCACGTTGCTTGATGGTTGAGCTGAGAGGACTTGGCGACGACGGGATCTTCGAGTTTCTCGCAGCCTCCGATGCCAACTACTCGCAGATCATCCTGGTCGTAGATGGCGCCTTCGGCATGGATACGGATTTCAAAAACTGACCCGGAACGTCACCCCACCGGCATGATTGGTGGTGGAGTAGGCGCCGTTGACAGTGGGATTGAGACTTCCGGTGACGGTACGGGTGTCGAACACGAGTGCCTGGTAGGAGAGGTCCATTCCTATCGATTTCTTCGTCAGGAAACCTTCCCCAGATTCGGCGCAGTTGATCAACCCGAAGAATTTCCCGCCTGCGTGGCAGAGGAATCCGACTCCGACTGATGCCACGTGCACGTCGTTGTCGGGGAAGGCAGGGTCGAAGCTGAGGTCGGTGACCGGCGTATTCGAGCGGCTGTAGCCGGTGCGAAGCGCGACATCCCAGGCACGGGTGTCGGTAAGGCCGAGCCACTTGTACTCCGTTCCGACGTTCACCGTGATGGCGTTCTTCCACTGTTGTGGGTTCGGCAAGACGCCTCCGTTTGAGAGCTGCACATTGTCATCGCGTAGGGACTGCCAGCGCACATAGTCTACGTCCACTTCGACTTTCCATTCCCTCTCTTGATTCCGAACCGGCCAGAAGGCTACCCCACCGGTCCAGACCTCCGGCAAGCGAATCGCGGTGGAGGCATTCGCGATCAACGCGCCATTGGCGCGGAACTCACCGTTCAATGGGAGTACGGCCTGGCTGCGCCAGATTCCGGCCACAGAAAGGCGCGGCTTGCCGTCTTCATTTCGCCAGGGGGCATACAGAAAACTGGCGTTCAGTCCTGCCGTCGTCCCTTTTCCGTTGAGTTCGAGTTCCGTTCCGGCTGGAAAGCCAGATCCTGGCGGAGATTGAAACCGACGCTCTGCCTGCCCTTCACCCAGAAAAGGGGCAAAGGTGAGGATATCCGCGCCGAGACCGATCGAGAAGGATTCCGTCAGCTTGTAGGCAAGCGTCGGTTTAATGGCGATCAAGGGGAGTTGCGCAAACGTGAGCGAGGTGGGGAACGGTCCATTGGCTGGATACTTGGCCGCGAATCCGTAGAGGTTTTGGAATCCGAGTCCGGCACTGAGATTTCCCAGTGCGGAGATTCCGAGGTCTTTCAGATTCGCGGTGAGAAAGAATTGCCCCGGCGGCGGCAGGCCGACGACGGAACCGCTGTTGGTCGTGCTGGCTCCAGTTGGGCTCGTAAACTTCGTGTTGACGCTGACGAACTGCGCACCGCCGGCGGTCTGAATGCCGTGCAACTGCGTCATGCCGGCAGGATTGTAAAAAACGGCGGAGGCGTTATCTGCTTGCGCGGCAAACGCATTGCCTTGGCCAATCGCTGCTGCATCGTGAAACGGATTGCGGAATCCGTCGGCGTAAACCGGTTGGATTGAGTGCAGTGAAACGATCAGACCGCACAAGAGGAAAAGACCCCAGAGCCGTTTGGGCATGGGGCAATTTAACAGATTAGGCGTTTAAGCTGAAAGATAAATGAGTGGGGGTGACACCTTAGGAAGGGGCAGTAACTTACGAAACCTCTGCCAAGACAGCCTGCCGGACTGGTTTCCCAATCGCCGCGGTCAGCGCCGATTTCACCCGACGATATCGTTCTTCTGCCCAGCGATTCACTTCTTCTGAATCAGTAAAAACCAGCTCCCAGGCTTTGGCGGCATCCAGCATCAACAACTGGTGGGGGTGATGGTTTCCGGACACATAGACGACAAGCACGGCAGATTTTCCTGTGAGGCTGATGTCCGTGAATACATGCAACCTGGCGCCATCCGGGAGGGTGACATCACGAGAGGCGGCTTCAACGAGAGGATGGTACAGCCGCTGAAGAAACTGTGATGTGACTTCGTAGGCGTTGGTTGCGCATAAGAGACGGGGGTTCGGTTTCTCTCCGAACAGATTCTCGGTTAAATAGGTTGCGGCTTCCCAGGTCGGCATGACTCCAGACGTGACCAGAGATTCGCACAGGTAGGCGATCCAATTCCGTGTCGCCCTTTGTGCGCGGGCTGCCGGTGCCTTCTTTGCCATGAACGGTATGTCCTTCCGAGCGCGTGAGCTCGTATGCGTACAGCGCCTGAATATTGCGGATGAGGCTGTATCTGACGAGATGAAGGAAGTATATCGGTGGGTAGAAAAACGGTCAACGAAATGAAGGAAAGATTCCTACGACTCGCGAAGCATTCGGCGTGGCGACTGGTCGGCATACTGGTCATGGATGAGCGTGATGTCGCTCAGTGAAGCGAAGAAGATGTCGAGGAGTTCAGGGTCAAAGTGTTCGCCCCGATGTTTGGTCATAAGATCGACGGCGTGATCAAGAGGGAAGGCGGGTTTATAGACGCGTGCGGTCGTGAGCGCATCGAAGGCATCGGCGATTGCGGCGATCCGTCCTTCCACTGGAATCGCTTCGCCCTTCAACTTGCGCGGGTATCCGTTACCATCCCAACGTTCATGGTGAGTCCAGGCGATTGATGCCGCGACCTTGAGGATTTCTGCATCCGACCCACTCAGGATACGATACCCGATTTCAGCATGTTGGGAGATCACGTTGAATTCTTCCTGCGTGAATTTGCCGGGCTTGAGGAGCACATGATCCGGCGTGCCGATCTTCCCGATGTCATGCATCGGACTGGCGGTGCGGATCAAATCGCATCGTTCAGATGACAATCCATACTTTCTCGCGAGCAATTCACAGTAGTGGCTCATGCGCTGAATATGCTGTGCTGTGGCGCTGTCTCGGTACTCGGCAGCGATGGCGAGTCGCTGAATCGTTTCCTCTCGTGAGAGCCGCAGCTCCTTTTCGCTTCGTTCGAGCCATTCGAGCGCCTGCTGGAGCGCCATCGTTCTGGTTCTGACGACATCTTCGAGGTTCTCCCGGTGCAGTCGGTTTTCAAGCTCAAGCCGGCGGCGGCGGAGCGCATTGGCGACGTCGATCATCACTTCATTCGATTCGAACGGTTTGACGATGTATCCGAACGCCCCCATGTCCAGCGCGGCGTTTGCCAGCACCGAGCTATCGAGACCGGTCACCATGATGATGGCAGTGTGAGGATGTTGAGTGAGGATACTGCGGCAGAGGTCCATTCCCGACTCGCCGGGCATATTGACATCGCACAACATCAACGCAAAGGGTTGTTCCTCCAGGCGCATCCGCGCTTCTCGCGCATCGGATGCGAGGATCGTCTCATACCCATGGGTTTGAAGCATATATCCCAATAGCCGACGGATCGGTTCTTCATCGTCGACGATGAGGACGCGCGTGAGTTCAAGGAGAGTGTGCTGGGCGGATCGATCTAGAAGCAACGTCATGAAATGTAATTCTGTTGTTGTGTATAGAGACGGGAATTGTTTCGATTCAGCGTGTGCCCATTCGTCTTATGACGGGTAGTTGTTCTAAAAGAATGTACGTCCAAAAGCACATTTTGTGCCAATACATTATGGAAAATTGCATCGCGTGAAGTGTTCATCGAATGACGATTCCCAAGACGAGAAACGGTGAGACGCTCTGCTGTGAAAGGGATTTCATAATCGTGCCTCCATCCTTGATCCCGGTTCGAGACAGGTCTGCCTATAGAGTAAGCCTGCATCCGTACAGATTTAGCCGTTCACTCCGTGTATTTTTGTACAAACTGATCGGTTGGACTGATCGAAAACTCGCGTCTTTTTCCCATGCATGACGAAGATTTTCAGCTGCATCGTGTGGAAGTGCGGGCATCGATATGTAGATCGGCAGTACGGGCAGTTTCATTGCGCTTTGGGAAGGCCTTCACTATAATGCGCCGAGTAACGAACAGGAGTGATTCATGAGCAATGCAGCGGGACTCGTGCGCGCCGATGGCCGACGAAAAGATCAGATTCGCCCAGTGAAAGTCACGAGGAATTTCATTAAACATGCCGAGGGGTCTGTCCTGATCGAAATGGGCGACACCAAAGTGATTTGTACTGCCTCGATTGAAGAGAAAGTTCCTCCGTTTTTGAAGGGGAAGGGGCAAGGATGGGTGACGGCGGAGTATTCGATGCTTCCACGCTCGACCCATGAACGGTCCCCGCGTGAAGCGGTCAAAGGGAAACAGGGTGGCCGGACATTGGAGATTCAACGGCTTGTCGGGCGAGCCCTTCGTGCGGTGACCGATATGGGACAGATGGGAGAGCGGTCGATCTGGCTCGATTGCGATGTCATCCAAGCCGATGGAGGGACCAGGACGGCGTCTATCACAGGGGCGTTTATTGCGCTAGCCGACGCGTTCACCGTCCTCAAGAAGCGAGGTCTGATTAAGAAACGGCCGTTAACGGACTACCTTGCGGCCATCAGCGTTGGAAAAGTCGGTGGGGAAATTCTCCTCGATCTGGCCTATACAGAAGACTCGATGGCCGATGTCGATATGAATGTGGTCATGACCGGACAAGGGCGCTATGTCGAGATCCAGGGCACAGCTGAGC
>SWDN01000003.1:240469-242931 GCA_005116775.1 Nitrospira sp.
CACTACGTGTTCCCGGCGTGTTCTCTTCACAGCAAAATTGGCCCCAATTCGCCTGAATTGGACTGAGCCAAGCTGAGCCAGAAAAACAGCCACACGCCGCTCCTGGAGAGGGGTTTCGCTGTACTGATAAGGATTTGTGTGGAAGTTTCTAAGAGGTTACAAAACCGCTGCTCTGCCATTGAGCTACGCCAGCTAGATCAGTTCGGTGCCAGAATGTCGCGCGAAAACCTAACAATTGCAAAAACTTCTGTCAAGCGGAGTGGCGGAGAGACTGCTTGAATCGCGATCGTGCAGAAAGTTATTGAGATGCCAGGTCATTCACTGCGTGGTTGCGGAAGGAGGGCTGGGACTGCCGGAAGTGAAGTCGTGGCCGTATCACATGTTTCATCGAGAACGCGAAGCGACTCATTCAACAGGTCTGCTGCACAACTCAATGTGACGTGAATCTGTTGAAGCGCTTCCTCCCATCGTCCTTCCTGATAAAGAGTTTGAAAACGGCGATGATGTTCATCCATGATCGCTTGCTTCGCTTCCAACATGAGACTATCGATGGCGGTCACAGTGGCCTCCTGGTTCACGTGATTGAGCGAGCACGGTAGCAGACCCTCTACAGACACGGCAATGATACGAATGGGTGGTACGTGGGTGAGGTGATCGGACATTCTAGGGGTCCCGCTTGCCAGACTGGGCAGGGAATTTACACGGAGTTGACAAAGAATTCACAGCATTGGAATCTGCTTCGGGTAAGCTACGACCATGACACACACCACACTGGAACAGACTCCCGGGAGCAGTTGGCCTAAGCGGTTCATCGGCACGATCACGGCCTGCGACATCGTGCGTGCTTGGGAAATGGGCACGCGATGTATCCTGAGCCTGCTGACCCTGGCGATTCTCCTTGGGTTGGCTGGCGGAGTGGTGAGAACGTTTCTCGACTTACGGCTTCTTCTGTCCAATGAAGTAGACGTGGCCCTTCGGCATGTATTGGTCGATATTCTGACTCTGCTGGCCGTCGTCGAAGTATTGAAGACTACCCTCGCATACTGCTCCGATGGGCGCGTCTGGGTGACCTTCATCATCGACACCGTTCTCGTCGTGATGCTGACAGAGGTCATTACACAATGGTTTGCAGGAGGGGCGTGGGAACAATTCGCAATACTGGGAGGCATCTTACTCACGCTGGGCCTCTTGCGCATCGTGGCAGTCAGATATAGCCCGGCGCCAACAATGCATGCGCAACAGGCGAATCAACTGGGGCTCGCATTCCCGTAATCGAGGAGATATCGATGCCTATGAGCGCTCTTCTTGAATCGGTTCCTGATGTTGGACGTGAGTATCATCCTGATCTCATCACAGCGGCCATTCTTGACCATCTCGAAGAACAGACTGTCATCAGCCTCGATTCACTCGTCTGTCTCATGCCTCACTACACGTGGAATCAAATCTTCCACGGAGTCGATCGACTTGCCCGATGCAATAAGGTCGTCCTCCGTCGTCACCGCTTCGACTATATGCTCTTCTCGACGCATTTTGTCGCATAGCAGCATCGAGCAGCACACGGTGCGGCTGAACCTTGATCTCGATCATGCCTGTCACAGAATAATAGAACGGAAGTCTTAGTGGAGTCAGCTTGTTGCGAGATCGATATTGGAAGGCGGGGGCGGCGTGGTATGGCGAATGATCTTGCCCTCCACGAGATAGACCACCAATTCTGCGATGTTGGTGGCATGATCGGCCATCCGTTCGAGGTACTTCGCGATAAAGCTCAAGCGAATGGCGCGTGAAATCGTGCGCGTATCTTCGATCATGAATGACAGCAGCTCTCGAAATATCTGTTCCATGAGATCGTCGACGAAATCATCGTCCGTGAGCACCTTCCGAGCGAGTTGAGAATCATCTTTGACGAAGGCATCGATGCTTTGCTTTACCATCATCCGCGCCATATTGCCCATCATTGGAATATCGATGTAGGGCTTGAGCTGCGGCTCTTCGTTCAGTTCAATTGCCCGCTCGCAGACATTCTCTGCCAGATCGCTGATTCGCTCGAGCTCTGTGGCGATTTTCATTGCCGTCGTCACCAACCGTAAGTCCCGCGCGGCAGGCTGATGGAGCGCGAGCAGCCTGATGCTCTCTTCGTCGATCTCGACGTCTAACGCATTGATCAGATGATCGCGTTCAATGACCTCGCGGGCGAGGGTCGAGTCGCGTGTTACCAGCGCGGTGAGCGCCTTGTCGATCTGATCCTCCGCCTGACCGGCCATGCGCAGGAGTTTGGTCTTCAAGTCGGAGAGTTCTTCGTCAAAGTGGCGCTGCGGCATAGGGCTCACCCAAATCGTCCGGTGATATAGTCGTCAGTCTGCTTCTTGGCAGGCGTAGTAAAGATCTGTTTTGTCAGTCCGAACTCTACGATTTCGCCGAGGTACATGAAGGCCGTCCAATCGGACACCCGGGCTGCCTGCTGC
>SWDN01000003.1:243031-258826 GCA_005116775.1 Nitrospira sp.
CAGAGGTAGAGTAATGAACGAACACATTGCCCTGGGCATCGCCGGTGATAAACCCTTTGTCGCGAAGCGATGGAGAAATCACGGTGACGGAGGCAGGATGCGCGTCGAACTGATGAATCAGACGGAAGTGAGTCGCCACGCTTTCTTGAGACTGGCGCACCGGCATCCAGACTGAGACATCGCCGGCGCTGCTGCCAACGGCAAGCGACCGATCTCCGATCAAATAGGAAAGGGTTGTGACGGCAGTGCCGGTCGAAGCCACCGATATGGTCTCAACCAAACCGGGTTGGGAGGATTCCGGTACGTCATAACGGTAGAGGTGCCCATCGGCTGTTCCGATTGAAAGCGTGTCACCACGGCTGTCGAAGATCAAGGCCGTCACAGATTCAGCGCCATGTTCGGTGAGTGTCGTCGGAGCAGCGTTTACTGGTGTTCCGGCATACCAGAGGTGCCCTCGATCCGTGAGGGCGGCAGCGAGAATGCCTCGCTCTGTTGGCTGATAGGCCAACCGAACAATCTGCTCTGTGGCGGGCGCCACTTGTGCCGGAGATCCCAGGGTGATGACTGGAACGATATGCCGTTTCCCCTCTTCGAAGCCGGACGTGAACTCGATGGTCACAGGAATGAGACGGCCATCCTCCGTGCCGAAGCCAAATCGATTGCCGCTCCCCACGGATCGGGCAATAGCGGTCACATGAACGTTGGCTAACACCGGAGGAAGGTCGATGGAGATAGGTGCGCCGGATTGCGCATTGAAGAACTGGATGTGGCGATCGGTTCCTGCCGACACTTGATAGATAATTTCTTGATATTCATCCATTCCTACCAGGCTGGATTGTGGCAGTGCTTTTATGGGATGGGCACCGGCAATGTGACCTGTTTGATTGCCTTGCGGAGGGAAAAACAGAGGCGCGACTTCTTTCACTAAAAATACAAAGATCCCGATGATGCTCAGGATGACGGCAATTCCGCCCATGGTGATGACGACTTGAGCGAGTCGGTCAAATATGCCTCGCCATTTGGCGCTGGCCGAATGCTGCGAAATGATCGGCAGAGACGGGGAAACAGATGTCTCTGCCGAGAGAGGAGGGGCTGGGGCAGGGTCGCCGTCACTAGTCAAGTTTCTTGAGTTCCTTCTCGATCGTGTCGGCTTTCAGCGGGAAGAAGCCATCCTTGATCACGACCTGCTGTCCTTCTTTGCTGTATATAAACTTGATGAATTCCTTGACTATGGGGTCCAACGGCTTATCGGGCGTCTTATTGACATAGAGATAGAGATGGCGCCAGAGAGGATAGGACCCATTATCCGCGTTCTGTTGGTTGGCTTCTTTAAACGGCGCGCCCTCTTTTTCTGCAAGCGGAACGGCGCGCACGTTCGATGTAAGGTACCCGATGCCGCTGTAGCCGATACCGGCTTCATCTTCACTCACGCTTTGGACCACGGAAGCCGACCCGGGCTGCTCTTTGACTTCGTCCTTGTAATCTCCGTTCTTGAGCGCATGTTCCTTGAAGAATCCATAGGTGCCGGAAGCCGAGTTCCTCCCATAGATACTGATGGGGCTGGCGCCTAACCCGTCTTCCACGCCGGCCTGTTTCCATAACTGAATATTTTCAGGGTGGCCCGCGCGTCGGCTCTTCGAAAAGATGGCATCGACTTGCGCCATCGTGAGCCCTTTGACTTGGTTATCTTTGTTGACGTAGACGGCAAGGGCGTCGATGGCGACCGGGAATGCGGTGGGCTTATATCGAAACTTTCGTTCAAAGGCATCCATCTCAGTATTCTTCATCGACCGAGACATCGGTCCCAGTTGCGCTGTGCCTTCGATTAAGGCCGGAGGAGCCGTGCTCGACCCTTTGCCTTCGATCTGGATCTTCACGCTGGGATATTGCTTGCGAAATCCTTCAGCCCAGAGAGTCATGAGATTGTTGAGGGTATCTGAGCCGATGCTGTTGACATTCCCGGACACGCCGCTGACCTTTATGTAACCTTTTAAGGCTGGGTCTAGTACAATCGCGTCATCGGCATACGCTGACGGAGCAGCGGACACAAGAGCCCCAAAGAGAGCGATGGACCATAGACCGAACCTGGTAGTGGATCGTTTCATTGATACTCCTTTCGTCACCGTAGAAAAATGATCGTCGAAATCTGTTACCGGCGCATTACACAGATGTTACGTCCGTGTTAACTCCCCTCATTATCTCCTTCAATCGCATGAGCCATATTGAGAAGATGACGCGCTCTGCCATCTCTTACGGAGGCCGTCGTCAATAATTCCATTGCAATTGAAAACGGAGGATCTCGCCATCGCGGATGGCGTAGGGCGCCGTGATTGTATCCGTGCGTTTACTCCAGGCATAGGCCACAGTCAACTCAAGCGCTTTGCTGAATTGATATTCCACCCCGACTTCCAATTCCCGGACGACATTGAACGGTGAATTGGTCCGGTGCTTCTTTCCGCCGTTGTATTCCTGCCATCGCACATAGGGAATGAGGTCATCCCATTTATACATGGCTTGGACATATCCGCCTTGAAGCGAACCTTCCTGAACGGCTGTGCGGGCTGCGTTCAGTTCAGGACCACGACCCCAGTTCCATTCCGCCTGGAAACCGAAGGGTTGAGGAAACAGCACGAAATGTGTGCCGATTCGTTCGTCGAGAATGTTTCCCCCATCTGGGATCGATGGATTCACGGCAGCTCCACCTGCTGCTGGCGATACAAGGGCCGGTGAGACATTAACCAACCCACGGTACGCATCGACTCCGACCTGTACGATCTGTCCGTAGGGCAATTCGAAGGGGTAGGTGGCATGCAACACGACATGTTTCGCATCGTTGGCTTCCGAGACGTTGAGTGTCTGGCCATTGTAGACCCCGACGCCTAACACCCCATAGTCTCCGGACCCCTTGAGGCCACTCTCGATCAGGTTGCGGAATAGTTTTCTGGTCTCGGCGGGAGTGTAATAGAAGAAAAATCCGAGATCGCGCTCTCCGTTCACCGCGCTATTAATGGCGTCTGACCGGTCGAACGCGGCACGCTGTTGGCTGGACTGTAGACTTTCAAAGCCAAACGGGACCTTCGACTGGCCTGCTCGAATACGAAACTCCTTATCCTTCGACAGGAACGGCAGGAAAATATCGGTATAGGCGTCTCGGAGTTGGGCGAAGTTATTATTGCCGGTTCCGGCGGTGCCCCCAAACTCTGGCTGAATATAAATGGACAGCCAATCGGTGACATCGCCGGAGATGACGAGACGGATGCGGCGGAACTGGAAGCCTTTATTATTGCCGATGGAGCTATCGTATTCGCTAACCAGATCTTTTTCGTCGGTGAGGAAGTTGTAGCGAAGTTGTGTGTAGCCTCGCAGGCTGAGTTTGTCGAACCACTTTTTGGTGGCGGCCCTTTGCTGAATAATGCCTTCTTCTTTTTCAGCGTCGGCTTTGGTCTTGAGCCACTCCTCTTTGGTGATCTGCCCTTTCTCGTAGAGAATGTCCTCGATTTTCGCATAGGCCTGGTCGGCCTGGACGACCAGGCCAAGGCCGATTAGGCAGATGAGAATCGCGAACCACAATCGTGTCATCCAATACCTCCTTCGTGTTTCAGTCTGGGACTTTCGAGCCCGTTGCCAGTTCGAAAGATAGACCGAATAGATTAAGGTTGGATGACAGACATGTTACAAGATTGTTAAGCTTGCATGAGGATTCGACGAACGGCGATCGGACGGTTAGAGGACGCGGAAGTATTGCACCGAACTTGTTCCGTTATTCTGGTCGCGCCGAAGCACGACGATCGCATTCCTGGTCACCTCGTTCACGCGCACCGTCATGCGGGCCAAGAACAGGTCGCTTTTGATATCGTACACTGGCGGCAATCGAAGGCGAGCGAACGTTTCTTTTGCGCTAGCAACATTATCCAAATCGCTAACATTCTTGAACGGACGAGCCTGGATAATAGCCGCAGCCATACTTGGCGTGATATCAAGATCGAGAGCCTGGAGCACGAGGGGGTCAGCGGTATTGATATTGACCGTACTCTCGCCTCCTTGCGGGTAGACGGTGACAAGTCTTGAAAGCTTTTGGATGATCTCAGGTGTCATTCCCTTAATCAGTCGTAATTCCAACAGTGTCTGAAGGGGAGCGTTGGCTGCTCGGTAGGATGGACGCAAGGCTTGATAGTAGCTGCTCTCTGCGCCAGCCGGTTCCGGGTTCTCGTCTGGATCTATCCAATCGACGATGGCATCCACCAGGTCTGGGTTGATCTGTAGGAGTTCAAAGAGCCGTTTGACTCGTAATACTTTTTTTTGCTTGCCGCTAGGATCTCCTCCTGTCGCCGCCAGATCGTTCAGGTTCAGCTTCCCCCGTTCATCCTCAATCTGGGCAGTCAAGAATCCGTCGCCGATGGCATAATCCTTGATGGGAAGAGCCCACACGTCGGTGAGGGCATCGAAGAACTTGCCCACCAGCTTGTCCTTCAAGAGGTCTTGCTGCAAGGTGCCTCGGGCAGCCTGCACTGCCGCGCGGGCAAGCACGGTGGCTTTGAAATTATCGCGAAAGGCGGCGGCATCGCGGTATTCACGCCTCGCCTCTGCATCGAACTCAAGAATCAGCGCAACCAGGATAGTGAGAACCAGGAGGGTGAGAAGAAGCGCGATACCTCGTTCATCAGACCTTTGCATAGGTCACGATTTTCAGCGTCGCATCGAGATTGACGGGGTTATCGTATTTCGGCTTCAACTGTAGATGGTGCACCTGGACGTCGTACGGCGCCTGTTCAATGGCTGTCAGCAGTGAAAGGAGCTGGGGAAGCGTCACGCCATCCAGTCGAAGATCGACCGATGTCTCTTGAAAACCCTGGACGACGACGGGGGCCTGTGGCTGCATGCCAACGATTCGATCGCGAATCTGCGCTGAAGTCGTCGCTTCTTCCATAAAGGCCAGCAGCGAAAACTGCGCTGGAGGGCTGGGCATTCGCTGCTCAAGCTTGGCCATGCGCGCCTGTTTGATGACATATTCCTGCGCCACGAGCGCCAGTTCCTGGCTGTCTTTTGCTTTGCGTTTCGCTTGCCGATCGAGTTTATCGATCGAAAGCAAGAGTGGATCGATGATGAAGAGAAAGGCAAGCGCTGCGGCGAGCACCGTGCCGCCTGCCGCCACGATCAGTCGCTCGCGTTCCGAGAAATGTTGCCACCGTTCTTTCAGTGCCTGCATCATGGCCGTTGCACCGTATAGGTGAGGCGAAAGACAACTTGGTTCGGCACAGCTCCGACGCGGGTGTCGCTGATGGAGACGTCATGGAGAGTCTCGTCCTGCGCGAAGGCTTGCTTGATCTTTTCGACCGCATCGAAGGTAGTGGTTTCTCCTTCGAGATGGATGCTGTTCCCATCGATCGCCAGATCCCGCACCTTCAACGGTATGCCGGGCGGCACATGCTTCACCAATTCTGCAAGGCCGGTCAGGACATTGTAGCGTGTGCCGTCGACAGCCGAGAGCCCCTTCTCCAGCTGTGAGACTCGATAACGCGCCTGGTCCAATTCTTCGCCAGGGCTGGCTCCCGGGCCGAATGTCTGTTCGTATTGCGCCTGGAGCCCGCGCTTGAGGTCCTTGACCGTCGAATCCTTGAGGACAACACGAATAGAGAGATCGAGAAGCGCCAGGGCGGCCAGAATCAACCCTCCCCACAAAGCCAGCCGGCGGTTCACTTTCAAGACATCCGTTGTCGTCGATGCGGCGTCGGTGCTTGTTTTGAAGTCCAACGCGAGATTCGATCCAGCCATCCGCGACTTCCATCGAGGCCGTACAATGTTCGGATGGATCGACAATCCAAACGCGATGGAAAATGCGCGAGGACAATTCGAGTCAAATCCTTGCCGTGGCCCGACGGATAGTAAGCCTAGTTGGTGTGCCATATGGCCGCTGAGTTCTTTGAGCTTAGAGCCGCCGCCCGACACCCAACAGTGGGTCAATCGCTGATGGACCGCGCTTTCGTAGGCCTGCAGAGAGACACGTAACTCTTTGAGAACCGGTTCGAGCCAGGCATCGATTTCCTGCACAGCCATAGCTCTTTTCCGTCGCTCCGCTTCGGCGAAGCTGCAGGCATAGCGCAGGGCAAGCGCATGGGTGAGATGATTCCCGCCCCACAGCACCGTGCGCAACAGCACAGGGCGGCCTTCATGCACGAGGCACAATGTCGTCTTCGAAGCTCCAACATCGATGATGGCCATGTCGCCAGGAACTTGAGCCCCTTCTTCTTTGAGGAATTGACTGACAGAAAACAAGGCCATGCCGTCGATGGTAATCGCGGAGGGATTCAGATCAGCGGAAGCCATAAACTGCAAATGTTCAGCGATTTTTGTTTTAGGCGCCGCAGTGACAAGCACGTCGGACTCTTTGGAGTGTGCCGTTCCTTCACGGGACTCTCGCGCGGGCAACAAGACGCTGCCGACGTTTTCCATTTCGAATGGAACAACCTGCGCCAGCTTGGAGGCATCGCGGAAGGGGAAGGAGAGTGTTCTGACAAACACGTCTTGGCAGGGGAGTGCGGTCACAATTTCTCCGCTGCCGTATAAACCATGTTGCCAGAGAAAGTTTCTGAGCATGGCCGTACGATGCGCCGGCTCCCTGTACTCCTGGCGGCCATAGGGAATGGGTTGGTGGAAATACTCCACCGATTCGCGCCCTGTCAGGCGGCGGCGAAACCGCACGGCTTTAAAGGCTGTCTGTCCAATGTCGAGTCCGACACATTCGGCAATCATCGATAACTTCCGACTCCTAGTCCGTCTAGTCTATTCAATCTGTCTGGTCTCTCTGATATCCAACTCTACCAACCAAATAGACTAGACGGACTTCCTAACAAGATAGACCTATTTAAAGCGCCACTCGCGCATTCATGATCGGGCCAACGAGTTTGAAGGTCAAGGGGACACCTGGCTGAAACGGTGGCAAGGAAAGGCTCGCGGCTTTCTGCGCAAAACCAGATCCCGGTGTCAGAGTAATCGTGAGATCGAGGAGGCTCTGCTGCAATGGTTGTTGCAGCGCCACGCGCCCTTGCGCCGTAAACGATCCGTCCTCACCCTCTCCCTTTAATTCCTTGATCGTGCATGCGCCGTCAAGGCAGGCGATTGTGGCGTGGACATTGCCAAGCGCCAGGGAGAAGTTCGCAGAGGCTCCGGCGGCGATCCGTTCGACGACAAGATCGTTGATATCCACCTGTACGTTTCCTTCCCCTTTGATGGCAGCCTGAGCGCCATGGGCATTGTCCCAGCGATGGGTAAAATCTCCCTGGATCGTCCCCCGGCTTACGTAAGGCTTCAGGACCGCTGCCAGATCCATCTGTTGGAAATGACCGGCGAGAGCGAGAGGGCCCTGAAGGGACCATGAAGCCGAGGTGAGAGATCCCGTCGCTCGCCCGTTTCCTGCCTGCGCGCCTCCCGGCAGCTGAATGGCGTAATCTACCACTAATTGGCCAAAAATTGCCTGAAAGATTCCAATCGTTGCACGCGCGGCTTCAACGGAGATCGTTCCGATCGTCGGCCCTGCAAGCACAAGATCGCGCCACACAATGGCGGCAGGAAGGCCTACCGACCAATCTGTTGCACGAACCTCCCATCCACTCGCGCGATTGAGCTGGGTCAACAGACGGTGCTGGAGTAGGCCATAGGGAAAGGTCAGAAAGAGAAATGCCGTGAAACAAGCCAGTGAGGCAAGCCCCCATCCTAAGGGGCCTTTTAGCTTCAATGTCTCTAGCCAGGCAGGAGGCCACGTCATCATGAAGCTCCTGCTCCTATCGTCACCCACTGGCGTACAGTCTGAAGCTCCTCTTTTTCTTGAAGTACTGTCAATTCAAGTAAGACGGCTATTGGGGTACCACGCCCAGAGCTATTCCACTCATCCATCCAGCGATTACCCTTGCTGTCGTAATAGCGCACATTGAATCCTTTGACTTTGGTAGCCAGCTCGACTTGCTCGATAGATTCATCTGTCAGGCCGTGAAGATTTCTTCGTACAAATCGAAGGAGGCGATCGCCTTCTTTGGTGTAGACGATACGGACCAGCTCGGTATCGTTCGCCGATTCAGCCCCTCGAAACTGGCCCATCGTGAGAAATGCGATCGAATCTGCAGGCCGGCCTTCGTACTGTCCATTGACACCAGTCCAAGGGCCGGTTTGGCGGTCTACACTGATCGAGAGTTCATTGGCCATAATGCGCAAGGTGCTGCGAACGATCTGATCGTTGGTTGCGCTGATACGCGCCGAATCGATGGCGCCGATCGTGACATAGAGGGACCCAAAGACCAAGGTGGCCATCAAGGCGACCAGCGAGACGGCCAGTAAAATTTCGACCAGCGTAAAGCCGTCTTCAGAATCCCGCGCCGCTTGTCGAAAAAACATAGGTACTGACTTCGACCATTTCATCCGTTTTTCCTCGAGGCCACAGCACTTGAATCTTGATCTCACGCACGGTCGGCAATGGTGTGGGCGATACGATCCGCTTCCATCGATAATTCAATGGGCGGTTCGCGGTCTCGGCCGTAGCCTGCGAACCCAGGGGAATCGGAAGAAATTCTCCTCCCGTTTCACCGATTGGCAGGAGCGGGCCCAGTTCCGTCTCAGTCAATTTTTCCTGCGCGAGGATTGTGGCGGTCGTGAGTTCCTTGGCTCTCGCATGGAGATCCAGATCCCAATTGCGAAGTCCCAGCAGGATCGGCAGCGCCAGCGCAAGAATGCCGAGCGAGATCAGCACCTCCATGAGCGTGAACCCCCGCTCATTACCCATGACCATATACCCTGCGATAGCACCCTGGCTTCACTGTCGGTGTCATGGCGTACTGCCTACCGGCTTGAGCAAGGCCCTCACTCGGTCTGGAATGACGATTGGCCTAGGAGGTTCGATTCGCTCATCGCTCATACGGATCGCTCCTGTAATCGGCTCAATCGCAATGGCCAGAATGTTGTTACGCGCATCCATCAAATGCAGCGTTGTCGGATCGATCCTTCCTGTAGGGTAGAAAGACAGATAAACTCGGCCTGATTCTTTTTTCCCCGGAGCCGTGAAAATATCCGAAAAGCGAATGGAGGAGGGGAGATTCAACGGCGTAGCCCAGGCGACATCGGTCGGCGCCTTTTCTTGGTTTCCATCCAAGATAACCGGCCAGTAGCTCCCTCGGTCGACATCGACGTAGAGGCGAATGGTCTTTTGAGTCGTCATGGCCATGCTCTGAAGCGATCGCACAGTTCCTACCATCCGTCGTCCGACAGAACCCAGATTCTCCTCCAGCGAAATTCGAGGCAAGATGATTCCCAGCAATCCAACGAGCAAGAACAAGACAATGATGATTTCAAGGATGGTGAATCCCATTGAGGCTCGTAAAGGGTAAGGGGTAAGGCGTGAGGCGAGGGAAGACAATCGCTTCATCTCCTACGCCCATATCCCTGTACCCCTTGCCTCACCCTAATTAATCCTTGTCGAGATTCCAATTGGTGATATCCGCGTTTACCCCTTCGCCTCCTACTTCGCCATCCGTCCCAAGGGACAGCAGTTCGTACTCGCCTTTCAAACTAGGACTTTGACCGGGGATCTGAACGGATCCCTGGCTAGGACTCATATACTTGTAGGGGTTCCCCCAGGGGTCTTCTGGAAGTTTCGGAAGATATCCGCCGAGTTTCCACTTTTTCGGGATCACGCCGACCGAAGGTTTTTCGATTAACGCTTTCAATCCCTGTTCAGTCGTGGGGTAGACACCGTTGTCAAGTTTGTAGAGCTGCAAGGCTCCTTCGATATTGCGAATTTGAACTTTCGCCGCCGTACGCTTGGCGTCGTCGGTCCGTCCCATGATGCGCGGGACGACCAAGGCCGCGAGGATCGCAAGAATAGCCACCACGACCATGATCTCGATGAACGTAAAACCGCGCTCTTGCCGGAGAAGATAACGCGAGGAGCGCAGCAACCACTGTCGCTGGTTCCCTGCTGGCTGTACACGTGCAACCTGTTCCCATGCGATCATCGAATACCTCCCGTTAATCTCGGCACTCCTCACTACGGCTAGTGGACCATTTGTCCCATTTCGAAGATGGGCAATAGAATCGCCACCACGATACAAAAGACCAAGACACCCATGACCAAGATCATGATGGGTTCCAAGAGCGACGTGAATCGCGTAATGACTCGATCCACTTCCCCATCGTAAATGTTCCCGATACGGCGCAGCATCTCTTCCATTTCACCGCTCCGTTCACCGACGGCGATCATGTGGGTGACCAGCGCGGGAAATTCTCCGCTGCGTTTCAGCGGTTCGGCTATTGTTTCTCCCTCACGGATATTCTGCCTGGCTCCTTCAACCGCATGCTCCAACACACGGTTATTCATCACGCGTTTGGCCACGTCCATCGCATCCAACAATTGCACCCCGCTCGCCAGCATGGTAGCCAACGTGCTCGTGAGCCTTGAAATGGAGACCATCCGGGCAACCTCGCCCATGAGAGGAATCTTCAGCACCCATCGGTCTGCTGTGAGCTGTCCCGCTTCTGTTTTCATCGCTCGGCGCACCGCCCACACCAGGACACCCACTCCTCCAAGAATAATCGCCCAATAGTCTGCGAGAAAATGGCTGATGCTCATCAGCACGACGGTGGGCCAGGGCAGGGCCTGCTTCAAACTCGTAAAGACAGCGGTAATTTTGGGCACGACAAAGGTCATGAGAAAAAACAGCACCGAGATTCCGACGATCAGCATCAAAGCAGGATACATCACAGCATTCGTCACTTTATGCTTGAGCGCCAACTGCTTTTCAAGAAACTCCGCAAGGCGGAATAAGATCTGATCCAATGCCCCGCTGGCTTCACCGGCTCTCACCATGTGCACGTAAATCTGGGAGAATTCCCGTGGGTACCGCTCCAGTACCGCGCTGTAAGATGAACCGCCACGGATCTCTTCACGAATTTCGGCCATGAGACTCTTGACGGATTTTTTTTCAGTTTGATCTACCAGCACCCCAAGCGCTTCGACCAATGGCAGTCCTGCGACCAGCAATGTTGCCAGCTGCCGAGTCATCATCGCAACGTCGGTCGTGTTGAGAGCAGGGGAACGTCCAATCCCCCCGGAAGATCTCCCCTTCGTGCCAGTTGCTGAGCCGGTAGCGCCAGATCCCTGCTCCACCATATCGGTGGGAAATACGCCGACCTTGCGCAGTTTCACTCGCGCAACTTTTGGGCTCTCGGCATCGATAATACCGGTCGCCGCGCCGCCGTCGTTTCGATATCCTTTATACTGGTAGACCGGCATCTGGTTAGATCTCGACTTCCTGCTGGGTGATTCGCATCAGCTCTTCAGTCGTTGTCATTCCGTGAAAGACCTTTTCGGCCCCCTCATCTTTCAACGTCACCATGCCTTTCGCCATTGCCGTCTGACGAATCGATCCCGAGTCCGCCTTGTTTCCGATGAGGCGACGAATCTCGTCATCCATCACGAGGAGTTCGAAAATGCCTGTTCGGCCTCGATAGCCGGTTTGGGAACAGGCCGGGCATCCAGCTCCCCGATAGAACGTCGGGCGCACTTTTGGCGGGACAATGCCGAGTCTGATCAACTCTTCATCATCCGGCTGATAAGGCTGCTTGCAGTCCGAACAGACCTGGCGTAGTAAACGTTGCGCCAAGACGGCAACCACCGAGGAGGCGACGAGAAACGGTTCGATGCCCATGTCGATCAATCTGGTGGCTGCGCTCGACGCATCGTTCGTATGGAGCGTGGAGAAGACCAGATGCCCCGTAAGCGAAGCGTGGATGGCGATTTCTGCAGTTTCACGATCGCGAATTTCGCCGATCATGATGACATCGGGATCTTGTCTGAGAATCGACCGCAGCCCTGCGGCAAACGTAAGATTGATCTTGGGGTTCACTTGCATCTGGCCCACGCCGAGCAGTTGATATTCCACCGGGTCTTCGACGGTAATGATGTTCTTGTCCGGCGCGTTGATCTGAGTCAACGCTGCGTAGAGCGTCGTCGTTTTTCCGCTTCCGGTCGGTCCAGTTACGAGAATGATGCCGTGCGACAACTGAATCAATTGCTGGATGATTCCCAATCGATCCTGCGAAAACCCCATCTCCGACAAATTCAGCAAACGGTTCTCCTTCTCCAATAGACGGAGGACGACCCGCTCGCCATGTGAGGTCGGTAGAACCGAGACACGCAAGTCGACATCTTTACCGGCCGTTCTGATGCGAAATCGTCCATCCTGAGGCAGGCGTTTCTCCGCAATGTTCAACGCGGCCATGATTTTCAATCGCGCGATAATGCTGGCCTGCAGATGTTTGGGGGGAGTTAACACGGGATAGAGTACCCCGTCGATGCGATACCGCACGACTAACCCCCGTTCGAACGATTCGAAATGTATATCGCTTGCTCGTTGTTTCACTGCTTGAAAGAGTACGGAATTAACTAAGCGAATGATGGGCGCTTCGTCTGTGGCATCGAGGAGATCCTGAGGCTCATCCAATTCATGAGCGATTTGTTCTAAGCTCTCACTGGCCGCAATATCCTCCATGACTTGCTCTGCGCCCGCAGGACTTGCCGCTTCGTCATAGACCCGATTTAAACAGGCGAGGAGCGACAAGCTGCTGGTTAACACCGGCTTGACAGGAAGTCCCAGCAAGAGCCGGAGATCATCCAATGCCGCTGTCTCCATGGGATCGATCGTTGCCACAAGCACCGCCCCATCTTCTGTCTTGAGAGGAAGCACATGATACCGGCGGGCAAAATGAATCGGGACCTTCTTGACCCATTCATGATCGACCTGGCTCACATCGAGATAGGGAAGCCAGGGAAGTTCAAACTGAATGGCAAGCGCTTGGAGCAGCTGATCTTCGGTAATGGCTCTGAGTCGAATCAGTATTTCGCCGAGACGTCCCCCCTTGGTTCCTTGAATGTTGATTGCTTCAAGCAGTTTTGCTTCGGTCAAGCCGAATTTATCCTCAAGTATCCCTCCCAACAGGGGCCGACCTGAATGTTCGTCGTTTAGCACAGAACACCAAATGAATAGTTCAGCCCTGAAAAGGCCTATTGGGCCGGCCGGGGCACACGACTTTAAGCCTAAAAGATACCCTCTAACTGATGCATCTTACAAGGTCACAGATCCCTTCTGTCATAGCCGTTCTGAGGAGGCCCATCCGAATTTACAGCGACAGCCATGTGTTGAAGGCAAAAAGGAAGCTGCAACAGAGGAAGATAGCGCGGACTCAGCGAATATCGAACGTCATTGCTGTTCGCTGGTTGTTGCGCAAGATATCAAGCTTCACCGATCGTTCATTACGGAGCTGCTGGAAGAGGGTGAGCATCGTACTGGGATCACGAATGTCGACCCCGTTGACTTGCTGGAGAACATCCCCGTATTTCAGGCCGATTTTTTCATAAAAGCTGGCAGGTGCGATAAAGTCGAGACGAAATCCATTCATTGCTCCGTTCACCATATACGGCACGGCTCTCGCCTGGGATAACAACTTGGGCAGATCACCCATGGCCTGGTCAACTTCTCTCCGGTCGAGTGTTGCGCGCACTGGGCGTCCAGGCACCGGAGCAATAGACGGTCCTGCCGGCACAGGGGCAACGGGAGGCTTTTCGATCTGCGATGCGGCAAGTTCAAGCAACTCCTGTTGATCGCCCTGACTGACGACTATCCCGTCCCGACGGATTTCGCTGATCTCTCCTGCATCGGGGATTTGGTCATGCAACCGGAAAAACAGCTGGCGTTTGCTCGACTGCTCTTCAACGATGGCCGAAACCCCTCCACGATCGCCGATCACCACTCCCAACAGCTTGAGTTTCGACGCCAAATTCAAAGGGGCACGGGTAGACTGGATATTCGATCCGGCGATATCCGTGCCGAGAGGATCGGATGGAAGAGGGAAAAGCCCACTCGTCCGGATACGTTCAATCAAAACGGGCAGTGGCACACTTTCGCCTGCCTCTCGGTTGGAATTCGGCAGTGGCTGCGTGAGTCTCACAGGCATAGACAAGGCTTCCGCGATCACCGCATTGATGATATGGGCGACGAGAAAGGTGCCGCAGACGACAATAACGAATATGATCACTCGACGGATGGTCATCGTTCTCAACGCTGATTGTGGATCGGTCACTACGCGTTGCGGCTATTCTAGTGTGCAGAGAAGGTTTCGCGCAAGAACTACCAATAAGCTCATACAAAGATCACACTCGACGACCGGTAGACAACGGGGCCTATTCAAGACATAATTCAGCGATTCGTTGCCACAATACATGAAGGAGTGTTCGTGTGAAAAAAGCGTTGATCAGCGGTATTACGGGGCAGGATGGATCGTACCTTGCCGAGTTTCTCATCGGAAAGGGATATGAGGTGTACCAGGACCGGTACCGTGAGCAAGGCGAGTGTCAGTGACGCCCAGAGAATGCCGCCTGTGCCGAAGGTCGGAGTCGGAAGTCGTTCGGAGAAAAAGATCTGGTCCAGGGTCCCGCCGACGGCATACACGAAAAAGCCTAATCCAAACACACCGAAGACTATCGAGGGCACGCCGGCAAGATTATTCACGGCAATTCTCACGAGCCGGACCATGGCGCCTTGTTTGGCGTATTCTCGAAGATAGAGGGCGGCAAGGACGCCGAACGGGACGATGATCAGACTCATAATGATGACCATCATGACCGTGCCGAAAATGGCCGGGAAAATACCGCCTTCTGTATTGGCTTCTCTCGGCTCAGTGGTGAGGACAGCCCACACATTGGTGAGATAGATCCAGCTCTTGTGGGGCAGGCTCATCTCGTTCGGGCGTAGGGCTCGAACGATATGGCCGACAGGGATCTGTTTGTCACGGCCGTTCGCATCCACCATGAGGACGGAGTATTCATTGAATTGTGTCCGTAGCACATCCAATTCCACCGTTTTCTCCTGGTAACGAGATTCAGCCACGGCAATCTGTGCTTTGAGATCGTCGATTTGCCCTTTCTCCATAGAACCGAGCGCGCGAATCTTCAACCGCAGTTTCTCGATATCGGAATTGATCGCGCCGATCTCGCTTTTTTCGATCCAATCGATTTGGCTGTGAAGAGTATTGGCGGCGCTGATCAGCGGGGCCAAGGCAATCCAACCCTTGTCGTTTCCCTCTGCCTGAATCGTGTCTCCTTTGTAGACGCCTTTGATCCACGCATACATGTTGCCCCATTCTCGGCGTTCTAAAAGAACCACATCGGTTGGGTAGGCTTGAGAGAGAATCTGGTCGTCGTTAACCCACTTGAAATCGAGTCCATAGATGTCGCGATTTCCGATCTTGACCCGAAGCCGCCCTTTCCCTTCTGGATGGTCAGGGGTGATAGAGCGAGGAATAACTTCGCGTCCAGCCAATTGCCCCACCACGTGCTGTTTGTTTTTCAATGTGAGGTCGACGATATCCGAGGTCCAGAAGTACGCCAAGCCGTTGATCATGATCAGGAGCAAGAGCCCGAAGACCATGAGGAGCGAAACCGACACGCCGGCAGCGCAGCCCCAGATGAAGACATTGCCTGAGGCGAGGAACTTTTTGAATGGGGCGCGCATCAATATTGGCTGTACTTTGTCCGCAACCGCTGCCGGATGACTTCCGCCACCGTGTTGATCAGAAACGTAAACGCGAATAAGAGCACGGCTGCCAAGAACAGGATGCGGTAGAGTGTGCCGCCATGGGGAGCCTCAGGAATTTCTACAGCGATATTGGCGGACAATGTACGGAAACCGTTGAACAGGCTCCAATCCATAATAGGAGTATTCCCTGTCGCCATGAGGACGATCATGGTCTCTCCGA
>SWDN01000003.1:258926-277729 GCA_005116775.1 Nitrospira sp.
GTCAATTATCGAGAAGCCTACGGCCTCTTTGCCTGTAACGGCATTTTATTCAACCATGAATCGCCTCGGCGTGGCGAAACGTTCGTGACGCGAAAGATCACAAAGGCTGCAGCCCGCATTAAACTGGGCGTGCAACAGGATTTGTTCCTGGGGAACCTCGACGCCAAGCGCGACTGGGGTTTCGCCGGTGACTACATCGAAGCCATGTGGATGATGTTGCAGGCGAAGATCCCTGATGATTATGTGATTGCCACCGGCGAAACGCATACGGTCAAGGAAATGCTTGAGTTGGCATTCGACCGCTTGCAACTGGATTGGAAGAAACATGTCAAGATCGATCAGACGTATTATCGCCCGACCGAAGTGGATCTCCTTATCGGTGATGCGAGCAAAGCGAAGAAAGAGCTTGGTTGGGAACCCAAAGTGCGATTCCAAGAGCTCATCGCCATGATGGTCGATGCCGATCTGACTGCGGAGAAAGAAAAGTTGGATGGTACCCGGAAGAGAGTTTAGGAGTTAGAAGCGGTGGCAATCGATCGGCTATGACGTCATTTTGGAATGAACAACGTGTCGTCGTCACAGGAGGAGCAGGCTTCCTGGGATCTTTCGTTGTGGAACAGCTCCGCGAGAAAGGCTGCCGAGAAATTCATGTGCCTCGTAGCAGAGACTACGATCTCGTTCAAATGGACGCCGTGAAACAACTCTATAGTGACTGTAAACCAGATACGGTCATTCATTTGGCAGCACGGGTTGGAGGGATCGGCGCAAACCAAGCAAATCCAGGAAAGTTTTTCTACGAGAACCTGATGATGGGGACACAGCTCATAGAAGTCGGGCGTCAAATGGGGCTGAAAAAATTTGTTGCACTCGGTACTATCTGCGCATACCCAAAATTTGCCCCCATTCCTTTTAAAGAGGACTACATCTGGAGTGGATACCCCGAAGAGACCAATGCTCCCTATGGCCTTGCGATAATGATGATGCTGGTGCAGTCGCAGGCCTATCGTGAACAGTATGGGTTCAATTCAATCGTCTTATTTCCTGTGAATCTCTACGGTCCGCACGATAACTTTGATCTCGCAACGTCTCACGTCATACCGGCCTTGATACGCAAATGTGTGACGGCAAAAGAAGCGGGCCTCCCCACACTCACATTGTGGGGAGATGGATCTCCAACTCGAGAGTTTTTGTATGTTGAGGATGCCGCAGAAGGTATTCTTCGTGCAGCCGAATACTATAATGGACCGCTGCCAGTTAATCTGGGAACAGGGGAAGAAGTCACGATTCGCAATCTTGCCGTCATGATTGCGGCAGAGGCAGGTTTTACAGGACAGATCGATTGGGACACCACCAAGCCCAATGGACAGCCTCGACGGTGCCTGGATGTTAGCCGGGCTAAAGAACTCTTTGGCTTTCAGGCAAAACACGGGCTTCGGGAAGGGCTGAAGAAGACCGTGAGGTGGTTTTTTGCTAATCGTCACAATCTTCGACAAGTCACCTTCTAGCTCACGCACTCTCCTCGTTGTCCGTAATTCTGGCGAACCAAAGCCGACCAAGGGAGCAAATTTGAACGAACCTGTCGAAAGATGAGCTGTTTTCCCTCATCTCATACCAGTGGAAAATCTGCAACGATGTGAAACGTAATGGGTTTCCAAGTCAACTTGAGTGGTCCAGGATTTGCGAATTTCTTGCCAGCTGTCGTCATATCCCCCCACAGGAAACAAGAACGTGAACGAAACCAATGCATTATCCCTGGTACAGGAAAACCATCCTTCCGCAAATCGAACCTCGCCGCTGAGTGAAAGTGGTGTGCCCTTTCAGGAGATACAGCTCCAAGCAGTTGAAGCTACTGTATCGGCAGAAACACCGAGCGGACGCGAAGCCTATGAACAGGGGATGGTGCTGAAGAACGTGGGGCTCTTCAGGCAAGCAGCAGAGCATTTTGAGAAAGCCGCACAGGACCCAGCTTACGCGCTAAAGGGGTTCGCGCAAATGGGGCTTAGCCTTAAGAAAAGCGGGAAACAAGAAGAGGCTGTCGCGGCCTTTCGCCTGGCCTTGCAAGTACCCTCGACCTCATCAAAAGAACAAGTGCAGATCCTCTATCTCTTAGGAAGAACGTTAGAGTCGCTCGGTCGTGTTCCTGACGCGTTGGAGGCCTATCGATGGCTTCGACGTGAAGCTCCGCAATATCGAGATGTCACCACGCGAATCGAATCGTTGAGCACCAGACGAATACACCACGACAGCCGACAAGGGCAAGACGAAAGCCCGTGGGCACGGCAAGCGTTACAAATGTGGCAGGGCCTGCTCAGAACTGGAAAGTAGCCGACCTGATCGAAATCTTGTCCTCGTTGTGCAATCAGATCGCCTCGAGTAAGTTTTCTCCAACCGACAAGAACCACCCCATTCACCCGTCTCGAAATCATCACGACCGTGACGAACGAGCCTCACATGTCCATCAAAAGTCAGTCTGACTTCACGGCTTCATAGAGAGATCTCACCGTCTGTGCCGGTTCCCATCTCAAGATGGCCAGAGAATCTTCAACGTAGTCCTGTCTCCTCATCCCATTCAATACAGAAGTTACACCGGGAGTACTTGCCAGTATCCACAGGGCTTTTCGTGATAACGACTCTTTGCGTCTAGCTTCCGGCAACAGGGGGTCGAGAATCTTCGATAGTGAGGCTGTTTTGGTTTGACTCCGTTCAGTGGCTTCTCGCCGAAGCCCGCCCAAGAGAACAAGCAACTGCGGGACATAGCGGTCGCGCCAGGCCTCCCACTGTTCTGCGGCTGTTCCAGTCAGACGCTGTGACAGCGCCTGCATCACTTGGTTAATATGAGGCGCGATCATTTGATGCTCGATTTGCTCCCAATGTTCCAGCCCTTGGATCTGAGGCCGCACGCGCGTTAATTCAACAGCCCAGGTGAAGAAATCGGCTGGGGCCATCCCTTGACCGCTATGTTGAAGGGTCGAAGCGATGGACGTGCGATATTCCTCTTCAAGCGCCGCAACGGTTTTGCATTGGCTGTCGAAGTCTACCGGGTCTCCTTCGAGCGGAAAGTCTGCCAGCCGAATCACACCGCTCTTTTTCGTCGGCATAGCATTGAGTGGACGATTGACAAGAACGGCGAGCCCTTCTCGTTGAGCCACTTCCAGCACCGTTTGCTGTTGATCCAGCCCAGTATTGGGCATCATCAAGGCGCCTGCCTCATAGAGATTCATGGGACATTGTAGTACGACAAAGTGATGGCGGTCATTTCCTTGCGATGCAGCTCGCGCTGCATCGCACAGGCGAGAGAGCGAGACCGCTTCGGTATTCGATGGATCTGCCGTGACCGTATTCGATGACACGCCATAGTAACGAATCCGTCCCGCTACTACTTGCGACTCGAAAAATGTGAATGCGTGCTCAATCCGGCGATAAAAGATATCCCGCGTGGCTGCGAGGTCTCCACCTGCATGATGCGCTGCTTCGGACAGGAAGTATTCCGGGTTATGCAGCAAACAGACATCGAGCGTAGCCAACCCAAGCCGATCCAACGACAATGTGAGTTGATCGGCCAGAAAGTCTGGATGTATACAATGCCAGATGCCGTCACCGTATTTGACCATGTCAGGATAGGGACGCCCGGCCTGTTCCTGCGCCTCCGCCTGCTTCAAATTTCCCCCTTGAACATAGCCGATCTTTGAAACGACGACCACCTCTTCACGCGTCAGCTCGCTGTCCGTGATCAACTCGTGTAAGACGGAACCGAGCAAGCGTTCGCTGTCGCCGTCCATGTAATTCGTCGAGGTGTCGATCAGATTCACGCCGTCTCGCAGAGCGTTTTCAAGTGATTCTCGATGCTCAGGTTCCCGTGTGCCGACACGATACGTTCCAAATCCCAGCCGGGAGGTCGTGAGTCCTGTAGCGCCGAACTGGCTGTATCCATGCTCCAGGTGACCATGATGGCGTGCTTGACTCACAATGCGGCCAGCATACCTGGCTGTCCCTTCCGGACTGGCAGATCCAGGGAGTGCTGTTCCTTGTAGAAGCGTGTGTTGGGTCGTCCGAGCCGTTTGTTGCGACGTTGATAGCAGTGCCTCAGCGACCTCCTTTGGATCGGTGAGAGGACGCTGACAGGAGAAGTTCTGGCAGATATAGAGAGTCGCATTCCCTTCGACCAACCCCTTGCCGGCCAGCAAAGGATGACTGGATGGCGTGCCTGCTCCATCTCCGGACGCAATCACACGATGCGGAAGGAACACCTCACGCACAGCAAGTTGCAAGGCTTCCAACCCTAGATCGTTGGGCAGTCCGACAAAAGCCAATTGAATCGGTCCTTCTGCCAGAAGATCTACCACGGCCAGGGTTTTGGCAAAGGCTCTGGGGTACCGGGCTATCTGGCGGCCATAGGCGCGAATCCCGGCAATCGCCGCTTCGCGCAGGTCTTGTCGATCGTAGTGGAACGAGAGTCTGGCCAGGGCTGAGACTGCCACGGCGTTCCCGCTGGGTGTCGCACCATCCGCCCCCTCACGCGCTCGCATAATCAGCGTTTCATGCGTCTTCGCGGTGGTATAGAACCCTCCGTGATCCCTGTCCTGGAATGAACCTATGATCCGCTCAGCCAATTGAAGCGCGACCGTGAGATAGCGCTCCTGTCCACAGGCTTCATAGAGGTCGATCAAGCCCTCTGCCAGACAGGCATAGTCCTCCAAGACTCCGTCGAGGTGGGCTCGGCCCTTTCGAGATGTGCGAAGCAGTGTTCCGTCCGCAGTGTGGTGCACCTTCAATAGGAAATCTGCGGCGTTCATGGCCCCGTCGATGTACCGGCTGACTCCTAACACACGACCGGCCTCTGCCATCGCCGAGATCATCATGCCGTTCCAAGCCGTGATAATTTTGTCGTCGAGCCCTGGTGGGACTCGTGTCTGGCGCACTCGATAGAGGATGGAACGCACCCGCGAGATCGTTTCGGAGAGCTCATCGACGGTGAGGTTCAATTCCTTGAGCACGGCTTCAATAGGGCGCAATCGATTCGGGATACTCCGATGCTCCCAATTTCCCTGGTCGGCAATATCATAGCAGGCACAGAATCGGCGAGTATCTTCTGCATTGTTCAGCACGGCCTGGACCTCCGCCGGCGTCCAGACGAAAAACTTTCCTTCGACCCCTTCTGAATCCGCATCCGTCGCAGAATAAAATCCCCCTGCAGGGTCGGTCATTTCCTGGAGAATATAGTCGAGTACTTCCGTTGCAACTTGTCGATAGGAAGACTGCTTGGTAACTTGAAACGCTTCCAGATAAGTCCGCGCGAGGAGGGCATTGTCGTAAAGCATCTTCTCGAAATGAGGAACCAGCCAGCGCTCGTCGGTAGAGTACCGTGCAAACCCGCCACCGATGTGGTCGTAGATTCCTCCCGCCGCCATCGCATCGAGTGTGCGTGTGACCATTCGTAAGGTCTGACTGTCTCCAGTTCGGCGGTAACAACGAAGGAGCAACGAGAGCCCCGCGGCCGGGGGAAATTTCGGCGCACTCCCGAATCCGCCGTGTCGTTCATCGAAATTCTCTCGGAATTGTGTCACAGCCTCATCAAGCACGGACGTACTAACTGAAACGGGAGAGACTGTCTTGAGTTCACTCTTTAACCGTTCGGTCAGTTGGCGAGCTTGACTCGTAAGCCCGGCAGCATCTGTCTCCCACGCGTCCGCAATTTTTTTAAGAAGGCTGGGGAATCCGGGACGGCCCCAACGATCGTCAGGTGGAAAATAGGTCCCGGCAAAAAACGGCTCCTGGTCCGGCGTAAGAAAAACCGTCATCGGCCATCCGCCTTGACCATGATTCAGAGTGACCGTGGCCTGCATATAGATTTCGTCGAGATCGGGGCGCTCTTCCCGATCGACTTTGATACAGACAAAATGCCGATTCATGATCGATGCAATGGCCTCGTTTTCGAAGGACTCGCGCTCCATCACATGGCACCAATGACAAGCGGAATAGCCGATCGAGAGTAGTATCGGTCGATTCTGGGCTTTGGCTGCCTGCAAAGCCTCCGGCCCCCAGGGGTACCAATCGACCGGGTTTGCGGCATGTTGGAGGAGATAGGGGCTAGTTTCGTGGATGAGGCGATTGTGTCTTGCTGAGTCGGATGGAGTGTGCATGGCTCACCGTAGCATCGAGCCTGGAGAAGGGTCAACGAGCAGATAAGGAAAGAGGCCTGTGATCGGGAGATCGCAGGCCTCTTCAAAATCGTTCAATTTCGTCTCGTCTGATCGATCAAACGACTTCCCGCACGCTTACTTGCCAGGCTCGCCCTTCTTCTCCGTCTTCTCATCGCCATACACAATCCGCTCTGGTCCATGACCGGCGTTGTGGTAATCTTGAATGACGGAGCAGCCATGACTGAGATTGGACCCTATTCTAACTACCGCCTGACCGTTCGCCTTCAACTTGCCAACACCCCAGGCATGTTCGCTAAGGTTGCCGCCGTCTTGGCCGAGGAAGGCGCCAATCTCGGCGCAGTGGATGTCGTCTCTGCAACCGCAGACTGTATGGTGCCGGATGTGACATTCGACGTCCGAAGCGAAGCGCATGGAGAACAAGTGCTTGCTCGAATCAGGGCACTGCCGGACGTGAAAGTCCTCTCGGCTTCCGATAGAATTTTCCTTCTCCATCTCGGCGGAAAGATTCGGGTTGAAAGCAAGGTCCCCATCACGACCAGAAACGTCTTGTCGATGGTCTATACGCCGGGAGTCGGACGGGTTTCCCAAGCGATCGCGAAGGATAAAAGTAACGCGTATGTGTTCACCGGCAAGGGCAATACGGTTGCGATAGTCACCGACGGGTCTGCGGTCTTGGGTCTCGGCAATCTTGGTCCGGAAGCTGCCTTACCTGTGATGGAAGGTAAAGCCATGTTGTTCAAAGAATTAGCGGGAATCGATGCATGGCCGATTTGCCTCAACACCCAAGATCCTGACGAAATTGTTCGCACAGTTCAGGCCATTGCTCCAGGGTTCGGCGCAGTCAATTTGGAAGACATCGGTTCGCCGCGCTGTTTCGAGATTGAACGTCGCCTAAAAACTGCCTTGGACATTCCGGTCATGCATGACGACCAGCATGGCACAGCGGTAGTCATCCTCGCTGCTTTGACCAATGCGCTTACCGTTACCGGGAAACGGATGGAGGACATACGTGTGGTCGTCAACGGTCTCGGCGCAGCTGGAACCGCTTGCTGCAGGATGTTGCTCGCCGCCGGCCTCTCTCACCTGATCGGATGCGAACCACATGGCATTGTCTTACGAGGGGACGGCCAACAACTGCGGGCCTGTCGAACCGATCTTACCTCCTGTATGACCCCAAACCATCCCCAAGGCACACTTCAAGATGCGCTCAAGGGAGCTGACGTCTTCATTGGATTGTCCGTCGGCAATATCTTGACGGCAGATGACTTGGATCTCATGGCGGTCGATCGCATCGTGTTTGCCATGGCCAATCCAGACCCCGAAGTCCCTCGTGAATTGGCCGCCTCTCACTGTCGGATTTTTGCGACCGGGCGCTCAGATTATCCAAATCAAATCAACAATGCGCTCGCCTTTCCCGGTATCTTCCGAGGTGCGCTGGATGTGCAGGCGCGCGACATCAATGAAGCGATGAAACTGGCTGCGGCCAAGGCCTTGGCCGAGACTATTCCCCCTGCGGCGCTCAGCGAGGATTACATTATTCCAAGCGTGTTCGACAAGGAAGTCGTCCCGCGTGTGGCCAAAGCTGTGGCGGCAGCCGCGCGTGAAACGGGTGTAGCCCGCCGCCGTAACAAACTCAGCGACGACCTCCGTCGCGGTGATGGATAACCCCCAGTAATCCAACTAGTTCCGCCGCTCTTCTGACCTGCAACCAGCCTGTGCTACAATGCGCGCCCGGAGAGAAGCGGCACATGCCTTTTTCGCAAAGTAAATTCATCAGGTTTCAGAATGGGATGAGAAAACGGATCGATTCGTTGCGTCCGAAAGCGGAGGAAAGTTTGAACCTTGCTGTCGATACCATGATGCAAGAACGAGTCGATAGTTTTTTTCGTGTAGAGCAGGGGCTGGAGGAAGTCATCAAGTCGCTGATCCAAATTGAAGGCGAGATACGAGAGCGCCCCCGTCGTCGGCGCAAGAAAATCAGCCTGGCCGATATGTTGAAAGCCGCCGGTGGGGGAGGCGGTGACCTCTCGCAAGGATCGAGCGGGATCAATAATGCCATGGATGCCTATGCCGCGATGGGAGTGGAGTTCGGCAGCTCGCTCGCCGATGTCACAGCTTCATTTCGTCACAAAGCCAAGCAACTCCATCCCGATTCGAATAACGGCGACCGCAGCGCCGAACCTGAGCTGCGCCGCATGTTGGAGGCCTACCAGTTTCTCAAGGAATACTTGAGCCTCAGCAACGTCGAACCACCACGGTCACCGGACGCAACTTACCGCCCCACAGAATGAGACACACATGACATCCAACTCATCTTTACCCTATGTGACGGATCAGCCTGCGCTCGAATCCCTCTGCCAGACATTGCGACAGAGCTCTAGGCTGGCTCTGGATACGGAATTCGTCGGGGAAGACACCTTTGTTCCACGGCTTGAGCTGATTCAGGTTGCCACCGCAACCACCGCTGCGGTGATCGATTTTCCTTCCCGCATTTCCTCCCGTATTCGTTCGAAGATGATTCCAAAACCGTTTTTCGATACTCAGATCGCCTCCGCCATGGTCGGGTATGGCGCACAAGTCGCCTATGCAAACTTGGTCCAGCGGCTCCACGGCAAAAAGCTGGCGAAAGCCCATACCTTCACCAACTGGAGCGCGCGACCGCTCTCGGAAGACCAAATCGCCTATGCGCTGGAAGATGTCGAGTATCTTCTGCCAATCCATACGCATTTACTGGATCGTCTGAAGACACTTGGCCGTTCCGAATGGGTCAGTGAGGAATTTGCGCGTCTTGAAACAGCGGTGGGAGAAAAGAGCCGTGAGCCGCAGGAACGGTACCAACGAATTCGTGGATGGGACACGCTCAAGCCCAAAGGGGCTGCGGTGCTTCGTGAATTGGCTGCCTGGCGAGAAGCGGAGGCTCGACGTCGGAACGTGCCACGCGGCCGTGTCATGCGAGATGAAGTGCTGATCCAACTCGCGCGCCACCCACCCAAATCGGTCAACGATCTCCGTGGTCTCCGCGGCGTCCATTCTTCCGAGGTCGATCGACAAGGCGCGCAACTGCTGGCTGCCATCACGGCAGCGCTGGCGCTTCCACCGTCGGCATGGCCGGAAGTCCCCTCCGAGCGGAAACCTGACCCTGAATCGACCGGCATTGTCGAACTCCTGCAAGCTGTGCTCAAAGCCCGCGCGGCAGAGGAGGGGATTGCCCCCACCATGCTCGCCACCAGCTCAGACCTACAAACGCTCGTTGAAACGAAGCAGAATCGGACAGCCCTCACTGTGCCCATCCTCCATGGCTGGCGGCGACAATTGGCCGGCGATCTGCTTTTACAGGTGTTAGATGGAGCCATCACCGTCAGCGTAAACCGAACTTCCGGCGCTCTTCAAATGACGCCAGGGCGATCTTCCAGCGCTGCAACCTGACGAGGCGCCTCCTACACGCTCTGCCTGCTAGCCTCACCGACTGTTCAAAAACGAACTCGACTTACCCCACGCCTTCGTAATCTCAGCAGATCATTGCTGCTAGACATCGTATTTCCCCCGACAACTCAATGGTTTTAGAAGAAGAGTGCTCCCTTCACCATCTCCAACCCTCTTGCGCTGCCTGGCCAGTTGGTATGGATCTGGCACAAGGTGGAAGGTCCCTAGATCTCACACGACACAGGAACAGGTCATGCTCAGTCTTCTCTGGAAATCTATTCGTATCGTGTTCTTTCCCGGAGGGTTAATTTTCCTCGTCGCGATTGGATTTCTCCGACCTCAGGGATACCCCATGTGGCTGCAACAACCGATTGCAGCCTTACCGTATATTGTCCTTGCATTCGGGTTCATCTTTGGCTGGTATTTTGCCAGCAGCCGCATGATCCTCTCCCTTGTTGTCTTAGCGCTCGCCGATCAGGCCCTGGTCTTACTTCCTAACACTGGCGGGGATCAGGAAACCGTACGTGGGACCATGCTCGCCATCAGCGCCTTTCTTGTTCCTCTCAACCTGCTGGCCTTTTCCGTTCTCAAAGAAGATTCTCTCTCGACGCTTCGTGGCGTGACGCGAGTCGTGCTCGTATTGGTTCAACCCTTTCTGCTGCTCTGGCTCTGCCTTCCGGATCAGCAGGCCCTGGCCTCCTCTTTCACAAGAGAGTACCTCCCTCCACAGTACATGGATTGGACACCGATTCCGCAACCGGCGCTATTGGTATTCGCTCTCGCATTGGCGCTCCATGTCATACGATTCACGCTGCATCGTGACCCATTGGAGGGAGGGGCGATCTGGGCATTGTGCGCCATATTCGTGGCCTACCATGCCGGCCACTACGGCTGGCACCCGACCAACTTCTTCATGACAGCCGGACTGATTCTCTTCGTGACCTTGCTTCAATCGTTCTACCAACGGACCTATCGTGACGAACTGACAGGCATTCCTGGCAGGCTGGCGTATGAGGAAGCGATCGCACAACTAGGAAAGCGATACTCCCTCGCCGTCATCGGTATCGATCAGTTGACTCAGTATGCCAATGTCCATGGGAAATCTGTGAGCGAACAGGTTTTAAAACTGGCGGCGCCCAGAGTTCAGGCTGCATGCGTCGATGGGCAAATCTTTCGCACAACCGGCGAAGAGTTCACCGTATTGTTTTCTGGAAAGTCCGCCACAGAAACTCTGAGCACGCTGGATACCATTCGAAAGTCAGCCGAAACCATCGGGCTATTTCTCCGAGGAAAGGATCGAGTCTGGGAAAAATCACGGGGGGCCAAGGAGGCCGGATCACGAGACCGAGCGCTCCCCATCACTCTGAGCATTGGCGTAGGAGAAACACGAGACGACAGCGCGACGCTGTCCCTGGTGATCAAATCGGCCTACCGCGGCCTCTATGATGCCAAAGGCCTTGGGGGGAACGTCGTCAAACGCGGAGTGGAGGCGATAGTCCCTGCACGACGGTCTCAATCCGGAACGGGGCGAATGGTTGCGAGTGGAGAATACGAAACATAGCAGGATGCTGAAAAAGTCGTCCGTCTCACCCTCCCAACCCTTGCGCGCCGAGACGCGCCTATTCTCATGCGTCGTTCTCGCATCGCGCAGATCCTCCTAGAACCCGCCCGTTCTACAGGAGCCCTTTTACAGACTCTGCCGGTCTGGCCAAGATGGCCTTCTCACCATTTTCGACAATCGGTCGCTGAATAAGATCTGGATGGGCGATAAGCATATCCAGCCATTCGTCATCCGACAGGGTCTTTTTCGCTAACCCAAGCTCCTTATAGATATCCTCTTTGGTCCTCAGTACATCCATCGGTGAAAGCTTCGCTTTCTTCAGAAGGTTTTTGAGCTGTGTCTTTGTGAAGGGCTTCTCGTAGTAGTTGATCGCCGTGAAGGGCTTGCCGCTCTCCTTTAACAACTGCACCGCCTGACGGCATGTACTACAGGTCGGTTTCTGGTAAATCGTTATATCGGCCATGTTGAACTCCTTCTGTGAACGGCTCGCTCGCCTTGACGCCATTTTTAACCGTGTGATACATCGAAGACATCTTATTCCAGCATGAATGCCATGATACCATCGCCAACTTTCGGAACCAGCTTCACCGGTCGGTTTTCATGCGCGACGGACACCCACCATACCTTGCGCGACCTCCGCACAAAACGCAAAGGCCAACCAGTGTTCGTCCTCGGACATGTGTTAGCCCGAAGAGGGCAGGAAGCCACCTTCGAAGTGTTTAACGAACGGCTGGCTATCGTCAAGTTTTCAGACGGCCGCGCAATCGGATACGATCCACTCGAATTGCTTCTACCCACCGACATTGACGACAAGGAAATTGCCTACTTCGAAATTCGTCCCTGCCGGCAATGCGAGCATCTCTTCCCTCTAACCGCCGAAGAGTGTGAGGCGCCAGAAGAACCGACCACCTGTCCTGAATGCCGCTGCGCCTGACTTATGGCGCTGAAGTGCGAGACTAGCGAGAAACGCGCGACACGCAAACCGCGGATGTCTCGCCTTTCTCGCCCGTCCAGCCAGTCTCGCTCGGCCATCCTGTTAATCGACCAGTGGCGCGATCTCGATCGCCTTCTTAATCAAGCAATCTCCGGCAAAAGACTGCAAAGACATCGGGAGCATACCCGCGTCGATGACATGCACGGTGACGATTTGAAAACCTTCAGCAACTTTGTATCCTTCAATCCTCATGGCATGACAGATTTCGAGTTTTTTCCAAATCAGATTGTTCAGGATCGCGTCCGACGCGAGCAACTTCATATCTGACACTGCGTCATTCACGGACACCTTCGCCGATATCCGAGCCTTGTCTCTTGGCGCCTCGCTCACAACGGCAAAACCGAGAACTTCGCCGTCCGCCTGGGCGAGCGAGGCTGTCCCCATCACCATGAGACTGAGCGCTATGAGCAGAAAAGGCATTGGGGGGAGTTCCTGTCGTGAGCGGTCGGCAATGTCAGTATGCCAACCGATAGGGGTCAATTCAAGATCCTGCTGTGTCGAACATGATAGACTGACCCCATGCGCATAAATCCCGTTACTCATCTGAAGGAGCACGATCATGCCACATGATTTTATGCCGGGGCTCGCCGGGGTTCCTGCTGCGAAATCTGCGATCAGCGACGTCGACGGGCAGAGGGGAGTGCTGGAGTATCGCGGCATCCGTGTCGAAGAACTGTGCCTGCGATCGTCCTATCTCGAAACCGCCTATCTGTTGCTGTTTGGGCATCTGCCCACGCGCGAGCAGCTCACCCGATGGAACGAGGATGTCGTCCATCACCGCCGAATCAAGTTCAAGATTGTCGATTTATTGAAGTGCCTTCCGGATTCGGGACATCCCATGGACGCCTTGCAAGCTGCAGTCGCCGCGTTGGGCATGTTTTACCCGGGCCGGAACGTCCAGGACGTGGAGAATAACTATTGGTCCGCCGTCCGTCTCGTGGCCAAGCTCCCCACGATTGTCGCAGCCTGGGCTCGTCTGCGGCATGGAAACGACTCCATTCCACCGCGCGACGATCTCGGTTTTTCGGAAAACTTTCTCTACATGTTGACTGAGACAGAACCGCTTCCTTTGTGGGGCGAGATATTCGACGACTGCCTAATCCTTCATGCCGAACACACGATGAACGCCTCAACATTTACCGGCATGATCACGGCGTCGACTCTGGCCGATCCCTATACGGTCGTCGCCTCTTCCATTGGATCGCTGAAAGGGCCTCTCCATGGCGGGGCAAACGAAGAAGTCGTGCAGATGCTGAAGGAGATTGGTGCGCCAACGAAGGTCCGATCCTACCTTGAAGAACAGGTCCGCGCAAAACAGCGGCTGATGGGCTTCGGTCACCGGGTGTACAAGGTGAAAGATCCTCGCGCGACCATTCTGCAAACTCTGTGTGAGCGACTCTTCAAGGAATGCGGCAACTCGCCGATGTACAAGGTGGCATTAGAGGTCGAGCGGGTCGCCGAAGAATTGCTGAAGGGGAAAGCAATCTATCCCAACGTCGACTTCTACTCCGGGATTCTCTATGACAAGATGGGCATTGAGACCGATCTATTCACGCCGTTATTCGCCATGGCTCGGGTGTCCGGGTGGCTGGCCCATTGGCTTGAGCAGCTTCGCGAAAACAAACTGTTCCGTCCTGACCAGATTTATTCCGGTGAGCATGGCCGGCCGTATATCCCGATAGAACAACGGTAAACAGACGGTTCATTTGGTTTGTTTCGTTCATCTGGTTGATCTGGGTTACCGGATTAGTTTCCTCCAACTAAACACGCAAGACAAACCCGCCTGGTCTCGCGCTTCACGTGTCGCCCCCTTGACTCCGTGGCAGTGAGCGTTATCTGTGTTTGCAGAGAGAACGCTCAGCGCGCGCTGCGAGTAGGTATTCTAAAACAGCGAATACGAACACGAAGGAGGTCTAGCATGACACTCGTACGGTGGGATCCGTTTCGTGAATTGGAAGACATGTCGGATCGGTTGAATCGGATGTTCAGCCGTCCCGCTCTATCTCGGACAAATGGCAAGGAGACTATGGTTGTTGCCGACTGGGTGCCATCCGTGGACGTCAGCGAAACAGATGGAGCATACCAGATCAAGGCGGAGATTCCTGATGTGAAGAAAGAAGATGTGAAGGTGACACTGGAAGACGGCGTCCTTACGATCCAGGGTCAACGGAAGCAGGAAAAGGAAGAGACCGGAAAAAAGTACCATCGGGTAGAGCGTTCCTATGGAAGCTTCGTCAGAAGCTTCACATTGCCCGATCTCGTTGATGAGGAGAAGGTGGAGGCAGAATTCAAGGATGGTGTTCTGAATCTCCAGTTGCCGAAGTCCGAGAAGGCGAAGCCGAAAGCGATCGAAGTCAAAGTCGGGTAACCACCAGACCGAACATCCGTCCTACATTGAGGCCCGCTCCGGCGGGCCTCTTCTTTTTCAGCATTCTGCTAATCCCCTTGTGCCGGCAGGGGAGCTACGTTTATCATGGCGCCCGCAACAGATAGTCCCCTTACACCGGAGCAGCATCCATGAAAAAGCTTCCAACATTGTCATCGCCAGCGACGAGAATCGAACGCGACACCATGGGCGAGCTGGCCGTGCCGACTACGGCGTACTACGGTGTGCAGACGGCCCGCGCTATCGAAAATTTTCCGATCAGCTCGCTACGATTTCCTCGTGCCATGATCCGGGCGATGGGAATGATCAAACGCGCTGCCGCGACGGTCAATCAGTCGCTGGGCCTCCTCGACAAGAAACCGGCGGATGCGATCAAGCAGGCGGCGACCGAAGTCGTCGAAGGAGCGCTCGACGCAGAGTTCCCCGTGGACATTTTTCAAACCGGCTCAGGTACTTCGACGAACATGAACACCAACGAGGTGATCTCTAATCGCGCTACCGAGTTGTTAGGCGGAGCACGAGGCAGCAAGCTGGTGCATCCCAATGACCATGTCAATCTGGGACAATCCAGCAACGACGTCATTCCCACGGCCATTCACATTGCCGCCGGGGAGATGATGCAGCAGCAGCTCATTCCGGCACTCACACGTTTAAAGAACGCGCTCGCCCGTAAAGCCAAAGAGTTCGACAAGATCGTCAAGATCGGACGGACCCATTTACAGGATGCGACGCCGGTGCGATTGGGCCAAGAGTTCGGCGGATACGCGAGGCAGATTGAACTCGGCATTCAACGGGTCAAGCGGGCGCAAGAGGCCCTCAGCGAAGTGGCGCTCGGCGGGACCGCCGTCGGCACAGGACTCAATTGCCATCCAAAGTTCCCAGCCAAAGTCATGGCCATCGTGTCCAAAGAAACCGGCTGCATGTTCAAGGAAGCGAAGAACCATTTTGAAGCGCAGTCTGCGCAAGATTCCTTGGTCGAAGCGAGCGGGGAATTGAAGACTATCGCTGTCAGCCTGATGAAGATCGCCAACGACATTCGGTGGCTTGGCTCAGGGCCTCGCTGTGGCCTGGGGGAAATCAATCTGCCGGAGACCCAGCCTGGTTCTTCGATCATGCCAGGCAAAGTGAACCCTGTGATCGCCGAATCAGTGACGATGGTCTGCGCGCAGGTGATCGGCAACGATGTGACCGTCACAGTGGGAGGGCAGGCGGCCAACTTCGAGCTGATCGTCATGCTGCCGGTCATGGCCTATAACCTCTTACAATCTATTGAACTACTTTCGACCGTTTCAACTAACTTCGCGGTGAAGTGTATCGATGGGATCAAAGCCAACGAGGAGCGCTGTAAGAGCTTGATCGAGGAAAGTCTGGCCATGTGCACCGCCTTGGCGCCAGAAATTGGGTACGAAGCTGCCGCCAAACTCGCCAAAGACGCCTACAAGTCCGGCAAGACCGTCCGCCAAATGGCCAAGGAACAAAACGTCCTTCCAGAAAAACGACTCACCGAACTCCTGGACCCCTGGCGCATGACTGAGCCGGGCGGACCGGTGGGAAGCGCAGGGGGATAGCACAGGGGGATCGCTTCTGGCTCAAGACAATAGAGTCGGTTTGGATTTGGCGTGAATCTAAATCGATTCATGGAATGTTGTCATGCCTCGTGTTCTGTTCCTTTCATTCTTCTCTCTATCCCAAAATTTCTTGAAAAACGTGACTGAAAGATAGCCGTCTCACTCAATTCACAAGTCCGAGATCCGTAGTCTTCATCGTGCCCAATGCCGCGACATCCGCAGCACGATGGCTGCGTGAGAGGGCCATCGCACCGGGTCCTCTGGTTTTGCGATCACATCGAGAAATCGCTGTGCGTCCGTAACACACGTTTCCCACTTTCCTTTCAGTTTTGACACTATAAAAGCCCCTATGTTAAAGTCCGCGGAACTGTTGAGGTTCTAGCCAATTCCTTTCACACCTTTAGGGAATATCGTATGAGCATAGAGGGCAAGCATGTGATCATTGTGGCCGGGGCTGGGCCAGCCGGAATGGCCGTCGCCGTCGCACTTGCGAAAGCCGGTCATGAGATCATCATTCTGAATCGTGATATCAAGTTCGGCGGGTTGGCTGAGTACGGAATTTTTCCGTCAAAACTCAAGCTTCGAGGCGGCCTGAAAAAACAGTACTGGGAGTTGCTCGATCGACCGAATGTCCACTATTTCGGCAATGTCTCCATCGGCAACGGCAAAGATCTTACCGTCGAAGACGTTCGAACACTCGGCGCCGACGCAGTTGTGTTTTCCATCGGCGCGCAAGGCACCAAAGCCATCGGAGTGGAAGGAGACTCAGCCAAGGGTGTGTTCCATGCCAAGGATGTCGTGTACCACTTCAATCGGCTGCCTGGGTTCGGCGACCGGCCGTTCGATATGGGCCGGCATGTGGCTGTGATTGGCGCAGGCGATGTGATGGTCGATATTGCCCATTGGTTGGTTCGCTACAAGAAGGTTGAGCGGGTCACCGCAATCGTGCGCCGTGGACCGGCTGAGCGAAAGTACAATCCGAAAGAAATTCGCTCGGTATGCGCCAATATGGATCTACCAGGGATCGCCAGTGAAGTCGCTCGCATCAAGGATCGCCTTGCCGCGGTCGGTCAGAATCCAGACGACGTGCTCAAAGGCTTGACGGACGAGTTCACGAAATGCGAGCCGAAGATCAGCGAGACGCAGATGGGTTTCAAGTTTCTCGCGTCTCCTAAACGTATTCTTGTCGATGGGAACAACCGTGTTCGCGGGCTGGAGATGGAAGACAACAAGCTCGATCCAAAAGGAGAGGACACAGTTGCCGTTGGACTCAAGCAATATTATGAGTTCCCCTGCGACGCCGTTATCTTTGCCGTCGGCGATAAAGTCGATGAGACTGTTGGGTTGCCGTACAAGAGCGGCATGTTCGTCACCAATCCCAATAAAACCGGTAATGATCCAGACGACGCGCTGTTCCAAGCGTTTGACGAAAGCACCGGCAAGGTCGTTGACGGTGTGTTTCTCGCAGGCTGGGCACGCAAGGCAAGCGAGGGCTTGGTCGGCATTGCCAAGCGAGACGGGGATTGGTGCGCAGAAGTTGTAGGCCGATACCTTTCGGTGAAAACGCAGGGCAGCCATTCCGATGTGAAAACCGTTCTCGACAAACTTGGCGCTACTTTGAAGGCGCGCAAGAGTCACCCAGTCAATGCTGAGGGGCTCCGCCTACTTGAATCGAGTGAAAAGGGGCATTGGGGCGAGGACTGTATCGGGGAGTTTAAGTTTGCATCAAATCGGGAAATGATCGAATTGATCGAGCGTGGGAGAGCGTAGAGGCCTGCTCGGTACTATCCGTCTCCCCATTTGAGCTTTTCTCTCAGTACGTCGTAGTAATTGCTTTCAGGAAATCGAATCAATCTGGTCCGGTTCTCCGATGTGTGAATGGTCACCGTGTCTCCCTGCGTAATCGACACTCCTACCTGACCGTCGAGCGTAGCCATCGCGCCATCGTCTCTACTCGTGAGCGTCAAATCGACTTTCACATTGCCCGGAACGATCAAGGGCCGATGTGTCAGCGTATGGGGACAGACCGGCGTCAGAATCAACGACTGAACCGCTGGATCGATAATGGGGCCACCGGCCGAAAGAGAGTAGGCCGTGGATCCGGTCGGACTGCTGACAATCAACCCATCGCTGCGCAAGTTGGTGACGAACCGTCCTTCGATCGCAATCTTCAGTTCGATCATGCGGGCAAGCGTACCCTTGCTGATTACGACATCGTTCAACACGACGCCTTGGGCAACCGTTTCTCCCTGCCGATGGATATGGGTCCGCAACATCAGCCGCTCATCGAGAACATAGTCGTTTGCAAAGACTCGTTCGAGCGAGGGGTAGAGGTTGTCGAGGCGGACCTCGGTCAAAAACCCGAGTCCACCCATATTGACGCCAAGGATGGGGGTACTTCGCTCTGCGGCAAGTCGCGCCGCATGGAGCATGGTCCCGTCGCCGCCCAAAACCAAGAGGACATCCGCTTTGCTGGATAGCTGAGCATCCTGATACCCACCTTCTTCCCCCAGAAGGGTCGCCGACGTCTGGCCCAACAAGACATGAATGTTTCGGCCCCTGAGCCAGGCGACCACAGCCTGCAATGTCCCCTTGACCTCAGGGAATTTTGGCTTCGTCAGTATGCCGATACTTTTGCTTTTCATGCGGTCACCCTGGCGAGAACCGAGACAGAAACCCGTCGAAAATTACGAGATTGTATCGGGAACTC
>SWDN01000003.1:277829-389904 GCA_005116775.1 Nitrospira sp.
GAAAAGGAGGCAGGATGTTCGAAAGATTTACGGATAAGGGCCGGAAGATCATCATTCTCGCGCGAGAAGAGGCTGAGCGTCATCAAAACGACTACCTCGGAACCGAGCATCTCGTCTTGGCCATCCTCCGTGAATCCGACGGAATCGCCCTGATGATCTTGAAGAAAATGGGGCTCTCGACCGAACAAGTCCGTTTGGAAATTGAACGGAATTTGCCCGGAGGCGGGACCACCATGACTTTTGGGGAGATTCCTTTCAGCCCTCGGGTCAAAAAAGTCATTGAATACGGGGTTGAAGAAGCTCGGCTCCTCGGACACAATCATATCGGCAGTGAACACCTTCTATTGGGTCTCCTCCGGGAAGAGGAGGGGATTGGGGGCAAGATCCTTCGTAGTTTAGGCGCCAATCTCCTGACAGCCCGGCAATTGACCGTGACATTCCTGCGGAAGTCCGCCCCCCGTGAGCGAGATCGGAAGAGCAATACTCCCGCGCTCGATGAGTTCGGTCGTGATCTGACTCAGCTTGCCCAGGCTGGGCAACTGGATCCCGTCATTGGCCGAGCCGACGAAATCGAGCGAGTGCTCCAGATCCTCAGCCGCCGCTCGAAGAACAATCCCGTGCTGATCGGAGAAGCCGGTGTCGGCAAGACCGCTATTGTCGAAGGGCTCGCCCAACGCATCATTCAGTCTGAAGTCCCGGATAACCTACTCTCACGACGAGTCATTGCGCTCGACCTCGGCTCATTGGTCGCGGGTACGAAATATCGAGGCCAATTCGAAGAACGGCTGAAGGTCGTGATGAAAGAAATCGTCCAGGCCGGGAACATCATCATTTTCATCGATGAGCTCCATACCTTGGTGGGGGCAGGAGCAGCGGAAGGATCGATCGACGCATCCAACATGCTCAAGCCTGCGCTGTCGCGCGGCGAAATTCAGTGTATCGGCGCCACAACTCTGGATGAATATCGAAAGCATATTGAGAAAGATGGAGCGCTCAAAAGGCGGTTCCAGCCGATTCATGTCCAGCCACCCAGCATTGACGAAACGGTCATGATCATTCAGGGACTGCGCGATCGGTACGAAGAGCATCATGGTGTCGAAATATCTGAAGAGGCCATCCTTGAAGCCGTCAAGCTGTCCGATCGCTACATCAGCGATCGTTTCCTGCCGGACTCTCTATGGAGCAAGGCCGATGCGCCGGACGATTCAGCGCGCGATCGGCGATCCACTCTCCGAAGAAATGATTCGAGGACGATTCAAGGATTGCCGAAAGATTCGCGTCGTGCTTCGCGACGGCGCTCCGGCATTCATTGAGCAGGAGGCGATGGCTGGCGTCTAGCATCTTAGCCCAGCGACTGCGCGACGTCATGGCAGAGAGTAGACACGGCCCTTGTGGCGCCAACGGCCACAAGGGCCGTGCTACTATCGCCTCATTTGAAGAATGTATATGTTCTCAATTCAGTTTCTGTAACCAGAAAGTGTCGTATGATAACGGCCCTTGAACAATCTACCGTTACCTGGATGCCAGGCCCCATCCTCGGTATCGAAACGTCATGCGATGAAACAGCAGCATCGGTGCTTGCCGCAGACGGCTCCGTCCTCTCGAACATCATTACATCACAACATGCCGTCCACCGGCGATTTGGTGGGGTTGTCCCCGAACTTGCCTCCCGCGCCCACATTGAATCGATTGAAGTCGTTTCATCTGAGGCACTGCAACAAGCCGATCTCGCATGGGCGGATCTCACTGGAATCGCCGTCACCCAAGGACCAGGCTTGGCGGGTGCTCTGCTCGTCGGAGTCAACTATGCAAAGTCACTGGCCTATGCCTTGAATATTCCGGTAGTTGGTGTCAGCCATCTTGACGGCCACATCGCATCCGCCTGGCTGCAAGATCCAGCTTTTCCGTTGCCCTGTGTCATCTTGGTTGTATCGGGTGGGCATACCCATCTGTATCTTAAAGAGCCAAGCGGGCACTGCCTGCTACTTGGCGCCACCAGGGACGATGCGGCAGGGGAGGCCTTTGACAAAGGCGCTCAATTGCTTGGGCTGGAGCATCCTGGGGGACCAGCCATTGATCGTTTGGCTAGACAAGGAAATCCAGGGGCCGTTGCATTTCCACGTTCGTATCTAAAAAGCGGGAGTCTTGATTTTAGTTTCAGCGGATTGAAAACCGCCTTACTGTATAGACTTCAAGCGATGGATGAGAAATCCTGTGCGGCACAAGCTGCTGACTTAGCGGCAGGTTATCAGGAGGCCATCGTGGACGTGCTGGTGAAAAAGGCCTTTGCGGCAGTTCGATCATCCAGCGCTCGTGCGCTGGCCGTTGTCGGAGGGGTGTCCGCCAATTCTCGATTACGTGCGCTGCTCCAGCAACGAGCGACATCCGAGAACGTGCCGCTCAGTCTTCCCCCGATGGCTTACTGTACCGATAATGCCGCAATGATCGCAGCCGCAGGGAAGCAGGCGCTTTGCACAGGGCTCCGGGCTCCTCTGGACATCGATGCCCAAGCCTCAATGGTGTCATCGTTCGCACATACGCTCTAACCGACGACGATAAGGAAACGACGCCCATTCCAGACATTTACGGACAGGTTTTCGGTCTCCGCGCCGGCCAACTCGCCATGCTTGAGCGGCTGTATCGCCGCCGTATGCCTGTCGATGAAGTCATCTCGGCTGAAGCGGCAAAAACTCTCGCGCAGTTTACGCACGAAATTCGACGCCCCATCGGTTTGGTCATTACCAGGCGAGGAGCTGTTCAAGACGTGTTAGTCGGTGCCGGCACCGAGCCATCGCCGACGACTCTGGCCACATTTCGTGCAAGTCCGAGATCCCTCCGGGGTCTTCGTCTGATACGCTCGCATCTAAAGGAACAAATCCTGACGCAAGAGGATCTTACCCTGCTGGGCCTGCTCCGGCTCGACATGATCGGAGTGTTGGCTGTTACCCCCAAAGGCGAACCAGGATTACTCTCTCTGGCCCATCTGAATCCACCCAGCGCTCAGGGGCAGCTATATACACTCCTAAAGCCCACGCTGGTGCATCAATGCCCGGTGAGTTTTGAGACATTTATTCGTGAACTAGAGGCGGATCTACAACGTCAGGGCGAGTCTCACATGATGTCTCAGAAACAGACCGCCATCCTCGTGAGCGCCTCGCCCAAGAGCAAGGCCGACCAAGAGGAACACCTCACCGAGCTGGCCGAGCTAGCCTCCTCTGCAGATCTCACAGTGATCGATCGGTTAGTGCAACGCACACAGGGCGGTGGCCGCCAGCGATTTCAACTGGGGAGCGGCAAACTCAAGGACGTGCTGATGCAAGCCATGCAAAAAGGCGCGGACCTGCTTATCTTCGATCAAGATTTAGCCCCCGCGCAGCTGCGCACAATTGAAGAGATCACGGACCTGACGGTCATCGATCGCACCCAGCTGATTCTCGACATCTTTGCGCAACGGGCGCATAGCCGAGAGGGCAAGGTACAAGTCGAATTGGCGCAACTCCGTTATTTGCTTCCTCGTCTCTCCGGTCATGGGACGAGCCTGTCGCGATTGGGAGGCGGCATCGGAAGCAGAGGTCCCGGCGAAACGAAGCTCGAAACGGACCGCCGTCGCATCAGAGAGCGCATCGACCATTTGGATCGGGAAATCGAGGGATTTGCCCGTCATCAAGATCAACGGCGATCGCGCCGCATCCGACAGACATTCCCAGTTCTATCCATCGTGGGCTACACAAACGCCGGCAAGTCGACATTACTCAACGTGTTAACGAACAGCCAGGTGAGCACAGCCCCACGGGTTTTTGAAACGCTCGATACTACGAGCCGCAGGCTGCGTTTCCCCGATGGCCGCGAAGTGATCCTCACCGACACGGTAGGATTTATCCGTGACCTGCCGAAAGATCTCCTCGCAGCATTCAGAACGACATTGGATGAGCTGCGCGATGCTGATCTCCTCTTGCATGTGGTCGATGCCGGAGCGAAAGATATGGAAGCCCATATCGCATCGGTCAATACCGTGCTCCAAAGTCTCGGTCTCGATCAAGTTCCACAGGTTCTAATATTCAATAAATGCGACCGGCTTCCGACTGGGCAAGCTGAAGCCCTCTGTCGGCGTCATAGCGCGATCGGGATTTCAGCTCTGCATCCGGAGACTTTGCCTCAGCTGATCCAGCATCTCGAAGACCGGCTGACTGCGCTCACCCCGGTAGACGGCTTTTCCCAGAAATCGGCAGATCAGGCACACACGCTTGCATCTCGTCCTTAACCCGCTGCACAATCGACCTTTCTGATACGACCATGATAACGAAAGCTTCGCCATCTTCGGATCGTCGGACGCGTCTCCAAGAAATTGCAAAGACCCTCCAGCGCACGATGCCAAGTCCAAAGATGGAGCTCGACCATCGCTCCCCTTGGGAGTTGCTTGTGGCAACCATCCTCTCCGCCCAATGTACCGATCAGCGAGTGAACCAAGTCACGCCATCGCTTTTTCGTCGGTATCGGCAACCGGCAGAGTTGGCGACAGCCCATCTTTCTGAGGTCGAAGAACTCATTCGTTCTACCGGCTTCTTTAAGAACAAAGCGAAACATCTTGTCGACTGCGGCAAAGCTGTGACCGAGCGCTTCGGCGAACAGGTTCCGCACACAATGGAAGAGTTGATCACGTTGCCGGGTGTTGGCAGGAAAACGGCAAATGTCATTCTGGGGACTGCGTTCAGCCAACCCAGTATCGTCGTCGATACCCATGTGAAGCGCGTGGCGAAGCGACTTGGATTGACCAGATCCGACAATCCAGACTTGGTCGAACAAGACCTGCAGCAGCTCCTGCAAAAATCCCAGTGGACCGCTGTTTCGCAACGATTATTATTGCATGGCCGCTATGTCTGTCTTGCCAGAAAACCCCAGTGCGCCACATGTCCGGTCTACCGGCACTGCCCATGGAAAGAGAAAGGTCTCCAATGATTCGTAGCATGACTGGTTTTGGACGACGACAGGCGCCCTGGCAGGATGGATCCGTGACGGTGGAGATGCGCTCCGTCAACCATCGCTTTCTAGAAATTGCCTGTCGCATGCCCAGGCCGCTAAGCCCTCTGGAAGACACCTTCAAGAAAGCCATTCAGCAGCGCTGTACACGTGGGCGCATCGACGTCACGGTGACGGTCCAGGCGGGCAAAGGCCGCGCCGAAAACGTCATTCTTGACCAATCCCTCGCGAAACAGTACCATCAGGCCCTCCGGACCCTCAAGAAATCCCTGAAGCTGAGCGGTTCTATCGATCTTGCGCTGATGGCTGGGCTCCGCGATGTGCTGTCGGTATCGGATCAACCGACGGAAGACCCGAAACTGGCGAAGATCGCTCAACAACTGACGGTCCAGGCATTGGCGGATCTTGAGGGCATGCGAACACGCGAAGGGAAGGCCCTGGCAGAGGATATGAGTGCGCGGATTCAGACGATCCGAGGTCATAAGACCCTTGTCGCCGCACGGACTCCTCTACTGGCCCAGGAAATCTTTGACAAAATGAAGGGTCGTGTGGAAAAACTATTGGGATCGGAAATCCCCGACCCTTCCCGGCTGTATCAGGAGCTGGCGGTATACGCCGATCGTGGCGATATTACGGAAGAAATAGTCAGGTTGGACTCGCATATGATACAGTTTGAGCAGACGATCAACCGCGCAGACTCTGTAGGCAAAACACTCGATTTCCTACTTCAGGAAATTGGGCGGGAAGTCAACACGATCGGGTCGAAAGCCAACGATGCGGAAATCGCCGGTCATGTGGTCCAGATGAAGGCCGAACTGGAACGCATTCGTGAACAGGTCCAGAACGTCGAATGAATTCAGTCACCACGACCAGCCCTACGGCTCCGGCATCCGACCATGCGCGGTCTTCAATGGATCGTCGCGGAATTCTTTTCATTATCTCTGCGCCATCCGGAACGGGGAAAACGACACTGTGTAAACAGCTCGCGGCGAATCTCCCAGGACTGTGGCATTCAATTTCCTATACGACGAGGAAGCCGCGGCCGGGCGAAGAGCATGGCCGCGAGTATTATTTCATTGAGGAACAGTCATTTCGAGACATGATCGCGCGAAATGAATTTGTCGAGTGGGCTCATGTCTACGGACACCTCTATGGGACGCCGCGGAAGTCGCTGACCGAAAAGACCGAGCAAGGGATCGATGTGTTATTGGAGATCGACGTGCAAGGGGCGATGCAGGTCAAAAAGCGATTCGAGGATTCGGTGGCGATTTTTATTCTTCCGCCCTCGATGACCGTGCTCCGGGCTAGACTCCAAACCAGAGCCTCCGATACCGCGGATGAGATCCAACGGCGTCTCAACAAGGTCAAAGAGGAAGTGTGGAGCTATCGAGAATACGCCTATGTCGTTCGAAACGAAGATCTCGGCCAGTCGCTTCGCGACCTCGAAAGCATCTTCTGGTCTGAACGGTTGAAGACGAAGCGGTTGAATATGGGCTGGCTCGAAAGTAATTTCATTCTTGACGATGAACAAAAACCTGAAGATCACAACGATCTTCCCTAACCCCGAAGGAGCACCGGACTCATGATCGACATGTTAAGACTCTTACCACAATACACTCAAGGTGAGTTCGATTCGCGCCACCGGCTGGCGATTCTTACAGCCCAACGAGCAAAGCACATTGTTCAGGGATCGCGTCATGCTCCCTCGCGCTTTACCAAGGAAACGGCCATCGCCCTCGATGAAGTCCTCCGGGGACAAATCTCATACCTCGTCGGCCAAGAAGCCCGGGATGCCATGAAGGAGGCAAAACGCGGCAAGGAAGGCGAAATGGAGCGGGTGGCCTTGATGACCGGCGACGATGCGAAAGAGATCAAAAAGGAGCTGAGCGTCTATGTCGACGACAGTCCAAAGCCAGTAGTGGGTGAGAGCGAGGAGTAACCGGTGACGATTTCCGATTCGAGCGGGCCGATGTTGACTGGAAAACAGATCGTGCTCGGCGTGACCGGCAGCATCGCGGCCTATAAGTCCGTGTCCTTACTCAGAACGTTACTCCGCGAAGGAGCAATCGTGCATGTAGTAATGACGCAATCGGCCACGAAGTTCGTCACCCCGCTTACATTTGAAGTGCTCTCCGGCCATCCTGTTTCGACGGATCTGTTCGAGGCGCACGATGAGATGAAGCACTTGTCATTGCCAGAACAGGCAGATGTCGTCGTCGTTGCGCCTGCCACGGCCAATTGTCTTGCAAAGTCAGCGCTGGGGCTGGGCGACGATCTGCTCTCGACCATGCTCCTGACGGCACAGTGCCCGCTGATTATGGCCCCCGCCATGGACGGAGGGATGTGGACTCATCCATCCGTCACCGAACACGTAGCGACATTGCGTGCGAGGGGAACGATTGTGGTGAGTCCAGAAATAGGACCGCTCGCTTCAGGACGGATCGGCCAAGGCCGCTTGGCAGAGGAAGCCACAATTTTGGAAGCTATTCAGGCAGCGTTGGCTCCACGACGCGATTGGCAAGGACATCGTATTCTGGTTTCGGCAGGCCCGACGGTGCGACTGGCAAGGACACCGCGTGCTGGTTTCGGCAGGCCCGACGCAGGAACCGATCGATCCAGTGCGCTTCATTTCAAACCGGTCTTCCGGCAAGATGGGCTATGCGATTGCTGAGGCCGCCCGAGCGAGAGGAGCCCAGGTGGTCCTCGTCACAGGTCCCACAGCCTTGCAGGCGCCGAAAGGCGTCGAGGTCGTGTCGGTTGCCACGGCTGAAGACATGTTGAAGGCACTGTCCACGCGCCTCGCATGGTCTACCATGGTCATCATGGCTGCTGCTGTGGCGGACTTTCGTCCCATAGAGCCGTGTTCGCAAAAAATAAAGAAACAAGGGCGAACTGGCCAGATGCTCGATCTCGAACGCACGACGGATATTCTGGCCTCCTTATCCGCCCAGCGGACCACGCAACTCATGGTCGGCTTTGCCGCTGAGACCCATGATTTGATCGCTCATGCGAAAGAGAAACTCACAGTAAAAGGACTCGACCTGATTGTCGCAAACGATGTCACGGTAGAGGGAGCAGGGTTCGGCAGCGATCAGAACAGCGCTACATTGATCGATCGGCAGGGGATTGTCACAGAACTGCCCCTGATGCCAAAACGAACACTTGCCGACGCAATTTTGAACCGGGCTCACGAATTGCTGAGGGCAAGACAATCCGTCGAGCCACTCAAACCTGTTGCAGGAGAACGGTCCTAGTTTATGGCTCAGAATCAAAACACTGCCGAGAACGCGCTGGAAATCGATCGGCTAGCTACCCAGTTGGCTAAAGACCCCCATTCCAAAGCGTTCATGCCTCTGGCTGAAGAGTATGGAAAAGTCGGCATGTGGCAGGAAGCTGCCGGCGTCCTCGAAGATGGACTCAAGGTCTATCCCGGTTTCATTACAGCCATGGTTGCACTTGGACGCGCCTATGACCATATGGGGCAGTCCATGAAGGCTAAGGCGATACTAGAGGAATCTGTCAAGCTGAGCCCGGATAACCTGCGCGCGCACAGGACGTTGATTAAGATCTACCAGAGTCAGGGGCTGAACGAATCAGCGATCCAATCTTGTGCGGTTATCCTGGCGGTCAACCCACGGGATGAAGAAGCACTCTCAGTCCAGTCTGCGTTGGGTGGACCACTAAAACAAAGCAAGAGACCGGAAGGGCCAACGCCTGAGGCTTCGGTCGCGCACAATCTTGTTGGCCAGAAGAAGCGTCAAGCAGAAGAACAGGTCATGGATTCTGGGGCAGCCCCCCCAACTACCGACGCTGGGGAGATTCCTCCTACGTCACCGCGCACTGAAGTTGTCGTACAACTGGAGTCCTGGCTTCGGAGTATTGAATTGCGCCGGCATGATCGAGACACCACAAACACACCGCACTCTAAAGCCTCTTAATATTTTTCATGCGTTTGACCGGTCTGAGGCGGACTGCTACAATGCCGTCCTGCTGGGGGCTGTCACAGAAAATCATCCTTGCATATTCAGTTATGTGAATAGAGAGACATGCTACGAATACGAGTCTTGCACGGTCCCAATCTCAATCTTCTCGGGACGAGAGAACCGTCCATATATGGCGCCCTCTCACTCGACGCTGTGAACTCAGCCATCATGAAGTTGGCTGAAGAGTTAGCCGTGGAAGTCGATCTGCGCCAGTCGAATAGCGAGGGTGAACTCGTCAACTGGATTCAAGAGGCTGGGACGGGATACGATGGGATGATTATTAACCCGGCTGCCTATACGCATACCAGCATCGCAATCCGGGATGCCATTGCGGCGGTCGGTCTGCCGACCATTGAAGTGCATCTGTCCAACATTCATCGGCGGGAAGAATTTCGCCAGCGCTCCTATATCGCGGGAGTCGCCATTGGACAGATTTCCGGCTTAGGTCCAACCGGCTATCTCCTGGCACTTCGTGGTTTGCACGACCATCTCACTGCGTCGAGGCGCCAGAAGAAAACCTCCACATCCGTAACATCGCGACGGGCGGCAAAAGGAACGAGATAATTGCGGCGCCGATCGAATGACTGCAGACAGCGTGAAGGGAGCATCGAGTGATTTCCACGACAGATTTTCGCGGTGGTGTGCGCCTCATGGTCGACAACCAGCCCTTTTATATCGTTGAGTTTCAACATGTCAAACCGGGCAAAGGTGGAGCCTTTGTGCGCACCAAGCTTAAGAGCTATCTGTCTGGTAACGTCCTGGACCGGACTTTCCGATCCGGCGAACGGTTCGAGGAGCCCGATCTCGAAGAGCGGACCATGCAATTTCTCTATGCAACTGACGACGCCTATACCTTCATGGACACAGAGACCTTCGAACAACTGACGTTCGAAAAGGGCAAGCTCGGTGGAAATGCCGATTTATTGAAAGAAAACATGATCGTGAAAATCCTCGTCTACGAACACCGCCCGATCGACGTCGAGCTGCCGAACTTTATCGAACTCAAAGTCAGCGACACTGAGCCGGGTTTCCGCGGCGACACCGCCACAGGCGGCACGAAACTCGCGACCCTTGAAACCGGCGCCACCATTAAGGTCCCTCTCTATTTGGAAACTGGAACGGTGATTAGAATCGATACCCGTACACGAGAGTATGTGGAGCGAGTTCGGTGAGTAAACGGCCATCCAGCGCATCAAAGAAGGGTGGGAAGCCGATCATCCTTCCTCAGGCCTTTGCCGCCAACCAAAGTGGGCAGGGGACAGGCGGTCTGTCAGGACAACAGACCAGGCATATCCAAGAGTTGATCGATCTCCTCAAGAAGAACAATCTGACTGAATTGGAGATGGAGTGGGAAGACGTGAGAATTCGCGTGCGGCACGAAGCCGTGTCGAGAACGGTTACGGCTACGGTTCCTGAACAGCACGGGACATCCGTTGCACTGTCTGCCGTACAACCGCCCGCTGCCGCAGGCGTAAAGACCGAAGACACATCAGGCATGATCACCATCGTGTCCCCCATCGTCGGGACATTCTATCGGTCCCCTTCGCCGGATGCCGATCCCTATGTCGACGAAGGCGATTATGTAAAAAAAGGACAGGTCCTGTGCATCGTCGAAGCGATGAAGCTGATGAACGAAATCGAATCGGAGGTCCGAAAACACGACAGGGATGGTCACCATCGTGTCTCCGATCGTCGGAACGTTCTATCGGTCTCCCTCTCCGGATGCCGACCCCTATGTCGAAGAGGGCGATTACGTGAAAATTGGGCAGGTTCTGTGCATCGTCGAAGCCATGAAGCTGATGAATGAAATCGAATCGGAGGTCAATGGGCGGGTCATGAAAATTTTGGCCGAAAGCACCAAGCCGGTGGAGTATGGCCAAGCGCTCTTCCTCGTCGATCCGACAGCCGCACCATAGTCTTCTTCCCTCGACCCACATCGGAGTACTCGATTGTTCAAGAAAGTATTGATAGCCAATCGCGGTGAGATTGCACTCCGCGTGATTCGCGCCTGCAAGGAGCTCGGCATTAAGACCGTGGCGATCTTTTCTGAGGCCGATGCGGCGAGTCTCCATGTCCGCGCAGCCGATGAGAAGATCTGCGTCGGGCCTTCTGACGCAGCGCTGAGCTACAGAAATATTCCCAACGTCCTGAGCGCCGCCGAGATCACCGGGGCGGATGCCATCCATCCCGGCTATGGTTTCCTCTCCGAGAACGCCCATTTTGCAGAAGTGTGCGAGTCCATCGGCATCAAATTCATCGGCCCAACATCTGAACACATCGCCCTCCTGGGCGACAAGGCCAAAGCGCGTGAAATCGTTGCACGCCGTGGCTTACCCGTTACGCCAGGCAGCCCCGGCGAACTGAAGAGCGAACAGGGAGCCCTCGAAGCCGCCGGCAAGGTCGGCTATCCCGTCATCATCAAAGCCTCAGCCGGTGGAGGAGGACGCGGCATGCGCGTCGTCAATAAAGCCGAAGATCTCGCTCGTGCGTTTCAAGCCGCTCAGGCCGAAGCAAAAACTACTTTCGGGAACGACGCCGTCTACCTCGAACGATATTTTCTCGAGCCTCGCCATATTGAAGTGCAGATCGTCGCCGACCATCGTGGGCATGTCGTACATCTTGGCGAGCGCGACTGCTCGATCCAACGCCGGCATCAGAAATTGCTTGAAGAAACGCCGTCGCCTGCCGTCGACGAAAAACTCAGACGGGAAATCTGTCGAGTTGCGGTCGAAGCCGTCAAAGCCGTGCACTACAGGAATGTCGGCACCGTCGAGTTCCTGCTCGACAAGGACCACAACTTTTTCTTCATGGAAGTGAACACCCGCATTCAGGTGGAACACGCGATCACCGAAATGGTCACGGGCATCGACCTCATCAAGGAGCAGATCCGCCTCGCGGACGGGCAATCCCTCTCGTTCAAACAGCAAGACGTCAAACTCAATGGGCACAGCCTCGAATGCCGCATCAATGCCGAAGACCCGGAAAAGTTTACGCCCTCTCCCGGCATGATCACCAAATACAGCGCGCCAGGTGGATTCGGTGTGCGAGTCGACTCCGCGATGGAATCGAACATGATGGTCGTCCCGTTCTACGATTCGATGATCGCCAAGGTTATCACGCATGGCCGGGACCGGCAGGAATCCATTGCCCGCATGCGCCGAGCCCTTGACGAATTCGTGATCGAAGGTATCAAGACGACCATCCCACTGCACAAACGCATCCTCAACGATCCCGACTTCCAAAAGGGCCACGTATCAACCATTTTCCTCGAACGGTTCCTCACCAGTTAGCGCAACCTCCAGCATCGTCAAAACACTAGTACGAAGCTGTATGTGTCTCATCGCTGGACAGATGCTGACCAGCACCCATATCAAGATGCCAGATTCAAGTAAGAACTCAGCGAGGGAACGCAACGAAGCTACCGCTCGTGGTGAAAAGAAAAATTGATTCGTCAAGCCACAAAATATAGGGGTGCACTGAGGCAAGGCACAATGCCTACTTTTTAGGCATACTGCTGCGAGGTCTTTCGGCATAGGCGCTTTGCATCATGACAACCCTCTCATCCACAGAGTTATCCACAGAAGCTGTGGAACGGAATCTCTGCAAAAAAAGAGCGCCTATTGAGGAAAACGGGACCGGCCAGGCTCGTTCATCTCGTTGATCTGTTTTTTCTCTATCGGAACGATTTGATTGAATCAAACACACGAGGCAAACCATTGAGCAGTCTGCTTCGCTGATGAACGTGTTCAGTATCTGACAGGGGAGTGACCGACACTACTTCGCAGGTTTTTCAGGACTCTTCTCTGTGATTTTCTTCAACGTATTTCCGATCGCGGACCCGATCTTCGGAATCTCTTTCTCGATATTATTGGCGGCGCTCTTCAGTCCTCGCCCAAGATCATCAACCGTGAGGCCTTTGCCGTCTCCTGTCTTGCGATTGTCGGCAGAGGTCGATGCGGCATTGGCCTGCGTAACCCCAACGACCAAGAAGACGACGATGCTGATGACCGTTCTGTACATGTGACACCTCGCGATTGGAGAAACTATAGCACGAAGATGCAAAAGGCGTCGTGCTTTCTCGCAGGGAAAGAGGTATTCTTCCACGGCCCTCACAACAACACTATGCAGTCCACTCCACGCTTCATTCCGCTGCCGCTCTACACACAAGTGCTCATCGCCGTGGCCTGTGGCGTGGCGCTGGGAATGATCTTTGGCCAAGAACCCTATCTGGGAGGCCTACGCAACGAGCATCTGGGCTGGCTCGGCCTGCTGCTCGTCACACTACTCAAGACCCTTGCCATCCCGCTCATCTTCTTTGCGATTCTCGATGCGCTCATCCGCACCAGCCTTCCGCTGCGCCAGGGGACCAAACTGCTTCTCATCTGCCTCATCAACGTCTCTGTGGCCATGACCATCGGCCTCGTGATCATGAACACCTGGCAGCCAGGTCTCGCCTGGTTGGGCCGCGTCGACGAATTGCTGAACGTCGTGCCAAATCCCAAGCCATCGGCAGACGCCACAGCAACAGTGCAAACCGGGACACAGAGTCCGATCGAATATCTGGCGTCCTACATTCCCCGCACCATCATGGCGCCATTTTCAACCGGCAACATCATTGGTGTCGTCCTCCTGGCCCTCTGCATCGGCGCCACGCTGCGCCGCTTGCATGGCAATGCGGACCAAGGTCGTGGAGTCATTCATACTCTCGTGCGGATCATTGAGCGTGTCTATGCCTGGCTCGTGCAGATCCTCGGATGGATCATCCTCGCAGTGCCGCTCGCCGTGTTCGGCGTCGTCGCCCAGGTCGTCGGCAAGGCAGGCATCGGCGTCTTCGCCATCCTCTGGATCTTCCTTGTCACCATGCTCGTGGGACTCGCCATCCACTCGCTTGGCTACTACCCACTCGTTGCCTGGCTGATAGGGAAGAAGTCGCCAAAGGTCTACATCGGACAGGGGGCCGACGCAATCATGACCGCCGTGTCGTGCAACAGCAGTCTCGCCGCCGTGCCAGTCACCCTCCGGTGCCTCGACCGCATGCAGGTCTCGCCTCAATCGGCGCGTCTCGCCGCCTGTGTCGGCACGAACCTCAATAACGACGGCATCACCCTCTATGAAGCGATGGCCGCGCTCTTTCTTGCCCAAGCGTTGGGTTTCGACCTATCAATGGGCAGCCAAGTCCTGATCGTCGCTGCGTCGATGATCGCGGGGGCTGGCGTGGCTGGCATTCCAGAAGCAGGGATGATCGTATTGCCACTCGTCCTCTCAGCTGCCGGTTTGCCGCCTCATGTCATCGGCGCGGCCATTCCACTCATCATGACCGTAGATTGGCTCATCGCCCGAGCCCGCTCCGGCGTGAACGTCCTCAGCGACATGCTCGTCGCCATCCTTCTCGATGTACGGCACGTCACACCAGCTGCTGAATCGAGCGCACAGCAACCTCGATCCGATACTGCAAATCCGACAGAGCCTCAGCCATCCTGAGGAGAGGATTGGTTGGACTCGCTAATTAGTTGTGAGCCTTACGAGGCCGGCCGCAAGCTAGAAGAACATGAGGGCAGGAATAGTCTTCTTATCTTTTGTTGCTGGGACACAGGACAATGCGACACGCCTACTGAAGCGAACCAGACTACGGGCTGATTCACATTCGGCTGGCTCACGTGACCATGACATAAAACGTCATCAACACGAGCCCGAAGATGGCGACTAACAGGACCCACTTGAAGGATTTCTTGAATTCGGCCTCCATGTCATTTCTAGCCTTATCAAAGAGATCCATAAGACACCTCCTACTCTATGGTGCGGGCGCGTTGCAATTCAGTAAACCACAAGTTCAGAGGAAAAAAAAGGGGGGGGCATGCTGAGCTATTTCCTCTGAATGATATACCGCCTTCTGCTCTGGTTTCTCACCCGCCTACGCATTCCTCCACAGCTATACGGCTGTGGAGGAATGCGCAGCGGGTGTCCTCCGACCCGTCGGCCATAGCCCATGGGCGGCGTGCCAAAGCCTTCGCGAAAGAGGACACGTTGCGATGGCCTCAATATCTCGTCACTGCCTGTGTGGCGCTCAGGTTCTGGATGCGGTGTGTCTTCTTCGCCCTATTCTTGGTTGTGGCTTGTGCGACTGTCTCAAAAGCTGATTCCTATAGAGATGCCGTTTCAGCGGTTCATCGTGATGAGTATGACCTCGCCGCTCGACTCTTCCGTCCTCTCGCTGATCAGGGACATGCCGGGGCACAGAGCTATCTGGGTGTGCTCTATGCCAACGGACAGGGCCTGCTACAAAATTATGAGATCGCCGGGCGGTGGTATCGTGCGGCGGCGCAACAGGGAGACGCGGCGGCGCAGTTTCAGCTCGGTCTGCTGTATGCCAATGGACAGGGCGTGTCGCAGAGCTATGAAGAAGCCATTCGATGGTGCCGAGTCGCAGCGGACCAGAGAATGGTTGCGGCGCAGTTCCAGTTGGGTGAGTTCTATGCCAACGGGCAGGGGGTGCCGCAGAGTTATGAAGAGGCCGGGCGGTGGTATCGCCTCGCGGCTGACCAGGGACATGCGTCGGCACAATTTCAGCTGGGCCTACTCTCTGCCAATGGACAAGGTGTCCTGCAGAGCGACGAAGATGCGGTCCTGTGGTACCAGCGGGCGGCGCAACAGGGATACGCGCTGGCGCAGAGCCATTTGGGTATGTTGTCTGCCCGCGGGCAGGGCCTGCCGAAGGACTATCGCGTGGCCCTACAATGGTACCGGCGGGCGGCCGACCAGGGAGATGCTCTGGCACAGTTTCAACTCGGTGTGCTGTATGCCAATGGACAGGGTGTAAAACAAAGCTACGAGGAGGCGGCTCTGTGGTACCGGCGAGCGGCTGAACAAGGGGACGTATTGGCGCAGTTCAATCTGGGCGTGAGGTATGACAACGGGCAGGGGGTGCCGCAAAACTATAAAGAGGCCGCCTGGTGGTATCGTCGGGCGGCGCAACAGGGACATGCGCGGGCGCAGGGCAATCTCGGCGTCTTGTATGCCAGCGGGCAAGGCCTTCCGAAGGACGTGATGCGCGCCTACATGTGGCTCACCGTCGCATTACCAGGGTCGAGAGGCGATGATGTGAAGACCGCGATCAGCAATCAACGTCGTGTGGCCTCAGACATGACCGCCGAGCAGATTGCACAGGCACAGGACATGGCGCGGCGCTGTCGTGAAACCCAGTTTGAGCAATGTGAGTGACGGAGAAGTGAAGACCGAGGCTGTTACCTTGAACTAAGCCGCCATCGCTAATGGGTAAACACAGGAGAGGGTGTTCTGAAGCTGCTCTTGGGCTTCCTTGAGCAACATCGGATACTCCTCGACATTGAATCGAGTGCAGGAAAGCGCGAATGGGTCGCATGCAGGTGGCTGACTGGCTTGAGTCGATTCTATTTCCGCGTGATCGGCCAGGGCTCCTGCGAGATGGACGATCGAGGCATGGAGAGTGAATTCGCCAGCGTGGCTTGGACTCAGTTGGTGGCGGATGGCCTGCTCGATCTGGCTGGGCATGCCCCAGACACGGATCAGTTCAGCGCCGACTTCGGTGAAGTCGCACCCGATGTTCGCTTGTTCCACTTCCGCGAGCCCCGTCCCGAGATAGCCGGCTTCGACTAGAGCGGACTGAGCCCGTTGCGGAATGGTTTGATAGAGCACCAAATGTCCGATGTCCCGGAGCAGGCCTTCGATAAAGAACCGCTCGCTCTCTTCGATGCCGCCGGCTTTGGCAATCTTTCCAGCCAAGAGAGCGCAACGCACACTCTTCCGCCAGAAGGCCTGGAGGTCCATGAGATCGACTGTCATTCCTGTGAATGTCTGTCCGATGGTAGTGGATGCGACCAAGTCACTGACAGATTGCATGCCCAGCAGACTGACGGCTCGACTGATCTTATCGATCTGCTTGGGGAATCCATAGAGCGGACTGTTCACGATTTTCAGGAGGCGCGCAGAAATCGCTGGATCGAATTTCAGGACATCGGCCAGGTCGCTCATCTCCGATTCGGAATCGTCGACGACGTCGCGTACGCGCAGGTAGATTTCAGGGAGCGTAAAAAGATTTGAGCAAGATTGGACAAGCTCTTTCGCCAAGGCCATAACGGTACACCCACCTCTGCCGTTGCGTGTATTCGGTTGAAAGGAGCGCTCGCCTATCGTTATCGGTTCTCAGGCAGGCGAACTGAAGGGGACGGTGCAAAATTCAGCTTCCAGAATCTCTTAGTCGTCAGAAGATGAGGCATGTTGTGTCTTGACCAGCGTGGCAATGACTCGTGTGATATGTTCCGCTACCTTTGGCGTGTGGGTGTCGAAGTCCACCCCGAAATCAGCCCGCTTGATCCATTTTACAGTGGCGTGATCGATCAGTAACAACTCATTTTCTCCCGGTACTAAAATATGCAGGGCGAGCACCATCCCGATGGACACCGGCCTATTCCCGGTAATGTAACCCCCGTTCAGCGAAAGGTCTCTGATAATTCCCTCTCCAGCCACTCCGTCCCCAAAGTAGCGCATGGTCGCAAATGTCTTGAGCCGTTGACTCTTTCGTAAGATAAATCCTGCCATGCGTTCTCCTTCTGCCTACCGACCGCTCTTGTTTACAACACGTATCCTTTGGAATCTTTCGATCGCTCCGATTGTACTATCACACGGAGAGTTTGGACAGAAAATTGGCAGCATGTCCAACCCATCATCGATCTGAGCTACACTATTCCAATGACGTCACTGTGTCGTAAGGAAGGGGTTATAGATTCTCTTGTACCCCCTGCGACTACTTGTGCCCTTCTCCTTGCCGGGAGTACGCTAGCTCCGATGGAACTCTTCGTGATCATTCTCACGGTCGTTGCTGCTGGCGCGGCCTTGGTCTATTTCCTCAGCTCATCGAGGGGGATGCAGCTCGTTCGTCTGAAGACCGTATCCACTATCCTCAACGATATTCACGCCATGCGCCATGCAGAACCTGAGACTGCGCTCCACGATATTTATTATGCGCTCGCGGAAGAACGAACCAATAAGAGTCAGTGGCTCATCGAGTTTGAATACCTGCCCAAGTTACGGGATGCCGGTTGCTTCGATCCGAGAACGGCGCCAGAACCTCAACGATGTGCGGAACTCATGGCGAGCATAGAAGAAAAGATTCGGCTTCAGGCCAGTGGTATGGCGAAATGAATCGATGCAGTCTCATCTGGCGAGGGAATAGCCGCATGAAACGATTGCTTCTGAGCACAGTCCTGGTCCTGAGTGCTGGACCAGCCAGTGCAGAGTGGATGTCTTTTGGCGAAAGCGGCGCAGGAACGACTGTGTATGCGGACCCAACCACCAAGCGCCGCGACGGAGATCAGGTGAACATGTGGGTGCTGTTCGATTTCAAAACAGCACAAGCCAAGGCGGACGTCTCGTATTTATCCGCAAAAGCGCACATGAAATATGACTGTGCCAAACCGCGCTATGAGGGGCTGACGGTCATATATGTGTCGGGCAATATGGGAAATGGCAACATCCTCGATCGCAGCTCAGCAAAAAGCATGTGGCTGCGAATTTCTCCAGGAACTCTTGACCAGGATTTGTGGAAACTTGCCTGTGACAAGCGATGATCATGCATTGCGAGGTTATACATGATCCCTCCAAGCTCGCTTACTTCTCTCTAAGGGAGTGGCCAAGGCTGCCCTCTCATGCTCCTTCCAAGCTTGCTTGTACCGCACTCCAATGGAATGGCACCCATGTCTGATCCCACTGCGCCCGTCGAACGAGCACATTCAAGACGTGATCCGTCCAAGCTTGCTCGTTTTTTCCTTTAGCAGGGGTGGCCCGATTGGTCTCCCACTGCGCGCATCCAACGAGGGCCTTCTCAGGCCGCGCGTTGTGCGAGCACAGGAGACCAATGGGCTACCCCTGCGTCCTCCACTTGATGCTGCACCCGACACTGGCTTTCTGGTTACTGTTGACAGGCCTCCCGGAAAGCACTGCGTCGATTGCGGCGCGCAAATCACGGCCTGTGACCGGTTTGCTGCTGCCGGGGCGACTGTCGTCGAGCTGCCCGCGATAGACCAGCCGTCGTTCCTGATCGAAAAGATAAAAATCCGGAGTGCAGGCTGCGTGATAGGCTTTCGCCACCTCCTGCGTTTCATCAAAACAAAAGGGGAAGGTAAAGCCTAACCGCTCGGCCATCTCCTTCAACCTCGGCGGCGCGTCATCCGGATATTGCACCGGGTCGTTGCTGCTGATTCCAACGATACCCAGCCCTGTGTCCCTGTAGTCCCGCCCGATCGTTGCGATGCCTTGCTCGACATGCACCACATAGGGACAGTGCCGACAGAGGAACATAACCAGCACAGCAGTCTTGCCGGTGAATGAGTCGAGGGAACAGATTTGCCCAGTCACCACATCGCGCAACGCGAACGGAGGGGCAGGTGTTCCGAGCGAGAGCATGACGGACGCGATGGCCATGGCGCCTCCTCTTCGAGAGGTTCTCGTGACGATCTAAAAGATGCCGCATTGTGATGGCTCGGTCAAGAGGTGTGGAGGAGTCTGTTCCATCTTCGACTTCCTGGCATGAAGTCTCTTTCCAACTATGGTAGGCTCGCGGCATTTGATGAGAAAGGGTGTATTTGTGAAACAAGGCTATCGGTTGATCGTTGTCGATAAAGCCGGTGTGCTGGTCTCGGAATTCCAATTGACAGAGAACGCGCTAGCTCAGCCTGTGGCCTTTGTCTCAGCGCTCAAACAATCGATCGAGGACATTGAGGAAGAAGAGCCGTGAGTCTTCTTCGCACACCCCCTCAGTCTACGATGGGTCATTCTGGTCTGTGATCAAGGAGCCAGGCATATGCAATACGTGCATCTCGGCCGATCAGGCCTGAAAGTCAGCCGGCTCTGTCTCGGCACGATGAACTTTGGACCTGAGACGAGCGAGGCTGACAGTTTTGCCATCATGGATCGGGCGCTGCAGCTGGGCCTCAACTTTTTTGACACGGCGGACGTCTATGGCTGGAAAGTAGGGGAGGGATGGACAGAGCAGATTGTGGGACGTTGGTTCGCCCAAGGTGGAGGACGGCGAGAAAAAGTCGTACTCGCAACAAAGGTGTTCGGCCGCATGGGCGAGTGGCCGAATCAGTCTCGCTTGTCGGCTCTGCACATCAAGCGGGCCTGCGAGGCGAGTCTGCGGCGGCTTCAGACTGACTGCATCGACCTGTACCAGATGCATCACGTCGATCGGGAGACCCAGTGGGAGGAAATCTGGCAGGCAATGGAGCAATTGGTCCGGGAAGGCAAGGTTCTGTATGTCGGCAGCAGTAATTTCGCCGGCTGGCACCTGGCCCAAGCGCAAGAATTGGCACGCAGCCGCCACTTCCTCGGTCTTGTGTCGGAACAGAGTCTCTATAATTTGAACGAGCGGACGGTCGAGTTAGAAGTGATTCCAGCCTGCGAAGCCTATGGCATCGGATTGATCCCCTGGAGTCCGCTCGCGCGTGGACTCTTGGCCGGGGCCTTGAAACCGGCGACGGTCGGTCGACGCGCGGACGAAGATGTCAAGAAAGACATTGAGAAGTATCGTCCCAAACTGGAAGCCTATGAGGCGTTGTGCTTACAACTCGGTGAGCGCTCTGCCGATGTCGCGCTCGCCTGGTTGCTGCACCAGAAGGCCGTCACAGCGCCGATCATTGGGCCGCGCACGATGGAGCAATTGAACGACACGATGAGGGTGCTGAGTCTCACATTGAGCCAGGATACATTGAAACGGCTCGACGGGATCTTCCCTGGCCCAGGTGGGCCTGCGCCGGAAGCCTATGCATGGTGATCACGGTTTAGCCTTTCTGGTCGCCGCGCGGTCATTCATCTCTTTCCGGACCAGTTCTTCGGCTTTCAGCCAGTCTTCCACATCGCGCTCTGCCTGCCGCCCCCGTTGCTCATAGAGTTCGTAGGCTTTCTTCGCAATCCGTTCCCTCACCTCGTCTGAATACTTCTGCATGGACGCAGGTTCAGGAGAGAGGCTCCGTTCCCCTGCATGTCGGCCAGCCGGATTGTTAGTCGTCATGGGCATCCCTCCTTCGATAACAACACCGTCCCCATAACTATATCAGCTACCTTACTTAACAGACAGTTGTCGTCATTGATCTTGCTTCCTCAATCTTGGCACACATAGAATAGGCCTCATTGCGAGGCCTCTATGCCCTTCACAATTGGCCCCTATGGCCGTTCCCCTGAGCCATCCGTTCTGTCTCACGACGCGGCACGATTTCCCAGACAGCGATTGGCCCGCCGATTGGGTTTCTGGCTCTTGCTCACCATGATGATGCTGAGCAGTGGACCAGTCTATGCGGAATGGGTGTTGACGAGTGGCGACGACGAAGTGGGATTAAAGGTGTATGTAGACCCGGAATCTATTCGCCTCAAGGGAAATCTTGCAAAGATGTGGCAATTGTTCGACTACAAGACTGTACAAACCGTGGCAGGCGATTCACTGCTATCGATGAAGCGATTCAACGAATACGACTGTGCAGCAGGGCGCACACGCACCCTTGGGTATACGTGGTTCGCGGGCAACATGGGTAACGGCAAAGTGGTGTACAGTACCATGGAACAACTGCCGTGGGAGCCGGTCGTTCCTCGCACGATCAATCATACGCTGTGGAAGACGGCCTGTGCGAAGAAGTGATTCTGAACGGTCTTCATCGAATGTCGCCCGCATGAATGCCGCACGTGCTCATTCTCTCTCCGGACTCTACGTCATCCTCGATCCATCGGTATGCCCTGCGCGCCCGTTGGTCGAGGTGTTGCGAACAGCGGCTGAGGCCGGTGCCATCCTCTTTCAATATCGCAACAAGACGGCATCGATGAAGGACGCCTATGGGGAAGCCTTAGCCCTCCGGCAAGCTGCGGCACAGGCAGACGTCCTCTTCATCGTCAACGATCGATGTGATTTAGCCTTAGCTCTGGATGCCGATGGTGTGCATCTTGGGCAGGAAGACTTGCCACTCGATTTGGCTCGGAAGGTACTAGGCCCGGAGAAGCTGATCGGAATCTCCACACACAATCCCGACCAGGTGCGGGAAGCCACCGCCGGGAAACCGGACTATCTTGGCTTCGGCCCCATCTTTACGCCAGGCTCTAAACAGGACCATGACCCAGTTGTTGGGATTGATGGGTTACGAGCAATACGTTCGCTCACCTCATTGCCTGTTTTTGCGATCGGCGGTATTCAACTCCATCAGGTCAGCGATATCATGCGCGCGGGTGCCAATGGGGTGGCCATCATCTCAGCCATTCTCAAAGCCCCGGATATCAGCCAGGCTGTGAAAACTTTCCTTGCCCAGATGCCAAAACCAGCCTCGCAAGCTTCTTCATCGGAGCAGTCTTTGCGAAACGAACCACACTCTCATTCCAATTTTTCTTCATATTCGGGTTGTAGGGGAGGGGGCCGACTACTGGGATTCCTGCAAGTCGTCGAAGAAGACTCACGGTAGACTGTTCTTGCAGGCGAGCGGTCTTCGTGCGCACCGGTCGGCACTGATTTAAGACCAGCGCCACAATGGGGACTTTTCGTTGGTGGAGCGCGTGAATGGTCAGCAAGGCGTGGTTAATTCCCCCTAACTCCGTATGTCCGACCACGATAGCCTGTAACTTCATTCGATTGATGAGGTCTAGTGCGTTAAGCAACTGTGTAACTGGCGCGTAGACACCACCAGCCCCTTCCATCACCATAAGCGCATGCTTCTGGCGCAAGGCGCGAAAGACTCGCATGATCGTTGTCAGCTGCACAGCCGTCCCCTCTGCTTCTGCGGCTGAGAGTGGCGCTACAGGCAGCCGGAAAACATAGGGACTGACTTCTGCCATTGGATCACAGCTTCCAGCCGCATTTCGCAACCGCACTCCATCAGACTGAGCCTTGCGCGACCGAGAGACTCCCGTCTCAATCGGTTTCATCACTCCCACATCGAAACCACGCTGAGTCAGACACTTCACAAGCGCCGACGCGACAAGCGTCTTCCCCACCCCCGTATCGGTTGCGGTGATAAACACCCCTCGCGGGCAAGAATCGTGAGCTTGTCGTTCGATTCGTCTCATGGCGTGAACGTTAGAGGCAACGACTGTCGCAATTCCATATCTGTCCTGACACGTCATTGAGTTGCGCCATATGGAAGACAGTGTTAGTCACTTCCTCTCGTGACGGTGGCCGGCCCAACGCATGGCCGACCCAACTATCATCTGCCGGCATGGCTTCTTCAGAGAGGTCTGTCTGTTGCCAGCCAGGCAAGAGGAGATTCACACGGACGTTGCCTGCACCCCACTCTTGGGCTGCGGTACGGACAAGACCAATGAGGCCGGCTTTTGATGCAGCATAGGCAGCCTGCCCACTTGAACCGTGGAATCCCGCATACGACCCGATTATCACAATCGATCCGCCGCCGCGAGCAAGGAGGGGAGGAGCCATGGCTCGGAGGCAGTGAAATGTTCCCGTGAGATTCGTGGCGATCACGCTAGCCCAATCTTCTTGAGGCTGCCGAAGAAGCAGACGACTTCCTCCGATTCCTGCATTACAGACAAACACCGACGGCGCAGGGACTCGGCTGCAAGAGGCTTCCACCATCTGTCGCACAGCGTGTGAGTCGCGGATATCGGCTTCGTAGAGTGTCCCCGTTCCACCAGTAGCCTCCACTTGCCTCAGCGTGTCATCAGCCGCTGCCTTGTTTTTATGGTAATGGACCCCGACAAACCATCCGGCTGCTGCAAAGGCCAGGCTGATTGCTTGGCCAATCCCTCCGGACGCGCCAGTCACAAGCACCGCGCGTCTTTGGTTGGTTTGGTTCGTTTGGTTCATTTGGTTCAACAAGACACACCAAATAACGATCCGATTATGGGTGGGATATCGAGGGAAGGCAAGCGTGTGAGCCTGACCGCATCCGTCCCTTGCCGCCTCCCAGATTCCTATGGTACGGTCATCGCATCCGTGAACCAGTGGAGGATATTGAGTATGGCGCTGAAGAAATTGAGGCATCGGTGGGTTCTCATCTTAGGCGCAGTTCTGCCGCTCAGCGTTGCTCCCTTGTCAATGTCCCTCGCCGCGGAAGACGCCGGTATCATTGCCCAGTCTGCCGACTATTTTCCAGATCAGATCGGCAATGAGTGGCATTATCGTGGCCAGATGATTGAAGGGCCGCTGCAAACGATCGACAATAAATTTTTCTCCAATGTATCTTCCGTGACCGGCACGAAATCCCTCAAAGGGATGACTGTGACCGTGTATCACGACACCAATCCAGGCAATCATGGCGCATCGGACAGCTTCTATCGGCGAGACAGCGTCGGCATCGTCTATTATGGTTCGGAGCCTGGTACGCCCTTTGAGAAGCAGCTCGTTCCGTATCAGATCGTACGTTTCCCGCTGACCATCTCATCGTCCTTTCCGCAATTCAATCGCAAGGAACTGGATTTCGGCGCGGATCTCGATCAAGACGGCGTCAACGAAAAGGCGGATGCGCAGGGCGAAAACGCGGTGGTATCTCGTGAATCGATCACCGTTCCGGCCGGTACGTTCAAAGATGCCGTGAAGGTGGAAGCGCGTATGCACATGCAGATTCATCTCTCCCGTACAAAGAAGACCGCCGTAGGCACTGACGTGATGACGGCTTGGTTCGCCAAAGGCGTGGGGTTGGTCAAGTACGTCGAGCGGCAAGAGCTTTCGCAGGGGGAAGAGCGAGGGGTGGTGACGGATATCACGGAGGAATTGGAATCGTACGAGATCAAGCCGCCAAAACCCTCACTCGGGCGGCGCGAATCCCCGGCGGAGGGTCTGCTCGCTGATCACACGGGTGACGACGAATTGCGTCAGGTACTCTTCTCCTCCAGCCTTCGCGCCGACTCCGGAGAGCCGATGGCCACCAAACGGTTGCCGGCCGACTAACGCGCCGGTGATCGGACGATTCAAATAGAGATTCCCGACATCGAATTGCCGCCGCGCCTGTTCCAGATTGGCCGGGCTTCGTGAATAGACTCCGCCGGTGAGGGCATAGGCTGTCGAATTGCCGGTGGGAATCGCCAGCGGAAAATTCCACGGAGCGATGACGGCCGTGACTCCACGAGGGCTGTAGAGACGCTGGTTGAATTCGCCTGGTTCCTGCTTCAACTGTGTTGAAGCCGTGAGCCTGCGCCAATCTGCCGCGTAAAATTCCAGAAAGTCGATCGCCTCCGCAATATCGGCGTCCGCCTCCCGCCATGGCTTCCCACATTCAAGAATCTCCCAGGCTGCCAGCTCATCACGTCGCGCACGCATGAGTGCCGCTGCAGAACGCAAGATATCCACTCGCCGTTCCGTTGTCGTGTCGCGCCAGGTCTCCTTTGTCTGAATCGCCCGGCGCACTGCCTGTTCGACATCTTCCAAACTTGCGCTGGACAGTCGACCGACCACCTCATCGGGACGTCCAGGATTGCGGGACTCGATAGGAGGCCCCGTATAGTGTGGCCCTCCTAACGACAACGCCCAGGTTCGGCCCAGTTGAGACCGCACGCGCGCGATAGCCTGTTGCATCGCCGTTCGGCTTTCGGCCTCAGCAAAGTTTCGCTGCGGCTCGTTTTGAAACTCTCGCAGATCAACCGGATGAGATATGGCGGGATGCGTCTGATTCAATCCGCCCAAAACAGGTGGAGCCAACAAGAGGCTCAACGATTGCGACTCGACATATTCCTTGCGAAGAAATGACTCGTTTGAGGTGTTCTCCAGCAACCGCCGGACGAGATAGGCCATGCCTGGAAGCAGCTCACCCACCGGAGTATAGAGCCGCAATCGCCGTCCATACTGCATGACGGCATGCTGAAAGGGCTCGGCCATGCCGAAGATCATCTGATATTCCCATGTTCCTGGAGGGAGCTTGAGCGACTCTGCAACCGCCTCGATATACGCCAGTGTGCGAAGGTTGTGCGTGCCGAAGGCCGGTCGAATGAGTGACGACTGGGATAACAGGCGATAGGCGAGCGACTCATAGCTGGCGTCCGTCTCCGCTTTGTGCTCAAAGAGAGGGACTGCCCAGCCTCGTTGCCGATAACGAATCGTGTCCGAATCCCAATAGGCCCCTTTCACCAATCGAATGGCGATGGGCGCCTCACGCTGACGAACCCAAGCCAGGAGTGTTTCGATATCCTGTGCTGTATCCCGATGGTAGGCCTGCAATGCGAGTCCGGCATAGGGATAGTCCTTGTAGGCTGGTTCATCGAAGAGTCTGATGAAAATTTCCACCAGCAACGTTTTTGTATCGGCTTGTTCCATGTCGAAAATCAAGGAAGCAGGAAGGCGCATCGCCAGATCGAGGATAGGTCGAAGTCGTTCCGCGACCGAACGGTAGCTTCCTTCTGGATCGATTGGGTCGAGATGCGGAGAAAGGGCAGAGATCTTGAGAGAGAGCTGAACTCTCGGTATGGGTCCGAGATGGTCTCGTTCCTGTAAGGGAACGGAGGGCCATAACGCCGCCTCACGGGCTAACACAGTGAGGGCGTCGATACAGCGGTCGCGGTATCGATCCGCCTCACGGTTGCTGATCGTGGCTTCGCCCAACAGATCGACCGACCAAGCTCGTCCGTCTCGCCACAACTCAGTCAACTGCGGAGCCGCTTCCTCGACCGTTGCTCCGGCGATAAAGGTACGAGCCATATGCTCAATCTGGTTTCTGATGGCCTTGCCGCTGAGTCGAGCCCCCACGCTGGTAGAGGAAAGGGCCTTGAGTCCCCAATGGGCGCCGAAGAGGGCAGTATCTCGATTGCCTAAGTATTCGCGCGCCAGTCTGAGCACCTGCTCGTCGTCAACGATTGAAGGCAGGACATCGATGAATCGAAACAGTTGCGCCTTGAAGAGATTGTCATGCATGGCCAGGTTGAGCGCCTGGTGGGACCACCAACGCCCCTCGAAAAGAGAGGGAGTTCGACCGGCAGAGAGACGGGCAAGCTGTTCACCGATATGGCGCACGCGAGGTTCGAGAGAGGACGGAACTTCCTGCATCAATGCCTCACTGTCTAGAAGCCGGTAGGGTCCCATCAGTATACACTGTGAGCATTTGCTTGAAACATTCCTGTAATTTCGGTATGCTGCATCATACCAATGTTTTCATTCCCCTGAGTGGCCCAACGATACTGAGAGATTCGCCCCTATGCAGATAAGGAGAGTTAATGCTCGCAACCGCATCTGACGCCACACCGACCGCGTCTCCCTTTTCTCCGTTCAACTTCGCTTTATTCTGCGCCATCGTAGGTGCCTCGGTTATCGGCATTCCAGTTTATGGCTATTACTACGGATTCAGCCTCTTCGACTGGTCCCTGTTTCTGGTGCTGTACATCGTCACAGGCATGGGGATCACGGTCGGCTACCATCGGCTGGTGTCGCACCAAAGCTTCGAATGCCCAAACTGGGTCAAGGCCGGTATCCTCGTCGCCGGCGGTTGGGCGCTGCAAAATTCTGCCCTCAAGTGGGGCAGTGACCACATCCGCCATCATGCCAAAACAGATGAAGAAGAAGATCCGTATAACGCGAGCAAGGGATTCTGGCACAGCCACTGTGGGTGGCTCTTTTACAGCAGCATCCATCGCAAGGATAAATACGAGGTCCGTCTGCGCCGCGACCCTGTCGTCATGTGGCAACATCGCTTTTACTGGCCGATTGTAGTTACAGGACTGTTACTGCCTTTTGCCCTTGGCCTGTGGCACGGTGGCTGGCAAGGCGGAATCAGCGGTTTCCTCTTGGGTGGCCTCTTCAGAATGTTTATGGTGCTGAACTCCACCTTCACGATCAATTCGCTGTGTCACATGGTGGGAGCACAGCCCTACAGCAAGAAGGACAGCAGCCGTGATAGTTGGTTAGTTTCTTTCGTCAGTTTTGGCGAGGGGTATCACAATTTTCATCACACCTATGCTCGCGATTATCGCAATGGACCGCAGTGGTACAACTTCGACCCGTCAAAGTGGATTATTTACACGCTCTCGCTCATCGGGCTCACAAGTAATCTTCGCCGCAACGATCCCACTGTCGGATAGTAGACCGATAGCTATTCTCCTGCTCAGTCTCCTTGCATCGCCCGGTGGCATCTTCCCCAACTGAGCGACCGTCCCTAGCGCATTCGCCCCATTTTCTTTCACCCTGTCTTCCGCTTATGATGGAGTGGTCGGCCACGAGCCGGCGGTATTCGATTGTGAATCTAGAGGAGGAGAGAGCGATGGCTGATCAACATTCCGGTGGACCTCAACCCGGTCACGGGAAAGACAATCTTATTCCCGGCGTCAAATATGTCATTGCCGTCAGCAGCGGCAAAGGTGGAGTCGGTAAATCCACTGTGTCTGTCAATCTTGCTGTGGCCCTCAGCTTAACGGGCGCCAAGGTCGGCCTGCTCGATGCGGACATCTATGGTCCGAACATTCCCATGATGATGGGTGTGAGCAAGCCGCCGGAACAGAAGGACGGGAAAATCGCTCCAGCCGAGAGTCACGGTGTCAAACTCATCTCTATGGGCTTCTTTGTGCCGGAAGAGACTGCCGTGGTTTGGCGTGGTCCAATGGTCCATACCGCCATTCAACAACTCTTTCGAGATGTGTTGTGGGGCGAGTTAGATTATTTGCTAATCGATCTGCCGCCCGGCACCGGAGACGCGCAATTGACCTTGACCCAGCTGGTCCCGCTGACCGGCGCTGTGACCGTCACGACGCCGCAAGAAGTCGCCTTGCACGATGTCCGTAAAGGCATGATGATGTTCCAAAAGGTGAACGTGCCTCTTCTTGGCATCGTGGAGAACATGAGTTACTTTCTCTGCGGCCATTGCGGTGAGCGGACTGAAATATTTTCTCACGGGGGAGGGGAGCGGGCGGCTGCCAAATTGGGAGTCCCGTTCCTCGGCCGCGTGCCCATCGACCCGGCGATTCGAGACGGAGGCGACTCGGGCACCCCAATCGTCGTGGCCGATCCGGCATCCCCTCAGTCGGCGGCGTTCCGAGAAATCGCGCAGAAGATTATCGCGGGAGTCACCGGCGAGACCAAAGGAGTTCCGCCGATCGAAAGCCTGCTCAACAAAATCAAAAACCCGTTTGCGAAAGCCTGATCGATAGGCGAAAGGCGGTGCACTGACTATGGCTACCTCTACCAAAGAACAGATCGAAGTCGCCGCGACCTTCGTTCGCCTCTATGTATTTTTGGCGCAATATCTCGACCGCTGTTTTGACGAGGCCGCCCGTAAGAACTATCCTGACTCCGAGTTGCAAGGACATCTGGCCGAGACCAGACGCCAACTCATGGAGATTCTGACTGTGAATCCTGTTGTGAAGAAGAAGCTCGAACAGGAATGTGATCGCATCCTGGTTTTGGGCGCCTCTCACCTAAAAAACGGCGCTACCGATACCGAGACGCGCAAGACGATCGAATCCGAGCGAGCTATTCTCAAGAGTAAGACATTAGCCTTGAGCGACCTGGTTGCCGTCTTTCGAGCCATGGAATAACGACGGACGAACGGTATCTCTGCATGGAGGAAAGCCTCGACAAATACCAACTGGCTGGGCTCGACACCAAAGAACGAGGCTTCAGCCGGCCAGTGATATTCGAACGAGTAGAAGAAGGCTATCGCGCTATTCTTCGTTACGAAACGGTTCTGCAAAAGACTGAGCCGCATCCGACGCAAGATGGCGCATTGAGTATACTCATCCAGGCCTTACACTCAGGCGGCTATCGGCAGCTTCGAACACAGATGAGCTTTCGCAACGGCGTCTATCTTGGCTCGCAGGAGATGTGGGTTGAATACCCAGACCCTGCGCCAGAGCCTGAGCCGATCGGGTTCATGAAAAAATTTATGAAAAAGTTTCTTCCTCGTTCAGCCGATCAATAGTCATTGCTTATGAGTTTCATTCCACTCGACCAGCTTCGATCTTCATCGTTGGACTCATCCCAAACTATCAGCCGTCAGCCGTCAGCCGTCAATTCGTCCACACGTCTTCCTCCCTGGTTCAAAGTCCAAGCGAAAACCGGCCCAGACTATCTCGACATCAAGCAGACGATGGATCGGCTCGATCTCCATACCATTTGCGAAGAAGCGCGCTGTCCGAACCGGTGGGAATGTTGGAATGCGCGCACCGCGACATTTTTAATCTTGGGCGACATCTGTACCAGGCGGTGCCACTACTGTTCAGTCGAAACAGGGCGGCCTCTGACGGTCGATCATGCAGAACCTCGCCGCGTCGCGGAAGCCGTCCAGGCATTAGGCCTTCGACATGCCGTGATCACCTCGGTGAACCGGGATGAATTGAAAGACGGCGGCGCTGCTATTTTTGCCGAGACGATTCGGCGAACCAGACAGCTCAGCCCAGGCTGCACGATCGAAGTCTTGATTCCCGATTTCGAAGGGAATGAGCATGCCCTCGCAACGGTCTGTGCGGAGAAGCCGGACATTCTGAATCACAACATCGAAACGGTGAGGCGGCTCTTTCCAGCGATCAGACCGCAAGGCAAGTATCAGCGATCGATCGAGTTGCTCGGCAAAGCGAAAGAGTTGGGTATGCGTACGAAGTCCGGATTGATCCTCGGAATGGGAGAAACAATAGACGAAGCCCGCGAAGTCATGCGCGACCTCCGTTCCGTCGGCTGCGATATTATGACCATCGGCCAGTATCTACAGCCTACGAGAGATCACCTTTCCGTTGCCCGCTTCTACGATCCCAACGAATTTTTGATGCTCAAAGAGGAGGGGATGGCCCTGGGCTTCGCTCACGTCGAATCAGGCCCGTTGGTGCGAAGCTCTTATCACGCAGAACAACAGGTCGTCCCGGAAGAAGTGATGCCCCAGCTATGAGCCACAATGTCGTCATTATCAGCGCTCATCCTGATGACATGGAAATCGGCATGGGTGGGACCGTCGCCAAACTGGTGGAGTCTATAGCTGTGATTACGTCAGTCGTCATCACGAACGGTGGCCGATCATCGAACCCTTTTGCATTGACGGAGCAACGGATGGCCGAAGTGAGAAGAGAAGAGGCGCTCCGTGCTGCCGGAGTCTTGGGAATTAAAGACGTAATCTTTTGTGATGAACCGGACGCGGCGGGCGAGATCAATATTTCGGCTGTCTCACAGAAGCTTGTCGAGATCCTGACTCGCCTCCGACCGACCGAGGTCTATACGCTGGATGAGGAAAATGACCGACATCCGGCCCATCGCCTGGCAGGCAAGCTGGCGAGAGAAAGTGTTCTTGAAACCGGTCTCGTTCTCAGCGGTGGTATTTGGGCGTACGAAGTCTGGGGCCCCTTCGCTCGCTGGGACCGCCTTGAGTACATCGACCGCTATATAGCCAAGAAGATGGCCGCCATCGCGGAGCATCACAGTCAGGTGGCCACGATACCCTATGGGGAGGGAGTCTTGGGATTGAACCGCTGGCGAGCCGTGTTTGCCGATCCCAAAGCGAGCGCTCCGGCAGGTGTCTATGCAGAAGTCTTTCGACGGATCATGATTTCTCCTCACTCTATATAACTACTGTTCATGCCAGTTCTGTTACAAACTGTGTCTGATCGCTGGCTGTGATTCTTCGCAACGGCTCTTTTGTCCCACCTCATATTCGTACAAAAAATGGAATGGCTATTAAGATCACTCCGACCATGACAAGCACATAGACGTTCGCAATAAAATAGGGAACGACACAGAGTGCGATCCCAGTGATAAGTGGCACGACTGCCTTTTGCTTTTTCCCATAGAGAAAGAAACCAAATCCGATCGACCCGAAGAGTAATCCCCACAGCAAAACCGCTGTGCTGCCCATTTCAAACATTGATGATTCTCACGCCAATCGTGGAGGGGGAGCAGTGTTGCTTACTTACCAGTGGATAGAGCCTTACTGATCAATGTCTGCGCTTCGTCCTGAATCTGCCGCAAATGATCCTTCCCTCTGAAGCTTTCTGCGTAGAGTTTGTACACGTCCTCGGTGCCTGATGGCCTGGCGGCGAACCAGCCGTGGTCGGTGACGACTTTCAATCCGCCGATTGACGCGCCATTGCCAGGAGCTGTGGTCAGCTTTGCGACGATGCTGTCGCCGGCCAGTTCTGTTGCCTGTACCTGATCCGGCGAGAGCTTCGACAGGATGACCTTCTGCTCCGGCGTCACTGGCGCATCGATCCGCTCGTACACCGGTTCTCCGATCTCTTGAGTCAATGCGCGGTACAGTTCACCAGGGTCACGACCAGTCTTGGCCATCATCTCCGCGGCGAGAAGATTCATGATGATACCGTCTTTGTCCGTCGTCCAGACCGATCCATCGCGTCGAAGAAACGAGGCTCCTGCGCTTTCTTCACCACCGAAACCGAGCGAGCCATCGAGCAAGCCGTTCACAAACCATTTGAAGCCGACGGGCACTTCAACCAGCGTGCGTCCGAGCGTAACCGCCACACGGTCGATCAGACTGCTGCTCACCAGCGTTTTCCCGATGGCAGCATCTGATTTCCAGCCAGGCCGGTGAGCGAAAAGATATGAAATCGAGGCCGCCAGAAAATGGTTGGGGTTCATCAGGCCGGAAGAACGGGTGACGATGCCGTGCCGATCGTTGTCGGCATCGTTGCCGAAGGCGACATCGAAGCGATCTTTCAACGCAATCAGATTCGCCATCGCGTAGGGGGAAGAACAATCCATCCGAATCTTGCCGTCCCAATCGAGCGGCATGAAACGAAAGGTTGGATCGACGGAAGGATTCACGATCTCGATATTCAAGTCATATCGCGCAGCGATCGGCTGCCAGTAGGCCACGCCAGACCCGCCGAGCGGGTCGATACCGAGCTTTAATCCATTTGATCGAATCAGGCCCATATCGACAATCTGCGCGAGATCGTCGATGTAGGCACCGAGATAATCGTGCTGGTGGGTTGTGCTTGCACGACGAGCTTGCTGGTACGACAGACGCTTCACGCCTTGCAGACCGGTAGCCAGGAGGGCATTCGCGCGATCCTCGATCCATTTCGTCACCTGGGTATCGGCCGGTCCACCATGAGGTGGATTGTATTTGATGCCTCCGTCCTCCGGCGGATTATGGGAAGGAGTAATGACGATGCCGTCGGCGAGGCCTGATGTTCTCCCTCGATTATAGGTGAGGATCGCATGAGAAATGACCGGAGTAGGGGTGTACCCGCCAGCCTGATCGATCATCGCCTCAACGTCGTTCCCTGCCAGCACTTCAAGCGCGCTTACATAAGCCGGCTCTGAGAGCGCATGGGTATCCCTGCCGATATACAGAGGCCCAGAGGTGCCTTGGCTGACACGATAGTCACAGATCGCCTGGGTGATAGCCAGGACATGCCATTCGTTAAAGTTTCGCTTGAAAGCAGAACCACGATGTCCTGACGTGCCAAAGGCCACTCGCTGCTCACGGACCGCTGCATCAGGCTTTTCTGAAAAATAGGCCACAATGAGCTTCGATACATCGACAAGAATCGATGTCGGCGCAGGACTTCCGGCAAGAGGATGAATAGCCATATGTGCTGTGTACCCCCAGAATCTCTCTACTGTCAACTAGTCAATGACAGAACGATCATCAACTTCTCACCCTACCAATCGCCCGCCGTTCCCTCTGGGCAATCGTGTGCGCGTGAGAGTAGTTGATAGGACAGGCCTTCCTCTTTCAGGTCGGGTTCATCGGGGAGGAGCATCGTCATCTCGATCTTTTCATTGGCGAATGTCTCGTCACCGGCTCGCAGCACGCTCTCCCGGTTCAAAATCTTCATGGCGTTGAGGCGAGATATTTTGAGTGGAAAGGTTCCGAACTGGTCCGCTAACAAATAGGTTACCTGGACCGTCATCCGGCCACGGTCCGTATACATAAACTGACGCAATGTCTCGTCGATCGGCGTCTTCAAGCTGATTACCGCCGAATTCATCGATTCGACGACCGGCGCAGAAATGACATACGAGCGTGGGGCATCCTTCGCCGTACTGTCCCATTCTCCAGTCGCTTCAAGATTCGAAGTTGTGAACAGCGTGGTGGTGGGACGCAGGAGCGGCGACCTGATGGCCATGCGGAGATTCGTCATGCGCTGGTCCGTCACATTTTCAAGGAGAAACTTGATCACGACCCAGGACTTCGGATCGGGAGTCTTGGCCCGGCCTTTCGGCAATGGCTGTTCGATGCGGCGGAGACTGCAATCGGACACCAGGTTACGATTCTCATAATAATAGGTCTTGGTGTTCCCCTCCAGGACGAAGGCACGCTCATAGGTGTAGAAGGCGACGCCGACATGGATGGGGGTCGGCTTGAGCCAAGACACAATCAGAGGAATGAGAAACAGCACTAGCGAGGCAGAAAAACCAACGCTGATAAATTTATTGAGCCGACTTTGCCGGGCAAACCACCGCCACCAATCCTGCAGAAACATCATGCCCGTTCACTCGACATGGTTGCTGTGATATCCGATGTCGTCACCAAACGTATTTCCACTCAAAGCGCGCGAGCAGTCTCGGATCAGGTAGCGTTATAGGGGCGACGGGAACCATAGGCGATGTCTGATGGAGGACAAATCATACGCCATCACCGAGCGATGACCAACAAGGTTGTAGCATGAGTGTGAAATATAGTCGCCCACTGAATCCTCGCACTCAGAGGGACATCGCCCGCACACTACAGCCTGCGGGTGTGACTTCGATTCGATTGCCGATTCAATCTGTCCGTTGAAATATTTCACATGTCGGGATAGTGTGGGGGCGTGTTGATGAACTGAATAGACCAACGAGTTAACATAATCGTCCTTATCAGACTTAAGAGATTTTCCTTTATTATGTCCCTTGAACTACTCGGCCGTATCCAACAGGAGCTCTCGATCACAGGCAGCGCAGTCTATGAAACCGTACTTGCCCTTGCAGAACGGGCCAACCGCAAGGTTCAGGTTCTGCGGTTGCATAGTCAGGCCTCCAACTTATTAAGCGAGATTGAACAGAGACATGGCGACATTGGGCGTCATATTTTTGCGCTTTGCGCGAAACGCCCAGCCTTCAGTCATGAGTCGATCTCGTCATCCGACCAATTAGACGGCCTCCTCAGCCAAGCTAGCGACCATATTCAGCAACTGAAACAGACGCTGCTCAACGTTGACAGTCAAATCCGTGAGATCAAGCTGGAAACGATTCATCACGAGCTCTTGACCCTGCAACAGGAATTGAGTCTCCGAGCGGCGGCCCTCGAACGGCTCCCGATTGTTCAGGGGGCACCGGTCATTGGAAGGAGACTTGGCGAGATTGTGCTACCTGCATCGGTTCGCCTTATCACAGTTCTTCGTGGACCATTTCTGGTGCCACCCGACGATGGCTTGGTGCTGCGCCTGGACGATGTCCTGGTTCTGATCGGGCTACAGGCCGATCTTCTACAGGTTGCTACTGTCTTTACGCAAGGTCGAAACACCAAGTCGCCCTAGATCAATTCACCCGCTCCCCTTTGATGTAGAATCATATGAACGGGCACAGGATGATTGGCACACGACAGGTTTTCATCAGTCTTGTGCTCGTGGCCCTGCTGGGCATCCACTCGCTTGCTGGGGCTGAGAACGCCACTCCAAAATCCAGCGATTCGCCTGGACTTCGGTTGATCGAAGAAATTCAAACGGTCATCACCGATCTGGCCGAATCGGCAAAACCCTCCGTCGTGAATCTGATTCCTCTATCCAGTCCAGGGAGAGGGCGCGAACCGTCTCAAGAGCGGATGCCCAATGTGTTAGGGTCAGGATCCGGCGTCATTATCGATCCCGACGGATACATCATCACAAACAACCATGTCATCGGCGACGCCATGGAAATGGAGGTTCGCTTCTCCGATAAATCCAAGTTGATTGGGCAGGTTGTCGGCAAGGATCTGGACACAGACTTAGCGGTGCTCAAAGTTACCGCTGACCATCCCCTCCCGAGCGCAAAGTTTGGGGATTCCTCCTCCGTGCGCGTCGGCCAATGGGTACTCGCGGTAGGAAGCCCCTTCGGACTCGATCGAACAGTCACGCTCGGTGTCGTGAGCGGGATCGGCCGGGAGAACATCAATCTCTCGCGCTATGAAAATTTCAACGGATGCGTCGATCAATCCCGGCAACTCTGGCGGTCCTCTCTTCAATCTTCGTGGTGAGGTCATCGGCATCAACACCGCTATTATTAACTTCGCCCAAGGAATCGGTTTTGCTATCCCCTCCAATATGGCCAAGCAGGTGGTTCAGCAATTGTTGACGCAGGGGCGAGTGACGAGAGGCTGGCTAGGTGTCGGGATTCAGCCGCTCACCTCGGAATTGGCACGCAAGTTCGGAGTCAATGAGGGTGACGGGGTGCTGGTCAACGAAGTGTTCGAGAAGGACCCGGCTGCCGAAGCCGGTATTAAACCAGGCGACATTCTGACCCGTATCGATGGCACGGTAATCGATACGCCCAACCGGCTGTCTCGCGTCGTGGCAGGATTGCTCCCAGGCTCGACCATACAGGTTGAAATCGTCCGTGATCAACAGCGCCTGGTGCTGGACGTCGCCCTCATCGAACGTCGAGACCATACCGTCATCGCCGCGCTTCCTCAGGCACGCACTGAAGTCAAGTTGGGACTCGATGTGCAAGATCTCACGCCGTCTCTCGCCGCTAAATTCAAGTTGAGGGATAATCGTGGCGTGCTCATCAGCAAAGTGGAGCCCGGAAGTCTGGCCCAATCTGAAGGCCTTCACGAAGGCGATCTTATCAAGGAAGTGAACCGGGTCGATGTGGGATCGATTGGAGAATTCAGCAGCGCGCTTTCAAAAGTCCGGCGAGGGGAAACTGTCCTGCTCCGTATACTCAGAGAAAGCCGCGCGTTCTACGTGGTGCTCAAACCAACGGACTAACCCGGTTTGTTTGGTCTATTTTGCTTGTCTGGTTTTTAGGTTGGACAAACTATCCAGTTGAGCCAACTGAACAAGACAAACCAAAAAACCAGATGAACCATATGAACGGTTAATGCGCTGCCGCATGCATCTCCACCTTATGCGTGTCGATGATTCGAACCGCCAGCTCGCGCGGCACCTCATCATATCTCGCGAACTCCATCGTATAACTGCCGCGTCCTGCCGTGAGCGAGTTTAGCGTCGTGGCATAGGTCAGCAGCTCCGCCAATGGCACAAGCACCGTAATCTGTTCCGTGTGATCTTTGGCCTCCACATGGAGAATCCGTCCTCTGCGCGCATTCAGGTCCCCGATGACGCCTCCGATATGATCCGCTGGCGCATCAACCTCTACCGTCATGATCGGCTCCAATAGGACGGGATGAGCCGTCTCCAAGGCTTTTTTGAACCCCATCGACGCCGCGACCTTGAAGGCCATCTCAGATGAATCGACTGAGTGGTACGACCCATCGTACACGGCAACCCGGCAATCGACGACAGGAAATCCTGCCAAACTCCCGTGATGCATGGCTTCGACGACCCCCTTCTCCACCGCAGGAATAAAGTTGCGTGGAATGGCTCCGCCAACTACCTTGTTCTCGAAGTGGAAGCCTTCTCCGCGCGGCAGAGGGGCGAGTTCCAGCCAACAATCTCCATATTGCCCATGTCCGCCGGTTTGCTTCTTATATTTCCCCTGCGCCTGTGACGTGGCGCGAATGGTTTCACGGTAGGGAATCTTCGGCATATGCAGCACCACTTCGGCGCCATACTTACGGCGCAATTTTTCAAGCGCGAGATCGATATGCCACTGGCTCATTCCACTGAGAACCATTTCTTTCGTGTCGGCATGCCGTGAAAACTCGAGTGTCGGATCTTCCTCAATCAACTTATGCAGACCGAGACTGATTTTTTCGATATCGGCGTTGGCTTTTGGCTCGATCGCAAAGGACAGCACAGGCCGAGGGAGCGCCGGCTTTGGATAACAGATGGGAGTCTGTTCATCGCACAGCGTATCGCCGGTTTGGGTGTCTTTCAATTTCCCAATCGCCACAATATCCCCCGCTCCGGCCGAAGGCAGAGCGGTATGTTTCTTTCCCAACACGGCATATAGATGTCCGCTCTTCTCTTTGGTGCCACGAGAACTGTTGAACACTGTCGAGTCGGCGTGCAGAACCCCCGACAAGATCCGCAGAAAGGACAGTCGTCCGACAAATGGATCGATGAGTGTCTTGAAAACAACCCCTGAAAACGGGTCTTCGTGAAGGGTGCGGCGTGTGATACGTTCACCTGTATCAGGATGCAGTCCTGTCAAGGGAGCCGTCGTCGCCCGCTCCATCGGTGATGGCAACAGATCGACGATGGCATTCAGGAGCGGAACGATCCCGATATTTTCAATCGCAGACCCGCTGTAGAGCGGGACCATCGTCCCGGCTTGGACACCAAGCCGCAAACCCTTCATCATATCCTCCTGCGTCAGTTCACCCACAGAAAGATACTGTTCCAACAATCGATCATCATGTTCGGCTATTCCTTCTTGAAGGCGTTTCTGCGCCTCCTCCGCCACCGCCTGTTCATGTTCTGGTATCGGCAATTGCTGAATCGTGGGGCTCTCCTTGCGCGAAGCGATGAGGCATTGTTGGGCAAGGTCCAACACACCGTTGAGCTGAGCGCCGGTTCGATAAGGCGATGACATCGGCAATGGCATGATGCCAAGCTCGCGCTGACAGATCGCAACAGCCTCGTCGAGCGAGGCGTCGTCTTTATCCAAATCGTTGACGAACAGCAGGCAGGGCAAACTAAGCGTTGTCACGCGAGCCCAGATTCTGAGAAGTTCGCTTCGGACCCCAGACGAGGCATTCACCACCAGAATCACAGCGTCCACCGCTCGCAAGGCCATAACCGTCTCTCCGAGCAGGCTCAGCGCGCCGGGGGGATCGACGAGATTGATGGTGGTGTGATTCCAGGAACAACGGAGGAGACTGGTACTGACGGAACTGCGCCGGTGCAACTCTTCCGGCTCAAAGTCCGAGACGGTCGTGCCTTGCGCGACCGACCCGAGGTGGGGAACAGCGCCGGTGGCAAAGAGCATCGCCTCTGCCAAAGAAGTCTTTCCGGCACCGGCACTGGAGATCAACATGACATTCCTGAGTGATTCCCTGTGTGGCTCGTTCATAGGGTCCTCCTCAAAAAGGCTGGAAGACTACCAGAATCTTCCAGAAATGAAATAGTGGTTACATCACGGCAACTCCCCTTTCAATCACGCGTCGACGCCAGGGTTTGCCAACCAGCCTTGATCGGCAAAACTGACATAACGTCCATCGCCGACGACAAGATGGTCAAGAACGCGAATGCCCAGCAGCTCCCCTGCCGATACCAATCGCGTTGTTAAGACACGATCCTCCTGGCTTGGCGTTGGGTCGCCACTGGGATGGTTGTGGAGAAAGATGACCGCTGCCGCTGATTCCTTTACTGCAAGGGTAAAGACTTCGCGTGGATGCACGATGCTGAGGGTCAAGCTGCCTTCAGATACTGTTGCATCGCGCATAATGGCATGCTTGGCGTCCAATAAAATAACTTTGAAGATCTCGTGACGCAGGTCGCGTAAGATCGGATGGTAATGGGTAAAGAGATCGCGACTGGAAGTGATTCTTGTTCCTTTTGTCAGTGGACCAGCAAGGGCGCGTTTCCCTAATTCAATGGCCGCTTTTAATTGAGCTGCTTTCGCTTCTCCTACGCCTGGGACTGTGCAGAGCTCTTCAATTCCACATTGAGCCAGTCCCGCCACACCCCCAAGTCGATCCAATATTTCTATTCCAACTTGCACCGCTGAAGATCCCTGACGACCGACTTGAAGAAGAATGGCGAGAAGCTGGGCATTGGTGAGTGTCTGTGGCCCTTGAGACAGTAGCCGTTCACGTGGCCGTTCTGTTTCAGGCCATTGGGCAATGCCCTGTCCTCCCTTTTTATTATGCGCCATTCATCATCCTCGGACAAAAACTGCCACTCCGAACGTTTTTGTGCTAGCGATCACCCCGTCAATGCCCACTTGGTAACAAATACGTATCGCCTAAACTGTTGAAATTACGTATAGCGACAAATTGGTGCGGTAATTGCTTTGGACCGACTGCAGCAGTGCACAATAACCTTGGAGGATTCGATGGAATGTCCGAAGTGTAAAGGCCTCATGATGCTCGAACGGTTCTCAGACTTCTTCTTAATTTTCTACGCGTGGAAATGTATCAATTGCGGCGCCATTATCGATCGTACTATTTCAAATAATCGGCAAAAGAGTTTGGCGGCGCGCAAGGCTCAAACCGTGTCGACACCCTAAGTCCATCTCGACTTATTTCCATGCCGACCGATCCACTCGATCGCCGCAATTGATCGACATAACCGCACTGCTCTTCGGTCGTTCGCCTCAGCCATCACCGGAACATCGAGCGTCATTATAGCCCCAGGTTCCAAGGTCGTCAAAATACTTCCTTTCCTATTGACCCATCCCCTCACTTCACTCCAATTCCACCTTTCCATTCAGCTAGACTTGCCTTGACCCCTTCAAAAACGCTGTGTTAGAGTTCTGACGTTCCGAACATGGCTCTCATCTGAATGTATGCGTGTTATTGCCGGATCCCACCGAGGTCGCCGTTTGTGTGGGCCTCAGGGGACTGTCCTGCGTCCTACATCCGATAAGGTTCGCGCGGCACTTTTTTCAATTCTTGGGACCCAAGTGTCAGAATGCCGCTTCCTCGATTTGTATGCAGGAACCGGCGCCGTCGGAATCGAAGCGCTGAGTCGTGGAGCTTCAACGGTTACCTTTGTCGAATCAGATCCTATGGCCGTGCACCTGTTACAGAAAAATTTACGGACCTGCCAGCTTCTCGACCGAGCGCGAGTTCATGCGGTAAAGACAGCAGATTTCCTCGAGCGAGAAGACTGGTGGGGTGCTTCCTACGACATCCTGTTTGCAGACCCGCCGTATGCAGCGCTGGATGAATTACCTGTCATGATCCGTTCCTGGAGGCCTGGGCTGTTGTCGGAACATGCTTCTGTGGTTTTCGAACAGGACTCGCGCACCGAATTACCTGCAACAATTGACCATGCCACGATTGTACGGCGATATCGGTATGGCGATACGACACTCCATCTATTCGCCGTAACTACAGAGGCATCACCCGCATCATGAAGATCGGTATCTATCCTGGAACATTCGATCCCATTACTCACGGACATACCGACATCATCACCCGAAGTTTGCGCGTATTCGATAAAGTGGTCGTCGCCGTGGCGCCCAACCCTTCGAAACATCCACTCTTCACCCTGACCGAACGATTAGACATGATTCGAATTGTGATGAACGAGATGAAACAGGTTGAAGTGACCCACTTCGACGGTTTACTCGTGGATTATGTCCAGCGATATGGCGGCGACGCGATTATCCGTGGCCTGCGTGCGATCTCGGATTTCGAACATGAATTTCAGATGGCCCTTATGAATCGCAAGATTGCCAAACAGGTTGAAACCGTGTTCCTGATGCCCAGCGAAGAATATTCGTATTTATCCTCCACCATTATTAAAGATGTGGCGACCCACGGTGGCGCGCTGACGGCATTTCTGCACCCTGAAGTCGCGCGCCAACTACAAGCACGGATCAGGAGTTTGAAAACATGAAGCTTGCTGCACGAGCTGGGCGAATCACTCCCTCTCCCACTCTGGCCATGGCCGCAACGGCAAAGGCCATGGCGGCGCGCGGAATCGACGTCGCCGACTTCTCGTCGGGAGAACCGGACTTCGACACCCCTGATCCAGTCAAAGCCGCTGCAGAAGCCGCTATTCGCGCAGGCTTTACAAAATACACACCGTCATCCGGCATCGATGAATTGCGCCAAGCCATTATCGACAAGTTGCAGACGGACCAAGGGGTGCGGTACGAGAAGTCCCAAGTGCTGGTTTCATGCGGCGCCAAACACTCACTGTACAACCTGGCTGAAGCACTCCTCGAAGCGGGTGATGAAGTCATCATTCCCGTTCCCTTTTGGGTCTCCTATGCTGACCAAACTCTGCTGAACGACGCCACACCCGTGCTCTTCCCGACCCGCGAAGACGAGGGGTATGCCATCGATGCCCAGGAATTAGAACGGCTCGTCACCCCGCGCACCAAGGCGATTGTCGTCAACAGTCCCTGTAATCCAACGGGGGCAACCTACGATCGAGGGACCCTCGAACGCCTTGCCGAACTGGCACTCCGTCGTGATTTGCTTCTTATTTCCGACGAGATTTATGAAAAAATTCTATACGACGGGGCAACTCACACGAGCATTGCCTCATTGGGTCCCGAGGTCGCTGCCCGTACCGTGATCATCAACGGTGTATCTAAAGCCTACGCGATGACCGGCTGGAGGATTGGCTATGCGGCCGGCCCCAAAGATCTATTGACTGCCATGGCGAATATTCAAAGCCAAAGCACATCCAACCCTTGTTCGATTTCACAAAAAGCGGCGGTTGCGGCCCTTCGCCATGGTGGCGCGTTTACCCAGACAATGGTCATGGAGTTTGACCGGCGACGGCGCTGTATGATCGAACGCTTAAACGCGATGCCTGGCGTGCACTGCAGCAAACCCACCGGGGCGTTTTATGCGTTCCCCAATGTGAGCGAGCTTCTTGGACGGCAGGGTCCAAAGGGAACGATCGCCACGCCAACTGACCTTGCGAACTATTTATTGCAGGAATTCCAGGTTGCCGTGGTTCCAGGTGAGCCGTTCGGAAGCGCGCACCACATTCGGCTGTCCTATGCAACCAGCATGGAAACGATCCTTCGTGGAATGGACCGCCTCGATACTGCATTCAGGCAACTGACCTAACAGGAGGACGCGATACGTGCCCATCTACGAATATCAATGTGAAAGCTGCCCGGATAAATTCGAGGTCAAGCAAAGCATGAAGGACGACGCCCTTACTGCGTGCCCGCAATGCGGAAAGACGGTGCAGCGGCTTATCTCCTCGCCTGCCATTATGTTCAAAGGCAGCGGATGGTATGTCACCGACTATTCCGACAAAATGAAACCATCCGCAGACAGTGATGCGCCTGTCTCTAAGGCTGGGGAAAAGAAAGAGGCTGCGTCACCCGCGCCTGGCCAACCAACATCCACAGCATCAGCGACTCCAGCTGTAGCCCCACCCGCTGTTCCAGCAAGTACGCCGTCGGGCACATCCTCAAGCACATCGAGCACCACGACGACGACCACACCAGCATCTTCTACCGCCAAGTAACCGTCGGAGATGAGCCGTCTTAACGCTTTGCCGCTTTGGCCTGTGGTTTCTTCTTGGCCGGCGCCTTCGGCGTGACCTTTGCCGATGGTTTACCTGCGCTAGCCTTCGGCGAGGCCACTTTCGCCGACTTCGCCAATCGCCCCTGCGCCGCAGCCAACCCGTTTTGCAAACTGGTAATCATGGTCGACTTATCTTGATTCGCTCTGGAAAGATCGGTCACTTGCGCCTGCAAATCGTCTTTCACCTTCGCGATGGACGTCAGTTGATTCTGTAATTGAGCCTTTTCCGCTGTTGCGCTCTGGAGTTCGGACTGGAGCTGCTCGATCTGCGTTTGAAGCGCCGGTGGCCAGTAATCGCACCCGGACAGACCAACCGAGACAAGCGTTATGGCGGCCACCGCGACAAAGTTACGCACCATCACTGTTCGAGTCATCGGCATTCTCCTTTCAATGTAAACGACATGATCGCTCTCGTCGACTCTCTTCATCGAGAAACAGACTAAATGGCAAGAACCATCAGCTTCCCCCCTTAGTGCTGCACATGGCGTGAGAACGCGCGATGGGCAATATCTGTCCGATAGTGTGCGCCGTCAAACACTATCGACTGAGTCGCCCGATAGGCTTCTGCCTGTGCAGCTTCAAGAGTCTTTCCACGTCCCGTAATTCCCAATACCCGTCCCCCGGCCGTTACCACCTCATTGCCGACTCGCGTCGTGCCGGCATGAAATACCAGCGTCGTCGTATCGGTCATGGCCGGTAGTCCATGAATCGCTCGGCCGGTCTGATAGACACCGGGATAGCCTTCGGAAGTCATCACGACACACACGGCTATTTCATCATGCCAGTTCACGGTCAGTTGATCGAGCCGATGCTCGACTACCGCTTCCACGACATCCAACAAATCGGTCTTGAGCAACGGGAGGACAACCTGTGTTTCCGGATCCCCCATCCTTGCATTGAACTCCAAGACATAGGGCATCCCATTCACGATCATCAGTCCGGCATACAACACACCTTGGAATGGACAACCCATGCGAGACAGGGCTTCGACGGCAGGATAGAGGACATCTTTGGTGACCTGCTCGCGGAGGGCCGCAGTGCCGATCGGCGCAGGACAGTATGCCCCCATGCCCCCGGTGTTCGGCCCCGTATCGCCATCCCCGACTCGTTTATGGTCTTGCGCCGGCAGCATCGGTACGACAGTCAGACCATCTGTGAACGCCATGATCGTCAGCTCCTCCCCGTCAAGGAACTGCTCGATCAATACGCGCTGACCAGCCTGACCAAATATCCCATGCTCCATTGAGTCACGAACGGCTTGTTTCGCCTCTTCACGGGTCGTCGCAACCACTACACCCTTTCCCTGAGCCAGTCCATCGGCCTTCACCACCACGGGCAACTCATGGTGATCGAGATAGGCCAACGCCAGCTCGACCCGTTCGAAGCTTTGCGACTTCGCCGTGAGAATCTTCGCACTGGCCATGATCTCTTTGGAAAAGACCTTGCTGGCTTCAATGCGCGCAGCCCCCTTGCTCGGTCCGAATATTCTGAGGTGTGATTTTCGAAATTCGTCGACAATGCCCAAGGCAAGCGAGGCTTCTGGTCCCACGACTGTCAGATCGATCTGTTCCGACAGCACAAAGGCTTTGAGTCCGGCAATATCGTCGGCTTTAATCGGGACGCATGCTGCAAGCGACTCGATTCCTGCATTACCAGGCGCACAATACAGGGTCGGCGTACGGGGACTTTGCGCAAGCTTCCATACGATCGCGTGCTCACGTCCACCACTGCCCACAACAAGAATTTTCATCTCAATCCACTTGTGATAGGTGATGAGTGATGAATGACGAATTGGAGAGAAAGACAGAGAGGCAAACGCTCGCTGCGAAAACTTTCTCGACGAACTGATCACGCATCACTGATCGCTCATCACACTGACTAGTGTCGGAAGTGGCGCATGCCCGTCATAATCATCGCCACCCCCTGCTCATCACAGGCTTTGATGATTTCAGCATCACGAATCGAACCGCCAGGCTGAATCACTGTGGTGATTCCTGCTTGAACAGCGGCATCCAATCCATCTCGGAACGGAAAGAATGCGTCTGATGCCATTACACAACCCTTGATCGGCATCTGAGCTTTCATCGCTGCGAGTTTCACCGAATCGACTCGGCTCATCTGGCCTGCGCCAATTCCCACCGTCTGCCCTGGCTTCGCATAAATAATGGCATTCGACTTCACATGTTTGCAGATCTTCCAGGCAAAGGCGCAGGCCGCATATTCCTCGTCCGTCGGTTTGCGCACGGTCGGGACGTTGAGCGCTCTCAGATCGGTCAAGACGCCGAGATCCCGATCCTGGACGATCAAACCGCCAACTAATTTCTTGAGATCGAAGCCTTCCTGCTTTCCCTTGGTGAGAGGTCCGACATCAAGTAAACGCAGGTCTTTCTTGCGTCTCAATTCTGCCAGCGCATCCTCTGCAAAGCCAGGCGCAATGACCACTTCGACAAATGTGGACGTGATTTCCTTCGCCGCAACCAAGTCCACCGGACGGTTGAAGGCAATCACGCCACCGAACGCCGAGATAGGGTCGGTCTCCCGAGCCTTTACATAAGCCTCAACGGGCGTCGAACCCAATGCCACACCGCAGGGATTGTTGTGCTTAATAATGGCGACGGCAATTTCACTGTACTCTTTCGCCAGTTCCAATGCCGAATTGGCATCAAGAAAATTGTTATATGACATCGCCTTGCCGTGCAGGATCTTTCCGCGAGAGACCGACGGCTCAGTCGAATGCAGCTCACGATAGAAGGCCCCCTGCTGATGCGGATTCTCTCCATAACGAAGCATCTCCGCCCGCTCGAACTGCAAGGACAATATTTTTGGAAACTTCACGTCACCGCCCTGTACCTGCTGCTCAAGATATCCGGCAATCAGACTGTCGTATCGCGCTGTGTGTTGGAAGACCTTCATGGCCAGCTCACGACGCAACTCGCGTGATACCGTCCCGTCTTTCGCCGCATCGAGTACGCGCTGGTAATCAGTCGGATCGACGACCACCAACACATCTTCGTGATTTTTGGCGGCAGAACGCAGCATCGACGGCCCGCCGATATCGATATTCTCAATGGCTTCTTCAAAGGCGCAGTGGGGCTTCGCAATTGTCGCTTCGAATGGATAGAGATTGACCACGACGACGTCGATAGGCCCAATCCCCTGCTGCTGCATCTGCTCGACATGGGCCGGCAACGAACGACGACCGAGTAAGCCGCCATGAATCTTGGGATGCAGCGTTTTGACACGGCCATCGAGAATTTCCGGTGAACCAGTGTAGGCCGCAACATCTGTGACCGTGACGCCAGCATCTCGCAGGGCTTTCGCGGTTCCTCCAGTCGAAAGGATCTCGGCCCCCAAGGCTTCAAGCCCTTTCGCCATCTCTACTACACCGGTCTTCTCCGACACGCTGATTAATGCCCGCTTGATGCCGGCCATAGATGACTCCTTGGAAAACGTTCAATTGATGTGACGTGACTTGGAAGGCGCGGCGAAGGATAGCAAATGGATACTTGCCTTACAAGAGGGATATCGATGCTCCTCACCTTGAAAATCCTATGGCTACCCACTTCTAACTATTTGGGCAAAACCCCCAAATCCTATCTGGCATGACCCTACGCAGTATGGTAGGGTCACACAGGTCGATCAGCCAACTCCCCACGAGAACTGGTTTATGATGCGCAGAGCGATTCTAGGCGCAGGCGCTGTCGCACTGACCCTCCTTGCCGCAATCTGCATTCCACGCCATCTTCCAACATCGGCAGCATCGAGACCTCTCACTCCTGCAAACTTTCATGCGCATGTCGAACGAGGAATTCTGACTCTCCGCGGCTCGCTTCCCAATGAACGCGACAAGACCGCAATCCTTCAGCGCGCGAAAGAACTCTACGGAAAAGCGCCGGGCCTCGTTGTCGATGAACTGGTCATAGACACGAACGTGGGGTCTGCTGCGTGGGCCGACAACGTTCCTCAAATCCTTCCCATCTTGGGACACATGGTGGAACGAGGCTCCGTTATTATCGACGGCCGCACGATCGTCGTCAGCGGCCGTGTCGACAGCAATCAGGCCAAAGCCGCTCTCCTGCGAGAGATTGCCCCACTTGCGCAGACAGGGCTCCAATTGGAAGATCATGTGTTGGCGGGATTACCTTCGTCACCTTCCCCCTCGTTACAGAAGAAATTGAATGATATTCTTTCGCACGCCTCCATCGAGTTCGAATCGAATACCACCGCGATGACTCTACACAGTCGCGCCACGTTGGACCAGCTGGTCGCGCAGTTGCGTCATGCCCCACACGCCACGATCGAGATCGCCGGACATACGGACAAATACGGCGATCCAGGTTATAACCTTCAACTCAGCCGCCGCCGCGCAGAAGCCGTGCGGCAATACTTCACCAGCCATGGCCTGACTAATCAGTTTACTGCCGTTGGCTACGGCGCATCCCGACCACTGTCGGCGGCACAAACACGAACCGGTCTCCAACATAACCGTCGTATCGAATTACGCGTGAAAGGAGCGAGCGATCTATGACTCTGCTCATCGGGCAAATGCTGGGATGCCTCATCATCGCGGCTGGAATCGGAGTCACAGTCGGTTGGCTCCTACGTCAGCTCGCAGCCGGCCGACTGACCCAACAGTCGATGGACCTCACCGCCATGCTGCGCCTCAAAGAACAGACACTGGAGAAAGTCCAGCATCAACTGCACATCCAAGCCTCCGAGATACACATGCTCGAAAACAAGGTCATCGAAACCGAAGAGGTCGGTCAAGCCGCCGCGCAAGAACTTGCATCGAGACACAACCGCATTGAAGCGCTTCAAGAGGAATTGGCCCGTCGCACACAGCAAGTGATCGCGCTAGAGACACGAGCGGCCGCAGGAGATCGGCAGGTGAGTGAGCCTGACGCAGCAGCCGTCGCACAGTCGGAGGAAAGCCGGCAACTTCATCTCACAAACCAGACGCTCAAACAGACACTCGAATCGAATGAGCAAGAACGACTGGCTCTTCAGGGACGCCTTGCTGAATTGGATGCAACCTTCACGGAAGTGACTCGGCTGCGCGCGCGCGTGGAGGAGCTCGAAGCAGCCCAAGGACGAGTCCATTGGTTGGAAGTGCAACTCAGCGATCGAGACGCAGAGCATCGAACCGCGCTACACCAACTCAACGACCAACTGATCGAGCGAGACCGGCGCATCGGCGAGCTGGAGCCCCTCGCCCAACGGCTTCCTGAGCACGAGGAAACACGACAACCGTGGGCATCAACACAGGCGCATACGACTAAATACCGCGATGACCACATTGCCGCGTTGCAAGAGCAGCTCGCCGCGCAAGACCAGCTCCATGCCCAGATGGGATTTGACAAGCAGCTCCTCAATGAGCAAGCGAAACAGATCGACGATCTACAGCGTCGTATTCAAGAACTCGACGCGCACCGACAAGACCTTGAGCATCAACTTCTATCGGCAGGAGACGACAAGCAGAGAGAAATGGACCGCCTCCGCAAACGCGCGGTCGAAATGCAAGCTGCTCTCCGTATGAAGACCGATGGAGGAGCCGTGCCTCCTCTCCAGAAGCCTCGTCAGAGTGGGGGCCAGCTCAGTCTATTGGTCGAGCAGACACATCCGGCGAAAGAGAGACCGAAAGACGACCTGAGTCAGATTCATGGGATCGGTCCCGTCTTTGCGCGTACCCTGAATAAGATGGGGCTGTATTGCTTTTCCCAGATTGCGAACTGGAAGCCAGAGGACATCGACAAGGTTGCAAAGAAGCTCTACACCGCCCCGGACCGGATCAAGCGCGACAACTGGGTTAATGAGGCCAAACGACTGCACGAGCAGAAGTACGGCCAGAAACTCTGACGCAGACCGCTCTGAGCATATCGTACACTTTCCGCCTGATTCCTGTCGCAATCACCTATTGAGGTGGGCTCTTTCATACATTGAAGACTGACGACCATGATGGAAAGTAATTTATGACCTTATCAACACAACTCATTGAAGCTGTGGAGCTATTTATCTGAAAAGGAATGCCATCGCAGCATACCAGACATTGTCATTTTTATCGGAATGGAATAACACCGATAAACCATCTGCATCCAGTCAAATGAGTATTTGTCAATATATTTAATGGGATAGATATTCTAACCTGCGCATTGCACCTGGCCATACCCGCTCGTCTTACTAAAAAACTTCAGACAGACTCCTGAAAAGCATCAATGCCACTCGATGAGCTGCCAAAGTTCCACAGACTGGGAAGATTTTTACCGGAAAGAACTGGCTCTCGGCACACTTTTCCCACTTTTCTGCTAGGTTTTACTGAGGCGGCATCAGCCTAGGTGGCCAAGTGGGTAACGCATGAAGAGTGTTGCGATTTTAGCATCTGGAATTGTTGCGCTCGGCCTGTTGGCCTTGCTCTGTCTTCCACGCCACGTCTCTACTGCACCGGCATCTGGGCCAGCTACACCGGCCAATTTTCATGCGCGCGTCGAATATGGAACACTCATTCTTCGCGGTTCGCTTCCCAGTGAATCGATAAAGACTGCCATTCTGTTGCAAGCCCAAGAGCTCTACGGAACCACGCCAGGGAACGTTATCGATGAGTTGACGGTGGACCCAAGAGTGGGACCTGCCGCTTGGGCAGACAATATCGCTCAGATCCTCCCTGTCTTGAACCACATGGCGGAACGAGGCGCAATCATCATCGATGGCCGCACGATCGTCGTCAGCGGTCAGGTGGAAGGTCTCCGTACCAAGGCAGCCGTGCTACAAGATATTGCCGCCCTCACACAGACAGGGCTGGAACTGGAAGATCGTATTCTGGCAGGGAAATTCACGACGGGCCGCTCCGCGAAGACTCCCTCTTCGACCACCCCATCCCAGAAAGCGCCCTCCTCCAAGCCTCCTGTACTGGTGGCATCTTCATCGCCACATGCGTCTTCCACTGCAGGACTGTCTCAAAAGATTCTCACTCCGAAGACGCCTTCGCAGACCGTGGCCCACACCCCCACAGCTTCCATGCCTCCTGCCTCATCCCATAAGACCGCTCCCCTTGCGATGGCCCTAGCCCCAAAGGCTTCACCAGCAACTTCATCAGTGAGTGCGCCCTCTCCTGACTCGCTTCAAAAGAAGGTGAGTAAGGTCCTCTCCCGTTCGTCCATTGAGTTCGAATCAAAAAGCACCACAATGACCCTCAACAGCCTTGTCGTGCTGGATCAGCTCATTACCGAACTCCGTCAATCCCCTCGCATAGCCATTGAGATCGGAGGGCATACGGATAAATATGGCGAGCCGGAATATAATCTTCAACTGAGCCAGCGCCGTGCTGACGCCGTGCGGCGCTACTTTACCAAGCACGGCCTAACCAACCAGATCACCGCTGTCGGCTACGGTGCCTCACGACCTCTGTCAGCGGCAGAGAATCGGGTCGGCCTCCAGCGCAACCGGCGCATTGAACTTCGACTGAAAGGACAGCCAGACCTATGAGCGCGTACATCAACCAAATGCTGGGGTGCCTGATTATTGCGGCTGGGATCGGCGGTGTAGTCGGATGGCTATTGCGGCACGTTTCCGCCGGCAAGAGTGCGCAATTACTCGCCGACGTGACCGCCATGATGCGTCTCAAAGAGCAAATGCTGGAAAAGGCTCGGCATGAGCTGAGAGAGGCCACTTCGAAACTACAGGCCATCGAAAACCCAGCGGCCGCCCTTCAAGAAGCCGAGCTTCAGGCGAGCGCGCGGGATCGACACATCCGCGAACTCGAACAATGTGAACGGCAGCAGAACATCGAAGCAGAAGATAACGAATCTCTTCCTGCAGACAGAGCAGCCTGATCGTACCCCCATTTGCCAGAAAGATTTCTCCTGCGATGGGAGGAGTGTATCTCAGTTTACTTACCCATACCCTCACCCTGCACTAGTCGAACGTTCTAGACCATGGATCCCCTCCCAAGAGAAGAAGATAACGGTTGAGGCGAGCGCGAGCTTGTTCTTCTATCCCAATAAACTGGATACCAAATCGAAAACCTTGAACCCAGCGCACCACGGCCAGAGACACACGCATGGACGGCTCGGATCCATGAAAAAGGAGCCGCACCTGAAGGTTATCGCCGACTTTGACTGGCAGGGAACTTTCCACTAAACAGCCACACTCCGACATGTCAAGAGTCCAGCCCTCACCCACCCGCAGACCCCGCGCAAGGGCGATGGAACACCGAAGCGTGACACGCTCATGAGCCCGAGAGTCTCCGATTTTTATCTGGCGAGAAACCATGGCGTGGCCCTCCTTCGACCTCTCCTGGACACCCGCACTGCGTGGCGCCACAACACTGGCTACTGTGTTACGGCATAACCCATGTCGTATGAGAAAGCCTATCCAGTGCGTTGCCTCTGCAAAAGACCTGAAGGAGTTACCTCGGAAGGGGGGGAGGGGCTGGGGAGCAGCCAGGCGCCATTTTTGCTCGCAGAATGCGCACATTCTTGTCGTGCGCGTTCCGCGAGCAAAAGGACGACCGGTGCCCGTTAGTGTCCCAATCTTCGCCAGGGAATCGGGCTTTTTCGTTCTTCCTCGTACTGTTTTTGGTCATGAATCTCAGAGTCTTTTTTGTCTCCCTCTTTTTTCTTGCCCGGCAGTACCCAGTAGTCGAGATCGAACCATTCATTCGAGAGGGCTTTCACAAACCCCATTTCAGTGCTGGGCCGTTCTAGATCCTGACGGAATGCGGTGGAAAACTCGCTTCGCACATAGACGTCGAAGACGATCGGTTCGGCGAGAGACTGTCTGAACGGTGTTTGATGGAGGGTCGAGACCTTCCCTGCGATTTGAGAGATCGTCGCGTTACGGGAACCCAGATGATCGAACACATCGTAGAACCATAGCTGCGCGTGATCGTTGAACAGGCCCGCGAGGCCGCCGAAGAGATATTTTGGTGGACCTAATATGAGCGTATCTAACGCTCCCGCATAGGTGCCGGCAACGATCCCGATTTTTGAGACGATGTCGTCGGCACCACCGCTGTCTGTATTCAGAAAAATATGAAAGGCATTGGGGAAGCGTTGATCCACGTAGGCCTGGCCGACATTAGGGCCGGCCACCCCTAGCACTTTCTGCACGGAGTACCCGTGGTTTGCGAGGATTCGTGAGGCGCTGGCGCTCCGTTGCACGCCGCCGCTGTGACCGGAGAGGTAGAGCCGATCGCCCTGCCCTGCGTGACGCATGATGTACTCCGCCTCGTTATACCCAGGTCCATGCGAGAGATTGAGCATCGACCACAGTACATCGGTGATTGTCCCATGGCGATAGGGAGGACTATAAATGTCGTAGTCCGGGTACGCCGCTCTGGCCCATGCCGCCCACAGCCCCGTGTCTTGTCCCCATTTATCACCGCCATAGATTCCCCGTGACAGAAAAATCTTTTCGCAGACACGGTCAGGCTCTGGCGCAAAATCCCAATCCATGTACTTGGGGCCGGTATTGAACTGAAAGGCCTGGCCGACAAACGGCACTTCGCTGATGAGGTTCACCAGGCCCAGTAAAAAATAATACGAGGGCTTATGTCCGATCTCCACTTCAAGCGCATTCCATACCATTCGAATACTTTTCGCAGGGTAGTAGAGGGGGTTGTCCCGGCCAAACAGCAATCCGGCAACGGTACTGAAGGGCATCTTGGCCAATTCGAAGACGGCATTCTTGACGCCGATGGCCACGGCAAAGGGATAGCCGGTCCAATAGAGCATGCTCCGAGTGTTGGAAAGCTCAAGGGCAGCGGTCTTCGCATTTGTGATGTCGCATTCGTACTGTGCTTTGTCTTGGTCCGGCACACCGCTCTTTATGCTGTGTGCAAGAATCGGCTGCGGCGTCGCCTCGTTGGCATAATCTAATTCGTAGCCGAGATATTCCCTCGTGATCGCCGGCTCATCTTTGAGGCTCGACTCAATATTGAGCGTATCCATGAAATAGAACCGTACCCCATAGCGAATCAGAGTATCGTCTTCATCCCAGGGAATCTCATACCCCAATACAAAAAAGTGCACATTGCGCATCCTCTCGGTTCGTACCTCCTTGACTCTCACGCGGAGCCGATCGGTCAGATCACCCTTATCGTCGTCCTTATACTGGTACAGATCCTTCTCGTTCGCATAGGACAGGATTTTGTACAACGGCCTGGGTTTGGTTGAGCATGCCTGCTCTGTGGTTTCAGGGTTCCCGACCCACTGTGAACGGCGATCGCACTGCCCCTCACTGACAATAAGTCCTTCGACCTCCCCCACTCGCTCGTCCGCAACAACCGGTACTTTTCGGATCAGTTCTCGAGCAAGTTTCCTCGATGTCAGATACTCGTCAAATCGTCGCAGGTCCTGATCCGGATCTGTTGCATCGTACGCGTAAGAGGCAAGCCATTTGACCGACCCCTCGTTTAGTGGAGTGTACTTTGGGGAACAGGCGAGTACTGTGCGATGGAGCTGGCGCTCAAGCGCGATTTGGAAATTGCGAATCGTCCAGGCGCCGGCTCCCAACGGGCCGAAATCCCCTTTCAGTGTCTCATCCACCTCAGACTTCAACACCACGGTACAGCCAGGCTTCTGAACGGCGGACTCCGTTTCCAGCGCGAGATGATATGGCAGATCTGACGCGCAACCCTGCAACAAGAGACAAAGCCCCAGAATAAAAGAACCGATCCACTACATCCTTGGCATCGTCATACGCTCCCTCCATCCTCACTCACACCAACGCGCATCGAGTCTGCGCGTTCAACGAAATTTCAAGTCATCGCTTAGATCGATTTTCCCTTCATGAGTGCAATCACGCTCGTCATGGTGACTGCGTCGTCGTCGAATCCACCATGCGTCGTGCTGGTCGATTCCTTGCCTGGCGCAGCCCAGGTAGAGACGTTCGGCAAATTCTTCGATCCAATGTGGTCGTTGAAATATTTCTCCATGCCAAGTATCGGCGTCGTCTGTCCTTGTTCCAACGATTGCGATACCAAATAGAGCAGCGAGCGGCTGTAGCCGAGAATCGGCTTGCATGTTGGATCTTTCTGCTCCATGTCGTCGGATAGATGGAACTGATTGAAGCGCTTGACCTTGCCGCTTTTGATGGCAGGGACCACGGTCGTATTGAAGAGATCGACCCGCACCGCCGGCGCCATAAAATTCACGCTTTCGAATGTCCAGCCCTGGCCCCCCAGACGGTCGACGACATGACTGTGTAGGATTGCCCCGGCTGAGTGGCCGACAAGATGCAGTCTCACCTTGGAGAGATCGGCAAAATACGGCGATTGCTGGCAGGCTCTATAGAGCTTCATGCCTCCACTCTCAGCCGTATTGGAAATCGCGTCTGCATTCTGTTTCATCTCCCTCCAGATCGCCGTTCCCGGTGTCGTCAAAAGTTTTTCGAGCCGTTCGTTCCACCAACTTTTGACGCCGTCTAAGAATCCGCCGGCCGGACGGGTCTGACCCGCTAAGACATCTTCGAGACGCCCCTTGAGTGTGGCCCAGAGGTCTGTTTCCCACATCAGGAAGATCGGAAAAATTCGCTGTTCATACAATGCCGGAATCCATTTCGCCGCTGTTTCTCCCGCCGTATCCTCAGAGGTGAGACCTCCGTGCGCGTAAATGGCGATATCCAGAGGATCGTTCTTTCCCAAATTCCATGCGGTCCGTGCCTTACCGAGATGGTGCGTAACGAGCGCATCGATGTCGGACTCCTGGGTGCGAAAATCGCCCGTATTGCTGAGCCGTCCGTTGTTCTCCATGTTGATGATGAACGGGCTGATCTCCCGCCTACGCAAGGAAGACTCTCCAGCGAGCTGCACTTTACCGGCTTTCATACGCAATGTCGGCGACTGCGCGATCGTGAGATGCAGGTCCGTTACCACGCCCAGCTGCGCGACCCAACAATCCATCGCATGGTCGAGCCAATCTTCATACCGCAATATGGCGCGGCCTTTTGTGCCCCACTTCGTCCCCCACGAGTTATGCACGATGAATCCATCTTGGGTATAGCCGACGATCGCAAAGGCATGGCCACCGTCGCTGGGGTTTGCCTTCCGGTGTGGAATCGTCCAATAGCCGCCTTTGGCCTGTGATCTGTTTGAGGATTCGCCATCCCAGCCGGAGTGACAGACCGCGCTGACATAGAGAATGCCGATCTCGTTGAGTGCGACATGCATATCCGTAACCGACCGCGTGTCGACGCGGTAATAGGCCCCGAGTGGGCGCTGAACGGCATCGAGCCACCAGTCGTCTGCCGATTTTTTCACTGGGTCTGTCGGCATCTGTTGCGAGGTCCACAGCCGATCCGAGCAGGCGCCATGCTTGTACCAACCCTTCATGGCGCCGCGCAGACTCGACCCGGTATCGACGTCTGGATCACCGGGAAACTCGTCATAGCGCCGAGCCATCGAATACATCATGAATGGGGACACGCAGCAATCCAGCCGCTTGCGTTTCGCGGTATGCTGCAAGTGATACACGACACTTGCCAAGGCGAATCCTGTACAGGCATTGGTCTGTTTCTGATTGAGCACAGGAATATTAGTCTTTGGAACCACCGTCAACCCTGGAACCACAGCGACCGGCGGCATATAGACCCTATCGCGAAGATCGAGACGATCGGGAACCACATTACGTATGAGAACCCTTGAAGCCCTTGGCTTCTTCCCTCTTTCAGCAATGATCTTTTTCCTCTCCATAAGGACTCCTTTCAGGATGTGGCCAGATGGCGGTTCGCATTCTCAGCCGATTCACTCACTCCGTCAAGCATCGATCAGACAGATCGCCTTACAAATACCAGCATTTCGCAATACTGAATGTCCGTCGAAAGCACACTCCGGCGAAGTCCCCCTCATGAGATATGACGGCATGGCTTTTCATACCTTCTGCACATGCGAGACAACTCAGCATCGTTTGACTTCCCCTTCCTCACACTCATAGAATCTTGCCGTAAAATCATGCGTGGTACGCGAAAACGTAACGGGTTCGGCGCATGAACAGTGGACGATTCTAGGTTCCAACAGGTGGCGTTGAGTAGTCACTTAGGGAGGTGATGTTTTGGCTAAAGAGCGGAAATACCGAGGCGAGGTTCCCCTGCATGACAACTATGGTCCAGAAGCGAAATATGCTGTCGAGGCAGAAGCGCTTTTGCCCACTACGAAGTACGAGGAAGAAGTGGCTCGGGGTCTGGAGTTAGGCGTGGAGTCGCTCAGAATCTCCTTGGCGGCAAGAAGCTCGGCATCATTCACTTCGATCGGCATGTGGACACGCAAGAGACCGATCTCGACGAACGCATGCATACCACTCCTTGGTTCCACGCCACCAACATGCCGAACGTTCCATCTAAAAACCTCGTGCAGATCGGAATCGGCGGCTGGCAGGCGCCACGGCCCGGCGTGAAGTCAGGGCGTGAACGCCAAACCACCATCATGACCGTCACCGATTGCGTGGAGATGGGGATTGAGACTGCGGCAAAACGAGCGCTCGAAGTGGCCTGGGACGGAGTCGATGCGGTCTGGCTCAGTTTCGATGTTGATTGTTTAGACGCCGCGTTCGTGCCGGGAACCGGCTGGCCTGAACCAGGAGGGTTCTTACCGCGCGAAGTGCTGAAGTTCCTTCAGATCATCGCGGACAGCAAGCCGATCGCTGGGATGGAAATTGTGGAGTGCTCGCCTCCCTACGACGCAGCTGAAATCACCAGCCTCATTTCTACTCGTGTGATCTGCGACGTCTTGGCGTGCCAGGTGCGATCCGGCCACTTGCCGAATCGGAAAAAGCGGTGAGCACACGGTGAACGATCCGCTAGCATCTGCGGACTTTGTCTGCCAAAACATACAGGGTCGTGACGCCTAGAATACTGCCCAAGACCAACGGGACAGCCCAGAGCTGCCACCAGGGCGCATCGGGAGAGACGGCGTAGACGCGAGGCCAGGCAATATTCACAAATTCAAATAGCGACCAGAGGAAGGCCGCTACATTGATCGCCAATCCCCACCCTCCTAGCTTCAACTCACCCAGCGCTGGGTTCCAACGGCCCGTGAGCCGAGTATAGAGCCCGACCCCGGTCGTCATCGCGAACATGGCGTACAGCCCGCCTGTGCCGAAGGCGATTATTGTGGCTACTGCTCCATCGTTCAGGCCGAACAGCAGTCCGAGCCCCGCCAACAGCACCACGCAGATCACTGCATTGCGTGGAATCTTGGAGGCCGTCACCCAGCTGAACATCGAAGGCATGTTGCCCTCGCGAGCCATGGAGTACACAATGCGCGAGGTGTATTGCACCATGGAGGCCCCGCACGCCAGGAACGCGACCATGACAATCGCCAGAAAGGGCGTTTCTGCCCAGGCGCCAAAGCTACTGACAATCACAGGTGTGACGGGATCGGACGTCGCGCTGGTATGCACCAGGGCTTCTCGATTGAAGCTCAAGGTCAGAGCGGCGGAGTTAAAGAGCACCACCCCTCCCACCATGCAGAGAGATAAAAAGATCGCGCGCGGGACCATCCGCTTGGGATTATGGGTTTCTTCCGCAATGGTAGAGCAGGCATCGAACCCGATGAAGGCCCAACCAGAAACGGCGAGCGCCGCTAAGAAAGCGGCCGTTTGGCTGGGCGCAGTCCCCGTGCCGAGATGCTGAAATAGTTCTGAAAATGAATGCTGCCTGAAAAAGAAAAACAGCAGCAGCGCCACGCCGAACGACCCGACGATTTCCGCATAGACACCCAGTGAAATCAACAGTTTAAACACATTCACGTGAGCCAGATTGAGGAGCGTACAGAGCAATAAAAATATGGCGCCCCATAGGACGAAGGTGAGTCCTCCTCCACTCTCGAATCCAAAGAACAGCGCAAGCCACACCCCACCGGTATAGGCAGTCGTGGTGAGCATGGCGATCGTGGAACTGACGTAAATGACCCCGGCATATTTTCCCGTGGTGGCGCCTCCGAGCTGCCGTGCCCATTTGTACGCACCCCCCGCAATCGGAATCTGAGAGGATAGCTCAGCGTAGACCGTCGCCACCAACATCTGCATCACCAGACAGAGCGCCAGGGCCCCAAACCAACCGCCTCCCGTCACTATCGTCTGCACGCCGATGATGGCATAGAGTCCCGCCACCGGTGAAACGGTGGCGAAGCCAATGGTCAGGCTATTCCAGAGGGTCAGGCTGCGGTTGAGTGTCCCGTCTACAGGCTGGGAGGTTGCATGAGGAAGAATGTCCGGACTCTCCTTCGTTGCCGTCACAATTCGATCTGCCCTGGCGACAAGTTACTCTACTCAGGCAGAGGAAAGAAATAAGGAGGTTGTTCGTTCACAATAACAGAACACCGAGTGGACTCACGTGAGCCGACCGTGAAATCGCAACACACCATTTACGTTCACGTTGTGCGGGATTATCTGCTGAGGGGAATCTTCGACAATGCTAGAGGGAACGGTAGGTCTGTTTCGATTTTGAGATAACCAGCCCTGCGACTCATTCGGAATCACGAGGCGTTTTCAGCATGGATTCTAAGTGAAGCGCGTACGACTCGGCCTTCTTCCGTAACGTCGACGTATCAGCGAGGGCACGAACACGTCATGAAAGCCTCTCCGGGAACTGCTTCACCAGAGCCTCTGTTATCGTATCTGCAATGACGTAGACATGTTCTCGCATCATTTTCCAGGTTTCATCTAGACGCGCATATTCCTTCTTCTTGTACTGGTTGATTTGGAGCACATGGTGCGCGCCATGCGCGGCAATCAGCCCCCGAACGGTGGATTCCGGCAGATAGGGATTGATTCCGCTCAAGAATGTGCCGAAGTCATTGGCATTGGACGCCAAGCGTGCCAACGCAGCATCCTGCTGACTCTTATTCCCTGCAACGGTAGCCTCCGAGTATTCCCTCACCGCGCTAATATTGATGTCCAGCAGGCTCAAGAACTTCTGCGACCGAGCTTCACCATAGAATGGTGTCAGCATACTCGCGATCTGTTTCGTATTCGCGTCGACTTCCTTCTTGACGACATTGCGCTCCGCCGGACTGCTCGTCGAGTTGCTCAATACAGCGTGCTGCACCCAATAGATGTGCCCAAGCCAGAGATCGCGGTGGGTCTGTTTCATCTCCGCCACACGGGTCGGATTCGCAGTTTCGGCTGCATGAGTGTCAAAGTCATAGCCCACCATGCCAGCGAGCACAAGTACCAACACTGCCATAGGTTGAAATGTCTTGCTCATAGAGCTTTCCATCACGGCGTGTTCCAAGGCGATACTGAACTCCATTCGTTCAAAATCACTGAGAATGCATTCGATGTCACGCAGAGATACAGTACACTATCCACAGTCGAATATGAAGTGTTCTGAGTGGATGATCAAGAATTCTTCATGATCCAAACGGGTTCCGGCACGCGCTCCTCGACGGTCTCGCCCCTCGTGCGTGAGTCAGCCACGGCATTGCAGAGGAATCTTCCTGAATACGAGGAGCTAGAACTAAGAAAATGGTCTGCCATGGAAATTTACAGATGACGGAGGCGACATTTTAGGCATAGTGCGCCGAGACGCGCTCTTCTCCCTCGCGAGCACAGGAGATCAACGGGCTGCCCTCCCCTCTCCTCGTTTGACTTCCCCTTCCCTGCCCTCCTAGAATCCCGCCATGGCGTCGTCCTTTGTCCATCTCCATCTCCATACTCAATTCAGTCTGCTCGACGGCGCGAATCAAATCGAGCCGCTGATCCAGCAGATTAAATCGTTCAATCAGCCGGCTGTCGCAATGACCGACCATGGGAACATGTTCGGGGCCATCGAGTTCTACCGCAAAGCCAAAGAAGCAGGCATCAAACCGATCATTGGCTGCGAAGCCTACATGGCTCCTGGTAGCCGCTTGGCCGCCAAAGACAGCGGTCTCGCCCACAACGACTATTATCACCTAATCCTCTTGGCTCGAAATCTAACTGGCTATCAGAATCTGATCAAGCTAGTGAGCAAAGCATACCTTGAAGGGTTCTATTACAAGCCACGAATGGATAAGGAAATTCTTAAAGATCACCACGAGGGTCTGATTGCCCTATCAGGCTGCTTGAGTGGCGAGATTCCCTACCTTATCGGCCAGAAGGATATGGATGGCGCGATGGCTGTGGCCGGAGAGTTTCAGGAAATATTCGGGAAGGAACACTTCTACCTCGAAGTGCAGGCGAATGGGTTGGACCATCAACGAGTCGCGAACAGCGGTCTGCTTGAGATTGCCAAGAAAATGGAGATTCCTCTGGTTGGTACGAATGATTGCCACTATCTTAAGAAAGAAGATTTCCGTCCACACGAACTGATGCTGTGCCTGCAAACAGGCAAGACGATCAGCGATCCCAATCGCATGAAGTTCGACACAGATCAGCTCTATGTGAAATCGACGGAAGAAGTCACAGCCGCATTCATTGAGTTCCCCAATGCGGTCACCAATACCTGTCGGATTGCGGACAACTGCGACCTTCAACTGGCGCTGAACAAAACACATCTCCCACAATATAAAGTTCCAGAGGGATTCACCAGAGAAACCTATCTGGAGCGCCTGGCGTTGGACGGATTGGCGGCTCGGCTCAAGGAGAGACCCAGTCAGATTCTGCCGGCTACTTATGAGCTGCGTCTGCGTGAAGAGCTGTCGATCATTTGCGCGATGGGATTCGCCGGCTACTTTCTTATCGTATGGGACATCATCAAGTTTGCCCGCTCCCGCAACATTCCAGTCGGCCCAGGCCGAGGCTCTGCCGCCGGGAGTCTCGTCGCCTATGCGCTACGCATCACGGATCTCGATCCCCTCGTCTACACGCTCTTGTTCGAGCGGTTCCTCAATCCTGAGCGCGTGTCCCTCCCCGATATCGATATGGACTTCTGCATGGAACGCCGGGGCGAGGTCATCAACTACGTGGTCGACAAGTACGGTAAGGACCACGTCGCCCAGATTATTACGTTCGGGACGCTCGGAGCGAAGGCTGCGATCCGGGACGTCGGCCGCGTGCTGGAGATTCCCTATGCTGAAGTCGATCGCGTGGCCAAGCTCGTCCCGAATCAGCTCAACATCACGCTCCAGCAGGCGCTCGATCAAGAACAGAAACTACGCGATCTCGTCGAGACCGATACACGGGTGAAAGAATTGATGAGCATCGCCCGTTCTCTCGAAGGACTGGCTCGCCACGCCTCAACTCACGCCGCCGGCGTCGTGATTTCAGAAGGGCCGCTTACGGACCATGTGCCGCTCTACAAAGGAGCCAACGACGAAATCGTCACCCAATACTCGATGGGAGACGTCGAAAAGATCGGCGATCGCGCTATCGTCGGAGGCTTTGCCCGATTCAACGACCGGTCGATCATGGTCATCGGCCATCAAAAAGGTAAGACCCTCAAAGAACGGATGCAACGAAACTTCGGCATGCCGAACCCAGAAGGCTATCGAAAAGCTCTGCGACTCATGAAGATGGCCGAGAAGTTTGGACGCCCGATCGTGACCTTTATCGATACACCGGGTGCCTACCCAGGCATCGGTGCAGAAGAGCGCGGCCAAGCTGAAGCCATTGCCCGCAATCTGTTTGTCATGTCCCGACTCGCAGTGCCGATCATTTCCATCGTCATCGGCGAAGGCGGCAGCGGAGGAGCGCTGGCATTGGGCGTCTCAGATCGCGTCCTCATGCTGGAGCACGGAGTCTATTCGGTGATTTCTCCGGAAGGGTGCGCTGCCATCCTGTGGGACGATCCAGCCAAAGTTCCCGATGCCGCCGCCGCACTGAAAATGACGGCGAAAGATCTGGTCGACCTCCATATCGTGGATGAAGTGATTCCCGAACCGCTCGGCGGCGCCCATCGAGACCTCAATGCCATCACCGATCGAGTCGCCAAATCTCTCAGCAATCAACTTTCTCAGCTCAACGACCTCTCCCTCCCTGAATTACTGGCTCAACGAGATCAGAAGTACCGATCCATCGGAGCTGTGGACGGGTTGGCCGCTATTCCTCAGTAAGCCCTGTGTCGAAGTCCTGAATACTTCGGTCTTCCCACCTTCAGCCTCTCCCGCGCTTGGTGAACCAATCCACTGCCCCAAGGCCGGCGGCGCGGCCAGCGGCGAAACAGGCAGTCAATAGGTAGCCTCCCGTCGGCGATTCCCAATCCAACATCTCGCCGGCACAGAACACACCTGGTAGACGGCGGATCATCAACTGTGCGTCAAGCGCTTCGAACAACACTCCTCCGGCCGTACTGATCGCTTCCTTCAACGGACGAGGCGCTATCAGTTTCACCGGCAAGGATTTAATCGCAATAGCCAATCGAGCCGGGTCTGCAAAGTCATCTTTTGAAATCACTTCACGAAGCAACCCTGCCTTAACACCTTCGATATTGGCCTGCCGCTGAAGATGCGCTGCCATCGTGCGCTTGCTGCGTGGACGCGATAAATCGTGAGTCAGGCGAGGGATATTGCGGTCTGGGGCCAGGTCGAGCCGCAACGTCGCCGAGCCATTCGCCAGGATCTCATTGCGAAGCGCGGCGGATACCGTGTAGATCACCCCGCCTTCTACACCGGTTTCTGTGATGACACACTCTCCTGGATGCCAGGACTCGGCGCCGGTATGACTCCGTAGCACGACGGCCATAGACTTCACCGGATGCCCGGCAAACTTCATCCGGAAATGCTCGCTCCAGCCGACATCGAAACCACAGTTCGCCGGTTGCAATGGGGCGATCCGAACCCCGCGCTCTGCCAGCAACGGCACCCAGGACGCATCGGAGCCGAGTTTCGGCCAACTGCCTCCACCGAGCGCGAGCACCACTACATCGGCCTGGATAGATCGATTTCCCTCCGGCGTGGTAAAGCGCAGAGCCCCCTTCTCGTCCCAGCCAATCCACCGGTGTCTGACATGGAATTGGACGCCGGCCCTCCGCAATGCGCGGAGCCACGAACGCAGCAACGGCGCGGCCTTTAAATCCTTAGGAAATACGCGACCGGAAGTGCCCACAAATGTCTCAATGCCGAATCCACGAGCCCAAGCCTTGAGCGCGTCAGGTCCGAACGTCGCAATGAGCGGCGCGATCTGCGCCCGCCGTGCCCCATAACGCGAGAGAAATTTCTCAGACGGTTCTGAGTGCGTAAGATTCAGGCCGCCTTTCCCTGCCAGGAGAAACTTGCGACCGACCGATGCCATGGCGTCGTAGAGATCGACCTGCGCGCCGGCAGCGCGTGCCACTTCTGCGGCCATGAGTCCGGCCGGTCCTCCACCGACAATGACAATCTTCATCTGTATCCTGATAAATGTTGGCTGGATAGTGAGCGGGCAAGAGATCAGGCCAAACGTCGCAGAACCCTACACGCAGAGCTGAAATAGGTCAAGCGCTGGAGTGCGCAACACAAGATTTCACAACTCGGAACGAGCTATACTCTCGTGCAACAATGGATGAACAAGAACCTCTACAAGTCATTGAACTTCGAATCAGTTACCGCTACGCGACCGCACACCCCTGGGTGATCCAGGCCGTTGGAGGATTTTTATCGGCCTATTTCATGGAGTATCCAGGATTTCGAGTGCAACGATACATGGAGGAATTAGAGTCCGGTACGCACTTATGGATCTGTGAGATACCGCCCAACATGAAAGTTCTCAGGCTTCTGAAGCGACTGAAGGAAGATATTCCCCCATGCCTCACCCAGCAAATCGCCACCGATCCACCAGCGCGGCCACGGTATCTCATCGATTGCCCTGAATAAGACAGGTTGATCTCGTTTATTTGGTTGATTTGGTTCATCTGGTTAGATTCACTCAATCAAACTAACGAGGCAAACCAGATAGACTGGAGATCAATATGATGGTTGCAGGGGATCAGCTCTTGAAGCCGTGAGGGTTCCTACTCTGCCAGCGCCAGGTGTCCGCGCACATCGCTTCGATTCCACGCTCCGCACGCCAGTCCAATAATTCAAACGCCCGTTGTGGGTCGGCATAGCATGAAGCCACGTCACCGGGACGCCTGGGTGCAACCTTGTAAGGCACTGCCCGCCCGCTTGCTTGCTCAAATGCCCTCACAATATCCAAGACGCTATACCCTATGCCCGTGCCTAGATTCACGGTCAAACATTCGGCTCTCTCCTGCATTCCTTCCAGAGCCTTTAGTGCTTTGAGGTGCCCTAGAGCCAGATCCACGACATGAATATAATCCCGCACTCCCGTCCCGTCCGAGGTGGAGTAATCGTTGCCCCATACATTCAGACAAGCTCGCCGCCCCACAGCAACCTGAGCCACGACAGGCAATAAATTATTCGGGATACCCTGAGGGTCCTCCCCGATCAAACCGCTGATATGAGCGCCTGCCGGATTGAAATACCGCAAAATGCCGATCTTCCATGAGGGGTCGCTGCGGTGCAGATCGCGCAAGATCTCCTCAATCATCAACTTCGTTTGGCCATAGGGATTCGTAGCAGAGAGTGGATGGTCTTCGGTCAGCGGCAGCCTGATCGGATCGCCGTAGACGGTGGCGGAGGAGCTGAACACCAGAGTGTTCACTCCGCATTCCTTCATCGCTTCGAGCAAACGCAACGTGCCGACCACGTTGTTGTCATAATAGGCCAGCGGTTGCGCCACCGACTCCCCCACAGCCTTGAGGCCGGCGAAGTGAATCACCGCACTGGCCCCGCTCTCGCGCAAGGCTGCGACCAAGACCGCACGGTCGCGAATGTCACCCTGGATAAACGGCACCCTCTTCCCTGTAATGCGCTCCACCCGCGCGATAACTTCGGGATGACTATTGCTCAAGTTATCGAACACCGTGACGTCATACCCTGCCGCAAGCAGCTCCACGCAGGTATGCGACCCGATATAACCGGCGCCGCCGGTGACAAAAATCATGTGTCCTTGCCTCAGTGAGAGATGACCGCAGCCTATCCAGCTGAATCAGCAACGTCAAGGAATGAACGTGAACCGTGTATTTGGTTTATCTGGTTAGCTTCGCTCAGCCAAACAAACCGAATAACGTTTTTCCTATTAGGCTTGAGGCTTCTCAGATACTGGGGGGTATGGCTTCGCTGGAGAATTTCTTGTGGAGAAGTTTCCGCCCAATAATCGTAATCCCCAATGCAAGGCCGATCGAGAATGGAACGAACAATGCGGCGGCAATATCCGCATCGCGCAGCCATCCCATTGCATGAAGACCCTTGAAAATATAGGCCATGAGCCCGCTGAGATAGTAAGCGATCACGATAACTGACAATCCTTCGACCGTGTACTGGAGGATGGCTTGGCTCTTCGTTGTCTTATCGACGCTCATCAAGAGCGTCAGGTTCTGAGATTGCAACATGAGATCGACACGGGCGCGAATAATAGAGATCGTTCCTTCAAACCCGCTACGCAGTGTCTCCATTCGCTTCAGGAGTTGTTGATAGCCCTCCGCGACCCCAGTGATCCCACTGAGGACATACTCGGATATGGGGCGATACAGAGGAAGCGGCCGTTCGTCGAGCGATGCCAGTGTCCGATGCACAATCTTGTCATAGGGGATCGAGGCAGACAGTTCGAAGTGCAATCGGCCGGACAGCCGAGTGGTTTTGAGCAGGTCCTGCGTCAGCCCATTGAGCCAGCGCTGGAGAGTTAGGGAATCGGCATGACCAATGTGTTCGCTGATAATTTCACGCTGCTTCAAGTGTACCTGCTCAAACTTGTACGCTTGATCGACCGCAGCCGAAAACAACGGCTTTTGCATGAGCAACAAATGGTAGTAGGTTTCGATCCGGACAATGGCATCGACAATATCTTTCAAGTGAGACCTGCTGGACATGCCTGACCCGACACTGACCCAATAGCGCTCGCGCTCATGCTCATCCGGTGTAAAGCTGGTGACCAGCGAGGTTTCCTCATCGAGAATCCGGCTGCCATAGAGGATCGGACCGGGAAACTTCCGGCTAAACGCCTCACTGGCCGGCAAGGGCTCAGCCATCAGTACGATATCGACCAGCGACAGGCTACGTCGTTCTGCAGATGGCGTCAACTCGCCGGGGAGTGGAACTCCAATTGAGGAGCAATGCTTCACCTCCCCCGTAAATGCCCTTCTCCAGGCGAGGCCGTTGGGGGTGGTCTCCACTGCGCGCGTCCAACGAGGGCCTTCCGAGACCGCGCGTTGCGCGAGCACAGGAGACCAACAGGCTACCCTCCTCTCCCCTTCCTGTAGTTTTCTCCTCTGCCAGGTGTTAAAACATACCTCCGATACCCCATCCGGTGACTCGTATAGAAGTATAAAAGAAGGAACGTCCATGTCTTTGCCGATTGAAAAGTCGTCGTCCGATGAGTTGGCGCGAGAAGTCGCCAGACGACGCACCTTTGCCATTATTTCGCACCCAGACGCAGGAAAAACTACGCTGACCGAGAAGCTTCTCCTCTACGCCGGCGCAGTGCACCTGGCCGGAGCGGTGCATGCGCGGTCCAATCAGCGTGCGTCGAAGTCGGATTGGATGGAATTGGAACAGGCGCGCGGAATTTCGATTACTTCTACCGCGCTCCAGTTCGATTATCAGGGTGTGCGGGTCAATCTGCTCGATACACCAGGCCACCAGGACTTCAGCGAAGACACCTACCGCACCCTCATGGCCGTCGACAGCGCAGTGATGGTCCTGGACTGCGCCAAAGGCATTGAGCCTCAAACCAAGAAACTCTTCGCCGTCTGCCGCAAACGCAACATTCCGATTATGACCTTCATCAATAAAATGGATTTGCCGGGGCGCCATCCCTTCGACCTGATGGAGGAAATCGAACAGACCTTAGGTATGACAGCGGTCCCGTTCAATTGGCCGATCGGGGAAGGGTCTGGATTTCAAGGATTGTACGATCTGCAAGATCCTCAAGTCCTCTTCTTCCAGAAAACCTTGCACAATCAGCGGCGGGCGCCGATGCGTGTAGAAACGTTTCCTCATCCAAGCCTGGCCGAGACGCTCGGAGAAGCCTATGGCCCGCTGCAAGAGGAGATCGCATTGCTGACCGGCGCGGGCACGAAGTTCGATCACGACCGCTTTCTCGCTGGACAACTCACCCCGGTTTTCTTTGGAAGCGCCCTGACGAACTTCGGGGTCGAACCGTTCTTAAACGGGTTTCTCAGACTTGCACCCCCGCCAGGACCACGCATGAGCTCAGAGGGTCCGGTACAACCGACAGACGAGAAGTTCTCCGGCTTTGTCTTCAAAATTCAGGCGAACATGGATCCACAACACCGTGATCGGATGGCATTTTTACGTATCGTCTCCGGTCGATTTGAGAAGGATATGATGGTCCATCATGCGCGCCTGGATCGAAAGATCCGAATGACGCGACCACACCGGCTCTTCGGCCGTGATCGAGAAACGATTGAGGAGGCCTACCCGGGTGACGTCGTCGGACTGGTGAACCCCGGCCTCTTTGCCATCGGCGATACGCTCTGCTCTGATACGCCTCGCTTCTTCGATGCAATTCCGCTTTTCCCCCCTGAATGCTTCGGGGTACTTCGAAGCCAAGACCTCGCCAAGCAGAAGCAATTCCAAAAGGGACTCCAGCAACTCGAAGAAGAAGGAGTCATGCAGGTGTTCTATTCACCGGATCATGTTCGTCGAGAACCGATCTTAGCCGCGGTGGGAGAACTGCAGTTCGATGTCGTCGCCTCGCGCCTCGAAACAGAATATGGTGTCAAGACTACTGTTGAGCGGATGCCCTTTGTTCTCGCCCGCTGGGTGACCGGTGACCCAGACGTGATCGCCAGGATCTACTGGCCGCAGGACACGCGCCGGCTCGTAGACAAGGATGGCAGGATGGTGATGCTCTTCGGTTCCGAACGGCTGCTCGCGTACTGCGCGAAAGAATATGCATCCCTCAAGTTTCAGTTGCGTGAGGAAGTTGGAACAACAGAAAGCTAATTGGCACAACCGTCCTACCGTTCCTCTTCACTCCGCGACACATCAATAGGTCGTTCGTTTCATTGATCTAGTTTGTTTGGTTTATCTGCTTAGTCTGGTTCAACCAAATAGACGAGACAAACCAAACAGACCAGCACGACCAACCACCCCTCATTCTTCACTGTCGTACGCTGTACTCAAACGACTACAGCATCTATCCTCTCAGAAACGCTGAGTTTGACTCAGCGATCTACCGTAACCTCTACAGTTTCCCTACACAATGCCATTTTCTCATTTCTTCCACGGGTGATTTTCCTCGATTATTGCTCCACTCCTTCTCCTCCTGCGCGGCACATGACTTGCGTAATCACCACAGTGCGAAGGTGAATGGTCTACCGCTTCGAGATCTCCTCGAGTGGTCGTGTTCGCTGAACAATCTGACATAGACCTGAGCACAGAAGCTGTGAGCTTCTCCGGGAATGGTTTGCCTGCTGCCGTGGAGAACACAATAGGAGTATCCGTATGAACTGGATAAGAGCCATCGCCGGTGTCCTTGTGTTGTGGTCGAGTGCTGCGTGGGGTGCCACGTTGACGTGGAATGCCAACAATGAACCGGACCTGGCAGGATATCGCGTCTATCGATGCAGTCAGCAGCCCTGCACGCAAACGTCTGGTAATGCGTCTTCTCTCGCCACACTGGGAACGGCAACGAGTTTCAATATCGGAACGCCGGCAGTGACTCAGTACTATTTCATTACGGCCTATGATTCGGCTAATAATGAGTCGAGCGCAAGCGGTCTCGCAACCTACACACCCGCCGGAGCTCCGCCACCAGTCGTGCCACCGGTCATCGGGGCAAGTCCGACAAGCCTCTCCTTTGCTTCGACACAGGGTGGCGCCAACCCTGCGACCCAGACCTTGAGCATCAGCAATACGGGGGGCGGCATGCTCAGCTGGACCACCAGTGAGAATGCCGCCTGGTTGACGCTGAGTCCATCTTCGGGGACCGGAAACGGAGCCGTGACATTGACGGTGACCACTGGCAGCTTGGCAGCCAGTACGTATCGCAGCACTGTGACAATAAACGCCTCAGGAGCCTCTTCAGTCAGCGTACCGGTGACGCTCATTGTCGCAACAGCCCCAGTGCCACCGGCCATCGGGATGAGTCCTACGAGCCTCTCCTTTACCACAACGCCGGGCGCCAGCCCCGCGACCCAGACCTTGAACATCAGCAACCAGGGGGGCGGTACCTTAACCTGGGCGGCAAGCGATAATGCCCCCTGGCTGACGTTGGATCGGATTTCCGGCACAGGCAATAGCGTGGTGACAGTAACTGCGGCAGGCGCCTCGACCGTCGGAACTTACAATGGCAGTATCACGCTCAGTGCCATCGGAACCTTCTCGGTCACCGTGCCGGTGACGTTAACCATTGTCGCTACAGCCCCCCCTCCACCGCCGCCTCCCCCGGCAGCCCCACCGACTCCAAGCGGCCTGTACATCAGTGCCGTACAGTAAGACCTGTTGAATGTAGGGATCAGTAACGTGTTCTTACAGGATAGCTGAGCGAGGTGGGTTGATCTGGTTCATCTGGTTGGTCTCGTTTGTTTGGTTGAACGAGACCAACCAGATAACGGTCTTCTTCTGGCGGACTTTTTTGAGCATCCTGCTAGGCTCGACCGCCGTCAAAACCGGTATCTCGCCATTTTTCCAGCAGCGCAATGCGGCGCACGAGCTGCGCGACGGTTGCCTGATCGACTCGGCCACCGGTTCGTTTGATGAGTTCTGCATTGAGTCGGCGATGATCGATCCCAACCTTTCGCGCCACAGCGCCGACGAGGGCGCGATGCAGATCCCGCAACTCATTTTTCTTGTCATGGAGCGGCACGCTCAATTCCACAGCATCTTTGCCGGAGCCTACCGATTCCACTTCATCTCCTCCAATGAGTGCATCCATCCTGGCTACCCCATGCAAGGGGATGTACTCTTTCAAGGACGTGGCGGCTGTACCGAACAATGTTCGCTGCACGGAGGGCATGACGTCCTCCAGTACATGGTCTCGTTCAGCCTTGATCTGTCTTGCATAGTGAACAAGCGTGGCGTCTTTCGGAAGATAGAGCCAAGCCCGCTGCGGCATCGGCACATGCTCTTGCATCCGGACGAATCGCCCGACGACTTGCCGGAAATACATTTCTGTCAGGACGTTTGTGGCATAGACGCCGATACGGAGCCTCGGAATATCGACACCCTCGCTCACCATGTTCACCGCGACGAGCCACTGCTGGGTCTTATGACGCGCAAACGTGGCAATCGTTTTTGAGGCAGACGGATCGTCTGAAATAGCCACCTGCGCGCAGCTTCCCGTGATACGTTCCACCAGATTCGCCACCTGCCTGGCATGGTCCTGATTCATGGCGACGATAAGCCCACCGGCATCCGGCTGCTCCTGTTTGCGGAGCCGACGCAACTCGGCATGAGCATCGGTGATGACCGGGCCCAGCCAGCTATCTTGCAAGAGTGCGGTCTTCAGCCGCTCACGCTGCAACTCGAAGGTGAGCCCATCCTCAAACGTCGCTCGATGTTCCCGACCTTCCGAGAGCCACGTCAATTCTCCCTCGTAACTCGGAAAGAGAATCGGACGGCAGACGCATTCGCGAATCGCGTCGGCATACCCATACGTGAAGTCAGCCAGGCTTTCTCCCTGCTCATACGTCACGTAGGGAATCGGGTTATTGTCGGAGCGAAAGGGAGTGCCAGATAGGGCCAGACGAAACACCGCCTCTTCGAATGCCTCCCGCAACGCATTGCCCCAATCCTTTCCTTCGCCCGCATGATGCAACTCGTCGAAGATGAGCAGTGTGGGACGATTCCGGCACGCTCGCTGAAATACGCCAGGCGCAAGACAGACTTGTTGATACGTCACGACTGCGCCATGGTAATCGCGCGCTTCAATAGCCTGCTCGTTCGTCAGAGCCGGGTCCAGTTGAATTCCCACCAGGCCGGCAGCGGTCGCCCATTGCGTGCGCAGATGATTGGTCGGACAGATGACCAGCACACGGCTGACCACGCGATCTGCCAAATACTGATGGGCAATCCGAAGGGCGAAGCGTGTTTTTCCTGAAGCGGGCGTCGCCGTTGCAAGAAAATCAGGGCGAGCATGAGTGAGCACGCTCGACACCGCGCGGGCCTGCCATTCACGCAGTTTTGCCGTCCAGGGAGACAGAGTCACAAGATCCTCCACCGATGGGGACACTCTGAGCTACCCCCGATTTCGTACTGTCTCTCATTGGAGACTCTGCAAATTGCGCCATCACTCGACAAAGCGCATCACGCATCTCCAGCCCTGCCAATCTGCACTCTTTCGCTTCACGCTGTATTCAAAGGAAATTCGGGGAATGAAACGGAGCAGCAATCGGCACTTTTCTTGCGTTGCTTCTTCCTTACTTTATGATAGACGCAGCCTTACTGAGTCTGTCTCACAAGAGGACCTCTCGTAGCCGAATGGAAAATCAGACCCCTATTGCCAAGACTCCATCCGTTTTCGGTCATGCGCCCTCGCTCATTTCCGTCACGACAAACCGATTTCCTGTGTGGATGAGCCGTCATCCTATTCAATGGCTCGTCTCCGTGGCCGCTCTCATCGCGCTGCTGACGCTGCTATGCCTGGGCTGGATCGCGTACACGGTCCAGCATGGGCTCATCCAGTCCAGTGGGGAGCGCCTCGTACAAGCAGCCACACATGCCGCACAGCAGTTAGACTCATCAATCCTGGAACGATATCGCGATATACAGCTCCTCTCGACGACTCCGATGGTCCAAGGCCAGAGCCCAGAGGCGCTGAAGGCCTATCTCCGCAGACTGGCGCGCAGCCATCCAGCCTATCGATGGATTGGTGTCACAGATTCGCAAGGAAAAATTATTGCCTCAACAGATCCCTCCCTCGATTCACCGGACCAGAGCCGGCATCTCTGGGTTCAGCAAGCACGCACCCTTACCGACGCGAACATTCTGGACGCACAGACAGGCGAAACATCTGGAGAGACCTTGGCTATCACGATCGTCGCGCCCCTACATAGTCCCGATCGGAAATTTCTCGGCGCCATCTCGGCAGTGCTGGACATCCCTTCTCTGATGACCCCCCTGAACACGACGGTAGATACGCTCAAGAGCTCCGAATGGACCGGAAAATCGCATGTGGAATATCATGTCGTCAACAAGAACGGTGATCTGGTGGCCAGCTCGACGGTGTACGAGGGTGGCAATCTTAAACAGCTCGGCCTCCCTTCAGCAGCATTAGTGAAGCAACAAGAGCGGGGTTTCATCGAGGAGACGGATCTTCACCGCGGCATCTCCGTCATTACCGCCTATGCGCAGGTTGCCGTAGCCAACACCGCCCCTCCTCAATCCTGGGGCATCTTGATTCATATCGATCGTGAAAATGTCCTGACCCCTATTCGGTCGTTTCTTAAGGAATTGTCGGTCCTGGCCATTCTGATACTTCTTCCCTTGCTTGGTCTTGTGTTGGGAATGACCAAGACGCTTCACGAAGAATTGAGCGCCACAAAACGGGAATTCCAGCGAGCCTCCGACGCAGAAACGGTGCTCAGGAAACGAACCGAGACTCTCCATGCGCTGATCGTGGCCGCACAGTGTTTGGCCGCTGAACAACATATCGACGGATTGCTCCGCCAACTCCTTCATCTGGCAAAGCAGAACACCGGCGCGCGGTATGCAGCCCTTGTTATTTACGAAGGCAATACGCATGCATCGATACAGTTCTTGACCGCTGGAACCGATGAGGCAGCGGCCCACGCCATCCGGCTGATTCCGTTCAGTCAGATAACGCAGGAATTCCTCAGACAAGGGAATGGCGTCATCCGTCTGGCTCATCTGAGAGCACATTGGGACGCCAGCGAGCTTCCCCAAGAGCATGCCCCTTTGACGTCATTTCTCGGCGTACAGATTCGGTGCCATGACCAATCCTTCGGCCACCTCTCTCTCGCTAACAAAGCGACGCCTCACGGCGACAAAGGCGAGTTCAGCGCCATGGACGAACAGCTTCTCATCACCCTCGTCGCCCAGGCCGGCACCGCAATCCAGAATCTGCAACTTCTCCATGACTCCAAGCAGCAGGCCAGACACGATTCCTTGACCGGGTTGCTGAATCATTCGACGACATTGACAGTCTTAACCCAGGAACTTTTACGGGCGGAACGAAGCCGTCAACCTCTTGCAATCCTCATCGCCGACCTCGACCATTTCAAGCAAGTCAACGATACCTACGGCCATCTCATAGGCGATCTTGTCCTTCGAGAAACTGCAAAGCGCCTCCGCGAAGCCTCACGCCTCTACGATCTCGTCGGACGGATCGGCGGCGAAGAATTCTTGATCGTCGTTCCCAATTGCGATCTGGATGCGTTACGAGAATGCGCCGAACGCTTTCGATCATCCATCAGCAACCAGCCGTTCGAGACACAGAACGGACCACTTGCCGTCACAGTGAGTATCGGCGCAACGGTCTGGTCGTCCGAACACCCGGTGAGCCAAGACCTCTTGCGCAAGATGGCCGACTACGCTCTCTACCGCGTCAAACATAACGGCAGGAACGGGGTAGACATCGTTCCTCACCCGCAGGTAGTTGAGATGAACGAGATGAGAAAAACAGCGTAACCGCTCTATCGCTCCTCCACTACGCAAGAGCACAGAAGATCCGTAACCCACCAATTCGTTATCCCCATCGCATTTTTAATTCAGGGAACTTTGCCTTGTAATCGGCATGACTGGTACGAATCACATTCAAGGCTTCTTCGCGACCATACAGGCTCGTAATTTCCACTTTATGCTGGATAGTGCCAGGCGCACTTTTGTAGGTTAGGAAATAGTGCTGCAGTCGGTCGATGAGCGACAATGGAACCTGGCTGATATCGGTATAGCTTCCGTAGGTCGCATCATCTTTCATGACGGCGATAATTTTGTCATCCGCTTCGCCATCGTCGGCCAAACTGAACCCTCCAATAGGCAAGGCCGTGAGAAGAATGTCGCTGTGTGGAATGGTCTTCTCAGTAAGCACACAGATATCGAGGGGATCACCATCCCCCACAACGCCCGTACGCTTAGCTCGTGCGGCAAACAATGCTGCGACGCCTTCACCGGAATAGGTTTGTGGCACCAGTCCATAATAGACAGGACAATAATTGGAGAAGCGCTGAGGTCGATCAACTTTGAGGAAACCACTTACCTTATCAACTTCATACTTCACCGTATCAGTCGGCACGATTTCAATGTATGCCGTCACCACTTCCGGGGCCTGGTCTCCAATAGGAACCCCATGCCAGGGATGCGCTCTGAACATCAGGCTCATCAGTCGTAGCACAGAATCGGCTTGGTTGCCGCTCATAACTTCTCCCTCCATTGACTGCTCTGAAAATAGGAGCCGACTGCGTAGGACGGATGGGTATTGGACAGGAGGAGAGTTGTAGCTGTCGCCCAGCGATCCAGACCCACACTATTGCGCACCGATCATCGTGTCTCGCACGAAGTCTCAGGCTACTATCAGACTTAGATAACCCTCTGGGACTTCCTAATTCTTCTTAAAAAGGCTGGCATGGTGACCCTCCACTACAGGCATTAAACGAACCTGGGGAACCTTCAGCTACCTCCCACCCCGTGGTTGCTCCAGAAACAGTCGCACCGCTACTTTCTGCCCTTTGATTCTGGTTCGACTGAGAGTTGCGATAATCTCTCGTGCCAAGACTTCAGGCACCTCTACCAGTGAAAACCGATCCATCACTTCGACAGCCCCGATCACGTTTGAATTAAGTCCGGCCTCGTTAGCAATCGCCCCGACGAGATCGCCTGGCCTGATACCGGCTTCCTTGCCTGCGCCGATATACACCTTGGCCATACCCGCTGTCCGTCCACCGCGACTAGGCTGGGTGAAGGATCTGCCAGGCCCTTCTCTGGGCATCATGCCGCCAGCCCGACCTCGTGGATCTCCCATGGGACGGCGAGCCATTGACGGCCTCTCCGGAGGCCTGGACGACAGTGCCGGGATATCCTGTTCTTTGCGCTCCCCACCCTGTATGCGAAAAAGGAGTTTCATAGCTGCCGCCGCCACCTCCAGAGGATCTCCCTGTTCGGTGAGCGATGCCGCCACGGCCCGGAACAGGTCCAGGTCGCCGGCTGCAAGCACCTCTTCAATGGCACTCTTGGTTCGCGCAAGCCGCTTTGTGCGAAGGTCTGCGACGGTCGGCACTTGCGTGACGACAATTTTGGCTTTCGTAAGCTGCTCGATGTTCCACAACAGCCGTTGCTCGCGCGGGTCGATGACGGTGATCGCCGCTCCCTCACGCCCAGCCCGCCCCGTCCGACCGATCCGATGGACATAGCTCTCCGGCGATGTGGGCAGATCGTAGTTCACCACGTGCGAGACAGACGGAATATCCAGCCCTCGCGCCGCCACATCGGTGGCGATCAGGAGTTCGGTCTGCCCGGACCGGAACGAATTCATCACGCGATCGCGCTGAGGCTGATTCATCCCGCCATGGATGGCTTCGGCCTTGTGCCCACGTCCTGTCAACATGGCGGTGAGTTCATCCACTTCGATCCGCGTGCGGCAAAACACGAGAGCCGACTTCGGAGCTTCCATATCCAAAATGCGAGCCAGCGCCGCTTCTTTATACTGCCGAGCCACGATATAGGCTGTTTGATGGACACGCGGCGCAGCCCCCGCTTTGAGCGGCTCCTTAGCGATCTTGATCTCGACCGGTTCCTTGAGATGGCGTTTGGCAATGGCGGCGATCCGTGACGGCATGGTGGCGGAGAACAGCGCGGTCTGCCGCTCTTTAGGCGTCTGTTCCAAAATAGCGTCTAGATCCTCGGCAAATCCCATGTCCAGCATCTCATCAGCTTCATCCAGCACGACCGTCTGAATCGTCTTGAGCTGCAAGGTCTTTCGTCGGATATGATCCAGCGCCCGTCCGGGCGTTGCGACGATGACATCGACCCCGCGCCTGAGCGCATGGAGCTGCGGGCCGATGGCCTGCCCTCCGTAGATCGGAAGCACCGAAACCCGCAACTCTTTGCCATAGCGTGTGACGGCTTCGCCGACCTGTATGGCCAACTCTCTGGTCGGTACAAGGATCAGTGCGGAGGGACAGCGCCGCGCTGAATGGGCGATGCGCTGGACCAGCGGCAACGTGAAGGCCGCCGTCTTACCAGTTCCGGTCGCCGCTTGGCCCAAGAGATCGCGGCCAGCCAACAACGGAGGGATAGCTTCCCGTTGGATCGGCGTGGGCTCTTCATAGCCCAACGTGTCGAGGGTGGTCAGCAAGGCTGCTTCCAAGCCCAGCGCCGCGAAACCTGGAGAAAAGCCCTTCGCAGACGTTTCTGTCGGTGGATGCGTGGTGTCATGCTTCATAGAATTTTTTGGCAGCCTTTGTAAATCGTTTCCAGCGTGATTGATGACCAAACGATGACCGACTTCGCTTTCACTCTCTTACTCAAGCGAGTGGGCCAAGGTTGCTCTCCAATTGTGCACGTCTTTCTCACCCTCTTCATCCTTCGGAGGCCGCGCGTTGCGCGAGCACGGGAGAGCACCTGGCCCTACTCGCTTCTCTCCTCTGGCAGTTGGATCGGCCCTGCCCACTCCCCTTTGGCCAGCATTACTTCCTGAAATCCGCCATCTGGCCATTGAAACTGTCCAACCTCGTCGATTTGCACAATGAACGCATCCGCTTCGTGCGCCGGACCACGAAACCAATACCAGCCGGCTGCCGTCGGCTTATCCTTAGCCCATCGATAGTCCACCATGCGTCTGTTTCCGTTTCGCTCTCATCACGAGTCTGATAGAGTCTCTCGTGTGAAGCACGACCCTATCATGTCTACACTTCCAATAGAAGATGCGTTGCCCGGTCTTTGTTGTGCCCTGACAGAGGGTCGCAATGCGCTGCTGACTGCCGCGCCCGGCGCAGGAAAAACGACACGCGTGCCACTGGCCCTGCTCGATGCGCCTTGGCGTCTTGAAACCCAACGGCTCTTCCGATCGGACCTCCGTCTTCTCGTCATGTCGGCGACATTAGACTGTGGACCCATCGCGAGTCTCCTAGGCCATGCGCCTGTAATCATCTCCGAAGGGAAGATGTTTCCAGTAGAGATTCGCTATCTAGATCAGCCGCTGTCCGGACATCTCGATGCGGCGGTTGTCCAATCGATCCGGCGCTCCCTCGCGCAAGATCACGGGAGTCTCTTGGTCTTTTTGCCCGGCATGGCAGAGATACGCCGTGTCGAACGGAAACTCCTCGATCTCAATTTGGGACCGAACATCCTTATCGCGCCGCTCCATGGCGATCTACCGCAAGAGGCACAAGACCGAGCCATCGCGCCTGCTGAACCTGGCATAAGAAAGGTCGTGCTGGCCACCTCCATAGCCGAAACCAGTTTGACGATCGACGGAGTGCGCGTCGTCATCGATGCCGGTTTGTTGCGTGTGCCTCGCTTCGATCCGCGATCAGGCCTGACGAGACTGGATACTATTCGCGTCACTCAAGACTCAGCCGAGCAACGCCGTGGCCGAGCCGGGCGACTCGAACCGGGCATCTGTGTGCGCCTTTGGACCGCTGCAGAGCATCAGTCGTTGGCCGCTCGTCGCCCACCAGAAATGCTCGACGCCGATCTGACACCACTGGTGCTCGAACTGGCCCTCTGGGGCACAACCAATCCAGCCGAATTGTCCTGGCTCACGCCCCCACCGCCAGGAGCGGTGGCCCAGGCTAGAGAATTGCTCATCACCCTCAGCGCGTTCAACCCCGATGGACAGATCACTGCTCATGGAAGACAGATGGCTGAGCTATCGCTCCATCCTCGCCTCGCGCACATGTTGCTCAAATCTGTGTCGTTACAACTGAGCCCTATGGCCTGTGAACTGGCGGCACTCCTCAGCGAGCGAGATCTCCTGCGAGGCCCCCCTGGCTGGCGTAACAGCGATCTACGGCTCCGTATAGACGTCTTACACGGACAGCACGATCACGCAGCCGGCGCCACCATCGATCGAGCCGCCTGTCTCCGAATCAGACGCATCGCCGACCTGTGGGATCGACAACTCCCACGGTCAGCTCGCTTGGATCGACACGATAACCTTGATGAGGTCGGGCTCTTGCTGGCCCTCGCCTATCCAGATCGCATCGCCCAACGCCAAGGTGGACAAGGTGGAATGGCCGCGCGCTACCTCATGGCCAATGGCCGAGGCGCACTCTTTGCGCAACCAGACCCACTCGGGTCGGAAGACTATCTCGTCATCGCCGACTTAAACGGCGGTCAGCAATGGGCTAAGATCGATCTGGCTGCGCCTATACGGCTTCACGATCTTGAAACTCTGTATGCCGATCACATTCAAGTCGAGGATGCCGTGTCGTGGGACGACACAACTCAGGCGGTGCGAGCCACACGACAACGCCGATTGGGTTCACTGATTCTGTCCGAACAGGGACTCTCGAAACCGGATGCTTCGGCCATTTCAAAGGCGCTTATACAAGGTATTCGTCAGGCCGGGCTCGACAAGCTGTCTTGGACTACTGAACTTCGTCAGTGGCAGGCGCGAATAGCATTCCTTTGCCGAATCGAAGGGCAAGACTCACGATGGCCCGATCTGTCCGATGACGCATTACGACACACGCTCGACGACTGGCTTGGTCCCTTTCTTTCTGGAATCACGACGCTCGACCGCGCCACCAAACTCGATCTCACCCGGCCGTTGCACGCGCTCCTCTCCTGGGAGCAATCACGCCAACTCGAACGATTGGCCCCCACGCATCTGACTGTGCCGAGCGGATCGAGCGTTCGTGTGGAGTATGAGACGCTCGATCTCCCCATCCTGGCTGTGCGATTGCAAGAAATGTTCGGCTGCAAGGACACGCCCCGTCTCGTCGATGGAAAAATTCCGGTCATGCTGCATCTCCTGTCACCGGCTCGAGGGCCCGTCCAGATTACCAAAGACCTGGCCAGCTTCTGGGCCAATGTCTATCAAGAAGTCCGCAAAGAACTCCGTGGCCGCTACCCCAAACACTCCTGGCCGGAAGATCCCCTAACCGCCCCGCCGACGTCGAAAACGAAACGAAAAACGCAATGATGTGGGTTAGGGCAGGCAACGAGCCGACTCATCCCGACTCGCGCAGGGAACGCATGTTCCGTCAACGTTCGATGCGTGGAAATTAGATGCTCTCTCAGTGGCCCACCGCGCCTATGGTTGCAGACGGACGGCTCGGGCGCAAGGTTTCATACTGGAATGTCTCGCGTGCCGTCGTATGATGTTCTCGATTGGTGGGAGAGCTTCACGATATCGCCGTCCTTGATCACCGTATCTTCGCCGCTTACTTTTTTGTTTACGGCAATCATCAATTCTCGGTTCAAGAGGAACTGTAGCAACGAGCCCCTGCGATCCTGGTTCGCCTCGATGAGTTTTCTGACCGTCGTCGGCCCTTGAATCTCACATTCAAATTCTGTTTCCCCGACCGCATCGCGTAGGGTTAATCCAAATATCAACACCGTGACCATAGCTTCCTCGTTATTTGGTTTGTTTGGTTGATTTGGTTCATCTGGTTAGTTTCGAGCAACCAAAAACCAGACAAACCAAATAAACAAAACACACCTACAAGCGGTCGGCTGCTTCGTAGGCATCTTGAATCAGTTGCGCCACATGTTTGACCTCCGCCGTGCCCTGTAACCCAGTACGCAGTTGAATCATGCAGGCGGGGCAACTGGTGGCCACCACGTCGGCGCCGCTCTGTTCGACGGCCTGCCGCTTGCGCTCGACAATACGTTGCGACGTCTCGAAGTCCTTTACGAGATAGGTTCCGGCACCGCCCGCGCAGCGATCGGCGTCCGGCATCTCGACATATTCGACGCCCGGCAAGCCGGCTAAAATCTTGCGAGGCTCTTTCGTCACTCCTGCGGCGCGCAGATGACAGGAGGAATGGTAGGCCACCTTGCACTTGGCAGGCTGCCGACTGGCCATGGCCGGTTTTACCGGCGACTGCGCGACGAACTCTGAAATATGCGTAACCCGTTTTGCCAAGGCTTGAGCAGCCTCCTGCTCCGGCTCCCCCGTAAACAACGTGGGATAATCCTTCAACGCGAGGGTGCAAGAGGCGCAACCGGTGACGACCGTATCGTACTTCGCCATGGCTGCGAGATTGACCCGCGCCCCTTCTTTGGCTAATGCGCGATGTCCGTAGGTTTCGATCGGTGTCCCGGAACAGCGTTGCGGCGGCAGGTCCGGCTCGACTCCATGTTTTCGCAGTACGGCAATCACCGCATCCCCCACCCCATCGTCGAAATAGTTCGCCGCACAACCGTGGAAATAGGCCACAGGGGACCGAGGCCCTCGCGTGGTCTGAGGAATCAACTCGGGATAGCGGTCTCGGAGATGGCGTTGTGCCAATCGAGGTAACACCAGCTGGGGGGATAATTGTGCTGTTTCGGCAAGACCGCGCATGAATGGCTTTGTCAGACGATCGATGAGCCGCCGCATCAGTGGTCGATCCCACAGGAATTGATACCTTGCAAGAAACTTTAAGAATCGTCCAAATCGCGCTGTTTGCGCATGATAATAAAATATCGCTCCAGCTGTAAGATTTGGGTGCTCAGCGCGCCGGTCCAAAATAAGCTGAGACACATCGACGCCGGCGGGACAGGCGGTACGACAGGATTTGCAATTGAGACAGGCCTCCACCACTCGTTTTGAGTTGAGATAGCTGTAGTTCTTATCGGTGACGATCTCGAACCAGCCGCGCGAACTCATATCTTCCGATTGAAACACGTCGTAGACCGGGCAGACGGCATTGCACTTGGCACAGGTCGCACAGGGTTTCGACAGTCGCTCATAGTCGATATGGTCCGTGAAGGGCCGGTCGCTGATCTTGACGCCTGGGTTTAGCACTCCTGAGGGATCGAAACTCTGCTTCACTTGTACAAACACATCGTACAGCTCCGGGCCGAACATGGTCTTCACATATTCGGCTCGCACCCGGCCATCTCCATGCTCCCCGCAGATCGAGCCGCCGAAGCGATCTATGACTGTCTGGTGAATCTCGTGATAGCCCTGTACCATTTTCTGAAAATCGCCCTGATCGTTTACGTCGAGCAAGGGAATGATGTGAGCGTTTCCATTTCCGATATGACCAAAAATCGCCACCGGCACGCGCTGCCCTGCAAAGAACTCTCCCAAATAGCGAATCAGTTCGCTGATTCGATCTGCCGGCACCACCACGTCGTCGACAAAGTTGATGGGCTTCTTCTTGGGATCGAATCGATAGAGCGTGGGATAGAGCGCCTTGCGAGCCTTCCACAATTGGTCCCGCTGATCGGGGTCAAAGGCGATCACAGGATCGGATGCGAGGAGATAAGAGCGGCAGAGCTGAGTCATACGTTCGGCCTGCGCACGGAGATCGGCCTGGTCGGCGTCGGCATCCAACTCGATCAAGAGTGTGGCCGCAGCATCAATCGGGATGCCATGCTTCGCCCGCCCGATCAGATTGAGCGTGTTGGCATCCATTACTTCCAACGCGCTCGGACATAACTCCAGTAGTTTCGGCACCGCGTCGCCCACATCTTCCAGACGATGAAAATGAATGAGCGATGTGAGGGTTGCGCGAGGCTTTTCAACTAGTCTGATCGTCGCCTCGCTGAACAGACCGAGCGTACCTTCGCTGCCGACAAACAATTTAGGAAGGTCGAAGCGGCCTTGTGCCATTCCATCGACGAGCCCGAAAAGATTGTAGCCGCAACTGTTTTTGCTGACGGCCGGGCGTTTCTGTGCAATCAGACCGGCATGGTCTCGGAGCAGCGACCGCAAAACGTGAAGAGGCTTGTGGGCCTTCAGCAGATCGGCGAAGACCGGATCGTCGAGCCGATAGGCCTTGGCATCCAGCCATTCACCGGATTGCAGGCAGACACGGAGCGCCTCCACATTGTCTTTGACCGCGCCATAGCGCAGCGTGTGGGGACCGGATGAATTATTCGCCAACATTCCGCCGAGCTTACACATGTCACCGCTGGATGGATCTGGCCCGAATAAAAGCCCCTGCCGGCCCAACTGCTTGTTGAGTTCGGCCAGAACAATCCCCGGCTGCACCCGAGCCCAGCGCTCTTCGTAATTTAACTCCAGTACCCGACTCAGGCGCGAGACGTCCAGAATAATGCCGGACCCAATCGCCGAGCCAGTTAGGTTCGTGCCGGCAGCGCGAGGCGTCAGAGGTATACCGTGTCCCACGGCATAACGAACGGTAGCAGCAATGTCCTCCTCAGACTCGACAAGCACAACCGCCTTCGGCATCATGCGATAAATGCTCGCATCCACCGCATAGGCCCTGAGCGTCGAGTAATCATCTTTTACTTTGTCTGCGCCCACTGCGGCACGGAGGTCGGAAGCGATGGCGTGGGAACGTTCAGGCAGAATAAGAGTAGGTGCAGTCATAATTGAATGGCTTATTCATTCTAGACAGTATCGAGAGACCAGCACAAGCCTGACCTCTAACGAAACAAACCAAAGAAATCAGATACTCATCCTGCTACAATCTGCGCCCTGTGACCCATACACGCCCCACTCTCTACCTTTCACGCCTCCTCCCCGATCCCGTCATGTCCATTGTGCGGGAGCAGTTCCGACTGGCGCAGGAACCGCTCGATACGTTGCCTACTCCATCGGCGCTTCGCGAGGGACTCTGTCAGGCCGACGCAGCCATCGTGACGTTGGGCGATCGCATCGACGCCGAGACCATTCATGCAGCCACGCGACTGAGAATCCTGGCAAACTATGCCGTGGGGTATAACAACGTCGATCTGGCTACCGCGCAAGCGCGTGGGCTGGTCGTCACCAATACTCCGGACGTCTTGACGGATGCCACTGCCGATTTGACTTGGGCGTTGCTCCTGGCAGTGGCCCGCCGTGTCGTTGAAGGGGATATCCTCGTTCGATCCGGTGGTTGGACAGGATGGAGCCCCACTCAGCTTTTAGGGGCAGAGATATCAGGAAAGACGCTGGGGATTATCGGCATGGGACGAATCGGGCAAGCGGTGGCTCGTCGCGCAGTGGGATTTCGTATGCCGGTGCGCTACCACACCAGACAACCTCAGACCGGCCGCTCTTTCCCCTCCGAGTGGGAATATCGTTCGCTACAAGATCTGTTGGGAGAATCCGATGTCGTGACAATCCATGCCCCTCTGACGCCGACCACCCACTATCTGATCGGCGCACGAGAGTTGGCATGGATGAAGTCTACCGCCTGTATTGTCAATACTGCTCGTGGTCCGATCGTCGATGAAGGCGCGTTGGTGCATGCGCTGAAAACCGGAATCATCGCCGGGGCTGGACTCGACGTCTATGAACGAGAACCGGCTATCCACGCAGGGTTGGCACAGCTGAAGCAAGTGGTGCTACTTCCCCATCTGGGATCAGCCACAGTGGATGCCAGGGTTCAGATGGGACTGGTGTGTTTGAAGAATATTCACGCCGTGCTGGATGGACATCCAGCGCCCAACATGGTTTGCTAGCAGGCTGTGCACACCAGAGGATTTCCTCTGACAAACATGTCCAGCTTCCTGTTACTACACAAGGCGAAACGTGGAAGGAGACTCGACCGGAATACTCCGCGACTGAATGGACTCCAGTCTTTGTGGCACATCGTGGAAGGTCGGAATCGATTCGTAGATCGCGGCAGCCTGACTCCACTGTTCTTGGACTTCGTAGAGTAAGCCGAGTTCGTAGCGGATGGCTTGCGCTTTGGCTCCTTGGCACTTCGGGTCTTGCAGCAGCAGTTCGAGCTGAGCGCTCGCCGACGGGCATTCACCCTGTTCTTTCAAACACACTGCGAGCATGAGACAAGAATCTGAGAACATATTCTGGCTCTTCATCGAGAGCGAAAATTCTTCCTTGGCTTCATCCAGCAATCCCATGTTCTTGTAGGCGACGCCCAGCGTATAGTGCGTCTCCGGATCAATCTCGTTTGCAGGCGGGACAGACACCAACGGCTCGACGGCAGGCTCCGAGGCCGGGGCCTTCGGGGAAAATGTCGAGGCCCATTTGCCGACCAAAGGGCTGGCCGGGGCTAGTTGTTTCACTTTTGCATAGAGGTTCGCCGCATGGGTTGAACGTTCATCCTGCGGATGTATCAGGAGCAATTCGAGCGCGCGGGCATATTGCAAAGCTGCTCCAGCGGTATCGCCCTTGGCTTCAAGCAGGGAGCCGAAAAGTTCCCGAGTTTCCGTCTGATCCGGTTGTGCTGCCACGACACGGCTCAGCCATGCTTCTGCCTCTGTTTGCTGACCAGCCTCCATATAAGCCTGAAACTGTTCAGCGATTGAACGCGTTGGACCTGAGTCTGATGCAGACGATACCAGTGCCGCCTGATCGTCCGACTCGGCGCTCGATGCAACCTGATCCGACTCTATCGAATACGATGGCTCTGATTGAGCTGGTGCAGGCTCCGGCTCGTCGAGAGAAGAACGATCACTGTGGGGCGGCGCGGACTTGGACGGCGCATTCCATCGATCGTCAGGTGTCGTTCCCGTCCACGAAAACCCAGAAGAACGTTCCGGCACCTGAGCGGCTGCTTCCATCGGCGCCTGGGGTGATGCCGCCGCGGAAGCTTCAACAGAGTCCTCACCCTTCATCAGCACAGAGAGCTTCGCGACGATGGGGTTGTCCGGAGCGAGTGATGTGACTTTTTCAAACAGCTCCTCATGGAGTGTCGGCATGCCAGGCTCTGGATGTTGGAGTAAGAGCTCAATGGCCTTTCCATACTGGAGCACGGCATTCTCAGCATCGCCTTTTTCTTCGTACAGCGATGCGTAGAGTTCAAGAATCGCCACCGACTGTGGTTGAACCGCCAAAAAATCGGTGATCAGGGCTTCAGCCTTCTCATAATCTTGTGCCCGCAAGGCCGCTCCAGCGAGGTAGCGATATTCACCGAATGCCACCTGAATGTCTCCGCGTCGCAAATGCAACTTCGCGAGCAACTGACAGACCTCTGGGTTGCCCGGCTCTTTGGTCAGCATTTGGTTCAGAATGGCCTCAGCCCCGGCAAACTGTTTTTCTTCGATGCGGTGGGCGGCCTCCGACAACAGATTGAGCGGCTCAGTGCTCTTGGAGGCACCTCCTGCTGAGCCGGCTTCCGTCTTGGCATCGCGTCTTGGACTCCCACCGGTCTTTTTGTAATGATCAATGAACTGCGTGGCTTCATGATTGGCGGGATCGATCCGTAAGACAGCTTGATAGGCGTCCTTCGCCTCGGCATAGCGCTGCTGGGCAGACCGCTCCCGCCCTAGCTGCAAATAGACTGTCGTGGCTTCGTCCTGCCTATTCTCTTGCAGGCACAATTCTGCGTTGTGCATCGCCGCCGAATTTTGACTTCTTTGAGCGGACCGTTTTTTTAACGATGCAGCCGTCCGAGCATAATCGCACGCATGAATCGGTTCGTATTTCCCGCATCAAGACAGGAGATTTCTTGTTTTGTGGATCTGCTCTATATCCTTGACAAAAACCAAACCTCTGGTAAACCTGAAGAGGCACTTATGTATTGGCCACTATAAAACTATTGGACAACATCGCCTGACCATCGGGTAAACAAGGGATCGCCCTTAGCGATGCGCCATTGATGGCGGCATACAACATATATCACCGAAGACATATCTCAGGAGTCAACACACACCAGGAGGTACCGCAATGTTTCGGAATCTGAAAATCGGAAGCAAACTCGTATTGCTTGGACTTATATTCAGCATACCGGTCGCTGTCCTCCTGTTCTTGCTTATCAAGGAGCAAAACATCGCGATCGAGTTCGGTCAGAAGGAACGCTTGGGTGTTGAATACATCAATCCGGTTCGACACCTGCTCCATGACATTCAGAAGCATCAAGTCGCGTTTCTCAACGGATCGTCTGAAGCTTCTGCACTGGAGAAACAAATCGAACAGGATATTCGATCGGCCCAGGAGGTCGATAGTCGTTATGGGAAAGATTTAAAAACAACCCACGGCCTATCTGGGCTGGTAGAGAAGTGGTCTACGACAAAATCCTTAATTCTTCGCAGTTCCAGCAATGCCAAACCTGAAAATATCAACTCGGCGTATGACGACATCATCGACAAGTCGATCTTGCCACTCATCATCCAGGCGGGAGATACCTCGAATCTCATCTTGGACCCCGATCTCGATAGTTACTATGCGATGGATAACGTCGTCCTCAATTTGCCTGCACTTGGGCAATTGATCGCTCAGACCAACGCGCACGTCGCCGACCTGATTGCGACACGTGAAAACATGGAATCTAAGAAGCAGCTTATATCGTTCCTTTTGGCGAGGATCGAGCCGACAGTGGAGCGGTTAAACACCGGACTTCAGACCGCCATCAATCAGAATCCTTCCTTGCGCGGCAAGCTCTCTCTCCCCCTTCGCACACACCTCGAGGCAGTGAAGGCCTTCGACGATACAATCCGACGCCAGGTCTTGGACGCGGGACCGAGTGAGTTCGCAAAACTCGATCTGAAGTCCATGAGCGCGAACGGTTTGAAAACCCTTGAGTCCAATTATGCGATGTATGACGTCACCATAGGCGTCCTTGACGACCTGCTCGCCACTCGCATAGGCGGCTTCAATCAACGCCGTGGAGCTTCGCTAGGCGCCGTCGGTATCAGTATTGTTTTTGCCGCGCTGTTCGTTTTCTCAATTGGACGCAGCATCAGCAAGCCACTCGCCGAACTTAGAGAAGCAATGGATCGTATCGGCAAAGGAGACTTGAATACCCCGACCAACATCGATCGGAAAGATGAAATTGGTCAGCTGGCAGGGGCGATCAACCGGCTGCAAAAAACTCTACAAGGCGGCGGTAAAATGAAGGCTGCCTAGAAACCACGTTTACGGAATTGTATAAAGAAGATTCCCGCAGCAGCTTACTCCGCCTTCGTAGCCACTTTGGCTGCGAAGGCCGGAAGCGGCGGGGCATCCTGCCGGCGACAACACGACCGGTTTTCCCCTTGCACCCATTCTCATATTGATCTTTGTGAAACCAATCAGCGGCGCCTGTCTTCATCGACCGTCACACAACGGATAGATCGCGCGCATGTTGACACACGCTTCCAGGTGATCAGCCCATCGATCCATCTCGGCACTCAATTGTGTTGCGACAAGTTGAGACGCATGAAGAGAAAGAGGCGCGAGCCCCTTTCGGGCACGTGCGCGATTCAACCAACCCCTGCGGAACTCAACTTGATCGAACAGACCATGAATGCTGGTGCCCCAGACACGGCCATCTTCGCTCGCAGCACCCTCCTCATTCATCGCATTGCCTTCCCGGATTTCAGATGCTTCGATGTGAAAACAAGGGTTGACGGTTCCACGACTGGTGCGTCCCATGTGGATTTCATACCCACAGACCGACGCTTGCTGTTCCACGCCACGTAGCAACGATACGGCTCGCACCTGCCGGCAGATCTTTGGCGCATCGAGTTCCGTCGTCACATCGAGATACCCTAATCCTCTTGACGTGCCTCCTCGCTCTAAGCCTTTTGGATCGGCGATCTCTTGCCCAAGCATCTGATAACCCCCACAGATCCCGACTAGCTCACCTTTACGCTGCACATGGGACTCCATGGCAGCCGGGAACCCAGAAGCCACAAGATAGTCGAGGTCTTCAAGTGTATTCTTGCTCCCAGGAAGGATCACCACGTCGGCTCCTCGGAGATCATCCGGCGAAGCAGCAAATCGAAGCGCCACATCTTTCTCAGCAGCCAACGCATTAAAGTCCGTGAAGTTGCTCATACGAGGCAGCAGAACCACCGCCACGTTTGTGAGATCAGGCTTAAACTGAACCGATTGTGAGCGACCGAGATCCAGACTATCTTCTTGATCCAGCCGAAGGTCTCGAAGAAACGGGACGACTCCGAGAACTGGAATACCCGTGCGCGCCTCAAGAATACGAACACCATCTTCAAACAGTCGACGATCTCCGCGGAACTTATTCACAATCACGCCGCGCACACGGCGACGTTCATGAGGCGCCAACAAGTCGAGCGTCCCGATGATCTGGGCGAAGACCCCGCCCCGATCGATATCTGCCACCAACAAGACTGACGCATCGGCCAACTCGACCACAGGCCAATTCACCATGTCTCGATCTCGAAGATTGATCTCCGCGGCGCTCCCCGCCCCTTCGATCACGACACACTCATACTCGGTGGCCAGTCGCGCATAACACTCTCGAACAACGTTGAAGAGTGTCTCTTTCCTCTCAAAGTAAGCGAGCGCGTCCAGCGCCTCGTACACCTTTCCTCTCACAACGACCTGGGACCGTGAGTCGGATTCAGGCTTCAACAGGATGGGATTCATATCTACTGTCGGCTCAATCCCACAAGCCTGAGCTTGCAGTGCCTGTGCCCTGCCGATCTCTCCACCATCAAGCGTCACGAAAGAATTCAGCGCCATGTTCTGTGCTTTGAACGGCGCAACCCGCACACCTTTGCGTGACAAGAGTCTGCAGATCCCAGCGACAATGAGGCTCTTCCCCACGTCGGAGCCGGTCCCAAGAATCGCAAGAGCGTTGGTCGATCCCTCAAACATCATGAGAACTTTTTATGGGCCGAGATACCGCACGGCGAACCTGCCAACGCGCATAACGATCAAGCCCCTCTGCGACAGCCGTCTCAATCGCTCGCCCGACGAGTTCACCGAAAATCGTGTGGGTGCCACTATACCGCTGAGGAGGCCCCTCTCCACTTACGACCACGACTGCGTCTGTTCCGGTTCCTGTCGCCCCCGATCGTCCGGTCCAACTCTTTACCTTGGCTCGTAGCAAGACCGCCGTTTTCGCTTCTGTTGCCACCTGCACCACTCCAACCATCGCCGAAGCGGACAGACGAGCATTGGTCACAAGAATCAGATTGATCGTGCCAGGATGCGTCTCGCTGTCGGCATGCTGTTTCGGCGTCGCTGCTTCCCCCGCCCGCACAGCATTCGAAGTCCCAACCGTCACAAATCCTTCAACCCAGATATTCTCATTGGCCTCTCGCACCGTTACCAAATCTGCAAGCGACACGGCCGTCATAAGGCCGACGAATTTGTCGCAGATGCCGAGCGATGTCGCCAGCTTGCTCAGCGTCCTGGCAGGATCTGCACATCGCGCGTTTGCGCCAATATCGGGACCATCTATGTCAATTGGTTTGGCCGCTACTTGATGGTTCAAGATATACCTGGCTCGCGTGATCCCTCCCGCCCTGGGAGCGGAGGAAAGAACAGATCGACGGCTCCCCAGATCGACAATAAGCGTGTTCCCTCTGACTCTAAAGGACGTCTGCATCGTGTGCCTGCGTACCTTCCTCATGACTGTATCTTCCTCAAGCAACCTCCAAGAGCTGCTATCAATCGTCGATTCTCTTTCGCGGTCTTGATTGCCACACGAATCATCTGCGTGGTCAGACCCGGCAACGCCGAACAGTCTCGGACGAGCAGGTCTTCAGAAGCCAGGCGGTCAGTCACCTCACCGGCGCAAGTCCATGCAGGGAGCTCGATCAACACAAAATTCACGGCTGATGGGTATGCTCGCATGGCAGGCACCGAACGGAGTCCGCACATGAATCGCGAGCGCTCCTGTTTCATGAATGTGCGGCTTCGTGCCGCATAGGTACGATCGCGCAGCACCGAGAAGGAAACATCTTGGACCAGTGAGTTCACCGACCAGGGTGGCTGCCGATCCTGTATCTGACCCACAACCTTGCTTGCGGCAAGGAGATACCCGATTCGAAGACCCGGCATCGCATAGAACTTTGTCAGACTGCGCAAAACCATCATGCGCGGATACTCATTCAGCATCGAGACAACGGACTGTGTCTGACAATAGTCAATAAAGGCCTCATCGACAATTAACCACGCCTGCTGCCGATCGGCGGCCTCGGCAAGCTCGCGCACACACCACCGGTTCATCACTCGCCCGGTCGGGTTATTCGGATTGCAGAGGAATACCGCGTCGAATCTCGATCTTCCGGCAGTGAGCTCTTTGAGAACGTCTTGTACGGGAGGGCGAAAACGTTCCTCTCGTCTGGCGTGAACATACTGGACCACGCTTCCTGCATCCGTCAGCGCATGCGCGTACTCCTCAAACGTGGGACCGATAATGAGCGCGGACTCGATCGCGAGCGCACGAGGCAGCAGGTGAATCAGTTCCGTCGAGCCGTTGCCGACGAGGATCATGTCCGGATCGACGCAACAATGCTGCGCTAATGCGTGTCTGAGCTTCCAACAAGCAGGGTCCGGATAGTGCACAATCTGTTGAAGCGCAGAACGAATCGCACGAACCCCGGACGCAGGAAAACCCAGCGGATTGATGTTCGCGCTAAAATCCACAATCTGATCGACGGAAATCCGCCGTTCACGGGCCACTTTGTGAACATTCCCTCCATGAGTGGGTTGCGTCATCCCCTCACCATGACAAGCCATCCCATCCCCAAGAGAACTCCCAAGAGACTGGTCCAAATCATGAGCGTGAGCGCTCTGCCAATGTGATCCCTCGTCAGGGGCTGACCCGGATCACCAAGGCATGGGCGTTCAACAGGAAAACCGTCATAGCGATTGACCCCTCCCAATTGCACCCCCAGCGCGCCTGCCATCGCCGCTTCCGGGCGCCCACTGTTCGGACTGGGATGTCGTTCGCCGTCACGAAGCAAGATGTTCCAGGCGCGCTGCATCGCATCCCAGGATCGCGAAACGATTCCCACAGACAGGACCAGCAAGAATGCCGTAATACGAGCAGGAAGAAAATTTGCCACGTCATCCAAACGCGCCGACGCCCAACCGAACCAACGATACCGATCGTCCAAATGGCCGATCATCGAATCCAACGTGCTCACCGCCTTATACGCAAGAGCCAAGGGAGCCCCTCCGAGCGCTAAATAAAATAGCGGCGCCATGATACCGTCAGCCGTGCTTTCCGCAATCGTTTCTACCGTTGCGCGGACAATGTCAGATTCGCTCATCTCCTCAGTATCTCGTCCGACAATCTTCGCAACTGCCGTGCGCGCTTCTGCCAAGGAGGCGGATTCAAGCGCCCGTTGTACCGCTAAGACATGATCGATCAGATCGCGAGCCGCAAGCGTAGTCCAAGCGATCAACACAGCAACTGCGCTTCCCCATAGAGAATCGATTGAATGACCCAACCAGATGAGCGACGCACCACCCGCATAGGCTCCACAGGGCAAGGCGACAGCCAGCAACAATCCTGCGATCCGTTGTTTGGCGGGAGAGAGCAGGAGTCGATAGACCAGCCGGTCGCACCGATCAACGAGGAACCCCATCCAACGCACCGGGTGTGGAAACCAACGAGGGTCTCCGACCGCAGCGTCTAACAGACAGGCCACTGCGAGTTCACCTCCGGTCATCGGAAGAGCGCCACGGGAACGATCACAATAAAAAGAATCTCTGAAATTTCGTTCGTCGCCCCCAGCAAGTCACCTGTGACGCCGCCGAACATACGATGAAACCAGGCTGTCAAAAGGCGAATGAGAATTGCGCCGATGAGAAGACAGCACACCGCAGCCCATGGACCCAACGACAGCGTCAACGCCAGCCCTGCCGTGATGGTTGCCGCACACACGTGTAGCCAGGACACATGCGCGAGGAACGGTTGCGCCAGTCCTCCTTCCGATCGAGCATAGGTTACCTGAAACGCCCCCACGACCATCGCCCATCGCCCGACCACCGGCATACTCATCAGCACCGCGATATGCTCACCGGTCGGCAGAGCATTGAGCCCTGCATACCGTAGGACAAGCGCAAGAAACAGCCCTGTCGCCCCGATTGCGCCAATGTGCGCGTCCTTCATAATCGCCAGGCGCGCGTGCGCGGTTCGCCCACCCGCCAGGCCGTCCACCATATCGGCCAGGCCGTCCAGATGAAGACCGCGCGTGATCGCGACAAGCAGAACGATCAATACGATATTCGTGACCTGGGAAGAAAAGACCTGCGCCAGGGCCATATCTCCTGCAGCCAGTACCGCTCCAAGCAGACAGCCGACCGTAGGATACCAGCTCATGGAGGCAGCCAACTCCTCCGGCTTGGCATCGTGGGTCGAACGGCTGAGCGGAATGGCCGTCAGAAACTGCCAGGCAAACAGAAACGTTCGCAGCACCGCGGTCATGTGTGACGCTCTGACACGCCTGCCTCGTCGAACGTGGCCATCTCCGTGAGAATCTTGATGGCCGCAAAGACCAAACTCATACCGAGACAGGCGCCGGTGCCTTCCCCCAGACGAAGATCGAGATCCAACAGCGGCTTCAATCCAAGGTGGTCCAATATCGCCTGATGGCCTCGTTCGACTGACTGATGGGACGCAATGAGATAGTCTTTGCAGCGCGGTTGCAGACCCACGGCAATCAAGGCGGCAGCTCCAGCGATAAATCCGTCCAACACGATTGGAATGCGAGCCGCTGCCGAACCAAGTATCAATCCGGCCAGGCCACCGATTTCCAACCCACCCACTGTGGCAAGCACCTCCATCGCATTCGTTGAATCGGGTCGATGAAGAGCGAGCGCCCGTTGAATCACATCGATCTTGCGCGCATGACCGACGTCGTCAATCCCTGTTCCCCGTCCTGTAACCTCAGCGACCGGTCGGCGCGTCATGACCGCTGTGATTGCCGAACTGGCCGTCGTGTTACCGATCCCCATCTCGCCGGTGCCGATCAAGCCGACTCCCTGCTGAGCCGCTACGGTGGCCAGCTCGATCCCGACTTGAAGCGCCTGCTCCGCCTGAGCAAGACTCATCGCCGACTCCACCAGAAAATTCTTCGTGCCGGGCATGATTTTTTTATGAATCAGTCCTGGAATGCAGACTGCGGGCTTGAGCCTCTTTCGATTGGCTCGTCCCGTGCTGCTTTTCGCCTTGCTCGTGTTCGGGCTGACAGTATGGTTAGCCCAGTGGGGTCAGCCCTGGAGTTCCACAAATCTGAAGAAAGTGGCGCTGAATCTCCTTCGCGATCAGCTCGTGCTGGCGCTGGACCGAGGAACATTCAACGAGCCTATTCCCAAGATCATGATCTATGTGCCGGATGGAACTCCCGATCAGGCCACAACCCGTATCTTTGTCTCTGATGAGCGAAAGGCCGACGATCCACGCATCATCGTGGCGCAACATTACGAAGTCATCATGGATACCTCCGCCGATCAAGTCGCTTTGCGCCTTCAGCATGGGGTCATTCATAGCCGACCGAATCAGGCCGATCAATACGAGCATGTATCTTTTGTCAGTTACGATCTGAAGCTCCCGCTCAACCAAAGCGGCTACTCCGCCACGGAGGAACGCCCATCGTACGACGCCATTATCGGCCAACTCGCACAATCCCAGTGGCGTGACCCGTCCGCCCTTCGACGATTGATGGAGTATTACAAAGATCTGGCCTTTCCGACCGCCTCACTGATATTTTGCCTGTTAGGCATCCCCGTCGGCATAGCCTCGAAACGATCCGGTCGAATCGGCGGATTCGCGGTAGGCGTACTTGTCGTCATCATCTACTACATGTTGAATATTGCCTGCGAATTCCTCGTCACGACGGCAAGCCTACCGCCCTTTGCCGGCGCCTGGATACCCAACGGCCTGTTCGCTGTGACCACCGTGGTGTGGTTTTCCATCGTGAGCCGCCGGTAACCTTATGCCCATTCTCTTCCGCTATATCCTTCGCGAATACGCCAAAATCTTCATGATGTGTTTCAGCGGCCTGATGACGATTTATCTCGTCATCGATTTCTTCGAAAAAGTGCGCCGCTTCCTTCGCTACGACGCCGACTGGCTCGACATTCTGACATATTTCCTACTCAAGGTTCCTGCAATCTCTTTCCAAATTGCACCTCTGGCTATCCTCATGGCGACATTGCTCACCTTCGGATTACTCTCCCGGGGTCACGAGATTACGGCCATGCGCAGTTGCGGCATCAGTTTACTCTGGATTACTTCCCCATTTGTTGCTTTCGCATCAGGAATTGCCCTTGTGCTCTTGCTCTTCAGCTCCACTGTCATTCCGTTGGCCGCAATCAAGTCGGAAGAAATTCGAATCACGCGCATTGAGAAAAAACCACCCGTCGAAGCCGTAAAACTGAAACAGCCCTGGATGAGAGTGGGTGCCGACAGCCTCATGCATGTCACAAGCGTCTCTGTCGGTGGGGAACTCTTAGGCGGCGTGCGGCTTTTTCAATTCGACCGCAATTTTCAATTAACCGGGCTGACTGAAGCCGACGAAGCCCGCTACAGTGACTCCTCGTGGATCTTGCACGAGGGACGTCACCGACAGTTTTCTCCTGATGGAACGATGTCGACGACCACCTTCGACCAGCAACCTATCGCGATGGCCCTGATTCCCGATGACTTCACGACATGGCTCGCCGGGGACACTGAATTCATGACATTCCACGATATTCGGGCCTACTCCAGACGCCGATACCAGCAAGGCGCTCAGGCTATGCGACTTACAACAGACTATTACAGCCGAATCGCATTTCCCTTCGTCACCGTCGTCATGGTCCTTGTGGGCATTGCATTGAGTCTGCGCCGGAGCGGGACCAGAGGGGGCAGCATGGCGATGGGCATTGGACAGGCTCTCGCTATCGGCTTCTGCTATTGGACGACACACTCTATCGCCATTGCCCTCGGCCGTGGCGGAGTCTTGACACCCTTGATCGCCGCCTGGATAGCCAACACGCTTTTCATGAGTGTCGGCCTGTATCTCATGCTCAAGGTGCGGTATTAGATCAGGATGCTGAAAAAGCCCGCCAGCTTCGTTCTCGCATCGCTCAGAGGCTCCAACGTACCACAAAGGTACGCCTCCGTCTCTTCTCTCGCTGCGGCCTTGCTGAACGGCCTTTTTGAGCATCCTGCGTGGTGAAGCTTCTGCGACGGATCATCAATTGGCTTGTTGACTGCTCCCAGCACTTCCGGTAAGTACAGGGGGCTCAGTTCACCAAAAGGATTTCAGCAAGATGCGCTCGCGTGTCGTCGTCACAGGATTGGGAATCGTCTCTCCGATCGGAATCGGAGTGAGTCAATTTTGGAAAGCCGCCCTCGCCGGGCAATCCGGCATCTCGGCCATTACGTCGTTCGATCCCTTTCCGATGGACGGCTATCGTTCCAAGATCGCAGGCCAGGTGCATGACTTTTCCGTCGAGCGATTTCTCGACTCAGCCCATGGCGAACGCGTAGACCGATACGCCCAGTTTGCTCTTGTATCGACAAAGGAAGCATTGGCCGACTCAGGCCTCCAGATGGCAAAGGAAAACCCTCACCGTGTCGGGGTCATCGTCGGAGCGGGCATGGGAGGAATGGTGATGGGCGAGCGTGAAATCACACAACTCTATCAGCAACAGAAACCCCATCGCGTTCATCCGAATTTTATCCCCGTCATCACCCTCAACTCGGCTTCCGGCATTGTCGCGATGGCCTACGGCGCCAAGGGTCCTAACCTGACCATCTCCACGGCATGTTCCTCCAGCGCCCATGCGCTCGGACAGGCGCTCCATTGTATTCGCGAGGGACGAGCCGATGTTGTGATCGTTGTGGGCGCGGACGCTAGTATTACTCCTCTCGTCTTTGCCGGATTTTGCTCCCTGCGCGCGCTTTCATCAAAATTTAACGACCATCCACAGAAGGCCTCTCGCCCCTTCGAGCGATCACGAGACGGTTTCATTATGGGAGAAGGCGCGGGAACGCTCATCTTGGAATCGGCTGCTCACGCCAAAAAACGCCGTGCGAGAGTCTATGCCGAAATTGCCGGCTACGCCGCCACCAGCGAGGCCTATCACATGGTGATCCCTCGTGAAGACGGCGTGGAAGTCGCCAATACCATGAAGCTGGCTCTCGCCGATGCCGGCGTAACCCCGGCGCAGGTGGATTACATCAACGCGCATGCGACATCGACAACCATCGGCGACGCCGTCGAAGCCAAAGCCATTAGACAGCTATTCAAATCACGCGCAGACAAGCTTGCCATCAGCGCCACCAAGTCGTTGATCGGTCATACGCTTGGAGCTGCCGGCGCCATTGGAGGCATCGCTTCGGTGCTGGCCCTCCACACAGGCCAGATTCATCCGACAGCCAACTATGATGAGCCGGATCCGGTTTGTGCATTGGCTGGACTCTCCTGCTCAGTGCAAGAACGTCGCTCAGAAGTGGCGCTGTTGAATGCCTTTGGATTTGGCAGCAACAACGCCGCTGTGGTATTCAAACAGGCGACGAAGTAGCAGGTTGATTTGGTTTGTCTGGTTTATTAAGTTTGTTTGGTCGGACGAAGAAACAAACCAGATGAACCAAATCAACCAAACAAACCAAATAACGTCCTTTAAGAGAACGACGGAGAACATCGACTGATGGCAACTGATCCCACCATATCGCTGAAGATCTGCACTGCCTTGGGCGAGTACCTGAAACGCGATCACACTACCATACTGGTGACACAACATCTCCGTGACGATTTGGGGCTTGACTCGATGGCCGTGATCGAACTGCTGTATCGCATCGAGGAGGCCTTCGATCTTCAAATCCCCGACCAAGACCTGGTTGGGCTGACGACAGTCGGTCATGTCGTCACCTATGTTGAGAAGCGGTTGGGGAAACCTGCCTCACCGGCTCGAACCAAAAAACCGGCAACACCGTCTAAGCCGAAGGGCAAGAAAAAGTCCTCATCTCTATGACAACGCAGGCACGCAGTCCTATCTCACTGAGACAGATCCACGATGTGGTCGGCGGAGAACTTGTGGGGTCGCCGCAGACTTCGATTACGAATCTGGCCGGTTTTGAAGAAGCAGGCCCAAACGATTTGACCTTCGTCACAACGAATCGGATGCTCAAGACGGGCCGGCCTGTCTCTGCAGGAATACTCCTCGCCCACCGGCGCCTGGCAGAGATTGTCAATCCTCACATCGTCGTCGCCAATCCTGCACTGGCCTTTGCCCAAGTCGCCCGCGCCTTCTTTTGCCCCGTCCCTCCTCCCCGTGGCATTGCCGCCAATATTGTTCGTGGCATCGACACCCGTATTGGCCCCGATGTCTCGATCTGGCTCGGTGTCTCTCTAGGAGACCGGGTTACGATCGGAGCGCGAGTGACGCTCTATCCTGGCGTCTTTGTCGGCGACGACACGACCATCGGGGACGATGCGCTCCTCTATCCGAATGTCGTCGTCCGGGAAGGCTGCACCATCGGCGCACGAGTGATTATCCATAGCGGCACGGTGATCGGAAGCGACGGATTCGGCTATGTGCAGGATCAAGGGCGGCACTACAAAATTCCACAGCTCGGCGGAGTCACGATCGAACACGACGTCGAGATCGGCGCAAACGTCACGGTGGATCGAGCCACTCTCGGTCAAACAGTCATCAAACAAGGCACGAAGATCGATAATCTGGTCCAGATCGCCCATAACGTCACGATCGGCGCCCATTCCATCCTGGTGGCACAGGTCGGCATCGCCGGCAGCACACGCGTGGGACACCATGTGATGATCGGTGGACAGGCAGGGTTGGCAGATCACATCGTCATCGGAGATCAGGTCATGATTGCCGCTCGCGCGGGTGTCAATCGCAGCCTCGAACCGAACCAGATCGTGTCAGGGGCGCCCGTGATGCCTCATGAAGTCTGGGTAAAAGCTCAAGCCGTGATCCCACGACTCCCTGAACTCCGACAGACCATCCGCACATTAGAAGCTAGGGTGAAGCAGCTTGAAGCGTCGCGCTCGATACCTGCAGCCTCCAAAACGAAGACCAAGAAAATAAAACGTGAAGCTTGATAACCGGCTACGAGACAGATCAGATAGGCCAGATGAACCAGACAGACTGGGTTACTCCACCACGCCGCGCCAACAAAACAGCTTCGCCCAATAAAATCCAGCCCATGGCACCAACAAAGCCGGAAGCAGGCTGAGATCGCCGTACACATAGGCCGCTGCTGTTGAGGAAAAGAGTAGAATTGCTCCGGCAATTGAGATTGCCGTGACAAAGCCTCGTCCCGGATGCTCGATGGTCGGCTCCTCAAGTTCTGCTTTTGACTGGGTCTTCCTGTTGCGTTGCGCGATCGCTGTCCTCATCTTTGCGGCATACACTTCGGGAAATGTTTTAAAGAGATAGCGATGATAGCGCGCCTGCGCGAACCCACAGGCCGCGCCAATAACGAGCAAGACCGAACTGCTGAGAAATGTCACCCAGCTGTAGGTATGGCTTGCCACTAATTGATAGGCGAGCGACCCCAACCCACCGACCATGCAGATCAGTCCGATTGTTCCAGCAGGAAGGAGGATATGGGATCGGACATAGTAGCGGGCTTGCTCGTCGATCTTCTCCGGTTTCAACACCGTCACAAGTTTCGGCATCGATACGATCTCCCAACAAACAGGCTGCGCGGTCATGGTGGAGCGCAGATCTGACAGCTCGACCTTCCCAAGACGGCGGCATCATACCATCCTTCCTCTGCATGTTACATGGATGAAAAGAAAACATTGCCGCGCTGTATTGCTGCCTGATCCCACAGGACACTCCATTCCATTGATTGGATGCGAGATTGTGGATGAGAGATGCGAAACCGTAGACACCGTGCCGAGTTCACATCGCATATATCCTCATCTGCCCACACCACAGCACAACGAGAAGCGCCGGCAGTAAAATACTGCTTCCCAACTGGTCATTCGCCGATTGCACCACGAAGCCCTGCGAAGAAAAAGGCGATAGAGGTGCCGAACACCCACACAGTGTTTCTCTGTGTCCACAAAAGATGTGTATGGGCTGTGGATAATCATGTGGATGAGCAAGCAAACCGATGCCGTATCACGGCACATCACTCATTGCCCAATCGGTAGGCAACACAATCTGTGCAATTTCACCAGGATGCGATCCTTTAGCAGAAAATCTGGTTGGGCAAAAGAAGCAGATTCAGAACGTCCTGGGATAGGCTTGATGATTTGTCGTACAGAACTGTGCAGAATGGCAGGGCTGAGCAACCACCGCCGATGAGCAATTGCAACACGAACGCACATCATTCATATGGGCTAGATAGCCAGGATTGCGCTTATCGCCGACCGCTCGACGCGCCCGATATTGCCCCATTGTTCTGCCATCGGGATCAAGGCATGGATCCGCGTCTCGACAGTTTCCAGTCGCTGCGCCAAGGCCGATGTTTTTCGATAGGCGGCGACCATCAGAAAGGACCGCAGCCCTTGTAAAAACATGGTGATCATCGTCGCCTGAACATGGCTGGCCAGATCGTGGAGGGTTTCGACTTGTTCGAGAACTGGATCGAGCTGAGATGCCGTCACAAAATCTGTCGCCCCACTCGCCCGCAATCTCTCAAGCGTGGAACTGATGATGGGAACACGATGACGAACTTCTTGAAGGAATTCTTCGTCGAGTTGGTCAAGTTCAAAGATGATTCGTCCAACGGCGGCGACATTGAGATGATCGGCCTCCTGCTCGGCTCGTTGGATCACCGCCTCCAACACGTCGCGGGCCGGCTGCATGGAGCGGGCACGAGCTTGCTGGAGATCGCGAAGGGCTTGAATAAGCGGAACGCTTGATTTCCCGGTGAGCGAAGCCTGCAACATCTGTAGCTGAGGCGCTTCAGCTTGCTCCTGCGCCAAGGCAGGAAGATCCGGCAAGGATTGACTCACCGATTCCACAGGAACGTCTTCGCGCCCAGCCTGTTCGGCGTCCCGATCTCCTGCTAAGCGACGCACGGCCAGATGGATTCGATCCAATCCCTCTTGAAGCGATTGAAGCGCTGCCGTCATGGCGCGTGGTTCTTGTCGTCCGACATCATAGAGAATTGGAAGCAGACTCGATGCCATCTGCTCCACAGTTGTGAGCTGCACCGTCGACGCAGATTTAGCGAGATTGGTAATCCCCTGCAAAAGAATTCCATAGAGTTTCGGACGCACCGTTCCGTTGGATTCTTGCGCAAGCTGTTTCACCGCCATCTGAATTTGGGCCAGCCATTCGTGCGCTTCGAGGGCAAACAATCCGATCACTTCCTTTTGAAAATTGACATCCTCAAGGTCTTGCGCCGGAGGACCATCACTCCATCGATCCTTGCGAGACTGTGACTCAGGCCCACCTTCCAGGGCAGGCGCCATTGATGTCCTAGACTCGACAGCGCCTTGGATCGCGCTCGCCAGCGCGTCCAAACCTTCCAACAGCGATGTAAACTGTTCTGACACCGATGGAAGAGCATCTGACGTTCTGATTCGCGTCTCATTTGCCGGAGACCGCACGCGTGCAATGTCAGGAGATTCGAGTGTTTCGATGATCGACACGAGAGGGGTGCAGCTGAGGTCGACCTGCCGCCCCTCTTGCCCATAGGCGGCATCGCCCTCGACCCATACAACCGGGCGCAGTGGATAGCGCGTATTGACACGCATGACTGCCCCAATCTCTCCAGTGGTTAACCGTACCGAGGTGCCCAGTGGATACGCCGACAGTTGTTCAACCAAGGCCTTGATGACCTCGCGAGGGAATGACGTCCGTTCCGCCACCATGAGCTCCCGCACCGCTTCATGGGGGAAAAAGCGTCGACGATACCCGCGCGGGCTCACGAGGGCGTCGAAGATATCCACCACACCGATGATTTGCGCAAACTCGCAGACTTGCCGTCCCTTCAGTTTGTTTGGATATCCCTGTCCGTTCCACCGCTCATGCGCCTGCCGCACCACTTGCGCGAGCCACTCGTATTGCTGGCCTGCCTTCCGAATCGTTTGATAGCCAAGTTCTGGATGTTGCTCAATCAATGTACGCTCATCCTGCGTCAATCGGCCCGACTTCGTAATCAGCGATTGCGGCACGGCAAAGAGACCGATGTCGTGCAGCAGCCCTGCAAATGTAAGCTGCTCCAACTCTTTCCCGTGATATCCCAACCGAGCCCCTACTTTTGTTGCCAGAATCCCGACATTCACAAGGTTCGTAATCAGCGGAGGACCCGAGGGGCCGCTCATCGCCTGAACGACTAATTGGTCGCTTCTCTTCAGTGACTCAGAAATCTCCACCGCAAGAGCAGACAAGGCCCCTAAATCGAGCGGCTCTTGCCGCTGCACGGCAAGAGCCACGGCAGTCAATCGCTCCTGCGCCAAACCATACAAGTCCGTCATGTTGGATCCGCTCATAGTCTGAAACCACCTTCAGGGAAGGTTCGAGCCACCATTATATGACTTGCCCGACCCGTTCAACGAGCCGATCGTCGATCTGTGTGACACTCTCGATCGCTCCAGCAAAGAGACATTGATCGCAGAGCGCATTGATGAGTCGCCCGATCCCTTTGCTCTGTTCGTAGATCCCTGCCATCGCCTCTTTGGTAAACACATCTGTCCGCTCTGTCACGGACCTCATGCGAGCGACAATATACGACGTCGTTTCCTCTGCCGTGAAGGGGCCTATATGTGCGCGAACCGCGATCCGTTGATTCAACTGGGGAATCCCTGCAACGCGACGACGCAGTTCCGGCTGACCAATCAGCACAATCGTTAATAGAAAACAATCGTTGAGCTGAAAATTCGTCAGCAATCGGAGATCCTCAAACCCTTTGGCGCTTTCAATCGCTTGCGCTTCATCCACAATCAGCACTGAACTGATCCCGCGTTGGGCATTCGATTGTAGCCGCTCGTTTAGTGTCTGCAACCGCCTTCCTTTCGACCGCATACGCCCAAGCCCAAACTGAGACAACACCTCATCCAGCAATTCGGATGGAGACAAGGCGGGATTGGCCACAAGGGCAACATCGTACCGGGCAGGCAACAGCCCAACGATCAATCGACGACTCAGCAAGGTTTTTCCGCACCCGACGTCGCCGGTAAGAAGAAGCAGACCCTTGCCGGTCTGAACCCCATAACTCAACCACCGATGCGCCGCATCATGTTGTGAGCAGGGCACATAGAATCGAGGATCCGGCACATTGTCAAACGGGAAGGCTCGGAGCCTCCAATATTTCGTATAGTCCACATCAACACTCATCCCGCCATCATTATCGATCACGATGTTCGGCCCCGCCAGCGGTTTCGACAGCCCGATGAGGAGAGTTCAGACATATTCATTACAGGTGGCCGGCAGGAAGCAACCGATCAACCGCGTCGCATTGAGCTTTCTCATATTCCACCCATTGGCGGGCAACGCCGCTCATGACCTGCAGCCGTGCCTTGACCGAATCCACCCGCGTGGCAGCCAGAAGCGCTCGACCTTGCACCACCACGGTCAACAGACTGTGCAAACCTGTAAAAAATGACACCGCCGCACTCGCATTCGCCTGCTGCGCTTCTGTGCGCAACTGCGCGACATCTTGAAGCGAAGCTTCGAGCGCCATCTTGCATGAGGAGCCTATGTCCCTATCCAACTTGAGCGCATCCATATTCCGCACAATCTCAGGAATCTTTTCGTCAACCGCCCTCAGAAACACTTCGTCCGCCTCGGACGCTCGCACAAGATACCCTTGAATGACAACAGGATCGATGCGATCTATACCGGCTTGAACCTGTCCTTCCACTTGCTCAATCAAAGTGCGGATGACGTTACGTCCTGCTGTACCATCGGGAAATTTCGTGCGTTGTAGTTCCTGAAGCGTTCGCAAAAACTCGCTGGATGAAAGACTTGGACGGGCCTCCTCAGTCACCGTGTCACTCGACACGTCCTCGAATGCGATACCCGTTGCACGAGTCAATGCAGTATGGATCTGCCCGAGCTGTTTACACAGCGAGAGGAAGTCCTGAACGGAAAGTGATTTCTGCGGGTCCTGAAGAGCGATAGCAAAAGGAATTGCTTCGAAGCTGACCTGCGCGACATCGGGAAGATTCAGCGTGGCTGCAGATCCGCCAAGATTCGTCAATCCAGCCGATATCGTCCCAATCAGCTTCGCATGACGTTCCGGCGCCGGCCCCTGTTGCAACTCATCCAGAGCGACATGAATGTTCTGGAGCCATTCCTTCGCTTCTTGAACAAACAGATCGATCAGCTCTTTCTGGAAGTCATCCGAGGAGTCGGCAGCCATAACATTGGTCTTTCATAGGACGAACGATTCGCGAGAAAAGATGAGTACGGGATCAGGGCCGTCGCTTGCCATTCCCCAGCTGAGAAGCCAACCCTGCAATCTCGCCAAGCTTTGTCGCCATTTCCTCGAATCGTTTAGAGGCTTGTTCGGCTGCCAGTTCAGTTTCAGAAACACGCTTCATCAAAAGACTATTTCGCTCTCGCTCGGTCTGAAGCAGTGCCTCCCCTTCCTGAACCTTCTGCAATGCGCGCTCAGCTTCGGAAAGGCGCGCGGCAAGATCTCGATTGGTGTGCTGTTCGGCAGCCAGCGTTTGCTCCAACGCACGCACTTGCGCGGAAGCCTGCTCACCCTCGGCCACACGACGAGTTAGATCGCTCGTTTGCTCTTGCTCCAGCGCAAGTTGTTTTGCCAACACCTGTGATCGGGTCACCGCCTGTTCCATCTCAGCCATTTGTTCAACCAATTGAGCCGCAGCCTGGCGCTCGGCGTTTAGAGCCGCTTCCAATTCTTGAACACGGCTCGCGCCCGCTTGCAACTCGGCGAGACGCGCGGCCTGTTGGGCTCGATCTTGCCGTTCTTTCTGAAGCTCGGCCTCGAGCTCCTGCACCCGTGCAACAGCGCCGTCGGTCTCTGCAAGCTGCTTCTTCAGCTGAGCAATCCGCTCTCGCTCCCCTGCCAATATCGACTCGAACTCCTGAGCACGGCCCACTTGTCCTTCGAGTTGTGCCACTCGCTGCGCGCTTCGCGTTGCGCGATCTCGCTCAGCCAATAATTCTTCCTCCAGCGGCTTCAATCGTGCAACAGCCCGACGATAGCCATCTAATTGTTCGTCGCTTACACGTGAACTTTGAGTCGACTCGATCGGCTGAGCCACCTTCTCAACACTCTTAACAGTAGGGGCCACGGTGCTTTGCCGCTTAGCCAATAATTCCAATACTCGATCCTTGAGAGAGGTGCCTTGGAACGGCTTTTTCAGGACTCCATCCGCGCGACAGGATTCCGCCTGCTTTGTCACCTCATCATTCACGATGCCGGAGATGAGAAGCACAGGCGTATTCGCCAGCGACCTCTGTGCGCGCACGAAGGCGCACACTTCATAGCCGCTTTTGTCCGGCATAATGACATCGGACACGACCAAATCAGGAGTCTCTTTGGCCAAATACGCCAATGCTTCCTCGCCGTTCGCAGCAAGCGTGACTCCAAATCCGGCCTCCGTTAGCAACCGTTCAGCGACTTTCCTGACCGCGATACTATCGTCGGCAATCAAAACTTTTGTCATAATGAATACCTTCCTTCAGACCTCTTACCGTGTGACGGCATCTTGTATCGACCGTCCCAATCTCTGCAATGCCACAATAGTCACGTCATGCTCACCGATCGTGACGGAACCCAACGATTCGATATCCCTGCCGCCACTGGATCGTATGGCAGCCACTTCTACAGTTTCGAGAGACGGCACATCGGCATCAATGCAGATGGCCATCGGCCCATCGAGGTGTCGAACCTCCAAACACAAGAGTGGATCTCCTTGCACCGTACGATTCAGTCTTTCCGCCAAGTCGTACACCGGCATAGCACGATTGTCGCGCTTCAGAATAGCCCGTACAAACGGTGTCCCACTCGGCACCTGAATAGTTTGAGTCCAGGGAGACACCCCTCCTACATCTTCAGTCCTTGCTGCCAGCCTAATTCCACCGACGGAAAATACCACCACATTCCACGACCGTTTCGCGCCCTGAACCTGATGTTGTCCACGACTAGCCCTCAGCATGATTCACCAAGTGTTACTGGGGTTGCCCTCATCGACTGTTCTACCTGCCCACGAGGCGCAGCCTCTGCGCTCGACAACTCCCCTAGCGCCCACGAAGGGTTCAGGATTAATACTAACTGATCCTGATACAGCATCATCCCTCCGAACCAGTTGCGCTCATCGCCTCGAAACTGGGCCGGTAACGGCAAACATTCATTCGGCTCTACATCTATCAAGCCCACGACCTGTTCTACAGCCATCGCACCCTGGGAACGTCCGGTCGAATACAACACCGTCCTCATCTCAGGACCAGACAGGTCGGCAACGATTGACAGCTGCCGGGCAAGATCCACCTGTCGATATACGCTCCCAGCCTCGGTCACGGTCTGTTCATGACCAGCCTCTTCTGACGTAAGAACCCCGCGAACCCCAGTTGCAGGCAGAGCCAAATAACTGAGCCCTACACGAACAACCAGGAAACTCGCCGTCTGCAACGGCCTGGTTGTCGAATTCTGGCGGCCTCGCAAACTCATAATTGATTCATCCTGGTCTACGGCTCACTGCCATGACATTGTCCGACAATTGGGCACGGCAGCCCATTACTGGCGCACAGCGACTTCTTTACCGATCCAGCGCTCGATTTCCTGGATCAAAGCCCGCTCTTCGACAGGCTTGGCAATATAGGAACTCGCCCCAATATTGAGAGCCATTTGGCGGTGTTTATCGCCGGCCCGCGTCGTCATAACGATGACTGGTGTCTGCTGTGTTTGCTCACGGCTGCGCAGTCCCTGAATCACTTCAAAGCCATTCAACTTAGGCATTTCAAGATCGGTAATGATCAGCTGATACTGTTGTGAAGCGGCCTTTCGAAGCCCCTCCTCTCCATCGACCGCTGTATGAACTTCATACCCAGCCGACTCCAACATTCGACCGACAAACTTTCGAATGCTCAAGGAGTCGTCGATCAGGAGCAGCAATCGCTCTGCCGCTTTCGGCTCTGAGGTCTCGGTATAGGGAGCCAACAAGTCCGTCGAGGCCATCGTATTAAGCGCCACGTCTGTCGCCGCAAGGGCTTGAGCCTCTCGCCCCAGCAATCGAGCAGGATCCAGAACAAGAACCACCCGTCCTTCCGGATCGATGGTCGCACCGCCGAAGCTGGAGCGGTTCAAAGACTTCAACGACCCCAGCGGCTTAATGACGATTTCCTGCCGACCGAGCAATTCATCGACCACGATGCCGATCATCCCGGATGCCGTTCGCACAATGACTACAGGTTTCCCGATTTCCACAGCCACCGTGCTTCGACTCAGGATCTGCTGGAGCGACTGCACTTCTATCGCCTCGTCACCGATATGTAATATCGATCGTTCGCCCACCCGTTGATGTACGCTCGGAGTCAACATGGTGACTTCACGCACCGCAGGCAACGGAATCGCATAGCACTCCCCTCCGGCTCGGACCATCAGAGCCGTGGCAATCAAGAGCGTGAGTGGAAGGCTGAGAGTAAACTTCGTCCCTACCCCTCGAATAGATTCGACATCGATGTGGCCGTTCATGCTTTCAATGACACGCTTGACCACATCCATACCGACCCCTCGCCCAGCCTGATCGCCGACCTGGTCAGCTGTGGAGAATCCCGGCATGAAAATATACTTGATCACTTCAGACTCGGGTAACGAACGGGCCACCTCCGGACGGATCAGCCCCCGTTCGACCGCCTTAGCTCGAATTTTTTCGACGTCAAGCCCTGCACCATCGTCTTCGACTTCAATCAACACCGCATTTCCACGATGCGCCGCATGAAGATAAATCGAGCCAGCCGCCGGTTTGCCTTTTGCCACGCGAATAGCTGCCGATTCGATCCCGTGATAGACCGCGTTGCGCACAAGGTGAATCAACGGATCGACAAGCCGCTCCACAACGCCCGTATCAACGTCGGTATGTTCACCAGACGTGATCAACGTCACTTCTTTCCCCGTTGCTCGCGCCATCTCACGCGTCGCGCGGCGGAATCGTGTGAATGGCGTCCCAATCGGCACCATGCGGGCTCGCGCAATTTCATCCCGCATACCGAGGGTCAATTGCGCCAAATGACTCATATCTTCATGGGAACGGCGAATCGACCCGCTCAACTGCGTCATCGACTCTGAAATATCTGCAGTCACTTCGCTGATCCGACGTGCCAAAATATTGAAATCGTCGTACTTGTCGAATTCAAGACTGCCGAAATCGCTCAGGCCATTGAATCCTGGAATCGGATCGGCTGCCGGAGAGGAAGTGGCACTCGGCAGTGTAAACGTGTGTTTCTCCTCGAACGAATGGACCGATTCCACCAGCCGTCCTTTGTACGCCAATACCTGCTGCGAGAGTTGCTCCAATATATGCAGCCGCTGCTCAAGCCGCCCTCGGCCGATCACGAGCTCACCGACAAGATTCAACAGCCGTTCCAGTCGATCGCGGCTCACGCGGATCACTTCTCGATCTTCTCCCGCTTTGCTATCGGTGGTTTTCCCCTCTTCCGCCTTGGCGGATTCGACTGTTTCTTGATCGTGTGGTTCCTCGCTCACAGGCGCAACGGTGCGCGCGGCGCCTGAATCAGACGATACCATCTGACTCGCTGCCGGCTGATCGAGCCGCTTGAGTTCTTGCATCGTGTCGGAAAACCGTTGACGCAGCATTCCAAGTGTCCCGGGATCTCGCCGCATCAATAGACGGACCACGTCAACCGACCGCAACAGCACATCCGTATGCCCAGGGAGTATCGTTACACGCCCCTCGCGCACGGCTCCCATGAAATCTTCGACGTAATGCATCAGATCCCCGACCGACTGGAATCCCACGGTATACGCAGACCCTTTGAGCGTATGAGCCGTCCTGAAGAGTTGGTCGATCACTTCCGCACTGTGTGCTTCTTTTTCAAGGCGAAGTAATTGGGCTTCAAGCGATTCTAAGTATTCTTGGGCTTCCGGTGCGAAATACGACAGCACTTCGGCGTCGAGATGAGGCAATAGATATTCGTCCGTCAAGGGACTCGATACCGGCAATGCCTCCACTCCGGAATCTGGGGGTTCACTGAAGTCTTCCACTACAGACGTCACAACGTGAATTGCCGAAGCAGGTGGAGCTTCAACCTGGGGCAACAACGCCACTGACTCTCCGTTACAGGCTTGCACAAGCGCATGAATCACATTAGGCACATCATGCTGTAACTGGACAACTTTGCCGCCGTCTCGGCTCAACAGAAGCCGAATGACCTCGACCGCAAGATCGATGGTCTTGAGCAGATCGGGCAAGAGGAAAATCCGGCCCTCCCGGACCGCGATCAGACACTGTTCAACCGGACTGGCCACATCGCAGACCACCGTGAATCCAATCGTGTGTGCAGAGCCCTTGAGCGTGTGGGCCATGCAATAGAGCCGATAGATAGATTCATCATCCCTCGCATCCTCCCGTAAGCGATGAAGAAGCCCTTCCATGGTCTGCACATACTCATTAGCCTCCGGAACGAAGTACGAGAGAACCTCGGCATCGAGACTCGGCACGAGATAGTCCGGCGCAAGCGTTGCCGGCTCAGACGATGTCGAACTGGGCACTGCCGAAAATAGTCCAGCGACTTGGCTTTTCCATTGCGCGCTGATCTCCAGGTCTTCGGCTCCCCCTCCTGCAATCACCTGCAGCTGGGTCTTAAACGACACCGCTACCCCTTGCAATATCTCCAAAGCCTTCGGCCAGAGAGCTGCTTCTATGGTCGGCGCCTCTTCCAACGTCGATTCGAGCAACGACCCCATCAAGGCCAACCCCTCATAGCCATACAGCCCAGACGCCCCTCGGATCTTATGTGCCCATACATACTGTTCCTGCAGTTGTGCCGGTGTAGGCTGTGAGCCATCGAGGGGATGGAGTGCCTTTGTCAGTACGTCCAACGCCTCCGACGCTTCGAGAACGAAGATGTCGACGAGGCCCTGCCGGTCGAACTCTGAGCTCATCCCTGTCCTTTCACGCCCGGACTATCCAGCGGACAATCCGGAATGCCAGCTTAGGCTAGTTTGAACTGGGCAACGGAAGACGTCAGCCCTGCGGCGAGTTTTGCCATATCTTCGACGGTCGCGCGAGCCGAGTCCGTCGCTTTTTGCGTCTCCAGGGTACCTCCGGCAAACTCCTTGATCGAGCGGCCCACCTGGTCCGTTGAGGCCGTCTGGCTTACCGCGGCGCTCGCGATGGTCTTCGCTAACTCTGACGAACGTTGGGCGATTCCAGAAATTTCTTTGAACACTTCGCCTGTACGCAGCGCGGATGCCGACCCTGCTTCCACCGCCTGCGTCTCGTGCTCCATCGCCACGACCGCATCTTGCGTTTCCGTCTGAATCACTTTCACGAGGTCCGCAATCTCTCTGGTGGCGCCCGTAGAGCTTTCGGCCAACTTTCTCACCTGATCGGCGACCACGGCAAATCGAGCCCCGGCTTCGCCGGCGCCGGCCGCCTCGATGGCTGCGTTCAACGCAAGCAAATTCGTCTGACTCGCAATATCGCGAATGGTCGACACGATTTGTGAAATTTCCAGCGATCGATCACCCAGCGCTTTGACCTGTTTTGACATGCGTTGCACCGACGCGCGAATACTCTGCATGTCCTGCACGGTCTCCTGCACGGCCACGCGGCCACGTTCCGTCGCCTGCAACACTTGATTCGCAGACTCAGACGAGGCGCCGGCGGTCGTCGCCACTTGGCGCATTTGGGACGCCAGTTCTTCAACCGCGCCCAGTGTCTTGACCGATTCATCGGCTTGCTGCTTCGCGGTGCCGGACATCTGACTCGCGTTGTCTCGAAGCACACCGGCCGATGCGTTGACGCGTTCGGCCGACTCACGGACTTGTTTCATCAACTGCGCAAATCGCTGAATCATCAGGTTGAACGCGTCGGCCATGTTCCCGAACATGTCCGCTGTCACTTCTCCGCGCTTCGTCAAATCCCCTTTTCCGACGTCCGATACCAAGACGAGGAAGACCATCAACCGTTTTTGCAACTCGTCGCGCTCACTCTCCGCCTTGGAGAGAGCTGTCGTGATGTAATCCAACATGCTATTGAAACCTGTCGCCATCTGACCGATTTCCTCTTTCGTCGTGACCTTCGCACGGGATTGGTAGTTGCCGGAAGCGGCCAACTGCGCAATCTGCGCGATATGGGAAAGGTTCTTCGAGAAGAATTGAGAAATCCAATATCCGATGCCGAGTCCAAGAGCCACCGCAATGATTCCAACGGTGATCGTCAGAATCATCGCGTTAGTCGACAAGGATTGGGCATCTTCGTTAAGGTCCTTCGCCACATCGTGCAGGTCCTGAACTTGTTCATGATAGCGCGCGAGGACGTGATCGAACGGCTGCTGTAAATTCACCCTCAAGGCCAAGACCCCCAGCTCTCGCATATTCTCAGCCTGCGCCGGCGTCAGATTTTTTCCAAAACTATCCGCGAACGCGCTCAATGCTCCTTCCGAATCTTTAAAGTATTGCTCGATAGCCGGCTTCAAAATCGCCAAGTCCTTCGTCTCGTCACGGCCTGATCGAGACACCCGGAGCACCGTCGCTGAATAGTCGGTGATCACCTGATTCACCTTTTCGCGATACGGCGCTAAGCGCTTGAACTCCGCCACGAAGTCCGCGTGCTTCGTGATACTCGTCATGGTGGTCAAGACCTGATGGTGCGACGTGAGCGCCGCGCCCATTTCAGCGAAATCGGATAATGGAACCGTATAGTCGACATATACGGCCTGCGACGCTTCGCTCAACTTCTGGAGCGTCACCACTCCGATGGCCGCCATAATCACGATCACGAAACTGACGAGACCGAAGCTTATAAGCAGCTTTGTCCGCGTCTTGAGATTGTAGAATGCATTGCTGTGAGCTACCTTGACCATCACGTCCTCCTTCTCTCTGATCGTACCCTCTGCTATATGCACGCTCTGCTTGCTGTTCGGTTGTTAGCCCGTTTCCTCGAAATGTGAAAGCACCACCGACGTTTCCAGCACGCCTCGGAGCCGATCCTCCAACTTGACCACTGTCGACACGAAGGGAAATGCCCCTTCTGTCGTTCCGGCTGGAGCTGGAAGAAATTGATCCGCAGCAATGGTGCGGATTTCCGGAACTGTGTCGACCAGAACGCCGACCTGCCAGTTTGAATGACGCACCACAACGGCATATCGCAGGGCTGCTCCAGCATCTAAGCCGAACATGGGTCTAAGATCGAGCAACGGGATCACCGTGCCTCGAAGATTCGTGACGCCTACTAATCCAGAGGGTGTTCCAGGCACCGGAGTGATGGATTCGACGACGAACACTTCTCGCACACTTTTCAGATCGATCGTGAACAGCTCTCCCCCCATAGAGATAATGGCGGCCCGCATTGTGGCTGAGGGCCCAGCTGTCCGGGGAAGATCGGATCCGGACGAAGACGTTCCTTGTGCAATCGAGGCGCGATCTTCAACCATCGAACGCCGGGCGGAATCCATCAGCGTTAGCCCATCACCTTCTTCACGGCGGCCAGCAGATCTTCAGCCTTAAACGGTTTGACGATATAGCCATTCGCCCCTTGTTGTTGTCCCCAGAACTTATCGCTCTCGTTGCCTTTCGAGGTGCAGAGAATGATGGGGATATTCTTGTATCGATCATCGCTCTTTAAATCACGACAGGCTTGAAATCCATTGCGCCCTGGCATCACCACATCCATGACGATGAGATCCGGCTTTTCGTTGGCCAACTTGTCTTCCAGTTTCTCTGAACTGGGAAAAGAAACGACCGTGTGATTGGCCGCCTTGAGGCAGCCTTCGATCAGCTGAAGTTCGGCATACGAGTCATCGACGACAACGATCTTGCTCATGTGACATCTCCATAAAATGGTTAAATATCTGCACACCCGTAGAAGTGGCCATACAACAAGGCCTCGTCTTATTTCAACGGAAGGATCACACTGACCGCCCCAGCCAAACTGCCCTCCTTCCACCCTTCCTTTTTCATTCCAGCAATGTCTTGCTCTCCCTTCGGGGCGCCGTGGCAGCTGAGGCAGGACGCAGACGCGTATTCAGGATCCATCATGCGCAGCACTGGCCTTCCATCGACTACTGTGCTGCGAACATAGACTTGGTCCTTCGGATGGCGCGGATCGCTGAACATCCGAAGCACTTCCTGCTCGAACTCGTCCGGCTTGCTTTTCTGAGTCCGATAATCGACCCCCGTCAGTTTCATGCGAACACCGGTCTTCTTATAGAAATGTTCGCCGACACGATGGGCAAACACGGCATGGAGAAAGCCCTTGAACCCGACCCC
>SWDN01000003.1:390004-395701 GCA_005116775.1 Nitrospira sp.
GCAACAGTGAGCGCCGCGTAGACCGCACTGACCGTCACGACCGCCAGACTGAGGTGCACGCCGAACAGCGTGACCACGCCCAGCGTCACCAGCAAGGCCATTCCAAGCGCGGCGGTCGTCTTTCCTTTGCCTGCGCCAGTATAAACAATCAACAAGCCTTTCTCTTCTTGCGCCGCTTCAATGCGTCGATCCACCGAAGCCTTCAGCCGTTCCATCTTCGCTTTGTGCTCTGCCTGATCCGTCATCTCACCTCTCCGGGACTCACGGATGATTGTGCGGTCGTGCGACGTGCGAAGGCAACGAGTGCGTGGGCCACCTGAGGCTGGCTAGCAAAATGCAGGTGAGTATAGAGTGCCAGCGTGTTCCCCATCACCAACCCGTCCTGGCCTTTCGGCTTGCCTTGGGCATCTGTGAGGGTGCAGGCATAGCGCAGCGGCCCTTTTGGCTCCAACGTCGAATAGTGAAACTCATGTCCACGCGCGATGTCGCCAGGCTCGCCGAGTATGCAGGAGGCTGTAAGTTCCAACGTACGATATCCCAACGACAGGCCCGGCCTCCGCATGATGGCCTCGGCCGCAAATAATCCGACCATCTCGTGTGACGTGCCATCAAAGTCTCGGATCGCCTGCGTGAGATACATCATGCCGCCACATTCGGCATAGATCGCTCCACCCCGCTCAGCAAATTTTCTAATTGCCGCTCGCATTGTGACATTATGAGCCAACCGCTCGCCATGCAGCTCCGGATAGCCCCCGCCAAGGTACAGCATATCCACGTCGGGCAGCACCTGATCGTTCAAGGGCGAAAGCTTCACCAGTTCCGCTCCCTCTGCTTCAAGCAGCTCAAGGTTGTCGGGATAGTAAAAGCAAAATGCCTGATCCTGCGCCACGCCGATCCGAACCGTACGCACGTGGTTCCTCACCACAGACTGAGGCGCCGCTACAGGCAGCTCGCTACACGAGCGCGCCAATGCTTCTACTCGATCGAGATCGACCGTCTCTGCCGCCGCTTTCGCAAGCACATCGTAGAGTTCACCTGTCCCCTGCTCCATCGCCATCACGAGTCCAAGATGGCGGTCCGAAATCGTTACCGCCGGATTTGGCCGCAAATATCCCACGACCATCACATCGGTTTCTTGCTCGACCGCTTCCTTGAGAAGTGTGTAATGTCCTTCACTGCTGATCCGATTGAACAGGCAAATCCAAAGAGCGGCAGTATCGGCAACAGCATGAAGGTGGAACCGATACCGAACAGGATGGCCACCGAGACGCCCAGCGCAGAACCACTCGAGACACCCAAGACATAGGGGTCGGCGAGGGGATTTCGTAGCAGCGCTTGAAGCGTCGCGCCAACCGCCGCCAAGCTGGCCCCCACGAGAAAACCCATGAGTACTCGGGGAAACCGAATTTGAACCATGATGATTTCTGAGGTCTCTGCGCTTCGCGACTCCGCCAGATCTCCACGAAGCATGTGCGCAATTGCCGACCCGACTGTTCTCACGTCTACTGCTGTCGCGCCGAACTGAAGGCAGAGCGCCAGCACGGCGAGGCTCGCCAGCAAGAGTCCGCCGATTACCGTGACCCATCGATGGACGGTCAGCACCGCGCCGGTTTGTGCCCATGGTGAAACAAGGTCCGCCATACGTGCGTTGCCTTATCGCTCGACCTGACTGGTCGCCATACTGCCCGGATGCAAGATTGCCGCAAGTGATTCAAGCCCCTTGGCGATTCGCGGACCAGGTCGGTTGAGCCAATCGGCGGAGATCTGGTGAAGCCGGTCTTTCTTGACCGCCGTCATTGTCGACCACTGACGCCAGGCCTGCTGTTCACTCTCAGAGATGCCTTCGGCTTTGCCCACAGGAAACACCAACGCCTCAGGATCCTCCTGGAGCACCGCCTCCATACTGAGTCGCGGATAGGGAGTTGCGGTCTTCGCCGCGACGTTAATCCCTCCGGCCATGCCGATCAGCTGGTCAATGAAGCTTCCAGGTCCGACGGTGATCAGGGGCTGGCTATTCAACACATAGAGCGTCCGCACTGGAACTCGCCCGTGAATGCGCTGTTGAATCACCGCAATCTGCTGCCGGAGTTGCATGGCCACCGTATCGGCTTTTGATGACCGCCCCACGATACGTCCGAGGGTTTGGATGTGAACGAAGATTCCTTCCACGTTCTTGTCCGCCAAGATAAACACAGGAATTTTTAGCTGATCGAGTTTGGCGACGACATCCGGCTTGAGAAAGTCATTAGGCGCCACGACCAAATCCGGCTGGAGCGCCACCAACGTTTCCATGTTTGGATTGGAGTATCCGACCTTCGGCTTCTTCAGCGCCTCTGGCGGATAGTCGCAAAAGTCCGTCACGCCGACGAGCTGATCTCCAGCCTCCATGGCAAACAACATTTCGGTGATGCTAGGCGCAAGGGACACGATTCTTGTGGGAGGTTTGGCGAAATACATGCGCCGACCGGCGTCATCGACATAGGCCTGTGCCGAAACATGCGCCATAAACGGCATGCCGGTAAGAATACCTTGAGGCCGACGTTTCATACCCGACTTTTCATCGTCCGTATTCGCAAACCCTGGCGTGGCAACGATGAGCATACTTGCCGCTATCAGCAATCCAGCCCACCATCGACTGTGCCGTGGAGCGGTGCGCATATAAAAAAATCCCCAAGGCCTGACAGACCCTGAGGATTGCACCCGCAACTCATCCTCGCCAATTCCCCAGCCCACGAGGGAACATGCGCGAATGCGCACAGTGGCACGATGCAGAGTTACTCCCCGCTTACAGTGGCGGCACCGTGATGGACTTGCACCATCTTCCCCGTCACCCGCGTCGCTTCTCCAACACACTTTCTCCTGAAAGATGAACCGTCCCCCTTATGCCACACAGCCGGGCCGGGACAGAGCCCTAACTGCCTTCTACGCTCGAATCATATTCATCGGCATCGTCACTCGCGGCCTGCCCGTCTGAGGATGGGCATCGACGACGACTTCGCATCCATAGACCATGTGAAGGACGTCGGGTCTGATCGTCTCCTCTGGTGAGCCGATACGACAGAGCCTGCCCTCCTTGAGCATCAATACTCGATCGCAGTACTGACTCGCCACGTTCAAGTCATGCGACACCAACACGACTGTCAATCGCCGCTCAGCCCTTAATCGTGTGACGAGTGAACAAATTTCAATCTGATGGTTGATGTCGAGAAATGCGGTCGGTTCGTCGAGCAGAAGAATCTTCGGCTCTTGAGCCAGAGCTCTGGCGATGATGACCCGCTGCCGTTCGCCTCCAGATAAGTCGGACACCAGTCGATCGGCCAGCGGCAAAACATCCGTATCGGCCATAGCTTGGTGCGCGCAGGCAAGATCGTTTGCCGTCTCATCTCCGATTCCCATGCTCCACCATCGCCCAGTCCGATGGGGAAACCGTCCCATCAATACGGTCTCAGCCACGGTGAACGGAAATACTTGTACGTACTCCTGCGGCACAACCGCGACTAACCGCGCAATATCGGCCTGGCTCTGCTTCTGAAGCGAGATCCCACCCAGCAGGACATCTCCTTCGCCGACCGGCAAGAGTCCGGACAGAATCTTCAAGAGCGACGACTTCCCCGATCCATTCGGCCCGACAATCCCCAGGATTTCTCCGGCATCGACATGAAACGAAAGATGATCCAGCGTCCACGTTCTCCCCTGCCCTCTCGTCGCGTGATAGCGAAACGACAGCGCTTCAAGTTCGATGGCGGAACAACCATCAGGCAACCACGTCCTTGTTGTATCAATCGTCGTGGCCATGACCTCACACCATCCGATCTTTTCGCCAGAGGAGGAGATAGAGGAAGAACGGGCCACCAACGAGCGCTGTCACAATCCCAACAGGTATTTCTGCCGGCGCCATGATCGTTCTTGCTATGGTATCGGCCACAGAGAGAAACATGCCCCCGACAAGCGCCGAAGCTGGAAGCAACAACCGGTGATCCGAACCAAAAAGTAGCCGCACCGCATGGGGAACAACCATACCGACAAACCCAATCATGCCGCTCACCGAGACAATCGCGCCAGTCAAGAGTGCCGTCAGAGCGAAGAGCTGTTTCTTCACTCGCTCGGTATTCACACCCAGTGAACGAGCCGTTTCTTCTCCTAGGGTCAACACATTTAAGAGCTGTGCTTTATGCATGAGAACTGCGAGGATGAGCACACCGTACAGAAGAAATACACCCAGTGCCGGATAGCCCGGCGCAGTCAGCGATCCCATCAACCATGCCATTAATCCCGCCGAGCGATTCGGTTCCATGATCGAGGTAATGAACATGATAAACGCCGTCAAAATTGCGTTCAGAATGACGCCTGCCAGCAACAAACTATGAATCGGCAATCGGCTTTTTGACTGCGCCAACCGATAGATCAGGAAAAGGGCCAAGAGGCCTCCGGCAAATCCAAAGAGCGGGAGTATCGGCAACAGCATGAACTACTATCTTCTCGGATTTGCAGCAGACACTTCGCACGATCCAGCCAAGGTTGGTTATGAAATGTGGTTGGAAACCGCTGACACTCGCCGCGCAAGCCATTTCGACTATGACAAGTCAGGTCGCTCAGACCTACAGATTCAGCTCACGATGGAACAGATCATGGCTCCCTGGAACTTCGAGGGTTCCACTGCTGAGTTCAAGAATATGGGCGCATGGCTTCAGGCTACAACCAATCGCGATCACACGTTATTGGCGCGCTATGAGCGTTGGCTCGCGATGCCATTCGAAGATATGGGATTCGGACGCCAAGGCATACCCCAGTTTGCCGAAATATTCGTTGCGCACCGTCTCTATGTGAGAGACGGATTGTTTCGGCAGACGACCCTGGGCATGGATCGGCTGAAGAAGGATATGAACATGTGGCGGACCGTGCTTCGAGACGCAACGACCATCGCGACCAAAGTCATGGCGCAAATCGTCATCACCGACGACCTGCATCTACTCTCAACGTTATTATCGCAACCCACCATCGGTACGACCGTCTTGGCGATGACCTCTGACATTGCCACTCCGCTCACTGCGGAAGAATTATCGCTCCGCTGGCCGCTTCAACACCAATTCACACTCGGTGTCCATGGCAAAGATTCCGGTGAACGCGCCGCAGAGGGAACACCCGATTCCTTCGACAGACAGGAGCAGTGGGTGACGACTGCCGCCCGTCTTCCCTCGCAGGCCTTCCGCCAGATTGCACATCCGCCCGAACACTCGTTTCTTGGAATCCCATTGCAGACACGGGAGACATGGGAAATGTATGCCACCTATTACGAGGCGATGATCCACGCGGCAGAAGCAGGACAGACTGCCTTGCCAAAACTTCACGAGCTTGCAGGTCCTACACGCCAAGGCATCTTGGAACGCCTTGCCAGCCCCCACTCCTTCGAACCGGACTGGGGGCCCTTCCACTATCAACTGCGGGAAACCGATGCCAGATTGCGGCTTGTTTCGCTGCAAGCTGCGTTGCGGCGTCCAAGCGCGCCGGCCACTGTGCCAAATCGACTCGCTCAAGTCGGCTCGTCCTACTACGATCCCTTCAGTGGATTACCGATGTTGTGGAGTCCCACGCAAAAGAAAATTTATAGTGTGGGAAAAGATCGATACGACGATGGAGGCGACCCAAGTTTCGATATCAGCACACCGGCCATCATCACCTCCGCGCCCGGACTTAAAG
>SWDN01000003.1:395801-412736 GCA_005116775.1 Nitrospira sp.
ATACGGCTCCTTTCAGTACCGTCGTTAGGGTTGACTCGTGCACACCCACGATGAATCACGGTAATGGTGTAGAGCCGTTGAGGATGAGGGTGCGGGTGGTCGTTCCCTTCGCTTTGCTCAGAACGTAAAGATAAGAGTTTGAAACACGCTCGCGAGGAAAGATTTCGTCGCCGTCACGGACACCAGACTCACGTTGCCACTCGTATCAATGCGGTACACAGTGCTTGATTTGGTCTCAGAACTCGAAAACGGATTCTTCTCATTTTCGACAAACGTAACCAACAGGCTGTTCGCGGTGTCACTGGCCACCGAGTATGCCCCAGTAATGTTTGACCCGAAGGAGACCTGATCACAATTTGCGTTAACTTCCGTCCCAGTGCCTGTTACGCCTGTGCCACCGGCACGCACCGTCGCTGGAAAAGTCACAGGGGTGAAAAGGAAGAATTCCCCCGCAGATTGCGTCCCCACGATCGTGTTATCGCTGCGATAGAAAGTCGTGCTTGTCGTGGCAAAGGGCGTGGAGACGCCATTGGCGATGGTGGTCCCCGTCACAACCTGTGCCGCTTGGGAGACTGAAAATCCGCATAATGTGGCTGGAGTGGCAGCCCCTGAGGTGAACTGTCCATTTCCGCCAATCGGTGTGGGAGGTGCAGGATTGGCCGGCGTTGAGTTGTCAACGGAGCCGGAAATGGTGAACGACTGATTCAATCCTTTGTTCACGATGTTTGCAAAGGCGGTTTGAACAGGAACGGTGAGGTTGGGGTCTATAGGCGCTTGTGACGCTGGAGTTGGCGTTGGCGACGGGCTATCTCCACCACCGCCGCAACCATGCAGCACAACGCTCGTTAGCAACATCGTGCCTAGTCCAAACATCATTGATTTAGTCATTCTGACCTTTCTGTGAAAGGGTTGCCCTGGAGCTGAAGATATTCCCAAGAATACCTGCAGTACCTGGGCTCTGGTAATTCTGGCGAATACATAATCCACTCGTGTGATATAAGCATCCCCTCTTTGGGGGGGGACCGCAGCGGGGCGACGGTGATCGGACGAGGCACGTCACGCAGGCAATACTTGCAGGGCAGACCTGCACCGCTGAGGTTATTTCCCCTTCGGCAAAATTCCCTTTCGCTCCAGCTCCTGAAGATGGGCTTCCATCAGTTCGATCGCTAACACTCTGACAGATTTCCCCTGTAGGGCAGCACCAGCCTTCGCTCGGCGCATGAGTTCTCGCGGGACATCCCGGAAAATCCATGCCCCTGGCTCATCATTCAGTTTCTCTGACTTTAGCATGGCCGCAAGGCTAACACCGGACTTGGAAAGAAGCAACTATGACTTGACATGCTATGATATGTATACATATATTACATGCTTATGGAATGGAGGTGAGAAGCATGAAGATGGTCAAGCTGTTGATTCAGGTTCCGCAACCGATAAAGGAAAAGCTCGATGCAATGCGTACTCAGGGCACCACGGCCAGCGGGTTAATTCGGTACTTATTGGAAGAACATTTCAAACAGGCTCCGGTGATGGGCCAGAAAGGACGGTGAGCGATGGCGCGAGCAGGGAGAAAAGATCGGGGCTTGCTGGCGAAGAAAGATTCGACCGGCAAGACGGTGTGGTATGTGCGGCTCTATCACGAAGGAAGGGAGCGGCGATTCGGCAGTTTCTCGACCAAGACAGCTGCGCGGGACTTCTACGAAAAGGCGAAACAGGAGCAAAAGACTGGGCGGTTCTTCCCGGAACGGTATCAGCACGGCGGGTACGCATTGGCTGAAGAACTGATTACTGCACATGTGGCCGTTTCGACAGTCAGAAATCTGGCTGCCGAAAAACATTATGGCGACTGGTGGAAGGATCGGCTCAACGGCAAACGGCTCAATGCCGTGACGCCTGGATTGCTGGAGGAAGCACAGGGGAAGTTGTTGGCTGAGGGCTTGGCGCCTCAAACTGTGGTTCATTACATGAAGTTCTTGCGGCATATTTTCAATAAGGCCGTGCGGGATGGGAAACTGGAGAAGAATCCATTCGCGCAAGTGAAACTTCCCAAGGTGGCGACCGGCAAGACACGCTTCTTGGCTCATGAGGAAGAAGAGGCTTTGACTCTGAAGCTTGGAACTCCTTATGGAGCCTGGGTGCGCTTCGCCGTCTTGACGGGGCTGCGGCTTAGTGAGCAATTCAACCTCCGGTGGGCTGACGTGGACCTGGAGCGCGGCATTCTGACTCTGCCGCACACGAAGGCCGGTCATGTGCAGTATGCCCACCTGAACGAAGAAGCGAAGGCGATCCTGAGGGGGTTCGATTCGTGGCAACGGTCGGCGTGGGTTTTTCCGTCTGAAAACCCGGCTACACGGCTGGACCAACGCAACTTCTATTCGCGGGTCTTTGTTCCGGCAGTGCAGGCCCTCAAGCTGGAGGGGGTGACCTGGCACACCTTGCGGCATACCTTCGCCAGTCGGCTGGCCATGAGCGGCCAGGCTGAGGGCACCATTGCCGCCTTGCTGCGGCACAGCACCACGGGGTTGGTTCGGCGCTATGCCCATCTCTCCCCCACCCACCTGAAAGCCGCGATCGAAACGGTCGCCAGCTTCGGCAAGCCTTCCCCGATCCGGCCCGAGACTCGCCAAGCGAATGAGGAAGAGGTCCCGATTCTCAATGGAACCGTGACTAAAACCGTGACAGGGGAAACCGTTGCGGAGGGAACTGTGCGCGAAGTGGTTGAAAACTTTGGAGCGGGCGATGGGATTTGAACCCACGACAACTAGCTTGGGAAGCTAGGACTCTACCCCTGAGCTACGCCCGCTCGTCGAGTCGAATCCTACGCTGGCTCAAGGGCCAAGTCAATCGGACAGAAGAAACAGCCGAAGTTGCTACAACCGTATTTCACCGTTGCCAGCCGACCAGCGACAACTCAATCAGCCAGCTCCACCAATGCAAACTTTCTCCTGCCGACCTTTAAGCGATAGATTTTCCCTTTCACAACCGATAACAGCGCCTTCGCATCGCTCTGCTTCTGCTCATCGACCTCCAGGCCTCCCTGAATGATCAGCCGCCGGGCCTCGCTCTTGCTCGGCACGAGCCCTGTTTTGGTCACCAGATCGACAAGGCTAATCGTCTCTCCTCCTTGTAGGTCAGCGACAGTTAAAATCAATCGCACATCCGGCTCGCTCGGAAATTCCCGCTCCTGAAACTTCTGCTGAAAAGACGCTCTGGCCTGCCGACCGGCTTCCGCCCCGTGATACCGAGCGACAATCAACGCTGCGAGCGCTTGCTTCGCCTCCATGGGATGAGCGGCCTTCACTCCACCCATGTCCTCCGTCGTGAGCAATTCGTAATACCGGAGCATCAATGAATCGCTGATCGACATCAGCTTACCAAACATGTCGTTCGGTGCGTCTTCGAGCGCAATGTAGTTACCGACGCTCTTGCTCATTTTCTTCACGCCGTCGGTGCCTTCCAACAGGGGCATCGTGATGACGACTTGCGGTTCCTGTCCATGGCCTCGCTGAAGATCTCGACCGACAAGAAGATTGAACTTCTGATCGGTGCCTCCCAATTCCACGTCAGACTTGAGCGCCACTGAGTCGTAGCCCTGCACAAGCGGATACATGAACTCATGGATGCTGATCGGCTTCTGTTCCGCGTACCGCTTGCGAAAATCGTCCCGCTCCAACATGCGCGCCACACTGTACTGCGCGCTCAAATGGATCAACGCTTCTGCCGTCATCGCGCCCATCCATCGGCTGTTGAATTCCACCAGAGTCTTCGCAGGATCGAGGATTTTAAAAATCTGCCGTTCGTAGGTCTTGGCATTCTCCAGCACTTTTTCTTTCGAGAGCGCGATACGCGTCTCCGATTGGCCGGTGGGATCGCCGATCATACCGGTAAAATCGCCGATCAGGAAAATCACGTGGTGTCCGAGTTCCTGAAAATGCTTGAGCTTGTGGATCAACACCGTATGGCCCAGATGCAGGTCCGGCGCGGTCGGATCGAAGCCGGCTTTCACACGCAGAGGCCGGTTCTCTTTCAAGGAACGCGTCAGTTTCGATTCCAATTCAGCCTGTTGAATCACCTCCACGGGTCCGCGAAGGATCAAGTCCAGTTGCCTGGAAAGTTCGCTCATGTTGCCCTCTTCCGCTCATCTGAAAGTCCAGCGCCCGGTGTGACCGTGACTAATGAACGAATCCTCTCAAACTTCTTTTTTCCAATGCCTTTGACCGCTCGTAATTCCTCAGAAGACTGGAAGGCGCCTACCGATCGCCGATACTCCATGATCCGTTCGGCCAATTGAGGGCCGATCCCAGGCAGTGTGTCAAAATCCTGCTCCGTCGCCCGATTCAAATCGAGCAGACCCGTGCGAGATCGTTTCGGAACAGCGGCAATGGATGAACTATCCGTATGCAAATCGACAGAGGAGGAACCCACCGCCTCGGCACGGCTACTGTCGGAATCAAGTTCAGCCTGCGGCCCCTCTAATGAATGTGCTGCAAGATCATGCTCACGATCGAAGGAGGCTGGCAGAGTCCACCCGATCCAAAACACGACCCCCATGGTCACGGCAAACATCCCAAGCTTGAGGAGGAGCGAGGCCCACATTATTGTATTCGCTTTCTCGCCTGGTGGATCGCCATTCCTACGATATCTTCAGCCGCTTCCATCATGCCTTCGGACAGCGTCGGATGGGCATGTATCATCTCGGCCATTTGCGTAATCGTCGCCCCGACCTGCATCGCCAAGGCCGCTTCATGCACTAGATCGGCTGCGTGGGCCCCGACGATATGCACGCCAAGAATGTTTCCGCTCGGTGACTCGGCAATGACCTTGAAGAATCCCACCGTATCTCCTGTCGCCTGCGCCTTCCCCAACCCGGCATACCGAAAACGTCCCACCTTGAGTGACTGGTCTGGATTTTGTCCGGCAGCCTCAACTTTTTCTCGGGCTTGCTGTTCCGTCATACCTACACGACCGATCTCCGGCAAGGTGAAAATTCCGGCAGGGATGACATCGTAACGGATCGCCGTCTGATGTCCCATAATGTTTTCGACTGCGACTTTACCCTGCGCCGAAGCCACATGCGCCAACATAGCTTTGCCGACGACATCGCCGATCGCATAGATACCAGGCACAGTTGTTTCCATCCGATCATCGACGAGAATCTCTCCTCGCCGGCCCGTCTGCACTCCCACCTGTTCAAGTCCAATTCCTTTGCTGTTCAAACCTCGACCGACGGATACCAACAACTTCTCAGCCACGACTTGCGTGCCATCCTTGAGATGAGCGGTGATGGCCTCCGGCGACCGCTCCAGCCGCTCGACGGTGGTCCCCGTCAGGACCGTCACGCCGCGTTTCTTCAGCTCCCGCTCCATCGTCGATGAGACATCGCTATCTTCCAGAGGCAGCACACGCGCCATCAATTCGATCATCGTGACCTTCGTCCCGATGCCGCTATACAGCGCGGCGAACTCACATCCTTCGACTCCAGCGCCGACAATCAGCAGACTGGCAGGGATGCGATCGAGATCGAGGAGATGTCGACTTGTGAGCAATTGCTGCCCGTCAATCGGAAACTGCGGCAGATTCGGCCAAGAAGACCCAGTGGCGATCACGACTGCATCGGCCTGAATAACCCGCGACGCGCCATCAGCTCCGGTCACCATGACCGTTCGCCGATCTTGTAGCGATCCAGTCCCCTGCACATGCTCGATATTCCATGCCTTGAAGAGCGTCGCAATGCCCTTCACGAGAGTCGCCACCACCGTATTTTTTCTAGCAACCATCCGAGCAAGATCGTATGTGACCGGTCCTTGGACGAGCAGCCCTAAATCTTCTGCTTTTTTGACCTTGTCTCCGAGTTCGACGACGGACAAGAGGGCCTTACTGGGAATACAGCCCCAATTCAAACAGACCCCGCCGAGTGCATGTGATTCAATGACGGTGATACGGGCGCCGAGCTGAGCCGCTCGAATCGCTGCGACATAGCCACCAGGGCCGGCTCCAAGGACGACAATGTGTTTCTGGGAAGTCATGGAGTCATCGGCTCATGACCCACTGATTCATCGCGAGCGCTCACCAACAAACTCCATGGCGAGATGGTTTAGTGTTTTTGGCCGGCAAGAAAGGTTTCGTACTGTGCGGCGGTCATTAGCTTGTCTATTTCGCTTGCAATCGAGAGGTCGATCACGACCATCCAGCCCTTGCCATAGGGATCGGAATTCACCACTTCCGGATGATCCTTCAATTCGGCATTAATCTTGGCAAGCGTACCACTCACCGGCGTGTAAATCGTGGAAGTGGTCTTCGTCGATTCGACCTCACCGATCTGCTGCCCGGCCTTGACGACCGTTCCAGGCTTCGGCAGGTCGATGAAGACGATATCTCCCAACGCATCCTGAGCGAAATGACTGATGCCGACAGTTGCCTGTGTACCGCTCACCCGCACCCACTCATGCTCTTCGTGATAACGGAGATCTTGAGGAATCATGCGCGCTCCCTTTTAGCTGGCTGCTGACAAAGTCCGCCGAGCCTCATTCTCGGCTCACAACCGAACTTTCGTTCAGTACAATTTTATCGCAGGATCGTAGTGGTCCAGCGCCTCTTTTGTCAAGGAATCGACGGCCCGTTTATCAACAGTAGATGTGTCCCGGCTTGCCCAACTCTCGTCGCTAGTACGGCTTTCACGTCCGTCATCAGAGACGACGGCTCCGACGCGCTCAGAGTCATGCCCAGCCAAAGTTGCCGCTCATTTCCAAGCGTCGGCATCAACCGTTGTCGCACCGTTTCCAGCCTCGCCTCTTGCTTTTCAGACCCTTCGAGCGCGCCCGATTCCGGCAGGACAACCAGATGGAGCCCCCGTTGCTTTGTCTCGGCCACATCTTCTCCATAATCTGTCAAGGCATCCACTGGAAAGAAGACTGCGCGCTCATGCACCATGACAGCGACCAGAAATTGTGGTCTCGTCTGTCGCAAACGCCTGGCTAATCGTGCCACACAGTCTAGATAGGTCCTCGACTTCCACCCGGCCCAACGCCACGCGTCCGGTGGAATAGACTGATCCTGGCGATCAAGCGATAGCCCAACCCGATCGACAAACATCCGTCGCGACGTTGGGCTCCATTCCTCGGCAAACCCCTTGGCCCTTCTCGCCTCGACCACCAGTCCATCGATATCTGTCCGCAACAAATCCTGCGCCAACTCATCGACGAAACGCTGATAATCAGGATGGAGTACATCGACTGGAGTAGCCTGCTGCGACACCGGACCTCCGTTGTCGGCCATGACTGTGCTCCACTCAGTGTTCACAGTCATCCACCAAGGCTCGTGCAGATTGAGCGACGCCAATACCGCCATTCCTTTGGCATGGGCAGCCGGCACGATCACCGTAAACAGATCTTCAATAATCGAGGCCTTCGATGTGTGAAAGTACACGCCAATGGGGCCTGACTGCGCAGCCTCGCGGGAAGACGTTCCCGCCTCGACAATCAACGCTGTGACGCCTGCGTCAGCCAGTTGCTCGATCCAGAGCCTGATATCGGGAATTGCGCGCCATTCCGTGCCCCTCAACCAGAGCGCAATCTGCCGCCGTTCCAACATCGACGATGGACCGAGACTCCGGCGAAACTCATCCAGCCGATTGAGGGCGTCATACTCGTAGCTGCCGACGCGCGGGGTAGACCCCGCCACCTCCCCGACCAGACGACGATAGGCAGCCAGCGCAGCCGATAGGTCCCCGCTCTGCTCATAGGAGCGCGCGAGCCACCACCGAGCTTCTCTCAGTCTGGGAGAATCAGGATTAGCATCGACAAATCGCTGGAGGAGCGAGCTCGCAAGCGGATACCGCTCTTGCGCATACGCGCGATAGGCCGACTCAAGGAGCCGCGTCTGAGCGTCCAGCGCTGGATCGATACGCGATGCGGCAGGCGGCACGGAAGGAGGGAACCGAGGCGCCAGATCGGCACACCCCGAAAGGACCACAAGCAGCACACAGGCGATCCATTTCACACGATCCGGCCAACGATGAACGAGAAGGCGCACAGCAGTTCACACCAGCCGATGAGCGGACCTAACCGACCACGTCCATTTCAGCAAAGAAATATCCAATTTCGAACTTGGCGGTTTCCGGCGAATCAGATCCATGCACAGCGTTGAATTCAATATTCGCCCCATGAACCTTGCGAATCGTGCCAGCCTCCGCCTTAGCAGGATCGGTCGCGCCCATCAACTCTCGATTCTTCTTGATCGCATTGTCCCCTTGCAGAACCAGGACCACGACCGGACCCGACACCATGAACGTACAGAGGCTATCGAAAAACGGACGGGCCTTATGTACGGCGTAAAACCCCTCGGCCGTCGCTTTCGAGAACTGCATCATGCGTATGGCCACCGGCTTCAGACCGGCTTTATCATAACGGGCAATAATATCGCCGATCGCGTTCTTCCTCACCGCATCCGGCTTAATGATCGCTAATGTTCGTTCACTCATGGGCTTTGAGGTTCCTCCAGGCAGTTAAAAAATAAATTGAACAGTCGGCGCATTATAAGTGGCTGATAATAGGCTTGCAAGGGTTGGAGAACGCATGACACAACACGGAGACCGATAGAAGGTCAGACGTCTTGATATGGTATTTGAGCAATCGCCTGCTAGTAGACCATTCGAATCGAGGCGCTGCCGTTATACAGTGTCCCAAAGCCGTGATCCCAAGACTCTTCAAGTTCGCATCCGATATCTTGGCTCCATTGGCCAATAATGCGCCGCTCAGGTGCAGCGTCGCTTGGCTACGATACACAATCCCGATGTTTGCCAGCGGCTTTCCATCCGCATTGCGCAACGCCGTATATAGCAAGCTGGCATTGAAACCAGCTGCGGTGTCCTTGCCAGACAGTTCCATCTTCGAGCCGGCAGGGGCTAATGGAAACGCTGGGGCGCCGGGCGAGATAAACTGTTTTTCAACCTGCCCTTCGCCGAGGACGCTGCTAAAGGTATAGATATCCGCTCCCAACCCGAGAGAAAGATTCTCCGTGACTTTGTAGGCCACGGTCGGTTTGATATCCAGAAGCGGCAGCGAGCTGAATGTCGTGGCCGTCTTGAACGGCCCATCGTTCGGCCAGCGAGTCAGCGAGCCGAAGGGGGCCGTCAGGCCGATTCCGACAGTCAGATCTCCCAAAGCCGTGATCCCAAGACTCTTCAAGTTCGCTGTGATGTAAGTATGACCGGGCGGGGGCCAGGCCGCGCTTCCGTTTCGATCGCCACGAGCCGTTGCGCCAGTGAGGCTGGTAAAATTTGTCGACCCACCGGACCCGAGTGCTCCAGCCATGAGTTGAATTCCCTGCAACTGTGTCATCCCGGCAGGATTATAATGCAGAGCCGAAGGATCATCAGCTTGAGCGGCAAAGGCATTACTCATCCCAGCTGCGGCTGCTCCCTGCCCTTGAATGCGCGGCACTTGCGCTGAACCCACTCCGGGCAAGCCGGCCATGCAGAGCATGATCGTACAGACCCACAATGACCACAATCGAACAAGGGACCAGGAGACGATATTTCTCATCTCAGTGGTCCAGACATACTCGACCCATCGGCAGATTCCGATGACGGTCGCTCCGACGGTCGAAACCAATAGTCTGCGACTTGTTGCAATTGGTCGACATCGAATGGCTTCAACATATAGGCCTGAGCGCCGAGACCGATTGCGCGAACCGCAGACTCTTTGGCGCCTGACGCCGTGACCATGACGATTGGGAGTTCCTGATCCAGTTTTCGTATCTCCTGAAGGATACCGAGTCCTTCCATGGACGAAATACCCATGTCGAGAATCATGCCCTGGAACGTCTCAGCCCGCACCGCCTCCAACGCTCGGACTCCATCGACTGCCGACTGAACACGATACCCCATGCCCTCTAAACGGTCCTGTAAGAGTTGACGAATATCCGGATCATCCTCGGCAACCAGAATGCGAGGCGCATCGGACGATGCGATGCCACGCGTCGTCGCGATCGTCGGAAGCAACGGAATGGTGAAGAACAATTCCGCGCCTTGCCCCGCTTCACTCGTCGCAACGATCGTCCCGCCCTGCAACTCCACCAATGTCTTCACAATCGACAAACCTAAACCCAACCCTTTGACTCCGCTCCGGGCCTGTTTGACTTGAAAAAACGGGTCGAATATATGATCGAGGAATTCCGGGGGGATCCCTGGCCCTGTATCGCGCACAGAGACTCCGGCTAACGACTGGGTCTCTTGCCTCACGGTCACCAGAATCGTGCCGCCTTCCGGAGTAAATTTCACCGCGTTCTGAACCAGATTCATGACGATCTGTATCAGGCGGTCGCGATCCGCCCAGACTCCCAGCGGCATCGACGGAATAACCACTTCCAAGACCTGCCGTTTGGCCTGGGCCAGCAAGCGAAGTTGCTCAACCGCGTCCGTCACACAATGCCCCAGCTCGATCTCGCCTGGAACGAGATCCAATCTCCCGGAGTGAATCCTCGTGCGGTCCAATAAGTCTTCGATCATCCGAATCAATCGATTCGAATTATCCAGCATCCGCGACAGATACCGCTGCTGCTTTTCATTGAGCGGCCCGGTCAATCCATCCAGGAGGTTCTGCAAGTACCCCTTGATCGAGGTCAACGGCGTCTTGAGTTCGTGCGACACATGCGAGAGAAAATGCGACCGCACACGATCCGCCTGTTCCAATTCCGCCGTGCGTTCACGCACCTTGGCTTCGAGTCCTACATTTAGCGCTTCAATCTGCTCGTAGGCAGAGGCGTTATCCAATGCAATGGCAACTTGATGGGCAACTGTGATCATCAACTCGAGATCGTCTTGCGTCAGGCTGTGCGCCTGTATCCGATCGACCATCAAGCTGCCAAAAATCCGGTCTTTGATCTTCAACGGAACGGCGATCCATGACTTGGCCTGTGTCAGCAGCGCAAGCTGTTGGTTCAACGGATGGATACGATCCCATACCTCCCGCACATCTCCGACCAACAAGGGCTGCCCCTGCAGCAGCACAATCCCTTCCGGACTCATGGGATCCGTGACGGGAATTTCACGAGCCCTCGCAAACGCCTGGATCTCAGGAGAAACGCCGAACGCCCGCGCATCCCTGACGACTTGGCGGACTGGATCGTAGAAAGAAATCATCGCCCGGTCGTAGTGTAAATCGCTGGTCAACGCCTCCAAGACTTTCTGCATCAACGCTTCGCGATCCAGCGTCGAACTAAACAGCAATCCTGCTCGGTGAAGGGCGGTCAGCTGAGTCACTTTTCTCCGCAGTTCGACGCGTGTCTGCTCCTGCCCTAAGTACGCTTCGCGTAGCTCCTCATGCCGAGACTCGACAAATGCAATCTGCTCCTGAATCAATGCCTCGCGTTGCTGGCTATCGAGACGAAGATGGCGATTCGTCAGCATACTGGCGACGAGCATCGGCATCACGCCGAGAAGAATGACTTCGCCCCAGCTTGCCGATGGAATCATCACACGAAGTCCCACGGCCAGCGCCAGACCGGTGACCGCGCCGCTCAAGAGCCATCTCACATGCCACCGCGGTGGTGTGCTGTCGGTCGCTGGATAGGGCAGCGCCGCTTCGATTCCCCGGATACCCGCACTCCCCTGAGGCACAATAGCCTCAGCCTGGTTAGGCAAAGAAGATGCGTGCGGATGGACCTGCGACGGACCTTCCTCTCCCGGCGCTGCCACTATTCGACGAACCCTACGGCGCCATGCGCTCTGCTTTTGTACCGGCCATCGGATAACCCATTGGCACCACTCATCGTCGTTCGAGATGCACGACAGGTCTGTCAGAGTGGCCGGTGGCAAACCATGAACACGAACTGGCACGGCCGCCATGATACCTTGAGCAGCCTGACACATCAGATGAGCGCATCGTCTTTTATACGGACCGAACTGGCGAAGCGTCCGGTCGGAAAACTTCATGGCCAAGGTTGCCGAGATCGGCGTGACCTCGACGACTCGAAATTCGACCGAGCCGGAAGCGAACTTATTCCCGAAATAGGGAAACATGCCGTAAATCTGCGCTAAGGAAAATGGCCTGGCGAGCACTTGCATGATCGAAGAGGCTTTCTCCATCCCACCCCGAAACACAAACTGAGGATCGCCGGACATCTGCTCGCAGAATTCGTACACATAGGCGGCGAACTCGTACGTGTAACTATTCCATGCGTTCTTCAAAAAATCCGGCGTCACATGATAGACCGGATCTTTAATACGCTGATTCAAGAGACGGCACAGCTCCTCTGCCGCCTGACTTCCTGCGACAGCGCCTCGTTCACGGGCCAGGAACTTCTCGAGGTAGACGACGATCGCCCTGATGCTCATGCCACTCAGGTCTCGAATCGTCTGTCCTTGGACATCCAATCCGAACGGACGGAACTCCATCACCTCCCGCTCAAGAATCGTGCGATCCTTCGGCAAGAGCCCAAGATTGGATTGTTGCTTGAGATCAAGAACGATCTCATCGGCCACACTACTGTGCATACGTCACACGGCTTGCCATTGCGCCACTCAAACCGCTTGCCCCTCCGCGCTCTCACATGATTCGACAGTTTCGCCGTCCACACAGCTCGGCTCACGAATTCGCGCAGTATACATAGGCAGACTATTATATTCAAACACGAATGACATACGTTTGGATAAATAATGAATCGTATGCCTTTTCACTACTTGCCCCATTGGGCTGCGTCGTCGATTCGGACTCGCGCCCTAACAGACTGAGACAGCTATGCGGCAGTGGAGAGCTTCGCTACTCGCGTGTCCTGGAGGAAAGAGGATTCTTCAACTAATATGGCGAGAAGTGTCAACTGAAGCGAGGATGTAATCTGTCTGCGGCGCGCGGCGCGGAGTGCGATGACTGGAAGGCACAACAACGATCTTCTACTGCTTGATCGATCTCTTCAGTTTCTTCTCAACGCTGGCAACTTTGCCCTGCAAACGCCCTGCATGCCCTTTCCGATAGTCGACTTTGACCGTGCAGGAAATACGGCCGCAATCTTTCTTCATCCGCTCATAACATTGTTTGACGACGCTGAACACCTCATCCCACTCCCCTTCAAGCACTGTCCCCATTGGGTTCAACCGATAGTCCACCCCGCTCTTATCGATAATATCGAGCGAGCGCGCCACATACTTACCCACACTTTCCCCCTTGCCTAACGGCGACATGCTGAATTCCAACAGAACCATAGTTCCTCTTTTCTTGTTTCGGGTTTCGAGCTTGTAGTTTCGTGCGTATTTTCTACGGACAGCCTCTCTTTGTGCCCCTACCTCACTCTCCCACTAACCCCATCACGTCTTCACAGCCCGTTCATCCAACCACTCCTTCGGATATTGGACTTTCCCCAACAAACGAAACCCATCCAAGGCTTGGCGAAGCAAGGCGCGCCGTTTTTCAAAGTCCGGCTCGGCCTCCTTGGTTTGTTCACGGAGTTGGCCTAGCCACTCCACAAACGCGGCGAACTCCTCGCCGAAGATTTTCTCCATATCTTCCTTGATAAAGCCGGATAAGGCCGGAGCGACTCCGCTCGTGCTGATGGCGACACGTAAATGCCCGCAGGCTACGACCGCAGGCATCGTGGCTGTCGAACATTCCGGTTGATCAACTGACCATAATACACACTTCTTCTCGCGCGCCTTGGCGAATAGCGCTCGTGAAAAATCCCGGTCCCCTCGAACCATATTCAACACCAGAATCACACTGTCCAAATCAGCTTCGCGAAAATGGCGTCCCCGATGCACGACTTTCGCCGACGCAGCCATACTCTTCAGCAGATCATGCAATGTCGGCGCAACGACGGTCACCTTCGCTCCGGCATCCAACAACCGCTGAGTCTTTTCCGCTGCCTCCTCGTCCCCTCCGAGTACAAGCACTGGGTACCCTTTCACATCGAGAGATAACGGAAAGCCAGAATTTGCCGCCATGTCGTGTCCTCCAATTCAATCGCCGAGCCGCATCATACAACATCGGGTTTTGTAGCGTAAACCGTGCCTGCCCCTTGGTTGCACATTTCCACGCAGAGCTAGACAACCGACAACGATGGATCTGAGCCGCTACATTAAACATACTTTGAGCTGACGAATTGGAGAGGGTAGGATGAACAGGATACAGTGTTGAGGCTACGGACTGGCGGGAAGAATGTCCCTACATTTATCTCAGCACATTACGTTTCGACCGGGTCGGCATCGAGCTCCATATTCCAATAGAAATAGTCGCGCCAGCTGTCCGGCGTATTTCGAATCCCGATGGTAATCGTCACAATCGGATTCCAGCGCGGCTTTACCGGCTTCTTCAAAAGTTTCATTCCGGCTTCTTCCGGTGTGCGCCCGCTTTTTTTGTTGTTACACCGCCAGCACGCCGTCACAATATTTTCCCAAGTCTTTCGCCCGCCCTTGGCAATAGGGACTACGTGATCGAACGTGAGTTCCTCTGTTCGGAACTTGTGACGGCAGTATTGGCAGGAGTAGCCATCTCGCGTGAAGATATTGATGCGGGAAAATTTAACCGCCCGGTGGACATCCCTGAGCCGAACCAGCTTCAGCAGACGCATGACGGAGGGAAGTTTAATGGAGATCGATACTTGAGGATGCTTTCGAGGTGAGAACGAAGCTGGCGGGATTTTTCAGCATCCTGTTAAGGAGCTTTGGGTGTAACCCCATCCGCCGGCAACGACGCGGCATTGACTTTCTTCAACGCAAGATCGGCGTGCCAAATAAATTCTCGTTCGAACCATTGACCCGTCGTCCCTTGATCACGCAACTGAACCCGTATCTCGTACTGATCCCCCTCCAACTGCTTCACCCGCCACTCGCCCAATCTGGCACCACGGTTGCGTTCATTCATCGAACGCACATGCTCAGTCATCGCTTGTAGTATGGTGGGATACCCCAGCGCCTGATGAGTCTGCACCAGCGTCAGGGCTTCGGCAGCCCGGCTATCGGCTATGGGATTCAGGGATGGCGGCTTCAGCCAGAGATAGTAGAGCACACCCAGAACGAGTACTGCGATGACCGCATAGTGAATGATCTTCACGATGAAAAAGAAGACTGTAGCTCACTGGCAGGGAAATAATTTTCCGGCATGGGCATCCTAAAAACGACGTGTCACGGAACAAGACGAACCCTCACATGATCGCGCTGCATCTTAGGAAGAGCACCGGCGCGATGTCAATCCGACAACAGCCGGTTCGACGAACCGTCCGAACACGGCTTGTGCGTGCGAAAGTGGTTATGTTACAAACAGTGGTCTCATCGATCGACATGCCCTCTGAGCGACAACGCATCAATGAAATTTTTTCTCTACGGGGATCATCTCAACCCGACACAGCTGAAACGTCGCGCTCCAGAACACCGATTCCTGATGCTGGCCACCCTTCCCGAACACACGATCAAATTCTGCCGATGGTCCTCACAATGGCGCTGCGGCCTCGCCAGCGTGATCCCGTCACCGGGAGAGCAGGTCTGGGGCGCGATCTTCGACGTGACCGACGAAGATCTCACGCTGATGGACCGTTTCGAAGATGATGTACCCCCAAGCGCCTTTCGCCAGGTCCAAGTGACCGTATTGACGGAGGCTGGGGAGAAGACACTTGTCACCACCTATGCCGCCACTCCCATCGGCAAGTTCAAACCCAAAGCGCACTATCTCGATTGGGTGATGAAGGGCCTCAAACATTGGAAGCTGCCCAACGAGGCCATCGAGACATGGAAGTCGTATGCACCGCAGTGACATAGCCTTCAGCGAACAGCAATCAGCTTTCAGCTCTGTCTTGAAGATAACTGAAGCTAATAGCTGAAAGCTGACTGCTTTTTATAGACCACCAAAGGAGAACCTATGCCGAAGCCAAAATATCACATTGTCGTCTGCACCAACGCCCGTCCTCCTGGCCATCCGAAACCCTCCTGCGGCAGCGCCGGATCAGCCTCCCTTCTCATGGCTTTTAATATGGGCCTCATGCAGAAAGGTGTGATGCCTGGCGAAGTCCTCGTCAGCGGGTCTTCTTGTCTCGGCCCCTGCGAGCAAGGACCAACCGTCGTCGTCTATCCGGACGCCACCTGGTACTCCAAGGTGACCGAAGCCGACGTGGCCACGATCCTGGACGAACACATCAAGGGCGGTAAGCCGGCAGCAAAGCTGAATCCGGACTCAGTGTGGAAGTAGAAGTAGCAATCAGCCTTCAGCTCTCAGCAGTCAGCTCATAGCAGGAAATGACAGCTGATGGCTAAAAGGTTTGCAGGCTGAGACCATGAGTAGTACTGCTCCACATCACGAACACAAATCCCACGCACCCAGCTCCATCGGGTGCGTGGTCATTACCTGCAGCGATACACGCACGACCGAGACCGACACGAGCGGCTCCCGCATCATGCACCTGCTCAAAGCTGCAGGCCATTCGGTTGTCGCCTATCATCTAGTCAAAGACGAACCAGTCAAGATCAAAGCCAAGATCAAAGCCGCTGTGGCGAACAAGAAGGTTCATGCCATCATCATCAATGGTGGCACCGGCATCTCAAAACGGGATTCGACGTTCGAAGCAGTCGACGCGATGCTGGAAAAACGGCTGGTGGGATTCGGCGAGATATTCCGCTACTTGACCTACCAGGACATCGGCTCACCAGCCATCATGAGCCGCGCCACCGCCGGCATCATCAAAGGCCGCGTCCTCTTCTCAACCCCAGGCTCCGAAAACGCCGTGCAAATGGCAATGGAGAAGCTGATTCTTCCCGAGCTTGGCCACTTGGTTAAAGAACTCACCAAGTAACCGTCGCCTAACGCCTCATCCCTCAGATCGCTCCCCGCAGGATGTTCAAAACGGCCTTCCAGCAAGGCCGCAGGCGAATCAAAACCGGAGGCGTACCCTCAGGGGTACGTTGAGGATTTTGACGAACCGAGAACGCCGCTGGAGGGCTTTTTCAACATCCGATTAGTC
>SWDN01000003.1:412836-418855 GCA_005116775.1 Nitrospira sp.
CGAAGCCGCGGAACGGCGCGTCTTGGCGCGCCGGGGTTGGGCGGGTGAGAAATGCCGCCGTTTTCAGCGTCCGTCAGTCTTGGAAAATTTTTGGTTCACTGTACCCCGCCTTCGGATCAATCTTCGATTGCGCATACCGCTTATAAAACATCAGGACATCCCGCACCGACACCACCCCGACAATTTCACCTGCTTGGGTCACAGCCAGATGCCGCACGCCTAAATCGCCCATCATATCCTGCGCATCATCGACCGTTTGACTCCCTTCGATTGTGCAAATGGGGGTCGTCATAATCTTCTCAACCGTCAGCTTACCAAGAGGCTTACTAGTCGAGACAGCACGTCGAACGATATCCGTATCGGTGACGATGCCGACCAGCTTCTTCCCCTTCTTCACAAACAGCGACCCAACCCGAGCAGTCTTCATTTTCTTGGCCGCACTCACAATCGATAAGCCAGGTCCTACGGTCTTGGGCTGTTTACTCATGATCTTCGCCACTGTAGACATAGTTCTTTTCCCCTTTCATCGATGGTTTCGCCTGGAAACATAGCGTCTGCGTTTACTAAACAAGATAACCAAAAGGAACGGCTGCGAAGGATGCTCAAAACGGTCAGCCAACAAGGCCGCAGGGAACATGGCGACTGAGGCGTGCCCTTTAGGGTACGTCGCAGGGAGACATGTGACTGAGAACGCAGTTGGGGACCGTTTTCAGCATCCATTACACCGTGAGTAGTATCTTTCCGAAAAACTTTCGGCTGACCATAAGCTCCTGCGCCGCTCGGGCTTCTTGTAATGGATAGGTCCGATCGATCACCGGGATCAGCCGGCCCTGCCCCATCAGCTCCGCCGCCTTCACCAATTCCGCTCGCGTGCCCATATAAGACCCCTTGATCGTCAACTGGCGGGCAAAGACATATCGGAGATTCAGCTTCACTTCACCCCCAGTCGTTGCGCCACAGGTAATCAAGCGCCCGCCTCGCGCCAACGAATCCAGACAGGTGTCCCATACCTCCGGACCGATATGCTCGATGACGACATCGACGCCGCGCCCTTCGGTCAGCAGCTTCACCCGCTCAGCCACGTTCTCCTTTGTGTGGTTGAAGACGACATCAGCCCCCAGGGTGACAGCTTTGGGAATTTTGTCGTCAGATCCGACAGTCGTCATCACGCGGGCCCCGGCGAGCTTCGCCATCTGAACCGCCATGCTTCCGACCCCACTCCCCGCTCCCATGATGAGCGCGGTCTCTCCATGTTGAAGTCCGGCGAGTGCGAACAGCATATGCGATGCAGTCACAGACACGAGCGGAAACGCCGCAGCCTGCTCAAACGAGAGGTTTCCTGGAATCGGCAGCACATTGCGGAACGGCACTTTCAGATACTCCGCATAGCCGCCATGTGTCTTGGCGCCGACTAGTCCATACGAGCGGCACAGATTGTCTCGCCCCGCCAGACATTGGTCGCATTTCCAGCAGCTGATCCCTGGCGACACGAAGACACGCTGCCCGACCATAACGCTATCGACCTGTGCGCCGACTTGCTCAACAATCCCTGCCACATCCGACCCTGATACATGAGGAAGCGGGATGGGATAGGCGGGATTGCCCTGTCGAATCCAAATGTCGAGGTGATTCAGCGCACAGGCCTTCACGCGAACCAGCACCTCCTCTGGCCCGATGGTCGGGACCGGTAGATTCTCATACCGTTTTAATGATGTCGTCATCCGATTCGATCCGCACGAGGATTTGCGATGGGCGCTCGATCTCATAGCCCTGCTCGACGACGATGTCAGTCGTGGGAGCCACCTCCACCACACCGTTCTGGACCAGGTAGGCGCCCAACGCGCCGCTCGCACTGCCGGTTGCAGGATCTTCAAGAATCCCGATCGAAGGAGCAAACATGCGCGCATGAACCGTCGCGGAGGGTTCGACGGTGACCGTCGTGAACACCATGATCCCGTTCGCGCCAAAACGATGACAGACATCCATGATGGCAGACGCGTCTGGTTGGATTGAGCGAACTGCGGTCAACGAACGCACAGGCACGATCAACACTGGCAGTCCGGTAGACACCACCTCGATCGGCCACTTCATGTCGGCAACCGCGTGCTTCGGCAAGCCCAATGAGCTGGCAATCTTATACACATCCTCCATATCGTCCACTGGTCCGAGGAATTCCGGCTTAGGCTGCGTCATCACCACACGGATCAGCTCCCCCTCACGCGCATGGAGTTCAACGGGAAAGAGACCGATGTTACATTCCTGCATCACGCGGGTGATCCCCTCGGTAGCCGCAACCAACCCCAGCTGGGCCAACACAAAAAAGGTCCCCAGCACCGGATGGCCGGCAAACGGAAGTTCCTGTGTCGGGGTAAAAATCCTGAGGCGAACAACTGCCGCCTGGTCTGTCGGAGGCAGGACGAACACGGTCTCGGAGAGGTTCATCTCACGGGCAATCTGCTGCAGCTGATGGTCGGAGAGACCGTGGGCGTTGGGGAACACGGCAACCGGGTTGCCCCCGAACGCATCCCCGGTGAACACATCGGCTTGATAGAATTTCAGTGACCGTCGGTCAGACATTCAGGCCATCCAGTGCAAGGCAGGATACCTGATCGATCAAAAAATAAACAGGGACGGTCTTCGTAACATGTGATGCGCTGTTTGACAGACATCCATCCGCTTTGCCAGACTCGCCCCATGAGCAATGTGACGCAAGAAGATGTGAACCACGCACTGGAGGTACTGGGATTGACCCTCCCCGTCACCCCCGAAACCCTCGACAAGGCTAGACGAGTCCTGCTCTACACCTGGGATCCCGCCCGCTACTCGAATCTGACCAACAACCCCAAACAATACATGCAGGCCTACAAGAAGGCCGAAGAGATGACCACACTCATCAAAGCCGCCTATGCCCTACTCTCCGCCGTCCTCGTTCCGGATGATGAAAACGCCATCTAACGGCGTTCTCAGTCGCATGTCTCCCTGCGACGTACCCCAGAGGGTACGCCTCAGTCACCGTACTCCCTGCGGCCTTGTTACATGGCGTTTTGATCATCCTGCTAACCCACATCGTGACTCGTCACTCGCGCCATCCCCTCATCTCCCTCCGTGTGAGCGACTGGCCAGGTAATCAATCCTGACACGCCCTCTGCTGCGCCAACGGCCGCAGGCTGTTTCGCATAAATCTGCGGCAACTGATTCGTCCCGAATTTCGAGATATTGACAAGTTCATCGCTAACAAGAAGAAGTTGCTCTGCATTTCTCTAAGCGGTATTGCTCATGAATTCAATGCACGGGAAATCATCGCGAATGTCATTGGTCGGTACTTACTAAAGAAAGCTCGCGATAGGGCCTTTTTGCAATCTCCCCTGGTTGTCATCGTTGATGAGGCGCACAACTTCCTTGGCCATCACATTGGTACCGAAGATTACAGTGCTAAGCTTGATGCTTTTGAAATCATCGCCAAGGAGGGAAGGAAGTATGGATTGAATATCTGCTTATCGACACAACGGCCGCGCGATATTACCGAAGGGGTTCTCAGCCAGATGGGAACACTCATCGTCCATCGGCTCACAAACGATCAAGATCGTGCAGTTGTCGAGCGTGCGTGTGGGGAAATTGACCGCTCAGCTTCTGCATTCCTGCCGAACTTGCGGCCAGGAGAAGCAGCTATTATCGGCGCCGATTTCCCAATTCCGCTAACCATCCAAATCCGTAAGCCGCAGACAAAGCCCAAGTCAGACGGCCCCAACTTTCAGGAACACTGGAAATGAATCCACAGCTGAAACCATTTCGCACGTATGCGGGTGGCTTCTTCCTCACCCTCTCTGCATACAAAATTCGAAAATTATCGACTGCGTGATGCTAGGCTGTCTTACTATGTTGGAAAGGTAGCCCACTGCAGACTTATTGTTAGCGGCTCAAGAGAATCTCATGGCACTACTATCAGGAACAGCAGAATTGCAGTGCAAACACTGTGAGAACGCATTTCATATTGATGCATACGATTTAGATATCGATCGAGTGGGCGCAGATGAGCGGCAGATGGGAGCAGAAATATTCTACGAAGGCGCCCAGGAACTGAACTGCCCAGGCCGCAGTTTTGGGGTCAGGCATGACTATTGACTTATTACGGCCACGGAGAAAATACAGAAGGCAAGAAAAAGGTGTCAGTGTGCATTCAAGATCCTAGTGCAACAGTTGGTGAAAAGCATGCGCTGGGCTGTGCCAGTTGAGAATTTTTCTCGGTCGGGGAAAGAAAAGGGTGTCAGGAACCATTGTTCACCACGCGCGTTCGTGTGACTGAGCACGTGAGCTACTCCATCCGCTGACGTAGGACGCAACGGTCTCCCCCTCCATGAACCTCCGTGCACAACTTGTACTTCAAACGATGGTTCCTGACACCGTTTTCTTCACCAGTCATTGCCCGTTGTCCGCTAACGACCCAAGCTCAGCGACCCGGCCCGCGGGAGGCGTGGATTGCAACCGGAGCGCGGTGATCCGGATTCGCTGCAGCGCATGGTTAGGCTACACGGTCATAATCTACAAGCTCTCATCCAAGTGCTGACTCCAGATAGGCGCGCCCTTCTCGTGCGAGTCCACGCCCTGAAAGAATGCCTCACTCACAGCCTGAAAATCCGGCTCTGGCCCGGCAAAAGACACAAACTTGGGGTGATGCACGGCGAAGCCCTGCGGACTGCTCGCAGGGCGATACGGCACGGCCATGAGAACCGAGCGCGATGGCGAACCGTAATCGCGCATGTCCACGAACAACGCGTCCGTCTTACCCGTGGCAAGCGTCACGAATCCGTCATACACCAACACTCCCAGTGTCGCCCTGTCCGGATTGCTGGCGAGTCGGGCCTGGCCGTCCTGCACACCCTGCTCAATCCGTTCCGCCATGAAACGGTGCATCTGCCGCTTGCCATCGGAGGTCTCAAAGCCCATCAACGGAATCAGCGTCTCGCCGTCCGCGACACACCAAACCGCATGAGCGGCGAAGAATCCTGCGAGCTTTGCGACTGAGTTCATGCGATGCGCGTAGTGTGGCCTAACGCCGCAGTTCAGCGGCCGCGCGCTGCCGTATGTGATTTGGCACTTTATCCATCACGGTCCGCTGCAACTGCTTGTTAGGCGCTGGAACGACGTTTCTATTGCGCTCCATGATTCTAGCGCTCCGCTCAAACCCCTCTTGCACTTCAGCAAGGATGGACTTGGACAAAGCGCTGTCAGCCGTCGCCGGGTCAAAACCTTCCGCGCGAAACACCGTGTCCGTGAACTTCGCGACAGAACGAGGCGGATTCTTTTCCAGGCGCGCGTTCCACAGTGGCGGGAGACAGAACCCATACTTAGAACAAAGTACGCCAAGCACTCGGCGTGCCTCAACAACGGAAATCAAGCCGGCGGCGTCGCTTGTGCGTGAGCTGCGGATGGCCATGGCGCCTAACTATTGATTATACTGACCGGCATAGTACGCACTGACAGACTGCAAGACGGAGCGTGATTCTTGCGCGTGTTCAATCACTTGAGGGACAGAAAAAGGTGTCAGGAACCATTGTTCACCACGCGCGTTCGTACGACTGAGCACGTGCCACACTCCATCCGCTGACGTGGGACACAACGGTCTCCCCCTCCATGAACCTCCGCGCACAACTCGTACTTCAAACGATGGTTCCTGACATCCTTTCTTCACTCCGATATTTTTTTGACACTATGGAGCGGACAAATGCGGCAACATGCTTCGCCATATCAGGCGTCTGTTGGTGTGCGGCGATCTGTTTGACGATAAGTCAATACTCATGCTGACCCCTTAGCTCGTCGCAGGCAAAGCATCAGCGCTACTTGCTCGCCGTCAGCGTAAACCCCTCGAATGACTGGAGATACGTTTCAACCATGACTCGCGCCAACTGATCTCCGCCCAGCGGGCAGGTTCTGTCTTCGGTCTTGCGAACCAACCCCGTCGGAACGGCGGCGCTGGTCCAGAGCTTGATGACCAGGCGGCAATTTTTGAAGGTCGGCCACA
>SWDN01000003.1:418955-454687 GCA_005116775.1 Nitrospira sp.
AACCTGCCCCCATCTGCCCAGAATACCAGGTAATCTTGAGCGGCTGGCTTTTCTGATTTTGGCAGTCGTATTCACGCGAGGTGATCTTCGAAAGAGCCGGCGCTGCGCCACCTTCAATCTGCGGTGTCTTGTAATCGAGCAAATCCGACATCGTTACCGTTTCATCCGCCTTGCGAAGGCTGCCGTGGTCTGCGAAGTAGGCATAGGCATCCGTTTCGCCGACCTTCGACCAATCCGCCCCCGACTTGGCTGGCGAACCCGAAGGCGTGTCACTTCCGGTGCAGGCTGTCAGCAACGCGCAGCTTAACACCACGATTGCGTATCGTATTCGCCTCATGTCCCTCGCATATACAGTGGCCGAATGGCCCAACCTATCGCCTCAAGACGTAGAAAGGATGGAGGCAGGTCTTGCAATCCAACATTCGCGGCGTGTAGCGGGTCAGAGGCTTCGCTACTTCCCTTCTTCTACCCTCGCGAAGACCACTTTCGCTGAAACCCAGTTAAAATCTGTTCTGCCCGCGCATAGTCTGTTTCCGCAACCAACACAACACACATGGGCGAGTCCTGTGTGTTGCCCGAATGACTCTGGGATGGCTCTGACTGAGTCGGCGGAACGAACTGAATCTTTTCTCCGGTCAATGCGTTCAGGAAATCGGCATGGAGATTTGGGTCGCACGGCACCGTCAGCTTCCCCGTCCCAGACAACCCACCCGCTCCTCTTCGGGAATACTTGTTCGAGAGCATAATCACGATGGCGGCGATTATGGCCACCACGGCAAGGCCGACGATTTTGGCTATGAGCTCCATTTCTCTACCGATCCTCCTCTTCTTTTACAGACCGGGAGCATACCCCAACAGACCTAATATATCGAGTGCCTCATGGCAGCTCAGCGCTGTTCTCGTCGCTCCATCTCGCAGTGGTACAGAGCCATAGACCAACCTGTTTTAAACCAAGTACACTGTTTCGGCGCCTTGTCGTCTGACATGCGCGATTTCAGTGGATCGCTCAAGAGATGTGCGAATGAAACAGGAACTCGACCTTCGCTCCCATCAGTGGTCCGGCCATGAGCGGGTGATCGTGTTCGATGGAGTCTGCAATTGGTGCAACGCCTGGGTGAATTTCACGATCGCGCACGACCCCCATGGAACGTTCAAGTTTGGCACGCTTCAATCTGAACGCGCACAACAGATACTCCAAGCGCTGCAACTCTCTTCCGAAAACTTTGAGACCTTTCTGCTCTTGGAGCGCGCCCGCGTCTACACCAAGTCCACGGCAGCGCTGAGAATCGTGAGGCAGTTATCCGGTTTTTGGCCGCTGTTCTACCTCTGCATTGTGATTCCTCGCCCACTGCGCGATGCCGTCTACGACTTTGTTGCGCGCCACCGGTACCAATGGATGGGGAAAGCTGAGACATGCCGCGTCCCTAGCCCCAACGAACGCGAACGGTTTGTGTGAATGATCCGCCGGAACAATGTCCTGTGTTTGGTCGAGCAACGAGAGAACCGAGAGAGATCCGCGACCAACTAACTGTTCTGAGTCGCCCCTCCCGCACAGGCGTAGCCATAGACCCGTCACGCCAGAAGACGTAGAATGAACGGGATTTATCGTGACGTGAGGAAACAAGATGGAAGAAGCTCGTTCCGTAGAAATGATGGAGATAGTCGTCTGCGCGGGCGGGATCGTGTATGGCGCAGTGTTGGCCTACGGACTCAAGCAGCAGTGGCGATGGATGATGGACCCCCCGGAATGGACATCGGTAATCTACTTTCCCACCGTCGTCAAGATGATTTGGGGGCCCACTCATGTTCGGACCTTTGCCTATCTGACAGCCTACGGCTCTTTCGCGATGAGTCTCTTTTGTCTTGCCCAAGCCGTGGTGGCTTCCTTCTAGCCGCGATGATGAACTGGCGTTGGAAACCATTTCTCAACCGGTGGCAGTGAGTTGGCTCAGCCGGTGTGTTCGATCTCTCGTACTAAAACGCTCGATTGTTAATTTCGTATGCTTCTCTCCATTGTCATTCCAGCTTTTAATGAAGCGCGTCTGATCCAAGGTTGTTTGCAATCCGTTTCCACGTCACTCGCCGCTAACCCCACGCCTGGCTTCACATCGGAAATTATTGTGGTCGACAACAATTCGACCGACAACACGGCCACTCTGGCAAGGCAGGCCGGCGCTCTGGTCGTGTTTGAGCCAATCAATCACATCGGTCGAGCGCGCAATACAGGCGCCGCTCAGGCGACGGGAGATTGGCTGTTGTTTCTGGATGCCGACAGTGAGTTAAATCCTGGATTGCTCGCTGATATCCTGGGATTGATCGAAGAGGGTAAGAGCGTCGGTTGTGGCAGCACACTGCACATGCAAGGGTTGCCATGGTGGGGGGACTGGTTATTCCAACTGTGGAAGGGCACGTCGATTCTATTTCGCTGGGCGGCAGGTGCGTTGCTCGTGTGTCGTCACGACGCGTTTCGTGATGTCGGCGGGTTCAATCAAACTGTCTACGCGGCTGAAGAAATTGGCCTCAGCGTTGCGCTCAAACAGTGGGGAAAGCCACGCGGTCTTCAATTCGTCATCTTGAGACAGCATCCGCTGAAGACATCCTCTCGCAAGGTGTCACTCTACTCCGGCCGAGAGATTGCCGGTCAGATCCTGCGAGTCTTCCTCCATCCACGCCGGACATTGCAAGACAAGAAGCAGCTATCGGTCTGGTACGACGGACGACGTTGACAATCTCGATCACGGAGGTGGTGGCATGAACACGGTGGGGTAACATGCAACGAGTGTGCGAACACTTTTACCTGTACTCCTCTTCAACAGAATATGTCATTGAACATTGCCGACATTTTGCATAACAGATCAGGCGCATAAGCCATGCCATTCAGACCAAAACTCGCACGAAGCAAACCACCAATGAGGTAAACACCTAACACCGCTTGACTGAGAGGTTCCTAGCGCGTAGCATCACCATCAAGACGTTTCAGCCACGCCGACTGTCCCATCTCTCGCGCTTCTTGCCCTTCTCAACGCGACCGATTCTCCAGTCTCCGCCGCTCCAACGCTGGCATCGCACTCCGCAGACGTTCACATCGCAGTAAGGAGGTAGTCACATGTCGACGCCACGGCCCATTAGCGACCGCATCCTCGAACTACTCCGAGACTCAAAGGATTACGAATTCGACGCCTTGGTGGCAGCTTCTCCAGAGTTCAACTCTAGTGATATCTATCAGGAGATCTCTCGTTTAAGCCGGGCGGGCAAGGTGACAATCACTCGAGGCGTAGGAGTCTTCAGTATCAGACAAACTGCACTTGTCAGCTAAGCGCCAGGAATGAACAGGCCAGCCTTGCACTCGACCATTTCGCAATGGGTGGCAGAATCTGGTTTATCTGATCTGTTTGGTTCATGCGGTTTACTTGCTCCGCGAACGCAATAAACCTGACAAACCACCTCTCTGAATCGCCCTGCGCCTTCAGACGCAGCAGCCGTCGTTCGATGCCAAAAAAAACATGGCACAAGGTACCTTCCTGGTCATCTTGAGCTTGTTCGTTCAGATATTCTCATTACATCTTCAAAAACCACTCTATTGCTAGCCCTATAGCCATCTCCTCGGTATACTTTTCCTACCATGCCATAACACCACCGTATCTCTGTCATACCTATGGAATCGATGTCCACAATCGTTCTTCCAGACTTCCTCCCCTACTTGCTGGCAATTGTTGGATTGCTCGCCCTGTGGCAATACTATCAACTCCGCGTGATGAAGGGGCGAATCCTGGCCATCGACATCTTCGACCGGTCGGGCATCCGCATGTATCTCTATGTTGTGGCCGACAATCTACAATCGTGCGAGGTGTGTCAGTCAGCTCACGGAACGGTGTTTCCTCCCAGTACCGTGATGAAGAAGCAGTTCTCGCCGATCAAGGGAACATGCAAGAACCCCGCTGGTTGCATCGGCTTCCTGGTCGGATTATACGGCGCGTGGCCGGAAGGCAACGAGATCGTCGCACGATTACGACAGTCCCCTAAACGTGAACCAATACAGTTGGGCCAAGATGACTTGATGGAAATCATCCTTGGTCCTTGGGAGCGGAGCATCAGCGCCAACACCGACCGACTCGGCATCTACGTCTTGGAAGCGGTCCTGGGAGATTGCTCAAATCCAAAGCCCGCAATGGACAAATACCGTCAGATACTTGAAAGCGCGAAGGAAGTTCGACATATGCCACTGATCGTGCCGGCGTATTTTCGCCTTGTGGAACTCTTGACGAGGCAGGGGCAAGCAGCTGAAGCGCTCCATTTTGTCGAGCAGTTTGAGAAACGTTACAAGACTGGGCAGTCGGGGCCCTATGCTCCAACCCAGAAGCAACTCGGTCTCATGGCAATCAAGAAATCTCACCTCAAGAATGCCGCACGAACGACGGCGACCACTTCAATGGCTTGAAGCCTTTCCACTCACTCGTCGCGCCACCTCTATCGGCACTCACTCTGCTTGCACCCCCATTCTTCGACTTGCACTGACTGAGAAATCACCAGCCTCTTTCACAGAGTGGTCTCATTCTTGAGATAGACCGCGCACATTCAAAAAAGTATAATGCTCCCTGTTTCATTACCATTCTAGAAGTTCAGGTCGCGCGAAACGACGTGTATATCAACCGACAGCGGGTATCTCATGAGTGCCACTGGACTCCTATCGATCCGACTCTCCGTAGTTCTGACATTGTCGATCGTTTCTATCTCCGCGCCAGCCTGGGCTGACTTCAAGGCGGGCGAGAAGGCCTATCAACGCCATGACTACGCCACGGCGTTGCGTGAATGGCAACCTTTAGCAAAGCAAGGACAGGCCGCCGCGCAATACCATCTCGGCCTGCTCTATGCCAACGGCCAGGGCGTTCAAAAGGACGATGCTCTAGCACGGCAATGGTATGAGAAAGCCGCCAACCAGGGACACACGCTTGCCCAGCTCAACCTGGGAAGTTTGCACGATTATGGTCGTGGTGGCCTGCAGGATTTCAGAACGGCCGTGCGGTGGTATCTTAAAGCCGCCAATCAAGGCAATAATTTAGCACAGCAGAAACTCGGCCTTCTCTATGAGCATGGGGACGGCGTGCAGAAGGACTTTGCCCAGGCCTATATGTGGTATACGCTGGGCGCAGCGAACGGCGGGACAATTGGAGCCATGAAGCGAGATGATCTCGCCGCACGGATGACCTCTGATCAGTTGGCCCAAGCGAAAAAACTGACGCGGGAATGGAAACCGAAACCCAAGTGAACTACGACCGGTCCGGATGCGATCCCACCGTTGTCGTCACACGCCTGCACTAAGCCGTCCCGCTACATTGGCGGCCTTGCCATCAGTAGTCGTCTATTTCTTCCGTTTCATCGACCAACTCAGCCGTGATCTCGGTGTTCTCGGTCTCCCACTGAGTCAATGGAATAACCCTGGACTTCAGAATCGCTTCCTGTTCCGAGCCTGCGGCTACAAGTAAATCATAATGAATACTTTGCCGCACCTGAAACGTTTTCATACAGCTCCCTCTTAACGCCAATCCTTACTGTCCTACTGCCACACCATCGACCATCGGATGATTGGCGAATACTAGCATCGAACAAACCTCACCGGCTACTGGGAGATACGGGCTACGATTGAAACTGTGCGGCGAGTTCACTCGGCTTGAAGACGCCCCGTTCGGTGATGATGCCGGTGATCAATTCAGCCGGAGTGACGTCGAATGCTGGATTGTAGACGGCGACCCCCAGGGGCGCGACAGGATGGCTGCCGTGGATCGTGGTGACTTCTGAGGGATTCCGTTGTTCAATTGGAATGTCCGCTCCCGATTGTGTCTTCAGATCGATCGTCGAATAGGGCGCCGCCACATAAAAAGGAATGCCGTGCGCTTTTGCCAGCACAGCAACTGAGTAGGTGCCGATCTTATTGGCCACGTCCCCGTTGGCCGCAATCCGATCCGCTCCCACGACACAGAGGTGAATCTTCCCCTGCCGCATGAGTGTGCCGGCCATATTGTCTGTGATGAGCGTGACGGGAATCTTGTCCTGCATCAGTTCCCAGGCCGTAAGCCGCGCACCTTGCAACACCGGCCTGGTTTCATCTGCGATGACCTGAATGTGCTTGCCCTGCTCCCAGGCCGCGCGAATAACGCCTAATGCCGTTCCGTAGCCGGCTGTCGCCAACGCGCCCGCATTACAATGGGTCAGGACTGTTTGACCGTTCGCAATGAGTTCGGCTCCGTGCCGGCCCATGGCCCTACAGAGGGCAATATCTTCATCGAGAATAGCCTGTGATTCCTTCAACAGCGCAGCTTTGATCGACGCAATGGGCTGCGCATGTAACGAGGCGAGCAGACGTTTCATCCGTTCGATGGCCCAAAACAGATTGACCGCTGTCGGCCTGGTCGCCGCAAGATGATCGCAGATGACGAGCAAAGATTTCTCAAAGGCCTCGTAGCTGGACGCCATCACGGTTTGAGCGCCAAGCGCAACCCCCATCGCCGCGGTGACACCGATGGCTGGAGCGCCCCTTACTTTAAGCGTGCGAATCGCGTCGGCGACGGTCTGATAGTCTCTGCAGTCCAAAAACTCGACGAACTGCGGCAACCGACTCTGATCGAGCAGTCGTACCGCGCCATCTTTCCATTCGACGGTAGGAACCATGGAGGGATCTTGTAGCGGGAACTGAGGAACAGTGCAAGGGGTCAGTGTTTTTGGCGACCGCTCCACTCGAGAATGGTGATCATCACCGCAATCAAGCAGGCTTGTACAAGCAGCAGCAATGCCTCACTCGTTCCGGCGTGACGGAGGGCTAACGCGGCCAGACCAAGGCAAATCGTCATCAGACAGATCATCGCGACACTCGCCTGACGAGACCCCAAGGCGCGTTCCAATCGATGGTGCATGTGGTCTTTTCCCACATAGTCCAGCCATTCCTTGATGGACCGCACTTTCCCTGTCGCCACCCGCTCCACCGTGATGTGGATCATGTCGTAGATGAGCACGCCGAAGATGAGGAGTGGATTGCTGAACGAGACGATCGGGCTATGATCCGCCCAATTCCCCTTGACGGCAAGACAGGCCAGCGTGAATCCGAGGAAGGTCGCCCCGCCGTCTCCCAGAAAAATCACAGCCGGTTTACGCCCGCGAAAGTTGTAAGGAAGAAATCCCGCTCCTGCCCCGATGATGGCAATAGCCAGCCATCCTAATTCCGGCTGGTTCGTCTCAAAAGCCACGGCTCCCATGAAACCAGCTATGAGGATCGCCAGTCCCGTGGCCAGACCGTCCATGCCGTCAAAAAAGTTGAAGGCGTTTGTGATTCCAACGATCCAGAGCAATGTCAGCAAGATATTTGCTATGTCGCCGATGGGGCCGCTCGGAAACAATGTCAGGACCTTGCCCGTGGCAATGACGATCCCGGCTGCCACCAGTTGCGCAACCAGCTTCGAAGAAGCAGGCAGCTCCCACACATCGTCGATAAGACCGACGATCAACAAGAGCGATCCGGCTGCAAGGGTTGCGATCATCCAATCCGGTAGGATCGAGTTCAACAACACCGACCCGGTAAACCCAAGATATACCGCGACACCGCCCAGCCTCGGAGTCGGATGGACATGAATCTTGCGGTCGGACGGCTGGTCGACCAGTCCCCACTGATGACTGAGATGCGTCATCAGCGGCGTCACTGCGCCGGCGCCGAGAAACGCAAAGAGGAGGACATAGAGCCACCGAAGACCTTCGAATACGAAGAGCTGACGAACCGGGGGAATCGCCAAGGCCACTGCGCCCAGCAAGGCCCCCAACGCCACCGGTGTCAGCCAGCGCCGGCCGCCACGCGATGCAAACGCTGAGACTTCTACCTCAATGGCTTTCATCCAAGTACCTTGCCTAACGATTGCACAATCTGCCCGACCTCGTCACCGGTGAGGTCAGGATAGAGTGGAATCGACAGCGCCGTTCGGTCTGCTTCGTCGCTGCGAGGGAAACCTGGCATGTCCAAATATCGGTGGAGTGGTCGAAAGACAGGCTTCCGACAGTGAATTCCCTGTTGCTCCAACTGACCGATCAGATTCATAAGACCATCCGGTTTAGCCTGCATAGATGGCACTCTGATCACAAATCGATAGTATCCATGCGTCCTGCCTGGAGGCACGTTCGGACAGATTACGGTCTTGGATGAGAGGATTTCCCGATAGGTTGCCGCGAGAAACTGCCGCCGTTCATGAAAGGCAGACAGCCGCCCCAGTTGAGACAATCCGAGCGCTGCCTGTAAGTCGGTCAGCTTGAAATTGAATGAGGAAGGATCCAAGACCGGCGCACCATCATATTCACGAAGTGATCTGACTCGTTCCAGCAATGAAGCGTCATCCGATAGCACCATCCCACCTTCTCCGGCGCATAGAAGCTTCGTGGCATAGAAGGAACAGACCGTGAGTCGGCCAACCGTCCCGACAGATCGACCCTGTTCCATCGCCCCCAGTGTCTGCGCGCAATCCTCGATCAGTGGAACCCCCAGCTTCTCAAGCGCGGCCAGGTCAGCTGGAAGCCCAAATAGATGTGGGACGATGATCGCACGAGTCTTCTCGGTTATCGCCAGGCCGGCTGCGAACGGATCGATGTTGAAAGTGTCGGGGTCGATGTCGACAAGCGTGGCTTGTGCCCCGACTCGTTGCGTCGCCAGCCACGGCGCAGCGCACACATAGCTCGGCATGATGACTTCATCGCCGGCTCCGATCTTCAGCGCCCGCAACGCCAGTTCGAGCGCCGCAGTCCCTGAACTGACAGCCACCCCGCCCTGCAAGCCGAAGTACGCTGCCATCTCGTGCTCGAATCGTTCGACACAAGCCCCTTGGGCAATGTGCCTGGAACTCAACACATCGACCACAACACGCAAAGCTTCTTGGTCGATTGCAGGCCGTGAATGAGGAATCATTGTCGCGACAGTCGTCATAGACCGATATTAATAAACAATCGTAGCGGAACAAAGCCTTCTGCGTTTTTCACCCGGCCCTGGATGCCGCGAAAATGCGCCCCTGCCCGAATCACATCCACGATACTGAGACCTTCGATGTTCGTCTTTTTGACCTGCGAAGCATGGGCCTCAATCGATTTGACTTTCTCCTCAAGCACCTGGTCGATATCGACAAACACGGTCGGCGAAAAGTTCTGGGTTGTCGGACCTTCATAGAACAAGACGTTCTGGGTATAGCGGGTTGCGGTAATCGTGCTCATTGCCAGATTCCGATGGTCTTGATGGGTATCGTCGTGATAGTGGGAGAAAATAAAGTGCGGCTGAACTTCTTTCACGACCGCTTCGATCTCCTGAATCAATTCGCGGCCCATCGGAACGGCGGTGTCTTCGTAGCTGCCCCAGAAAATCTTTTCGACCCGTAGTTGCTTCACCGATTCTTCCTGCTCACGCTTGCGGATGTCGCTCGACCCACCCTTATCGCCGGACGTCAACACCATCAGAAAAATGCGATGCCCCTTTTGAGCATACTTGAGCAACGTTCCACCGCACCCTGCCTCGATGTCGTCAGGATGCGCGCCGATGGCCAGAATCCGCATCGGTTTTCTACGATCGATCGCCATTCTTCTCCCCCTCGTGCATGGCTATGCGGCCGTCACGGCGTTCTGCCCTGTCCGAGCCTCGCGCAACCGAGCCAGCGCCTCCGGACCACAACAGAACAACAGGTCGATAGCCGACATCGCCGGTATAAACGGTTCATAGGCTTGAGGATACCTCGGATGTTGAAATTGCTGGATGTCCAACTTCAATCCAGCCAATTCAAATTTCTTCGTGTCCATATATTGCTCTCCGCCAGGACCAGACAAATATCCTGATGCCCCAACAGCACGGCAGAGATCGATTAACCGATCTGTTGGCTCGTCGCGGGCTTCCCATTCCGATGCAGCGCATACAGGTGTCATGATCCCGAACGCGCCGAGCAGCCAACGAATCACCGCCATATTCAGGTCATGCAACCGCTCCCACGGCGCCTCATAGAGGCTGCGCAATTCCGGAAGATAGCGGTCACGGAACGGCGCCCGGGCATACTGCATCTCGAGAGCGCGAAGATGTCGGCTCCGCCAGTTTACTGTCTGGTTGATTCTGACATCTTTCACCAGTTGGCCAAAATGATGGAGAACCGGCACGGTCACCCACTGAAACCCATCCGCGGTTCTGATTCGATTGCGATTTTGCCACTCGTTTTTCTTGAACTGCACCGAATCCAACGCAATGAACACGTCTGCCTGATCGATCTTGTCCAGATATCCGAGCCAGGGCAATCCAGATAGCCAAGCCACGGTAGAAATTGCGGCTGATGAATTGTGACGCGCATACGTACGCCTTCAGCCTTCAGCCTTCAATTCGAGAATCGGCGCCACGAAGATCGGATTGCTCAGAAGCTCGCCGCTGCCGGTGATCTCCACTCGATAGGCCATCCGTTCATTCATCGGCGCCGTTGTGTCGGTCCAGTCGAAGCGGAATGGCGTCTCACCTGCCGACTGCGCGACGACTTGGCCGGAACGAATCACCCGCACCTTTGCAGGATGATGTCCATGATCAGCCGCCGTGATGGAGAGACGAACCATGAGATCCCGTGCCCCACCCGGATCGAGTCTATCGCCGATCGATGCCGATTTGGTTCCATCGAGACACACCACTTGAAACTCCTCCAGCCTGAGCTGAACGTGATGGTCCCCTTCACCCACCGCATAGGAATGGCCAGATCGAAGCGCCTCCAGCACCCCGGCGACTGTCCGTTCTTTCACCAAGAGCGCCGTGACAAGACGATGCAGCTCCTTGCCGGCATCGTTCGATCCATGAAACCCCAGTTCCCCGATAAGCACGGGTGTCGTGCGCGATTCATGCTCGGGCAATTGCAGCAATCGATCCCACAGCTCACCTGGTCTGACACTTGTTCGCGTATCCTGATAGAGGCCGCCAAATCCGGCATATCCAGTGGTCTGCACCAACGCCTCTGGGTGCGGCTCCGTCTTGACGACCACAGTTCCCATCGGCCCGGCAGTATATTCATGATAGTCCCGCGCTTCTGTCATCGACCAAAAGGCAAGCCCGCCCTTGGCGCTTACATCGTCGATGAGGGCCTGATAGGGACGATACCCCATCCGATCGTCATAGGAACTGAACGCGGGCTGACTGAGAGGCCAGGCATTGACCACCAACGCCACTGCCAGGACGATCAACATACAGGCGATCATTCGACGTGGCGATCGCCGATCGGTACTTCGACGGAGCGGTCTCCACAGCCAGACAGCGGGAACCATCAACAAGATCGGCGCGCCATTTACCGCCACGCGCCAATCGAATGAATACGCGTCAGGATTCCCGCTCACAGGAAGAGAACGGTAGTCCTCCGGTTTGTCTAAGCCGAGCACCAGTAAATTGCGTTGGGCATTGTGCATCGTTAACGTCCGTCCCCATATCGAACCAGTCCAATAGTAATACGGAGCCACCTCGACTCCCGGCAGGATAATGAGATTCGGGTGACGGCTCTGCGCGTCCGCAACGTCAGCCAGATACCGTTCAATTCCATACTCCAACACAGAGGGAAAACGAACCTGCCGTTTCAAAAGACCAGGCAAGGGCCAGAGTCCATACTCGTAGCGCAGAGAAAAATTATCCGTCAGCATGAGCACATCCAATCCAAGCTGCTCCGCCCGTTCGGCCAACGCCTCAATAGTCAAATCGCCGGTGCTGGCGGTGCTGTGGACATGTACCGTGGCCAGTAGCTGATGCCGATCGTCCGCTGCCTCTGCCCGCCAGGCAGCGCCGCACAGAAATACGACCGCCACCACTGCGAGCAACGGCCATCTCTTCACACTTCTCATCTGTTCATCTCGCCTATCCACGAACCCCAAGCTCCTGGGCAAAGATCGATTCGATGGCGTAAACCATTGCGCACGATCCATATTGACTGTCTATGCTTCGGCTTGCTGCTGCGCCCAATTGATTGGCCCACTCCGGTCTTTCCAACAACCGGCGGAGCGCCTCAGCCAACGCACCGGCATCACCGGGAGGTACGAGTAAGCCCGTTCGCTCATGGTCGATGACAGCCGGAATGCCGCCGACGCGGGAAGCAATCACCGGCAACCCTGCTGCCATGGCTTCGATCAACGCTCGCCCCATCCCTTCATTGAGCGAAGGCAAGACAAACAGATCCATCCCGGCAAGACAGGCTTCAACGTCGTCTCTACGACCCAAAAGATGCACGGCATCCCGAAGGCCCGACGACTCCGCTTGCCGCAAGAGTGCGTCATGCCAATCCCCACTCCCAACGATCACGAGATGGAGAGAGGGAAAATTCGGCTTCAACTTGGAGACGGCTTCGATCAAGTATGTATGGCCTTTAATATCGGTCAGCCACCCGACCGATCCGACGACCAGCGCCTCCGCTGGACAACCGAACCAGTCCGGCTGCTGTTTCCCTTGAACCCGTGCCAACCCGAACCGCTCACGATCGATCCCGCTCGGCACCACGGCAAACCGGTCCGCCTTACCGACGGAACGATCGAGGTGATCCTGCCGCTCCGCCTCCGTCAGCGCAATCAATCGATCCGTCATGACACTCAGCGCCTGTTCGATCTTGAGAAACAGCCAAGATTTGAATGGGCCGAAATGGCCGTAGAACACATGGCCATGCGGCGTATGGACGATGACCGGAACCCTCGCAAGCCATGCAGCCACTCGCCCCAACACGCCCGCCTTGGATGTATGGGTATGGACCAGCGCCGGACGCTCATGACGGAACAGGCTGATCAATTGCCACAAGGCTTGCATATCTTTCAGGAGGTGGATTTCTCGCGTCAGGGAAGGGACCAGCATCCAACGAACGTCCGATTTCTCAAGCTGCCGACAATTTTCTTCAGTCGCGGCCTGCCCGCCTTGCGCATCTGAACGACCTGGATACCCGGCAACCACCAGCGGTTCGTACTGAGTTCGGTCGTGGCCGAGAGCGGTCAACATCGTATTCTGCGCAGAGCCCCCATAGTCGAGGCGTGTGATTACATGGATCACTTTCCTCGGTCTGACCGACTGATGCGGCGCACTCGGCCTGTGGTTCGACAGGCTCACAAACAAACGATCCAGATCGGCAGTATGCGCCATCCAGTTATAGCGCCGCGCCACAACGTCTCGGCCCTTTTGCGACAAGCGCTCACGCTCGCCTGGTCGATCGTGAAACCGTTTCAGCAATAACCGTAATGTCTTCGCGAGTGCCCCTCCATCTGTCCCTTCCGTGACAAGCACGGGATCGACTGTGCTCAATACTTCAGGAATCGCCCCGACCGGTGTCCCCATGACCGGCGTACCGCAGGCCAATGCTTCGACCGTCACCAAGCCGAACCCTTCGAGCTGCAGCGTCGGCATCACAACCAAATCAGATGCCTGATAGTACTTCGCCAACTGCTCTTCCGGCACGAACCCAAGCAACTGCACCGAATCTTGCAATCCTTTACTGCGAATCAGCTCTTCTAATCGTGGACGTAGTTGGCCCTCGCCGCCAATCAGAAGCAGCAGGTCACGATGATCTTCCCCGAACATCGTCATGGCATCGAGAAGATGTTCCAATCCCATACGGGGGACCAAATTGCGGACGGTAAACAAGATCGTGCGATTCTCCGGGATCTTCAGTTCCTGTCGAATGTCTTTGCGGTCGCGCGGCGGATAAAACATCGCCGGATCGGCTGCGCCAGGAATCACCGTGATGGAATGTGAGCTGATGCCATGCGCCTCAACGACCTGTCGTTTCATGAACTCACTCAATACCACCACATGATGACAGCGGCGGATCACCATTCGTTCAATCCACTGTCTGGCGCGCATACTGAACCGACGCCTGACTCGCTCGATCATCGTCGCCGCCCGTTCCACCCTGGTGCGGTACTCCTCATGCGCCAATGAATGGCAGACATAGACCCATCGACCGACCATCCCGTATCGGAACAAGATCGGACCGAGACCGGCCAGCGATTGATGAATCAGCGCGACATCGGCAGGACAGGTCTGCTGCGTCAGATCGAATGCTCGAAGGGAGTTCCGGACTGATGACCACACGAATGCAGGCTCGCTGGTCCGAGTCACAGGATACCGCCGTTCGGTCACGCTTCCGATCGACAGGGTGGCCTCTGCGGACTCGAAGGGAGCCCGCGCGACGACACGCACTTGATGATCCAGCTTGGCAAGCCCAAGCGCTTGCTGCCGGAGCACTCGCTCAGCGCCGCCAATCACCTGCTCGATCGTGACTTCAGCAAGCAGGACGACGTTCATGCCGCGCCTACTTTCATCGGTGGGCAGGGAGTCGGTAGCGCCACTTGCTGATGCCAAAGCTCCAACACCATCAGTGCATAGAGTTGATCCGTGAAATTCCTCCGACCGCTCTGGTGCTCTGCGAGCAGCCATTGCGCATAGGAAGGGTTGATGTAGCCTCGCCGTCGAATAGCCTGATCAGAGAGCAAATCTTGACTCATCTCTCGCAGATCCTGCCGTAACCATCGTCCAAGCGGCAGCATGAACCCTCGCTTTGGCGCGTCGATAATCACTTTTGGAAGCATATCTTGTAATGCTAGCCTCATAAATCCCTTGAGCTTTGAGCCTTGCAATTTTGTCGATCCCGGCAATGAACAGGCGAACGCCAGGAGATGGTGGTCGCAAAAAGGGACGCGAAGTTCGAGTGAATGGACCATGCTCATCCGATCGCCCATCCGCAAGAGATCGTCCGGCAAATAGGTTTGCAGATCGACGCCCATTGCACGGTCAACTGGTTCAGGGGAAGGCCATTGCTCAAAGAGATTCAAGATGTTCTGACGGGCCGAGTTGTCGGATACAGCAGAACGTAGTCCCTCGGCTAACAATGGTGCATTCCACCCAGTCGGTTGAAATGTCGTCCAACTGAGGTACTGCTCGTCTACCGGTCGATAACCATCCAGCAGGAATCGTTTGATACGGCCACGCATATCGCGGCCTCCCGATCCATCCGGCAAACAGGCAGCAGCGCCCGACGCAATCCATGATCGCATGGCCACGGGAAGAGAGGCATAGCGAGCGGCCGCGCGCAGCCCAAGATAGCGAGGATACCCGCCGAAGAGTTCATCGCCGCCGATGCCGGATAACGCAACCGTTACAGACTGGCGTGCCACCTCCGATACTAGATAAGTAGGAATGGCCGAGGAGTCGGCAAATGGCTCCCCCATGCCCGCCACCACTCGAGGCAATAACGACACCACATCGGGACGCAGCACAGCCTCCGTATGATCCGTGCCAAAATGTGTCGCCAGGAACTTGGCGGCATGGAGCTCATTGTAGGATCGATCTTCCGGAGCGTCATACCCAATGGAAAATGTTTTGATCGATCCGGGAATCGCCTCGCGCATGCAGGCCAAGATTGACGCAGAGTCTAATCCGCCGGAGAGGAACAAACCGAGCGGTACATCGCTGACGAGATGCGCCTGGACAGAGCTGCGCAACGCGCTCAGAAACTGTTCTCGCCGATCGCCCTGCGTGACTTCAGAATGCGTAAAGACTTCTTCCTCTGGACGATAATAGCGCCAGAACTCCAAGCGACCCCGTGCAATCTTGAGAGCCTCGCCTGGTCGGAGCTGATAGACGCCCTCCACGATCGTGTCGGGACCAGGAACATAGAGCAGCGACAGGAAATCTGCGATAGCCTGAGGACGAATGGTCCATTCCGGCATTCCCTCCAGAAGCGACGGTAGTTCAGACGAAAAGAGCACTCGATGAGCGGCCCCCGCTTTCCCCGGCTGGACAGAGTAGTACAGCGGTTTGATGCCCAAGCGATCACGAACCAACAACACCAAATCCCGCTCTCGGTCCCAGAGAGCATAGGCAAACATGCCCCTCAACCGATAGACTGCCTCCGGTCCCTCCTCTTCATAGAGATGGACCAGAACTTCCGTATCGCCATGGGATTGAAAGCGGTGGCCTTTTTGGATCAATTCCTCGCGGAGCTCGCGATAATTGTAGATCTCTCCGTTCAGGACCGCCCAGACAGAACCGGTTTCGTTTCTGACCGGTTGATGACCGCCTGCTGGATCGATGACACGTAATCGCCGTACGCCTAATGCGACACCTGCGCCACGATGCGTCCCTTCGTCATCCGGCCCTCGATGGACCAGCCGATCGAGCATCCGGTCCAATAGAACTGGATCGTTGTCCCCTACAACACCGCAAATCCCACACATAAATGACGACTCCAACTGAACAGGCTATCGATTCTGCTCCGTCACGGCTCGATCTCTCCGTTCGTCTTCGTCCCGTTCCTTTTGAAGGCGGGGAGAAACCTCCTGAGGCCGCACATCGACCGGTTCATATCGAATATGTTTGGCCGATGCAACCGAGGTCAGTAACCACCGCACTCCGAGCGTGGCTAATGCGGCGAGCAGACAGAGTAGGACGACCATGCCAAAAAATCTGATTGCGCGCCGCCCCCGGAGGCTGAACCAATGGGCTTTACTCACGACAATCCCTCACCTCGCCTGGCGATGAGTTCAAACGAGGGAGCCGACACTATGCGCCCTCCCGTCGCCTTATAGAGCAGCTCCGACCAGGACCAAAATGCCGTCGCGCCGACTCGCCATTTCAGACGACTGGTCCATGGATTGGTCGAGGTGAGAGGCCCTCGACTCGGAACTGAGTTATGGATCGCAATGGTTTGTAATCCAATACCCTTCAACAGCGAGCGGAGCGCTTGAGGCGAATACAAAAACAAGTGAAACGCCTGATCATAGCGGGATCCGACCCATCGAGCCGGTATTCGCATCGGAATGTGAAAGGCCCCGTTCGTCGCTCTGATCACAAGGAAGCCAGACGATGACAAGGCTCCGGCGACTTGCTTCAAGAGGCCTGTCGGATTCGTCACGGTCTCTAACACGTTGACAAGGGTGATCGCGTCGAATGGCTCATGTTGATCGCTCCGTTCGAGCCAATCGGGCGGAAGCACCGTCAATCCTCGGCGAGCAGCGCGCGCGGCTGCCTTCTTCGATAATTCCAGCCCGTAACAGGTCCATCCTGCCGACTGACACAGCGACAAGAACGCGCCATCGCCACACCCGACATCGAGCAACCGGCCGGGAGGCTGCCGATACAGTCCAAGACGGTGAGCGACACTCTCAAACACTGGGTATCGATCCGACGAGGCCTCTGCTTCGCCATACGCCTCATCGTAGTCCTCTCGGTAAAACTCCTCGACCATGGTCCCTAACGGGCGAGGATTCTGAAACACGAGGTCGCAGTCTGGGCAACGGACATACCGCCTGGTCAGTGTGTGGAACACCTCGACCAACATCGAGCGACTGCCACAGGGGCAGAGGATCTGTTCTGTCTCCGGCATAGCTGCAGTCTTCACGCTGCCACTCGTTTTTGCGCCGGCACCGGCACACCTGCATCGTTCATCGCCGAGTCGAAGATCGCCGTGGTGCTTGCAACCATAGGCTCCACCGTAAAGCGCTCTCGCACCAGGGCTCGTCCCTCCGCTCCCATCCTCGATGCAGCGGTCGGATTGCTCAGCATGTCCCTGATCGCCCTTGCCAACGCCTGAGGATCTCGCGGAGGCACCAGCAATCCCGTCTTCTGATGCCCAATCAATTCTGGAACGCCGTTGACTCGCGACGCCACAACCGGGCAACCCATGGCCAATGCTTCCAACAACACAAAGGGGAACCCCTCGGAAAGTGAGGGCAGCACAAACAGATCCGCCGCAGCCAGAATATCGGGAATATCCTCACGGGCCCCGACAAAACGGCACGCCTGTTCGACACCCAAATCGATCGCCATACGATGCAATGCCTGTTGCAGTTCGCCCTCCCCAACGAACACACAGCTGAGCTGAGGCCATGTGTCGAGTATGTCAGGAAGAGCCCTCAGCAGATAGCGATGGCCTTTCTGCTCGGTCAATCGTGCGATCGTCACTAGCACCGGCCCCTGCGTCGCTCCTAATTCCCGTCTCACTTTTTGACGGTTCGGCTGTGTGGAGAAAACAGAGAGATCCACGCCATTGTAGACCGTCTGCGTCACCTCCGCCGCGCTCGGACATTCTTCGATCGCGTCTCGTCGATTCGCCTCCGAGACACAGATAATCCGATGGGCCAATGGAAGCGTCATGCGCAACAACCGCGCATACAGCCATCGTGTAAACGGAGAGACCTCATAATCTTGCAGTGAATTATGAACCGTCGAGATAATGACCGGCACACCGGCGACGTACCCTGCAATCCGTCCATAGAAGTTTGCCCTCGCTCCATGCGTTTGTAGGATAGTGACGCGCTCGTGTATCAGCAACCGCGCCAACCGCCAGAGGGCGAAAGGGTTGAACAGTGGGGCCAGATGGACAAGATGCGTCTCTACTCCTCTCTCTTTCATGCGCCCGATGAATGGACCAGGCTCTGGACAGATCAGGATCGGTCGATACCGAGTGCGGTCGAGTCGGTCACACAGCAATTCCAGATACCGTTCACCTCCTCCATAACCCGATGACCCAGCCAGTTCTGCAACGACGACAGGCATCATGGCTTTCTTCCCACGACCAACAAGCTCCCGCGTAAATGGGGAAACAGGTAGAAGGGTACCTTCACCCAGTCAACGGCGCTCTGGCGAGTGGACTGCCGACAATCCTGTGTGTCTTCGCCAAGAAAAAAATTCGCCTGCGCGATCTCGAATCCCACATGGCGCAGCATCTCTGCTAGCTCGTGCATCGCATACTCTCTCGCGTGCGGTCGCCATTCGTCGTTCGGATCGTTGTAGCCGGGAGGGGCCAGACGATCGTTGGGCGATCGACCGATCAACAGCTTAAAGACATTGCCGATACGAGTCACATTGGGCGTGGTGATGACAAGATGGCCGCCGGACTTCAAAATTCTGTAGGCTTCCGTCATCAGATGAAAGGGTGAGGTGAGATGTTCAACGATCTCCAATGCAAAGACGAGTTGTACCGAACGATCGGGGAGCGGAACTGTTTCCTGGTATCCTTTGGATGTAAATTGCTGCCCGGCTGGATCGAGATTGACGGTAAGGATCTCCACACCGGCATCCTGCCTCATGAACTGTACGAACTCTGGACTGGCCATCAGGCCGGCGCCGAACAGACGCGCCGCTTTCGTCGGCTGAATTTCACGCAAGAGGCGCAACAGGCTCCCTGGGAATGGCCCGAAATCTACAATCGTGTGCGGCTCATCGGACAACCACCTCAATCCGCTCCGAAGCGCAACATGGAGCCGATCGCGACATTTCAACACATGATTCATTGGCTTCGTGAAGCGAGGGTCCTCTGCTCCAAACGTGTCGTACTGCGAAGGTCGGTAGGTTCGCACCAGACGATTGAACTGGCTTCCAGTTAGATCGTAGTTCATCTGATTCATAGCCTTATGGGAAGATGTTGTCGGCGACGCAACGACGCCATCGGGAGACGAACCTGCGCCAAAACCGCGACGGCCAGAACGATAAGGCACGGTAACACAGGCAACGCATACCGGCCAGCTTCAACTGTGAATGGGATGTAACCCAACATCAAACCGAGCGGAAATATATACAGCGGTACCAGGGCTCGCCAACGCGCATGGTAAAACCACGCGCTCCAGAGAGCCAGCAGGGCTAAACCAGGAACCAACAACAATCGTTTACCTACACTGTAGCCGGCCACAAACCAGCCTCGGTCTAGAGCGTCATTCATGAGCCCGCGCATGAATCCCTCTTCGGAACCTACGAGGTAGAACTGATTTCCAATCCAGAAATCGAACATCCGCGTCACGGACAGCCAGATATATCGCGTCGGTTGCTCTGTGATACGCTCCCATCCCTTCGCGCGCAGAAGTTGATCGGTCGATACCTCGTACATCGCATGGGCATAGGGCAAGGGTGTGATTCCTGCGGTTTCCCAAATCTTCGACTCGGTCTCGTACGGCATGGGCCAACTCCCCCGCGAGAGGGGGTCGCTCCCCATCCAGAGACCGGCGCCGACTCCTGCAGAAATGGGTATCACCGTATTGAATGTCAGATAGTTCCGTATCGTCCAGGGCGCGACGATCAGCAGACAAGCCAGCAGATAGAAGGCTGCGAAGCGAGTCTTGACTCCGATGGTCTCCTTTCCCCAATAGACCGATGCGACGACACAGAGGCCGAGCAATATCGCGACCGGTTTGCAGAGCATGGTCAATCCGGCAAGCACACCCGCAATGGCAAACGTATACGGCCGCCGAGAATTCATACACACGACCGTCGCCCACAACCAGGCAGTCATCAGCAGCGTCAAGAGACTTTCACTCCTGATCCTCGGATCGTATGTCCAATAGGCTGGATAGAGGAACAACACCGACGCCGCGACTGCGCCAGTCCAGGAACCGAAGAGTCTCATTCCTACTCGATAGAGACAGAGGCTTGCTCCGATATCACAGGCCACATGCAGATAGGGAACCCATTCGGGCCGGTGACCGACCACGCGATAAAACGCCCCCAGGAACAGAGGATACAGCGGACCGACGTGCGCCGACGGTGTCGTGCCGTCCAGAGTAAAGTCTCCCAGCGACGCCAGATTCCACGCGACTGCGTCAAACAGATCGTCGATGGCATACCCATGCCGTGCTGTATGCAGAATCGTCCATGCTCGCGCCAGTAATCCAACCACACCGGCCACGATCAACAATGCAATGGGAGACCATCGTCTCTCCACATTCGTTTCGCCGACCTGTCTCATTTCATGCAAATCCCGATGAGATTCGTGTCGCCAGCGACACCTTCCTCATATTCAACGTCCTGAGGAGTAATGGCTTCCAATGTAGGACCCCCTTGAAGCCGACTGACTACACTGCCAAGCCAATGCCGAATCGGCCTCGGAATAAGGTTCCGAATGCCTCCTGGATCATATCGCCGAACAGAATCCATCGACCGCTCTGCCGCTTTCAACCGAGATCCTTGGCGGCGGCCGAACCAGCGGATACTCGAAAAGTATGGGGACAGAATGTCTCGAAACTCCTCATGGCTATACTCTCGCACGTGATAGGGATCTTCTGGCTTGTATGACACGCCCTTCCCGTGCGGCGTAAAGATGACCAGCATGCCGGTTTTGCGCAAGACGCGCGCGACCTCCGCCACGAACCGGTGATCGTCCACGATATGTTCGATCGTGTCCTGTGACAGGATACAGTCGAACGAATCGTCACGAAAACCGAGTGCGCAGCCATCCATCGCCAAAAACGACGCGCCTGAATGACCGTAGCGGATACGGTTGCGGGCAACGATGTGAGGGGCACAATCCACTCCGACGACTCGACCGGCCTTGCCACTCAAATACTCGGACCCGTAGCCGGTCCCGCAGGCAAGATCGAGCACGTTCAATCGTTCGAGTTCTGGAACTTGCTCGGCTGCCCACACATAGCCAGACAAGTTCACAATATGTTGCGTGTCGGTCGGATAGGCCTCTCGTCGTTCCATGAGATCGTCGGTCTCCCTACCCTTGCGTCCCCGATGAAACAGTCATCCCCTGCTCAACAGACTGAGGCCCACTCCACAATCGACGGACAGTGGTCAGACAGCTCTCTACTCGCCGACGCCGCGACTCCGGCGCATACCCTATCGACTGCATCAAGCGCCATCCTGCGCCGCCTGCAATCCACCCTTTCATGAGCCATCGCTTGACGGGAGAAAAATGTTTCTCGATATACCGTATCCGGCTCAACTCCCATACGAGCTGTAGACGTTCACGATCGCGCCCGCTGCTGCGGCCGATGAGATGGACAATACCGGCTTCGGCCATATGCCGCACACGAAGCCCCTGTTGACGCAGACGCCGGCACAGATCGACATCTTCAAAATACATAAAGAACTCTTCGTCCAGCCCTCCTAATTGTTGCAGTACTGTTCGCCGAATCATCAGACAGGCCCCGTTCGCCCATTCGACATCTTGGGATCGCGTGCAATCGACCGCCAGTGACGCCGCAGCCGCCGCCTGCGTGGCCGGGGCCATCCGTTGAAACAACGCCGAGTAAAAGAGGTGATCACGAATGGAGGGAAACGGAAAGCAGGTGTGAGTCAGATCCCCATCTCCCGTCCATTGCCGGCAACTCACCGCCCCAACGTCACGATGATCGTCCAAATACGCCGCCATGATTCCGAACGCCTGATCCTTGACGATCGTGTCGCTGTTAAGCAACAACACGTGTCGACCACGGCTCACGATCAAGCCCTGATTGACCGCTTTCGCGAATCCACGATTATCCGAGTTCGCAATGATGGTCGCAGCAACATGAGCTTCCTTCAGCGCGCTGACCGTCCCGTCTTTCGAATTGTTATCAACGACGATCACTTCGAACGTGATCGCCGTCGTGTGCGCATAAACAGAACGAAGACAATCGAGGAGGACCTCTTTTGTGTTGTAACTGACAATGATAATCGAGAGATCGATCATTGAATTGCCTATGAGCCTATGCCGGTGATCATCTCTCACCGATGCTCCCAGAGAACTTTCAAGCGAGGAACCTCCACCAGCCAGAGGTAGTAGCTGTACAGGCTCAATCCTCCCAGGCAGGCTGAGGCCAGAACCCAAGAGAGAGACAGGGACGAACCTGTATCCGATAATAGAAGAATCATCACGGCAAGAAGCCCTGCAAGGAGACAGGCTCTTCCGGTAGTCCATAGTATCGAGCCCACCACTGGTCCAAGAAGTTCTCGAGTTCCGATCCCTTGCAGGAACACTCCTACGATGTAACTGGAGACCAGCGCGGCGGCCGCGCCCGTGATGCCGAAACCCATAGTCAGGGGCACAATCGCTACGGCGTAAAAAATGAACTGCCCTCTCCAACTCTTCATCTGAAGATCAGGCCGATTGACCCCGTAATGCAAGGCGGTCATCACGCTCGAGTACCCGGCAAGAACGGCATAGACACAAAGCACCCTCACTGGCTCGACGATCACAAGCCATTGTGGGCCGAATGCCAATGGCACAATGATCGGAGCGAGCACGGCCACACCCGTTGCCAGCGGAATGAACATGAATCCTACCAGCCCCATTTGCAGTTCGAACACGCGGGCTATTCCCGGTCGATCCTCTTGCAGCAAGGCATAGGTGGGCATACTGATCTGATGGAGCAACACCGTAGCTCTGACACCCAGCAGCAGCGGGATCGACAGAGCGAGTTGATAGAGGCCCAATGAATCCTGTCCGAGGATACGCCCGATGATCAGTTCGCCCCCACTCATGACGCCGAAGATACAGAGTGTCGTCACGTTCAAATGTTTTCCGTAGCGAAAAAAATAATCGCGCGCTGGGCGATAGAGAGACAGGCGTGGCCGGAATGGGGCTACCCAGAACGACAGGAGGCTGCCTACGCACATTCCAAGCAACTGTCCAAGCAAGAGCGCCCACACGTTCCGGAGCCATAACGCGAGCGCGACGATGGCTCCGGCTTCAATCACACGTCTGACGAGATCCATCGTGACACGCAGCCGCAGATCCAGCTTCTTCAATACAAGTGCCATCGCGGGACTTTGGAGTCCATGCAGCACGAGCAACCACGCATGCACCCTCAACAACGATGCCAATTGAGGCATCTGCATGGCCTGCCCGATCATATCGGCTCCCGCAAAGAGACAGGCTGCCATGACGACACCGCGCACAATCGCGACAGTCCATGCGACAGCCAAATCCTTCTGGCCGACTTCAGCCTTGGCAATCAACGCCGATTCAAGACCGAGTTCACTGATAGTCATGAACGCCAACACGATGGTCGCCGATGCAGCCATCACGCCAAAATCGGCTGGGGTCAACAGACGCGCCACCACCATGAGCTGAATTGCCGCGAGCACTTTGTCCAACACAAATCCTGTCCCAGCCCATCCACCTGCCTGGAGAACTCGATGGCGCAGGCGCAGAATAGACGGCTCATCCATGCCTTGCTCCACTTGAGGCTCCATCACAGCTGTCTTACCGCTGGTCGTCATGCTGCTCGCCTTGTCGCGGCACAGGCCGCAAGACACACCTGTTCTAACTCTTGAGCGCGGGCTCTCCAGGTATGAGACTGGAGCACTGCCTCACGCCCCCGTTCACTCATCTTTCCTCGCTCATGAGGGTCTTCAAGTAGATGGACTAACTGGCGGGCTAAGTCCTCTGCATCGTCAGGTTCTGTGACGAGTCCGCACTGAATGGCCGACACCGTCTCTCCATAGCCAGGCCCGACTGTCGTCACCACAGGACGCCCACAGGACAGATATTCCCACAATTTCATTGAATCGCCCGGGTAGGATCGCGTCTGACGATGCAACACAACACAGACATCGCATGCGGCAATCCACAACGGTACCTGACTGTACTCGGCTCGCCCAACAAATCGGACGATATCTGCTAGGCCTCGCTTCTGAACCAACTCCTCAAGCGCCGGTCTTGTTTGACCGTCTCCCACCAGCAAAAATGTGGCGGCTGGAACCTTGTCCCGCACAAAGGCTACCGCTTCGATCAACGTCTCCAACCCATGCCAAGGGAAAAATCCTCCGACAAACCCGATATACGGCCCGCTGACAGGAAGTCCGAGGATAGCCCTGGCAGCATCATGCGTTCGAGGGTAAAAGCGATCCCCGTCAACCCCATTACGAATCACATAACATCGCTCTGAGGGAATTTCCCAAGCCTGCTGCATCTGCGTCACGATTTCGCCGCAGATACTCACCACCGCTTGCACACGGCGCGCAGTAGTTTTCAATGCGATGCGAAGCGCCCATCGCACGAGTGGAAATCGCCAAACCCCTTGAACCTCCTCCTCCGGCAAACCATTGACAAAGAGCACGCTTGCGCAGGGATGACCTGATAAGGCGAGTAGCGGCCCTATCTGTCCCGGGGAATCGAACCAAAGCAGTACGTCTGGCCGCCAGGCTGCCAACTCCTGCCGCAAGACAGACCATGACGCAATAAGAAAGGAAAGAGGCCGAAGTCCGGCCACCCGCCAGACAGAAATAGGGCGAAATGACAGTGCGGCGAACTCCTGCGGGAGCGCATGACCGTGCGCAGGTCGCGGACCTACAATTCTAATGGTATGACTATCTAGAGAAAGAGCCTTGGCTAACTCCAACACCTGTCGGGCTCCGCCTGCCGCTATACTGAGGTCTTCATCACAAAATACGAGAATACGCATGGCGGATTGGAGCCTGCTCTACAGCAAGCCATTCTTTTAAGTGATTGGTGAGATGGGCCCAGCTAAACCCTTGCTCAACAAAGCAGCGGCCGCGATCTGACATTCGAGATTGTCGATCCTTGTCGTTCAGCAAATTCATGACTGCCTCAGCTAACGCGATGTGGTCATCAGGTGGAACCAACGCGACCCCGGTCTCTTGAGTAAAAGTGGCGGCGACAGAGGGAATCGCGCTGGCAACCACGGGCCTCCCGCAGGCAAGATAATCGAAAATTTTGACCGGAGATGTTTCCCCACGATCTTCACGAAACGGGGCCACACAAACCGTCGTCGCACCGATCCATTCCGGAACCTCTTGATAGGGTATCCTGCCCACCCAGGTAATACAGGAATTCAGCGCCAGGCGATCCGCCTGCTGCTTTAACTCGGAAACAGTTTCCCCATCACCGACGAGAAGAAGGTGCACGGATGGTAGAGTCCGTCTAATGATGACCATGGCATCTAACAGACACGACAATCCCTGATACCGGTAGAAACTTCCGACAAAACCGATATAGTCTCGGTCTGGAGTCAGCCCGACTCGACGACGACAGGCTTCGGCATTCTGAGGAACAAATACACTCGTATCCGTTCCGCTTGGCAGGACCACCACTCGCTCAGGAGCGACCCGATACCGGTCGACGACTAGATCGCGCAACCCATCGGTGAGGACGACCACTCGGTCACAGCGGCTGAGGGCGAACGACGCCAGCCAGTGTTTGAGTCTCCTCTTGAACGTGCGATCGGCCTCCGACCAATCAGGCACAGGCTCCCCGTTGACTTCACAAACACATCTCGCTCCAAGGAGCCTCGCCAGTAGCAACGGGTGTGGGCTGTCCATCCATCGGTAATACACGATGTCCGGTTTCAGCCTGCAGGCCCGTATCAGCCCGGCGATACAGGAGAGAATCGCATAGGAAATCGGACGCACGACCGTCCAGGAAAGGATCGGAATCGGCACAGTCGAAAACCCTCGCTGAAGCAGCGCGGAGCGATAGCGTGGAGGGAAGACGGTTACACTGTCGCCTTGTTCGGCAAGTTGGCGCGCCAACGCCCAGAGACGAACGAGCCCTACAGGATCGGATGGTGCATCCGGCTCATACCAGTAACAAAAGACAAACCACCTCATACGGACACACGCTGAGCGGCAGGGTTTGCCTGGTCTGCTGTTAGGCGCGGCAAGATCATGACCAGGCCTGCGCACAGCCAGAAGGGCTCCATGATCCGAATGATAATGAAGGTGTTGGCTCCGATACCGTGCGCGAGCATGGCCACCATGCCGAGCAGTAATCCATGGGCCAACCCCTTACAAAATGGGTCCTGTTCTTTCAGAAAGGTCTCACGCGCTCGACGCCACAAACGCACGATCAAAAAGATAAATGCCACCAAACCGGCAAGACCTGTTTCACCCAAAATCTTGACATATTGGGCATCCGCCCATGCGTAGCCGGTCACCCCGCGGCCGAGCACAGGATTGTGGAGCCAGTCCTTCAACACATACTGCCAGGAACGTAATCGCTCCGTCGTAGAGAGGTCCAGTCCAACCTTCCCCACTGTGATCTCGCCGCCATACTGACGTCCGAAGAACGTCTCATTGACACGATTCTTGACATTGTCAGGCGCGACAAAAGGAAGCGTAATTGCGAGCAAGAGTATAATCGCAAGCATCCCAGGGCGCCGCCATTGGGTCGCCGCGACCGCTACGATCAAAACACCGGCGGCCAGATAGGAGGAACGCGAGAGGGTGGCCATGAGCGCGAGACTGATGAATCCCATGAGAAGAGCGAGTACGACACGGATCGATACGGACTTCAAATGAAGGAAGAGACCCATGACGATCGCCATAATAAAAACTAGATACCCACCGAGCGTATTGGGCTCGCCGCTTTCTCCTTCAAACGGCGCGCTCGCCCTTTGCCCGCTCGGAATCTGCGCGATCGCATACAGGCTGATCACGAAGCAAATGGCCAGTAACGCCATGACCAAACTGACGACCTGGCGTTTGGTCGATACGTGATTGACGACCATGAAGAAGACAAAAAAGTACTCGAAGTATTTCAAGATAAAAAAGAAACCCGTCAGCGGACGCACGTGACCGGCGATGACACCGATCAGCGTCGCGAGCACGCACACCAGCATGTAGTAGATGATAGGCCGATTGATCGGGGTCTCGCGAATGAGCGCCAGATCGCGATAGATGATGGTCTTAACCAGCCAACTGAATCCGATAATCACGAGCAGGAGATCGTCCACACGAAACGAAAGATCTCGCGCCCCGACGCCTCGTCCCTCTACGCGCCCAACCGCGATCTCCGGCGAGAGCAGCATGGAAAAAATTAGCAGGAACAGCGAGGCAGGAACCGAGGTGAAGGCCACCAGCACAATGAGAAAACCGAAGACGACCTGCATACCGATCGTCGGGGTCGCCAGCGTGAGGCCAAGCGCCAGCACAGCAGCCAACACCGACACGATGACGGCATCTTGCGGTTTCACCATCGACGCATGCATGGGATATCGACTCCTACTGCCGGCGTCAGCGATATTCGTAGCGATAGACCCCGTAGTCCGTCGCAACTTCGGATTTCACGTTCGTCAAGACAATGCCCATCACATTCGCTTGAGCATGGTCGAGGAGGAACTTGGCCCGTTTGAGGGCATTCCGACCGATTCGCCCGACCTGATAGACCAAAATCGTCCCGTCGACGCGTGAGCTAAATGCAACCGCGTCCGTGACCGGGAGGATGGGAGGGCTGTCGAACAGTACGAGATCGTACTCCTCGTTCATTTCATTCACGAGTGTCTTGATCTTGTTCATATTGAGAAACTCGTTCGGATTGCCGACTTCCGCCCCACTGGTCAAAATATGCAAATTATCCAACCCCGGCGTGCTCATCACCCGATCTGCTCCCATCGGCCCGAGCATCAGATCCGTAGCGGATCGCACGTGATTGCGCCAGGGAGTAGAGCCCACCAAGGCATCCGACAAACCTGGAACCCGCTCAAGACCCAAGCGCTGATGCACGATCGGTCGCCGAAGGTCTGCATCGACGAGCAAGACTCGTTGTCCCTCCTGAGCGAGCGTGATCGCCAAATTGGTGACACAGGTGCTCTTGCCTTCTCCAAGGCCCGCGCTGGTAAACAAGATGGATTTGACTTTCCGATCCATGCTGGCGAATTGAATATTGGTCCGCAGGGAACGGAGGCTCTCTGACAAGATAGATTTTGGGTCGATCAAGCAAATGAGCTTCGAGAAGTTTTCCACTGTTGACACGGAAGCATGGGCGGGAAGCGCCGCGCGAGCGGCTTGCTCCATTTCTTTACCGTCGAACTGCGGGATGACGCCGAGGACCGGCACTTTGAGAAACTCTTCGATCCCTTCAATCGTACCGATCGACGTATCGAACGATTCGCGCGCAAAGGCGATGACGATCCCAAGAAAGACTCCCATGAGAGAACCCACCATGAGGTTCAGTCCTGTGTTAGGCGCATTGATCGGCGCGCTTGGGACGATGGCCGGAGCCACGATCGTCACCTCTTCGATCCGTTCTGCGCTTTTGATTTGCAGCTCTTGATGCTTCGCCTTCAGTGTCGCCAATAAATCGGCGTTGACCTTTACATCACGCTCAAGGCGGCTCATCTGAATCGCCGCTCGAGGAAACTGCAAGTAGCGGCCTCGATAGCGATCGCGCTGATCCATGAGTGTGGATTCCCGATCTTGCATCGTCTTCAACTTGGCTCGGAGTTCAAGAACCATCTCGGCCCTGACATTGTCGATCTTCTTTTGCTGCTCTTGAACTTGTGGATGGTCCTTCGTGTAGTTGATTTCGAGGGTATTTCGCTCCTGAATGAGATCGAGGAGTCGCTGGTTAAGAATCGTGAGCAGCGCGTTCTGCTCCTCCGTAAAGATCCGACCGGTTTGGTTTCCAAGCACCGCTTCGGTCCGATTGAGGACGGCGATCTGCCGTTCCCCCTCCGCCCGCTTTCGCATCACTTCATTATGCTGTTCTTCCAGTTTGGTGAATGTCTCCAGTGCGGCTCGCGCCTCATCGGTCAAAAACACCTGCCCTTCCCGTTCTCGAAAAACCCTCAGCGCTTCCTCCGCGTTGTTTAATTGTTTTTCAAGCCCGGCCAACTGTTCCTCGACAAACCGCCTTGACTCCATTACGAGACGGTTTCTGGTCATGATGTTTTCTAAGCGATAGGCGTTGGCCACTGAGTTAGCTGTCTTCTCCGCCATCTTCGGTTCATCTGAGGTCGCTGTGATACGAATGATATTCGTATCGCCTTCCCGCTGCGTCGCGATTTCCTGGCCGAGGTAATAGACCGTATTAAGATAGTCCGCCGAACGCTTCATGTCCGGTGAAGCATCTGCAGACACACGCTCTAATTCGATCGCCACACGCTCCATGACGGGAAACCCGCGGATAAACTCGGTTTGTGAATTGAGATCGTTGGCGTTGGAGAACGACATGCTCTCAATTAACTGTTGAGCCACTGTACTCGTTCGATCGAACTTCACCCGCGCCGACGCTTCATAGAGCGGGCTCGGCTTGAACAATTCAGAAAACAAAAATGTGAATACCACGACCAGCCCTGCCGCCAACAGAATCAGATACTTTCGTTTTTTAATGATCAGCCAGTAGTCGATGACGTTGAGTTCATACTGAGCCATGCATCAGAATCCTTTTCTTATCTTGACGGAAACGATCATTTACCCGTTATAGCATTAAGAAGGAACACGGGGTAGAACGGAGCGACCCCGGCCGTAATGATCGGCATGATTTTTTTAGCCGCTTCGCCGGCATCGCCGAGATGTTCACGAGGCACGAAGACGACATCGTTTTCCTCCAGCGACACGTTCCTGGTCATGTCGCCGTAGGTAAACGCGCGCGCGAGATCGGCCATCAGAATGTGCGGCTTTGCGAGATCACCGCCTCGAATGACCCGCACTTCTTCCATCAACGCTGTTTCCTGGTACATGTCGGCTACGGCAAGGGCTTGCAGCACCGTCATATTTCTCGACATGGGCACCATCCCCGGTTTCTTGACATCTCCAAACACGAAGACCCGCTTGACCTTCAAGACCTTCTTCTTCAACAGGACCTGCACGCGCGGATCACGCATATAGGGTACGGCGGCTTCCTGCACACGGGTTTCCGCCACAGCTGCAGTGATACCTCCGACATCTACCTCCATAAACCCGATAGAAACCTTTCCATTCTCCCGCACGACGCTGGCGAACTTTTCTTCGCCGGCCCCACGACGAATCACCACCTCGAGCGTATCGCCCGTTTCGATAAGTGTTTCCGAGGTTGGAACTGTTTCATCGGCATAGACGTCTCCCTTCGGCAACGGTGGGACCGTCACCCCAGAAGGGCTGACAGCTGACGGTGGCAAAGAGGAGTTGGCTGGGTTATGGCACCCGGTCAACACTGCCGCGAGAATCGCACCAGCACCCAGAAGACCGACAAGATGTAAGGATACTTGCTGTCGCACGGTCTTATCTCCTCATCTTCTATAATCGCAAATCAACTGACAGGCACCACTTCCACAATGTGCAGGGAAGTCTCAGCGCGCAAATCAACCATCTTCGACACCGCTCTATGACCTGCTTGCAAAACGTGTAAGATCGGACGTAACGGGTACTGTCGATTCAATTGAAACACGACTCCAGTTTCGCCGGTATTCAGACGAACGGTAGTGCCTAATGGATAAATCGAAAGCTGGTCGATCAACGCCTTCAAAAGATGATGGGGGAACATCGTCTTCCCACTGACGAGCAGGGAACGGATCGCCTGATGAGCCGATAGTCCACGTCGATAGGGCCGTGAGTTCATCATCGCCTCAAAGACATCTGCAAGTCCGATGACAAGAGCCACCTCATCAATCTCATCACCAACCAACCGGTTAGGATAGCCAGTTCCATCCCATCGCTCATGCTCTTGCAGAATCACCCTCCCCACCCAAGGGTAGGCTGCTTCGATATCCTTGAGCACACGAACTCCATGCTGTGGATGCTCCTGCATGCTCCGGAGTTCTCCATCGGTCAATGTCCCAGCCTTGTAGACCAGCGCGTCCGGCAACGTGAACATGCCGAGATCGTGCAGCAAGCCCGCTAAGGCAACTTGCTCACGTTGCGCCGTCTCGTATCGAAGCGCGTCCGCGATCTTCACACTGACGATCGCGACATTCACGGCGTTGTTGACGAGATAGTCTCCGGCGCCGCGCTGCAAGACCGTCTGAATCAACGTGTCATTGACTCCAAGAGAGGCGACAATGCCAGATGCAACCCGAACCAATTCATCGACTGTCCAAGACTGCTTCGCCTGAACTGCGTGCTTGATCCCATGAAGCTCATGGCTCGCACGTTGATACCAATCGATTTCAGGAGTAGACGCTGAAGGCACATAAGAAGATGGAAGAGGCAGGTCGGTCGGCTCCCTAGAGCTGTCAGAGTTACCCCCAGCAGGACTCACAGCTTCCTGGCTTGATTGTCCTCTAATGAGATCGGTTAAACGCGTCACAGTCCCCCTCAGTTCCCTCTCATGACCAGGCGTATTATTAAGACGGCTACCGGCTATTCACTCGTTTCCCAATTGGAAAGGGTGTGGTGGGTTTCTCCTCCATCTTGGAAAACTCCCGTTCCAACACCGCCCGGATGAAGCCACTGGTTGTATACCCCTGCTGTTTCAGGTTATCGAGCTGAGTTTTGAGATTAACGGGTAACTGAATCACGATCCGTACAAGATTTGGCATACCCTGGCTCCCTTAAAAATGGACAGGCCTATATCAAGCCAGCACAAACGAGTGCACATGCTATGCCTTGCTAGCACGCGATGAACAATGAATAAATTTGAGGCCTTATGTTGTAGGGTCTTCTCTGTTGCTGGAAGAAGGGCCGAAAATTGCCTTACCGAGACATGAACTGTACACGTACGCTTGTGAGTTGATTATCTGTATATCGGGAGCCTTAACCCTGGAGTCAAGGCCCACGCTATAACAGTCAAGCAACGGTCACTGGGAATCGCGCCATTGTTTCCAAACTCGAGCCCAGTTTGCCTGTTCACAGGTCCAAAGGCATGACGTACTGTTCGTCAGTTGCCACGACAACTCTCGCGCTCGATGCACATGCAGCGTCTCGCCGGAGGCTCTTCCGGTAAACCACACTCCTCCATCACGATCAGTTCGGAACACCGCGCTGCCTTCCAACCCGTACGCTTCTAGAACAGTCTCAGCCGGATGTCTGTATCGGTTATGGCGGCCTGCAGAAAATACGGCATACTGGGGATGTATTGATGCCAACCAGTCACGGCTCAGTGAGCTCGCTGCCCCGTGATGAGGCACCTTCACGACTTCGACTGGGCTGTGAAACGGTGAGCTGGTCATCCTCGACAAGCCATCGTGCTCGACATCCGCGGCAAAGAGTATCGTATGATGACCACAGGTCAAACGTGTGACGACTGAACGATTATTCAGCATGCGCCCGCTGACACGATTCTCAGGAAGCCCCAAGTCGTGCTGTTCGTGAGCTGATGGGTTGAGCACGACGAGTCGGCAGGGACCGGACGATAGGATCTCTTGTCCTTCTCTTGCTACCCCTTCTCGTAGTCCTCGATACGCTAATGAGTCTTGTAGGCGTTGATAGAATGGCTCCTTGCGAGTCTCTCCTGATCCCCAATAGTGCTTGACCATGAAGTGGCGGAGCACCCAAGCCAGACCTCCGACATGATCGAGTTGGGGATGTGTGCCGATCACCGCGTCGATCGTGCGGATTCCCCTGTTCCAGAGAAACGGACCCACCACCGCACGGCCCATGTCGAATCGTTCATAGGCCGCCCCCCCGTCGATCAACACCACCTGTCCATCTGGTAGCTCAATCACCGCGCTATCGCCTTGCCCGACGTCGAGGAACGTCACTCGAAAGCGATCCCCATCGAGAAACAGCCGTGGAGACCAGGCCCACCACAATATGACCATCAACAATCCAGCGCCTGCCGCCCACTGAACCAGCCTGTGACCCATTCGCCGCCACAACAGTCCAAGGCAGCAATAAAACAGCGCCATCGCGAAGACCGATGGAGCTGCCACATGCCACTCTCCTCCTGGAAGCATTGACACCAAACGGACCGCTGCCACAAAGTGTTCAAGTAACCACTGATTCAGGGAAGCCAGGGGCAATATGGATCGCATGCACATTCCCTGACTCGATAAATTTCACCGCATCAGACCCAGTCACCGTCGCGATCATATCGATCCCTTGCCGCTCAAGATAGGAAGCATAGTCGAATCCACCAGGGTTCAAGGATCCACTAGGGCGTCGCAATGGAGCCAGAAAGCCGACCCGATCGCCTTGGAAAAGTATTCGTTCTGGCATACGCCAGGTCAATCGGACATGTGTGGATGCTTCCAACCCATCGATTGGACCATCCATCCTGACAGTCATGACCAATTGGTCTGGCGTCAGTTGTACAGGGGCCACAATACGGCCAGTCATCTGGGCATCGGGCGAGTGCTCGGCCATGGGACCATGAGCGAATAGATTGACGACCACAGCCCAGTAGATCACTCCCACGACGAATGCGCCGTAAAGCCACGTCGCCTTGCGCGCAGATAGCCAACTGAATCGCTCAAGAACAACAGCGGCTAATGCGACAAGAAGGAGCAGAAATGAGGATGACAGGGGAAAATAGGAAATCTGTGATCCGATGAGGAGCCCGGCAATGAAGGCTACGGTGAGGGGCGGCAGCATGAGCCTCCCTCAATGGAGGGCGACAACCTTAACTCAGATGCGTCTTTACGACGTCGGCAAGTCGATGGGCCACTTCACGAATCTGGTCATCGGACTCACCCTCAACCATAACGCGCAAAAGCGGCTCGGTCCCGGAGTACCGCACCAATACACGGCCGCTACCGTTGAGACGCTGTTCACTCTCGTAGATTGCGCGTTGAAGTTCGGGAATTGTGTCAATGCGCGGCTTCTTCAACACATGCACGTTAAGTAATACTTGTGGCACCGCCGTCATGGCTTTGGCCAACTCGGACAAGGGCTTCCCGGTGCGCTTCATCAGCGACAAGACTTGCAGCGCCGAAATCAGACCATCGCCAGTCGTATTATGATCCAGGAAAATGAAATGACCGGACTGCTCGCCCCCAAAGTTATAGCCATCGGCCGACATTCGTTCGAGCAAATATCTATCCCCGACGGCCGTGCGCGCAAGCGCGATCCCCGCTTTCGTCATAGCTAATTCCAAGCCGAAGTTGCTCATCACGGTCCCCACGACCGTCTGCTTGGCCAATTGCCCATGACGATGAAGATCAAGCGCCAGCATCGCCATAATATGATCGCCATCCACAACCTGTCCCTCTTCGCAAACAAAAATCGCGCGATCGGCATCCCCATCCAGCGCCACTCCCAAATGAGCCCCCTGCTCGTGGATCGCCTTCTGCAGCAATTGAGGATGAACTGCGCCACAGCCGGCATTGATGTTCATCCCATCCGGCTTATTGGCAATCACTTCGACCGTCGCTCCGAGTTCTCGCAACACCGTCGGCGCAACTTTGTACGCGGCGCCATTGGCGCAATCGACCACAATCTTTACCCCCTGAAAATCAAGATCTTTGGGGAGAGAGCGCTTGACGAACTCGATGTACCGCCCTTCAGCATCGTCGATTCGATAGGCTTTCCCAATCGCATCGGCCGTCGGTCTCAGATGCGCAATTTCATTCGAAACGATCAGTCCCTCAATGCGAGCTTCCATCTCATCAGGCAGCTTAAACCCGTCGTTGGAAAAAAACTTAATGCCGTTATCTTGGTAGGGATTGTGCGAGGCCGAAATCATCACCCCCGCATCGGCACGGAGACTCCTCGTCAAGAATGCAATCGCCGGCGTCGGCAATGGACCGACCAGTAAGACATCGACACCCATCGAGCAAATCCCGGAAGTCAATGCCGACTCCAACATATAGCCGGAGATGCGGGTGTCTTTGCCGATCACGATCTGATGGCGTCCGGCTCGGCGCATAAACAAATGCGCGGCGGCTCGCCCCAACTGCATGGCGATCTCACTGGTCATCGGATCGAGGTTGGCAACGCCACGGACCCCATCGGTGCCGAATAGCTTACGCATGGTGTGCCTTCATAGATTCAACGGTCCGCCGACCAATCGCTGCTGCCACTTGAACCACATCCTTCATAGCCTTCACGTCGTGAACACGAATAATCCCAGCTCCACGATCCACTGCCATTGCCACCGCTGCGGCTGTCGCCCACTGCCGCTCTTGTACTGGACGACCTACGAGCTGCCCAAGGAATGCCTTTTGTGAGACGCCGACCAACAGGGGACATCCAAATCGCAAGAAACGGCTTAATCGGGCTATCAGCTCAAGGTTATGAGTCAGCAGCTTACCAAATCCAATACCTGGATCAAGAATGATTTGTCTTTGCGCAATACCATGTGCCGTCGCAAAACGGATTCGTTCTTCGAAAAATTCCGAGACTTCTTCAACCACATCGTCGTAGCGTGGAACCTGCTGCATCGTGC
>SWDN01000003.1:454787-467257 GCA_005116775.1 Nitrospira sp.
TGGGTCTTGTCTTTGAGGATCGCGCTGATATGGCTCGATTTAATGATGACCTTTTCGATATCTCCCTTGTCGAGTTTTGTCATGAACTCACTAAAAATTACATCTTCTTCTGGCTCATGGTGCGGCACGCTGAACAGGTTGAACAGCAAAATCATGAAGAGGCCGACAACGACCCAAAACAGTATGTTCTTTGTCCTGGAATTCATCCAGATCTCCTTGTGGATGGCATGCTTAAATAATTAGACAACACACATGAGCATGCCTGATGCTAACACATATGCATTCATACTGACAACCGTATGGCGCGTCTTACTCTTGATCTCCCTCAATGTCCAGAACAGCCAGATAGGGAAGGTTCCGGTACTTCTGCTGATAGTCGAGTCCGTATCCGACGACATACTTGTTTGGAATGTTAAACCCCACATAGTCGATGGCGACATCGATGACCCGACGATCTGGCTTGCTCAGCAACGTGCAGACCTTAATCGACCGCGGCTTCTTTTTTGTCAGGGCCTTGACCAACTGTTGAACGGTTAGCCCGGAATCCACAATATCTTCTACCAGCAAGACATCTTTACCCTCGATGTCCTCTGTCAACTCCGTGACCACTTTAACCGTTTTCGTCTTGCCGGATGTTGTTCTCCGAGACCCATCACTCGTCACGATAAGAAAGTCCACTCGTGCTGGGATTCTGATTGCGCGGGCTAAATCTGCGTAGAAGGCATAGGCCCCCTTCAGCACTCCCACCAACACAAAATCCTTCCCCGTATAATCGGTCGTGATCTGCTTCCCCAACTCACGAATCCGGGCGCGCATTTCCTCCTGCGTCACAATTGGCCGACCGAAAATCCGTTCCATATTTCCTTACTCCTTACTCTGGCGCACAGTCACGAACCGAGACAACCAAACAACGCGTCGTTTCACCACGGACAACAAACCGCTCATCCTGCCGCATGCCCATGACCCAGAGAATTCCCTCTGGCGCCACCAGTAATGGAACATTCCCGCGATTATGGCGGGAAACCTTCCTGTCGGTGAAGAAGTCTTGCAGTTTTTTACTCTTCCCCTGCATACCCTGAGGGAAAAATCGATCGCCGACTTGCCACGCGCGGATAACCAACCGTTCCGTAAAGCGATCGGCATCGAATACTGCCAGCCCCGATGTGACAGATCCAGTCAGCGTTTCAACAGCACGACGAGTCATGAGTTGTACCTGAACGTGCTGATTCGTTCTATCCCAATAGACTGTGGAAGGCACCTGAACGGCACACACCTCCCCCTTCTCGCGCTCGACATCAATCTGATGGCTCCGGCCTACGCCTACGCCTGGACTGAATCTTACTTCCCCCAGATGTAGCGTCACAGAGGCTTGCTTCAACGATAGCCAGGATTCATGCCTTCCCTTGAGAATGACGCGACGAACTGATTCTACCGCGCTGAGGCTGCTGGCCCTCCCCTCTCCGTCATAGGTCCGCGAGATCGTTCGAACGAGACGGCGCTGAAGCGCAACCGGCAGCTCGATAAAGGCCCGGCGATCGAATCGTTGCACATCTTTAACTTCATGGCTCACAAGTCTCTTCAGCACATCATTGGTAAGACATTCCAGGTATTCCTCTTCATCGCGAAGCAGATCTGCCTGCCGCTGCAACACCTGGACAGCAGCCGGCGCTAACCGACTCATGACAGGCAGCAATTCCTTCCTGATGCGATTCCGATGATAGATCGACTTCTCATTGCTCGAGTCACAACGATAGGTCAGCCCTTCAGACTCCAAGTAGGCCACGACTTCTTCGCGGGTGGCTGTAAGAAGAGGGCGAACAATTGTATCTTCACGAGTATACGGCATTCCCGCTAATCCGCTCATGCCGGCTCCCCGCAACAGCCACATGAGTACCGTTTCTGCCTGGTCATTGGCCGTATGACCGACTGCAATGCGATCGGCGCTTACCTTCTGCGCCAATTGCTTCAGGAAATCGTAGCGCGCGTTGCGCGCTGTTTCTTGAAGCGATGACCGTCGCCGTCGTTTGATCAGTATCGGTCGATGGATCACAAGAGGCAGTTGTCGTTCAAGGCAGAGCGATTTGACAAACGATTCGTCATCTTCGGACTCCACTCCGCGCAACCCATAGTTACAATGAGCCACCGTAAGCGAAAGCTGCCAGGATCGGGTAAGGCGATGAAGAAGCGACAACAACGCGACCGAGTCTGGCCCGCCCGACACGGCCACGAGCACGTGCTGGCCGGGAAGGAACAACTGGCGCTGACGAACCGTTCGAACAAGCTGGGCTAACAGCGCCGGTCGCTTGGTAGATCTGGCTCGTGCCCTCATAATCGCTGCCCCAGCAGCCATGCTACTGCACTCCCTGCGGAATGCGCCGTAAACTGATCCGCGCCTGCTCCACGTCACGGGCAATTTGCTTCGACAGCTCATCGGCGGATGCAAAGATATGATCGCCACGCACCCTTGCCACAAACTGCACGGTAATCTCCTGGCCATACAGGTCACTGGTCTGATCCAACAGATTGACTTCGATCAGCCGTTCACCTGCCCCAAAGGTCGGTCGAGTTCCAATGTACGCGATCGCATCAAAGGTCTGACCGCCATAGACAGCCCTTGCAGCATACACTCCGTCGGGGGGCACCACACGATCGGCTGGGATACGCAGATTCGCTGTAGGCCAACCCATTGCCTGCCCCTGTTGCACCCCGTGCACAACGGCGCCGCGAATCCCATAGACACGTCCAAGTAAGACAGTCGCCTGCTCCATCTTCCCTTCCAGAATAAGACGACGAATCCTGCTGGAGCTTACCACGTCCCCTTCCATCACCACAGGAGTGACAGGATGGACGCGAAATCCATACTGCCTTCCAAAACGCACAAGGTCGTCGATACGCCCTGCCCTGCCCTTTCCAAACGCAAAATGATTGCCCACGAATAGCTCGGCTAGGGTGAGAGACCTATGAAGGATATCTTCAGCGAATTGATCAGGGCTCATCGCCGCGAAGGTAGGAGTAAATTCAAGAAAAACCACTTCGTCGATCCCTGAGGTTTCGAAGTGGGCAAGTTTTTCCTCCACGGTGGTGAGAAACTTAAGATCGACATGAGGGGCGAGGATCTTTACCGGATGCGGTTCGAAGGTCAATACGAGCGCCGTCCCCTGTGCCTTTCGAGCCGTCTCGACTACCGTCTGCAATAGCGCTCTATGACCCAGGTGGTGGCCGTCAAAATTACCGATCGTGGCGACCGGATAGACACGTGTGCGCTCGCCGGACAACCCGCACGTCACTTTCAGCATAGTCGTCAGCGAAGGAGACGGGCTGCGTCTTTCGCGAAATAGGTCAGAATGAGATTCGCCCCAGCCCGTTTAATTGAAAGCAACGATTCCATCATCGCGCGAGATTCGTCGAGCCAGCCGGCATTGGCAGCCGCTTTGATCATGCTGTACTCCCCGCTCACTTGATACGCTGCCACCGGCAATAGCATCTGCGCCCTGGCCGCGGCAATGATATCGAGATACGGCAGTGCCGGTTTCACCATAATAATATCGGCCCCTTCTTCGACATCGAGGGCGATCTCCCGAAGCGCCTCACGGCGGTTGGCAGGATCCATTTGATAGGACTGCCGATCGCCGAATTGTGGGCTCGAAAACGCCGCGTCCCGAAACGGCGCGTAAAAGCAAGACGCAAACTTTGCGGCATAGGCCATGATCGGCAGCTCCGGAAACCCCGCCTGGTCCAGTTCTGAACGGATAGCCGCCACCCGCCCATCCATCATATCGGAGGGCGCCACCATATCGGCTCCAGCTAGCGCATGCGTCCTGGCCATCGCACGGAGACACTCCAATGTTTCATCATTGAGGATGCGCCCATCTTTGACGATCCCACAATGGCCATGATCGGTGTATTCGTCGATGCAGACATCGGTCACAACCATCAGACCCGGCACCTGATCTTTCACCGCTTTGACAGCTCGCTGCACGATGCCGTTCGGATCGAACCCCGAACTTCCTCGATCGTCTTTCCGATCTGGAATTCCAAAGAGAATAATGGCGGAAATCCCCAGGGCTGCAACTTCACTCGCTTCTTTCACCAAGAGATCGACCGAAAGTCTGAACTGCCCCGGCATCGAGGCGATTTCTTCCTTTCGATCTCGCCCCTCGACGACGAATAGCGGGTAGATAAAGTCCTGCGGAGCCAGGCTCGTCTCCCGCATCGTATTGTGAATAAGCTTGTTTGCAATCGACGACGCCATCGCCTCGACCAACGCGCGATCCGTCTCGGATAGATTTGACAATCGGCCCAACGTCTTGTCGAGTTCAGCCCGCTTGATCTCGTCGATCCGCGCACGGAGAGCCACAATCGTGGGGGTCACCTCAAGCGACTGGAGCCACTGCCGTACAGTGCCGACTTCATCCACCACCATTTTTTCGGCTTTTTCAGCCTCGTTCAGCCGCTCTCCACGATTGCGCTCAACCCGCGTTTTCAAATCGTCGATGTCAAACAGGAACGCGTTGTCGACATGCCGGACTGCCGGATCGATATTACGAGGGACTGAAATGTCGATCAGAAACATTGGACGATTCATCCGTTGCTTGACCGAATGCTGCACGTCATCCTCACTCACAAGATAATGGGCGGCCCCAGTCGAGACTAAGACGATGTCGGCGGAGGCCATATCCTCTCGAAAATCCTCAAATGCGACAGCGGTGCCGCCGAACCGATTGGCCAACTCCTGCGCATGCTGCGGGTTTCTCGTTGTCACCCGCACATGTCGAACGCCGTTGGCAATGAAATGCTTCGCCGCCAGCTTGGCCATTTCCCCTGCCCCCACCAACAACACCGTTTTCTCGCTGAGATCCGAGAAGATTTTTTTGGCTAATTCGACCGCCGCATAGCTGACTGACACGGCCATCTCGGAAATTTTCGTTTCCGTCCTCACTCGCTTCGCAACGGAAATGGCTTTCTTCATCACCTTGTTCAGAATGATGCCGGTCGCCTTATGTGTCAGTGCTACCTCGAAGGCCTCTTTAATCTGGCCCAAAATCTGGGATTCGCCGACGATCATCGAGTCGAGACTGGAAGCGACTCGAAATAAGTGGCTGATTGCCCGGTCCCCTTCTTGCCAGTATAAATGAGGAGTCAGTTGTTCTGAAGAAAGCGAGAGGTGCGCATCGGCCAGAAAATCTTGGACTCGTCCATACCCAGATTCGATTTCATCGACGACGGCATACACTTCCACACGATTACAGGTTGATAGGAGTACCCCTTCCCGCACTCCCTGATAGGAACAGAGCCGTGATAACGCTTCGCCCATCCGGCTTTCAGGAATCGCCAGCTTCTCTCGGATTTCAACCGGGGCAGTCTTATGGCTCAACCCGACAACGACGATGTGCATGTCAAGACACCGGTCCGTGACTCTTGAGAATCACACCAATGAAAGTCAGAATGACCCCTACAAACCCGATAATGGTCAGGTATGCCGCTCGTTTGGCTCGCCAACCCACGGTCAGTCGCCCTGTCAACACGACAAAGTAGAATATCCATGTCACCAACGCCCATATTTGCTCGGGATTCCAGCTCAGATACGACCCCAGCGATAACTCTGCGTACAACGCGCCCGTAATAATGCCGAGCGTGAGCAGGGGAAATCCCGTGACGATCGACTGTTGATTCAGATGGTCGAGAAAGTCCAGAGCAGGCAACTTCGAGTAGAGCACATTGAAACGTTTGGACTTGAGAAGTCCATCCTGAATCAGATACATGACACCAGCCACAAAGGCGACGGCAAACCCCACCGTGCCGAGCATGCTCAGGGTGACATGGACCCACAAGGTCCGAAACACCGGTGTGAGCGTCGGGGCGGTTTCCGGCAATGCGGACGCAGAGACCAGTGAGACCAGGGCCAGAGGGACAATAAACGAGCCAAGGACATGCAAATGATGGCGAAACTCCACGGCAAGAAAGACTAAAATCAGTACCCATGAGAAAAACGACAAGGCTTCATAAAATCCAGGCGTCGAGATCTCTGCGCCCCCAATCATCCCAGCGCCCAGCGCGATCGTGTGTGCGGCAAACCCGGTTGCCGTCATCCCGAGAGAGATGTTTGCCAGGACCTCAGAAGGCTTGAGCAGGTAAATAAGAAAGGAAACAGTGGCCGCAAAATACAGGGCCATCGTCACCACGAAGAACATGGCGGCCATAGAGGGCTATCCTCTCAACTTTTCAGGACAAACAGGCGGACGTTAAGCGAGGAATTATATCGATGGCACAAGAGAGGAGTCAACCGAACGCTCGTCGAGTCAGAGGCCAGACGACCACCTCGCATCCCACCGGCACTCTGTATGTCGTCAGTACACCGATTGGCCATCCAGACGACATCACCCTTCGAGCCCTTGCCACGCTACGTCATGTCACGGTTGTCGCCTCAGAGGACCCTCGTGTGACTCAGGCCCTCCTGGCCCATCATGGCATCACCGCCACAGTGACAAGCTACGGCCCCTGCAATCTTCGCGAGAAAATACGGCTCCTACTTCATCGAGTCATGCAAGGAGAGGATATCGCCCTCGTCTCAGACAACGGCACCCCGGTCATCTATGACCCGGGCAGTCTGTTTGTGGCCGCGGCCCATCAAGCAGGAATTCCTGTCAAGACCATTCCTGGCCCTTCTACCATGACTGCAGCGGCAGCGATATCAGGCTTTTCTGGCGATGCCATCATCTTTGAAGGACACCTTCCCTCAACCAGCCACCGTCTTGCACAATATCTCTCCCAACTCTGCAAAGAACGAAGAACGCTTGTATGCTTTGCAGCGCCCAACACTCTCACCAAGCTACTGAAAACCCTGGCACAGTTGCTCCCCATCCGACAGATGGCTATCGCCATAGATCTCACGACGTACAGGGAAACGCTCTATCGAGGACGGCCAGGTGAGCTGCTCGACCGGATCGGTCCAGTGCCAAAGGATTCAGCGGTGACGGTCGTCATTGAAGGATATGCGGTGGGATCGCACAGCAAACCGATGAGCAGAAAAATACCGCGCGTTACTCGTCTTCGCGGCGGCGAATGAGAATCCGATAGGATCCTTCGATGCGGTCTTGCGCAATGATGGTGTGCCCCTCATTGCTTACGCTGCGGGGAACATTCCGAATTGGGTCGCCATCGTCCAACAATACCGAAAGAATCTGCCCTTGTTCCATCGCTTCCAGTTTCAACTTTGTTTTGACGAAGTTATAGGGACAAATCACTCCCCGCAAATCCAACTCAGTGTTTGGCTGATCAGCCGATAGTGTGTGCCCTTCTCCATCTACGACCACATCGTTCTCCTTCACGAAAGCCTTGGCGCTTTATCGCACCTCAATGGCTGCCAATCCTAACAAGGAGCCAACGACCAGGCAAGCAGGCGCCCAATTCAACAGCGCGGTGCGCGAAAAAAAAGGGGCAGCATCTCGCTGCCCCTTCCTATACCCAAACGAAATCTGTCCCGACTTAGTTTATACCCTTGACCAAGTTTGGCTTAGTAAGGTCTGTCCCGTAGTCCGACTTGGTTCCGGTTGCGGCATTGCCCCATCCTGGCTGTGGTTCACACTGCCAACAGGGAGCGGAGCCGGTGAATTCACCAATCGAGCTGGTGATGCCGGTTTTGATCTCTCCTGGAAGAACAGAACCAGCGATACCACCGGTGATCCCGCCACGGCTCGTGGCAATCGAGCGCTCATTCTCAGGATCTGGACGTTGTCCAAGTCCACCGAACCCCTGCCTGGTATCAGCAACATGAATGACATAGGCCTCAAGCACAAGTTTCTTTCCCGTGCCAAACGGTTGCTCAGGCGTAGTCTGCTCCCTAACTTGGATGCTGACGTCGTCCCCGACATTGATTTCTTTGAGGTTCTGAAGGTTCGAATGTTCATCGATGACCAGGGTAATGACTGTCCGAGCACCATACCCTGCTTTGCCTTCCTGCCCTTGGTCGAATACCTTCCCCGCCCCACCCGTTTCAATCATGAGCCTATGCTGCGCCAAATCGAGCGCGAACACTCGACCGTACACGGTCTCTGGCTGAGACAAACGATCGAGGAACTGGGTCCGATCGAAGGTGGTCACGCGAGTACTCGACCCAGACACATCGCCGACTCCCTCGCCTACACCCATACCGGATTGATTAGACTGCAAGCGCTCCTGAGCGATTGACATGCTCGCAGCACCGACAATGATGATTGCTGCTCCCAGTGCCAACACGTTACGCATGTGCTGCCTCCTTGGTAAGATTGAGAGAATGAGAGAATAAATGAGAGAATATAGTCACGTGGCGGACACTACGATGAGACCATGTCGTAATTGTGAAGCATCTTGATCACCGCACAGTGGCAAACTATAGGCTACCCATGTGGTCATGTCAACTGAAGTATCCGGGGTATACGCACAACCATACGTTGTGCGCAATCTGATAAATACCCACCGCCCCACACCTACCGCCAGACTGTCACCCGATGGTGCCCAGAGGGAGGGTCGAACTCCCACTCTCTTACGAGAACCGGATTTTGAGTCCGGCGCGTCTGCCAGTTCCGCCATCCGGGCTATTCATTTCTACGGGCGAATCTTCTTAACACGAAGCCATGTGCGGGTCAATCCGTTCCCCTCTTTATCTTGGCGCAACCGTAGTGTTACAATTCTGATCTCACACTCACTTCATCACGTAGTCAGGAGGATCCTCATACCATGGCAGACGTTCAGTGCGTCACGTGCGGACAAGCGGGAGAAACGATTACAGACACCCTCTTCATGGGGAAACTTGAAACTGAGATCAAAGCCAAAGTGTGCAAACCCTGCTGGAAAAAGTGGGAAGGCATGCGAGTCATGGTCATCAACGAATATCAGATCAATCTGGGAGAAGAGAGCGGTAGAGACCTGGTCAAGAAACAGATGAAGGCGTTTCTCAAACTCGGCGAACAAACCGATACGGGAAAGCTGGATCAGAACTACCGCCCACCGGCTTAACCACAATCAGCCCGGTGTGGGACCAGCGAGTCTCTACTCGGTCACGGTTGCCTGAGCCTCAATAAATTTCCCAGCGATCTCGCTGGCTTCGTTGACAGGCCGAGTCCTGAAGTGCTAGATTTCGCTCTTCTTGATTCGTCCATCAGGGCAGTCAATACTTCCTCACAATCTTGAGGGTAGTGGTTAGGGAGTCCGTTTGTCGTGATTACGCAGATGCATGTCAAGGGGTTGATGTTCGACCCCTATAATAATGCCTATATCGTGGTGCTCCGCGACGAAGAGCATGCCGATATGCTCCCGATTTGGGTCGGCAAACCGGAGGCCGGCGCGATCAGCATGTCGCTGGAAAACGTCACCCCGCCACGACCGATGACCCACGACTTCATGAAGTCGCTCCTTGATGCCTACAACGCAAAAGTCATCAGCGTCGTCATCACAGATCTATCCGAACATACCTACTTTGCAAAAGTCCATCTGATGTATGAAGATTCAGAATACACCGTCGACGCCAGGCCCAGCGATGCGATCGCCCTTGCGCTGCGAAGCAATGCGCCGGTGTTTGCCAATAGCTCGGTGATCGCCAAACAAAGTTCTGATGAGCTCGATCAATGGCTGGAAAACCTGAAGCCGGAAGACTTCGGCAAGCTGGACTCCTAAAGTCGGCAAGACACCACCATGAGCACAATCGATGTACCAAACGCACAGGACCTCGTCGAATACCGGGTTGATCGCATTCTCGAAGAGGCCAATACCGACACGAGAATTGTCGTCTTAGCGCGACAGGACGGCGTTCTCGATACGTTTCCCATTTGGGTCGGAGCTGCAGAAGGTCATGCGATCAAATTAGCGCTCGATACGATGATCACGCCGCGGCCAATGAGCCATGACTTGATCAAGAGTTTCGCCGAGCATTTGGACATTACGATCCAACGCGTGATCATTACAGATGTCAAAAGCAGCACCTATTACGCCACTGTGCATGTCGCCAACAAAGGCGTGGAGCGGACGATTGATGCCAGGCCCAGTGATGCCATCTCGCTGGCCCTCCGTGCTCCTTGCCCGATCTATATTACACGCCTTCCCTTTTTTTGTGCCCGTGGCACACAGGGCAGGTGATAAAAATGAAAAAGGTACGCGTCGCCATCGCAGGAGCCAGTGGATATGCAGGAGCGGAACTCGTTCGTCTGGCAGCCCTCCACCCGTACTTCGATCTCCACGCGGTCACGTCTGAGAAATCCGCCGGGTCTCCAGTGGCGGCCGTCTTCCCAAGTTTGGCTGGCCTCGTGCCACTCTCCTTTCAAGCACTCTCGCCGGAAACCTTAGCGGAACAAGCCGATGCGATCTTCTTAGCTCTCCCCCATACGAAATCGTTGGAGCCGGTCTCAGCTTGTCTCAAAACAGGAAAATTGGTGGTGGACCTCAGCGCCGATTATCGCCTCACGGATCCCGCTGTCTATGAACAATGGTATAAAACCCCTCACACCTATCCGGACTTACTGAAGAACGCGGTCTACGGACTGCCTGAGTTGCATCGTGCCGCTATTGCCAAAGCGAAGTTGGTGGCGTCGCCAGGCTGTTACCCAACCGCAGCGGTTCTACAATTGGCCCCGCTGTTCGCACAGAATCTCGTGCAGCCTCACACCATCGTCATCGATGCGAAATCTGGCGTGTCTGGAGCTGGGCGAAGCCCGGCGCTCCCCTATCATTTTCCAGAAGCCCATGAATCCTTAGAGCCATATAAAATCGGAGGGCACCGCCACATCCCTGAGATCGAACAAGAGCTTGGCCGATTGCTTCAACGAGGCTCGCAGCCATCGGACACAACGGACATACAACCGATCGTCACATTCACTCCGCATCTCGTCCCAATGAACCGAGGCATCTTGAGTACCGCCTACTGCAAGTTGAAGAGTCCGATGTCGCTGCCGAACCTCCGCGCATTGTATCGAGACTTTTACAAAGGTGAGCGATTCGTCCGGTTCCAGGAAGAAACTATTCCGAATCCGCGCTACATCAAGGGCTCCAACTATTGCGACATCGGCGTTTACCTAGACCCCCGATCAGGATCAGTCATTACGGTAGCCGCGCTGGATAATCTGGTGAAGGGCGCAGCAGGCCAGGCCATCCAAGCCATGAACCTCATGCTGGGATTCCCTGAGGAGACAGGGTTAACGGCTCCAGCCGCCTACCCCTAAAGCAGGATGCTGAAAAAGGGAGGCGGGGTAGCTGGGACGATCCACGTGCTCGCGCAACGCGCGGCTTGAGAAAGCCCTCGTTGGACGCGCGCAGTTGGGATCATCCCACCCACCCCTTATAAAAGAGATAGTTCGCTGCGGCCTTGCTTGGGGAAAGGCGCGTCTCGGCGCGCCAGGGTTGGGCGGGTGAGAAGTCTAGCCTTTTTGAGCATCCTGCACAATTTGAATAGGACAACTCTCACGATCATGGGTAAAAAAATAACAACCGCTTCTCCGCGCCGTGGAGTGACCGCACCGCAGGGGTTCCGCGCAGCCGGCATCCATTGCGGCATCAAAAAACCAGGCCTGCGGGATCTTGCGCTCGTCGTCTCTGAACAGAGCGGTCCCATTGCCGGAGTCTTCACGAAAAATCAGGTGGTCGCGGCACCGGTCATCGTCGATCGCCTGCACTTACGCCAGGGAATCGGGCGGGCCATTCTTGTCAATAGCGGTAACGCCAACGCCTGTACCGGCGCGAAGGGGTTGGCCGCCGCCCAGAAGACGGCTACAGTACTTGCACATCACTTGGGAGTTCCCTCGCAGCAAGTGTTCATCGGTTCTACCGGCGTGATCGGTCGTGCATTACCGGTCGATCGAATCGTCAAGAACATCCCGCAGTTGCTCGCTCAGCTCAGCGACCGTGGAGGCCCGGATGCTGCTCGGGCGATCATGACGACCGACCTACGCCCGAAATCCATTGCCCTTCAAGACATGATAGATGGTTGCTTAATTACCATCGGCGGAATGGCCAAGGGCTCTGGAATGATCCATCCCAACATGGCCACGATGTTGGCCTATTTCACCACGGACGCGTCGATTACGAAGAGCGCCCTCCAACGGGCTCTCAGCCTGGCGGCCAACGAATCATTCAATTGCATCTCGGTCGATGGAGATACGAGCACCAACGACACGGTCCTCTGCTTGGCAAACGGCATGGCAGAAAACCGTACCATCAAAGAAGGCACAACTGCCTTTCAGCGATTCCTCACACTCCTGACAGAAGCCTGCCAATCACTCGCTCTGTCCATTTGTCGTGATGGCGAGGGTGTCACCAAGGTGGTGAAGATAGAGGTAGCTGGCTCAGCCACCGTGGCGCAGGCACGGCAGGTGGCCCACACCATTGCGACCTCGAACTTGGTGAAGACCGCCCTCTTCGGAGAGGATGCCAATTGGGGCCGTGTGATGGCGGCGATCGGGCGAGCCGGGGTTCCGATTACTCCTTCAAAGCTAAGTCTGTCGTTC
>SWDN01000003.1:467357-474333 GCA_005116775.1 Nitrospira sp.
GCCATAGAACATGGCAAAGCTGGTCACGCCGACGTGGGCACCGAACACGTCGAAGCCGCCCTACAGCATTTGTTGTCTGAGATCGAATGACGGACATCCTCATGAGCGCATGTTGGGGGCGGTAGAATTCCCTCGTCCTTCTCAGTCGCGGTCTGAGGGGACTGGCGTAGTGGATGAAGAAACAAGCAGCGGAGCCTACACTTCTTTCGCGTCGTCACAGACGGCGGTTCCAGAATTGGAGCCGCCGTTCTTGTTTGACTCTTGCAAGGGTGCCAGGCCGGATAGTACCCACGTCAATGACGAGCTGGTTCAAGACGGATGGTGCTGATGGTACCGGAAGTATGCTCCCGGGGACACGGTGCTGGAAGGGTTAGAGAAGGAGGCGCGAAAGGGCAGAAACGGCTTGTGGACCGATCCGCAGCCGGTGCCGCCGTGGGAGTGGCGAAAGAAGTAGGCGGAAGCGGCGGGCGGGGATTTGTCGGTAGGATGCGTCATGGAGCGCGCACACACTAGAAGGAGAATCGGCGCTGGTGATGCTATGGTGCTTTGCAAATCGACGCTAGGGCTGCCAATCTCGTTCGAAGAAAATTTCTAATATTGTTCCACCTCAGATCTCCACTCACCATGCCGATAGGTGTTTTTGCATTTTGGAATCGGCTTTTTGCTGTCGGCCCACCAATGTGAAGCAGAAGGGCTTTTGTCTCATCGGACCACTGTCCCGCTTCTTCCCCCCATCTCGCCGTGAGTTCATCGCTCCGATCAAGAAAGGTTCTGTCTATTCTGCTCTGCCTGTACTCATTGTCAATGCGTTCTCTCAGTGCGTACCCTTTGTGAAGCTGCTTGGTGCATCGAGATTCTAGTGGAGTGGTGGCGGCTTGCGCTTCAGATGTCCCTGCGGGTTTTTCAACTTCTCCACTGACCTGGCGCATTGTCCGCTCATCAGTGGTTGGTGCCTTGGGTGGTGCGCTGCAGGCACTGAGAAGGAGACAGAGGAAAATACCAAGCAGTTTATTAGCCATTGACACGTGGTCACCTTGCCCATCCGGGTCAGAAGGATAGCTATTTCGACAAGCACAAGCAACTTATGACAGGAAAAAACAGGGACATTCTGAATTCCCCGGCATGTGGCAAACTGATCGGCTCGTCGCTCACCCCTCACACATCTCGCGCCTCATCTCCCCACCGACACCAATTTGACTTCCTCCAATGAGAAGGCGCAGCATGGCTTCACTTATCCTTATGCCACAGAGGTGTACGGTGCCCCCTTGTTAGCCTTCGCCAATTCAGCGACACAGAATCGTTCAAGAACTGAATCCCGCCCTCTTGGCAGACTTTGCCATGGGGGCGTTGTTGTCTCTGCCGTGGTAGCCATCATTATTACGACACGATACGGACTTACCATCACACTCGAAGGAGGCTGAAATGAAACGACTCGCAGCTTTTTTGACCATACTGATCCTGGGATCGCCGGCGCTGGCCCTGGCGGAAGAACATGGGGGATATCGAGGAATCGGAACGCTCTACTTCACCTTCATGGGCGCAATCCTAATCTATGGCGTCTATGATAGCTTCGGGAAGAAGGCGATGTATGTCATGGCGCCGATCATTGTGATCGGGCTGTATCTGATGTTACCTGAACACTAGCAGCTGCCGGGATGGTGTGATGAAAGAGGTCGACGTTCGTGGCAAAATTGCGCAGTCTGTCGAGGAGCTGAACGGCGAGACTGCCTGTCGAAGCCGCGTATCCGCGCTTCAGCAGACGCTTCCCGAATCATGCGATCTCGATCCGCTGACTCTCTGAGGCACCATACAGATTTCTACCCGGTGATCACTTCTAACCGAGGAGGCACTCATGTGGTCGATTCCCAAAGTCGTCAGTGTTCTGACGTGTGGAGTGTTGCTGTGCCTCGGGCTGTCCCAGGCGGCGTACGCCATCGATGAGGAGGGAGCGAAACGCCTCGCGGAAGCCAAAGTGATCAAGGGGGATCTGGTGCGCATCGATTATGGCGACTATATCGTCAAGACGCAGGATGGCACGGAAATTCGTGTGCATATCACGCAGAAGACCCAGGTCATGGGACAACTCAAGAAGGGTGACCGTATCGAGGCGAAGGTAGACGATAAAGATAACGCGCTGTTGATGCGATCACTCCCTTGAGTTAGTCCAGCCAGTCCTTCTCTTTCAGTTTTCGTGGAAGATACTTTTTCGTGAGGTACTGGAAGTCTTTGTTGGCAAGGGCATCCAGTTCGTACTTGAGTCCGCTCGCGAGCATCCGCTTGATTTCCGCCTGCCACGCCGGTTTCTGAAACCATTGATAGTTGAGAAGCTCTTTCGCACGGGCAATATCCTTCTCGTTCAGTTTGATCCCAACGTTACGCGGAAGCTCGTATCGTTCCGGGTCGGCGCTGGACAGGCCGATGAACTTGGCTTTGGGAATCGCCATCCGCTGGCTCTCGAAGGCCAGATTAATCGAGCCTTGCTTGACGACGGAATAGATATAGTACCCCCAGGGATCGTTATCGACCAGAACATAGACCGGAAGTTTATATTCCTCGTGTAGTCGCCTGGCCAAGCGGCGAACCCCGCGAGGCGGCTGTCCATTTCCCGTCAGCAACACACAATTGTAACGACGCCAGAATTTATCTTCCGAGAGACGATTCCACTGTGTGCCCTTCTCAACCAACAACACAAAGTCCGCCGTACAGCGGCGGATCTCCACATATTCCGGCTCGACAATCGATGGAACCGAGTAGCCACCTTTGCCTAGTTTGGCGCAATCCACGCGGTCGCCATCGTCGCCGAGTACGAGTGGGCCGACGACACTTCCTCCGTTTTCTGCGCGTACATGTAACTCCTCACGAAGCGCCACGAGGGATACTTCCAGATCTTCAATGATCGGGTCCGATTCGTCCTGGGTATCGAATGTATTCTCGTGCGAGTCCTGAATGGTGTGTTTCGTCCGGTAATAGATCTCTCTGAGCGACGTCGTCAACTCCGCGCGCTGCAATTCTGAGAGAGCATCTGCGACCAACATCGTCTGCATAAACTTCTTGGCCATGCCGACATTGAAAAATGAACGGGCCTGTTTCTTCCCCCCCATTTCGAGCAAACCCTTGCGCGCATTAAAGGTCACGTTCGAGAGCGCGCGAATCGGGATGGCCATCGTCGGATCTTTTTCACGCAGTGAAGGCCCGAGGCGTACTCTCTGGGGTACGTTGAGGGTCTGAACGATGCGAGAACGAAGCTGGCGGACTTTTTCAGCAGCCTGTTAGGGTGGGAGGAGCGCGCACCTACCGAGGACAGCTAGGTACGACGGAGATCTTGGCGGGACTTCAGGCTTCCCAGTCAAGCTGGGCTTGCACACCATCCCGACGCTCGACCCCCTTATGAACCATATTCCCTCGGGGCGTTAAGCTCCCCCCACGAGGATACGATATTCTTCCGATGCAGACGAGTCAAGGATTGACTCACTATGCATGTCCCCCGTCTTCGGCTTCTTCAAACTCGTTGATGAGCTGCTCGATTTCATCGAGCTCAGCTTGCCGGACATTCTGAAATGAGACCCCGAATGTCTCCTCTCCGACCCACTGCACCAACCCTTCTTCGATCGAGACCGGTTCCTCTGCGCCGGGAATAACCAGCCGCACTCGGATCACCTTGCCAGGGTGGACTTCGAGATCGCAATCGAACTTCGCGCCACCAACCGAAAGGTCCAGGGTCACCGCTTCTGTCTCATGCGAGTTTCCCAAAAGAAATCCCTGCAGCTGTATCGGAACCCGCCGGTGTTGTCGTCGTTCCATGTTACTCCCACGCTCCTGTTTCCTCTTCGATCCAGGAGCGATGCCGAGGAGTCGTATCCAGCCGTCACAGCGCGATCCGCGCAGTGACGAAGCGTTCTACTTTCTGAGTTTGAGGATCGCACCGTCGATCTTGGTATCGGCTACGAACTTTTCGAAATTTTTGTTGTAGAGTTCGTTGAGCAACTCCTGCGCATCCTCCGGGTCGAACCAGAACACTTGGTTATCTCCGGCACTTGTGAGGGTCTCACGGACTTGACTGCCGTCAGCGTGATTCTGCACGTGGACAGCCATTCGACTTTTGGCGTGAAGCGTGGTCTGTCCGATGCCGCTCTTGGCATCCACGCCGGCATCGATGAGTTTACCGGTGATGAGGATATCTGCCCCGTCCGTTCCATTGCCTTTGGCGACAACTGCATTCCAGCCTTTCCCTCTCAAATAGTCGGCGAAAGCCTGTGCCGTCGCCCCGCCAAGAGTGCCCTTGGAAAGACTGAAGTGGCTCTCCCCTCCCCATACATGATGCCTGACGCCCAGGTGCGACTGGTCGGCCCGATGGTCTTCAAACGTCTGAATCGCAACAGTCGGAGCACTCATCGCAACGGCCTTCTCACCTGCCCCGCTCGCGACGGGAACATTCAAATTGATGCGCTCGCCTGTGCCTGCGCAGCCCGTTGCCAGGAACATTCCCAGAATCCCGATGGCAAAGTGTTGGATATGTTTCACAGATGTGTCCCTCCTGATGCGATCTCTGAAGCTTACGCCGACATTCTCCGACTGAACCTGCGATTACTTCGCCACGAAATGTGCCCGCCGATTCTGCTGATAACAGTCCTCATTTTGTTGCTTGCAGATGGGTCTCGCCTCTCCGTAGCTCGTGATCTGGAGCTGCGAAACCGGAACGCCCAGATCTTGAAGGTATTGCTTAGCGGCACGCGCACGCTTCTCGCCCAAGACAAGGTTGTATGCCGCGGTGCCTCGCTCATCGCAATGACCTTCGATCAGCACAGTTTTGCCGGCATTGGCGCGAAGCCACCCGGCATTGGCATCCAACAGAGGCATGGCATCCTTGCGAATTTGAAATCGGTCGTAATCGAACAACACGTCACCCAATGCGCTGGTGTTTGAGGTGGCACCGGGCTCAAGCGAACGATTAGATGGTACGCTGCCGGATGGTCCGTCAAACGATCGCTCCTGCGGTACCGTTTTGATCGCGTCCGGCTGGATCGACTCAGTCTTCGCTTGACCGGACTGATCACCGGACGATGAGGAGACAGATTTACCGGCACAGCCCGCAAGCAGGAGCATGAGGCTTAGACTCAGAAACAGGCTCATGACTTTTCGATCCATAGTATCGCCTCCTAATTTTTACAACTATTCCATTCTGTCATGGTCAGGATAATCCAGTGCCGCCGCCTTAAACAGTTCCCTGACACGCAAAACCGGTGCACTGAATGCCAGCTCCAAGTGCATACTTATAGGTACTCAAGACGTGCCCGTCAACCCCCAATCTCTCTCTCTGTCCATGAGGGGAATAGGAGCAGGTATCTTCTTTATGATCCGAGAGTTGCATCCCTCCACGGCTTTCGCTAAGGTGAGGCTCATGACCCATTCCCTCGCGCGTTCGCTCGTCCTTGCCGGCGCGAGCGGACTGTTCCTCCCGCTGAGCTTCCCAAAATCTGAGCTTGGACTGTTAGCCTGGATTGCCCTCGTCCCGCTGCATTGGGCCTTAGACGGCAAGACCAAAACGCAGGCATTTTGGATCGGCTGGCTGTCCGGCACGATTGCCTTTACAGGCATGATGTCTTGGGTGATCACAGCCATGAACACCTACGGCAAGGTCCCTCTGGCCATCAGTTATGGCCTCATGTTGCTGCTCACGGCGTACCTCGGCCTGTATGTCGGCCTCTATTCTGCCGGAGCTGTCTGGTTTCGAACCCTGGTTCCTCGCTACGGTCTCTTTGCCTTTCCCTGCTTGTGGGTGACACTCGAACTGATCAGAACCTATGCGTTGAGTGGAATGCCTTGGGGCCTTCTCGGTTATTCTCAATATCGACACATTGAGATCATTCAGATTGCGGACCACATGGGGGTGTACGGAGTCTCGTTCCTCATCGTGCTGGTCAATGTCGCGCTGGCGGAATTCTTGTCCTGGTTGATGCCGTACTTCCGAAATTTTCGTCCGGCAAGGCTCCCCTGGGCACTCGTCGCAATGGCAGCATTGGTGATGACGCTTTCATGGCAATACGGCCTTTCGACCTTATCGGAAACGCCCTTTTCCGATATTCCTCGAACGTCCATCAACGTGGGCGTCGTCCAGCCGAACGTCGATCAAGCTGTGAAGTGGGATACCGCCTATCGGGAGGAGACTCTTGCGCGCTTCGATCGGCTGACGGACAAACTCGGACGTGCCACAGATTTGGTAATCTGGCCGGAAGCGGCTACACCCTTCGTCTTCGAACGTGAGCCAGTCTACCAGCTCCAACTCATTGCCTTAGCCAATCGCGCCCAAGCGCCGATCCTGTTTGGAAGTCCTGCCCTACGGTTCTACCCGGATCGGAAACCCTATCTCTTAAACAGTGCGTACCTCCTTTCCCCCGACGGCCAGACGTTGGGGCGCTACGACAAACAACATCTCGTGCCTTTCGGAGAATACATTCCGCTCAAATCTTCGCTCCTATTTTTCCTCGATAAGTTAGTCGAAGGGATCGGTGACTTCGAAGCAGGAACCGGTCCGACGGTCTTAACGTTGACACCAAAACCTCGCTCTGCGTCGACAGGCATGGTGGGAACGTCGCCGAGACCAATCAATTTCGGGGTTGCGATCTGTTACGAAGTGATCTTTCCGAATCTCGTGCGGCAGTTCGCCGAAAATGGGGCGGAGTTCTTGGTGACCGTGACCAACGATGCCTGGTTCGGCGCCTCATCGGCTGCGTCACAACACTTTTCGATGGTGGCATTTCGGGCTGTCGAAAATCACTTGGCCTTTGCCCGCTCCGCCAACACCGGGATTTCCGGATTCATCGATCCATTCGGGCGCATCGTCGAGGCCACACCAATCTTTACGGAGCAGGCGGTCAACGCAACCATTCAAGCCTGGCGCCCGCGTACGTTTTACAGCCGGCACGGCGATGTGTTTGCCTACGGCTGTGCTATAATCTGCGCGCTCCTGTTCCTCTTC
>SWDN01000003.1:474433-484649 GCA_005116775.1 Nitrospira sp.
CCGGAAAAGTGGCATGGGTTGACGGACGTGGAGACCCGCTATCGACAGCGCTACGTCGACTTGATCGCCAACCCGGAAGTCCATGGCATCTTCGCCACCCGCAGCAGAATCATCGCCGGCATTCGAGCCTTTTTGATCGAACGGGGTTTTCTCGAAGTCGAAACGCCCATGATGCATCCGATTCCAGGCGGCGCAGCGGCAAAACCTTTTGTCACCCACCATAATGCGCTCGGCGTCGATCTCTATCTCCGCATCGCCCCGGAACTCTATTTGAAACGGCTGATCGTGGGTGGTTTTCCTCGGGTATTCGAAATCAATCGCAACTTCAGGAATGAAGGCATCTCGACCATTCACAACCCTGAATTCACGATGCTGGAGTTCTATGTCGCCTATGCCGACTATCAGGACTTGATCGTCCTGACGGAAGAACTCGTCTCCTCCCTCGCGCAACAGATCCTCGGCACAACAGTCATCAACTATCAAGGCAAAGACATCACGCTCACGCCTCCCTGGCGCCGCTGGTCCTATCACCAGGCAATCCTAGAGGTGAACAACCTGGCCCCATCCGTTCTTCACGAGAAGGATCACGCGATTGCGGCAGCCAAACAGCTGGGCATCGCGATCGATCCGAAGTGGCCGCTCTTCAATATCGTGAACGAAATATTCGAAGAAACAGTCGAACCGAATCTGATCCAGCCGACATTCATTACCGACTACCCCATTGAGATTTCTCCCCTCGCGCGACGCAAGGACTCCAACCCAGCCTTGACCGACCGCTTTGAGCTGTACATCGCGGGCAGGGAAATCGCGAACGCCTTTTCAGAGTTGAACGATCCGTTGGATCAACGGGAACGGTTCGAAGGACAAGCCGCTCAACGAGCGGCGGGCGACGAAGAGGCGCATCTGGTCGACGAAGATTTTCTGCGTGCCTTGGAGTACGGCATGCCGCCGACTGCGGGCGAAGGCATCGGCATCGACCGGCTCATCATGCTCTTCACCAACCAAGCGTCGATCCGCGATGTCGTCCTCTTCCCACAACTGAGGCCCGAGAAATAACAGTGGCCCTCCCCTATGAAATCTTCGTCGGGTTGCGGTATCTGCGCGCGAAGCGACGGAATCGGACGATTTCCCTGAACACCGTAGTTTCCATTGCCGGAATCACGCTCGGCGTGGCTGCCCTCATCGGGACGGTCGGCATCATGACCGGGTTCAAAGAGGACATCCAGGCGAAGATTCTTGGGACAACCGCCCATGTCATCGTGCAGGATCGAATGAAAGACGGTATGAGCGAGTACGATCCCGTCATCAAGCAGGTCGCTACTGTGCCCGGTGTCGTCGCGGCAACCCCGTTTGTGCTCAAGCAGGTCTTGCTCACAACCCAAAGCGGCGTGCAAGGAATCGTCATCCGCGGCATTGACCCGCAACGCGAAGCGACCGTGACGGAGCTGGCCAAGAATCTTTCGACTGGAGAGTTAGCCGACCTCAGCCGCCCTGTAAAGATCACACAACCCTCCCCAGACGATCCGACCGGCCCGGCAGTCGAGACGGAAAAACCCGGCATCATCTTGGGCAAGGAATTGGCGTTGCGACTCGGCGTCTTTGTCGGCGACACCGTCAATGTGGTCTCCCCTCCTGCCGGTCCAATCAGCGCGATCGGCATGGTGCCGAAGATCCGGACCTTTGCGCTCGTCGCCCTGTTTCAATCCGGCATGTATGAGTACGATTCCTCCCTGGCCTACATCGATCTTGCAGAGGCCCAAAAGTTCTTCAACATGGGGCACGCTGTGACCGGCATTGAAATTAAAGTTGCAGACGTCTTTCACGCAGACGACACGGCCCGTTCTGTGGAACAGTCCCTTGGCTTTGCCTATGGGGCACGCGACTGGATGCAAATGAACCGCAATCTATTTTCAGCGCTGAAGCTAGAAAAAACAATGATGTTTCTCTTGTTGGTGCTAATTACGATCGTGGCATCTTTCAATATCGTCAGCACCCTCACCATGATCGTGACAGAAAAACAAAAAGAGATCGCGATCCTCAAAGCCATGGGCGCAACCCGCAAGAGCATCAGGCGCATTTTCATGCTGAACGGATTGATCATCGGTCTATCGGGAACCGCCATCGGTATCCCGCTCGGCTACACGTTTCTTTGGCTGATCCAAACCTTCTGGACCTTCGATCCTTCGGTCTATTACATCTCGCGGATTCCCGTCCATGTCCAAGCGATGGATGTCCTCCTTGTGGCAGGTTCTGCCATTCTGATCAGCTTCGCCGCCACGGTGTACCCCTCGCTCCAGGCAGCCAAACTCGAACCAGTGGCCGCGCTGCGCTACGAATGATCATGCCTGCCTCTTCTTCATCAATATTCTCTCGCCTTGGAGAACCAGCGTGATCACCGTCACCGATTTGACCAAGTCGTTCACGATGGGAGAACAGACCCTCACAGTACTCAAGGGTGTGAATCTAGAGATTCAGCGGGGTGAATTGATTGCGGTTGTGGGGGCGTCAGGAGCCGGAAAAAGCACCCTCCTTCATATTATCGGAACGCTCGATCGCCCGACGACCGGAACAGTCCGCTTCGACGGCCAGGATATGTTTCACATGTCGGAAGGCGAACAGGCGGATTTTCGGAATCGACGTATCGGGTTTGTGTTCCAATTCCATCATCTCCTGCCGGAATTCACCGCGCTTGAAAATGCCTGTATGCCGGCGCTGATCCAGCGACGAAATCGGACAGATATTGAGCCGGAAGCCATCGCGTTGTTGCAGGAAGTTGGACTGGGGGCTCGGTTGCATCACAAGCCCGGTGAGTTGTCAGGTGGTGAACAACAGCGGGTGGCGGTCGCACGGGCACTCTTGCAGAAACCCGATCTTGTGCTGGCTGATGAACCGACCGGAAATCTTGATACCCATACAGGCGAGGCGCTCTTTGCCATGATGCGCGAACTAAACAAAGCCCGTGGAACGACTTTCGTCATCGTCACCCACAACGACAAACTCTCTGCCCAAGCTGACAGGATTGTGCATATGCAAGATGGTCAGATTATATGATTGCCGCTGTGGCCTCACACGTTCTCACTAAACGTTCCCGTGTGAAACGCTCTCCTATTTACACGCATGAGTTTCCATCGTCTAACCTTGACGAGAGCCATTCCATCCAATAGACTCAGAACGTTCGTTCGACTCACTAGGAATTACTCCGCTATGCCTTTCTCCAGGCCTCTGCGTGCAACTGCCGTCCTCATCGGACTGATGCTTCCAGCGCAGGCCCTGGCTCTGGAATTCGTCACGGTTGGCCCTCGTTCGATGGGCATGGGAGGAGCCGGCGTAGCAGTCACGACCGATTCCTTGGCCACCTATTGGAACCCCGCCGGACTCGCGATGACCCAGACGGTGGATGTCAGAATTCAGGGCGGTGGGCAGGTGATCGATCGTCTCGGCATCGCCGATGCCGTCCACGATCTTGAAAACTTCAACCCAAATGATCCGAATGCCGCTGCGAAGGCACAAGACATCGCCAATCGAATCAATCGTCCTGGCGCGACTGTATCCTTGAATGGCTCAGCAGGGCTCTATATCAAAGGCCACTTGGGAGAACATGCATTCGGTTTGAACATTTCTGACGTTGCAACAGGGGGCGGATTCGTAAGCACCCAAGTTACAGTGAATCCCGGCCCACCTGTGAGCTTGACCGGCGCAATGGCTCTCCGAGGGTTCGAGGCCAGGCAGGCCGCATTTTCCTACGCCTATGCCTTTTCCGATAAAATGTTCTCTATCGGTGTGACGGGAAAATTCATTCAAGGCGCGGCTTACAATGGAACTACGACACTCACCGGAGGAACGGACGTGTCGATCACGGATAATTTTGGAAAGCCCACACTTTCAACAGCCTTCGGTATCGACGTGGGCGCCATCTACCGCCCATCTTCATGGCTACGCTTCGGCATGGTCGCCAAAGACATCAATCAGCCCACCTTCGACGATGTCGGCGGAGGAGAACTGAAACTTGGCCCCCAGGTTCGAGGCGGTGTCGCAATCAACCCCTATTCCTCGTTGACATTGACGGCAGATGTGGATGCGACCTCAAATAAGACGTTCGTTCCAGGCGTCAAGAGTCAAGTATTGAGTCTCGGAGTCGAACAGACCATCTTCTCCGAATTCATGTCGTTCCGCCTCGGCGCATTCAAGAATATGAAGGATGCCGGGACACCCTTCACCCCTACCGCAGGGCTGGGCCTACGAGTCTTTGCCTTTCGTATGGATGTCGGCGGCGGGTATGACTTCAGAGAAAAAGGCGCTCTGGTATCAGGCTCTCTCTCTTTGACATTCTAATGGTATACTGAACCCATGTTCATACTTCATCATCTGCGACACGCAGTGTTCCTCTGCCTGATTCCTCTCATCATCGTCGGCTGTGGTGGCTTACAGGAAGTGTGGGAGGGGCCAGGGGCAAGAATTTTCCGGCCTCAAGCCATCGCAGTCCTCCCTCCCATGGCAAGCCAATACGACAACGCGCGCGAAGACATTCAAGAGGTCTTGTCAGGCGCCCTGAACAAAACCGCCAACATCGAGCGTGTGGTATATCCCGCATGGCTTCGCTGATGGCATCCTTGAGTGTGCGACTTCCCGCGTCGACCCCAGTCACGGTCGAGCCGAGCAACCTCATCCGGAAGACGTTCAGCGCCTGACGCTGCATATCTTCCGTTCCCATATACACTTCACATTGAAGCCCGAACAGCGCCGCGACAGTCGCCGTTGCTACCCCATGCTGTCCCGCGCCGGTTTCAGCAATGATGCGAGGCTTCTTCATCCGCTTGGCCAGAAGCCCCTGACCGATCGCGTTATTGATCTTGTGGGCTCCTGTATGACAGAGGTCTTCACGCTTCAAATAGATCTTCGCTCCGCCCAACCGCTTCGTGAGTCGTTGCGCGAAGTAGAGAGAGGTGGGGCGTCCGGCATAGTGTTTTAAATAATAGGCGAATTCGGACTGAAAGCTCCGGTCCTTTTTCACCAAGGCATATTCCTGCTCCAATTCAAGCAGGGCAGGCATGAGTGTTTCAGGGACATAGCGTCCACCATAGGCACCGAAACGACCTTGTTTGTTGGGAACAGAATTCATCGTCATCCTCATACCAACTTAAAACCGGTGCAGTATAGACGGGCTCACATCTGAGAGACAACCTTGCCCTTAGCTGCTCGAATGAATGCACGCACTTTCTCGTGATCCTTCTTACCAGGCGCCCGCTCGACGCCGCTGCTCACATCCACTCCGTACGGCTGTACCTCCTGGATTGCCCTCTCGACATTATCCGGGGTGAGCCCACCAGCCAGGAGCACACTTGCAGCCTTGGCGACTTCAGCGGCGAGTTGCCAATCGATCACCTGTCCCGTGCCTCCATAGGCCTGCTCGGAAAACGCGTCAAGGACAAACCCCCGAACGCCGGCGCGGCCACGATACTCCGCCAAGGCGAGAAACGTGCTCCGGTCTTTAACACGAAGCGCTTTCAGGACCGTACGACCTAATTCTTTGCAGTAGATCGCCGATTCATTTCCGTGTAACTGCGCAATGGCGAGTCCGCAGTCGTCCATCAGACTCCGAACCACTTGTTGGTCTTCGTCGACGAACACACCCACCGGTATCACCAAGGGAGGCAGATTCATAATGATCTGCTTGGCCAGCGTGGGCTCGATATATCGTGGACTCTTTCGATAGAACACGAATCCTAGGGCATCGGCCCCCGCCTCGACTGCGACAGAGGCGTCCTCGGCGTTGGTGATGCCACAAATTTTCACTTTTATCGTAGTACCCATCTTCCTTTAGGCCTGAGAGGGCGCCGGGACTCCTCTTAACTCATGGATCTTCGTCGCCGTGTTATCCGCGCGAATGAGCGATTCCCCGACGAGCATGGCATGGATGCCGGCTTCGACCAACTGCACGACATCGGCGCGCTGGTGGATGCCGCTTTCGCTGACAATTAGTTTCCCGGTGGGAATCCGCTTCGCCAAGCGCAGCGTAATCCCCAGATCAGTCGTAAATGTTTTCAGGTCTCGATTATTGATCCCAATCATCCGCGCATCCGGGAGTCGTTCCAATACCGTATCGAGTTCGCGCTCGTGATGAGTTTCGAGAAGCACATCCAAGCCCAACCCCTTGGCGAGCGCATAAAAATCGATGAGTTGCTGCCGTTCGAGCGCGGCGACGATCAAGAGAACTGCATCGGCTCCGTAGGCGCGCGCTTCATAAAACTGAATGTCCTCGACCATGAACTCTTTGTTTAAGGCAGGCAGGGGGACCGCTTGCTTGATCTCTCGCAGGTAGTCCAGGCTTCCCTGGAAGAAATCTTTGTCGGTCAGGACGGACAAGGCCGAAGCGCCATGGGCATGATAGGTCTTGGCAATTTCGAGATAGTCGAACCGCTCGGAAAACTCCGGGCGCAGAAGGCCGAGACTCGGCGAAGCCTTTTTGACTTCGGCAATCAGCGACGGACTGTCGGCTGTTCTCGTCGCGTCGAGGGCTACGGCAAAACCGAGCGGACCCGGTGTATCCTGGATGTTCGAGAGCACGCCGCCTTTGGCTTCAGAAATCTGCGTCTTTGCGGTCAGGGTGATCTCGTCGAGCCCATCCATCCCATGAACGACAAAACAATGTTGCGATCCGAGACGCATGAGCACATTCCCAAGCAGAGAGGTCAATCGCCCCTCATAGACGCCGAGCACTTGAATGGTGGCTCCTGCCGGATTGGTCAGAGGACCCAAGAGATTCAGCATCGTCCGAATGCCCATCTCTTGTCTTGGACCGGCACAATGTTTCATGGCTCCGTGGTAGAGAGGGGCGAAGAGAAAGCCAATCCCAACCTCATTGATACAATCGGCCACACGTTCTGTCGGCAGATCGATCTTGACCCCGAGAGCCGAGAGGACATCTGCACTCCCCGATTTCGACGACACAGACCGATTGCCATGCTTTGCCACAGTCAACCCTGCGCCTGCAAGGACAAATGCCGTCGTGGTGGAAATATTGAACGTGTGCGCCCCGTCCCCTCCAGTCCCACACGTGTCCACAACCAATGGATCGGCAACGGCAATGCGGATGGCTTTGGCTCGCATCGCCCGCACGGAACCGGTAATTTCTTCGACGGCCTCCCCCTTGAGGCGGAGCCCCATCAAGTACGCGGCTATTTGAGCCGGCGTCGCCTCGCCGTCCATGATTTCCAGCATCACCGATTCGGCTTCGTGTTCGGTGAGAGAGGAGCGGTCAGCAAGTTTGGCGATGGCGTCTTTGATCATGAATGGAAACCAGCCATGCCACGCTACAGCTTAAGGAAGTTACGGAGGAGGTCTTTCCCTTCCGTCGTAAGAATCGACTCAGGATGGAACTGTACACCTTCGATCCCCAGTGATCGATGGCGTAATCCCATGATTTCCCCCTCAGCCGTTTCCGCGGAGATCTCAAAACAGGAAGGCAGCGTCGCTCGTTTCACGATCAGAGAATGATAGCGGGTTGCGTCAAAGGGTTTCGGCAACTGATGGAAGATCGTTTTCCCGTCGTGCTGAATCTTCGACGTTTTGCCATGCATCAACCGTTCGGCTCGGACGACTTCGCCGCCAAAGGCCACCGCCAGCGATTGATGGCCGAGGCACACGCCTAAGAGCGGGAGACGCCCGCCAAAATGCCGAATGGTTTCGACCGATACGCCCGCTTCCGCCGGCGTGCAGGGTCCTGGAGAAATAACGATGCGGCTAGGGTGAAGCGATTCAATCTGATCGATCGTAATCTTATTGTTGCGGAATACCCGAACGTCTTCACCCAGCTCCCCGAAATATTGCACCAGGTTATAGGTGAACGAATCATAGTTGTCGATCATCAGTAGCATGGCAGCCCGCGCTAAGTGCTGAGTGTTGAGCGCTGAGTTAATGAACCATTCTGTCTAACTCTTCCCAGATCACTCATCACCGATCACCCCTTTTATTCCAGCCCCTGCTCGGCCAGTTCAACCGCTTTCATCATGGCCTGGGCCTTATTACAGGTCTCTTCATATTCGTGTTCGGGATTCGAATCCGCAACAATGCCGGCGCCGGCTTGAATGAAGGCCTGGTGTTTTTTCACGACGACTGTCCTGATATTGATGCACATGTCCATGTTGCCGGAGAAGTCGAAGTACCCTACCGCGCCGGCATAGGGACCTCGCCGCGTCGGCTCAAGTTCATCGATGATCTGCATCGCTCTGATTTTCGGCGCCCCGGAGACAGTGCCGGCAGGAAAACAGGCCCTCAACACGTCGTACGACGTCTTCGATTCGTCTAGTTGTCCTGTCACATTCGACACGATATGCATGACATGCGAATATCGCTCGACGTGCATGAGCGAATCCGCAACCACCGATCCTGGTTTCGCCACGCGGCCTACATCGTTTCTTCCGAGATCGACGAGCATCACATGTTCGGCCCGTTCCTTTTCATCCGCCAAAAGACGCCGTTCCATCTGCTGATCTTCGTCAGGATTGGCGCCGCGGCGGCGCGTACCGGCGATGGGACGGACTGAAATCAGGCCGTTTTCACAACGGACGAGTGTCTCTGGAGAGGAACCGACCAGCTCCACCCCCGCAATACGCAGGTAATACATGTATGGCGAAGGATTCACCACTCGCAACGCACGATAAAGTTTCTCAAAGTCTGCTTTGCTCATGTTCGAGGTAAAGGTCACCGGCTTGCGGCGGCGGCGAAGACGAGTTCTACGGAGCGGGCGCCTGAGCCTCGCGATGGTGCGTTCAATTCGTTCGGTTGCTGAACGGTACGCGGACTTGATAGCACGCGGGCCTTTTGATGTGACATGGGCGGTGGCGACAACTTTGATTTTCTGCGCAACATTGTCAAAAATCAGCATGGTATCGGTGAGTAGAAAGGCAAAGTCCGGCAGATTCAGTGGATCTTTCTGCCTGGCAGGCAAATCCTCGAACGTGCGCACCATATCGTAGCTCAGATACCCGACCGCACCGCCGACGAACGGAGGGAGACCAGGCACAGTGACCGGACGATAGCTTTCCATGATTTCCCGCAGACGTTCGAGAGGATTCCCACGGCTGGCAATACGCTTCTTACGCGCACCCTGCACGAGGAGCAAGTCACCCTGTTCTTCGTACACCACAGCCGGCGCGCCACTGCCGAGAAAGGAATAGCGGGCCCATTTTTCACCACCCTCGATGGATTCTAACAGGTAGGCAGAAGGACCATGATCGATTTTGGCAAAGGCAGAGACCGGGGTCTCGTAGTCCGCTAGGATCTCTCGATAGAGCGGAACGAGATTCCCCTTTTCGGCATACTGTTGAAATTGGTCAAAACTGAGTGAGTATTGCGGCGGGCCCATGTGGCCGTCCTGTTACTCCTGACCCACAATAAGTTTCTGTCCGACTTCAATGATGTCGTCCGGCAGCTTGTTCCACTTCCTGATCTTGTCCACAGTCACTCCGTGCTGTCGACTGATTCGATAAAGCGTTTCCCCTGGTTTTACGATATGAACACCGGCTGATCCTACAATTCCCTTCAATGAATCTGCAGACCCTGGTCCACTCGCAGTAAGCCCTAGAGCCGACTCGCTCAAATCTAAGGGATCGGACATCGGGTCAACCGGCAACGTCTTACGCATCGGCGTCAGCTTGCGCTTCATATCGGCCTTGGCCTTCCGCTCCAGCAATGCAGACTCCTTCATCGCCTCAGCTTCTTCCTGCGCGCGACCCATTTGGTCCCGAGTGGCCTGCAACTGCGTGGTCAATTCGCGATTTCTCGCTTCATACTCCATCAACTCGTTTCTGCTCCGCTTCACTTCACTATCGAGCTCACCGGTACGCTTCTCTTCTTGGGCAAGAAGGCGTTGAAAATTCAAGCTGCGCGCCTTCTCCGCATCGTATTTCTCTGCCATGACACATCCGCTCAGCAGCATCCCTCCACAGATGAGGGTGACAATTCGGTAGCTGAATCTTGGCATCAACGTATTCACGCGATTCTCCCCTTTCATGGATCCCTCCCCTGACGATCGTGAAGAACTTTTTCTCTTACTGCAGCTGGGTGATATTGACTACGGCGCGACGAAAACCTGTTGGATATTTTCCTTACAATAGTGTCTATCGCGGTGAAAGTCAAAGCGAATATGGCACCGTTGTCGTTTGACCCACTCCATCGCCCTATGGTACGGTCGGAACCGTTACGTCCTCTGTTCGTC
>SWDN01000003.1:484749-502928 GCA_005116775.1 Nitrospira sp.
GACATAGGCCTCTGGAACCGCATCCCGCCGAGCTGCAGCCAGCGCTTCCCTGAGGATAGGATTCCGTTTGGCGTCGATCTCGATTTTCATCTGGCCGGCGTCATCGACGACGTGGCAGGCCTTGAGAACGGCATTGAGGCGCTGGGCGCAGATTTTTGAACCAGTCACCATGGCGGCGACTTTTTGCTCTTCCACCACCTTCCAATTGATAAATTCTTCGATGTCTGGATGATCCAAGTCGAGACAGACCATTTTGGCAGCCCGTCTGGTCGTCCCACCGGACTTAATGGCGCCGGCTGCGCGATCGCCGATACGAAGGAACGACATCAACCCGGATGAGCGTCCGCCACCGGACAACGGCTCGGCATCGCCGCGAAGTCTGGAAAAGTTGGTGCCGGTCCCTGATCCGTACTTAAATAGACGCGCCTCCCGCACCCAAAGATCCATGATGCCGCCATCACCGACCAAATCGTCGTCGACGGATTGAATAAAGCAGGCGTGCGGCTGCGGATGCTCAAACGCATTGGTGGCTTTGACAACTTCGCGCGTCGTTGGGTCAACATAAAAGTGCCCTTGTGCAGGCCCCGATAGTCCGTAGGCATAATGAAGCCCCGTATTAAACCACTGAGGAGAATTGGGCGCGGCCATCTGATGCGCGAGCATGTAACAGAGATCGTCATGGAACGCATCGGAATCTTCTGGAGTCTTAAAATAGCCGAAATTCTTTCCCCAGAAAGTCCAACAACCGGCGAGCCGTTCAAACACCTGGCGAGAGTCACGCTCTCCACCCAACTGCGGCTTGCCGTCAGCCCCAACGATCGGATTCCCCTGCTCATCTCGCTGCGGCACCCCGGCTTTCCTGAAGTATTTCTGAGCGAGAATATCGATCGCAAGCTGGGACCAGGACTCGGGAATGTCGATGTTGTCCAGCTTAAACACGGTCGATCCGTCGGGATTACGAATTTCCGACGAACGTTTAACGAACGGCAGATTTTCATAGGGACTTTGTCCTCGGTGTGTAAATCGGCGTTCTATTCTCACGATTTCCCCTCCCCAGTCTGCATAATTTGATGAAAGCCTGCTTTCGACCCTAAATGGAAACAGTCTGTCGTTGATATCAGTTTGGCGATGTGCTCACACACCCTAGTTATGTAGGTAGCGTGCTTAATAAATTAAGCCGTGCGAGGCGAGGTCTATATGTGCCTCGACGACTTTCAAGCCTTCAATCGACGCATGACGGAACGAGGTGACGAGGCCTTTGCCAATCCACGCAATGCGGCCTCCGGTTCGCTCCGCCAACTAAATTCCACTATAACCGCAAGCCGCCCGTTGGTCGTGACCTGCTATGAAATCATGGCGTTATCCGGATCGGCTCCGTTGACACATTGGGATGAGCTGGAACAGTTGGCCCAGTGGGGTCTCCCGATACCTACGCCTGAGTATCGAAAGCTCTGTGCCTCAATCGATGAGGTGACAGCCTTTCACCGTGAAATGGAGTCGAGGCGCGACCAGCTGCCCTATGAAATCGATGGCATGGTGGTAAAAGTAAACCGCCGAGACTGGCAAAGCCGCCTCGGCATGAAGTCTCGCAGTCCACGGTGGGCCATCGCATTCAAGTTCGCGCCACGCAAAGAAATCACCGTCGTGCAGGATATCGTCGTCTCTGTCGGAAGAACCGGCACCTTAACGCCTGTCGCATTATTGAAACCCGTGGAGGTCGGCGGTGTCACGATCAGCAGGGCCACACTGCACAATGCCGATGAGGTAGCGCGGAAAGACATCCGGGTCGGCGATACCGTTAAGGTGGAGCGGGCCGGCGATGTGATTCCCGCAATTGCAGAGCGTGTCCCAGTCCCCGGTGAACAGCGTCGTACTCCCTTCTGCATGCCGGATCACTGCCCTGTTTGTGGATCGACGGTCGGCCGCGAGGGCGCCTATTTTTACTGCACCGGTCAATCGGTCTGTGGCGCTCAACTCAAGGGAACGGTCGAGCATTTTGCGTCTAAACATGCGATCAACATCGACGGCTTGGGCAAAAAGACCGTGGCGCAACTTATCGACAAGCAGCTGGTGCAATCGCTCGCCGACCTCTATCGGCTGAAGCGAGACGACCTCCTCAAACTCGATGGATTTGCCGATCGATCCACCACCCTCCTCTTGGAATCGATTGCAGGAAGCAAGGCCGTCTCTCTCGATCGTTTTCTCCTGGGACTCGGGATCAGACAAGTCGGACAGCATATCGCGAAGGTGTTGGCCCGTGAGTTCGGATCCCTGGATCACATCATGTCGGCAGATCGCGAACGGTTTCTACAGATTCGTGAAATTGGCCCTGAGATTTCCGAAAGCTTGGTAGCCTACTGGTCTGAGCCGCACAATCGTGAAGTCATCGCACAGCTCCAGCAATCTGGCGTACAGATTGCGCCAGGCATGGCAACGGGCGACCAGACGACACGCCCGCTCACAGGGAAGACGTTCGTGTTTACCGGCGGGTTGGATCACTTCACACGGGATAGCGCGCAGGAAATGGTGGAAGCGGCAGGAGCGCGTGTGGCATCGAGTGTGAGCAAGAACACGTCCTATGTAGTCGTGGGGCGAGACCCTGGATCAAAACTGGACCAAGCCCGTATGCTGGGAGTGACGATTCTGACAGAGCAGGAATTCGCCTCTCTGATCGGGAAGGATGAACGAGGGATCAGCTGACAAGGTCGAGGTTCGGAGTTTCGATGTGCGCCGGCGCCTTCTCTTCACGAAAGATTTGGACGCTGCGAATAGAGCGAGGCTCCGCTTCATGAATGAGAATTCGGCAGTTGGCGATCCGTACTTCTTCCCCAACCTTGGGAATTCGGCCCAGCTCCTGTTGAATCAGACCACCGATCGTCACGGCTTCATCGCCGAGGTCAACCTTGAGAAAGTCGTTGACCTTGCGCACTTCAGTCCTGCCATGAACAAGAATATGGTTTTTCCCTAACCGCTTGATCAGTTCTTCTGTAATGTCAGTTTCATCCATGATCTCCCCAACCACTTCTTCGAGAAGATCTTCCAATGTGACGATCCCCATCACGCCGCCAAACTCGTTGACCACGACGGCCATATGCCGTTTTTCCTGCTGAAACTGCTTCATGAGGTCATCGGCAGTCTTACCTGCAGGAACGAACAACGGAGGATAAGCAATGTCCTTGAGTTTCGATTCAGTCTGCCCTTTAGCAAGCTCGGTCAAGGCCCTCGACTTGTAAAGAATACCCGTAATGTTATCGAGCGTCCCGTCATACACAGGAATTCGTGAGTATTTCGAGTTATAGAGAAGCTCCTGAGCCTCTTTCAGGCACTGGTTACCATCCAAAGAAAAAACATAGAGCCGAGGGGTCATTGCATCTTCGGCTGTGATGTCTTTGAGCTGAAAAACATTCTTGATCATTTTCACTTTTTCGAATTCAATCGTCCCGGTCTTTCCTCCCTCATCCAGCATGATCTTCAGCTCTTCCTCGGTCACGAGGGGAAGCGTAAGCCCTTTCCCCCCTGTCAATTTATAAATCATCGGCACGATCAGGAACAGCAATGGTTTGAGAAATAACTGAACCCAGTAAACGGGGTAGGCCATGTTCAAAGTGACCGGAACCGAAAATTTGGCGGCTAGCGTTTTAGGAATCACATCGACGGCGACCAAGCTGACAAACGTCAGCAAACCGACCATGACGGCAATCGCCTCGTCAAGAATCGTCTGGCCTCCATAAATACTCAGGGTCAGAAAGGTGGCATACATCGGGGTCGCCACACCGATCAATCGGTCGCCGACCAAGATAGTAGAAAGAAGTCTTTGAGGGTCGCTACGGAGATGGAGCGCGAGCTTCGCCCGTTTACTTCCAGTTTGGGCAAGCGCCTTCAGCTTCGTTGCGTTGACCGCAAAGAAACCAATTTCAGCTGTAGATATCACAGCTGAGAGAACGATGAGGCCTAAGAGGATTAGAATATCCATGGAATGTGGCGAATTAGAGGCAACCGACTATGCTGGTTGTCCCAGAACACTGAAGAGTCCAGGGACCACCCTCTACTGCCTTGAGCCGGCAATATAAGACTTGTTGGTGGAACAGAGTGCCTTGATAGAGGCCTATGGGACCGGTATCCATTAGACTGTTACATGTACCATAGGGACTGAGTAGCGAGCAAGCATATGCTAAAAACATGCTACAAAATCAAATAGTTGCATTGTATGTCCGCGTAAAATCTGAAGAATCTGAAAGGCGAAAGAAATGACTTCGTCGTGTATCGTCAGGAGTCATCTCGAAATACAAAGGCTTGAATCCCAAGCGTAGATTCAAGGTCCAAAGCCGCAGTTTCTGCCTGGGCCTCTCTTGAAAACTGACCAATTTGAACTCGATATCGTTTTCCTTCTGGTAGGTCTATAACCTGGATTCTGCCGCCTGAGTAGAAATGTTTCGCACGCTCCAGGAGGTTGAGCGCGTTCTGCTGATCTGAAAAAGACCCGACTTGCACTCGTAAGCCTCCCATTTCGGCAACTCGTCCCTGATACCCAACGACTCGCAACTCAATGTCGTCGGTTCCAGACCCGGTCATCCCCAGCGCATTGGCCCCGGCAAGTGAAAGGTCGAGCACTCGTCCCCTGGCGAACGGACCTCGATCGTTAATGCGGACTGTCACCTGCCGACCAGTATTCATTGATCGAACCACCGCAATTGACCCGAGCGGCAAGGTTCGATGAGCTGCCGTCAATTGATGCATGTCGTACCGTTCGCCATTCGCTGTCTTATTTCCATGAAATCCTGGGCCATACCAGGAGGCAACCCCACGCTCGACGAACCCGACAGGATAACCAGGGAAATAGACAGGTTTTGGTGCACCGCTGCAAGCATCTAAGATACCGACTAGGAGGATGGCAGGAAAAAGAACCGACCAGCGGGACCAACAGAATTGAGGTCCGCGTGACATGTCTAGAACTCGTCGAGCGATTGATCCTGTAAAATTGTAAGCGCTTTCTCGGTATTTGAGACGGTGAGAACTACGATCGCACGTCTCCCTTCGCGAGACGGGGTGCAATAGCCGCATTTAATATTGATCCGGGCTTTTGTCAGCAAATCCGCCACTTCTTTCAACGCCCCCGGCTTATTTTCTAAACTCAGCAACAAGGCAGTTTCCTCTGCAAACTTGATTTTAGCTCCCTTCAGCGCTGCACGAGCCCCTTCCAGATCCGCGACCAATAGTCTCAGCTTTCCTGTTCCAGCGACTTCTGGAGCAGAAAAGGCCTTGATGTTGACATTCGCCTCACCGAGGACCTGGGTCACTTGAGCCATAACGCCAGGTTTACTCAATCCACTAATGATCAATTGTGTCGTTGTAGGCATAGAAGATACTCCATGGCGCCAAATCTTCGCTCAACCTCGGCCTCAGCCTGCCACAACGGCTACAGCACCTGGCATAACCCATTCACAAACGTGTACTCGTAGATACCGCTCACAGGGACAGAGGCCTCCCCTGTCAGCTTCTGTGCCAACTCCTTGAGGCCGCGTGGGACGAACAGATAGAAGGGGATACCGCGCACGACTGTCTCTTTCCATTCTGAAACGGTTGTGACATCCCTAATCGAATCATCGGTTTCCACTTCAGCCATCCATTCCATCGTGTTGCCAGTTGAACTCACCTGCCATCCGACGATATCGCATTGTTGCTGAGGACTCGCCCAGGGATTCTCCTCAAGACCGGTGTCGATCGTGACTTTGCAATGAAAGGCCTTCGCCCATCGCTGCGCGACCAGACTGACAACCTGATCGTGGACTGTGATAATCCCTTGCTCGCGAAGCATCGTATTCATTGAGTCCCCCATCCTACGAGCAGCCGCTTGTCTCCCCGCATGTCTCACACTTGAGACAGGTCCCGTTCCGCACCATGGTGAACTGCTTACAATTGGCGCAGGGATCTCCCTCATAACCCTTTTGTCGAGCCATTTGAACGGCCGTCAAGGTCAAGGTTTCACGCTTCAGTTCAACAGTATGGGCGACATTACCATTGCCATTTCCGTGTCCGTGTCCATTGCCCTTATGGCGCGGTATCGCCCCGCGTCGCGCAGGAAACATTTCGGTACTGATTGAGGCCGACGCCAGCGTTTCAGGAGTGGCTTCCTCCTCGACACATTCAGGATCCTGCTCGTCCATCTTAACGGAATCCATTCGAAGGTCATCTTCTTGAACCTGGGCCAAGTCATAACGGTCAAGATAGGTCACCGCAAGCTCTCGGAAGATGTAATCGATGATCGACGTCGACATTTTGATACGGTCGTTCAATTTGACCGGCCCATTCGGCTCGAAGCGGGTAAACACGAACGCTTCGACGAACTCCTCCAGCGGAACCCCATGTTGGAGGCCCAGTGAAATGGCAATGGCAAAGCAGTTCATGAGACTGCGGAATGCGGCTCCTTCCTTGTGCATATCGAGGAAAATTTCGCCGCACGTACCGTCCTCATACTCACCAGTCCGTAGATACAGTTTGTGCCCCCCGACAACGGCTTTCTGCGTGTATCCATTACGTCTGGCAGGAAGCGGACGACGCTTTGCCAGGTATCGTACCAACACTCGTTCTGTGAGCTTTTCTGCAATCGAAATGATTTCAGGGGATGCTTCAACAGTTTTGCCGCTATCCGTTGAGGCCGATAACGGCTGGCTCAATTTCGAACCATCGCGATACAGCGCGACGGCCTTGACCATGCTCTTCCAGGCAAATAAATAGGCCGACTTCACCCCTTCCAGCGTCGCATCGGCCGGCATGTTGATGGTTTTGCTGATCGCGCCGCTGATGAATGGTTGTGCTGTCGCCATCATTCGGATGTGCGCATCGACAGCGATATATCGCTGGCCGATCCGACCGCAGCGATTGGCGCAATCGAAGACCGGAAGGTGTTCGGCGTTGAGGTGAGGCGCGCCTTCCACCGTCATGGTGCCGCAGCAATAATCATTGGCGGCGGCGATTTCTTCTTGTGTAAACCCCAGCGCTTTCAGCATATTGAAATTGGACTCATTCAATTGGGCGTCTGTTAATCCCAACTTCTCCCGGCAAAAATCATCGCCCAGCGCATACTTATTGAAAGCAAATTGTATCTCGAATGCCTGGGCCAAACCGCCTTCCATTCGCGCGAGCGCAGCATCGTCGAATCCCTTCTGCCTCAGGGTCTCATGGTTAATGAATGGGGCGGCCTGTAACGTCTGCCGTCCGACACAATAATTCACGATGTCCTGAATCTGAGACTCGGTATAGCCCAATGTTCTGAGAGCAGCGGGTATGCTTTGATTGATGATCTTGAAATAACCCCCACCGGCTAGTTTTTTGAATTTGACGAGCGCGAAATCCGGCTCAATGCCCGTTGTATCGCAATCCATCACGAGTCCGATCGTACCAGTGGGAGCAATCACCGTGACTTGCGCATTGCGATACCCATAGGCCGTTCCCAATTCAAGAGCGCGGTCCCAAGCTCGCCTCGCCGCCACGAGTAAATCGGGAGGACAATGCTCCGGTTGAATCCCTATCGGGGCAATCGTCAGACCTTCATACTCTTCTGGAGCGGCATTATATGAGGCACGTCGATGATTGCGAACGACGCGCAGCATAGCCTCGCGGTTTTTGGCATAGCCTGGAAATGGCCACAGCTCTGCGGCCATTTCAGCCGATGTGCCATAGGCCTCACCGGTCATGAGAGCGGTCAGCGCACCACAGATGGCGAGTGCTTTCGGGGAATCGTAGGGAATGCCTTGCCGCATCAGCACAGTGCCTAAGTTGGCGTAGCCGAGTCCCAGCGTTCGGAACTGATAACTCTTCTCGGCAATGGAACGGCTGGGAAACGACGCCATGAGGACGCTGATCTCCAGCACAATCGTCCAGAGACGCACGGCGTGACGAAAATTCTCCAGCTCGAATTGACCGTCGGTCGAATAGAATTGCGCGAGATTGAGCGACGCCAAATTACACGCCGTATCATCGAGAAACATGTATTCAGAGCACGGATTAGAGGCATTGATGCGGCCATCCTCTGGACAGGTATGCCATTCGTTGATAGTGGTGTCGTATTGCGTGCCGGGATCTGCACACGTCCAGGCAGCCCAAGCAATTTGATCCCACAGGTCTCGCGCCTTGATGGTCTTTGAAACTTTCCCATCGATCCGTCGCTTGAGTGGCCAATCGCCGTCTGCATCCAATACCGCAAAAAACTCGTTGGGAATGCGGACGCTGTTATTGGAGTTCTGGCCGGATACAGTTTGATAGGCTTTGCCGTCCCAATTCGTGTCGTACTCGTGAAAGTCAAAATGTGTGAACCCTTGCTGGGCATAGGAAAACATCCGTTGGACATAGGCCTCTGGAACCGCATCCCGCCGAGCTGCAGCCAGCGCTTCCCTGAGGGTGGTGGGGCTGTGGAAACAGAGAAAAACCTGTGGATAACAGCCAGTGATTGGTAATCACTGGTTTTCGAGAATTTAGATCGACTTATTCACAGAATTGCGATCCGAAATAGGCCATATTTGATGTCTCTAGGGAATCGTCAGAGCTTATTACTTAAAATACACGGCGACCGATGGCCAGAATGGCTTCATCCACCCCCTCAATGGGGATGAACTGATTGCCGATGCCGATGACCACAATCCGAGACCCCAGCACCGTCGTTTCAAACCGACTGAGGACTCCCCAATTCTGGCGTACGGTGTGAGGCCGCACCATGCTATTGAGCAACTCCTGACTATGCCTCTGAAAGATACTCCTGACTACCGCCCCTTCCCGTTCGGATGAGGACTGATCCATTCGATTCATGGCCTTGGTGAGTTCCACTTGCACGAAACCCAGATATTGATCCGTGGTGGGATTCGTCAGTGCAAGCGCGACACTGACAGCTAATACCGCCACAATGAGACTTAACCGCAGGAGGCTCATACAGACCCTTCGATATTGCTGAACCGGAAGCGCACAGCTCCCCTTTGACAATCAACAGCCGGATGACTAGCCTACGTCCCTTGAGTTTGTGGCAGCAACCATGCTGCTCACATTGCGTCCATCAGGAGGATCCTCATGTTTGTCTGGAGCAAACGTCTTGTCGCAGCCTTGTTAGGCCTATTTGTGCTGACGTTGGGAGTCTTTTTCCTCAGTACAACGCCGGGCAACATGAGCGGCCTCACGATGTATGTAACGGGCTGGGTGGCGATCAACTACCTCGGCTTGATTATCTGGGTGTTTGTCTGGATGATCGATCAGACTCGCATGCGCGGAAAGAATGTCTGGGTCTGGCTTGTCCCCTTTATCCTGGCGCCCCTTCCGACACTCATGCTGTTTGTGTTGTATCTTCAGCGACGTATACGGCCGTCATAGATCGGCTGAGCCGGCTACAGTTTGTGCACCGTGATCGACCTCTCGATGCAACTGCCCTCGAAGGAACCATACCAGCCAGATACCTGGTAGCGCGACCAGAAACGACCAGAAGAAAAATTGCGCCCAGCCGACCATTTCGACCAACTCTGCAGATGGACGACCTGAGAACACCCGCCCGAGCGCTTCCAGAGAAGAGAGCAACGCAAATTGGGTTGCCGTATAGCGGTGGTCACACAGCGACATGATCAAGGCGACAAATGCGACGGTGCCCATACCACCGGTCACATTTTCAACGAGAATCGATGTCGTGAGCGCCATATAACTCTTGCCCATCCAGGCAAGCCACATAAACCCCAAGTTTGAAACCGCTTGGAGTAGACCAAAAAGCAGGAGTGAACGAACCATTCCGAGCTTAGCCATGGCGACACCTCCGGCCAATGCGCCGATGAGTGTGGCTCCGATCCCGAGGCCCTTCACATACCCGACTTCACTAACGGAGAAACCCATCCCGCCAATGAGGAATGCCGTTTGAAGCGATGCCGCAACCGCATCACCGTCATGCGCGATTATCGTACCGGCGGAACACCGTGGTTCATCGTCATCGACCCAACAGGCGAGGTCATGTACGGCGGGTTCCACCTCGACGCTGAGGCCTTCATTGCCTCTGTCGAGCATGAGCGTGCCCGTTAATTGACTTGCGTTGCACCCTTTCACCGCAAAGAATCCATCGCAAGAATTATTGGGGACACGTCATGACGGCCCGCTATCAGATGGGGGCCGCATAAGAACCCGTGATACATGGTCCCACGGTAGCAACTCATTGAAGCGACAACGAGCATGGCGTATTCTTCACGAACCATAGTGGTGTCTTATACGGACAGAAAATGGCAGATCCGGTTCTTATGCGGATCCGCCTAAACATAGTTAGGCGGCCCGAGTGTTCGAGCGAGTGCACATGGTCTGGGATCTCTACGACGGTGTTTCGCACCGACGCACTATTCCTCTCCGAATCGGGTTCAATTCGCAAAGCGAGGATCTGATGAAAACCGCAACTCACACTATCCGCCTGCTTGGTGTCCTGGTGTGCATCGCACTTGGCGTGGTGGTCACGACGTATGGGCGCGAAGCCGTGGCGCAGAGCCCGCGAGCCCCCGTCATCCTCGCCAACCCGGGCGAGCTAGTGCCGTTGCCTCCGGTCGGGACGCCTACGATTGTGTTCTCCAGGCACGACAACCGGCCAGACACGCGGAACGAATGGTCGAAGAAAGAGTTCCCGTGGAATGGCGAGTGCCGTTGGCTTCCGACCACGTGGGGAGACAAACCCGGCGGGGGTGCCCGTGTGACCCCGGCCGAGCGGGAAGCGGTCAAGGCCCAGCTTGAAAGGGTGATCGCCGGCTTCAAGGCCGCGCCGGTGCTCAACCCACCGGTGGGGTTTTGCCCGTGGGTGAGATCCGCTGGATCGGACGACATCATCGAGCTGGGGTTTGCGTTGCGGTCGAGCTTCGGTTTGTGGAATTGGACTACCCGAGATTTGTACCGCAGCGCCCCGAACGGACCGGTACGCAACGGCGAGATGTCGCCCTTGAACTTCGCGTTCAACAAGATTCCCGGCGGCGGGGATGTGGGCGAGTTTGTTGCCTCTGACGTGGAAGGCGAGTTCTACTCCGATGCGAGGATTGTCTTCCTCTTCCAGGGCTTCCCGGTTTTCGGGGCAGTTGATGCCAGTTCGTTTTACGACGCCAGACTGACGCTGGTGATTCCGCTCAACAACCGCCCACTGTTTCGGGACATGCCTTTGGGCCGCGTGATCCGCTGGCAAATTAGTGAGATGGACAAGGAACTCGCTCGGCAGAAATCGATCATGGAGACGGCCAAGCAACAATACGACGCGTACTTCGGACCTGCTGCTCGCGCCGAAGAGGAGCGGATCATCAATATCCGCATCGAGCGCCAAGCGGCCCACACGCCGGAGCAGCAGGCGAAAGTGCGTGCCAATCGGGAGGCAGAGGTCGAGGCGAGTACCACGGCTCTGCGAGCCAAATGGGACGTCGCGGCGAACGTCGATCATCCATTCAACGTGACCACTCGGCGAAAGGGCGAAGCCCAGGCGCGACTCGCCAAGCTCACCCCAGCCGACACTGCGCAAGCGGCGTGTTTGATCCGTCGCGGCAATGAGCCGCCAGATATTGCCGGCGCCGGCGATGCCGCGTGTTCCTTTAAGCTCATCGAGCACAACCCCGACTACTACGACCGCCGCCTGCCGCGAACCCAGGTTCAGCTCGTGTCAATGTACGGACTCTCGGATCGGGGGCCCGGTGCAGGCATGCCCGCAACCACTCGCTTCGCCTGGGCCAATAGTCACACCACATACGGGCTCGACTGGCAAAAGCTCCGTCGCGATGTCCTGGGTGCGAATACCCCGTTTGACCTAGCGGCCGTGCTCCCCGACGTTGCGGCGCCGACCACCCCGCCAACCGAGACGCGAGCGAGCCTCGCTACGGCATTCACGAAGCGCCTCCATCCAAGGCTATGTAAACGATGGTGGGATCGGAAGGTCACACAGAATACCTAGCCATATGCCCAACCCGGAGGTCAACCGGACCTTGCGCGAAATGCCGTGCAAGACCGGTTACCTTGAGCGTTAGGCAGACCGGACAGTGAGGGCAATCATCGTCAACACGCTATCGCGGTTCATTCGTACAACATGGCTGTTCTCGGCTGAGTCCGGGCTCGAACTCCCTGCCGTCAACATCTGGATCCGCCGCATTCCTGCCACCGAAAGTGCTGCCCTGGCTGAGGAAACTCGCAGACGGAATGTGTTCGCTCGCCATTCTTGGGAGAATTCGTTCTACCTCAAGCGTGCCACTCAACTCGCGGACACCACCGTCATCGAGGTTCATCGATCAGGCACCCTTGATGAGATCCTTCCCACCGCGCGCCGGCTGGCAGACATGGCAGAGAAGGCGGCCCTGCTTTCATCGGCGCTGAGTCTCCGACGGGACCGCACCCATAGTGCAGCCGCGTTGAGCCCACACCGAAGGTATGGTTTTGACCTGGCCATCTCGCCGGGTTTTCGGTATCTACGTTCTTCGGAAAGGGGCGAAGTAAAGCCTCGCGGTATCCGAATCGACCCGACATTCGTCCGACGATTCAAGCGCTGTGGATTTGAGCACCTCATCACGGCTGCTATATCTGAAGGCGACGTCGGCAAGCGGCTCGAGCTCGCCGTTAGTTGGCTCTTCGAGTCCCGCCTTGAGACCGCCCCACAAGCAGCGGTCGTTAAGACCGCGATCGCTCTCGAGTCGCTTCTGATTGCCTCTGACAACGAGAGCCTGCGGGGACCGCTGTCCGAGCGGAGCGCGTTCCTGCTCTCGGACGACCCTGGCAAGCGTCGCCGGGTTTCGAAAGGGCTCAGGGCCTTCTACGACTTGCGTAGCAGTATTGTGCATGGTGGACGTAGGCGCGTCGCCGTGAATCCGACGCTTCTAGAGGGCGTGGACCGTCTGGTTGTCTTGCTTCTTCTGACTGTTGGTGCCAACAGGGGGTCGTGGCAATTGTTTTCACAAGTAGTGGCCGAAATCGAGAACCGACGGTGGGGCGGCAGCGAGACAGCGATCCAGAGGCCATTTCCAGGTTCGCACCTGACGCGGGCCCTTAACTTGTGTGAAGGTAGGTCAGAAGATGGAGCTGCCTAACACGCAACTGCACCCGACGGCGGCCAGTCGCGGGTGAGCCTCATTCCGTTAATGCGACAGGGTTGAGGACCGTTTTATGGCGGTGCGATCTCGGCGCCGAACTTCCGCACTTGGCCGATGGCAGTCCTCGACCCAAACCCGAAGTCCACGACCGACCGCTATCAGAAGGGGGGGTCTTACGCCGATCCGCATAAGAACCCGTGATAAATGGTCCTACCGTCGCAACTCATTGAAACGACACCGGGCATGGCGTATTCTTCACGAACTGTTGTGGCGTGTTATGCGGACAGAAATTGGCAGATCCGGCTCTTATGCGGATCGGCCTAAACATTGTTAGAACTCATATGACACCGCAGCGGATTACAGCGGCCGAGCAGTTCAGCATTGCACTCAACCATCTTGCGAATGGCGTCGAAGTCGTCGCCAACAACCGCAATCGGGCTGCAGGCGCCTCTTTCTTGATCGCAGCGGATCATCACCATGCAATTTTTTTCCTGCTGAAGCACACTTTCCATTCCTCTAGCATCGCATTATTGCGGTGCTTGTTCGAGGCTTACCTACGAGCTCGGCTTGACTTGGTGAATGATCGATCGCTTCTTCATGAACGGGAGGTCGAAACCAAGACCATTATGGGTGATGAAGAGCGACGGACGGTTCTGAGCCAAACGGCTCCAGAATTGTCTGAGCAACTCCCGCTCATCCCCGCCATACCACGCGACCGCTCCGCGTGGCTCGAGCTGATCCGAGAACTCCAGTAGGCCGATACAGACAATCTGACTATATGTAGCATCGAAGGCCGACTTCGCATATTGGTCATCCTCAGCACGCCGTTCAGCTTCGGCAGCTCCGGCAGAAAATAAGTCGTAGCCCTCGCCTAACGGCTCAGATTCCCCTCTGGATGGAAGCTTCCCCGCCAGCCTCGCCCATTCTTCACGAGGCGCTTGAACGGTCTCTATATCCAAGACAACCTTCATAACGTCTGCCTTATGCTCTGCTTCTGAATCGCTTCGATGATTGGACGGTCCGCTGGAGGAAATTCAAAGTCGCCTAGCTCATGCGGAAAAACCCATCGAATTTCTGCGCAATCGATGGCCTCGGCATGTCCGGTTTCGATTCGGCAATGAAAGAAATGCAGCTGTACGACTTTCTCATCGTACTCGTGTCGAACCACTTTAAACGGGACCGGAACGTTGATACGAATACCCAGCTCTTCGAACAACTCTCGCTGCAAACATTCCTCTAACGTCTCACCCGACTCGCACTTTCCGCCCGGGAACTCCCAGAAACCCGCCAAGTGCACGCCAGGATTCCTCCGAGCTATCAAGTAGCGGCCCTCATGAAAAACAAGGCCGGCAGCAACTTTAACGACCTTCATGCCGCACCGTCGCGCTCCGGGACTTCTGATCGAATGGGTACGTCTTACAAAACGATTTCATCGGACACCTCCGACAGGAAGGACTTCTCGCCGTGCAGCAAGTCGCCCCAAAGTCCATGATCGCCTGATTGAAGTCATAGCCCTTCCCACGTGGGATTAAGGCTTCCGACAATTGCCACAGCCTCGCCTTTTGACTCTTGGGATCGCCCTTCGCGATAAACACCCGATGAAGGACTCGAATGACATTCGTATCGAGAATCGGCGCATCTTCGTTGAATGCGAACGAACGAATGGCACCGGCCGTGTACCGGCCAATACCCTTGAACGACAGCAGTTCTTCCTCCTCGCTGGGAAGCTGCCCTCCGTAGCGTTCCACTGTCTCACAGGCGATACTATGCAGCCGTTCAGGCCGAATATTATAGCCCAATGGGTACCACGTCCTCTTCACATCCGAAACCCGCGCATCGGCCAACTCTTCGAAGCTTGGATAGCGATCGAGAAACTCATGGTACTTTGGAATGACCCGATCGACTTGAGTCTGTTGTAACATCACTTCCGAGACAAGGATGTGATAGGGGTTGGAAGTCTTTCGCCAAGGAAGATCGCGGCCATAACTCCCATACCACTTCAGCAACCGAGACTGAAACCGGCGCTTCAGTGAGGCGTCCGGACCCGGAGGCTTCCTGGATCTCTTCTTCTTACGCTGTACGGATATTCGTGACCCAGCAGTGGTAGGCATCGCAACGTCAATCCAATGGCGGCATTCTAGAAGTGCCTCTATCGAAAATCAAATGGCAACCATCCAGACAGGCAATATAGCCAACCTACCAAGAGTGACCGCAGTGCCTGACTCCAAATCGCTCAAGCTCCCGCTTTCTTCTGTACAACATTCGCCAGCCCGCTCATAGAACGATACCCGCCAGACCTCAAGATGTCTTTCCCAGGCTGTGATGATGACCTGAAATCTCCAATTCCTTTGACAACTACTCATTCACCGATTAGCCTCACGAAGGTGGCGGCGCGCGCCTCACTGGGCACCTACAGATTCCGGATCGATCTATTGCCGGTGCCGTTCAAGTCGGCACAGTTCAGTCGGTTCTTGAACTGATTTCAGTGTTGAACTTCTCGATGTGCAGGAAACGAAACGGGTCCGTCTGGAGCAGTTCCCCGCAATGCAAGTGAACATCGTTCCACAGAAATATTTCGACGATTAACTATGGTCACGAGAAAACATCTCCGATTCCCCGTATCGCTCTCCAGCACCTTGGTGCATCAGAATCGCTTCCGCCATGCGGGATCGGTGAGAGACCTTTCAGCGAAGGGATGCTGCGTGGACAGTATCATCAGCCCCTTTACCGGCATGCAACTGACCCTCCACCTGCACATTCCAGGTGAGTCCCAGCCCATCTTGATCGACAACGCCACAGTCCGTTGGTCTGGGTCCGCCGGCATCGGCATCGAGTTTCTGACAGTGGCTCCCGCGCATCAAAACCGATTAGACCTCATGATTCAAGGGCTGATTCAACGACTCCAACTTAAGGCCGGCCTGTCGTAGGCAACTTTCTCCTCAGTTGCATTTTGGGCCGGCACCTCCGTATCCTCTGCGTTCATGGACCCATCTCAACTCTCCCAAGAACAATTCAAAGAACTCGTGCGCGGCATCGTCGATGATCGCCTGCGCGAGCTACTGGGCGACCCTGATCTTGGACTCCAACTCGGTAATGGCCTACGCGCCCGCCTGAAAGAATCGATGTCCAGTACGGAAAGACTATCCGGCGAGGACGTCGCACGCCAACTCGGTCTTCGATGGTAAAGACACCATGGCCTGGTATCGTCTAGCCTATCGCCCAGCCATCATTGCCGATCTTGCAACGGTTGAGTTGTCGATGGCGCAGCGTCTCTTCGATAAGACCAAATGGATCGCCTCCAACATCGAGAACTTGCGCCATGAGCCCATCGCGTCAGACCTGCCAGCCCTTTCCAAATATGCGGTCGAGGACTGGAGGATTTTCTATTCCATCGATCGTGACGATCACCTGGTCGATATTCATCGCATCGTTCGCCACACGGAGTGCCGTTTATGATTGCGCTTACACCTGCCGCCGTCGCACAACTGACAGCCATTCAAGTCCATCACCCCGAAGACCCAGTCGTCCGGATTTCTGTGCGAGACCTGGACGATTCGCGCTTAAGCTTCAGTATTACATTGGAAGCGACCACTCAGCCTGACGACGACATTCAGCAGATCGATGGCCTCACGATTGCTGTGGATCGGCTGAGCATGCCACGGATGGAACGGGTGACAGTCGACTACACTGAGGCAACAGGATTTCGTTTCGTTCACGGAGAGGAGGGCCGCAGCCTTCCACTTCTTACGATTCCCACGCTCAATTAATAAAATAGGATGCTGAAAAAACCTGCCAGAAAAAGCAACCAGCCCCGGAAGTGCTGCATACTCGCACTATCGACCGGGAAGATTTCTCCCTACCGGAATATGGCGAACCGGACTCAACCAGAGCACTGCTCAAGATCCAGGACGGCTGCAATGTGATGTGCAGCTTCTGTCTCATCCCCTTCGCGCGCGGGCATGAACGGAGTCGCCTCCTGGATGATGTGATCCAAGAAGCCAGCATACTTGCAGCAGGAAGCTACCGGGAGATTGTGCTGACCGGCGTCAACGTCGGGCAATATCGCCAGGGCGATCTCGATCTGGTCGGGTTGATCGCACAATTGGAGAAGATCGAAGGACTCGAACGAATCAGGATTTCATCGATCGAGCCGACGACGATCATGGACGCCCTCATAGATCTGATGGCATCCTCGTCGAAGCTCTGTCCCTACCTCCATATCCCCCTGCAAAGCGGAGACGATGCCATTCTGTCGTCCATGAATCGTCCGTACGACGTGGAAGAGTATGTCCGCCTGATCCAGCGGGCAGTCGCAAAAATTCCTCAACTTGGGCTGGGGACCGATTTGATGGTGGGGTTCCCCGGCGAAACCGATGACGCATTCGAGCACACCCTGCGCATCGCGCGTGAACTCCCCTTCTCGTATTTCCATGTCTTTACCTATTCGCCACGGCCCGGCACTGCTGCCACAAAGCTGCCTGACCAGGTGCCGATCGCAGTCGCTCGGGAACGGGCGAAGAAACTTGCCGCGCTGTCCCGACTGAAGCGTCTGGCTTTTGCGGAGCGGCATATCGGCTCGACCGTGCCCGTTCTTTTTGAGTCGGGAGTACAGGATGGTTTCCGGTTAGGGGTGACAGAAAACTTCTTGAAAGTGGGTGTGTCATCGACCATCGACCTCACGAACGACCTGAAGGAAGTTCGGATTATCGGAGCGTCGGATCGTTGGGCAGTGGGACAGCTGATGGAAGATCATCAGCCCATGCGAGGAGTGCCTGTTCTATGACGAATAGATCCACACCGGCTCAGGTGCATCTTGAAACCTTCGGCTGTCAGATGAACGAGTATGACTCGGAACTCGTTCGCTCGCTCATGAAACAGGATGGCTTTGTCTTTACCGACGAGCGCGAGCGCGCGGATGTCATTCTGATGAACACCTGCGCGATTCGTGAGAATGCCCACAATAAAGTCTACAAGCACTTATCTGAACTCAAAAAACTCAAGCGACAGCGCCCGTTGGTCGTCGGCGTCCTCGGCTGTATGGCGCAAAACCTGAAAGAGGAACTGACGGATATCCAACCGCTTGTCGATGTCCTTGCCGGCCCGGATGCCTATCGCCAGCTCCCGATG
>SWDN01000003.1:503028-514773 GCA_005116775.1 Nitrospira sp.
AAAAGGATGGCTCGCCTGTCCCGCACGTCTCACGAAGCATTATTATGAGCATGGATAGCACAAAACTACGGTTCTTTGCACCCTGCCCGCGCGGGTTAGAGAACACGCTCGAGCAGGAGCTTCACGACCTCGGCGTGCCGATGACCACGAAGACCGACGGCGGGGTCGCCTTCCAGGCTCCCTGGTCTTCGATGTATTGGGTCAATCTCAAGAGTCACATTGCCAGCCGGATACTCTGGGAAGTCGGACAGGCCCCCTATCGCTCGGAAGACGATGTCTACCGCGCGGCCTATGATCTGGCTTGGCCGGACTGGTTCACGCCGGCACAGACCATCAAGGTGAAGGTGAGCGCGCAGCGTTGTCCACTCACCAGTCTCGACTTCATCACACTGAGGATCAAAGATGCCGTGTGCGATAAGTTTATGTCCGTGCGCCACAAGCGACCGACTGTGGACAGGCATCACCCCAATATCCGGCTGGATGCCTTTCTCGATGAGTCCATGGTCACGTTCTATTTGGATACTTCTGGCGAACCGCTTTTCAAGCGAGGACATCGCATTGTATCCGTCGAAGCACCGTTGCGAGAAAACCTGGCAGCAGGCTTGTTGCGGCTCGCTGGATGGACCGCCAACGACGTACTGCTCGATCCCATGTGCGGCGGTGGAACAATCCCGCTTGAAGCAGCTCTGATGGCGCGCCGAATCGCGCCGGGGCAGTCTCGTTCTTTTGCGTTTGAACGCTTGCTGATGCACGATACCCAACGTTGGGGCCACCTGCGCGAAGTCTCTCGGCTGAAACAACTGGCAGAGGCGCCGACCGCCATCTATGCGTCCGACCAAGATCCTGCCGCGGTCAAGATTGCGCAACGGACATTTCAGGGAGCGGGCGTCTCGATCGATATTCGCCTGAGACAGAGTGACGTGCTCACCCTTGAGGCTCCGGCTGAACAGGGCGTACTGTTGATCAATCCTCCCTACGGAGTCCGGCTCAGCCGCCCCGAAGAACTCGATGCCTTCTATCCCAAATTGGGCGACTGGTTGAAACAGCGATTCAGCGGATGGCGAGCCTACATCTTTACCGGTGACTTACGCGTCCCCAAACTCATCGGTCTCGCGCCATCGAAACGCATTCCCCTCTTCAATGGCCCGCTAGAGTGCCGCTTATATGAATTTCAGATCGTGTCGGGGTCGATGCGCAAGACGACTGCCACACCCAACAACAACGGGTGACGGATAGACTTCTGGGCTCACCGAAGTCTGTCGGTTGACTGGTAGGGAACGCAACCTGATAGAGTGTTGTAAGGAAGCTGGTGGTTAATCGACTGCTGTCTTGTCACACTATCAGTATGAGGAGGCTGCTCATGGCACAGAACATTACTATCGGGCCGATCGTGAAAGTTGTGAAGACCGATGAGGAATGGAGGAAACTCCTCTCACCGATGGCCTACGGAGTCCTCCGGCACGAGAATACCGAGCGCCCCTTCACTGACAACATGCACGATAATAAGAGAGCGGGCATCTACTATTGTGCCGGCTGTGACCTCCCGGCCTATTCATCCGAACATAAATTCGACAGCGGCACAGGCTGGCCCAGCTTTTGGCAACCGATCGACCCAAAAGTGGTCGAATCCACGACCGATTACAAATTGATCTTTCCCAGAACCGAAGTCCACTGCACCCGTTGCGAAGGTCATCAAGGACATATTTTCAAGGACGGACCCAAGCCGACGGGATTACGATACTGTATCAACGGCGTCGCATTAAAGTTTGTGGCATCGTAGCCCCTAGGTAGGCATCATATTTGTGTGTAGACCCGCAGCATGGAGTGGAGCCCTTCGGTCTCCAAGCAACGCCTCCTCATGTCCCATGAGCGAGGCGTCAAGGAGAGGTGAGTGAGCGAGTTCGGTCGCCGCATCCGCCCATACGTGGAAAGAGAAATTCTTGCTGCCTATCAGGCCGAAGCAGAAGGAAAACCAGAGGTAGCCTTCTCGCACCTGGAGCGCGCTCACATTCTCGGACAAACATCGACGGTTGAACATGTTCGCGTGCATTGGCATATGTTCCTCTGGAGTATTCGCCAGAGCGATGTTCGAGAGTGTCTGGGTCAACTGCTTCGGATCGTCGGCGCTTCCATAGGCACTGTTCTCGGTCTGGTGCCTCAGGGAAACACAGGCGGCACAAATGTGACTCCATTCAAAAGCATGCCAATTCCGCCCGATCTTGCTGCGCTGATAGAAAAAGCCCGTGCTTCGGAAGGATGACCCCCTGACTATCTCCTATTGATACGGCAGAACAACGGAAGATCGAGCGATAGACCTTGAATAATCAAGAGTTAGCGACGCGCTGCTGAGCATAACAGGCAATATACGCGTTCTTTCTAGCCGTCCCACTCAGTCACCCCGAGTCCTTCATATCCCATCCAGCCTATGACCAAGAGGAGCCTCACAGGATCATTCAAGGACAATACGACATTGCCGTATCTGACCGGTTAGAGTCCAAGTCATCTACATGTCGAAAGGCAGGGTTCGGAAACTCTGTGTTAACATCAGGGAGATCAAAAAAGAGCTTGCAAAGAAAGAACATGATCGCTACGATTCGCGCCATGAAAATCTACCCCTCAATATCGGAGCCTCGGATACTTCGATCCCGCGCAGCTGACAATCAGGAAAGATTGAAACCCGATCACACACAACGCCAGTAGGTCATGACCACCCAAACGAAAGGAGCCACAATGAAGCCAGCCGTACCGAACACCGAACTCCGACAGGCAACGCTCGGAGGGTCTTCTCTGTTACGCAAGAGCTTTCTCGGAGCCTTAGCGATCAGCTCAGTGGCGATGCTGTCGCCCTGGGCCGCAACGGCAACCGACTACAAGCTCAAAATTCCTTTCGGCCTGGAAGAGAGTGCCGTCGTTATTCCTGCCGACAATCCTATGACAGTCGAAAAAGTCGAGTTAGGTCGGATCCTGTTCTTTGACAAGCGACTGTCGGCGGATAACACCATCGCCTGCGCAAGTTGCCACATGGCAAAATTTGCGTTTACAGACGGCATGCCGGTCTCCGCAGGTATCCGAGGCCAGAAGGGCGGTCGTAGCGCACCGGTATCCTTCAATCGAGTGTTCAGCAGCGCGCAATTTTGGGACGGTCGGGCTGCAACGTTGGAAGACCAATCGATCGGGCCGTTTACGAATCCAATCGAGCACGGGTTTACCAGCCATGACTTGATGGTTCAAAAGATGAAGAAGATCCCCGGCTACAGGAAACTCTTCATGGAAGCCTTCTTCAGCGATGAGATCACAATCGGCAACGTGGGCAAGGCTATCGCCAGCTTCCAACGCACAGTCCTCTCCGGCAACAGCCCGGCGGACAAGTTCGACCAGGGACAGGAAGCAGGAGCAATTCCTGAAGCGGCACAACGTGGCCTTCTCCTATTCCGGGACAAGGCTCGCTGCACAAAGTGCCATTCCGGATTCAACTTCACCGACGAAAAGTTTCACAACCTCGGCATCGGCTGGGACGACAATAAAGTAGATCTTGGCCGTTACCATCAAGAATCCTCACCAGGATCCTTTGGTCCTCCCACTCGAACTCACGGACCAAGAGAAGACTGATCTCGTGGCATTCCTTCGCACCCTGAACGGCGAAGGATGGCAGCAAGCCAAAGAGCCGAAAGCCTTTCCTCAGTAGAACGTGAACAATAGCCGGTGATCCGCTCGTAGCGGATCACCGGCATCCGTAGAGTCTCACCTCTCTCTGCGCAAAGACCATCATCAGGACAAGCTCAGCGCTCCCCTCGCGGGAGCCTGATTCCTTGCCACTCATAGGAATATAAACCCTGTAGTGGAAGCTGGATGCTTACAGAAGGACCACGCTACGTGGGAGCGACTGTGCGCAAGTAACTTCTTTGCAGGCTGCTGAAAAACTCGATTTGTGGTTCGACAAGCTCACCACGAATGGGATAAGCCCTTGATCTTCAGCGCTATCACTGTTCGCCCTGAGCTTGTCGAAGGGTGAACAGGGAGATTTTCCGCAGACTGCTAGAAACGATAAGGGGGTCGCATGACGCGACCCCCTTTAACTTTTCGGGAAAACATGTCGGCCCGTCGATGACGATTCCCAACCAACCATCTCAAATCGTCACATGCAACAGCATACGGGAACTATTGAGTCACTTTTACGAGCCATCCGTAGGCGACTTCACATTGAGCGATGCCTCTCGCCTCAATGTTAATTTTTGCAAAGGTGCCGCTGAGGCCGTCAGGAAGCTTGCCGGTAACCTTAAACCCATTTTGTTTCTCAACCACGGTGAGTGGAATGGAGTGACCTTTGATCGTCACCTTGATACTCTTCGGAACGGTATATTCAGATGCATAAAATGAAAAACCAGACTTTGGAGCCACTTCTGCATTATTGATCGGCGAGAATTCTGAAAATTTCACTTTTGCACACACCCCTGCACCATTGCTCCCGCCACCCTCACCATATGCCCAGACGTTGGCAGGGACAATCAATACAACCGCCATCAACAATATCTTATGTAATTTCATCGTTTCGCCTCTTGTGTTGTTATTGGTTGAGTTGACCGGTTTATTTCTGTCACTGTGTGACGAACGGGTCGCATTGTCGGCTATTTTCGGATAAAAAACAACCCCCACGCGTTCGACATAACCAAGACGACCAGTGTTGCGTCTTCACACCAGCCTGATCCGCATGAGCATCTTGACAAGAACCGAAGAAAGAGCTTATCACAGGCATTCCGGCAGAGCCTCATGAAGGTGTTCAAGCCACCCCGCACAGGCAACGCCCTATCACCCAGAAGGGGATGACCATGCGAAAAACTTTCGAGCAACTCTTCGAAACGCTGAGCGGTCATGCGCGGGACGTGTCGTTCCAGGTGCACTTTTGGGATGGGGTAAAAAAATCGTACGGCACGGGCGAGCCGCAGTTCATCCTCACCTTAGCCACAAAGCGTTCTGCAGAGCACATACTTGAAAGCGGATCGTTGGGCTTCGGCGAAGAGTATATGGCAGGAGATATTCAAGTCGAAGGCGACTTCGTACAACTCCTCCGCTTCGGAGCAGACTCCGCGTTCCTCAATCTACCCATCGGGTTGAAAGCAAAGCTCGCCATCAAGCACCTGCGCCAGGCATCGCTCAACACACTGTCGCGTTCGACGAAACACGTTGCGCACCATTACGATCGCGGAAACGACTTCTACAAACTGTGGCTTGACGAGAGCATGGCCTACTCCTGCGCCTACTTCCGTTATGAGAACGACACCCTCGAACAAGCACAGCAACAGAAATACGAACACATCTGCCGGAAACTTCAGCTGAAGGCAGGAGAAACACTGATCGACATCGGCTGCGGCTGGGGCGGCATGTTGATCTACGCCGCGAAGCATTATGGTGTGCGCGGCGTCGGCTGCACATTGTCAAAAGAACAAGTCGAGTACGCAGTCGATCTCGTGAAGCGCCAGGGCCTGGCAAAAGAGATTTCGATCGTGTTCGAGGATTATCGAAAGATCGAAGGCACGTTCGACAAATTCGTCTCCATCGGCATGTTCGAACATGTGGGGAAGCAATTCATTCCGACATTTATGGAGAAGGTCAAGTCGATCTTGAATCCCGGCGGTATCGGGCTGCTCCACACCATCGGACAAGAACTGCCGGTGCCTGGCGATCCCTGGACGTTGAAATACATCTTCCCCGGCGGATACATTCCCCCGCTCGACGAAATCGTACGGACCATGTGCGAAGCCAAACTCATTCCGACTGATGTCGAAAATCTGCGCCCGCACTACGCGCGAACGGTTGAGGAGTGGAGTGCGCGATTCGAGGTCCACGCCAAAAAGATCGAAGCGATGTACGATGCCTCCTTCGTGCGCATGTGGCGGATGTTTCTCAGCGGTTGCGTCGCCAACTTTCGCTATGGAGACATGCGGCTCTATCATGTCCTCTTTACCAACGGACTGAACAACACCATGCCCCTCACGCGGGAGCACCTGTACCGCTAATGGAGCAGATCACAACAGTCGCCTCGCGCTTGCAGGCCGTCAAAGACCGCATCGCCAGAGCAGCGCAATCAGCCGGTCGATCACCGGATGAAATCACGCTGCTGGTCGCGAGTAAGACCCAGCCTGCCGAGCGAGTACGGGAGGCCTGGCACGCAGGACAAAAGATTTTTGGCGAGAACTATCTGCAGGAAGCGCTGGCCAAAATGCCGGCCCTCACCGACTTGCCGATCGAGTGGCATTTCATCGGTCCGATTCAAAGCAACAAGACCAAACGCATTACAGAAAATTTCGTCTGGGTTCATGGTGTGGACCGGATAAAAATCGCCGACCGCCTGGCCAAAGACCGGCCCGAATCGTTGCCGCCGTTGCAAATCTGTCTGCAAGTGAACGTGAGCGGAGAAGCAAGTAAAAGCGGAGTCGTGCCCGAAGAGCTGGCCCAGCTGGCAGCCCATGTCGTTCGCCTGCCTCGTTTGAAGTTGCGCGGTTTGATGGCAGTCCCTGAACTCACGACTGCCACGGCCCTGCAGCGCAGCCAGTTCCATATGCTGTGGGAACTGTATGACCGACTCAAGAAAGATGGCTACGAACTCGATACGCTGTCCATGGGCATGTCGGAAGACATGGAGAATGCCATCGCCGAAGGCGCAACCACCGTGCGCATCGGTACGGCGATCTTGGGGCCACGGCGTTACCTCATACCCGAGGAACTCGCCATCCAAGCTGCTCAAAAATTAGCATCATCATAATCTATGATATTCGGCTGTTTCACATCAATACCTCAAGTGACTCTTCAGCGTTGCTAGCCCCCTCCAGTACCAACAGTAAATCTTTCATCTTCAAAGAGCTATTGTTGCTAGGATACGGCATTGGGCGCATGATGCACTCAACGAGACCGATAATGAGGTGCTTGCCTTGAACACAACGACCGTCATTCTGCAACGTGCTCCCCTATCGGCTGGGCTCGCCCCTGGATTCGCCGGATTATTATTTGGCGATATGCTCTTCAGAGCGACGAACAGCAGCGCGCAAACCACCGAAGCCGATACGCCTGCTCCCGAAACCAATAACACCACCCAAGATCTCAGCTCCGCCGGAATTCTTCTGATTCTCCTGCTCGTGGCGGCTCTGACAGTTTTTTACTTCTTGAAAATACAACGGCCCTCTCTCCCTAACTTTTCCGGGATCACAGGCCGCGACCCGTCCAACGACAATCTGCCGACAAAGCGATCCGCCTCAACCAGACAGAACCTATCGATCGATAGTGTGACCTCCGCTGACAAAGCAGATTTTCAGCAACTCCTGATCGATGTGCAAAAGGCCTGGAGCAACCAGGATCTGACCGAGTTGCGGCAGCTCGTCACGCCAGAGATGCTGAATTATTTCAGCGCTGCCCTCGCCGACAATACTAGTCAGGACATCCGGAACCATGTGGAAGATGTGGTGCTCCTCCGTGCTGAAGTCCTGGAGGTCTGGACCGAACAGGCGAGGCAATACGTGACGGCAGGGCTTCGCTGGAGCGCCCGTGACTACAACCTGTCTCTGACGAAGAAGCACGGAGAACCAGGCTATCTCGTCGAAGGCAGCGAAGAGATACCGACGGAATCCGGCGAAGCCTGGACCTTCATGCGAATTCAAGAAGGGAAGTGGCGGCTCTCGGCGATTCAGCAATAAGAAGAAGGAGGAGCAGCCAGGTGCCCTTCTTGCTCGCAGAACGCGCACGATAGGAATGTGCTCGTCCGATGCGCGCAGCCAAGGGCAACCTGGCCACTCCTCCCGGGAAAAACGAGAAGAATGCGGCGAGAGCAGCTGGGAGAGGAAAGAATCGAGAGTCTCCTGTGCTCGCGCAACGCGCGGTCGCAGACTCCCCTCGTTGAACGCGCGCACGTTGGGAAATCGCCAAGCCTCCCCATCAATGCCAAGTGAAAAGAGCGAGAAGAAAACTCGAAGGAGGTGCACAGCTGGGGGCATAACAACCTATCTCCCAATCCAATCGAATGATTTCTTTCGCTGGATGGCGTATCTTTTGAGGTACCATGAGCGAAGATATCCTTCCCATCCCTCGCATTCCCGATGGCCTCCGTGAGGCCTCCCAGCGAGGAACCTTGATACCATTTGTCGGCGCAGGAGCATCACGAATCGCAGGGTGCCCCGGCTGGTCAGAATTTGCAGACGGAGCGCTCCTCTGCCTAGTCGAGGCAGGAAAATTTTCTCATAAGCAACTTGCTCAGGTTCGTCACCTCAATCCGCGTGTGAAACTATCGATCGCACTTGGGCTCGAAAAGCAATACGCGACTCAAATCAACTTTCGTAAGCTGTTACACCCTTCAGGGCAAAAAGATAACGCTAAGGGGAAGAGGCTCTTTGGAAGTCTTTGTAGCCTTGGAAAAACATTCGTCACGACTAATTATGACGAATGGCTCGATGAAGAAATTGAACTACCCACTGTGGCAGTCGATGCCACCCCTGATTCGACCACGCCAGCAACTGCGACTCCACGAAGGATAGTTCACAAAGTTCATGATTTGACTCCCGCCAATCTGAATCAACCGAATACGGTCATTCATCTTCACGGCTCACTGGTGGAGCCTGTTGGCATGATTCTCACTACCCAGCACTATGTGGGTCATTACGCAAATGATCGGGTTTCTGGAAGTGCCGATAAAGAAAACCGAGTTCTGACTTTTCTCGAGTATCTCTTCAAGCAGAAGACCGTCCTATTTATTGGATATGGATTAGAAGAACTCGAGATCCTCGAGTACGTCATCCTTAAGGCTCGGCACCCTTACGGTACTGGACCGTATGAGGCCAAGCATTACCTTCTCCAAGGCTTCTATTCCCACGAGCATGAATTGATGCGGAGTCTGACACGATACTATCTTGAGGAATGTGGAATTCAGCTCATTCCATTTCTTCGGGATCACAAGGACTGGGATCAAATTCTAGAGGTTTTGGAAGAGTTTGCACGTGCTGCCCCAGCATCAAACCCATTATACGTACAGGAGTTTAAGGAAATGGGAGATTTGCTGAATGAATAAACTCACGGCAAAGCAAGAATCGTTCATTGCCCTCATGACTAAGAGCGCTGAACATGCACGCAGCGGTTTCGACTTGCTTCTCAAGCGGCCGGAGTTCGAGAGGTTTTTCGACGTTCTTGCTGAGGCGAGACTTTTCGACCCGGGCCATAACCCCGAGCCTGTTGCGGCAGGAGAGCCTGGATTTGTCCGAATTCCCTATTGGAGTGCCTTAGATTACCTAGTAGCCGTGGCAAAGGTGTCCGGAGAGAGGGAAGACCTACAGCTTGCGACCAAAGTCTTGAATGTCGTGAAGACGGTTAGCCAGGCTCGCGAATCTGACAATTACCATACAAATCGAAAGTTTGCTGAGATTCTTGGCCTGGTACCGACTGCCGCTGTCACAGAGGCCGACCTTGGTTTAATTCCTAAATGGCTGGAAGGGAGATTTGATAGAGGCATGGTGGGCCATGCGCTTGATAGAGGTGCGCTGCGCCGATTTCTGGAAAGCGAGTCACCTGACGATTGGAATAAAGCCTGCGTCATTCTTCGTCACTGCACGGCCATTGTTTGGATCGACGACCGGGCTCTTGGACGAGATCAAAAGAAGCCGGTCACCGTTGTCGAGAACCACTGGCTCAAAGAACTGATCATGCATCATACGAAAGGGCTCGGCGATCGAGGTGGGAAGAAAGCTGCAGAAATCATGGTGGAACGGCTACGCGAAACGTATGGCCAAGAACATCGGGATCTTCCAAGCTGGTTGCATCGCCCTGCCATTGAGGACCACGCACAAAACCACGAATGGCTCGGACCTGAGAATCGATTTGTGGAGGGCCTCAGGGATATTCTGTTGAGCTGGATTGATCGTGATCTATCAGCCGCCAAGTCATTTACCGAAGTGCTATTGCGCGACGAATCTGAAATCCTTCGGCGCATTGGCATTCATGTCATGAACCATCGGTGGGATACATTGAGTGGCACATACAGTGCACTCGTCAATCCGCAACTTTTCAGAGAGGGTCATCGTCATGAACTCTACTGCCTGCTACGAGAGCGTTTTGGTGCATTTACCCAGGAAGACAAGGCCAAGACGGTTGAGGTGATTCGCAACCTTGGTCAGTTGTCAAATGATGAGGATCAGAATTTGCGACTGAAGCGCACTCAGAGGACCTGGCTTTCTGCTGTTATTGGCAAGGGATATGAGCCCGTGGACACGTGGTTCAACAGTTTAATTGTGGATCAAACGCTGGGGGGATATTCCCCGCACCCTGAGTTCCATTCCTACATGGAATTCCACACAGGGCCAGGCCCGTCCCCTTACCAAAGCCAAGAATTGCTCGCATTTGCAGAGCATGGGAATATCATCGAAAGACTCAATGCTTTTCAGGAACCGGATACCTGGCGAGGGCCGACGACAAGTGCACTCGTGGACTCATTGGAAGAAACTGTCTCACTGGCGCCTCAAACATTCCTCCGACTCCTACCAACATTCGTAAGCGCGAAGCGCCCATTCCAGTATGGAGTTATTGAGGGATTCAAACGGCTATTGGTACGTATTGGTGAAGAGCAACAACCTGTCGACTGGAAGACTGCGTGGCCGGAGTTAATCCGCTTCTTTGAGCAATTGATCGCAACACCAGAGTTCTGGACGGAGCAAGTTGCTGAAGATCAAAACCACACCCCGAACCGAGATTGGATTCCACCAGTCATCGCTGATTTTATCAAAGCAGGTACGCTAGACGACAAGACGGCTTACTCCCCTGACCTGTTGCCGAAAACATGGGCGGTTCTTGGGATATTGCTTGAAAATTTAGAGATGCAAACCGAGGCACCAAAGTCCAATGCAACGGACCAGGCAATTAATTGGCCGAGGGGCAAAACGATTGAAGCCCTCATTATCCATTCACTTAGAGAATGTCGCGTGAGCGATCAGAATCGTAAAGAACATGCCAGTGTGTGGACTGCGATGAAACCCACTTTTGAGGCTGAGCTTGCTCTGTGCAAGAACGCGAATTTTGAATTTTCAACGTTGGCAGGATACTACCTGACAAATCTGGACTACATAAATAGTGATTGGTTACATGGAAGCATTGAGAAGATATTCCCCCGAGAATTTAGAGACAATTTCAGATGTGCCCTTGACGGCCTAGCCCACCTAACAGTGCCAGATTCGATATATGATCTTCTCGTGAAAACTGGGGTAATCGATCTGGCATTGAACGAAGAAATCCCGGACACAAATGTCCGAGGGAGACTCATAGAGCGAGTTGCCTTGGCTTACCTCCGCGGCCTTGAGCAGCTTGACTCCGCTAGATTTAGCAATCTCTTTGATTCGGGGCGAGCAGACGATCTTGATGAAGCGGCTGGTTGGTTTTGGAGCCTTAGAAATGAACAGCTACCCCCCGATCAGGTTAAGCGAATACTTCAATTTTTGGATCAATGCATAACTTGGAGTCGTACCCTTGCAGAGCCTCCGAAAAGGCTATTATCTAGTCTCAGCCGATTGAGTTGCTATCTTCAATCTCTCACAAGTAGAGAGACGGACTTGTTGTTAGCTGTGGCGCCCCATGTGAAGGTTGGTTACTATGATCACTACTTCCTGGAAGAGCTTGATCGACTATCAGACGAAAACATCGCTGAAGTCAGTGTCGTGATGAAAGCCTTTCTTGATTCGCACATCCCCGACTACGACTTCGAGGATAGGCTCATGTCAATAC
>SWDN01000003.1:514873-515398 GCA_005116775.1 Nitrospira sp.
GGATAGGCTCATGTCAATACTCAACAAGTTAGTCCAACACGGTAGGCGCAATGAGGCTATCGCATTTTCCGAAAGACTTAGACATCTTCCGGGGATGATCCAGTTTTACACAAGATTGATAACTCAGCCTTGATAAACCCCAACGGAAACGGCAAAGAGATGAGGAACATTGCTTGACCTTGCACCTCACCTCGGACCAATGGAAATGATCAGATACCCCGAACCGTTTCGCGGTGCGTGGCGGAGAGCTGGGCCATCTTGTTTATCTGGTCTTTCTGGTTTATGTGGTTGAACGAGAGCAAAACAAAGGGGGCGGAAATCTTTTCTGATTGTTCAAGCTGAACGCCTCGCTGAATTCCGCACTTTGCACCGATCTGATCCTCGCGCCTCACCACATACCCCTACCCCCTTACGCCTCACCCCTCACGATGGACGGAGCGAACAAGCACTTCGTATCTACCCTCTCCCTTGAGGGCTGGCTAGATGGTCACCCACTGCGCGTGTCCAACCAGGGCCTTCTGAGAC
>SWDN01000030.1 GCA_005116775.1 Nitrospira sp.
ATGGGATTGTTAGGGCTCGTGATTGCGGCTGTGGCCTATCTCGGCGGAATGTCGACCTATGCGGCAGGTCAACCGGCTGAGGATGGTTCGAAAATTACGATTACCTCCCCCAAGGACGGGGACAAGGTCTCCGACAGCTTCGACCTCAAGTACGAATTGGTCAAGGGCACTCAAGCCGCTCATGCCCACGTCTTTTTAGACAAGGAATATCAGAAGGGCTTCCAGGGAATGTTCAAAGGCCTGAGTAGGGGGAAACATCAGATCACCGTGACTGGGGCCACGAAGGATCACGACCTCGTCGCGGCGACCCACACGATCACTATTGATGTGCAGTAGCCCACCGGCTGCCCACGATGGAGGGGAACCGGGCCTCTTGCGCAAGAGGCCCGGTTCCCCCATGGGGTTTTCTGACTCAAGCGCAAAGACATACGCCGTTTTTCTCATCTAGGTACAACTACTGTATCAAATGATACAGACTCTCGCTGGCGCGGCTTGCCATACTGTCCTCGTGAATCTTGCATCGACCAATCGTACACGCACCACGTCGTTCAAAGGGGAGGACCGCATGAAGCATTCGTCGGGTGACAAACACGAGCCACCCCCCGGGCCTCCCAGACAAGAGGGACAGCCGAGTGAGGAAGAGATTCGCGAACTCGCCTACCAGTTATATCAGGAATCTGGCTGTGCGCCGGGGCACGATCTCCAGCATTGGCTTGATGCGGAACAACGTCTGCTAAAGCGGGGCTATGGCACACCGTAGCCGTCAATTCGGAACATGCTCGGCGATGAGCCGCTTCACCGGTGACGGACTCAAGAGAAACGAAGACATCGTTCAATCGGGGCCTCGGAGTAACGAGGAAGTCTTCACAGCCTTGGTCGGCAAGCTTCACCGTTCGATGGTTCGAATGGCGCTGAGATATGTGGCCGATCGAGACATTGCGGAAGAAGTTGTTCAGGAGACTTGGATGGCGGTCATCACTGGAATCCACCGTTTTGAACGGCGATCCTCGCTCAAGACGTGGATCTTCAGCATCTTGGTTCACAAAGCCAAGGATCGCGGAGTGCGTGAAAGTCGGCATCTGTCGTTCTCAACCTTTGAAGCGAGTGGCAACGACATTCAAGAGATGATGAGCCCATCCTGCATTCCACAGATAGGTGAATGGACTCGCCACTGGGCCGCTCTCTCACAGCCATGGAATGCTCACACGCCTGAAAAGCTGTTGGCAAATCGGCAAGCGATTCACGCCATGAACATGGCTATCGACGGATTGCCGGCCACATTGAAGGCAGTGCTGGTCCTGCGGGATGTGGAAGGAGTCGGGGTGAAAGACGTCTGCGCGTCGTTGGGGATTACCGAGACCAATCTGTACGTCCGGCTCCATCGGGCACGAGCCCACATCCGTCGAGTCCTAACAACCTTGTTCTGTTCCCCTACTTGCCCCGTGTAACAGATGCGCATTCTGCAAGCAGAAAGACTAGAAGAGAAAAAAGAGTGCATATGCATTTACACATGAGTCAGGAGAATCCTATACTTCTTCTTGGAAAAGATAAGGAGATGGTCCGGCGATGACGACTGAACGGGAAAGCTCGCAAGATGGACTCATCTGGTGTTTGGACAAGTTTTCTCTTGTCGAGGTCCTCTCAGACCAGGAACAAGACGAGCTTCATCGCGAAATGTCCGCTGGCGACTACAGGTCGGGCACCCCGATCTACCGAGTCGGCGATCCAAGCGACACGGTGTACAAACTCCACTACGGCCTTGTCCGCCTGACCCGTCCGTCTGATCACGGGCAGAATCTAACCGTTGCGATCCTCGGCCCTGGTCAAATCTTCGGTGAAACCTCTCTGGCTGACGAACCAGCTCGACAATGGATCGCGGAAACGCTCGAAGACTCACGCGTGTGCTGGATTTCGAAATCGGCCCTCCTCCGGTTCGCCGAGCGTAACCCTAAATTATCGTTCCGCATCACCAAGTTGGTCGGTGACCGGCTGACCGAACTCGACAATCGTCTTTCGGACGTGCTCTTTCTCACGGCACGCGGTCGATTGGCTCGTGTCTTACTCAAAATCGGCACGCGTTTCGGCGCGCCTGACAGCAGCAAGAATCGCGTACGGTTAACCATCGCGCTGACTCATCAAGACTTGGCGGAGTTGATTGGCTCGACTCGCGAGACGGCATCCACCGCGATCGGCGATCTTCGGCGGCACAGCCTCATCAATACAGAAGGCGACACCATCGCCTTGAACGATGTAGAAGCCTTGTCGAATATCAGGTAGCCCCCATCCCAGAAGAAACGCGAGCGAGCTTGGACTGGTGGGATAGGGAGACGCCAGGCCTGAAATTCAATTATCCAGAGTGAGCCATTTTGACCAGTTTATCCTTTGCCAATAATGCACCCTCTGGCCATAGTCCATGTAATAAAGCGGATGGTTAAGCGACCAAGCTTATAGGGTACTAGATTGACAGTATTGGCACAGCTGTCGATATACCGCTGAACGTGTTGATTCAAGCTAACCTTTCTAGAGGAGGATGACCGTGAGAATCACAGACCTTCGACATCTCTGTTTTAGAGTTCAAACCGCGATGTGGCTGAGCATCGCAGTTTTGTGCGTCATTGGCCCAACCACAGGGCACGCAGAGCACCCAGCCAAGCCTTTCTTTACGATGAACCGTGACGGTGAGCTCAAGCAACCTGTCGGTTACCGGGAATGGGTTTACGTGGGCGCACCTGTCACTCCCAACGATCTCAACAAAGGCAAAGCCCCG
>SWDN01000031.1 GCA_005116775.1 Nitrospira sp.
AGCAACCCGACCTTGTCATCACTCCGGCGCGGTCGGACAACGGTATGGCAGAAGGAAAAAGGCGCACCCCCGCCGGCAGGGCGCCGACAGTGGATGGGCCATCTGCAGTATGGAAATCATCCTCGCTGGGTGGAAGTGCGCAAGACCGCCAAGGCGGGCAAGCTTTGCAAACGGATCTGGCTGACAGCGCCTGGCCCCTAGAATTCATCACTTCTCTGTCCCCGTGGGATCAGAAAAACCATGTAAAATCGGCTCTTCGCCGGCAAGAGCGCATGGATCTTCCATTTTATCATGTTCTGTCCACCCTCTTCCGAGGTATTTTAAGTGCCCGGATCGCGATGCTTTTTATGCGAATAAATTCCTATATTATAATCTGACAAGTCGGTGCCTGGACTTCAGGGGTCCCCCCTGCCGCTGCATTCCCGCTGCATTTGCAGCAAAGCTCCAGGGTATAAATCGCGGGAGCAAAGTGTACCACTGAACCGGCTTTTGTTGCGGCGCCTGAAGGCGACGCAAAAGTGTACCGGTCCTGCTAGGCCTACTCGTTGTCATGGAATGGCATTGAGGGGCTGGAAGGATGTTTACAGTGGAACTTTATGCCAAGATCAGACGTGCGGTGATGGTTGAGGGACTGAGCCGGCGGGAAGCGGCGCGGCGCTTTGGTGTTCACCGCAACACGATTGCCAAGATGCTTCAGTTTTCGATTCCGCCTGGTTACCGGCGGCGTGAACGCCCGCTGTCGAAGAAGCTGGGGCCGTACATGGCATGGATCGATGCGGTCATCGAGGGTGACCGCAGCGTCCACAAAAAACAGCGCCACACGGCACACCGGATATTCGAGCGGCTGCGGGATGAACGGGGATTTTCCGGCGGCTATACGATTGTGCGGGAGTACGTGGCGCAGGCAACGCTGCGCACCCGCGAGATGTTCGTGCCATTGAGCCATCGTCCGGGGCATGCCCAGGCGGACTTTGGCGAAGCCGATGGCTACATTGCGGGCAAGAAGGTCCGGTTCCATTACTTTTGCATGGATCTGCCGCACTCGGACGGTTGCTTCGTCAAGGCCTATCCGGCCGAGACAGCGGAAGCCTTCTGCGATGGCCATGTTGCGGCTTTCGATTTTTTCGGCGGCGTGCCGCAATCGATCCTGTACGACAACACCCGGCTGGCGGTGGCCAAAATCGTCAAGGCCAGTGGAGCAAAGAATGCGCAGCGCCTGCGCTCGCAGATGTTCGCAGAACTGCAGAGCCATTACCTGTTCGACGACCGGTTCGGCCGGCCTGGCAAGGGTAATGACAAGGGCAAGGTGGAGGGATTGGTTGGTTATACCCGACGGAACTTCATGACGCCTTTGCCTGTCGCCGATAGTTTTGACGCCCTCAATGCCCGGTTCCGTGATGCCTGCACCAAACGGCGCCAGGCGATCCTTCGTGGCCATACGATCACCATTGGCGAGCGCCTGCAGGCGGACGCGGCGGCGTTCATGCTCCTGCCACCAGTGCCCTATGATGCCTGCCACAAGGTCGCCACCCGCGTCTCCTCGCTTTCGCTGGTGCGTTACCGCAACAACGACTATTCGGTGCCGACGCGTTATGGCCATCAGGAGGTACTGGTTAAGGGCTATGTCGAGCGAGTGGAGATCGCCTGTCGTGGCGAGACCATTGCGGTCCATGCCCGCAGTTACACCACAGCTGATTTTATCAGCAATCCCCTGCATTATCTGGCGTTGCTGGAGCACAAGAGCCGGGCCCTCGATCAGGCAGCACCCCTGGACGGCTGGCAGCTCGCCGATTGCATTCATCGCCTGCGGCGGCTGATGGAAGCCCGCATGGGCAATGCCGGACGCCGCGAGTTTATCCAGGTGCTGCGATTGATGGAGAACTTCCACCAGTATCAGGTCGAACACGCCGTCACCGAGGCGCTCCGGCTTGGCGCCATCAGCTTCGATGCGGTGAAGATGCTGCTGCTCGCCCGGCTGGAGAACCGGCCGGCCCGGCTTGATCTGACATTCTATCCTTATCTGCCGGCCGCCACGGTTGGCACAACAGACCCCCGTGCCTACCTCGGGCTCATTGCCAGCCCAGGCTTGATCCCATCGGCAGAGAGGATATCAGCATGACGATGTCCCACGACACCCCAGTGCTGACAACTGTCACTCCCCAGGTGCTGCTCGGCAATCATCTCAAGGCCCTGAAGCTCCCCACCTTCGCACGCGAGTATGACAAGGTCGCAATGGAATCAGCCCAGGACCGCGCTGACTACCCGCGCTATCTGCTGCGGCTGTGCGAACTCGAGCGCATCGACCGCGAACGGCGCAATGTCGAGCGTCGCATCCGGCTGGCGCGCTTTCCTCAAACCAAAAGCCTCGATACCTTCGACTTCGCCGCTCAGCCCTCGCTCAACAAGGCACTGGTTCTCGAGCTGGCGCGCTGCGAATGGATCGACCAGCGTCAGAACTGCATTGCGCTTGGGCCCTCTGGTACCGGCAAGACCCACGCTGCCCTGGCCCTGGGACTGGCCGCCTGCCAGAAGGGATACAGTGTTGCCTTCACCACGGCTGCCGCTCTCGTGCACGAACTCATGGAAGCCCGCGACGAACGCCGTCTGCGGGCCCTGCAAAAGCATCTCAACACTGTCAAGCTGCTGATCGTCGATGAACTGGGCTACGTGCCGTTCACCGCTGTCGGTTCGGAGCTGCTCTTCGAAGTGTTCAGCCAGCGCTATGAACGCGGTGCCACCCTGGTTACCAGCAACCTGCCATTCGATGAATGGACCTCCGTCTTCGGTTCGGAAAGGTTGACCGGTGCGCTCCTCGACCGCCTCACCCATCACGTCCACATTCTGGAGATGAACGGTGACAGCTTCCGCCTTGCCACCAGCAAGAAGTCCCGGCGCCGCTCGGAGCAGATTCCAGACGCAGACCAACAATCATCAACCAGGGGAGACACAACAACCGAGGCTTAAATCGGCGACGCGCTGTAAACCACGCTTCGCTACGCTACGCGCGGCTTACAGCGCGCAACAAGACAACATGCAAACCGGGGCTTCTCAGCCCCTTTCTCTCAACCCGACTGGTACAATATCACGCCGCCACACTGCACATTTTGTCTCCGCCATTGACAGGCGCAGTATTGCGCCACATCCGCGAGGGCAAGCGTCAGCGACCAACTAATGCTCAGTGGACTTTTGGAAAGCCAAACGACAAGACCGGCTACATGGAAATCGCATCGGTTCGTGTCCATAGGATAGTGGCAACTGCATTTCATGGCGATCCACCGAC
>SWDN01000032.1 GCA_005116775.1 Nitrospira sp.
CTGGGCTGGAACGATGGAGCACCAGGGCGCGCAGCATCCCTTCATCCTCGTGATTGAGGAGGCCAACCCCGAGCACACGTTCGTCGGGTATATGGAATGGAGCGGGTCTCCAGCGGCCACGCTGGCGATTGAAGGAAAAGCCGACGGAAACCATTTGGAGTTTGTGGATACGGTGTTTCTCATGGGCGATGAGGACAACGGCACAGGCGACCGTAAAGACGTTCGAATCAAGGGCGATCGGATGATCGGCACCGACAAAGGGGGGATGGCCTCCGTCAGAGCGCAGCGGGAACCCTGGACACCCTCAGAACCGAACCCTAGTGGGGCGGTAGCCATGAAAGCCTCCTATGCGAAATGGAAGCAGGATGTCGATGTCTGTCGGAATCGTATTGGATCGCCGGTCGAGGCTTGCTGGCGGGCCTTGGCTCAGCAAGCGCGTACGCCTGTGTTCTGCAATGAGATTGCTCATGGCACGGTGCGGAGAGCTTGCAAGAACAGCGTACCAGGTCAGGTTGTGGCCCAGAGTACGAGGGTGGACGTGGCGACTGCTGATGTTCGCCCAGCCCAGCCAGCGCAAGTACGGACCGCCTCCAACGAACCCGCCGTCGATTTTGAACAGGTGCTGCGCGAGATCGAAGAACTTCAAGCAACGTTGGCTCAGGCGAATCCGGAAAGTCGACGTGCGTTGATCCCACGCATAACGGAAAAGATGGGCATGCTGCAACAGGCAGAGCGGTCGTTACAGCGGACCAATCCGGAAAAGATGGAGCGAATCACGCGCGAATTGGGGGAGAGGACGCGCGCCGTGGCGGAGGCCTACCAGCGGATGTATGAAGGCAGCAGCCAGGAAGATCTGATCCAAATGTTTTTGGATCAGGTGAAACATCATGAGCAAGAACGAGACCGATTGTGCGAACAGGGGAATGCCGAGGCCTGCATGGCTGTGGCCGACGAACGATTCTCGAAAGACAAGTGGCAGGAGGCGAAGCAGTTGTATGCTTCTGCCTGTACCAAAGGAGTAGACAAGGCCTGTTTCGGCCAGGTGAGGGCTGAAGCTATCGATGGCGATCCTTCGATTGCGCGAAGCCTGTTTAAGAGACTCTGTGACCGTGAACGGTCTCCCGTCGATTGTTTCCACTTGGAAATGTCTCCAGCGACGCTCGTGGGTGCGTTGCCTCCGAATACGAATTTGGTGCATGCGCCGTTGCCCGATGGGGTTCGAGAGAAATTGAAGTTGCCTCAAGCATTTCTCCAAGAGGCTGACCCGGGGAAACGACTGTTTGGAGAGGGGCTCAAGAAGTTTTTTGGCATGGACGGCCCAGTCGATTTTGCGCAGGCTGAGCGCGCATTTCTCCAGGCACAACTGCAGGGGATGGATGTGCCTCAAGCCCTGTTACAAGCCGCTTCAGATGTGGGGCACTCTGGTGGAGGCGGAACATACTCATATCAGACCACCGCATGGGCCAAGGTGAAGCAGGCCCTGCTCTATAAGAAGGCCTGTGGGCTTGGAGAACAACGGGCTTGTCCCGATTTCGCCGGCGATGCCCAATGGAGTCAGGCGAAGCGCCACTTTGGGATGGGGCAGTTCGATAAGGCAAAGAGCCTGTTCCAAGAACTGTGCGGCATGGGCCGAACCACGGCCTGTCTCGCATTGGGCGCCGCCGAAGTTGCCGTCGGGCAGCCGGCCCGCGCGCGTGAGATCCATGAGCAGTATTGCACCGGTGCACAAGCGAACCGCAATGACAGCATCAAGGAAAGATGCCAGGCACTTGCCGGTCAGGTTGCTGCGGTCTCAGGGACCGTAAATCTCGATCAAGCTCCCTTCCCGGACTATTTCAAAGCCTGTTTGAAGTCACCGGAGTACCTTCTTCAAAAGGGAGATCCGAATAGTCGGGCCATTGCCGCAGGACTGGTCGAATTCCTAGGCGTTGACCGCCCTGTGAACAAAAGCGAGGGTGAGCGCCTGTTTCTCACTGCGGATCAACAATGGCTTAAAAGTTCTATGCCCCTTACCGCTGCGGCGCAAAATCTCACTAATTGGTGTCCCCAGCCGGGCCGTACGGTAACCATGAATGACCTCATCATTCATTCGTGGAAGGCTACCAGTTTGTACATAGCCGCCTGCCGCCTTGGCGATTCGGCGGCATGTCGAGAGGATGCATTCAGGCGGTACTTTTATAGCTTTGCCAGGGACGAAGACTTCTCCCCTGCAAGGCGAGACTAAGGGGCAGCCATTCTGACTTATTGAAAAAGGTTCTCTTGTTTCACCAGCTAAGGAGATCAGAGCAGATGAAGCCGATTGGTGTGATTGTGAGTCTTGCCGCTGTTCTCTTCCTGAGTTCTATGTCCGAGGCTGAAATGTATACCTGGACAGACAAAGATGGGAGCGTGCATTTCTCCGATCAACAACCGCAGGGGCAGGTGAGTAAACAATTGTCGATGCCGGCGCGCAAGCAATCATGGCGCGATGAAGCTGCAGACCTCTTGGATCGACGTGCGCGAGCCAAGACGCGTGAAGAACGTGAGGCAATTGAGAGGCAGTACCAGCAACTCATGGACACTTTATCCAAGTGCCAGTCGGGAGAAGGAAAGGCGTGCGCGGATCTCAAAGCCGTATCTCAGAGTGCCCAGTCCTTTACTCCAACCGAGGCACTTTCGGAAAGTTTGACTTCGACGGCCCAATCCACAAAGGGGGAGTCTAATGGTGTCGGCACGCCAAAGAATAAGAAACCGTCTTCTAGGCAGAGGTGAAAGGAAACCTCCAACTTTTACAGGAACGGTCCAAAATGTCGGCAAGCAAGAAACTGACTTATAGCACTGCTCTAGTCATCATCGTTCTTTTCGCGGGTTCTTTGTCACGTGCAGAGATGTATACCTGGACCGACGAGCAAGGCGACGTCCATCTCTCGGACATCCCGCCGGAAAAGGGGAAAGCCAAGGTCTTACGGGCTCCCGCGCAGTGTGGGCTGAGGTCTGAGTTGCCGGTCGATAAACGACAGAATGCAGAAGTCGTGCTCTTTACCCTGTTCGCGTTCATCAGGAAGCCCGGCTCGGACTATGGACAGTCTGTCCCACCGCATTACCAGAATGCGATCACAAAACTGAAGGCCGAAATCGAGAAGTGCAATGGTGGGGACAAGAAGGCCTGTGCCTGCCTGGAAAGCCTGTCTGAAAGCGGTGGACAAACGTTTGTGCCCACTGGGGACTTCCTCGATGAGCCCAAATCGCCTCCCAGCCGCCTGACCGTAAAGAAGGGAAAGGGAGGGAAGCCATGAGGCTGGTCTGGAACGCGTTGGCCGCGATGATTGCCGTGTTGGTTCTCGGTGCAACCTACACTTCGTCATGGGCTGACACCTATACCTGGACGGATAAGGACGGGAACATGCATTTTTCCGACACCCCGCCGGCAACAGGCCAGGCCAAAACGATTCGCCCCACAATTCGCCCCGATCCGCACTGCGCGCTCAAGGATGAAGTAGAAGCTTGGCAGAGGGAGGCACAGGTTTGGCAGAGGAAACTTCAAGCCTACGCGCTTGCCGCGCCGGAACTGTTGAAGAACAGCATGAAGAATTTCGACATGACCAAACATCAGGCGATCAAGGACAAGATCGAGGCAGAGGAAAAGAAATGCAAGAAAGGCGATGCAGGTGCCTGCGAGTGTATGCAGAGCATATACGAGAAATGATGAAGAAGTCGTTTTCACCCTCGGGTAATCTGATCGAGGAAGATAAGCCGCAGGTCTCGTCGAATTTTTCGGTATCGATCGGCCTGTGAATAAACGCGAAGCGGATCGGCTGTTTCTCACGGTTGACCGACAGTGGTTAATAACTTCCCTGACTCGGACCACTGCGGCACGACAGACGAATTGGTGCCCCCAGTCGGATCGTAAGATGACCATGAGTGACCTTGTTATTTTCGGATGGAAAACATCCAGTTTGTTCATGACCGCCTGTCGTCTCGGTGACAATGAGGGTGCCGGGAAGATGGGTTCAGACGATTCTTTTTGGACCTGGCACGGGATGAGGAGTTTGCTCCGGTACGAAGCAATTGAGACATTGTTGCCAATGAGATCACTGGCTTGCCTTCTCCAGTTGCAAACACGGTCGATTCAAGCGTTGCATGCTCTGCTTCCCTGGCGAGTCGGTCTGATCCTGTTCTTGGTCGTCTTTTACCACAGTCCTCTCCAGCAGGCGCATGGGGAGCCCCTCACTTCCCAGCCCAGCGCTTCCGTCATCGGCCATCACACTCTCTACAATGTCCTGTTCTTAAACAGTACGGATGGATGGGTTACGGGTGAAGGCAGATTCTATCGGACACGAGACGGAGGGGCGACGTGGTCGAAGATGGCGACCCGTCCCATGGAAACGTATCATGCGATGACCTTTGTCAATGACAAGGTTGGATGGGCTGTCGGGCACGAAGGCATCTTGAAAAGCAACGATCGAGGTGCTACCTGGGCACTGCACTACCAATATGATCGCTCCAGTTTGTTAGCGATTGCCTTCGGATCCTCGACCACAGGAGTGGCTGTCGGTTGGAAGGGAATCATTTTCACCACCCAGGACGGTGGGGTGACCTGGAACAAGCGAGCCAGCGGGACGGATCTCGCCCTGTACGATGTCGCGTTTGCGAGCCCAACACAGGTCTGGGCGGTGGGGGAGCGTGGGACGATTCTTTCCAGCCAAGATGGCGGTGTGTCCTGGAAAGAGCAGCTATGCGGTATCTGTAACGATCTGCGAGCGGTGACGTTTCTCAATGCTTCAACGGGCATCATCGTGGGACAGAAGGGCACCATTTTAAAAACGACCGATAGGGGCGCCACATGGGCGATGACCGGTCCCGGTCATACAGTCTCGACGGATCTGCTCGACGTGGTGTTTGCCACGCCGAAATTGGGATGGGTGGTCGGGGAGTACGGGATCATCTTGTCAACGGTGGACGGCGGGAGCACCTGGATTACCCAACAATCGGGGATACGCCTCAATCATCTTAATGCGTTATCCATGGTGAATGAGACGACCGGCTGGGTGGTCGGTGGACATCAGATGAACGAACCGCCGGTCATCTTGCATACGACCAATGGTGGGCGGTCCTGGTTGCCGATGACACAGACCAGTCGCCCGTCGCCTGTGGTGGCCGGCTTAAAGAACTACCTATCGGCTGTGACGTTCCTTGACAAGGATCAGGGATGGGTAGTGGGCGCTCAGGGTACGATCGCGGCAACGCAAGACGGAGGGAAGACCTGGCAGCTACGGGCCAGTGGGACCACGCAGCACTTGAACGGAATCGCCTTCGTCAACGCGCGAGTGGGATGGGCAGTAGGAGAGCGGGGCTTAATCTTATCGACGCAGGATGGCGGCCTGAATTGGCAGATTCAGCCGAGCGGGACGGTGGCCAAACTGGAGGCCGTCTATTTTGTCAATGAATCACGGGGATGGGCAGCCGGAGAATGGAAGACTATCCTTGAGACCTCCGATGGAGGGGCAACCTGGAAAGCGTTGCCTATTGTGAATTACAGCAGGTTCCATCAGATCCTATTCAGTGATCGCGAGACTGGCTGGATGATTGGAACCGGGCAGTTTATGAAGACGATTGACGGTGGCCAGACATGGACCGAAAAGTCCAGTGCTACCGTTCCGGGCGACGGAATGGCATTTTCCAGTCCAACTGTGGGCTGGGTGGTTGGGTCCAATGAAGAGATCGCGTTCACGGTTGATGGGGGGCGCTCATGGAGGGCGCCGGCAAAGGGCGGCCAAGAGAGGACGATGGGAGGTTTTTATGGAACGGCGGCGCGGCCAGGTGGCATCGGGTGGATCGTCGGAGACCAGGGTGCCATTCTGAAGACTGAAGACGGCGGGAATACATGGAGGCGCCAGCCTAGCCAGACCAACGGGCGATTGAAAGCGGTCACATTCATCACCGATCAGATTGGCTGGATTGTCGGTGCGGACGGGATCATTCTGTCGACAATCGATGCCGGCGCGACGTGGGTCGTTCAAAACGGCGGTCCCTCCGAACTCCCATCGGAATACGCCCTTCGTCAGAACCTCAATAAAGTGCAGTTTCTCGATCAGAAAGCCGGGTGGGCGGTAGGAGCGGGAGGGAGTTTTCTGGAGACGAGGGACGGGGGCAATACCTGGAAGCCTCATTCGTCGCTCGGTCGAGCGTTTGGGGTGGAGGATGTGCAATTTGTGTCGCCTTCCGTGGGGTGGGTTGCCGGAGGCGGAGCGGTGTGGAAGACAACGGACGGCGGCCTTTCGTGGACTGACCAAGCCATTCCTGGGGGCGGTATTTACGGGATCTCGTTCGTGAATGAATCCGTGGGGTGGGCCTTCGGTTTGTTGGGCCATATTCATGCGACTACCGACGGAGGATCAACGTGGATCTCACAACGGAGCGGCGTGAATGAGCCGCTGCTCCGCGGTTCTTTCGTCGATCGATTGAACGGATGGGTTGTCGGGCAAAAGGGATTCATTGCGAACACGAAAGACGGCGGGGCCTCCTGGCGTATTCAGCAGAACAAGGACCGTGCTTGGCTTACCGATGTGGTATTCGTCGATGACCAACGAGGATGGGTCGTCGGCAGCGGGGGAACCATTCTTTCCACCACTGATGGTGGAAAGACCTGGGACAGACAGCGATCTCCTCGGTACGACGACTTCCGCGGAGTGGCCTTTGTCAATCCGAGGATAGGCTGGATCGTCGGCGATACCGGAACGTTACTCCAGACGACTGACGGGGGCTCGACGTGGCTTGAGAGGGTCAGTGGGACCTGCGAACAGTTGAAAAGCATCTCGTTCGTTGGTGAACGCAATGGATGGATTGTCGGAAATTCTGGCACTATCCTTTCAACCGTGGACGGTGGCCTCTCGTGGGTTTCTCAATCGCAGAATCGGGGCCTGAGTCCAACCCATCAGAAACCGTCTACGTTACCATGCGTCAGGAGCTTGCTCGGCTAGGAGTGCTTTCGGGGGACAATACGCCGAGTGTTTGGAATACAATGCCAGGAACGCATCAACCCTCACCGAAGACGACGACCCGGGCTGGTTCTGTAGCCGTCATTCTCGTCATTGTGCTGGCGCTTGGAGTGGTTGTCTTCTTTGTGCGCGATCGGTTCCTACCTGTGCCGCCACTCTTCGCAGCTTCCAACGATGCAGTGAGCTCCGGGACACCTTTGTTGCAATTAGGCGCTGCGGATCCGTCGAAAGCCGGTGAAGAACTCATTCAGTTGAGCACAGAGATTCGTGACGGACCTACGCTGCAAAACATCGCGGTGGCGCTGATAAGCGTCGGTGATATCCCCCATGCGCGGCAAGTTGTCCAAAAGATTGCCGATCCTCAACAACGAGCCACAGCGATTGGGTATGTGGTGGAGTCGGCGGTGGCTATCGCGATTGCGCAGAAGCAAACGGCGCTTCTGAACCAACTCCCTGTCTTTGCGACCATGATGTCAGGAGACACGAACATCGTCGTCTGGACCTCGATTGCGAGAGGCAAGGCTTACATGGGGGATGTAGAAGGAGTCCGTCAGGCCGCAGCCAACATTTCCGATAATGAATGGAAATGGAAGGTCTTCGTTACCGCAGCCCAAGCTGCCAAAGAAGGCGGGCATCGTGACCATGCCAGGACGCTGTTGGATTTGGCAGGGCAAACCGTCGGCATTGGGCGTGACCGTTGGCAAAAAACGCAAGCGCTCAGGACAGTTACGGAAGATGCGCTTCAGAAGGGGTTACCCGATGAGGCCGGCGTGCTGCTGATGCAGATGTACCTGGCTTGGTTTGGTGTACGAGATGATTACGGCAATAAACTCACTCAATTGACGCTGGTTGCGAAAACGGCTGCTCAGACCGGACACGCAGAAATCGCCGAAGAGATTTTGCAGGAACTGATAAAGGACAAAGAACGATTCATTACAATCCAGGGACCGCCTGATTTCTCGCTCACTGCAATTGCGGCACTCGCGGGCAATGTTGACCGTACCCTTGCCGGGCTGGATCAGGCTGAGCAGCACATCAAGCAGTCTCCACCGACTGACCACCGCGGTCTAGAAGGACTCATCGAATCAGTAGCTCAATTTTCGAACCGGGACCAGGCTCGTCGGATCCTTGATCGAGCATGGCGGGTGGCCGAAAAAATTGGTGATCCTGGCGCCCATGCGCGGAGTTTGATCGCGATCCAGAAAGCCGCTGTGAAGTGGGCACTGGAGACGAAAGATCGTGGTTTCTTGGATCTGGCTGCGGAAGCAGTGTGGGAGCCGGACCCAGGCCAGGCAGGGTTTAATGCCGGCTACCTTGACCCGATCATCTTAGCGGCTGTGCAACTTGGCGATCGAAAAAGAGTGTCCACATTCTTGGAGCGTAGCCGAAAATGGAGTCCGGCTCATTCGATTGAGATTGCGCGCAAGATTGCGGAGACGACGAACGAGGGAACGTACCTCCGCTATGCATGGCAAGCTGCAGAAAGTGCCTCTGGTCTGGGGATGTCTGAGATGCAACCCTTGATCGGGACGACCGTGAAAGTGGCACTGGCCTCAAAAGATGTAGGCCTGCTCGAATCTGCCCGTCGGGGAACTAAAACCATCGCCAACCCAGTCACCCGCGCGTCCGTTCTTGGCGAGTTAGTCGACGCAGGGAGCAAGCTTGGAGCGCCTCAGCTCGTTCGGCAGTTGGCAGACGACCTGACCCGTGTGGCAGACGGAATTCAGGATCCACGCCAACGGGGGCCCGTGCAGGGAGTGGCCGTGCGGGCGCTGGCTCTCTCTGGGTTTGCCGACCAAGCACGGACCCTCTTGTCCAAGGCCGATCAGGCCGCTGCGGCACAGCCTGATGCAAGGGATCGAACATATTTATGGGGCCAGCTCGCGCAGCAGGCGGCGTTGGGGGCCCTCAAACCCGAAGCGGTTACATTGTTTGAAAAAGCCAACGCGGCTCTGACAGATGTGGTTCAACCGGACAAGACTCAATTGCAGGATTGGCTGGAGAAAACCGCTCTCACGGTGGGACAACAAACCAACGACTCGTTCTTTGTTGAGTTTGCCGCACGTGCCGTGGGAACTCAGCCAGCTCACGCGATCGCATCTGGATGGGCGGGCGAGGATGATATAGCCGCTGCCAAAACCACGAAAGATCCTTCGACTCTTGCGAAAGCACGAGGCCTCACCGAGGGACTGCCTGTAGCGGCGCGAGCACATCAGCTGAATCGCATTATAGACGTAGCCGTCGAGTTGGCCAACTCGACAAGGAATCGAAGCTTTCTCGATGAGGCCAGGCGTGCCATGGAGCGGATTCCCACGTTGAATGATTCTGATCCTGAGATCAAGCGCATTGCAGAGGTGGTCCGAAAATTTGAACAGAGTGCTCAGGGATCGGAAGCTGCGGCTGGGCTGAAGGATCCGTTTGGAAAAGACAAAGCCGTCGAGAAGATCGCACGGGCAGCAGCCAGTCTGGGTGACTGGGATGAGGCGTATAAAATAGCCCACTCAACGGAGTCAAAAGTGGGGACTGCCAACGCGCTCGCGGCCGCTGTACGCGTTTGGGCTGAGCAACACCCTCCGTCTTGATTCTAAGGCGACCACATTGTGCTGTGTGACGAACGGACATGAGCATGCCTTCTGAATCTGGGCTCAACTCATCTGCCGCCAAATCGGGGCACTATCTCGGCCATCTCCTCTCTTGGTCGCTTGAAGGGCCATGGTCGCGCCCTATCTTCACATGGTATTGGATTGGTCTACTCACAGCCTTTCTTGTCGGCAATCTTCTGGGTCGCCCCACAGGGACTCAGGACGAAGTGTTCGATCCGTTCAGTCTCTGGGTCTTGACCTTTGCCGTGGCTGCCGGGCTCCATGCTTCTCGAAAGACCGATCATGACATCTACAGCTTGTCTCTGTACGACATAGCAAAAGTCATGGTGAAAGATACGGGTGTCATTACATTTTGCATTATGAGCCTGGTCGTAATCGGGTTCTTGATGACATTGCCATCAGCGCCCTATAGAGGAGGAGAAGCCAGCGGCGATCGCGCTTTAGCCGCTGCATTCGATCAATTTGATGCAACCATCAGGTGGCTCGTGGGCGTGGTGCTCTTTGTGGTGATCGCCTATTCAACGCTCTGGGCGGTTGCGCGGTATCGGCCAAGATCTCAACCGACAGCATCCCTTGGCAGCAGTGTTCCGTTGGAGGGAGCTGAGGTTGGTGCCGCGGAGACGGGTGCGCTGTTGAGGCAAACTCGCCGTGTAGGGACACTGTTATGGAGAGTGACGGTGGCATTCGCGTTCTCGGCCATTCTGGTGTACGGGTGGTCCGGGGTGCAATCGCGCTATTCGAACACAACGATTCCCTATCAGAAGGCCCCATACATCGTTGACGTGCAGGAGATTCGGAGCGGCACAGGTCGTGTAGTGAGTCCAGGAGACCGGGTGCGTACGTCCATCGTGGGACGCTATCAGGATGGAGAACTGTTCGCCCGAGGACCGCTCACCTATGAGCCGCCGGTCACTCCTTCCGAGGGTGACGATCGTTTCATCCTCTTTGCCGTGTCGAATTTGCAGCCGAGAGGCACTCGGCGTCTCGTGATACACGCGGCATCTCCTGACCTGGTTCGGTTCCGCTCCGGGGATCCGGACTGGTACAAATTGTATTCATTTCACGGCTCGATTATTCCTGACGAGACCTATCGGTTCCGAACAGACCGTGGGAATGTTGAACTTGAAATCACTGTACTGGAGGTGTGTCGTCCTTACGACTGGGTGTGGACAGGCAACGAGTTCATAGCGGCCTTTTCATTTTCGATTGGATGCTGGTGACTCAGCTGCCAGCTGTACAAGGGTTCATGAGCCGTGATGCCTTACTGTGCAGCGTTCTCCTTCCTCAGTTCTCCTTGGAGGGGCCTCACCATGCGAGTGTTGGAGACACAGATGCTGGCTTTAGGAAACCCGGAGGGTTTTACGCTCACTCGAGTGAAATGGCCGTTGTCATTACTTTGTCCGCCGTGCCGGCTTTCTGGGCCAAAAAAAGATAATGGCTCCAGCGATTGAGACCAAGATCAGCACAGGAATGAACTTCGACCCTCCACCCCCCTTGGCGGTCACAGTCGCGCCTTGCCCTGTTGGAGAGGCAGTCCCACCTGCAGGCGTGGCTAGAACGATGGCATAGGAATATACTTCAGATGACCCAGTATCGATCCCCAGGAATGCCACCTCACCCTTATTGTTGACGGTGGGGTTTTGCCACATGCGCACAGGCCATCCATTGATAAGGTCACCATTTTTAAGCACAAGTCCATCAAGCGTGAAAAGCCCGGCAGGCATGTCGTCGCTGGAAGCCTCAAAGACAATGTGCCCGTCACTGCTTGATACGAATTGATCGCTAATCACACCGATCGTTTTCCCTCCGATCACATCCCCTGTCTTCACCAGAGCTCGGTCGTTCTTGAAGATCGCCACCCCGCCCCCAGACACTGTGGCAGAAAACACCATATCTCCATTGTCTGTGAGAAATACGGAGCTAACTCGTTCAATCCGCAGATTATCAAGGGTGTCTCCTGTTTTTACTACGCACTTCTCTAACGTGCAGAGACCGCCACCGCCCTCAAGAGAGGCAATGAACGCGAGCTGCCCCTTGTTATTTGCGCCGATGGGATTGTGTATGCTGAGTACTTTCTTTCCATCGACGAGTTGCCCGACGCCGACAACCGTGGTTAATTGTCCAGATTGATCCGGCGTGACGATTTGACGGT
>SWDN01000033.1 GCA_005116775.1 Nitrospira sp.
CGATGCCAAACATAAGCTCATCGAACCATGTCAGGAGAATTGTTTCATCCAAGGGTGCGAACGCCCCCATGCGGAAGAGCCAGAATTACTCTGACCTTCAGAACGAACTGAATAGACTCCGAACGGTGCTTGCACACGAAACCATGATGTCGCATCTGATCACCACAGAACCAGAACTCTTTTCCGACCCGCTCGATCAAGCAGCCTCCGAGCATGAGAATGATATCGCCTTGTCCGTGAAACTGCTCGCCTTCGAAAAACTTCGCCGGATCGAGCAGGCGCTCACGTCCTTGCAGGGGCATTCGTATGGAGTCTGTACACGATGCAACCAAGAAATTCCCTATGCCAGGCTCAAGGTACAGCCTGATTCGCTCTACTGCGTCCCCTGTCTCACCGTCATCGAGCAACAACCGTCGAGGAATTAATTCAATGCCGGATATTTTCACCACTCTTGCCCGCACATCGGAGTCCAGCTGCCCCCCTCACGCACCTGGCTCCCCGCGCTTGTCCCTTCTTGCCAGGAGAAGGGA
>SWDN01000034.1 GCA_005116775.1 Nitrospira sp.
TTCGGAGGTTCGGGTACTTCAGTCTTCAGTCTGTGCTCGAAACCTTCGACCTGAATCCCTTCAGTCTAAAAACCTTCAGCCTAAATTCGTCAGCCTGTATCCCTAGTCTTCATCCTGTGCCCGAAACCTTCAGCCTGAACCCCTTCAGCCTAACAGCCTTCCCTCTCTATCAACCTAAATACGGAGCCCCCATGATCGATGAAAAAGTCCCCTTCCTTGATCTGGTCACTATGCATCAAGGCCTTCAAGATGAGTTTGTCGACGTCCTCAAGACAGCGCTCAGTACCGCCGGATTTATCGGCGGTCCGATGGTCCAGGGATTCGAACAGGACTTCGCTCAGTTTTGTGAATCGCGAATCTGCGTAGGGCTCGGCAGCGGCACGGATGCCTTGCGGTTTGCGCTGATCGCTGCTGGTGTAGGTCCCGGCGACATCGTGGTGACGGTGCCGAATACGTTCATTGCCACGACCGAGGCGATCTCCCAGGCAGGCGCCCATCCTGATTTCGTCGACATCGACGAGCGGACCTATAACATGGACCCAGGGAAACTCCGCCAGTATCTAGAGAAGGACTGCACGTGGGATGCAGGAACGAAACGGGCGTATCACAAGCGATCGGGCAGTCCGGTGACGGCAGTCGTTCCGGTCCATCTGTATGGCCAAATGGCCGATATGGACCCCATTCTCGATCTGGCAGCCAAATACAATCTCAAAGTGATTGAAGATGCCTGCCAGGCGCATGGAGCCGAGTATTTCTCAAAGAAGGAAAATCGATGGCGCAAGGCCGGGTCCATGGGACATGCAGCGGCATTCAGCTTTTATCCTGGCAAGAACTTGGGCGCCCTTGGAGAGGCCGGCGCTATGACAACCGGTGACGAACAGTTGGCTCAGACCTGCCGGCTGTTGCGTGACCATGGCCAGTCGAAGAAATACTTCCACGACATCGAGGGCTACAATGGACGACTTGATGCCATACAAGCCGGCTTTCTGCGGGCCAAGCTCCGGCATTTGAAGAAATGGAATGGACAACGGAGAGAGATTGCGAAGCGCTACAACCAGCTGTTTGCCGGTACGGAGGGAAGTATCACGCTTCCTCACGAGCCGGACTGGTCTCGGTCTGTCTACCATCTCTACGTATTACGCGTCGCCGATCGTGTTCAGCTTCAGAAGCAGTTGGACGAAGCAGGTATCGGTACAGGGATTCATTATCCGATCGCGCTTCATTTGACGAAGGCCTACGAAGGACTTGGGTTCCGTGCCGGTGATTTTCCGGTCGCGGAGAAAGCCGTTTCACAGATATTGTCGCTTCCCCTGTTTCCGGACCTCACCTCTCGCCAGCAAGATCGCGTCGTAGCAACAGTGCTGAAGTCTCTCTCTGTTGCCTCCAGTCTGTCTGGTCTATCCGGTTCATCTGGTCTATCTGGTTAGTTTCGTTCGACCGAACACACGAGACAGACCAGACAGACCGAATAGACCAGATAGACAAAATGACCAAGAAAAGCTGGCTGATTGTTTTCAGCCTCCTGCTCACGCTCCTGGCAACAGCGACAGTTCTGATCAATATGCCGCCGCTCACCGACTGTCGTTCAGAAGCGCCGGTTGAAGCCGGGCAACGCTGGTTTAGTGCAACACAGACGGTGGTTCAACCTTGGCAGGGACAACATCATGTGTACGGCACTTTTAGTGTGCCAGATCAATATGGGCGTGATCGGCTCTACAGGGCGAAGTTGGTGATTCAGGGATTCACTAAAGAATTTGCCGTAATCAGCCCTGAAGGCGGAGACAACTACAACGGTCGAGCGGAACAAGGACATTACATCAAGCGGGTTTATCTACCCACCAGAACAGCTCTGTGGTTCTTAGTGACTGGACGATTCGGCGATCTGAAAATGCCCTGTCACTGGTGGTTGGTAATTGCGGATCGTTTTGGGTGAACGCCCGTTGTGTTCAAGTAAGCGGTGTATACCGCCAATTGAAAATCTCGTCCCACTGAAACGTTCATGATGAGTTCCAAAGCCAAGATATTCCGAAATGTCATCTACACCGGTTTGACTAAAGGGACCACAGTAATTTGCATGGCAGTCACCAGTATGATTGTGGCCAGGAATCTTAGCCCATCTGATTATGGGGTCGTCGCATTTGCAGGCATCATTATCGGATTTCTGGGCCAGTTTAGTGACCTGGGCGTGGGGAGCGCGGCCGTTCGCCGTCCTTCCCTCGACAAGAAGAGCCTTCAGACAGCCTTCACGCTCAAGATTATCCTTGGAGTTGGGGCGTTCCTGGCTGTCCAGCTCATCGCGCTGTTCGCGCACCATTTCTTCGAGCATCCTGCAACAGGCGACGTGATGCGTGTCTTAGCCTTTAATTTCCTCCTCAGCACGATTGGCTTCATGCCGTGGGTGACGTTAACGCGGGAACAGAATTTCCGCGCCCTGGTGGTTCCCGGGGTTCTCAGTGTTGTAGCTCGATCTGTCATCGCGATCACGCTGGTTCTTTCTGGTTGGGAATACTGGTCCATTGTAGTTGCCGATATTGGTGCAACGATAGTCAGCACGATTGCCATCCAACTCATGAGAAAAATCCCCATGGGATTCCATTTCGATTGGCACGTCGCACAAGAATACTTGCGGTTCGGTGCGCCGTTGCTGGGAAGCGGAATCCTCGTCTTTTTTTTATTTAACCTGGATAACCTTTTGATCGGTTCCGTCATGGGAAGCATCCAATTGGGTTACTACGCATTAGCATTTACATGGGGAAGCTTTATTTGCAGCCTGCTCCGCGACACCGTCAACAGCGTCTTGTTCCCTGCATTCTCCGCTATCCAGGATGACACAGCCGCAATGAGGCGCCGGTATCTCAAAACGGTGGATCTCGTCGCATTCCTTTCCCTGATCGTCAATACGACACTGCTGGCAAATGCACACTTTTTCCTTGTCACGTTTTTAGGCAATGGCAGCGATAAATGGGTGTCGGCCACATCGTCATTCGAGATTTTGTGCATCTACGGAATAATCCGGGCAACCACCGAACCGCTCGGCAACTGTATTATGGCGCTGGGGCGCACTCGGGTCCTCCTGCAAGCGAACATCCTGGCAGGGTTGGTCGAGGTGGTGTTGCTTGCTCTGGTCGTGATAAGCGGAAAAATTGAACTCGTTGCAGCGGTTGTGCTCGTTGCGTATGCAACCCAAGCAGTCATCTACATTCCATTTTTGCGCCGCCATCTCGGGATCGGGGTACGGGACCTCGCTGGGCAACTATGGCCAATCGTTCCAGCATTGTTAGCTGGTTACGGAGCTACCTTACTTGTGCCGGCGTCGCTGGGCGATTCCCTGGCAACCCTTGCGGTGAGGGCATTATTCACGGCGTCGGTGGTCGCGTTCGTCCACGGACTTTGCACTCGATTTCGTTGCTTCCATGAAGCGAGAGGGATGATTTTTGAGAACATGGTCCGTGCACGGGCGTAGCAAGAACCGAAAACTAGCAGGTCGGAAGCGATAGTTCAGGAGCTGGATACTTTGTGAATATGCCACCAACAGAACTCAGTTACGCTTCCAAGTCGGCGCAATACTTTACGCAAGCCCGCCCAGAAATGTTGCGTTTCGTACCGGCTAATTGCCGACGCCTGCTGGATGTTGGTTGTGGTACAGGAATATTTGGATCGGCAGTAAAGCAAGACCGTCAAATCGAAGTCTGGGGAGTCGAGCCTATTGCCTCTGCAGCGGCAATAGCAGCAGACAAGCTGGATCGTGTCATTACAGGTCCGTTCGGGCCTGAAACTGACTTGCCTGCCGGTGCCTTTGATTGCATCGTATTCAACGATGTCCTTGAGCATATGGTCGAACCAGAGCTGGCGTTACGCTATGCCAAGTCCCTCCTGTCAGCCGGAGGGACGATAGTGGCTTCAATTCCCAATGTTCGATATTTCCCGGTCCTATGGCAACTGGGGGCTCTTGGCAATTGGGAATACGAGGATCGCGGCATATTGGATAGGACTCACCTGCGATTCTTTACTAAATCGAGCATTCTAAGAATGTTTTACGAAGAGGGATATGCGGTGAGGAGTATTTCTGGCATCAATCTTTATGAGGGGGTTCCGAATGTCAGACGACGTCTGTGGTTCGTCTATCGAGTCGTAAATGTGCTGTTCCTGGGGAAATTTTCCGATCTGAAGTTTCTACAATTTGCCGTTGTGGCCGAACCGATCGCTACGCGATAGCTACGAAGAAGAATCTAAGAAACATGGTCGTGCAAGCGAGATTAATTGCGTTCTACCTTCCGCAGTTTCATCCGACATCTCTGTAGTAGGTGGTTTCATCTGGCTAACATTCGGTCGAGAAGTACAGGATGCTTAATAGTCTTCGTGCGAAATTGCCGGATCCCTTGAGAAGAGTCCTACGGCAAGTCAGGGCGGCAACTCTTAGCCTTGGACTTCCTCGGAACCGGGAGTTTAAACAGCCTCAATCAGAGATCGACGCAAGCGCCGCTATGTCTATCATCGTTGCAATACACGATGAGCCTGAAGTTGTTGAACGATGTCTATCAAGTCTTGAACGATACGCGACGAAGGCCGAGGTTATTCTTGTGGACGATAGCTCGAAGCTTGACCGGACGGTTGCCATTGTTGATGACTTCGGTCAACGGAGGGGTTGGGTGGTCATTCGGCATTCATCCCCAAAGGGGCATAGTAGATCCTGTGAGGCAGGCGCCCGTGTGGCGACACGTCCGTACCTCTGTCTTCTCAACTCAGATACCGTCGTGACACCCTGGAGTTGGCGAGGTGTTAAGGAGGTTTTTGAGACTGATGCTAATATTGCCGCTGTTGGGCCTTCCACAAGTTGGGCTGCAACACCGCAGATGATTTCAATTGCAATGCACTGTCGGCATTACTGGACGGATTCTCAAATCTATGGTTTCGTCGAGCAGACCCTTGCGAAAGGCCGAGAGAACAGGATGACCGACCTAGTCGAGGTCAGTGGCTGTGCGTTCTTTATTCGTCGGGAGCTTTGGGGAAAATTGGGGGGATTCGATCCCAATTTGCCGGATTATGGGAATGAAACCGAGCTTTGCATCCAGCTGTTGAAACAAGGGTTTCGTATTGTCTGGACTCAGGAGGCGTATATCCACCACCTGGGACGCCAGAGTTATGGCAGAGATGGAGGCAACGCAATTGAACAGAAAAAGCGGGCTGTGGGGGAATATATCGCCAAGAAACATGGACAGCCTGAGCAAGGGACATAACCAAGTGACCAATGCCAGCAAAGTCACACTTAAACTGGCAAGTGCGGCAGGGGCGCACGGCATGAAGAAGATCGAGCTAGACCGGGTCTGATGGACACCTCAAAAGGGGGCACGATAGCTTCGGAGGAGATGTGACATGGGCTAGCGTCGATAGTTCACTCCTGAGTTCAACCGCCAGGCGATTCAGCGACTGAACGCTGGGAGCCGCCCCGCCGAAGAAATTGCCCGTGAGCTCGGCGTTCCACGCAATCGTCCCTACAAATGGCAGAGAGAGGTCGCCTGGCATGGCGGAGCGTTTCTCGGCTCTGGTCGGCAAGCGGGGCTAGCTGCCGAGTTGGCGCGCCTGAAGCGGAGGTTGGCCTGGGCAGCGAGTAGGGGACATTTTACAAACATGCTTACGGTGTTAATAGCGACGCGAAACGGAAGTCGGACCTTGCCGGGCGTTTTGGACGCATTCACTCTCATACAGGCGCCCTCATCCGGCTGGAAATTAGTCGTAGTAGATAACGGAAGTACGGACCGAACACGCGAGATTATCGAATCGTTTCAGCCGGTCTTGCCTGTGACGTATGTGTTTGAAGGGAGCTTAGGCAAGAACGCCGCCCTCAATACCGGTCTCGCACATGTAGATGGCGATCTGATCGTTTTCACGGATGATGATGTTTTCCCACGTCCCGGCTGGTTGATCCAGCTGCGTGCTGCCGCTGACGACCATCCGTTATACACGATGTTCGGGGGAGTCATACTCCCTCGCTGGGAGGTGGAGCCACCGCCTTGGCTGGAATGGGTGCCCCCTGCGCCAGTTTTTGCATTTACCGACCCTCGATTGAGAGAGGGCTCGACCGATTCGGATTCTCTTTTTGGTGGAAACATGGCTATTCGTGCTGAGGTATTCAATGGAGGTACGCGCTTTGACGTTTCGATTGGGCCACGTGGGGCCAACTACCCAATGGGAAGCGAGACGGAGTTACTACGAAGATTGAAACGACAGGGGCACAAAGCCTGGCACGTTCAGGAAGCTGTGGTTGAGCATTTCATTCGAGCATATCAAATGGATAAATCCTGGGTGTTGAGACGCGCGATTCGGTTCGGTCGCGGAGGGGTTCGATTATCAAAATCGGCGGAACCAGCAACCGCCCCATCATGGCTTGGTGTGCCACCATGCTATTTCCTCTGGATACTGAAACGATTGATAAAGATAGCGGTGGCCTGGTTGAAATCTAACGAGCAAGAACTGTTCGTGTCTCGTTGGCATCTCAACTGTATTTGGGGACACGTTGTTGAAGCGCGTCTCTCTCGCCGTCGGCGGTACTTTCAAGGTGACAAAGAAGCCTAGAAGTTATGCCGATAACGCCGCCGCCGAGAACTTCTTCTTGGTGCTCAAACGGGAACGGGTGAACCGGCCACACTGGCTGATCCGGTTACCGTGGACTATTTTCATACGGCGAAATGACGCCTTCTCTCAAAATTCTTTACATTGTTTCTCACTGGCCCGGCGCGCCCACATACGGCGGGCAACAGCGAGTCTTAGAGATCGGACGTTTGCTTAAGAGAGTGGGAAACGTCAGTTTAGTCGTAGTCGACGAGCATGGTCATGACAAGCGCACGAGGGAAAAGACGGAAGCCGAATTCAACCTCGTGCGCGTCATCACAGTTAAGACTGCCTCATTCAAAGGGTTGCAGGAACGTCTTCGTCATGAGTTTGATGCGGGATATCTTCACACGAGGCCTCACACAGTTGATCCCACTGAACGCCAGGCTGTACTTGATTTAGCAAACCAGCACGACCTTATGTGGGTGCATACGATCAGGACTGCAAATTCACTTGGAATATATCGCTGGCCACATTCAGTATTGGACGTTGACGACATCCCAAGCAGGTTGTACCAATCGTCGGCCCAGGTAGCTGCTAGCTTTGGGAGAAGAATGTTAGACCGTAGGATGAGCCTAATTTGGAAGCGCCGCGAGAAGCGATTGGCAGATCGCTTTGATGTTATGACTGTGTGTAGTGAAGATGATCGCCGCTATTTGGGCACGAATCAGGCACAGGTGTTGCCCAATGGATTTCAGCGATTGTCGAATGTCGAGCGGCGTCCTACTCAACCTCCGCGCCTTGGCTTCATCGGGACATTTCGGTGGAATCCAAATGAGGATGGAGCAAGATGGTTTTGTGCCAAGGTGTGGCCAAAAATCAAGGAACAGCTGCCCGATGCTGAATTGCGAATCATTGGGGATGGCACTGAGCAGGCGAGCGGGTGGGGTGACGAGGTCGTTGCTCTTGGTCGAGTGGAGGATGTTGTGCCTGAAATAGCCACGTGGTCGGCAATGATCGTTCCCATTCGTATGGGAGGAGGGACTCGCATCAAAGTGCTAGAAGGATTCGCGAGAAAATGTCCGGTTATTACAACGAAGCTGGGAGCGTTTGGCTATGACATTAAGGATGGAGAGGAAGCATACATAGCCGACGATCCTGCCCTCTTTGCACTGCGCTGCATTGAGTTGATGAAGTCGCCGCAAGTGGCTGAGCGTATGGCAGACCGAGCCTATGGTCGCTTCTTAAAAAGTTGGACATGGGATTCATATGAACACATCGTACAGGTAGTTTCTAATATTGCAGTTAGATGAATGTGCATCATTGGATTAACACATGCACGGTGGCAGACCAGCAGCCGCGCTTCTTCCGTTCTTGCCTTCTACAATGCGCTAAGGGAGCCAGAACACATAAACCGCAGAGACATTCATGTGAGGGTTGTTAGGCTCGTAGGCTGGAAAGTGCTGCCGAAAGTTGGTCATGTACAGGCGAATCTATTGCCTACAAGAGCTTTATACCATGGGCGTGATCCACTGTGATCAAGTGTCACTTCTGGGAGTGTGCTTTCGGGAAACACGCCACGTTCTCATAATTCACGACACGACATTTCATTCCGATAGATCATGAATTCAGGAATCCCCAAGCGCATCATCCAGACCAATAAAAGCTTAGATTTGCCGCTGCTTGAAAGGGCTGCTGTCGCAAATATCAAACTGCTTAATCCTGATTTCGAGTACTTGTTTTTCGATGATAGGCAAGTGGAAGAGTTCATCGAGAAAGAATTCCCTGAATATCAAAGTGTTTTCCACTCATTTCCTGTTC
>SWDN01000035.1 GCA_005116775.1 Nitrospira sp.
CAAGACGCTCGAAACGATTGGAAGTTGGAAGCATTCGAAGGCGCAAAGAGTGCTTTCATCATTCTCCTCTTATCTCCCAGAGTAGCAAACGCGAGCCCCAACCAATCGCTCCAAGAACTTGCCGTTCAAATATGCAGTTTATACTTATGTGACCAAAGGCTAGTCGAAGCAGATGAGAGGCGGCAAGATGAAATGATTCTTAGACTTGCGACCGTTAAGAAAGCTCAATGGTTTGCAGCGGGTGTGGATTATTTCTCGGTCCATGGCGATCAAAGGTGGTGGCATGATCATAGGTTTCCCGGTGGTATGGCGTTCGTTGTAAACTCGCCTGGCCACTTGGCTCTTGCTGAACTCCAACGAAGAACCCTTGAGCAAAGTGCGGGCGAAATACTCGGAGAAAGCCTAAGCAAGTTAGTGACATTAAAAAGTATTCCCAAAAGGGATGAGAGGCGGGCAGCCGAAAAGCAGCTCAAGGCAATACAGGCACGTCTTAAGAAAACAAAGGTGGATTCTTTGCCATCTATTCTAAAGTATGCCATGTACACGATTCATAACGCGTCTGACCAAAACAATCCGGCAGCAGGGCCAACGTGGCCCAAAGCAACTAGCTTGCTTCGCAGAGATCCTGAGCTTGATGCATGTCCATACAAAGAAATTGAAGATGATGGGAAGCTCAAAGATAAGGATTATCGTTTCTATATTGGTTGGTTTCATACTGATCATACTATACGGTCAGACTTCTTCACAGAATCACAAAGCAGGCCAACATGTTTAGATATTCCCTTTGCACTTGATCTTTCCTACCTGACAGATTCTGCCTCTAAGGATTTCGAACATATCGCCAAAGGGGTAACTATGAACCTCCCACAACTTAAGCTCCCGCCTGTAAAACCTGCGTAGAGATTGTAAGATGAAACGCGTCTCGAAAAAACAACAGGTGCTCGAATCATTGATAGACTGGAGCAAACAACATGACCCGCTTGATATCGGAACCATGTTGAAGTCTAACCCTAAACTGCTTTATGACATCGCCGAGACCGGACTTCCTAAAAGCGCCGACCCCATTTTGAAACTAAGTGAAGAAATAGCTAAGAAAACGATTTCTCGCGCAGGGGAAAAAGCCCCTGCTTTTTTCAGAAGAAAGGCAGTTCAGCCACCTAAGCTTACCAAACACTTCTTATCATCACCTGAGAGCAAACTACGTCTCATGCATGGTGTACCCGTAGGCAGAGCAGTAGTAAAAAAGCTTCTTGGAGATCCTGGGACTACGATATCGATAGAGAAAAGTGCGGCAAGAATATTGGACGCGTTGAAGTCTAGCAAGCTAAGCAAGTCTCAAGTGGCAAGACGAGCTGCTGTTGCCCCCAACCAAGCACGATCGCTACTGAGATCCTTAATTTCTGATGGCAAGATCACATCTACGAGGCAGGGCAAGACCAAGAAATTTTCCTTGCCACAGTAACTTTTAACATCTGATTTAAGGACACGGAACGGCCAGTGTTGGTGGGCTTTGATTTCGAGGGTATGAGAACCGGAAATTTTGCAGGTTTTGTGGACGAGGCACTTCGACGCTTCACTTGCATCGATCGCCACGATCAATCAGCCCCAACATTTTTATCAGCTGCGGTCGCGCTGCCACAAAATTGGAAACACGAGAGTAAATAGAAGAATTTCACTGGAATTCCATATCGGAATAACGATGAACCCACACTTACAAATTCACTTTGTAGCCTGTGCTCCGGCCACCCCCGTAAGGGGCGAAGACGCCCTTGTCCGCGAGATCCTGCAAATCACGCGTCGCCGTCGCCTTCGACGTGCCGGTGATGGACACGTATTTCTTCGCGCTCATCCCGCCTTTAAACCCTTCCGGCCCCTCTTCGAGCATCCGCCGCAGGATCTGCAGCTGCCGTACATTCAGTTGATCCCTGAAGCGGTCGAACAGCCTGGTCTTTTTCAACGTGAAATCGATTTGCTCTTCCGCATGGATTTGGGCATCGAGCGCCATGGTCACGAACCAGTTTACCCAGGGTGTGATCTCGTTTGATTTTTGCCCCTCTTGTAGCGCTTGGTAATAGCGTTTTCTGTCCGCCTCGATCGTGCGCGATAGACTCAGCAACACCGGACGCCCGAGTCCCTGTGACAATGCCTTTTCAGAAATCGCCCTTCCTATACGGCCATTCCCGTCTTCAAAAGGATGTATGGACTCGAAATA
>SWDN01000036.1 GCA_005116775.1 Nitrospira sp.
CGCGACGATTGGGCGGGCGCATCCGTTCGCGGCGAACGCCGTCGTGACGTTTCTCGGAAAGCTGTTCAATCGGGGGGAGGAATGGGACGTGTTCCGTGGGGTCAATCCAGCGGAGAAGATCACGATGTTTCCCGAACCATCCCGCGAGCGGTTCTTATCGAGGGAGGAGCTCGATCGATTTTTGGAGGCGTTGGCCGGGGTAAAGGATCCGGCACTCAAGGCGGTGTTCTTGCTTCTGCTGTTGACCGGGGCCAGGCGTAGTGAAGTGTTGGCGATGGAGTGGGCGCACGTCGATCTGACGCGGGGGTTGTGGCGGTTGCCGAAGACCAAAGCGCATCGGGCGCATCTCATTCCGTTGCCTATGGCGGCACGGGCGGCGATCGCGGCGGTGCCTCGGATTGAGGGCAATCCGTTTCTGTTTGTCGGTCGGTGGAATCGCGGACATTTAGAAGGGGTGCGGTCGGCGTGGGAACAGTTGCTGAATACGGCGATGTTGGAGGACGTGAGACTGCATGATCTCAGAAGAACCCTAGGTAGTTGGTTGGCGATCGAGGGCGCGTCGATTGCGTTGATCGGCAAAGTTCTCGGCCATTCGCAGTTGGAAACGACGGCGATCTACGCGCGGTTGAATATCGATCCCCAGCGAATCGCATTGGAACAAAACGCCGATCGAATGTTGAATGTTGTCGTAGTGAGCAAAAAATAATTTAGGCATACCCCCTCCCATTCTCAGAACAGTATTCTTTCCCACGAGTGAGCTTTTCCTAACCTAACCTCCTGATATCACGCATGCTCGGTTCCTCATGGCCGTAGCGAAACCTCAGCCCGAGCCTTTTACAAAAAGACACGCTCATTTTTAACCCCTATTGATTTATATCTAGATGTTAGCGTAGTCAGTTTACACACGTCTTGAGAGAGCGGGGGTTATTTGCGAAACAGCGTGCGTGATCGAGATGCTTCTCATTCATATTTACCTAGGAGGTCGTATGAGGAAACGTATGGTTCAATCGGTCCAGAAGTTAAACCCTGAAAAGAAATTGAGTCGTAAAGATAGGGATGAGACACGGAGGCGTGAGGCGGCGACGGTCATCATGCCGAACGCACTAGATGAATTCGAGGCGGCGCGCTACCTCGGCGATATGAAAGTATCCACCTTGAGGACTTGGCGTGTGAGAGGCGGCGGACCGATGTTCACCCGCGTCGGTGCCAAATTGATACGGTACCCCGTGCAGGAGTTGGACGCCTTTCTGGCTAAGGATTTGCGGAAATCCACCAGTAGTCCCGCTCCTGCGGCATTAGGAGGACTAACATGACAAAGATTGAGCGGTTGGCGCGGCGTGCTGATTTGGAGAAGGCGATCGAGAAGATAATGGCGTTCCCGATGACCCTAGAGGACCAGATCCTGGTCCTGAGTCGCATGATGCCGGCAGTGTTGTCGGGACGAATCACGCCGCACGAGGCGCGAGCGATGATCAAGGCGATCGAGGGAAATAACATTCGCTAGGTAGGAATTGGAGGCGGCAGAATGAGAAGGAGGCTGAATGACCAAAACAAAAACCCTGGTCGAGGCGGCAACCTCGGCCAGGGACGACCATCACAACAACGTCACAACAAAGAAGATGCCGCCTAAAAAGCAGAAAGGCATGGGCAAACGCCCGCGCACGATTAACGGTCTATTGCTCGATGTCCGTAGCGCAGCGGCACTATTGGGGACGACGGAGAAAAGTCTTCGAGGGATGGTTGCCAGGCAGCTGATCCCCTTCAGGCGGTTCAATTCACGGAGGATAGTATTTCTGCGGAGTGAGCTCGACGGGTTCCTCACCGGCCTGCCAGGCGTCACCCTTGATGATGTAAAAGCCAATATAAAGATGAGAAGCGGAGGCGGCTGAGCCGGGCGGTGAAGGAGGGAGGAGGACGCGTGAAGCCGACATTTTTGAGCATTAAGAACTTTGACAAGTTCCAGCACTACAAGCACCGGAATCCGCCGTGGATCAAGCTGTACTACGACATCCTCGATGATGACGAATTTATTTTGTTGTCGATTCCGTCCCGACACCACTACATGACGCTCTTATTGATTGCGGGACGGAAAAATAACCGCATTCCGCATGATGCGGCTTACCTCAAGAAGGTGATGCGCCTGGATGAGGAACCGGACTTAACCGAGCTAATAGAAAGAGGGTTTTTGCTAGCATCGCGCAAGCACGCTGCTGGCAGGCTGCTAGCGACTTGCAATCAAAATGCTCTCTCAGAGGCAGAGGCAGAGACAGAAAAATCAGAGATAGAGGCAGAGGCAGAGAGAGTGTGTGTCGGCGATCAAGGATCGCCTGCTCTCATGAC
>SWDN01000037.1 GCA_005116775.1 Nitrospira sp.
TCCTAACTCTGGCGCTACTCATGAGTGGGTGTGCGTCCATTCTCAATCTATTCAATTCGGCTAACGATATTTGCCCCTCTAATACTGACACTTCTCATCAGTATTTCGGATCGCCGGATGCTGACGATTTGGTGGTCTTCATTCATGGTCTCTGCGGTGATGCGAAAACAACGTGGACGAACCCAGCTACACACTTCGTTTTCCCAGAGGAGCTTGCACGGGACCTCGCCAAAGAGCATCAACCGGCCTACGTCGTCGCGTTTGACTACGTGAGTCGCCTCAAAGGGGACCCGAGCATTCTGAGTGTCGCGGATCACTTGGAATTTGAAATCGGCGAGCTGCTCAAGAAGCATCCCTATCGCAGGCTTCGTATTGTCGCCCACAGTATGGGAGGTCTGATTGCTCGCGAATACATCTTGCGCCGCCAGCTTCGTGCCCATCCCCAGTTAAAAGTGACCAATGTTGTGCTGTTGGCTACTCCGAATAACGGGAGCGAATTGGCAGAGTTGGGACGGCTCATTTCAGAAAGCCGACAGGTCGAGGAACTGCGCCACATCGATAAGGGCAATGCCTACCTGGAGTCCCTCAATAAGGATTGGAACCGAGAATTCAAAGGCGGCGGGCATCCCCACCATGTGTTGTTGTATGCGGGGTATGAAGAGCTCGCCATGCCAGTGCTCGGGCAAATCGTGAAGTTGTCTTCTGCTATTTCGTACGCCGATGAGTCGATGGGATTTCAAGAGAATCATGTCAGCATCGCCAAGCCAAAAGAGCGGAGTGTCCTGTACCGTTGGGTCAAAGCCAAGCTTGGAGAATCATTGGAAAAGACTGCGCGGCAGCTTCTCGATGGCATGGTCAAACAAGGACTGCTTGCAGCAGCAGACGTCCCGCAGCAACTACCCCGCACCGTGGAATTGTTAGAAGGATTACAGGCCCTCGCCGGCACTGAGTTAGAGAAGGTCTTGACCTACGTGAAGGCCGGTCAGATTCAAGCGGCGCTGGCTTTACTTGCTGAGAGCGAGCCGCAAGAGAGTCAATTGATCGAAAACATCGCTCAGCGCCGATTTATACAGGGTCAGATCTATGAATTGCAGTTTGAGAAGGCTCAGGCTGCCTCCTATTACTCTCAGGCTGTGCAACTGGCTCCAACGAACGGTTGGTACCACCAGCGTTACGGTTGGCTCTTAATTGACACGGGAGATACGCAAAGCGCCATTCTCCAATTTGAGGAGGAAGTCCGCCTCAGCCGGACGAGTCGCGATTCACATCTTGAAGGGGCTGCGCTAGGGGGCTTAGGGGGAGCTTACGTTGCCCTTGGTCAGTATACCAAGGCCCACGAGTATTTTGAGCAGGCCCTTGCGGTTGACCGAAAGATCGGGAACGTGCGGGGCGAGGGCGGTGATCTCGGGAACCTGGGCGTCGTCTATGCCCACCTTGGGCAGTATACCAGGGCCATCGAGTATTTTGAGCTGAGCCTCGCGATTGCTCGGAAGATCGGGAACATACGGGGCGAGGGCAGCGATCTCGGGAGCCTGGGTAGTGTTTACAATAACCTTGGGCAGTATGCCAAGGCCATCGAGTCTCATGAGCAAGCCCTCGCGATTGCTCGGAAGATCGGGAACATACGGGGCGAGGGCATAGCACTCGTGAACCTGGGAAATACGTACGCCCGCTTTGGGCAGTACGACAAGGCCATCGAGTCTCATGGGCAAGCCCTCGCGATCCACCGTAAGATCGGGGACGCACAGGGCGAGGGCAAGGGGCTCGGAGCCATGGGTAGCGCCTATGCGGACCTTGGACAGTATGCCAAGGCCATCGAATCTTATGAACAGGCCCTAGCGCTTCGCCGAAAGATAGGGGACATACAGGGTGAGGGGCGCGCACTCGAAAACCTCGGCACAGTCTACGGCGAGATTTGGCAATATGCTAATGCGATTGAACTTCTTGAGCAGGCTCTCGCGATTCATCGGAAGATTGGAGATATGCGAGCTGAAGGCAATACCCTGGGGAAGCTGGGCAGCGTCTTCATCGACCTTGGGGAGTATGCCAAAGCCATCGAATATTTTGAACAGGCCTTAGCAGTTGGTCGCAAGATCAAGGACGTGCAGATTGAGGGCAATGGCCTCGGAAGTCTGGGAGTCGCTTACGCCAACGTTGAACAGCATTCCAAGGCCATCGGATTATATGACCAGGCCCTTGCGATTTATCGGAAGATCGAGGACATACGGAACCAGGGCAATGTTCTCACGAACTTGGGTTACTCCTACGATAATCTTGGCGAGTATACCAGGGCCATTGAGTTTCATGAGCAGGCCCTTGCGATTTATCGGAAGATCGAGGACATACGGAACCAGGGCAATGTTCTCACGAACTTGGGTAGTGCCTACGATAATCTTGGTGAATACGCCAGGGCTATCGAGTTTCATGAGCAGGCTCTCGCAATTAGTCAAAAGATCGGAGACGTGCGAGGTGAAGGCAACGCACTCGGGAGTCTGGGCAGCACCTACGCCCATCTTGGGCAAGATGCCAAGGCTATCGAGTATCTTGACCAGGCCCTCGTGATTAGTCGAAAGATTGGGGACGTGCGGGGCGAGGGCAACGCGCTCGGGAATCTGGGCAGCACCTACGCCGACCTGGGGCAGGATGCCAAGGCCTTCGAGCTTCTGAAAGCGTCCAAGGTGATTTTTGAGGATCGTTTGCGGATCACCTTTCCATGGAAAGATAGATTGGAAGGGTTCAAAAACGAACCTCGCAATTAGTCCTGGCCCACCTGAACGCCTAGTCAAAGCTGGGTAACAGAGGGCCAGGCTTTTTTCTATGGCGCTAGCCGGTGTTCTGACTACACCTGTCCTTCAGTCTTTTGATTTAAGGACACAGAGCGGCTAATTTTTGCAGGCTAGAATTTCGATGGTTTGAGGGCCTAAATTCTTGCAGGTTTTGTGGACAAAGGACGTCGAGACCGCTTGCTTGTCTTTCTCTTTAAGGGTGGGCTGGTCAATTCACAATGCGCGCATCGATCAAGTCTTGCCCTTTGTGCTACCAGTTCGATAGGTCCGGCCTGCGCACGGGGTCTTATCGGCCTTCTCTCGGCCATAAGGCCTCCGTTTCCTGGTCCGTCTTGGGAGTGTCGAGCAATGGGAGGCCCAATCCTTCAATTTCCTGAATCGTCTTTCCCGCAATGCCTTGTAGATCTCCATACATTCCAGCCGTCGCTTGCATCACTCGCT
>SWDN01000038.1 GCA_005116775.1 Nitrospira sp.
ATTGTAGCGTGACAGAATGAGCAGAGAAGGATTTTCCTGCTGAACGTTTTCCGTTATGACACCAGCAACCTTTTGCAGAGCCATGTTATCAGAACGACTGCTACCCGTACTGGAGTCGTTCCAGTGTAGAAAGACCTGTGGTGATATGCAGTGCACTTGAGTTGCAAGCGTTTTGCGAATCTGTTTTGGGTTCTTTTGGATGAATTTTCCGCTGACCGTTGCGATCTTGTCATTAAAGCGGAAAGTTCGATCTAGCTTAACAATCGTCGCGCGCCCAAAGAACTTCCTGAAGCGGCTCATGATCGAGATGTCGCTTCCTGCAAAACGATAGATGGATTGCCAATCATCACCGACCGCAAAGAACTGGAGGTCGTGACGACGTTTGAGCATAGCTTCGAGCAGCAGGTAGCGCCCGACGGAAATATCCTGAAATTCGTCGACGATGATGTATTTCCACGGCACTTTAAAGCGGCCGGTTTGAACATAGTGGGTTGCGAGAGAAACCATGTCGTTAAAGTCGATTTCGCGAGGGGATTTGCTGGAGAGTTCAGACTGATATTTCTCAAGGAAGAATTGAAACAGTTCAACGAAAGCCATCGCTCGGATTGAGTTAGCGGACTTCTTTGCCTTTCGTCTCAGATCTGCCAAAGACATCTGGTTGGATTTGAAATGGGAGAGGAATGTCTCGACAAGACCTGCGAGCTGTGTCGTGTAGCCGGCTTTCCGAAGGGCCGTGAAAATTTCTTCCGGAGAGCGAGGCGCATAGATGACGCCATTATTCTTGAGAAGCCCATTCAGATATGTTGTCAGGATGCTTTCTGCTTTTTGCCAGCTATAGGTCTCAAGAAGCCTTGTGTTGTTTAGCGCATGTATGTTGCGCTTCCAATCCATTTCCGAGTGATATTGTTTCCTGTCGATGTAGGGCGCGGTATCACCATTCCGGTCAATCCCAAAATGCTCAATCCAGATATCGTAATCGGGCAGATAGAAATCAGGCTGATATCGTTTGGGCTCGTGGGGATACCGCTTCTCATATTCGAAGCGGACCCCGTTGAAGAAGAGAAAATTGGCAATATCAAGCTCAGCAAAGCTTTTGACGAGGTCGCCAGATAGGGCGCGCAGTTCCACCCTGCGGATGTATGACTCATACTCTGTGAGGGTACTGAACGCAGATTCAGCCTTATAGGGTTTGAGGTGCCCAAGAACGAAAGTTCGTGTTTTCTTCCAGATATGCATGTCATCTTTAAGATCTTCGATAACAGAATCAAGGAACTGGCTGAAGTACTGACGGTCAATAGCAAGGCGGGACAGTGTGGGAACAAGAGGCTCTACCGAGCTGACAATCTGGTTACCCAATGCATGGAATGTAGAGGCCTGGATTTGAACGCCAAGGCGAGCGTTGCATCTGTCGGCTAGTTCCTTGGCAGCATCGGCATTAAAAGCGAGAAGTAAGATGTCTTCGGGCTTGCATTTCCCGGTCTCAATCAGATAACCGGCCTTCGCAACAATGACGGATGTTTTGCCTGTTCCAGCACCTGCGACGACAAGGTTGCGTCGTTCGTCGAGGATAACGGATCGGCGCTGAAGTTCTGTCAGGGGTTGCTTTTCAATAGAGTCAAAAAACTTCTCAAAGCGCCTTAATTGGCGCGCTTGATATAACCAAAAGAGCGAACTACGAACATTAAACCTCGTTTGAACAAAATTACGAAATTCTTCCCCTAAAAACATTCAGCCCCCAAGCAAATGCTGCAGGTAGGATGCCATAGCTTTATGTCTCGCCCTATGATTTTCTTCTGTGACAGGGGCCTTACGCAACCTCATATCCTTTTATAAAGCCGATCAGCATAGTTTGCCGCCTGTCAATTTCCTCCGGAGTCCAGTTAGCCCGTTCGTACATTTTGATTGTCCCTTGCCGCTTCGGGACGGGCCGCCTTCCGGCGGCGCGTGTCGATGCGGTCTGACGTCTATGGCTTCTGTATTGGATTGGGGTATTGCCAGTGGCGGTAGCCCGGCGAAAGCCGTGGCTGCCGCGACTGGCTGGATTTGCGCAAGGTATTCCTCGCCTTCGCGGGGACAGGCTCAACCGGACGGCCGAGACTACAGGCTCGGTGAGGGCCTTCGCCCGAGTAGAGCCCGGCCCGACGGCTGAAAGCAGCGGTCGGGAGCGCCCATTAACAAGTCTTATGATTACTTCGTCCTGGCCTTGCTCATCTTGCGCCATTCCCACGGCGGCATCTGGTCAGCTTCCGGTAAGGCCCAGAGCCCTGCCTTTGCATCTCTCGCCTGTTCCTCGATGGTGAAAAGAGACTGATCCTTCGCATATTTGCGGTAGACCCATGCGGCTCCCCGCCTCACCATTTCGGCGTTAACGTCCACTCCGTCAACCGTGATGCGCCCGACCGTGCGGCCATAGCGGTCCATGTCCTGCACCTGAACAGCGGCGGATCTGCCGAAGGCAAGCCCGGATAACTCCTGCTTTGCACGTTTGCCGTAGGGCTGGCGGGATTCCGGTGCGTCGATTTCAGCCAACCGGATTTTTATCTGCGTTTTGGAATCATCAAGGAGGGTGAGAGTATCGCCGTCATGCACACCAACAACCTTCCCAATGATGGTTTCAGCTGTTGCAGCTGTGACCATGACCGGCAGCAGGAGGATTAAAAGAACGATCGATAAGACCGCTAAGGTTCGTGCGAGCATGTGTCTTTACCAATCTGTTAGGCGAACGGTACATCATCTAGAGGAAACCTGCCTGTAGTAATGTAGGCCAATGCGCGTTCTGTGAGCTGCTCAATTTGCTTTTCAGTAAATCCTGCGTACTCGCACATATGGTTCATTGCTGGAAACCATCGATTTGTGAGTAACTTATCGATCTGTTCCGGAAAGATTTTTGAACGTGCGTCATCAGTAAGGAACGGCGGCAAAAAACAGAAAAGTAAACATTGAAGTCCGAGATGGCGTTTCGACAAAAAATACAGCCAAAATGGGAATTGTTCATCGAGTTGATGTACAAAATCACGAACCTCTTTGATCTCAAACAATTCTTGCGAAGTGTGATCATAGTCGTGGAATGAAACATCAACACGTTCCACAAAATCCTTGGCTATGTCTGGCGATACTGTGAGTTTTCTCAACACCGCTAGAGCCGCTGATGTATCCATTGCCTCAACCTCGGCTCTCGATATCACAACAACGAGCGGATCAATTGTATTGGGCATGCTGATGCTTTCTGATGTCGGAAAATCCAAGAGTGCCTGACGTAGATTCCCAATTTCCCACTGCTGAAGAGGACTTTTGCAACAGTCTCATATTAACCTAAACCTGTTTGTAGCAACGGAGCGCCGGTATGACAAGAGAAAAGCACCGCGTGATCTGCGAGTCACAGTAACCACGTATTCTGCGCTGCGTCAGGCGCAGGGCCAGGAGTGGTCGGCGAAGCTGTAGGTGCGATCCTCACCGAGGATGATGTGGTCGAGCAGGGTGATACCGAGGAGCTCACCGGCCTGCCGGAGACGGGCGGTTAAGACGCGATCCTCGGAACTGGGATCGGGATCGCCGGACGGGTGGTTGTGCGCACAGATGGCGGCGCAGGCATTCATGAGAATGAGGGGCTTAAAGACTTCGCGCGGGTGAACGATCGACAAGGTGAGCGAGCCAACCGAAACGATGTTGAGGCCGATGATGCGGTGCTTGGTATCAAGTCCGCAGATTACGAATTGTTCACGGTCGATGCCCTTGAAGCAGGGAGCAAGGAGCGCGGCGGCCGTTACGGAAGTCGAGATAGGCAGCGATGGCGCTGCAGCACGATTTTCGCGGACCAGGGAAACCCGGAAGCGCGGCAGGCTGTAGATATTCGCAGGAGCCGATGGATTGAGCTGACCGTTGACGTTGATGGTGCAGGTTTTCATGTTGTCCTCCTTTTTCGAAGTTGACGTTTGCTCTCTCATGAGTCGTGGAGAGCAAACGCAACCCGGAGGGAAAAAGGAGGATGGAGCGGGGGGCCGGTGGGCGTGCCGGAGGGGCCGGATTGCACAGAAAGAACCGTGACAGCC
>SWDN01000039.1 GCA_005116775.1 Nitrospira sp.
GATCTTGATGTCTTTAGCCCAGGATGGGATGAGACCCCAGCGGAGCATCACGAGCTTCCGTGTGGCGGTGTCTGGTTCAATCCGTATGACTGCGATGGGTTGAGACGGAGCGATGTTGTAGCGAGGTGCGAACAGAGGCGGATCGGTAAGTTCAAACTGCTGGGCGATGATCTCAGGCGAGGCGGTTTGAGAAAAGCGTCCACACATGTTGTTTGTGCATCGAAGGTTAGGCCGTCCATGGGGAGGTGTCAAGGCTACCGTAGGGGAGCCGCCAGTGAGTTCACCTGGAGCGGTTCAGCGGATGGGTTAGCGCCCTTCAATTCGGAGGCCGCGGCCGTAGGGATTTGTGGGACTGCTGGGGTTGTAGGGATTGCCGGCGCCGAAGGGATTGTTGATCGAGTCCGGCGAGAACGGAGAGCCATAGCGACCAAAGGGGTTGCTCGTCGATTCAGGATCAAACTGATTGGTGCTCAGCTTGCCCCTGTACTGCCCCTGCTGGTCATACAGCCGAGGCGCATCGGTGGCGAACGGATTCGTCGCCGATTGGTTACCGAAGGGACTGCCGTAAGGGCTGAAGGGATTGTTCAGGCCGTCCGGCTTGAAGGGACTCCCAGCCCCAAAGGGATTGGACGTGGAATCAAGATTGAACGGGTTCGCGCTCAACTCGCCGAGATCTTCCGCGTGGACCAAGAGCGGCAGTGGTAGCAGCAGAAGCAACAGGAGGAAGACAACCCGCATGGCAATCCTCCGAACAGGGGAACAACCAGTGAGCTCAGCCTACTCCCCGTCTGGAGAACAGCGCAAGCGGGTTAGAAATGTTTCCTGACACCCTTTTCTTCTCCTCGGCACCTTGTGGGGGGCATGGGTTGGTCGCTACGGGCAATTGCAAAGAGTGTCGGCGGGCCTATTGCGAGTGTGGCGCGGGGGTTGGGGTAAAGGTGGGAATTCGGCGGACCCGATTCAGCAGCCATTGAACTGCAGTGCCTGACATCGACTCGCAAGTCGCTGGGCTTTTGCAAGCTGCGCGGGTGTCATGCGACGTGCGACTTTATCTTGCGCGTCTGCTGCAGACGTATCGCTAGCATCCCATCGTTCCGCTGCGAGGCTCCACCACATATACGCCCGCACATAGTCCTGCGACACGCCTTGTCCTTTTTCATAGAGCACCCCGAGGCTGTACTGCGCCCTGACATCCCTCTGGGCGGCGGCTTTCTCAAACCACTGCCGCGCCTTCGTGTAGTTCCGCGGCACGCCCAGTCCTCCGACATACAGCACCCCGAGGCTGTACTGCGCCCACGCGTCGCCCTGGGCTGCCGCTTGCTCGTACCACTTCCGCGCTTTCGCATAATCTTGTGGGACGCCCTGTCCCTGGGCATACAGCACCCCGAGGTTGAACTGTGCCCACTCGTCACCCTGGGCAGCCGCTTGCTCCCACCACTGGCGCGCTTTCGCATAATCCTGTGGGACGCCGTGCCCGTTGTCATACAACGACCCGAGGTAGAACTGCGCATCCGCGTTGTCCTGCGCAGCGGCCTTTTCGTACCACTGTGCTGCCTTCTTATAATCCTGCGGGACGCCGTGTCCGTTGTCATACAACGCCCCGAGGGAGAACTGCGCCTTCGCATTCCCCTGGGCAGCCGCTTGCTCGTACCACTGGCGTGCTTTCGCGTAGTCCTGCGGTACGCCCCACCCTTTGTGATACAGCTTACCGAGGTTGGTCTGCGCCTCCGCGATGCCCTGGGCTGCCTGCGTATGCAGCGTTTGCACCTCTTCTGCTGAAATGTCGCTCAGTGGGGAAGCAGGTGCATGCCCAGAAGTGAGAATGACTCCAGTCAGGAGAATTAGGACGAATAGGGCGCGCATGGGAACGCAGTATGGCGCGGACCTCTGAGAGCGTCAATGACAATGGGGAGGAGTGGCGGCGGGTCTACTGCGCGTGTGGCGTGGGGTTACGGTGAAGGTGGGACTGCGATGGACCCGAAATCCAAAATGACGGCCAGGGGCAGCTTGAGGAATGGCCCCGCGTGGTACGTGTTTGTTGTCATGGCACGGGGATCACCTTGGTCAAAACCTCGTCAATGTGTTTTTCGGCAAGATTGGACTGTAACTTCCACCACCGGCCCATTTCCTTCTGTGACAGCTTGTGCGACTCATCTAAAATCTGGCATGTCCTGAAGTGAAGCTTTGCGGTGAGTGCAAGTGGCTTCCGGTCCCCAGGGATGTCGAGATGGCTAAGAAACTCGGCAAAGTCGTTTCCGTGGCACGGATTCTCCAATTTACCACGACGATAAAAGTCCCCATCCTCTTGGGTTTCATCATGCTGGTAGAACGTATGCCAACCTTCAGTCGGTATCAGTGACATGTGTTCATGTTGAAAAAAGTCAGTAGCTGCACTCCGAAATGCGTGTATGTACTCTGGACTGCGACGCTCTGTGATCGCTCCAGTGTCCCTGATTCTGTCAGGCAGAAGATGCTCACACCATAAGCAATCGTAAAACACATAGACCTGTCTGAGTAGTCGTGGGACTTGCTCAGGAGTTAGCCCAAGATGCGAAAACTCGGCATAGTCCGCCAAGGTTGTGTAGTGTCGAACGACGATCCCGCACCAGAGGGCAGCAAGCTCTGGCACACGGTATTTCGGCAGAGGACTTGCTCGGTGCAACCATCCCGAATCGAGGCACTCGATATAGGTTCTCAAGGCCAGAATCGTCTGACGGATGAGGTTTTCCTCTTGCCTGGTCCTTCGTGCGAGTTCCGCAATGCCACGATCTGCCTGATTTTTCCTCTGCACGAAGTCTTGCAATACGGGAACTCCACTTGGGCTCTCATGCATCCAGTAGGGCAGGGAGGGTTTATCGAATGGTAGCACGATGGATAGATCACCCTTCCTTAGTCGAAAGACCTTCTCCAGCAGGTGTGCCTGGGTTTCTGACACGTTCCGGAGCAAACGCTGCCGTTCTCCATCATTCCAGAGAGGCCACGGCATGCCTGAGAGGACCGCTACGGCAGCGTGAGTTGGTTCTTGCCCCGTATGTTTGGAGACAAACCACACGATTCCCGGAAAGCTGAGTAACGCGAGACATTCATCAGCTTGCATGAGCGAATGTATGGGTTTCAGGTGTCCGCCTGCACGGTGGGTAAGTCGCTCGAAAACTCCAGGCTGATTCAAGGGGCTGTCAGGGGAGAGGTGGTAGTCAAGAGGCATAGCCGTTGTCCCGCAATGAGTCGTAGATGTTATGCCTTACGGCGCCACCGTTCAAGGGACTGTCCCCGCCTTGCTTTGCGATAGACTCACTGCGGCACCGGCTGCGGATCAGCCCACAGCCCTTTTCGGGTCACTCCGTCCGATCCTTCAGCTTGGCCGCCTCTTTTGTCTGCCACTGCATATTCTTTGGGGCGTCTGCCCCACCTCGTTTCAGCGGAACTACATGGTCGATCACATAACCAGGACAGGCCCCGCTGCTCTTTCCCGTTGAGGGGCATGGGTGGGACTTTTTGAAGTGGTCCTTTGCGCCTGCACTGCGCTTGATCCGTCCGTGGTTATCCCGCTGGACACCAGGTGCGGCCTTGGAATGTGCGTGGCTTTGGGAGGAGTGATGGCCGGATGAATGACTCCCGCTGCTGTGGTTGCCACTAGAACCACGCGCAAATGTATCTGAAGGTGCCCATACAAGGTTTATTGAGAAACAAAGCGGCACCAAGAGAAGGAGGAGCCATTTGACGAGCTTTGATCCCATAGCAGCCTCTTGGTCAGTATGCCGTCCCCTTCACCACCCGCTGCCCAAACTTACTTCCGCTTCGCCACAATCTTGCGCTTAATCCCCTCCTTAATTGCCACGGCGTCTGACATCTGACGCACGATTTTCAATCGCGGTCAAAAACATGCGACGCTTACGACCCAGTGCCAGCCTTGTGGCCATATCTTCCGCAACATCACGTTCACCACGGAGAAATCGTTCCCTCTCAGGGGTATTTAGACTAAATACTTGGACGTCAATGCCGAGTACTTGCCCTCCATCGATTACCGACTGTGGGACCGAGTTATAGGACACCAGAATATAACTCGGTGAACCCAAATCGTACGCTTTACCGAACTCACCGCGAAGCTCGCTGGCTCCGATAGAATCTCTACACTTACACTCGATGATGGAGAGGATATTTGAGGTGGTCACGCTTTCAGGTGTCTTGGTTATGACAATGTCTGGCACGGCCTTTAGGCCGGACTTTTCGCTTTGGACTGACTGTTGAGTCCAGATAAAACATGACACGCCTTGATCTTGCACACGGAGCGGCCCTTCCTGTGCGAACAACTCAATCTCAAATGAATCTCCCATTGGTGTCATTCGAGTCAAAGTAGCCATCAGGCACAACGCCTCAAGAAACTTGCCTTTCACGCCCCGCCATGCCAGCAGACGCAAGTAATTCCTTCGAACCTTTTGTTCGTTGATGTCTGGAGTGTTCACTATAAAATGTTCGATAGAAGGGAAGTGATTCCCGGCTTGCCTTTGACGCTCAAGAAAATTGAGCTGCGCCTTCACCAATTCGTGGGTAAAATGCCTCTGCAAAGATTCTCGGGAAAGCCGTTCCCTACCAATCCCTGGTATAGAGACTCGAAATTGCCATGCAGGTTGGAGTCGGTTGGCTAAGGACAGGAAAGAACGGTAGAAAGTCTCTCGATCCTCCTGGGCTACCTTTGCCTTACTCTGTGTGTCACGTAGCTCAATATTCATTGAGGCGATTATCTTTATTTCTGTTTCGCCACAATCTGATCCTTGATCTTGTCGTAGGTAGCCTGGGGAATAACCTTCTTTTGCACCTGCCTAAGGCTCCTTTGAGGGTCGCGTTGTCTAACTGCATCTACGTCTGACCACTTGATAGCCTTTTCTATAGAGTGACCCTGTGCGCCCTCGCATCACCATGAAATTTGTGGGGAGCCCTCAGAGGCGGACCTAATTCACTCCAAACAAAGTAGCCTGTCCCATTTTTCCGGCCCGATGATATATTTGATGATATCTAAGACTTGATAGCGCTC
>SWDN01000004.1:0-6706 GCA_005116775.1 Nitrospira sp.
CTGATGATCTTCTGTGCTCGCGCAACGCGCGGCCTCAGAAGGCCCTCGTTGGACGTGCGCAGTGGAAGATCAATCAGGCCCTATCCCTGAAAGGGAACGAGCAAGCTGGGAGAGATTCTATAGAAGGTAGACCGCAGGTTTCAGCTCTCACGCCTCACCTTTCACGTCTGGTTTCTTTCCCTAAAACGAAGCTGATTTATGGGTGCGAAAGGGGTATTCTTTGACACCATTTCATTTTAGCTGAGCGAGGAGAACCTCTGTATGTTTGAACAAGCCTTCAAGAACATTGACGACGTGCTCAGGAAAGAGGCCGGTTGCACCACCGAGCTGGACTATACCGAGCAAACTTCCTGGCTGTTGTTTCTGAAATACCTTGATGGGCTGGAGCAGGACCGAGCCGACGAAGCCAAGCTGGAGGGCAAACGATACAGTTTCATCCTGGACAAAGACTATCGCTGGGAGACCTGGGCCGCGCCCAAGGGGAAGGACGGCAAGCTCGACCACAACAAGGCACCGACCGGCAGTGATCTGATCGAGTTCGTTACGCTCAAGCTCTTTCCCTACTTGCACGGCTTCAAGCAGAAGGCCACCGGGCCGAACACCCTCGAATATAAAATCGGGCAAATCTTCGGGGAGATCAAGAACAAGATCCAGAGCGGCTACAACCTGCGTGAGATCATCGATCACATCGATGAATTGCGCTTCCGCTCCCAGACCGAGAAGCACGAGCTGTCGCACCTCTACGAAGCTAAGATCAAGAACATGGGCAACGCCGGGCGTAACGGCGGCGAGTATTACACTCCGCGCCCGCTCATTCGCGCCATGGTGCAGGCAGTCAAGCCGAAGATTGGCGAGAAGATCTACGATGGCGCTTGCGGCTCGGCGGGATTCTTGTGCGAGGCATTCGATTATTTGAAGTCCAATGGGAATCTGACGACCAAAGACCTCACCACGCTTCAAACCCGCACCTTCTACGGAAAGGAAAAGAAGTCCCTCGCCTACGTCATGGCGATCATGAACATGATCCTGCACGGCATCGAGGCGCCGAACATCATCCACACTAACACGCTGACGGAAAATCTCGCCGACATTCAGGAGAAGGACCGGTACGACGTCGTGCTAGCGAATCCACCCTTCGGCGGCAAAGAGCGCAAGGAAGTGCAGCAGAACTTCCCCATCCGTACCGGCGAGACGGCATTCCTCTTCCTCCAACACTTCATCAAGATGCTCAGGGCCGGTGGGCGCGGCGGCGTGGTTATCAAAAACACGTTCCTCTCCAACACCGACAATGCTTCCGTGAGCCTGCGCAAGTTGCTACTGGAAAGCTGCAACCTCCACACGGTGCTCGACTGTCCTCGCGGGACGTTCCAGGGCGCTGGCGTCAATACCGTGGTGCTCTTCTTCGAGAAGGGTGCGCCGACGCGCAAGGTCTGGTTTTACCAGCTCGATCCAGGCCGCAGCCTCGGGAAGACCAACCCGCTGAATGACGACGATCTGAAAGAGTTCGTGAAACTCCAAAAGACCTTCGCCGACTCGCCAAAGTCCTGGACTGTGAACGCCATGGACATCGACCAGACGACCTTCGATCTCTCCGTCAAAAATCCGAATGGCGGTGAGGTGGTCACGCACCGTAGCCCGCAAGAGATCATGGACGAAATCGCCACGCTGGACGCAGAGAGCGCGGAGATCCTTGGGAACATCAAGGCGTTGTTATGAAGATTGGGTGGAAAGAAAAGTCCGTCGGCGAAATACTCCAACTAGAGTACGGCAAGCCGCTGGATGACTCTGATCGAAAGCCGAATGGCCTCTTTCCAGTCTATGGCGCGAATGGTGAGAAGGACCGCACCGACAAATTCTACCACGACAAGCCAAGTATTATTGTTGGTCGCAAGGGTTCAGCGGGTGAAATCAACCTGACCGAAAATAAGTTTTGGCCGCTCGATGTGACATACTTTGTCACGTTCGATGAGCAGAAGCACGCCCTGCGCTTTCTTTACTACCTGTTGACGACGCTCGACTTAACGAAGCTCGCCAAAGGCGTGAAGCCGGGTATAAACCGAAACGAAGTTTATTCGCAGATAACAAGAGTCCCCTCGCTCACCGAACAACAGCGGATCGTCGGCATCCTCGACGAAGCGTTTGAGGACATCGCCACCGCCACAGCCAAAGCCGAAAAGAATCTCCAGAATGCCCGAGCCCTCTTCGAAAGCCACCTCCAATCCGTCTTCACCCAGCGAGGGAAGGGGTGGGTGAATTTTTCACTTGTTTCGGCGTGTGATCTCTTTGTGGATAGCGCCCATCGAACGCCGAAATACCAGGACGACGGAATCCCAGCTCTTCGCCCGCGTGACGTAGTGAACGGAAGACTTAATTTGGAAGGGGCATTGCGTGTCTGCGAGGAGGAATATGAGATTCAGTCGAAAAGGTACAAACCCAAGCCAGGAGACATCGTCTATTCGAGGGAGCTTAGTTATGGCTGGGCGGCACTTTTACCCAAGTCACCTCGCGTATGCCTTTCCCAGGGAATGTGTCTGTTTCGCCCCTCTTCCAGGCTTGATGCTTCATTCCTCCTTTACATGCTGAATGGCTCAATGGGTCGTGAGCAAGCTACGCGAGCGGCAGTAGGAGCAGCACACCCACATATTAACCTTGGCGATATCAAGTCATACCTAATTCCAACGCCGTCCTTAGAAACACAACAGCAGATTACCAAGCAACTCAATGCATTCCGCGAAGAAACCCAACGCCTCGAATCCCTCTGCCAGCAAAAGCTCGCCGCGCTGGACGAGTTGAAGAAGTCGTTGCTGCACCAGGCCTTCACGGGAGAGCTTTAGGAATTATCCCATGAGTAAAGATCTCACCAATTCAGCGATAGATCGGCAAAACATTCTGAACAACCCCTATGCGCTTGCCGAAATCGAGAAGGCGGCAGGCATTCGAGGAATCCCGTTTGAAGGCAAGACGGTCGTTCTCAAGGAGCAGGTGGCGGTGTTTTTCGAGGTCACGCTCCGCACGGTGGAAAATTATTTGGAGCAGAACGCCGAAGAACTGGCCCGAAATGGGTATGAGGTGCTGACCGGTAACCGCCTGAAAACATTGAAATCGGCGATTCAGAAGGTGGGTGATCCCGAAACCAATTTCGGGATCACCGCGAAGACGGTCCGTCTGGGTGTGCTTGACTTCCGCGCTTTTCTCAACCTGGCCATGCTCATGACGGAATCCGAGCGGGCAGGTCTGCTGCGCAAGGCGATTTTGGACATCGTCATTGACACCATCAATCGGCGGACCGGCGGCGGCACGAAGTACATCAATCAGCGCGACGAAGACTTCATCCAGTCGGCGTTCATCGAGGAAAACTACCGCAAGCAGTTCACGGATGCGCTGAAGGATTGCGTGGATATGGGCAATTTCAAGTATGCGCTCTACACCGACAAAATCTACGTGAGCATTTTCCGCGAGAAGGCGCAGGTCTATCGCCGGGTGCTGCGGTTGGACACACGTGCCAGCGTTCGGGACACGTTTTATTCGGAAGTGCTGGATTTAATTGCTGCCTACGAAGCCGGATTTGCAGACGTGCTGGTTCAACATTCCAAATCCAATGGGCGCAAGCTCAGCTCCTGGGAAGTAGACGCCTTATTCGTGACATTTGAAAAGCAAGCGCATTGGAAACCATTGATTGAAAAAGCGCGCAACAAAATGGCTAGCCGCGATCTAGCGTTCCGCGACGCTTTGCATCTTCAGCTTCAGGAGTATGTCACTCCGCTCCAGCGTGATGAGTTCGAACGGTTTCTTGGGGAAAAGAGCAAGGAATTGGCCGAGCGCCTGGAAGAAGCCAAAGACGTGATGAAACGCCTCAAAGAACGATAATAATGGCTTGGGTGTACCTCACTTTGGAGCAAGCAATCGAGGTTCATGGAAAAACCGTGGAAGTCAGCGGTGGCGGCTCGTTAGGTCAGCTAGAAATCGGCAAGCTGGATGCCGTACTCCAGCATATTCAAAACGACGATTACTATCCGACGTTTGACGCCAAGCTCACACATTTGTTTTTCTGCGCCTGCAAATTTCATTGCTTCGAGGACGGTAATAAACGCATCGCCATCACTCTGTGCGCCCAGATGTTGCTTTTGAATGGTTATCTGCGCAGCGTCAACGCCTTCATTCGGGAGTCTGAAAACATCAGTTATCACGTCGCTGCTGGCAGCATCTCAAAGGAATTGCTCGGAGAATGGATTAACGCTGTACTCGGTGGTGATGAGGATGATGAAGCGTTGAAGCTGAAGATCTTCAACGCAATTAGTGGTGGAAACGAAGGCGTGGAATGAACGAAGCCGAAACCAGAGCCGAACACATCGATCCCGCCCTGAAAGCGGCGGGTTGGGGCGTGGTCGAGGGGAGTCGTATTCTGCGCGAGTATCCCATCACGCTCGGCCGCATCGAGGGCCTTGGGCGGCGCAGCAAACCCTTGATCGCCGACTATGTGTTGGTCTATCGGAACCATAAGCTGGCCGTCGTCGAGGCGAAGGCATGGGATGAAGAACTGACCGAAGGCGTGGCGCAGGCCAAGAACTACGCCGACAAGCTGGCCATCCAATTCACCTACGCCACGAACGGCCAGGGCCTCTACCGCATCGACATGGAAACCGGCACGGAAGGTGAGGTGCCTCACTATCCCAGTCCGGACGAACTCTGGAACCTGACCTTCGCCAAACAGAACGATTGGCGCGACCGTTTCTCCACCGTCCCATTTGAGGACAAGGGCGGGTCGCACCCAAGCCGCTACTATCAGGACATTGCCGTTGAGCGCGTGGTGCAGGCTATGGCGGAGGGCCAGTCGCGCATTCTGCTGACCCTCGCCACCGGAACCGGCAAGACCTTCATCGCCTTTCAGGTTGCCTGGAAGCTTTTCCACAGCCGTTGGAACCTGAGCCGCGAGCCATCCCGTCGTCCGCGCATTTTATTTCTGGCCGACCGGAACATTCTGGCGAATCAGGCCTACAACGCATTCTCCGCCTTTCCAGAAGATGCGCTGGTGCGGATTGAACCAGAGGACATCCGCAAGAAAGGCAAGGTTCCGAAAAACGGCAGTCTGTTCTTCACCATCTTTCAGACCTTCATGAGCGGGCCTCCGAAGGATGGAAAACCATCGCCCTATTTTGGCGAGTATCCGCCAGACTTCTTCGATTTCATCGTCATCGACGAGTGCCATCGTGGCGGAGCCAACGATGAAAGCAACTGGCGCGGCATCCTTGAATACTTCGCCCCAGCGGTGCAGCTCGGCCTGACTGCCACGCCAAAGCGCAAGGACAACGTGGACACCTACGCCTATTTCGGCGAGCCGGTCTATATCTACTCGCTCAAGGACGGTATCAACGACGGCTTTCTGACGCCGTTCAAGGTGAAGCAAATCTCGACGACGCTCGACGAATATGTCTATACGCCTGACGACCAGCTCATCGAGGGCGAGATCGAAACCAAGCGACGCTACACGGAAACCGACTTTAACAAGATCATCGAGATCAAGGAACGCGAAGCCCACCGCGTGAAGATCTTCATGGAGCAGATTAACCAGCAAGACAAGACGCTGGTCTTCTGTGCCACGCAGGATCACGCATTGGCCGTGCGCGACCTCATCAACCAGATGAAGACAAGCAAAGAGCCAAATTACTGTCAGCGGGTCACGGCTAACGACGGCGAACTTGGCGAACAACACCTGCGAGACTTTCAGGACAACGAAAAGACCATCCCCACGATACTGACGACATCGCAAAAACTCTCAACGGGTGTGGACGCCCGGAACATCCGCAACATTGTGCTGATGCGTCCGATCAATTCGATGATCGCGTTCAAACAGATTATTGGTCGAGGCACTCGACTGTATGACGGGAAAGACTACTTTACGATCTACGACTTTGTGAAGGCGCACCATCATTTTAGCGATCCTGAGTGGGACGGTGAGCCGATCGAGCCAGAACCTGCGCGAGAAGATCAGCCCTATACACCTTCGCACGAACCTCAAATTAAAGGGATGCATGAGAAGACTCCTGCTGATTACGTCAAGAAGCAGAAGATCAAAGTCAGACTCGGCGACGGCAAAGTCCGTACGATCCAACACATGATGGTCACGACCTTTTGGCATCCAGACGGTACACCCATGTCCGCACAGCAATTCTTGGAAATGCTGTTCGGGAAGCTCCCTGAGTTTTTCAAGAGCGAAGCGGAACTCCGTGCTCTCTGGAGCCTTCCTGACACGCGAGCCAAGCTTTTAAAGGGACTCGCTGAGAAAGGTTTCGGGCATGACCAGATGTCCGAAATGCAACGGATCATCGACGCAGAGAACAGCGATCTTTTTGACGTGCTGGCCCACGTGGCCTATGCCCTGCCGCCACTCACACGCCAGGAACGAGCGGAGAAGGCTAAGGTGGAAATCAGTACACACTTCAACGGGAAGCAGCAGGTCTTTCTTGATTTCGTGCTGGCCCAATACGTGAAAGTCGGTGTAGAAGAACTCGCGCAGGAGAAGCTCTCGCCGCTGCTGAAGCTCAAATACCACAATGCTATCGCCGATGCCGTGGCTGACTTGGGACAGCCAGAAGAGATTGGAAGATTTTTCGTGGGGTTTCAGAAATATCTGTATCAGAACGTGCGTTCTTCCCGGCAGCCGACTCTTGGAGCTTAGTTCACAGGACTCCAGTTCCCTCCCCTATCC
>SWDN01000004.1:6806-34081 GCA_005116775.1 Nitrospira sp.
TGGTGCGCCTGACAGGATTTGAACCTGTGGCCCTCAGCTCCGGAGGCTGATGCTCTATCCAGCTGAGCTACAGGCGCTCCCGCAACCAAGGGGGGTGACAGTAGCACAGGATTTTAGCCTCTGTCTAGCGGGAACCTGTTCATTTGGTTTGTTCGGTTTGTCTCGTTTGTATGGTTGAATGAAACTAACCAGATGAACCAAATAACCAAATCAACCAAACAGACCTGGCTTGTCTCGGGGTACGAACCCATAGGGCAGGAACACCTCTTCTCCTGTCAAGCCAGTGGTCTGACGAAGCGCGTCGAGAGAGGCGACTTCTTCTTGCGCCAGGCGATCTTGTTCCTCTCGAAATGCGGCGGGGAGCCGCAGGATTGGGATGAAGGTTTGGACGTCGCAAGCGCCATGTGCCGTGCCTTGTTCTTCTGTCGGGATGCCCATCGATCGACAAGCCAGGGGGCGATGCTGGTAGACGCCACAGCGTCCGTCTGCTTCCAGTGCTGGACAGGGAAGGTGGTGAAATGCTGTGGCCAACTTGTCGATCTCTTGATCGGACCAAGTGTCGAGTAGGTCGGTCTTGGTCAATTGTGGGAATGATGTCTCCATTGCCATGGTCTGTTCGATGGCACGCTGTTCGATGCGATGCCGATGGTCCGGCGGCAGGCAGGCGAGTCCCTGTTGGAGGGTCTGGACATCGAGGAGGGTGATGGGAAAGGGGCCGATGCAACAGCTGGAGCAGCCGGGCTTGCAGGGCACTTCACCGAGCAGGGTTGCGCTGGCCCGTTGGAACCAGTGGTCGGTTTTTCGATAGAGCGGAGGAGGGTCGGGCGGAGCGGGAGCGTGGAGCCTGTCTACCATGGCGGCTCATTCCACTTTGACGGAGAGATCGACGATGAGATCGCCTTTCGGTGAGTAGAAGCCTTGGTTATCGATCTGGACGATGCCGTTGCATTGATCTTGGTAGAACTCCAGGATCCATCCGTTGAAGTCATAGCCTTCGTCGGTCATGTCGTTCTGGATGAATCGTGTCGTGAGCACAAACCGCGCGCGTTCGACATAGGTGCGTACGAGTCCGGCTTCCACATCGTCGTGAGCGGAGAGGAGGTCTAAGAACTGCTTCTTCTCTGTGTCGAACACGTCTTGATAGGTGCCTCGATCGCGGGCGCAGAAGACTTGAATCGGTTTTCGGTTGCGATCGTACCCAAGCGTCACCTGGACCCAGGCCCACTCGTCCAACATGTTGTTGTCCATGTTCGGCGGTGTGATGGGGGTTTGACCGCGTGACGTGAGAAATTCCAACAGCACTCGGAGCGGGGGAGAATTTTCTTTTTGGCAGAACACGCGCGAATATTGATGGGGCTCGGCCTGCGCGTCGTCGGTCGGTTGGTCGGTTGCCGGCAGAATAGGTAAATCTTTTGCCATGCTAGGGACTCCGGAGTGCGACAACAGTGACTCAGAAATACAGTAGTGCCCTGTACTCTACGCTGGCTGGTCTCGAAACTGCAAGAAGCCGGTGAAGGCGTTTCCCTACGCCTGGCCTGTGTTTTTCGATTGACAGCCTCGAAGCGCTTGGATAGACTCCCGCAGGTTTTCGCCGCTTTCAACAACAGGACTATTCGTTCATGAATGTGTATTCAGTCTGAGCGGAGTCACGAGGGGCGAGTTTACAACACTTCATCATTCACCATCATCGTTCTTTAAGGAGGTTGCTCGTATGGCAAAATCAATGACCAAGTCGCAGATCGCTGACTATCTGGCCCAGAAGACTGGGTTGACCAAGAAGGCTTCCGTCCAGCTGATGGATGACTTTGCCGCCTTGGCCTACAAGGAAGCGAAGAATGTGTTCGTGATTCCTGGAATCGGGAAGCTTGTCTTGGCGAACCGCAAGGCGCGCATGGGACGGAACCCACAGACCGGTGAGGCGATCAAGATCCCAGCCAAGCGCGTGGTCAAGTTCCGCGTGGCCAAAGCTGCCAAGGACGCCATCCTCGGAAAGAAGTAATCGGAGATCGTCCGCGCAGATTGGACCTGACTCGTCTTTGCCAGGCTTCTTTCACGCCGCATGAAGAACTAGAGGGCCGGCTCCCCGCGAGGGGTGCCGGCCTTATACGTTTCTGGCCTCACTACAGTGAAGGACCGAGCCCGGTTCCTCCCATCCCATCGTGCCCGACCAACCTGATTGCATCGCCGTCCTGAACCAGTGAGTCCTCGCTGGCAATTTTCTTGTTGATGGTTACCAACACTTTCTTTTCGCGAATGAGCTGGAGGAGATGGCGTAGCTGAATGCCCTGTCGCTGGATGACCTGGCGGACGGACATGGGAGATGGAACATGGCAAGCGAGGTCCCGTTCACCGTCGGCGGTTTGAAGCTGGCCCATCAAAGAAATGGTGATCATCGTTGGAGACTCCTCATGTTCTAGTGAGAACAGATATGTGGCGAGGCGTTGGCGCCCGTTGACTCCGTACTTGCCGCCACCGATAATGCGTCCCCATGCCGTCGCTGGATATCCACAATCCCGGAATGCCGGATCTGCAATTCGTCCTGTTCGTGTCAGCCCTCTGCACGGCTGAGCTGGAGACATGTAACGCATCGTCAGCGCTTCGAGCCACTATGTTCGATCGTTGTTGGGCGCTCACCCACACCGAGGCGCCGCCGACTGACTCCAAGGCGCGTGTGCTCGATCTTCGGGAGGGGACGGAGTTGACATTGGAAGCCTGTCTGTCGACGATTCGCTCGCTGCTGACGGATGCCGGAATTCATACGCTCATCTGGGACCATCCGGTCAGTGAACCGACCCGCGAGAGCACCCCGGCTGCGAAGCCGTTGATCGATCGGCTTGGGCAATTGTACCCCGAACCTCCAGACATCGTCGATCCCGAAGGTCCGTTGTCTGCAGGGTAAGGCGAGGGGGCAAGGTCTGCGTGTTGCGCCTGTCCCGCGCATGAGTGACGGATCAGAACACAACGAGGAGCACTGTGCGGGTCAGAACAACCGATATTCCAGGCCTCTTACTCATCGAGCCGGATGTCTTTCGCGATCCACGGGGGCTCTTTCTTGAGACGTATCATGCCGGCCGGTACGAGGATGCCGGTATTCCAGGCCCCTTCGTTCAGGACAACTACTCACAGTCTCTCCGGGGCGCCTTGCGCGGGCTTCACTATCAAGAACCGCATTCCCAGGGGAAGCTCGTGATGGTGACGGAAGGAGCCGTCTACGATGTCGTGGTGGATATTCGGAAGGGGTCGCCGAGCTTTGGCCGGTGGTATGGCGCTGAGCTTTCGGCGGAGAATCGGCTCCAGGTCTATGTGCCGCCAGGTTGTGCGCATGGGTTTTGCGTGACCAGCAACCGCGCTTCGTTTCTGTATAAGTGCACGGACTACTATGCGCCGGTTGCTGAGCGAGGCATCATCTGGAACGATCCGATCCTCGCCATTTCCTGGCCGGTCGCGACACCCGTTTTGTCTGCGAAAGACCAAGCCTATAAGTCCTTGGCCGAGATGGATCCTGAGTTGCCACGGTATCGACCGATCGGATGACGGGAGCCCATTGATTCCACGAAGTCGGCTATGTTATTCACCGAGGGCATAGTGATAAGATTCCGGCGGTGGTAGCAGCACGATTTCTAAGAACAAGAATAAGGAGGAGGATACAATGGGAAAAAGTCTAAAAGGGACCAAGAGCCACGACAATCTCAAGGATGCGTTTGCCGGAGAATCTCAGGCGAATCGACGCTATCTGTATTTCGCACGGCGAGCGGACATCGAAGGGTTCCCTGACATCGGCGGGTTATTCCGCGATACGTCAGAGGCGGAAACAGGCCACGCTGAGGGATTCGCTGAGCTTGCTGAATGGTTCGAGACGCTCGCAAAGGCGGAGCGGTCCCATGCGAATCGCTTCACGAAGGGGCTCGAGAGCCTGAAGCAGGGCTGAGAAAAACTGACAGGAGTCAGCAATCAGCGGTCAGCGATCAGTTCATCGTTCATTTGGTCGGTCTCGTTTGTTTGGTCTATTTGGTTTGTCCGATTCGAACCAGAGACACATAGCAAACCAGAGGAACCAGAGAAACGTGACCGGGGTTGCTGGCCGCTGACTGCTTTCTGATCGGAGAAACGTGAATGGTCTGAGCCTGATCAATCCCATCGACCCTGCGCAGCTTCAGAAAAACACGCAGCGCATCTATGAGGTCTGCGATGGCTGCCGGCGCTGCTTCAATCTCTGTCCGTCGTTCAACACCCTGCTCGACGGCATCGACCGATATGAGGGAGATGTCGCCAAGCTCACGACGGCTGATCACCATCGAGTCGTCGACGAGTGCTACTACTGTAAGCTCTGTTACAATCATTGTCCCTATACGCCGCCGCATCAGTATGCGCTCGATTTTCCTCGCTTGATGATCGCGTGGAAGAAGCATCTGGCCGAGACGCGTGGAGTAGGCTGGCGCGATCGGTGGTTGATCAAGACGGATATGATCGGCGGCCTCGGCAGTCAGCTGGCGTCCGTGGCGAATTGGGTCCTGGGGTTGCGGTTTATTCGCGGAATCATCGAATCGTTGGTCGGCGTACATCGGGATCGGCAGGTCTTGCGATTTTCTTCGGAGACGTTCATTCAGTGGTGGGCGCGCCGCGGGACGGCGCAGGTCCCGGCTTCGGCGTCCAAGAAGGTCGTGCTATTTGGGAGCTGTCTGGTCAATTATCAAGCGACGGATATCGGCAAAGCGACGATCCAAGTTCTCGAAAAGAACGGCGTGCACGTCGTGATCCCGGAGCAACGTTGTTGTGGCATGCCTTCGTTCGATATCGGCGATACGGCGGCGATTCAACAGGCCGCCTCGGCGAATGTCGCATCGTTTTTGCCCTGGGTAGAGAAAGGATACGACATTGTTGTGCCGGTACCCAGTTGCAGCTTGATGTGGAAGCGTGAATATCCTGAGATTGCCGGTGGTGATGAGGCGCGGCGAGCAGCAGAACGGACGTTCGATGTCAGCGAGTATCTCATGAAGTTGAAGAGGGACGGCATGCTGGCCACAGACTTTCAGCAGAAGCCAGGGCGAGTGGCCTACCAGGTGCCGTGTCATTTGCGGGATCAGAACATTGGCTTCAAGTCCAAGGAACTCATGGAGTGCGCCGGCGCGCAGGTTGAGGTCATTGAGAAGTGCTCTGGCCACGATGGTTCATGGTCCGCCAAGACGGAGTTCTTTCCCCTCTCGATGCTGATTGCGAAGAAGGCTGTTCGCGTGATCGAGCAGACTCCGGCTGACCTTGTCGCCTCCGATTGCCCGCTGGCGGGATTGCAGTTGGACCAAGCCGGCGCGATGGCTCATGTCGGCGGAAGGCCGTCACAGCATCCCATTCAAATTGTGCGCGATGCTTACGGGTTACCGCGATGAACCTCCTGGCCCCCCATGACCTCTTGTCCGTGGGAGAGTATGAACAGCAGCGGGAGCAGTTTCGCTCCAAGATCATCGCGCTCAAGCAGCGGCGCAGGATTTTCATTGGGCCGCTGCTCACGCTCGTCTTCGAAAATCGTGAGACTCTGCGGTTTCAGACTCAGGAAATGATTCGAGTCGAGCACATTCTGGATCCTAAAAAAATTCAAGACGAGTTGGATGTCTACAATGCCCTCATGCCCGGGGATGGTGAGTTGAGCGCGACGTTGCTGATTGAAATTACGGAACAGGATCGGATGAAAGAATGGCTCGATATGTTCATGGGCCTCGATCATGGTGAGACCGTCGCGATTCGTGCCGGAAGTGAACACGTATTCGGGCAGTTCGAAGGCGGCCATAGTCATGAAACCAAAATCAGCGCAGTGCATTTCGTCCGCTTCCGTCCGACCGCATCGATGACCGCCGCGTTCGCCGACTTGCGTCAGCCGGTCATGCTGACGGTGCGCCACCGTGAGTATCACGCTGAGGCGCCTGTTCCCGGGAGTATGCGCGAAGAGTGGCTTTCTGACTTACAATAGTGCCGAGCGCTGAGTGTTGAGAAGAGGAAAGACTCGGAATAGGACAAAAGGATAGCAAGATGCCGGCGGTCTTACTAACAAAGCGTCTCGAATTTTCGACGTCGCATCGGTATATCAGGCCTGAATGGGATGAGCCCAAGAACCGGGCTGTGTTCGGCCTTTGTTATAACCCGCCGGCGCACGGGCATAACTATATGATCGAGGTGACGGTCTTAGGCGAGGTAGATCCGAAGACCGGCATGGTCGTGAATCTCTTCGATTTGAAGCGCATCTTGCTCAACGTGCTCGAAGAATTCGACCATAAGAATTTAAATCTGGACATGCCCTATTTTAACGACCGGATCCCCACATCGGAGAACCTGGCACGTGTCCTCTGGGCTAAGCTGGACACACAGAAAGACATCGGCACGCTCCACGCGATTCGGTTGTATGAGGATGAAGACCTATACGCCGAGGTCACGGCGGCGGCTGGGCTCGACGTCGCAAGCGTTACAAGGCGCTACTCATTCACGGCCCTGTTGGATAGCAATCAAGGATGCGAATGGGATTGCTTTGTCACCGTCCATGGCACGATCGATCCGGTGACCGGGATGGTGACGGACATCGGCGCATTGGACCGCTTGGTGCAGGATAAGGTGGTGAGGGTATTCGACCGTCAGGATTTACGCCGTATCTTCGACGCTGAATCAGTCACGGGCGGGCAACTAGCCGAACGGATATGGATATCGCTCGTATCGGGCCTCTCATCGGGTCGCCTGGCCAACGTTCACATCGTCCAATCTCGCGATCTCACGTTCGATTACGCCGGTTGATCTTCGTGCTAGGGGATTGCTGCGTATGAAAGGCCTGCTCGCCGTTGTGGTTTTGATGGCCTCCCTCTCGTGGACGGTCGTGGCATGGTCTGCGGATGAAGGAGTGGCGATTGAGAAGGTCGTCAAAGAGGCCGCCATGGCATCCGCGACCTACTCAGAAACCAGAGACAAGCAAGCCGTGTTGAAGCTCTATACCAAAGACTATGTCGGTATTCAGGATGGCGAGACGGAAACGCGGGAGTCCATCGAGAAGTGGTTCTCGGACTACGAATCAGAACTGAATAAGGGGAATGCCTTGCGCTTTATCACCGTCGTGTCGAACCTGCGTGTCAGAATTCCTGGCCCAACCGCTTGGGCCACCTACGATTATGTGTTTCAAGCAGTCAGGAAAGGCGAACTCGAAGGGCAGGACTCAGGGCAATGCACCACACTACTGCGCAAGGAAGGCTCAACCTGGCTCATTCAGCATGAGCATTGCTCAAGAACACGACCGGTGAAATAACTCCGGCCTTTAAACCGGTGGACTGTTGCTTCCAAGTTTTCAGAGCATCGTGGCAAAGTGTCGCGGAAGGCGCGGAAGCGGCTGAGCCTCGCGCACACCGCTCTTAGACCCCTGTTCTGATTATTTCAGTAAGTGATCCGAGATAGCGCGGCGCGTACAACCACTTCTCGCAGTCTTTACTCGTGGGCATCTCTGCGAGGTCGAACAGCGGTGATGGTCCATATCTTCGTCCCGGCTGTTCTCGCCGACCACCATTCCGCGATAGACGTCCACGACAGGGCCGATAAACATGGTGCCCCGTTCTTGGGTCATAAAGATGGCATAGCCGGTGCTGGTTCCGTCTTCGTGTGCGACGAGTGACCCGTGTGTCGCCACCGCCAGGTCGCGTTCCTCCGCCGGTTCGTATGCGACGAAGACATGGTGCATGATAATGGTGCCGCGCGTTTTGGTCACCAAGAGATTTTTGAGTCCCATGATGCCGCGGGTGGGGATGTGGTATTCCAGATGCATGTCGCTTGGACCGGCATCGGAATGGATCAACCGCATATGTCGCAACTCGCCGCGGCGTTTGCCGAGCTCTTCAATCACAGCGCCCTGATAGGTTTCCGGCACCTGGATAGTGAGTTCCTCATAGGGTTCGAGAACCTTGTCTCCCTCCCGATGGACGATCACTTCCGGTTGCGAGACTTGCAGCTCATATCCTTCTCGGCGCATTTGTTCGATCAACACGCCGAGATGCAGCTCGCCGCGACCGGCTATGAGAAACTTATCCGCGCTATCTGTCTCGTTCACGCGCAACGACACATTGGTTTCAAGCTCTTTGAAGAGTCGATCCCGCAAGTGCCGAGAGGTCAAAAACTTGCCTTCGCGTCCGGCAAACGGACTATTGTTGACGGAGAAGGTCATTTGGACAGTCGGTTCGTCGATTGTCACGCGAGGTAGGGCGACCGGATGTTCCGCGTCCGCAATCGTATCGCCGATGCTCACCTCTTCCAGGCCGGCCACAGCAACGATTTCTCCCGCCTCGGCCCGTTCCGTATCCGTCCGTTCGAGGCCAGAATAGACTGCGAGATCCGAAACTTTTCCAGGGAATTGCGCGCCACCCTTTCCGATGACGACCACATTCTGTCTTCGGGCGATCGAACCGGACTGAATCTTTCCTACACCCATCTTCCCTTTGTAGAGATCTTGAATCAGAGAAAGGACCAGGATCTGGAGGGGTGCTTCGGCATTGATGGCCGGTGCAGGAATCTTGTCCAGTACGGTGTCGAGGAGCGGCGTAATGTTTGTGCCAGGCTTATTGATGTCCAGCGTCGCGGTGCCTTTGATTGCCGCTGTGTAGACGATCGGGAAATCGAGCTGCTCGTCCGTGGCGCCAAGATGGACGAACAAGTCGAAAGTCCGGTTCACTACGTCATCGATGACCGCGTCAGGCCGGTCGATCTTGTTGATGACGACAATGGCCTTGTGGCCGAGCGCGAGGGCCTTTCGCAACACGAAGGTCGTTTGCGGCATGGGGCCTTCTTTTGCGTCGATCAGGATGAGGACGCCGTCCACCATGCGTAAGGTCCGTTCAACTTCACCGCCGAAGTCAGCGTGCCCCGGCGTATCGACGATATTGATCTTCACGCCTTTGTAGGTGACGCTGGCATTTTTGGCCCGGATCGTGATTCCGCGTTCACGTTCCTGGTCCATCGAGTCCATGATCCGTTCGCCCATATCGTCGATCTTGCGATGGACATGGGTCTGTCGGAGCACCGCGTCGACCAGCGTCGTCTTGCCATGGTCGACGTGAGCAATGATCGCGATATTTCGGATATCGCTTCTGCGCTCGTTGGGTTCAAGTTGTGTGGTAATGGGAGATTCTGTTGTGGCTGTCTGATCCATAGATATTGCTGCATGCTCCAAAAAAAAGACGCCCAGGCATCCAGGCGTCGGGCGGTCAATTTTTCATCGAGCGTCGCATCCTGACCCCCGTGTCAGACATTCCTGAACGGTTGCGACGCGCGGTCATTGCGGTCGAAGATGTCCGGTTCTTCGAACATCCGGGTCTCGACTATATCGGCATGCTCCGCGCGGCTTGGACGAATGTGCGCCGAGGAGGCAAGGTCGAAGGAGCCAGTACCATTACCCAGCAGTTGGCACGGTCACTGTTCCTCTCGTCAGAACGCACGTTCGACCGCAAAGTCCGCGAGCTCATTCTGGCCTACAAGATGGAATTGGTTCTGACGAAAGAGCAAATTCTCGAACTCTACTTGAATCAGATTTACTTCGGGCAGGGCGCTTACGGTGTGGCCTCGGCGGCGCAAACCTATTTCGGGAAAGATCTCTCCGCCCTCACAATTGGAGAATCGGCGTTTCTGGCCGGTCTCCCGAAATCGCCGAATCACTATTCGCCCTTCAAGGCGTACGACCGCGCAAAGAAACGACAGGAGCATGTCCTGGCCCGCATGGAAGAGGCGAAGTTTCTTACGGCTGATGAACGCGAACAGGCCGCAGCGGAGCTCCTCAATTTCCGTCGTCCCGGCGCTGAACAAGCTGCGCCCTACTTCGTGGAGTATATCCGGCAATTGCTGGTCGCCAAGTATGGTGAAACGATGGTGTACAAGGGCGGGCTCAAGGTTATGACGACCGTGAATATGGAGATGCAGAAGGCTGCCGAAGCGGCCTTTTTATCCGGTCTACGCAGACTGGATAAGCGCCAAGGCTGGCGTGGTCCGCTCCGAACGGTCGATGCCGAATCGCCGACCCTGTCCATGGTCGCAGCAGTGACCGATCAAGTACTAAAAATAGGAGACTATCGCGAGGGGTTCGTCACCAAAGTGGCGAAGGACCATTATCTGGTGCAGATCGGCACAACGGTGGGCAAGCTCGCCTTTGAGGATATGGAATGGGCAAAACGTCGTCTGACCGGTCTGGATACGGCGAAAGACGTCGTCGTCAATCAGAATCTCAAGCAAGTGCTGAAGCCTGGCGATGTCATCGAGGTGATGGTGAAGAAACTGGATCATGGCACTGTCCATGTGCAACTGGAGCAGACTCCTCTCGTCGAGGGAGGGTTGATTGCATTGGACCCAAACAAGGGGGCTATTCAGGCCATGGTCGGAGGCTACGATTTCGCTCGCAGCGAGTACAACCGGGCAGTGCAGGCCCACCGCCAGCCCGGATCCGCCTTCAAGCCGATCATCTATGCGACAGCGCTGAATCAGGGGATGAGTCCCGCGTCGGTGATCCTCGATGCGCCGGTTGTCTACGAGCAGGAGCAGGATGAAAAAACGTGGAAGCCGGAAAACTATGGAAGAAAAATTCATGGCATGGTGAGTTTGCGGGATGCGCTGGCCCACTCGCATAACTTGGCGACAGTTCGGTTGCTGGATAAGATCGGCGTCAGGAATGTCATCGATTTTGCAAAAACGGTCGGGATCACCAGTCCGCTGGCGGCAGATCTATCACTGGGGCTCGGCTCATCTTCCGTTGGGTTGATGGAACTGACTTCCGCGTATAGCGTGTTGCTCAATCAGGGGAGTCGCGTAGAGCCCTATGCGATCTTCCAGGTGAAGGACAATACGGGGAAGGTGCTCGAACAGGCAGAACCACAAGCCATTCCCGTGATCTCCAAGGAAACAGCCTATTTGATTACGAACATGATGGAAGATGTAGTCCAGAAGGGAACCGGGCAGGCAGCCAAAGTCATTGCACGGCCGATTGCGGGAAAAACGGGAACAACGGATGAGTTTATCAATGCATGGTTTATCGGGGGCGCGCCGAATTTGGTCGCAGGTATCTATGTCGGATTCGACGATCGACGTTCGCTCGGCGAGACGGAATCGGGGGCGCATGCGGCATTGCCTATTTGGATCGATTTCATGCAGGAAGCGTTCAAACCGCTTCCGGTCGCGGCTTTTACCATTCCTGAAGGCGTCACGTTCGTCAAGGTCGATTCAGCAACAGGACTGCTTGAGGGTGAGGATGGACAGGCGAGCACCGTCGAACTCTTTACCAAAGGCAGTGAGCCGACTCAAGCCACTCAGCGCCGGTTGGACCCGATCGATTTCTATAAGCTGGATCAAACTTCCGAGGGAGCGCTGTAAGTGCCTGTCTGAGACAGGCACTGGTTTCTCTGGTTGATCTGGTTTGTTTGGTTCATCTGGTTAGTTTCGTTCACCCAAACAAATGAGACAGACCAGATTGCCTCTTTTCTTGTTTCAAGGGAGGGAAGGATGAAGAGACCATGGTTTCTCACCGTCTCGCTGGGCCTGCTGGCGCTAGGTGGATTGCTCACAGGAGGTTGTGTGTCAGGGGGCGAATCGGTTGGTGCGGCGCGGAGCGCAGAGGCGACTGCTCTGAGCGGTGTCCCGCCGAACTGGGACAAGGCGCTACCAGCGGCGCAACGATTTGTACTGTTGGCAGCGTTCAACAACGATGCGGTCCGGGACAACAACACCGGGTTGGTCTGGGAGAAGTCCCCACAGACGGTGCCTGCCACATGGAACGGCGCCCGCTTCGCATGCATCAACAAGAACATCGGTGGTCAGAAAGGGTGGCGTTTGCCGTCCATCACAGATCTGGCGAGTTTGATCGATCCTTCCGTCACCTCTCCAGGTCTGACCCTCCCGTCAGGCCATCCCTTTCATAATATCCAGTCGGCCGGTTATTGGTCGGCGACAACGAATGTCGAAGATGCTTCCGACGCTTGGTTCGTCTACTTCGGCAGAGGCTTCGTAGACCACGACAGTAAGACCCACACCGGCCACGCTTGGTGTGTACGCGGTAACATGACTGCGGAAGCATATTAACGAAGCGCGCGCGACAGGCAGGAGTCCCCGGCCCCTCGGTAGTCCGATGACCCACTACGAACACGCTTTCAGCATGAGTATTTCAAGGCGATCGTGGACCGCCAGCATCGGCTGGCTGAACTCGAACAAGTCGTCGGTATCACGCTCGATCGACAGAGCTAACGTGGACCAAAAGGAGACACAGTGATGAGCCAGCAATCATACAGAAAATATTTCATGGTCGGTGCGGTGGCGATGGGTGCAATCGCCGGAGTTGCAGTTGGGGTTTTCACCACTCACAAAGCAGCGGCTGACGTGGAAGAAATGAAGGGCATGTCTATGGAGCAGATGGACATGAAGGAGATGGCCTCGGTGGGCGAGAAGTCAATGGAAGGAATAGCAGGCATGCCGGGCATGTCCGCATTGCCGTCAGGAGCTGTGGCCATTCCCGCAGTGGCGAGACAATTGATCGGAGTGCGGAGCACCGCAGCTGCCTACCAGACGTTGACGCAAGAGATTCGCACGGTCGGCACAGTCGGCTACGACGAACGGGGACTGACTCAAGTCACCCTGAAGATCTCCGGGTGGATTCGCGAGGTCTTCGTCAATTCGCTCGGCAGGCCGGTACGCAAAGGCGAACCGCTCTTCACCGTCTACTCACCGGATCTCCTGGCCACACAGGATGAATATTTATTGGCCTTACGGGCACAGGCCCAACTGGCTGCGAGCCCTCTTGATGAAGCCAAAGCCAACGCGGCCTCCCTCGTAGCCAGTGCGCGGGAGCGTTTGCGGCTGTGGGATCTGACCGACGCGCAAATCACAGGGTTGGAGCGTCGAGGCAAGGCGGAGCCGGTGCTCACGGTCTATGCGCCCTCTTCCGGGATCGTCCTCAAGCGAGAGGCTCTGCCGGGGAAATATGTGGAGCCAGGCACGACACTGTATGAGGTCGCGGATCTCTCCACGGTCTGGATCTCCGCCGATATCTATGAGTCCGAGGTGGCATCGGTGAAGCTCGATCAACCGATTTCTGTCTCATTCGCCGCCTACCCAGGAGAAACCTTTCACGGAAACATGGCGTACATCTACCCCTCGTTGAACCAGGAAGCCCGCACGGTGCGTGTGCGGTTTGAATTGCCGAATCCTGAGCTGAAGCTGAAGCCGGGCATGTATGGGAACGTGAGCTTGCAGACGGATGCAACCAAAGCCTTGGTTGTGCCGAAGGAGGCGGTCTTGGAGACCGGGCTTCGTCAACTGGTGTTCATGGATCGTGGGCAAGGCCGGTATGAGCAGACGTTGGTCAAGCTGGGCCGCCGGAATCAGGATCATGTGGAAGTGATGGAAGGACTCAAAGAAGGAGATCAGATCGTCACCTCGGCCAATTTCCTGTTAGACGCGGAGAGCAAATTGACATCGGCCTCAAGCATGCAGGCCATGATGGGACGCATCGGCATGGGTGATTGGCAGATGCGCGGCGCGCACGAGGGCAAGATGGAGGGCATGGACATGAGCGACATGAAAGGCATGCCGATGGGGGATGTGAAGGGGATGGAAGGGATGAAGGGATCATCCGTTACAGAGCCCCGTCAGGCTGCCGGATTATCTTTCACGTTGAAAATGTCGCCTGAAAAACCCACGGCCGGTAACGTCCTGCTCAAGCTCACGCTGAACGATCAAGCCGGCCAGCCTGTGACCAATGCCCAAGTTGTGTTCGTCTATACAATGCCGATGCCTGGCATGACCGATTCTAAAGCGGCGGCTCGCCACACGAAGGATGGACACTATGAAGGTACGGTGCTGTTCGGCATGGGTGGGACATGGGTGGTCACGGCCAACGTGACGGTACCGGGGCGACCACCCGTTGCCGAAAAGTATCAGTTCTCGGTTGGCGGCGGGGGCATGTAACTAGGGAAATCGGGCGTCTCGGCGCCCGCAGGGTGGGAGGGTGAGAAAGAATGCTTGCACGACTCATTGACGGAAGCGCTCGCAATCCGATCCTGGTTATCCTTGTTGTCCTACTGTTGGGTGCCTGGGGTCTGTGGGCTGGATTTCGAGTCCCGTTGGATGCGGTGCCAGACCTATCCGATGTCCAGGTGACCATCTACACCGAGTGGCAGGGGCGCAGCCCCACATTGATTGAAGACCAGGTCACCTATCCAATCGTTACCTCTCTGCTGGCCGGTCCGAAAGTCAAACGAGTGCGGGGCGTCTCGGAATACGGGGTCTCCTACGTCTATGTGATCTTCGAAGACCGGACGGATCTGTATTGGGCAAGAAGCCGTGTGCTGGAGTACATGCAAAAGCTGACCGGGAAGTTGCCGGCTGGAGTTTCCCCGACTCTCGGTCCTGACGCGACCGGTGTCGGGTGGGTCTATCAATATGCGCTGGTCGATGAGTCCGGCGCACACGACCTGGCGCAGCTCCGCAGTCTTCAAGATTGGAATCTGCGCTTTCAACTGGAAAGTGTGCCCGGTGTGGCAGAGGTGTCGGCGGTCGGCGGATTCGTGAAGCAGTATCAAATCGAAGTGGACCCGAACACGTTGGCTGCCTACCGGTTACCGATCAAGACGATCGGCTCTTTGACCGAGAAGACATTTGCTAACCCCACGTCACCCTAACGGGAGTCTTCTTAGCCCGCATTTTTCTTGTCCAGGGGAGGGAACGATGAAGCGACAAAGGTTTTTCCCCGTCACGCTGGGCGCGCTGGTGTTGGGTGGACTGCTCGCGGCAGGCTGTGTGCCGGTGAGCCATCCGTCGGTCATGGCGCAGAGCGCAGAGGTGATTGACCTGAGCGGCATTCCGCCGAACTGGGACAAGGCGCTGCCAGCGGCGCAGCGCTTTGTGCTGTTGGCCTCGTTCAACAACGACGCGGTTCGGGACGACAACACCGGGCTCGTCTGGGAGAAGTCCCCACAGACGGCGACTGCCACGTGGAATGGCGCCCGCTTCACGTGCATCAACAAAAACGTCGGCGGTCAGAAAGGATGGCGTCTCCCGTCCATCACAGATCTGGCTAGTTTGATCGACCCCTCCGTAGCCCCGCCTGGCCCGACTCTCCAGTCAGGCCATCCCTTTCACAACATCCAGTCGGCTGGTTATTGGTCGGCCACGACGAGTGCCGAAGATGCCTCCGACGCCTGGTTCGTCTACTTCGGCAGGGGCTTCGTCGACCACGACAGTAAGGGCCACACAGGCCACGCCTGGTGTGTGCGCGGCAGCATGAACGCGGAGGCGTACTAAGGCGCGAGACGGGCGAGAAAGGCGCGACAAGCGCGAAAGGCAAGAACTAGAGGTGGGCGGGAGCGTGAGGCCCCGGCTCAGGGGACTGGCTCCACAGCGCGGTGCCTGTCCCCCAGGACTCAGGACTTCGCGATGGACTTGGTAGTCTATCTGGAGCAGATCGCAATGAATGAAACGGTTTCAGGTAGCGATTCCCTCTCATGAATCCATTCCTCACCCTACTGATTACGTTACCACTCATTGCTACGGCACTGCTGATGCTCGTAATACTTGGAATCCTTGTCGAGCAGGGTCCCCGATGGGATAACCTTCCCTTCTTCATTATCTTTATTATCTTTGGGGGCATTGCTGTTTATTTGGTAAGGCTCTTACGACGAACAGCGACCACCGAGGGTGGGATAGTTGAACTACCTGTAGGCCCTGAAATGAAGGAGGCTAGTCGGCCGTTCAGGAAACGGGTGACGACCATAGTCCTCCTAGAAATCTACGGATTGGCGGGATGTGTTGCGATTGCGGCGTTTGGATTCGAATCGCTCCGGTATTGGATCGGCGGGATCTGCTTTGTCCTTGGCATCCTTTTCTTGATGTCTGCTTGGCTCGCAGATCGATTTCTTCCACAGTTTCCCTCTGGACCTGCAGATCGCGCGGCTCAGGTCGCGTGGCTGGATCAGTCGCTAACTACGACACGGAAGGTTTGCAACTACATCGTAGCTTCCTATCCCTTAATAGCGCTCTATCTAACATGGACCTATCAGGCTTCACATGGAGAAGGAGCCTTTTCATTGTTCGATCTCATAGGGGTGGTCTTCGTACTGGCGACTAATGCCCTCTGGTTCGTTATGCGTGTCAGAGCGCTTAAGACACAGCGCGAGAAGATATCGATAGCAACAAATCTAGGTGCTTGATCAGATTGGGAGAGAAAGTGTGGAGTCTTTTCTTGACATCTTAGGGCCAATTAAGAGTCCTGCCCCTTTTTATTTTCTGCCGACGAGCCAGTGTCAGATCTTCTCTTCAGGGCTGCTCAAAAAGGCTCTATGACAAGGCCGCAGGGAGTTTGAACGCCGAGGCGTACCCTTGCGGTACGTTGAGGTGGACAGACGACTGAGAACGAAGTCAGAGACCTTTTTCAGCAGCCCTGTCAGTAGGTGTCGGTTGGTGGGCACGTGCACACCAAATTCCGATCTCCATAGGCTTCGTCGACGCGGCTCACGCTGGGCCAGAATTTGTTGTCACGTACCCAAGGCGCAGGGAAGGCAGCTCGTTCACGGCTGTAGGGTCGATTCCATTCATCGGCTGTCACGATCTGCGCTGTGTGGGGCGCATTCTTCAGTAGATTATTCGTGCGCGGTTGGCGGCCTTCGACGATGTCTTGTATCTCTGCATGAATTGCGATCAGTGCGTCGCAGAACCGGTCTAGTTCGGCCCTCGTTTCGCTCTCCGTTGGTTCGATCATGAGTGTTCCGACAACAGGGAACGAGACCGTCGGAGCATGAAACCCATAATCCATGAGTCGCTTCGCCACGTCCATCGCTTCAATCCCCGTCGTCTCCTTGAACGGGCGAAGATCGAGAATAAACTCGTGGGCCACGAACCCAGACGTGCCTGTGTAGAGGACGGGATAATACTTTTCCAGCCGCTTGGCCATATAGTTGGCGCTCAAAATCGCCACCTGAGTCGCTTTGGTTAAGCCGTCGCGCCCCATCAGGGCGATGTAGACCCAGGAAATCGTCACGATGCTGGGGCTGCCGTACGGCGCTGCGGATACAGGTCCGATCGAATCTTGCCCACCCAGTTGGATCACCGGATGGCTGGGAAGAAACGGCGCCAAGTGCCGCGCAGCCACAATCGGTCCCATTCCAGGACCCCCACCGCCATGGGGGATACAGAATGTTTTATGGAGGTTCAGATGGCAGATATCTGCCCCGATGTCCCCGGGCCGGCAGAGCCCTACCTGAGCATTCAAGTTGGCGCCGTCCATATACACCTGCCCGCCGTGTGTATGAACAATCTGACAGATGCGCCGCACGTCCGCCTCGAAAACTCCGTGGGTCGAGGGATACGTCAACATGAGCGCTGAGAGCCGATCCCGATGCTGCGCAGCCTTGGCTTCAAGATCGGTGAGGTCCACGTTACCCTGTCGATCACAGGCGACTGTCACAACCGTCATACCCACCATCGATGCACTGGCTGGATTGGTACCGTGCGCGGATACGGGGATCAAGCACACATCCCGATGCTCTTCACCCTGGCTCCGGTGGTACGCTCGGATCACCATCAGCCCCGTGTACTCGCCTTGCGAACCTGCATTCGGCTGTAATGACGCCGCAGAGAATCCAGTCATTTCGGCCAGCCAGGTCTCTAGCTGACGGAATAATTCTTGATACCCTTTGGTTTGTTCGGTCGGAACAAAGGGGTGAAGCCGTGAGAATGCAGGCCAAGTCACCGGCAGCATCTCGGTCGTGGCATTCAGCTTCATGGTGCAGGACCCTAACGGGATCATCGAATGGACGAGCGACAGATCCTTGACCTCAAGGCGATGGATGTACCGCAGCATCTCATGTTCCGAGTGATAGCGGTTGAACACTTCATGAGTCAGGTATGTGCTGGAGCGGGCGAGGTTCACCGGGAAACTTGTGTCGACGGTACGGCTCACGTCCTTGATTTGAAAAGGCAGCTGGTCGTGGCCGGCAAAAACTTCCAATAGTCGTCGAATTTCCTGTTCCGTGCTCACCTCATCCAGCGCAACTCCAATGGAGTGGTCTTCATGCCGGCGAAGATTGATGCCGGCCTCGTTGGCTCGTGCCAAGATTGATTCGGACTGTGTCTTTGTCAGACGAACCAGAATCGTATCGAAATAGTCTTCCGCTGCGACCTCGAATCCGAGCTGCCGCAATCCTGCCGCCAACACCGCAGCCAGACCATGCACGCGCTCGGCAATACGCCGCAAGCCTTCCGGTCCGTGGTAGACCGCATACATGCTGGCCATGATGGCCAGGAGCACCTGCGCTGTACAGATGTTGCTCGTCGCTCTCTCACGTTTGATGTGTTGCTCACGGGTCTGGAGAGAAAGCCGGTAGGCGAGTTTTCCCGTGACATCTTTGGATACGCCGACGATGCGTCCAGGCATTTGTCGCTTGAACGATTCAGTGGTCGCAAGAAACGCGGCGTGGGGGCCGCCGAATCCAAGCGGGACACCGAATCGCTGACTGGAACCCACGGCGATATCGGCTCCGAAATCTCCCGGTGGGCGCAAGAGGGTCAAGGCCAATAGATCAGTTGCAACGACCACAAGGGCGCCGACCGCGTGGGCTTGCGCGACCAGCGCGCTGTAATCCCCGACATAGCCGTCGGTGGTTGGATATTGGAGCAGAATGCCGGCCAGCTGAGGGTTGGAAAAATCGATGTCCTGTGTTCGTCCGACACGCAACGTCATGCCGAGCGGCTCAGCTCGGGTCTGCATCACGGCAATGGTCTGGGGATGACAGTCCTGCGAGGCGAAGAACTCGGTCCTTTCGTGCCCGGACGAACGTGAAATGGCGAGACACATGGCCATCGCCTCTGCCGCAGCGGTGGCTTCATCCAGGAGTGAGGCATTGGCTAACGGCAAGCCGGTGAGGTCGGTTATCACTGTTTGGAAATTCACGAGCGCTTCCAAGCGACCCTGGGCAATTTCAGCCTGATAGGGTGTGTATTGGGTGTACCAAGAGGGGTTTTCGAAAATATTGCGTTGAATCACGCCGGGCGTCACACAGTCGTGATAGCCCATGCCGATCAATGAACGGTAGACCTGGTTTGCTGCGGCGAGGGAGCGGATCTCTTCCAGTACGGCCTGTTCACCCCGATGAAGGGGCAGATCCAGTTCCTTTTGCACGCGAATATCGGCAGGCACGGTTGCATCGCTCAACTCCTTCAACGACTGCACGCCGAGCGTGGCCAGCATTTCGGCAACGTCAGCGTCGGTGGGACCAAGATGGCGATGGATGAACGTATCGGTCGGGCTCAGAAAGTCCGGTGTGGCCATGGTGTTCGTCTTGTCCTTTGAATGTGTCTCGTCGGTTGAGCGTTCTGATGTACTGACTGACCAACTCGTGGCTAACAGAGTATCATGCTCACTTCCTATTCTCCAAGGGTTATGAGAGAGTTTCTGGACTTGCCTTCACGTGGAGAGTCACGTATGAGTTCGGGAAAACACGCCGTAAAAAGTCAGGCGTGAAAGGTGAAACGTAATATGGTCCGAAACGGTTCACATCTCACGGATCGGACATGCAGGCCATGAAATTACACGACATTCTGATCGTCGGAGCCGGTCTGGCAGGGATGAGGGCGGCTATCGCTGCCCCATCGGATCTCGATGTCGCTGTGATATCCAAGGTCCATCCGGTTCGCAGCCATTCTGTGGCGGCTCAAGGGGGCATTAATGCGGCGCTGGGAGAGAACGATTCCTGGGAAGCCCATGCGTTCGACACCACGAAGGGAGGGCTCTATCTCGGCGATCAGGATGCCATCGAGGCGATGTGTCGTGAAGCTCCTGACGACATTCATGAATTAGAACGTCTGGGGGTTATCTTCAGCCGTGACGAGCAGGGACGGATCGCCCAACGCCCATTCGGCGGAGCGGGTTTCCCCCGCACCTGTTATGCCGCCGATCGCACCGGTCATGCCATCCTCCATGCCATGTACGAACAGCTGCTCAAACGCCGCATCGCTGTGTACGAAGAATGGTATGTCACAACCTTGATGATGGAAGACGGCGTCTGCCGCGGTGTTGTCGCGTGGGATCTGATCCACGGAGGGTTGCACGCAATCGGAGCGAAAACCGTCATCTTGGCCACGGGAGGCAGCGGGCGCGTCTTCCTGACGAGCACGAATGCCGTGATCAACACTGGTGATGGCATGGCGCTCGCGTATCGTGCCGGGGCTCCGTTGGCGGATATGGAATTTGTCCAGTTCCATCCCACCACACTCAAGGGTACAGGTATCCTCATCACCGAGGGTGCTCGCGGAGAAGGAGCCTACCTCCTGAATACGCTGGGCGAACGGTTTATGAAGACCTATGCCCCGCAACAGATGGAACTGGCCACTCGTTCCACTGTGTCATTGGCTATCGGACAAGAAATTGTCGAAGGTCGTGGGGTTGACGGGTGCGTGCTGTTGGATTTACGGCACCTTGGCCGTCAACGTATTCTCGAACGGCTTCCTCAGATCAGAGAGCTCGCGATTGAGTTTGCCGGCCTTGATCCGATCGAGACTCCCATTCCCGTCCGTCCCGGCGCCCATTATCAGATGGGCGGTGTCCGCACCAATCAATGGGCGGAAACAGATATCCTCGGACTCTACGCGGTCGGTGAATGCGCCTGCGTCAGTGTGCACGGCGCCAATCGGCTCGGAGGCAATTCACTTCTTGAGACGATTGTGTTCGGTCGTCGCGCCGGAATTCGAGCCGGAGAGTACGCTCGAACCGTTGCACCACGCGCACTCACAACAGACCAACTTGCAACCGAGCAGCGTCGCGTTCAGCGCCTGCTAGCACAGGAGGGACCGATCCGAGCTTGGCAGATTCGGGAAGAACTCGGCCAGTTGATGAGCCTCAACCTTGGCCTCGTTCGGACTCACGAATCCATGTCTGCTGCTCTCTTGGCCCTCACTGCACTGACCCATCGAGCCGCCTCTGTCACGGTGCAGGATAAAGGTCAGGTGTTTAATACGGATCTCCTGCAAGCGTTCGAGCTCCAGTCTCTTCTCGATGTTGCGGAGACCATCGTTTCCAGCGCCCTCGCCAGGCAGGAAAGCCGCGGAGCCCATTACCGGTCGGATTTCCCAAAGCGAGACGATACTCAGTGGCTCAAACACAGTGTAGCCAAGCGTACCCCCCAGGGACCGGCTTTAACCTACGAGCCGGTTATGATCACGCGATTCCAGCCCAAATAGAGATTGGCACTCAACTCTTTGAATTTCTTGCGATCCGGCTCTACGCGTTGAGCCGCTTGAGCGAAGTTGCGCGAATGGTATTTTGCGCTATGGTTGAATGGCTTCTGCAATCGATCGAACGTATCTGTTCGAGCAGGTGTTCGATGACGGCGTTTCTGAGGAGGAGTGCTCGTCCACAATGACCATTGCCTGTCCCCGCTGTGCGAATCCAAACGAAGTTCTCTCGCAACCTTCCTCGATCGGATGGAAGCAGGTTGCCTGTTCTTCTTGTGAGGTCAATCTGGTCCTGGTGAGGGAGCCATCGTCAGGAGCTCCTCGGCGTCCGCTGACATCGGCCATACGGCTGATGTCTCCGTTGTCCGGAGCAAGACCCCGCGCAGCCATCGTCCGCTCACGCCTCTTCCTCGCTGTCGCCACAGCGTTCGTGTTCGGTGTACTCGGGTATCTATTCTGGGAAATGGGATTTTTTTGAGAACGACGCATCTATTGAATCGAATGCGCCACCCTCCGCCGTTCCAGTTCCGCCTCGGTGATGGCCAATAGCTGATAGGCCCGTGACGAAATAGGGAGTGGAAATTGTGCTGAGCCTCATCGATCGCGCGGTGCGAAAAATCGACGGCGCTAGGACCCTCTGCTCTTCGGGGACATTCCCGATTTGGTACGTGGTCGTGGAGAGAAAGGATATCGTGTGAATACGGCCAGAGCGTTGGACACGTTTGTCAGATTATCCTGTGCGCGCTGTTCCACCTCCCATCGGGTGCGAGATATCTACGCCCTGAAGCCGGGGATGAAGGCGACTTGCGCCAGTTGCAGAGCTCCCTTTGTGGTCGTGGCTATGCCGACTACGGGACTCAACAACGCAGGCTTCTCTCCCGTCGTTGATGCAGCGCCTCATCAGGATGTGGAGTCGGTTGACCGGGAGGGAGTCAGAACAGAAGATACTCAACGACCCGGCTCAAAGCGGCAGAGGGCTGTCTTTTATGGGACCGGCGGAACGTTGTTCGGCATTCATCTGGTCAACACGTTACTCACCCTGGCCACGCTCGGGTTCTACTATTACTGGGCCAAAGTTCGTGTTCGAACATTCTTGTTCAGTCAAACGGAATTCGCAGGCGACCGATTCTCCTATCACGGAAGCGCGCGAGAACTCTTGAACGGCGCGTTGAAAGCCGGCCTGATCTTCGGCGTCCCCTACTTCGTATTGGAAAACGCGGGTCCCTTTCTCGGAGCGAGTATGGCCATTCAGATCGGGCTTCAAACCGCTGCCTGGCTGTTGCTGTTTTTGTTTATTCCCTTTGCCATCAGCGGCGCGCGGCGTTACCGGCTCAGCCGCACAGCCTGGCGTGGCATCCGTTTTTCCTTCCAAGGCAACACGCTGCACTTTATAAAGTTGTGGCTTCTGGGCTATTTTCTCACCGGTGTGACGCTCGGTCTCTATTATCCGTATTTCTCGACCAAGAAGCATGCCTTCCTTACGGCGCACAGCTACTTTGGAAGTGAGCCCTTCAAGTTTTCAGGCAACGGGGCGGCGCTGTTTCGTCCGTTTTTGACGATGTATCTCTCCGCGGTGACTGTTGCATTCATCGTCGGGCTTGGCCTCTATTCTTTCATTGAGTTTCCGATGCCAAATTTCACAGAACCTGAAACGATGGGCCCCCTCGTGATCGGAGCAGTCGCCGGACTATTGATTGGAGCGTTGGTCTTGCGCCTCCTCTGGCTGCCGTATTCGGTAAAAGAACAACGCTTCTTTTGGGAGCAGACCTCGATCGGGGCCTCAAGGTTTCAGCTTCCTATCACCCTTTGGCCCTACCTCAAGTTGAAACTCGGCAACCTACTGTTCATGATTTGCACTCTTGGGCTCGCTTGGCCCTGGATTACCATTCGTAACATTCAATTCATGACAGACCACCTGACACTTGTCGGCGCCGACAATTTCAATGAGATCGTTCAGGCCTACGACGGAGCCCCGCCGATTGGCGAAGGGTTGGACGGCTTCCTCGATACTGGATTCGATCTGGGCTAACCCGCCATGCCGTCACTCTGGCACGGGCATTACCTCGACGGTCGACAGGCAACCAGGCATCTCGTCACGATTCAGCTTACCCAGACGACTCTGCAAATCGTGAAAGCGGACGGCCAGATCATCCACTGGCCCTACGGTGAGCTGACCCAAACACAAGGGGCCTATGAAGGTGAACAGGTTCGCCTCGAACATGGAGTGCCTCTGCCGCAGACGGTCATCGTCGAGAACGCCGCCTTTCTTACCGCCATGCAAGAGGCCGCAGCATCGAGCGCCACTCATTTCCACAATCCCAAGAAGCGACCCTTACGGTTGCGTTTGACGATCCTGGCTGGGCTTGCCCTCATGGGCGTAATCGCCGGGTTCTACTTCTGGGGCATCCCAGGATTAGCCAAATTGGTCGCGCCGCACGTTCCCATTTCATGGGAAGAGCAATTCGGTATTGCGGTGCTCGAACAGATCGCCCCTCCGGCTAGCCGCTGTGTCGCCCAAAACCATCTCCCAGCCCTTCAAAGCATCGTGAGCAGATTGTCTCAGGCCGTTCCAGGCTCGCCCTATCGTATTCAGCTCACCGTGGTAGACCGTCCTCTCATCAATGCATTCGCATTGCCGGGAGGGCAAGTCGTCATCTATCGAGGCCTTCTTGAAGTCGCTCAGACATCGGAGCAACTTGCCGGTGTGCTGGCTCATGAACTTCAACATATCTACAAACAGCATTCGACCCGCGCCATGATCGAGCAGGCCTCGACCAGCCTCTTGATCGCCGCTGTATCTGGCGATTTTACCGGGGCGTTGGCTTACGGAATCGAAGGCGCGAGGGTGCTGGGGGTTCTACGCTACAGTCGTCTTCTGGAAGATGAGGCCGATCGCGAGGGATTGGCCTTGCTGAAGACTGTCGGTATCGATCCTGCGGAGATGATTGCCTTCTATCGGGTGATGGAAGCGGAGCATCCCGATGACTCGGCTGCCTTTTCCTTTCTGTCCACCCATCCTCACACTGGCGCCCGTATTGCGACATTGACCGAGCTTGCCGGAGTCCCTCCGTCACATCCCGTGAAACTCTTTTCCAATGAAGAGTGGAAAGAGGTACGCGCTCTGTGCACACCGCCAACAGCGTCTGTACCACCAGTCTCCAAGGACAACAACCCCTAAAGTTTCTCTCCACGAGATCGGCGCGCAGGTCTGCTATAATCCCGAACGGACTCACGTCATGCGCATTCTCGTTATTGAAGACGAAACCAAGGTCGGATGCTTTATCAGGCGCGCGCTTGAGGAGGAGAGCTACGCCGTCGATCTCTGTGAAGACGGCGCGCAGGGCCTTCAGATGGCCCTCATTACCAACTACGATTTACTGATCGTTGATTTGATGCTGCCGTCATTGCCCGGATTGGATATTCTCAAAGGGGTCCGCCAGGCTAAAATTCATACACCCATCCTGATTTTGACCGCGCAATCGCAGGTGGACCAACGCGTCAAGGGCCTTGACGCGGGAGCAGACGATTACCTTACCAAGCCCTTTGCGATCGACGAACTCCTCGCCCGCATTCGCGCGCTGCTTCGCCGCGGCTCTACCGAAAGTCCCGGCGTGCTCCAAATCGACGATCTGGCGTTGAACCCGGCCACGCGTGAAGTGACCAGAGGCGGTCAGCGGATAGATCTCACCTTGAAGGAATATGCCCTGCTCGAATATCTGATGCGCCACACGGGGCGCGTACTGACCCGTCCTATGATCTCAGAACATGTGTGGGACCAGGACTTCGACACCTTCACTAATGTCATCGATGTATACGTCAATTATCTCCGCAACAAGATCGATCGGGGACGCTCGAAGAAGCTGATTCACACGATTCGCGGAAGCGGATATATGCTGAAGGTCGACTGATGCCGCTTCGCGTCAGGCTCACGCTCTGGTACGGCACCGCTCTCGCGCTCATCCTTATCATCTTTTCAACTATCCTGTACCTGGTGACGGCTCGAAGTCTCCGCGATGCAGTCGATGAATCGCTGGTAGAAACCGCTGAGGCGGCTGTTCGGTCGCTGGAAGGACGCGGGTTTCTCCCACTGATCGACGAAGACGAACTGATGTCGCAGTTCCCTGAGCTGGCGCGCATCGATAAGTTCTTCCAGATCTTCAGTCCCTCCGGCACCATCACCATTCGCTCGCCGAACATGAAACAACATGAGGTGCCTCTGAGTCGCCAGGCCTTGGAAGTCGCCTACTCAGGCCGCAGGCTTCTTGAATTTGCCAAATACCCCAAGGAGCCGCCGTTACGCCTCATCTCAGTTCCCATCATCTATCAGGGCAACCTGCTCTATATCATCCAGGTCGGCACCTCGATGGACTCAGTCGAGGAGACACTGAACCGTCTCCTGCTCGTACTGCTGGTCAGTATCCCCATCGCGCTGGCCGTGTCGCTCGCCGGCGGCTGGTTCATGGCCGGCCGAGCCCTTCGTCCGGTCGATGCGATCACACTGGCCGCCCAACGCATCGCTGGAGGCGATCTCACACAACGATTGACCGTCCCGGCCTCGGCCGACGAAATCGGCCGTCTGACCGATACGTTCAATGACATGATCGACCGGCTTGAAACCTCCTTTCGGCAGATCGGCCAGTTCAGCAGCGATGCTTCGCACGAATTGCGCACGCCCTTGACGGTGATGAAAGGAGAAACCGAACTCGTGCTCCGCCGCCCTCGCGAGACCGACGATTACAAAATCGTCCTGGAGAGCAATCTCGAAGAGATCGACCGGATGACGCGCATTGTGGATGAGCTGCTCTTTCTTTCCCGAGCAGACATGGGCGAGGTGAAGATGGAGCACCTGCCGGTCCCGCTGGACACGCTCATCGAGGACCTCCACCGGCAAGCCTCGCTGTTGGGGCATGAACGGGACATCCAGGTTGTGCTACGTGCTACTGCACCGGCAGTGGTATTGGGAGATGAACTTCGCTTGCGCGAATTACTCCTAAATCTTCTCGATAATGCAGTGAAATACTCTTACTCCAGTGGCACAGTCGACGTCGCGCTCACGATAGAGCAGACTCAGGCGCGGGTGACCGTGACTGATCGAGGAATTGGGATCGCGCAAGAGGATCAGTCTCGGATCTTCGATCGCTTTTACCGCACCGATAACGCACGAACCCATACGAAGAAGGGCACAGGCCTTGGGTTGGCCATCTGCGCTTGGATCGTTGAGTCCCATCACGGGCGTATCGAGGTCCAGAGCAAGGTCGGGGAGGGCTCAACGTTTACGGTGACGCTGCCGCTGGCCCCTTCCCATCAGTTAACCGCCTCTAACAGGAAGATAAAAAAGTCCGTCAGCGTTACAGATGGCGGCGCGTGACGCGCGACAAACCATTATGAATGATCATGAGCTAGAAGGGCGGTGAGAAAGTTCTGTGGGCACGTCATACCTCGGTGATCTGCACATCTAGGTCAAAAGGAGTAGACCTAGCCGGATGCTCAAAAAGTTCGTCAGCTTCGTTCTCGCATCGTTCAGATCCTCAACGTACCCCAGGGTACGCCTCGGACCTTCACTCGCTGCGGCCGTACTGACGAACTTTTGTAGTATCCGTCTAAGAGACGATGTGACCCACAAGATCGTACAGCGCCGCATCGGTGATTTCGACCTTGACGAGTTCTCCCGCTGTCGCCGATCCATCATTGATGTAAACGACTCCGTCGATTTCCGGAGCCAGCCCCTCATGGCGTCCCTCAAGCAATAAGTCGGTCTCTTCGGAGATCCCTTCAACTAAGACTTCCATGACGGAACCGATACGGGCTTGGCCTCGTGCCGCTGCAATCTCTTCTTGTACGGCTAAGATTTCATTCCGTCGTTCGTCCATCACCGATCGCTCAACCTTGTCGTCAAACCCGACGGCCGGGGTGTCTTCCTCGTCAGAATACAAGAACACCGCCACCCGATCGAACTGAGCCTCTGCCACGTAGCCTCGCAGCTCGTCGAATGCCTGCTCCGTCTCGCCTGGAAACCCCACAATGAAGGCCGTGCGAAAGGTCACGCCGGGAATGCGGGTTCTGAT
>SWDN01000004.1:34181-43750 GCA_005116775.1 Nitrospira sp.
TCGATCGACTCCTGCTTGGCTTCTTCAATAAAACCACAGGTATTGATGATGACCACTTCTGCTTTCTTGGGGTTATCCGTTAGGGCAAACCCGTCCGCCACCAAGCTGCCCAACATGACTTCGGAATCGACCTGATTTTTTGAACAACCCAGGTTGACGAAGCCGATGGTCGTCTTCTTGCTGTTTGGGCGAGACGGCGTGATTAGTCGCGATGGCATGGCGGCAGTCTACGGGACGGTTGAAAAGTCTGTCAATTCCTCCCCATCAGGGGATGGGTCAGATCGTGGGGCGTTTTGCCCAAGGAGTGGGGGTCCACCGCATATTCTCGTCTTCTCTACTTCCTAGAGGGCGAGGTGGTTTGCTCCCTAACTGCGCGCGTTGCGCGAGCAAGGGGAGCAGGCTCCTTGCCCTCTTCTCGCTTCTTATGGCATCATGCCCCCCTTTGGGGACAGGGATGGCACATTTGCTCGAATATGTGGGTTCCATGCATATTTATCTTGGGCCATACCGAGGGAACCCGATCTCCTTGTATTTGAAGCGGATGGAGGCAGGGTGCCAGATCGGTCCGAAGGCCTACCCGTGGAATGACGTCGTAGGGAGCGGCGAGACGCCGAACAAGGCAGCTGCGGACTTCGAGGAGAAGTGGAAAGCCAAATTGACAGCCAGGGGCCTCTCGGCAGATATGTACTCAAATCCCTCGTGGGAAGGAGGCATTAAGCCAGAGAAACCTGCCCCCCCCAAGCCACCCGCTGCTCCTAAGCCAGCAGTATCCGCCGCTGCATCAGCACCGGCGGTTCCACCCGCCGACCCTGGAGCCTCACCGACTGTTTCTGCTGACACGACACCGACTCCTGCTCCAGCATTGGCGTCGCAGCCTGCAGACAAATCGAACTAACCCCTTCTATCTACTCAGATCGTACGCGTTGGCGTGGACCCTTCAGAGGAAGGACCGGCCAGCCTGCTGTGTTTCATGCCGTATCCTAGGTAGACTGCGATGCCGATCGCAGTCCAGACGCCGAACCTGATCCAGGTCAGCCATGGGAGAAAACTCATGAGGCCGAGGCAGGCCAGCATGCCCAGGATAGGGACGACGGGCATGAACGGAAGCCGGAATGGGCGTGGCTGGTTGGGTTTTGTGTAGCGCAGGATCACAATGCCGATACAGACTAGGACAAATGCAAAGAGCGTCCCGATGTTCGTCATGTCTGCCGCATCACCGATAGGAATCAGAGCGGCAAGCGTCGCCACCCCAATGCCGGTAAGAATAGTGGCATAGTGAGGTGTGCCGTAGCGCGGATGCACAGTGGCCAGCCAAGGGGTTAACAGATGGTCGCGCGACATGGCAAAAAATACTCGGATCTGACCCAGCATCATCACAACGAGCACGCTGGTAATGCCGGCGACAGCTCCGATCGCCACAATTGCCGCTCCCCACTTGAAACCCACCTTGCTCAGGGCGTCGGCCACTGGAGCGTGGATATCGATCTGCGCTACAGGGACTAGACCGGTCAGGACGACGGCCACAGCGATGTAGAGCACCGTGCAGATGCTGAGTGATGCGATGATCCCGATCGGCAGATCTCGTTGAGGGCTCTTGGCTTCCTCGGCAGCGGTTGAAATCGCGTCGAATCCAATGTAGGCGAAGAACACAATCGCCGCTGCGGCGCCCACACCGGCGAATCCTTGCGGCAGGAAGGGTGTCCAATTTTCGCTGTTCACAGCCGGCGTTCCTACCGCAATGAAGAACAAGATGACGGCAAGTTTCAAGCACACAATGATGCCGGTTGCGCGGGCACTTTCCTTGATGCCAATAACGAGCACGATGGTGACAAGCAAGACGATAATGGCAGCGGGAAAATTTGCCACGCCCCCGTCTGGCCCTCCCGGGGGATGCGTCGCCCAGTGCGGTAACTCGATCCCGGCAAGCCCAAGCAGTTTGTTGAAATAGCCGGACCAGCCGATGGCGACGGCGACACAGGCGACTCCGTATTCGAGAATGAGGTTCCACCCGGTGATCCAGGCCAGGAACTCCCCCAACGTGGCGTAGGAATAGGTGTAGGCAGAGCCGGCAGCGGGAATCATGGCAGAAAACTCCGCGTAACAGAGGGCGGCGAACACGCAGGTTAAGCCTGAGAGCACAAAGGACAGCACAATTCCAGGCCCTGCTCCTGGCCGGTGGGCATCGCCGACAATGGCGGTGCCGATTAGGACAAAGATACCGGTGCCGATGATTGCGCCGATCCCGAGCGCAGTCAGATCCCAGGCTGTGAGGGTCTTCTTCAAACGATGGTCGGGATGATCTGTGTCCCTGAGAATCTGTTCAATGGATTTGGTTCTGAAGAGTCGGTTGATCACCGTATCTCCTCAGGCCGTGAGGAGGGCGAATGGCGTAATGCGATCGACAAGTTTCTATTCCACATGGTGGCAAGTATAGCAGGCCAACCCCATAGGAGCGCCGAACGGGACGAGTCCGTCTGGTCTATCTTGTTCAACCAAACAAACCAGATAGACCAAATCAACAAGAGAGACCATCCGGGTCATACATTTCGATCTGTGGCGCGGGCGGCTCGTAGAAAGGCTTCGAATATTTTCCGGTGAAGGGGATGCCGGTCGAAGAGATATTCCGGGTGCCACTGGATGCCAAGGAAGAAACGGTTGGCCGGAGATTCGATTGCTTCCACAATACCATCGGGTGCCAGGGCGCTGGCGACCAGTGACGGGGCGACCACCTTGACCGACTGGTGGTGGGAGCTATTCACTTTCATCGTTATCGACCGTACGATGCGACGGAGCAGGCTGCCCGGTGCGACAGCGACAGTGTGACTCAGATTCGTCGCTCGATTCTGTTGACGATGTTGAAGTGGTTTCGAGACTTGAGACTCAATGTCCTGAATCAGGCTGCCGCCGAAGGCGACATTTATGGCCTGCATTCCTCCGCAGATACCGAGTAGCGGGAGATCGGCCTGTTGTGCCAGGTGAACGATGTCCAGCTCGAAGTTCCTGCGGCGTTCACTTACGGTTCTAAAGGGATAACGTTGCCGTTCACCGTAAAGCGATGGGGGAAGGTCCGGCCCGCTTCCGGTCAGGAGGAGGCCATCGAGCTGTTGTAAGAGCCGGCGTCTCGTCGCACGATCTGCATGGAGCGGAAGCACCAGCGGGATGCCACCGAGATCTTCGACGGCACGAATGTAACGTGCGTTCAAAAAAAAGGTGGGCTCGCGCCCACCCCATTCTTTCCGATCGCCGGCGTTGAAGTCTGGGGTGACACCGATAATCGGTTTCATCGACTAGCGGATGGGCTCTGGAGCAGGGGCTGATGTTGAAGCCTCGTTCGAATCAGCGACCCCCAGGAATCGAATGGGCCGATTGCCCTCTAGGTGATCGGGCGTAATGATGTAGGTGCCGTAGAGGCTCGTGGTCCAAATGCTCTTGGCCACCTGTTCATTCCCGCCAGAAAACGCATAGGCAAGTCCTCCGACAACGCCGCCACAGATGGCGAATGCCGCCTTGAGTGGAAAATACAGCAAGGTAGAGGCGCCGGCGGCGACCTGCATGCCCGCGCTTGACGTGTCTCCGCCCTCGGCGCTTACACTCGTTGGGGAACCCGGATTTGTTTGACTCCATGCCGCCGGCGCCATGGTGACGGCGCACAGAACAAGAAGCAGGAAGACTGCCACCAGTTTGAAGCTAGAAGTTTTACTTGGGCGGTTGAATGAAGACAAGTATGTGTTCACAGATCCTCCTCTTTCTTCGACAGAGCAAGCTGAGCGGCATGGTGGTTTCCAGGGCGCTCTCGTCTGACTCGATTGGTAGTGCGGTTATAACAAATTCAACTCTACTTGCAAACCCCCTGCCGCATCCGCTGGAGGTTTTTACGGAGCAATCACATCTTTCACTATGAGGTCCAGTTCAGAGGCTACATACGACGTGATGAAGTTCGTCCGTTCGATGACGGCACCTCTGACTTTGGCAATCCCTCGATCGTTTGAGAGACACTGGTTCTCTTGAGTGATGCCGGATTGCAATGCCAGGTCCAGCTTGCACCAACAGATTGCTTCGATGAACAGCTCATGGGCTCGTTCTTGTTGAGAGGGACGATCTTCATCTGCGAGATTCACCAGGGCGAGAGTCAGCCAGCGGGGAAAATCGATGTCGGCGCTGAGGCTGTCGATCTGACTCTGGGTGACCACGACGGAAACTTGAATTCCACCTTTCCAACTTCGTTTCTTGACGTTGAAGACGCAGGAGCGGGTGAAGGGTCTTCCCTCCACTGGCTGCGGTCCGACAAACAGGGTCACGCGGAACTGAGAAGGCTCTGGGGCATGCTCAATGGCCATGTTGCGCATTGTAGCATGCCCACCGACCCCGAAGGTCATCTCATTGACGGCTCGACCATGCGACGATAAGATGCCCACTATGATGACCACGTCCTTAGATCAGCATGTCAGCGAGATTCAGCAGGCCCTGCGCGATGGCGAGATCGACGGCTGGCTCTTCTATGATTTTCGCGGAAGCGACCCTCTCGCTTATCGCATACTCCGGCTCGATCCAAGAATTCATGTCACACGGCGCTGGTACTATTGGGTTCCAGCCGAAGGGAGTCCCGTCAAGCTGCTGCATCGCATCGAGCCGCATGTGCTGGATGCTTTACCGGGACAGGCCGATTGTTATGTGTCGTGGGAACAGCAACGGCAGATTCTTGCGCGCCTGCTCGCCGGTGGGCTCCGAGTCGCGATGCAGTATTCCCCGCTGAACGCGGTTCCCTACGTGTCGCGCGTGGATGCCGGCACAATCGAGTTGATCAGAAGTTACGACGTCGAGGTGGTGAGTTCGGCAGATTTGATTCAGATGTTCGAAGCGCGCTGGACAGATCGCCAACTCGAATCGCATCAGTTTGCCGCCGCGGCGCTGCGGCGCATTGTCGACGAGACGTTCAGCCATGTGCATGAGACGATCACGCAAGGGCGAAGTGTCACGGAGTATGGTGTGCAACAGTTTATCCTGGCTCGTATACGCGAGGCCGGGATGGTCACGTCGAGCGCGCCGATCGCCGCCGTGAATGCCCACAGCGCTGATCCCCATTATGGTCCGACAGAGGCGGGCTCAGCCGAAGTCACTCGCGATGCGTTGCTCTTGATCGATCTTTGGGCCAAACGAGCAGAGGCCAGTTCGGTCTACGCCGATATCACCTGGACCGGCTATGTCGGCCGGACCATCCCGGTGAAACCGCGCGAGGTTTTCGATGTGGTTCGGCAGGGACGCGATGCTGCCTTGACCTTCGTCCAGGCAGAAATAGCTGCCGGCCACCGCCCATTTGGTTGGGAAGTCGACGATGCTTGCCGTCGGGTTATCCAGCACAGCGGCTACGGTGAGCAATTTGTCCATCGTACAGGCCATTCAATCGGCGAAGAAGTACATGGCAACGGGGCAAACATCGATGGGTTGGAGACGCAGGACACCCGCCGTTTGATGCCGAGGACCTGTTTCTCTATCGAGCCGGGAATCTATTTGCCTGGTCAGTTTGGAATCAGGAGCGAACTGGATGTATACCTCTCTGAACGAGAGGCGTTGGTGTTCGGGTTGCCGCTACAGACCGAGATCGTACCCATTTTCTAGCCGACGTCCCTTTCCTTGACAGTGCCTCCTAGTGGCCTATAGAGTTTCAACCATTATAAGCTAGATCGGCATCGATTGGCCTGGAAGAGGGAAAAGGACTCACGCCATGTTCGGTACTATGGGTATCTCCGAACTCATCATTATCCTCGTCATTGTCCTCATTATTTTCGGAGCGGGGAAGCTTCCACAAATCGGCGAAGGAGTCGGCAAAGCGCTCAGAGGATTCAAGAAAGAAGTCAACGATATCCCTCCCCCGGATGAGGCTCAGCCAGAATCGAACCAACCGGCGCCCATGCAGGTTCAATCCATGTCCCAGACTGAGGTGGCGCCGGCAATGACACAGGGCCTGGCCCCTGCTCCTCCGAAGCCTACAGCGCCCTATACGCCTGGACCGGAACTGACTCCCGGGACTACCGCTGCGATGATGTATAACATGGCTGCTGCTCCCCAGTCGGCTCGGTCATCAACCTCCACAGTAGCCCAGCCGGTCGAAGCCCAATCGGCAGGGCAGGGCCAGCAGCCTCCCACGATGGAAGACCGTGCAGCTGCTCCCGCGCCGATGATGCGGGCACAGTACCCCCCGCTTCCTCCCGGCGCCCAAGCAAAGCCGGCAGCAAAGCGTCCATCGGCTATCGTCAACAAAGATGCGGTAGCTCGCGTGCAAGCGCAGCAGGCAGCAATGAAGACGAAGGCTACGCAGCCTGCGGGCGTATCTCCGGGCGATATGCAGAGTTTGGGGGAAGGACTTGGGGATGCGTTGCGGACATTCAAGCAGGCTGTTGCCGATGTGCGCAATTCGGTCGATCCAGAGATTCGAACCATCCAAGCTGAGATAGATTCTGCTCAGAAGGAGTTGCAGCAATCGATTGAAGCGGCCAAAGACCTCCCTTCCTTACACGAAGAACCTCCGAAGCAAACGTGATCCAGAGGGCAGCTCCTATTTGCTTAGCCGATGCCGGCATCCTGCACTGGCGCAGATCCTCTCGCGCTATCGTGTGCGCGGGTATGTTGTCCGTTCTCAGTCTTGCCGGTTGCGTGCAAGATTCTCCACCTCCATCGAAGGAGCGAATGGTATCGCTCTTGGTGGAATTGCTGCGCGATGAGGCGCCAGAGGTAAGACGGACGGCTGCGGAGTCTTTGGGCAAGATCGGCGACTCCCGAACGATGGACGCCATTCTTCCGCTCATGCACGATCCGGCAGCGACGGTTCGCGAAGCATCGCTCTTGGCCATGGCGAGATTGAAGCCCACAGCGAACGAAGGTGTGGTGGTTGTATTGGCACACGCGCTGGAGGATCCAGTTGAGTCGGTTCAGCAGGCGGCGATTGTGGCAATCAGTGAGATCCAACCAGACTCTCGATTATTAGCGCCGGTCGTAGGAGTACTGCGATCTTCAGCTGTCACGAATAGGAGAGCGGCAGCCCAGGCGTTATTACAAATCGATTCAAATCTATGGATTTCTGCCCTCGTTGCGGCTGGGCATGACTCCGATGCGGAGGTGCGTCAGGGGATTGTGGCGGCGGTGGGTGAGTGGGGAGGGGTCGCGGCTTCCTCTTGGCTTAGAGAGAGGCTCGCCGAAGATTCCTCGCCTGGGGTGCGAGCCGAGGCGGCCTATCGTTTGGGCGTATTCAGCGACCCTGAGGCGAGAGCGGCGCTCAACAAGGCGATGGCAAAGGATCCGGACAGTGGGGTACGCCGCTGGGCTAAACAAAAAACCTAAACGGTCTCACGTGAACGATTCAATGCCTCAACGAGTTCTACTAACTCTTTGCGGGCCTTCTCATCGATGTTGGTAAATTGGACGCCCATTCCTGGAAAGAGCAAATGCCGTTCAGGCTTGTTGCGAGCCCAGGCAACCTTCGCTTTGGCCTTGTGTTTTTCCCAAGGGCGATCAGGCAGGGCGAATTCAACGGACAATTCGGTCCCAGGCGCCAATGGGGTGCTGCTTTCAATGAAGAGCCCGCCCGCGCCGATCCCGCCGGTTAGACTGTCGAATTGTTTGCCATCCGGGGTTGTGTATCGAACCTTTAGGGCGAGCGGAGCTCTCGGATGGGCGCGCGCATGAGCGAATCGCGTATCCTCGTCGCTGGACAGGATTTGTTCGATGACCGTTCTCCATGTTAGGCCGCCGAGTAGTTCTCCTCCGGCGCCGTGAAGCGTGATCACTTCCTGATCGGCATTCATCTCAAGGCTTTTGCCTTCATGCCCTTCCGTTGTGATCACGGGAAGCTTCATGGTCAGGTCCGTGCGGCTCTATACATGGGATGGTTCAGTGGTAGATGGATAGCCATACGGCTGCTACCCGACGGTCTGGAGTGATTTCACGAGTTCGAGTACGCGATTGCGGATATCGGGGTGAATCTCCGAAAAGCGCACTCCCATGCCAGGACTAAATGTATATTGGTCAGCTTTGGGGCAGACCCATGCGACAAGCCCCTTTGCCGGCAACCATTCTGATGGCTCCGATGGGAGCGAGAATTCAAGGGCGAGCTTGGTGCCGACCGGCAGAGTGCTGAGGCTTTCGATGAACAGTCCTCCCCCTCCGATGCCGCTCGCGCGACTTTCGAACTGCTGGCCTTCCGGCGTGACGTATTTCACGCGGAAGGTGAGGGTCACGCGCGGCTCATTCCTGGTGTCTCGGCTCGCTTGAGGTTTCCGATAGGCCAAGATCTGGTCGATGATGAAGTCCCAGGACAGATTGCCCATAGGTTCGCCGTTGATGCCCAGAAGGGTAATCACTTCTCGGGCTGCATCAAGGTCGAGGGCTTTCCCTTTGTGTCGAAGGCTTGAAGATACGGGATATTTCACACACCCTCCACATTCAACTGGTAACGCAAGTATAGCGCAGCATTTCGCTTTGTCGAGGGAAAGCGTAGAGTTATGAGGGATGCCAAGACCGGGAGATTTTGCAGCGACGCAAGGAGTATCTGGATAAGGAGATGTGAAGGCACCACCAGACCAAGACAGTCCTGGTCTGGCAGTGCTAAGAGACGTCTTGCCGGTGAGAGAAAAAATACATGGTTATAACGGCTTAGGCTGTTTTCGCGTCTTTGTCTTGTTCGAATATTCGGATGGGATCATGTTTGCCGAGTATGGCATCTTCTGTGATCAGGACTTCTTTGATCTGTTTTTGTGAAGGGGCGTCGTACATGATGTCCAACATCACATCTTCGAGGATGGCGCGCAACCCACGAGCGCCGGTTTTCTGCTGAAAGGCCTTCCGCGCGATCGCTCCGAGTGCGCCGTCTGTGAACTTGAGTTTCACTTTCTCAAAAGAGAGCAATTTCTCATATTGCTTCGTGAGCGCATTTCTCGGCTCGGTCAAGATTCGAATGAGCGCGCGTTCATCCAGCTCATCCAGGGTGGCCACGACCGGTAGCCGACCGACGAACTCCGGGATTAAGCCGTATTTGAGGAAGTCTTCTGGCTGAACCTTCGCGAACAGTTCGCCAAGTCGCACGTCGCTCCGCCCTCGCACTTCGGCTCCGAATCCCATCGCCTTCCGATTGAGGCGTTGCTCGATGATATGCTCAAGCCCGACAAACGCTCCACCGCAAATGAACAGGATATTGCTTGTATTGACTTGAATAAACTCTTGGTGCGGATGCTTGCGTCCGCCTTGAGGCGGCACGTTGGCGACAGTCCCCTCAATGAGTTTGAGCAATGCCTGTTGCACCCCTTCGCCTGAGACGTCGCGAGTAATGGAAGGGCTATCGCTCTTACGGCTGATCTTATCGATTTCATCGATGTAGACAATGCCCCGCTCGGCCCGTTCCACATCGTAGTCTGCTGCTTGCAGCAGCTTCAGAATGATGTTTTCGACGTCTTCGCCGACATACCCTGCTTCTGTGAGCGTCGTGGCATCGGCCAGCGTGAAGGGGACGTCCAAGTATTTTGCCAGGGTCTGGGCCAGGAGTGTTTTCCCTGTGCCGGTCGGTCCCAGCATGAGGATAT
>SWDN01000004.1:43850-49131 GCA_005116775.1 Nitrospira sp.
TGGTCCGTTCCTGTTACTCCAAATCTACTGACAACGAAATCCGGCGGCCCACAGAGTTTTTCCGCAGCCTATTCAAACCGAGGTGCAAGGTGTCTGTACCGCTCGGCACTACCCCTGAATCACCGCGTTGCGGTATACAAAATCCAGGGCTTTATCGACTAAAATTCTGGTGCGTAAGTCGTCGATGGATTCTTGCCCGCCGGCCTTGATCATCTTGACGAGATCCGCCATCGGCATTTTGAGCTCTGACGCCAACCGTCCGATTTCGGAATTGAAGTCGTCCTGGGTGACCGAGAGCCCTTCCTTCTCCGCGATGGTCTCTAACACGAGACTGACCTTCACGCGGCGCGCTGCTTCTTCCCGATGTTCTTGGCGAAGCGCTGTGAGATCCTCTGTGCCAGGCGATTCCTGGGCGCCACTCTTTCGCTGTTGCTGTTGCGCATGCTGGCGAACGATGGCTTCCAGCTCACGCTCCACCAAGGTCTCCGGGAGATCGAAGTGGTGAGTGTCCATGAGGCGTTTGATGATCGTATCCTTGTAGCCGTCTTCAATCTCTCGCTTCAGCCCCTGTTCCATCCCTTCTCGCAGCTTGTCTTTGATTTCTTGGAGCGAGGTGTAGGGGCCGCAATCTTTGGCGAATTCATCGTCGAGGGCCGGCAGTTTCTTTTCTTTGACGGACTTGACCGTCAGTGTAAACAGGACTGATTTGCCGGCTACGCGAGGATCGGGATGGCTGGCCGGGTAGGGTTGAGAAATTTCGAGCACATCGCCTTCTTTCTTTCCTTCGACGTGCGAATCGATTTCCAAGCCCAAAACGGCCGCGTGTGATCCGACCTTGTGGAGTTGACCGTCCTTCTTGGTCCCCTCTAGCGGCGCGCCATCGAGCGTGCCTTGCATATCCAACACGATATAGTCCCCGTCCACGATGGTATGACCGGGAGGTGTCGCTTCCAGACGGGCCTGTTGTTCGCGCAAGACTTCCAGGCCTCGGTTGAGCTGTTCTTCGGTGACGGTGCGCTTGTCGGGCTTGAGCGAGATCGGACTCGGCGCTTTATAATCCCGCAACTCAATGTTCGGCCTAATCTCGACCGTTGCGGTGAAGGTAAAGGGTTCGTTCTTCTTAATCTTGACTCGGTCCAGAGGAGGAATTTCAACATGGACCGGCACAATGTTCGCTTCGCGGACAGCCTTCTCGTAGAAGTCCGGCACAAGGGCTCGGATCACGTCCTCTTCCACAGTCTTGGCGTAGCGTTTTTCCAGCAGGGCTAAGGGGACCTTGCCCGGGCGGAACCCCGGGATATTGACCTGGCGGTTCAGGTCGCTGTAGGCGCGGGTAAATCGTTGTGTGACTTCCTCTGCCGGCACCTCGATTTTGAGGGCGCGTTTCATCGGTCCGAGTTCAGTCATTTCCATTTTCATTGCCGGCACGTACCCTTTTCTTTGTAAGAAGCGTTGCAGCGGACTGTCGAGCCGTCGCTGGCTGCCCGGCCGTGAATCTGGTGCGAGAGGGGGGACTTGAACCCCCACGGTTACCCACGAGATCCTAAGTCTCGCGCGTCTGCCAGTTCCGCCACTCTCGCAGGGTGGGATATGCGGGAGCTGACTCCAGCACAATGAACAAACAAACGAAAAGACACATTTCAGTCTGTATTTTGTACCGTTGGATGTAGCCCACTGTCAACCCATACTCCTGCGGGGGGAGAGATAGCCGCAGTCTTCAACGACGGGTATAATCAGGCAGACTATGGCACAGAATGTCAGGATCACGGCGACGAGGCGCAGGGTGCGGATTGCAACGGTATTCTCGATTATGGCTCTCAGCATAGTGGCCTTTTCCCCTCATCATGTGTGGGCCTACCGGGACTACTTTACGCCGGAGCAGAAAGCGTTGCTGGACAAGGTGCAGGTTCTTCGTATTGAGGCGCTTGCCCTCACAGACAAGGGAACCACTGATGCGACGTCGATTGCCGAGCTTGTCGCGCACCGGATGGGCGAATTGGGATACAAGGTCGTGGGCGAGCACAGTCAACCGCATGACGTGGTGATCAAAGTCAAATGCGAGCAGCGAAAAACATGGGAAGGCACGACGGCTGCCGGAGGGGATGCGGATTTGCCCGATGCCCCGTCTCGATTGTGGAGAGGTCCCGCCTGTCAGATGACCTATCTCCTCGGTACCATGAAGGTCAAATGGCAAAAAGAGGTTCGAACCGAGTTCGAAGATGCAGCACAAGCCGCGCAAGCGGCCAATGCGGGAGAGCCAGGAGTCTATGCCCTGGGCAAGTTGAGACAAGCGCTTGAGACCTACGACTTCCCTCTATTGCTGGCTGCTGAATGGGGTCAACCAGAGCGCCTCTTGAAATTACTGGACCGATCCGACACGCCGCAGGAGAGAAAGATCAAAATTCTTTCTCTCTTAGGAGAGATGCAAGCCGACGAAGCCTTGCCGAAGCTGAGAGAAGCGCTCAAGAACCGCGATTTGGCGAAGCAAGCCATCGGGGCAATGAGCAATCTCGGGAAAGAAGGCATTCCACTCCTTATCGATATCATGAATACATCTCCGCAGCTTGAATTGCAGGCGGCAGCAGCCAAGGGCTTGGGGCAATTGGGCGGGATGCACGGTGATCCGTCCGTCGTGCTGCCGTTGCTGGCTAAGTTGGGGGATCCCAAGACGGACTGGTCCGTGCTCACGGAAGTGGCCTGGGCGCTGGGCAAGATCCCGGATAAACGATCGATTCAGCCGCTCTACGATCTCGATAAGAAGCTGTCAGCCATGCGCGATCCAGAGAATGTGTCGTTGAAGAAACTCAAAGAGGCGGTGTTTTGGGCGATCAAACAGTGCGATACGTGGGATCAGTCCAGCTAAGGGGAGGTGGGTAGCCTGGTCGTCCTCCTGCTCGCGGAACGCGCACGATCAGAATGTGCTCGTTCGACGCGCGCACTCGAGGATCGACCAGGCCACCCTTGAAATAAAATAGGGGATTGGGATGACGATCGCAGAAGAGGGAATGGAGGCTGATGATCTTCTGTGCTCGCGCAACGCGCGGCCTCAGAAGGCCCTCGTTGGACGCGCGCAGTAGAAGCTCAATCAGCCCCCACCCATAGAGAGATAACGAGCAAGCTCGGGAGGTGCATTTAGGTAGATGACGGTTGGTCGATGCGCATAAAAGAGGATTGTCCAGCCGCAGACTTGTTTGAGATCAACTCAAGGAGGGGTGGTGTTATGCTGATCCGCGTATGATGACGGGATAAACCTCTGGTTAGGCAGTAAGCAGTTGAATGCAAAGGGGCTCACAGACCTTCGACAAGAAATCCAACCGCGTGTTATACGGGTAGAAAATCAGAACTCCGAACCTTAGCGGATCAATCTAATTATAGTTGGGCACCACGACAAACGGAGCACCATTGATATCGCAATACAATTTTCGAGTTCACGTAGGCTCTGAAATCAAGCCCTTTACCGAAGTCGAACTCGGTGAGTATGCAAACCTTGTGGGGCTCGACAAGGCAGCACCGGGGCGCTACTCGTGGCTGTTTGTCATGCAGCTCTATCTTCATGCTGAGGTTAATGGCATTGATCCATCCATGATCGTCGGTGAGTTAAAAGCACTCGAGGGTGGCACTCCGCCAGCGGGCACCAAGCCAGCTACGGAGTTCACTAGAGAGCCGCTCAAAGGTCTCTGGCACAAGCATTTCTTTTCCGCCCACTTTGTGGGTCACAATCTTGCAAATCACCACGCAGGTGGCCGTCTCGGAAAGCTGGTTGATCAAGTCATGGATCCAAAGAAATATCCAGTTGTTACCGCCGAGCTTATTAACAAGCTCACACACGAAATCGTCACGGGCGCCTTTGAGAAACGCGAAGCACAGGACAAGCTCACTGGGGAGTGGATCGTGTTCGCAAAGCACACAGGTCAGAACTACTACCTGTGCCTAGCGACACATGACACGGGAGATCAGATCATATATGACCAAATAAAGTCAGCATGCTTTCGCCAATTCCCAGCTTTGAATCCCGTCGTTTAACGAGCAACGCGGTGCCCAACAAGTCGCTCCACCCGACTCGCGTCGCTGACGCGCAGCTCGCGGGTGAGCTCAATCGTTAGATTCGTTCGGTCTTATTATGCGGCTCTTGGTAGTTCACGCGGGACGACGTTACCGGTTTCTAAACATAGATTCATCGACGCGTGATGGCTCTCTGGTGATCACTGTTCGCCCGATGGACCAAACATTCCTCGACCGACCGGGTAACGCGGAGATTCAGCTCGACTTGTTCTACGACTATCGCACGAACATTCCGCTGTATCCGCAGTGGCAAACCTATTTCCGCGAGCACAAGCCGGCGACGCTGGTCGTATGGGGCAAGAACGACGCCATCTTCGTCGCGGCCGGTGCTGCCCCTTACAAGCGCGACATTCCAAACGCGGAAATCCACCTCTTTGATACTGGCCACTTTGCCCTGGAGACTCACGGCCATGAGATCGCGAAGCTGATACGTGAATTCCTTGGTCGCAATCTGAAGCCTGGCGGCCAAGGTTGACCAGGCTACGAACGCCCCTCTTGCCGGTCTGCCTGCAAGGGGGCAGATGGAAGAGGGGCGGTAGTTCGATGCGCGCAGTGACGTCATGTTCTGCCGCCCGCGTATGTGAGGGCAATTTAAGGAGGTCATCATCGTGAACACGCTTGAGCAGCCTAGGCCTCCATTTCCACCGTTCGATGGTGAGTCCGCGGCCCAGAAGGTTCGAATGGCCGAGGACGCATGGAATACTCGAGATCCTCATAAGGTTTCGCTCGCGTACACACCTGACAGCCTGTGGAGAAACCGTTCGGAATTTCTGGCCGGACGGGAGGCCATTGTTCAGTTCCTCACTCGTAAGTGGAGCCAAGAGCTAGATTACCGCTTGATTAAAGAACTATGGGCCTGGCACGGTAACCGAATCGCTGTGCGATTTGCGTATGAGTGGCACGATGATTCAAGACACTGGTTTCGGTCCTATGGGAATGAGAACTGGGAATTCGGCGACAGTGGCCTCATGCGCCGACGTATCGCGAGCATCAACGACGTCCCAATCTCAGAGAAGGATCGAAAGTATTCCTGGCCCATCGGCTGCCGGCCCGACAATCACCCTGGGCTGTCTGAGCTTGGCCTATAGAATTCCGCCTCATTGCGGCGGCCCAGGCGATGTCGAGAAGCGCATGGGAAGGAGTCAGGATCAGATACGACAAGATTGTCGTTTAAAGCAGGTGGGGCTCTTCCCATTTGGGAAGAGCCCCATTCATGTGT
>SWDN01000004.1:49231-58045 GCA_005116775.1 Nitrospira sp.
GTCCTGAATCAAAGAGCAGGCTGGAGGCCAGATTGATCGTGAGTGCATCCCCGGATTGATTGACCGACACCGTGCCCTTGGAAATTTCAGGTTGCAACGCTTTGAGCAGATCCTTCTCGGCCTTAGCCAGGCCGCCCTTATTCTGAGCCAATTGTCCTTCCAGATCGCTCACGCGGCTGTTGAGTGTGCCGTTCTGTCTCTGTGCCGCGGCCAGTTCGTCGGCTAATCGTTGACGATCTTTCTCGAGAGCCGCGAGACGGGCAGCAGCATCCTTCGACCCATCGTCAGCGATATCGTTCGACGCATTGCACCGGACGTCAGACCAAGCTACCCATTGGTGACTGGGATTACAAATAGGGCTCTTGTCCAGGCTTGCGCAGCCTGCCAGAGCGGCCAGGCTTGTTACGAGAACAGTGGATTTGAATGCATGCATGATGATCTTCCCTTTCTGGGTCGTGCGGGTCATCTACTGCGTGAGACTTTGTCCTCCGCATCGCGGGAATTCTCGCGGCGACAAACGGCGGCGTCTAGTGGCGGTTTTTCAGAGCAAGGAATCTATCTCAGGCGCTACTTGCTTGTGACGGCGTCCTTGAGCTTCATTCCCTCGCCCTTCATTTCTCCAGCATTTTTCATGGCATCCGGCGCTTTCATGTCCTTGACGTCTTGCTTTACCTCACTGCCCTCTTTCTTCACGTTCTCGGATTGACCCTTCACGGTTTCAACCTTCTTCTTCATGGCGTCCATGTCGACGGCCCATGCTGAAGCTGTGAGACCGATCACGAACACCGACAAGACTGCCCCCACTATGCTTGTTCTCGTTTTCATCGTACGCCTCCTTTTTGGTGAGAGTACAGGTTTTGCCGAGCTTGGAGGAGGCAACGAACATGTCGTTGCCTCCTCCGGCTCATCGGACTATTACTTGACGATCACTTCCACGCGGCGGTTCTTCGCGCGTCCCGCTTCCGTGTTGTTGCTGGCAATCGGGTTGCTGTCTCCGTGGCCTGCGGACGAGAGGTTGCTGCTCACGCCGCCATCCTTCAGTGCTTCAGCGGCACTATTGGCACGAGCGTCCGAGAGCTCCTTGTTGGAGGGGAACTTCTTCTGCAACGCGCCCTTGATTCCCACATTGTCGGTGTATCCCGGAATCGTTTTCTGCCACTATTTAACGATCACTTCCACGCGGCGGTTCTTGGTACGCCCATCTGGCGTGTTGTTGCTGGCAATCGGGTTACTGTCTCCGTGGCCTGCGGCAGATAAATTGGTGCTCACGCCGCCGTCCCGCAGTGCTCGAGCGGCGCTGAAGGCGCGCGCGTCCGAGAGCTCCTTATTAGACGGGAACTTCTTTTGTAGCGCGCCTGCGATCGCCACGTTGTCGGTATATCCCGCGACATGCACCTGCTTGTCCGGGAAGTCTTTGAGGACGTTGCCCACCCGCTTCAAGGCATCGGTTCCGCCGGTCTTCAGCTGATCTTGGCCCGAAGCAAACAGCAGGCTGGAGGCCAGGTTAATTGTGAGAGCATCGCCGGATTGACTCACCGAGACGGTCCCCTTGGAGATTTCAGGCTGTAGCGCTTTCAGAAGGTCTCGCTCAGCTTTTGCCAGACTGCCCTTGCTCTGATCCAGCTGGCTTCGTAGATCGGCCACGCGGGCCTCACAATCCGCCAACTGCTTTTCGAGATCCGCGATCCTCTGTCTCGCAGCGGCCAGATCGGCGGCGAGTTTGTTTTTGTCGCCGGCCATGCTGCCCATCGCGGCAAGCTGTGCTTCGAGATCCGCGTTCCGTTGCTTCGCGGCAGTGAGCTGTCGCTCCAGATCGCTGACACGGCTGTTGAGCGTCCCGTTCTGTCTCTGCGCTGCGGCCAGTTCGTCGGCCAACCGTTGACGCTCTTTTTCGAGAGCCGCGAGACGGGCGGCAGCTTCTTTCGACCCATCGTCAGCCATGTTTTTCGATGCATTGCACCGGACGTCAGACCAAGCCGTCCATTGGTGACTGGGATCACAAATTGGACTCTTATCCAAGCTTGCGCAGCCTGCCAGAGCGGCCAAGCTTGTAGCCAGGATGGCGGTTTTGAATGCCTGCATGATGATCTCCCCTTTCGGATCGCGCGGGTTATTTATCCTGTGAGTCTTCCCACTCCCGCATCGTGGAAAATCTCGTAGTAAGAACGGCGTCTACTGGCGGCCTTTCAGCGCGTCACGGATTTCCATCAATAATTTTTCTTCGTTCGTCGGTCCCGGCGGGGGTGGCGGAGGCGCCGCAGGCGCTTCTCTCTTGAACCGGTTCATCTGCTTCACGAACATGAAGATTACAAATGCAATGATGATGAAATCGAAGATGGTTTGCAGAAACACTCCGTAGTTAAGCGTCGGGGCTCCCGCGGCTTTGGCGGCTGCAAGCGATGGCTGAGCGGCGCCAGAGAGATTGATAAATAAGCTCGTGAAGTCGATACCTCCCAAGATCAGGCCGATCGGCGGCATCAGCACGTCGCTGACCAGCGAGGAGACGATTTTCCCGAAGGCTCCGCCGATAATGACACCGATTGCCATGTCGAGCACGTTGCCCTTCATGGCGAACTCTTTAAACTCTTTCAGCATAGGTCCTCCTTGTGAGGATGAGGGTGTATTGCATTGGCACTGTCGGAACTACCGTTTCCTGGTCGTATCGAAGTTGTATCCAAGGGTTGCAAGGTACAAGTTGTCCGTGTCCCCTGTGCCACGCGCGGGATTGTTATTATAGCGCGTGGTCACTTGAAAGCCGCTGGCGAATCCGTCCCAAATCTTGAATCGCACGCCGTTATCCATTGTGAGAAAGAAGTCCGATGAATTCTGGAGAGAGGGGAAGATTTCGTTGTAATGATACAACGTCATACGATCGTCCCAGAGCGGCCAGTTCCACTTCATGGACACGCGAGCGCGAATACTGGATTTGTCGTCTGCCGCGCGGAAGTCTTCATTGAAATAGGCGACGCCGGCTTCGGAGTAGAACGTCATGTCTTTGAGGACGCCGGAGAAGTCTCCCCGTTCGATGAATTGATAACCAGGACCGCTTGCGAGGGCGGTTCGCATCTTCAGATCTTGAAAGCGATCGTTCTCGAAGTAGGCGGAGGCGAACCAGTAGAACCGCTGGGTAATGAAGAAGTCGAGCTTGATCGTCCCCCGCGCGTTTCGAGCCACAAGCGTATTGTCGTTTTCACCGTAGACGTAACGACCGTTAATCGTGAGCCGGAGTTGTTGGCTCCGCGCCACTAAATCTCCGAGCAAGCTAGCATTGCGCAAGTGACTGTTTCCGGTTGTTTGGGAGTAGGCGCCTACCAAACTGCCGGAGTAGATGACCGGAGGTTGAACGACGGGATTCATGGACACCACAGAGCCGATCGGAACTTCCATCGTGCCTTTCAAGGGTTCTGCCTGAACATTCAACATCCCATCCGGTCCGGCCGTGGCGGTCCCCATAATCACGGACCCTTCCTTCAGATGAAAGGGGATAGGGTGATTAACGGACAATTTAGCCACATCGTTCCAGTTCACTTTCATCAAATTGTCAGGGCTGGCAGGCGTCTTGATTTGCAACACGCCGCCGGCCATTTCGATGACTTCTCCGTAAATGACGCTGCCGTTTTTCAACGTGACGACATCGGGAGTGGTCGGTACGGCAGGTGCAGCTGGAAGGACCACTTGAGCATTGACCTTCGAGGGCAACATCCCTCCAATCAAACACCCAAACATTGCGATGACAAACCCACAGAGAATTTTCTTCATGAAACCCTCCTTGCTGATGAGTAAGGCGTACGGTCTGAGTCGATCCCGATGTTTGGGCAGGATAACTAAGACGACCAGGCTATTCGGGCCTATGACAAACGCGTAGTTCTATATCGCAATACACTGTCAACTCACAAGTCGGCTCTTCCGTGAAGGGCCCGAATTGACGTAACTCAAAACTTGGGGATCATGTCTTTTAACGATTCGCTGCCTTTCTTCAGCTTGTCTGCTCCTGGGATTCCTCCACCTTGAGGTGACAGGCTGGTCAGTTGGTCCTTGACCTGTTTGATCGTTCCCATGTTCTTCTGGAGGTCATCGACATTCTTTTGCATGTCCACCAGTGCGCTTCCGAGCTGACTCACCGACGTCGAGAGCCCAAACATCCCTTGAGCAGAAGCATAGTGCAGCGACAGGCCGCCCAACCCAAATCCCATTAAGAATGCCGTACCTATCATGATGGATGTACGAACGCGATTGTTCATCTTCCCTTCCCCCATTAGTCTTTAAGCGAATAAGCGAACTCACTGATATGTGCAAATGCTGAATAGCTCTCTCTCACGGTATGCGCCGCTTCAGCCTGCCGCGAATAAAGCAAGGCCGATGCCGTTGACACCGGTGAACCCATTTTATTGAAGATATCGAAGGAATGGGTTTGGCAGAGTAGGGGAGATACAGGCGATGCTCTGCGTTTGTGTGGCTGAAGTGCGAATGTATAGACTATTCCGCCACAGGCCGCGGTAAGAAAATTGGAATGAATGTGGATAGAAGGGGGTGCGGGTTGAGTTTTTTGCGGTATGAGAGAGGGGAACCAGAAGCGCGAACGTCCGGCGATGAGCACCGGCCCTCACCTTGCTGGCCATTGGACCGCGTGTTAAGATGCCGCCTCTCGAAAATCGGCGCGGAGAGGTGCGAGAGTGGTCGAATCGACATGCTTGGAAAGCATGCGTCCCAGCAATGGGACCGTGGGTTCGAATCCCACCCTCTCCGCCATAAAGACAGTGACGAGTGATGGGTGATGGGTGACGAGAGTGGCGTGAGAAAGAGTTGAGGGCGGGTTTTTCAACCGATCACTGTTCACCCGTCACTGTTCACTGTAGATAAGGGGCTGGGCCCTGTGCAATAGAACCCTGTGAACCCCGCCAGGTCCGGAAGGAAGCAACGGTAAGCGGTCAGTTCTGTGTGCCGCAGGATCACCTGGCCCCGCTCAATCTTTTTCGTGAGGCGTGAAACATGAGGCGTACGGTGATAAAGATTTCAGGATTTATTCGTTCCACCCACTCACGCCTCATCCCTTACGCCTAACGTCCTATGGATTACCAAGTCTCAGCTAGAAAATACCGTCCAGGCACGTTCGATGACGTGATCGGACAAGCACACGTGGTTCAGACGTTGGTCAATTCCATCGCCACGAAACGGATTGCCCAAGCCTATCTCTTTTCCGGAACTCGCGGCGTGGGGAAAACCACGGTCGCGAGAATTCTCGCCAAGGCGCTCAATTGTGAGCATGGGACGACGGGGACGCCTTGTGGCGTCTGTTCTAACTGCCTCGAAATTGCGCAGGGGACCTCGGTCGATGTAATGGAGATCGATGGAGCGTCCAATACGAGCGTGGACGATGTGCGCGAGATCCGCGAGAACGTCAAGTTCGCCGCGTTTCGTGGGAAGTACCGGGTCTACATCATCGACGAAGTCCACATGCTGTCGAATTCGGCCTTCAATGCGTTGCTGAAGACGCTGGAGGAGCCGCCGCCGCATGTGGTGTTTATCTTCGCGACGACAGAGATTCACAAGATTCCGGCCACGATTCTCTCACGCTGTCAGCATTACAATTTCCGTCGGATTGCGCGAACAGAAATTGTCGAGCGGCTCCGTCATGTGGTTGAACAGGATCAGATCGTCATTGAAGAGCGGAGCCTGATGGCGCTGGCGAGGGCCAGCGAAGGCAGCATGCGCGATGGGTTGAGTTTGCTGGATCAAGCGATAGCGTTCGGCGGCAAGACCATCGTGCATACGGATTTGGAAGCCCTGTTGGGAGCGGTTCCGCACGAGCTCGTTCGCGCGCTGATTCAGGCGATCACGGCGCAGGAGAGCGCTGCCGCGCTTCGCGTGTTGGCCCAGCTATTGGATCAAGGACATGATTTGAGGGCCTACTGCGCGGAGGTCGTTGAATATCTGCGCAACATGCTGGTGGTATCGGTGGTCCCCTCGCCTCAAGAATGGCAGGGGTTGATCGAGGCCTCCGTGGAAGACCTCACGCAGATGGCGGCTGATGCTCGCTCATTTTCCCCCGAACGACTTCAAGAGTTGTTGACAATCTTTACGCAGGCAGAGGACTCGCTGCGGCTCAGCGCGCATCCCCGGTTCGTGCTTGAAACAGCAGCCGTGCGAGCGACCCGGTTGCTGCGCCGAGCAGATGAAAAGCCGGGGCCGGCAGCGCAGCAGGCTCAGACGGTGCGCTCATCTCAGCCTATTCCAGGGCGTACAGGCCAGCCGGCCTCACCGGCTCGTTCCATAGACCCAGCGCCTCCCTCGCCTCCGCGGCTGCCTCAATCGATGGCGCCTGCGTCGGCCGCTTCGATCGCGGTGCAGGCGCCTATTGTCGGAGGCATGGCGTCTCCACAAGGTCTTTCACCGAGCCCAATGAATGTCGGATCCCCTGACAGGGTCGGCGAAGTGAAGGGGCCGATCCCCATGGTATCGCGCCCAACTGTTGACGGCCGAGGTGCGGTGACGCTTAATTGGGAACACGTCCAAGAGGAAGTGGGTCATACCTCGTCCAGGATCGCTGCCTTTTTGGAGCGAGGACGGTTTGTGGGCGTGGAGGGTCATGTCGTGACCATTGGATTTGCCAAGCAGGAGACGGCGGCTCGAGGGATGATCGAAAACTCTGACAATATGGCGGTGCTCACATCGATCTGTGAGCGGTTGAGCGGCAAGACCGTTCGGGTGCGGGTTACCGAATTGTCGGAGTCGGACCCTTCTGGGCCGACGATGGCGCAGATGAGAGCGGCGAAAGATAAAGAACAACGGCTGGTCCTCTTCGAACGAGCGCGGGCACATCCTGTCGTCAAACAGGCGCTTGAGATATTTGGAGCAGAACTCGCAGAGGTTCGATCGGTGTCGAATCAGAAGGAGGTTGGGCAATGAAGAATCCGATGGCCAACATGGGAAACCTTATGAAGCAAGCGCAGGCGATGCAGGCGCAAATGGCGAAGGTGCAGGAACAGGCATCGTCCAAGACGGTGATTGGAACAGCCGGAGGCGGCAGCGTAACGGTTACCGCGAACGGGGCCATGCAGTTGGTTGGCATCGTGATCGACCCTGAAGTGGTGAAAAGCGGCGATGTGGAGATGGTACAAGACTTGGTCCTGGCCGCTTCGAACGACGCCCTCAGGAAGGCTCGTGAGATGATGGCGGATGCAATGAAGTCGGTTACCGGCGGGATGAACGTTCCCGGGATGTTCTAGCAGGTGATTATATCTCATGGCAGTTGATCAACAAGGCTTACTCGCACGGCTGGTGCGCGAGTTAGTCCGTCTTCCTGGTATCGGTCAAAAAACAGCGCAGCGCTTGGCGTTTCATGTCTTGAAGGCCGAGCGTGAAGACGCGCTTCGTCTCGCTGAGGCGATTCGCGCCGTCAAGGACGGGCTTTCATTTTGCCGACAATGCCGAAATATTGCCGAGGGAGAACTCTGTGAGTTTTGCCTCGATCCGAAGCGGGATCAGACGAGAATTCTGGTCGTAGAAGAACCGAGTACGACCTATGCTATTGAGCGGGCGGGGGCCTACCGTGGTTTGTATCATGTGTTACTCGGCGCCTTGTCTCCGCTGGACGGCGTTGGACCATCCGATATTAGGGCCGAGGAGTTGGTTGATCGGGTGAAGCTGGGGGGAGTTCAGGAAGTGATCCTCGCAACGAGTCCGACGATTGAGGGCGAGGCCACCGCCATCTATTTAACGAACCAACTGAAACCTCTCGGATCACGAGTCTCGCGTATTGCCTATGGCATCCCGGTTGGGATGGATATCGAGTACGCCGATGAGGTGACATTGTTGAAGTCGATCGAAGGACGTCGGGATCTTTAGCGAATCCGAGCGGGCGAGATCGACAGGTGCATGCCGACCATTGACCCCCCTCCAGGCCCCTGTTATAGTTTTCACGTTTCGATGCCGTTATTCTCCAAGCAGGTTCAGGTATGAAGATAGGTTCTTCCGCCAAGCGCGTTTCTCCCGCTCCATCAGCGGCCAAATCTGTTACGGCCAAGCGTAAAGCCAAGCCGTCGCCCCAAGGGAAAAAGTACGCAGCGATTCGTCGTGACCTTGATCGGCAGCGCAAGGCATTGTTGGAAGAGGCGGTCGAAGGCCTTTCCAATCCAAACGGCCAGGAAGCGTTCCCGGATGTCAGCGATCAGGCGTCTGCGGAAGCCGAGCAGAATTTTTTGATGCGTATCCGTGAGCGCGAGCAACGATTGATCAAGAAGATCGACGAGGCGCTTGCTCGAATGGACCAAGATATCTATGGCATTTGTGAGCGTTGCGAAGAAGAGATTCCCTATCCTCGACTGAAAGCCCGCCCAGTCACCACCCTCTGCATCAACTGCAAGACGCTTGAAGAACAGGAAGAAAAGGCTCGACGTTGAGCTGCCGAACCTTTCCTGAATCACCGTTAAAGATGCTCAAAGACTGTCTGACGATTCGCAAGACGTGCATCGTCGCTCGTTTTGAGCATGAGTGCTCGACAATCCTGCGCCTTACCGTTCACTAAAGAAAATTTTCGTACGCTGCTACTGCTTCAATGCCTTAATGCGTTGTTGGGCGAGGGCGATGCGATCAGCTTCATCGGGGATACCCTCGACCAGTGCGAGATAGGTTTCGTATTCCGAGAGGGCTCGTTTAGGATTTGTGGGCTCATAGGCCTCAGCCAAATTGTAGCGGGCAATAGGGTAGTTGGGGCGGAGTGTGACGGCTTTCTCAAATGAAGCGAGCGCGTTCGTTTTGTCTCCCAGCTTGCGGTACACCGTGCCGAGGTCGTTCAGAATTTCCGGAGTGTTGGGT
>SWDN01000004.1:58145-86274 GCA_005116775.1 Nitrospira sp.
CACCAGCTCCTGTACGGACGGAGGTAACAACACCACCTGATCGACATCCCAGGATTTGAATGTTTTAGCCATGCCGCCTAGAAACCACAACGTGCGCTGGCTGTCCAGTCCAAAATGACGCATTACTCGGACAGGCTCCTAGGATTGCCGAAGGCTCTTCCTCTGAAACCTTTCACGAACCAGAAGGACGGCCTTTTGAGCATTCTGCAGATGTCGCCACTTCTACTTGACATAGCGAAATGGTTTCTAAATCAATCTGTTGGCCTAAGGTATGGACTGGGGAAAGGGAAGTGGAGGGGGAGGATATGGTAGGCGATACTGGTATCGAACCAGTGGCCTCTTCCGTGTGAAGGAAGCGCTCTACCCCTGAGCTAATCGCCTACAGGGTGCAAAGTCTAGCATGGGGCCGTAAATCGGATCAACCGCGATCCCGGCGCGATACGGTGCGAACTTGCCTTGACATCGCCAAAATGCGGTTCCTACAATGCCGGCGCTCTTCATCTTTTCCACGCGGAGTTTCCCTCGCATGCGCGATGACATTGTCATTATTGGTGGAGGTCTGGCTGGGTCCGAGGCGGCCTGGCAGGCGGCCAATCGTGGAGCAAAAGTGACGCTCTATGAAATGCGCCCCAAAGAGATGACGCAAGCGCACAAGACCGGAGGCTTGGCAGAGTTGGTCTGTTCGAATTCGCTCGGGTCCGCAGATGTAATGAATGCTCCCGGTATTTTGAAAGAGGAAATGCGCCGCCTCAACTCGCTCATCATTCGCGTGGCCGATGATGTGCGGGTGCCGGCTGGGTCGGCCCTGGCCGTCGATCGCGAGCAGTTTTCACTCAAGATCACTCAGGCGCTGGAAGAGCATCCGAACATACGGATTTTTCATGAGGAGATCACCGAGATCCCAACGGACTGTCTCTGCATTCTGGCGACCGGTCCGTTGACATCCGACAAGTTGTCTCGGGCGATTGCTCAATTGACTCACACGAACCATTTGTATTTTTATGACGCGATCTCTCCAATCGTCGATGCGGACTCCATCAATATGGACATCGCGTTTCTCGCATCCCGTTACGGCAAGGGCGGGGACGACTATCTCAACTGCCCGATGGACGAGCCGACCTATAACGCATTCTATGACGCGTTGCTCGCAGCAGAGAAGGTTCAACCGAAAGAGTTTGAAAAGGCGGCCTATTTTGAAGGCTGTATTCCCATTGAAGTGATGGCCGAGCGGGGCCGTCAGACCATGCAGTTCGGTCCGTTGAAACCGGTGGGACTCGAGAATCCCAAGACCGGCACGCGAGCCTATGCGGTGGTACAACTCAGGACGGAAAACGTCCACCGTTCCTGTTACAACCTTGTGGGGTTCCAGACCAAATTGACCTACGGGGAACAGAAGCGGGTGTTTCGGATGATTCCCGGTCTGGAGCAGGCAGAGTTTCTGCGCTACGGGAGCCTGCATCGCAACACCTTCATCAACTCTCCTCAACTCCTACGCGCGACGCTTCAGTTCAAGGCGCGTGGCACACTCTTTTTTGCAGGACAACTGGTCGGTGTCGAGGGCTATACAGATTCCGCTGCGATGGGAGGGCTCGCAGGGATCAACGCAGCCCGTGGTCTTGCGGGACTACCGTTGGTCACGCCGCCTCCCACGACGGCACATGGCTGCCTGCTGTCGTACATTACGACTGCTGACCCGCGACATTTTCAACCGATGAATACGAACTTTGGGCTGTTCCCTCCCTTGGCCACACCGACGAGAGACAAAGAGCGTAAAAGACGACTCACCAGTGAGCGGGCACTTGAGGATCTCACGGCATGGATGAGGCAATTCGAGCTTTCGTAACGTTTCTCGATGTAGAGCGTCATGCGTCGCATGAAACCGTGCGCAATTATGCGTCAGATCTCCGGCAATTTCAGCGCTTCATGAAGGTGGAACATCCCAGCGTGCCGATTCTCGATCCCGCCACGGTGCAGACAGAATCGATTCGCGGCTATCTTCATTGGCTGGATCGCAAGCGAGAGAAAAGCAGTTCGATGGCGCGGAAGCTTGCCTCTCTCCGCAGCTTCTATCGCTATCTACAACGAGAAGGTCGGGTCGGTCTCAATCCTGCCGAGGCTGTTCGAACACCGAAACAGCCGAAACATCTTCCTCGCGTCTTGACGAAGGACGACGCGGCAGCCCTGATGGAGTTTCCCGTCGATCAGGACGGTGGCTCGCTCCGAGACCGCGCCTTGCTGGAGACGCTGTATTCGACTGGGGCGCGTGTGAGTGAACTCGTCGGTATGAATCACGAAGATCTGCGTTCAGCCGAAGGGGTGGTCCACCTGCGAGGAAAGGGCCGGAAGGAGCGCATCGTCCCGATCGGAAAGGTTGCGTTACAGGCCATTCAGGCTTATAGGGATCAGCAGCCCTTGGCGAACTCTGGATATCCCACGACGAAAATGAAACGCGTCTCGCTCCCGATCTTTCGAAACAGTCGAGGAGGCCGGTTGACGACTCGGAGCGTCGCTCGCATCGTAGCCCGCTATTCGAGTAGATTGGCCGGTGGTTCCGTGAGTCCCCATACATTGAGACACTCCTTTGCCACCCATCTCCTCGATGAAGGGGCAGACCTGCGATCGATTCAAGAGATGCTGGGACATGTCTCATTGAGCACGACACAAAAGTATACGCACCTGGCGACGGATCAGCTCATGGCCGTCTACGATAAGGCGCATCCGCGGGCTGGTCGTCCAACGAACCCGCGTCTCGTGAAGGACGATGAGCGATGATTGCCAGGCGGTTGTCATCGCCCTCTATGCCGGACGCGAGTCACGTGTGCTCGACTCGCGTTCTCGGTGTCGTGCTTTTTTGCCATAGGAGCCAAGCATGAACAGACTGATTAAGAAAGCCAACGTCTTGATCGAAGCCTTGCCCTACATCCGTACGTTCAAGGGCAAGACGATCGTTGTGAAGTATGGCGGTCATGCGATGACCGATGCGCCGTTGAAAGAAAAGTTCGCCCAGGATGTCGTGCTCCTGAAATATGTGGGCCTCAACCCGGTCATTGTGCATGGTGGAGGACCACAGATCGATAAGATGCTCGAGCGCCTCGGCATCGAAGCCAAGTTCCGCCACGGAGTGCGGGTGACCGACGAAGCGACGATGGAAATCGTGGAGATGGTGTTGGCCGGCAAGATCAACATGGAAATCGTCGATCTCTTGAATCGCCATGGCGGCCTTGCAGTCGGCTTGAGCGGGAAGGACGGCGGGCTCATGTTGTCTCGACCGCTCACGGCCAAAGCGTGGGCGGCCAGTTTGGAGAAGGACCTCGAAGACGGCGAAGGGGACGAGGACTTCGGTTTGGTCGGAGAAGTCGAGTCCATCGATCCTACGTTGGTGCGGAAGCTTCAGCAGGACCATTATATTCCCGTCATTGCGCCGATCGGCACGAATCGGGAAGGGAACACCTATAACATCAATGCCGATCTGGTGGCCGGGGCGATGGCTGCTGCGCTGGGCGCTGAAAAACTCGTGATGATGACCGATGTGAAAGGCATTCGCGATGCGAATGGGCGCCATCTCTCGACGGTCTCACGCAAAGACGTGCAGCGGATGGTGAAGAAGGGCACAATCGGCGAAGGGATGTTGCCCAAGGTCCATGCCTGCCTGGACGCGCTTGGAGGCGGTGTCAGCAAGGCCCATATTATCGACGGTCGAATTTCACATGCCATCCTGCTTGAAGTGTTCACGCGCAAAGGTATCGGGACCGAGATTACGGCGTAGTCGTGTAATCCGATCACAGATGTTGTGTTAACCCAGCGCCTGCGCATCACCCGCCATCTTGAGCATCTTGTCGGCGAACGTCATCCCGAGACGAGCCCTCATGCGCTTGGGAAAACAGCGCACTATCTGAGCACACAGTTTGCCAAGGCCGGATGGATTTCCAGCTACCAGTCTGTGAGTGCGTGGGGCAACGTCTACCGCAATGTGGTGGCGGCTCGGTATCCGGACAGGCCGAGCAAAGAAGGGGAGTTGCCGCCGCTCCTGGTCGGAGCCCACTACGACACCGTGTCCGGGTCGCCAGGAGCGGATGATAACGCAAGCGGGCTCGTCGTCCTCCTCGAAGTGGCGTCGAAGCTCAGCAGGCAACCTCTTGCGCGACCGGTCTGGCTCGTGGCGTTTTGTCTTGAAGAGCAAGACCGACTGGGGAGCCAAGCCTTCGTGGCTCGTTTAAAGGCCGAGCGCCGTGAGTTGGCCGGCGCGATTATCCTGGAATGTGTCGGGTTCTCCAAAAGCGAAACCGGCACACAGCAGGCTCCACCAAAGGTTCCTATCGCGGTCCCAACGCAGGGCGACTTCCTTGCCATTGTGGGCAACGAGACATCTCAGCTTCTGGTGCGTCAGCTTGAGCTGGAAGCCCAGCGGCAAGTCGTCCGGCTCAAGACCCTGTCATTGGTGGTGCCGGGACAAGGAGAGGCCATGCCTGATACCCGCCGCAGCGACCATGCTTCGTTCTGGGATGCAGGGTATCCAGCCGTGGTATTGACCGATACAGCGAATTTCCGGAACCCACATTACCACCGTGAGACAGATACTGTGGACACACTGAATCTTGAATTTCTCTCCAACGTGGCAGCAACCGTCTCCGCAACGGTGTTGCAGATTGCCCGAGTATGGCCATGAAGGCGAGTCGCACGAAGCTGGCCCTTCCAACCCGCCGCCTCGTAACCGAAATCTTCAGTCGTCTCGACTATGGCGCACTGGGGCCGGTCTATTGTTATGAAGGCGGCGAGGAGTTCTGGCGCGCGAAGCGGGGACCTTGTGAACGACTCGGAAGCCTGGTGGCCCTGTCGCTGAGAAAGAAATTGCAGCGGGGTGGTCGCAGCTGTTACGTCGGGGCCGGGGTGTCGGAGCTTCCCGCGTTAATTATGGAAACAATAGAACTGGGTCGGACGGTGGAACCCTATAATCTTCGGAAGGCCGAAGTCTCGGTCCTCAACCACGCCTGCCGTTCGATTCCCATTGTGTTCCGCGCAGTCGATGCAGCTAAGGCGAAGGGCCGATTCGACCATCTCTGGATGGTCAGTGTGTTGAATGACCCTGAACGGTTCCCGCATTTGTCGCCGCTCTCCTATGGACGAGGCAATCCTCTCACCCTCGACCCCGTGAAGTTCGGTCGAGAGCGTCGCATCGTACGCGCACTGGTAGCCCGTTGCATGAAAAAGCTTGCGAGGCCCGGCCTCGTCACCACGACCACAGAAGAAGTTCTGTGGATTGCAGAATGGTGCCACAGGCATCGAGTGCCCTATCGGGTTGGGAGACGCGACTATCCGACGGCGTTAGTAGGCGATCCGATCTGTTTTATCCAAATCGGAAAAAACTCTCAGCAAGCTGCTGAAAAAGTCCGCCAGCATCGTTCTCGCATCGCTTAGACCCTCAACGTACCCCAGAGGGTACGCCTCAGGTCTTCGCTCGCTGCGGCCTTGCTGAACGGCCTTTTTGAGCAGCCTGCTAAATTCTAAAACCTGGTTTCGCTTTCGAGGTATTGTCTAAATACTGGCCCGCATACCTCACATAGTTTTCCGCAGACTCCTTAATCCACACAAGCTCAGCATCTGATGTCGTGCGCCGAACACGCCCAGGCGATCCGAGGATCACACTCTTCGGCGGCACAACCATCCCTTCCACCACGAGCGCGCCGGCCCCCACGACCGAATCTTCTCCGATCACGGCGCCGTCCATCACAATGGCGCCCATCCCGATCAACACACGATCCTCGATCGTGCAGCCATGGAGTATCGCTCCGTGGCCAATGGTCACGTCGTTGCCGATGATCAGCGGATGGGTATCATGGGTCACATGGAGCATGCAGAGATCCTGTACGTTCGTCCGGTCGCCGATCCTGATAGAGTGCACGTCCCCGCGCACCACAGCATGGAACCAGACGCTACAGTGTTCGCCCAACACGACATCGCCGATGACGACACCGGTCTCTTCGATAAAACAGGACGTGGGAACGGTCGGTTTGATGCCTTGAAATGTGCGGATCATGCAGCGCACTCTAGGGAATCGGCCGATAACCTGCAAGGGGGGCGCGGGTGGAAACGCTTATCCATATTTCTGCTGCGAGAGTCTCACTTGAACCTGTTCGATCGAATGCAGCAGGGCTTGATGGGTTCGGCATCCCGCTATAAGCTTCGCGTCCGAGACCATGACCGGCCTATAGGGCGTCACAAATCTGTCCTTCAGCCGGGCGATTCGCGCAACTGACTGATCCAACCGTTCGGGAGAAATGGTTCCTGCCTCGATCGCCTGCTCTACAGCTTTGAAGGCGGCGATTTCCCGATCCCTGTCCTTGCAGATCAGTAGAACATCGCATCCTGCCAGCACGGCGCGAACCGCTGCGTCTTCGATGCCATAGTGGTCGATGATCGCGTGCATTTCTAAATCGTCCGTCAACACCACTCCGTCGTATTGCAGTTCCTTGCGCAAGAAGTTTGTGATGATGTTCGGCGAAAGTGTAGCCGGTAATTCGGGATCGAGCGCTCGGTAGAGGACGTGCGCAGTCATCATGGACGCAATGTTCTGCACGGCGGCGCGGCGGAAAGGAGGGAACTCGACGGCCTCCAATCGACCCCGCGAAGCCTCGACTACCGGAAGCTCCTTGTGAGAATCGACGCTGGTATCGCCGTGACCGGGAAAATGTTTTCCGCAGGCCACAACTTTATTGTCTTGCAGACCCGCCGCCGTCGCCGACCCCAGCTCACACACAATCTCCGGCGTCGAGCCGAATGCCCGGTCTCCAATGACCGGATTGTCTGGATTGCTGTTCACGTCGAGCACCGGCGCCATATTCATGTTCACGCCTACCGCTCTCAACTCTTTGGCAATGGTGGCCCCAGCCGCGTAGGCCAATTCTGTGGAGTTGGAGCGGCCCAACAGATCGCAGGGAGGGAAAATCGTAAAGCCCTTCGGAAGGCGGGAGACCCGACCGCCTTCTTGATCGATCGAGATCAAGAGCGGTGAATGGGGACTGCAGGCTTGCAGGTCGTTGGTCAGGTCGACGATTTGCTCGACGGATTCGAGATTCCGCGAGAAGAGAATGACCCCGCCCGGCCTGTACTCTTTGATGAACAAAGCGAGATCGGGCGTGACCGACGTGCCCAAAAACCCGACCATGAAGAGTTGCCCTACTTTTTCACGCGAAGTCATTCGATGTCACTCCAATACTCTACCCTCTGGGGTACGTTGAGGGTCTGAACGATGCGAGAACGACGCTGGCGGACTTTTTCAGCGCCCTGCTAGAGACTCCGATCGATCAGATACTGCACCAAAAGCCTCGTTCCAATGGCGGTCGGGCCTTTCGGAACGTAGGCCCGTTCCCGCTCGCTCCAATCCGTACTGGCGATGTCGAGGTGAACCCAGGGGCAGTCTCCCACGAACTTGCTCAGAAAGAGCGCGGCGGTAATCATGCCGCCGCCACGACCGCCGATATTGCGCATATCGGCGACATCGCTCTTGAGTTGTTCGAAATATTCTTCCCACAAGGGCATTTCCCACACGCGCTCGCCGGCCTTCTGTCCTGACTTCCTGATCTGTTCTTTGAGCGATGGGTCTGTGCCGAACATCCCGATCGCAAATTGCCCGAGCGCGACCACACAGGCTCCCGTGAGCGTGGCGATGTCGATCAGGGCTGCCGGCTTATAGCGCATCGCATAGGCGAGGCCGTCGGCCAAAATGAGCCGGCCCTCCGCGTCCGTATTCTGCACCTCGACGGTTTTCCCAGACAGCGTCGTCACGATGTCGCCAGGTTTTATCGCCCTGCCGCCAGGCATATTTTCCGCCACCGGCAAGATGCTGATAAGACGCAGCGGAAGCTTGAGCCTGGCCGCCGCTCTGATCGAAGCCAGAACTTCGGCCCCTCCCGTCATATCGGCCTTCATGTGCTCCATATTTTCTGCAGGCTTCAGCGAGATCCCGCCTGTGTCGAAGGTAATGGTCTTTCCGACCAGCACGACCGGCCGCTCGTCCTTTTTCTTGGCGCCGTTGTATTCCAGGACGATGAACTTGGGCGGCTCCTGGCTTCCGCGCGCCACACCCAGCAGCGCCCCCATTCCCAAACGTTCCATGTCTTTTTGTTCGAGAATCGTGATGGAGATCCGTTCAGCTTTGGCAACGGCCTTTGCTTCACTCGCCACTTTGGCTGGAGTCAGGACGTTGGCCGGATGGTTACAGAGGTCGCGGACAAAGACGGTGGCCTCTGCTGTGGCGACTCCACGCCGAATCCCTTCTGTGACCTGTCGTAACTGATCCTTCCCTGAAATGAGAAACGTCATTCCTGCGACCGTGTGTTCCGAGGCGGCCGTGGTCCGGTACACGGTGAACTGATAACTGCCTAGGATGGCCCCCTCGACCATCGCTTGCGCCACTTCGACAGAGGACATCCCAGCGGGCATGACGGACGGCAGCGTCACCGTAAAGGAGTCGGCCTTTGTCCGACGGACGCATTTTACGGCTGAGCCTAGCGCCTGCCGGATTGTCTCAAGGGTGACCTCGTTTTTCTTGCCCAAGCCGACCAGCACCAACCGTTTTGCAGGCACCTTGCCCTGTGTGTGATAGAGCAAGACCTCGTTTGCCTTCCCTTCGAATTCCTTGGACTGCGCCAGCTTGCGCAATGAGCCTCCGAGCGCTCGATCGATCAGCGCCGCATCCTGTCCGGCTAGTCCCTCTCCCTCACAGTGCGTGAGCACCAACGCTTCCGTCGAAGTTGTCTCTGCTTGCCCGACCTGTCCAGTCACTTGCATGATCTTCATTGCGCAAACTCCTTATTCAAGCTGTCAGCCATCAGCTCTCAGCTTTCAGTTCAAACTGAGGGCTGACTGCTGAGAGCTGATAGCTACAACTCACACTCCTCGCATATCGGGCGCCCAGATGTACTTGTGCATCTGCAACTGAAAACGGACCGGCAGGCGATCGGCCAGAATCCATTCGGCCAGTTCACGCATATCGAGCGAGCCGAAGACCGGACTGAAATGCACCGTACAACGGCCGGCGAGGTCATGCCGGGCAAGCATCTCACGAGCCCAGTCGTAATCGGCTCGATCAGCCAGGACAAACTTTGCCTCGTCTTTAGCCGCCAACTGAGAAAGATTCGGCCAGTGCATCCGGTCCGTCATGCCGCTTCCCGGACATTTCACATCCAGGATGACGTGAACACGTGGATCGACCGGCGCAATATCGATAGCGCCGCTGGTTTCAAGGAGGACTGTATATCCGGTGTCGCAGAGTCTGATCATCAAGGGGAGACTCTCAGGCTGGGCAAGCGGTTCGCCTCCCGTGATTTCCACGAGAGGGCAGCCGTAGGTGCGTACCTTCTCCAGAGTCTCTTCGAGCGAGCACTCCTGTCCTCCATGAAAGGCATAGTCGGTATCGCACCAGGTGCAGCGGAGCGGGCAGCCGGTCAGTCGGACGAATACACAGGGCTGTCCGGCGTAACTCGACTCACCTTGAATACTATGGAAGATTTCGGTGATGCGCATAGCTCAAGACGTGAAGCGTGAAGGGTGAAGGGTGAAGCGCGTGTCGGAAACGTGGAGAAGCTGAATAGCCGCAGACATGGTTAACGTTGAACGATTCATATCATTACGTCCACGTCGCGACAGGCCAGCCGAGGCGTTGCGCTGTGCGAGCCATGCCTCGAATCGGGTTGACCACCTGAGGGTGCCCGACCAGCTCAAGAATATCTTGATCGCCCGGACTATCGCCATAGGCGTAGGAACCGGCCAGATCGAGACTCATTGTTCGAGCGTGGGTGAGGATCAGCTCACGCTTACCACGGCCATAGGGCAACGGGGGAATCAATGCGCCGGTATAGACGGAGTCTCGTTGCTCTGGCTTTGCCGCGAAGACCGTCGGTACGCCCAAGAATTCCGCGAGGGGTTCGATCAAGAAATCGGGTGCGCCGGTCACAAGAATCAGCTGATGTCCGGCTTGTCGATGCGCGTCCAGCTTCGCCCGACCTTGCAAAGACACCCTGCCGATCATCTCAGTCTGACAGAACTCCCGGGCATAGGATTCAATATCCGCAGGCCGCTTGCCCGCCAGATACACTTTTCGTTCGCGGAGCGAGTGCAGCGAGAATGGGGGCATGTGTCCTACGAGCCAGGCCCCGCTTCGGGTCAATTCGCTCCATCCCACTAAACCACGCCGCCACAGAAACCGGAAGAATCGTACCTCGCTGGCCTCTCCAGGCAAGAGGGTGTTGTCGACGTCGAACAACGCAGCGATCGACCCCTGTGCCCGTCGTTCAACGACATCATCGAGCGTGGAAGCGATGCTGGGAAGACTTTGCACAACGTTAGAGGACTCGGTGAGCATGAGCGGCCCGATTCTACCGGAGCCTCTCTTGATTGACAAGGATTTTGGCCCACTTCTATAATGCGCTTCCCTCAGGCTCGTTGTTCGTGAAGCGTGAAACGTCTGAATCCGGAAACGAACGACGCTTCACGAGATACGCTTCACGTCTGACGCCTCACGGATTCGGTCGCCGAAGTGGTGAAATGGCAGACACGCACGTTTGAGGGGCGTGTGGCGCAAGCCGTGCGGGTTCAAGTCCCGCCTTCGGCACCAATTTCAACTTCCTCGTTTTGGACCACCAGCGAGGGTCTGCGTACATGCGGTGCTTGCAGCCCGATCTGCGCAAAAACGACAGAGCCGGGATTCGCCGATGGAACACTCGCATCCCCTCTAATGGTTGTCCCTTTCTTCTGTCCTCATTATCAGAATCTTTCCGCACAACTCAACGGTATCAGCGCAATCGTAACCGATGTGCTTCGTACGTCGGTGCCGACGATCTGTCCCAAGCCTCAATACATCGCCCTCGCACATGGCAAGGAGTTGCAACATGAGCAGCACCGATCATCTGTCCGAACTTGAATCCCTGCGATCGCAGGTAGCAGATCTCACGCGTCAGCTGGCCGAGCGGGATCGCTCGACCCAGGATCTGCGCGAGCATTCTCACCGGCTTCGCGCGATCGTCGAGGGTACTGCGGCTGAGACCGGCGAGGAGTTTTTCGCATCCTTGGTGACACATTTGACGTCCGTGCTCCACGTACAGTACGCAATCATCGGGGAGGTGCAGGGAGATCGTACCAAGAAAATCCGGACCCTGGCTGTCTCAGCTGGAGGCGTTCTCGTCGACAACTTCGAATATGAACTTGCCGATACGCCCTGTGCCACAGCGCTGGCACAGACCGTTGCCTGCTTCGACCGTGATCTCCAGGCCACGTTTCCTCAGTTCCAGCGGTTGGTAGACCTCGGAGCCGAGAGCTATTGCGCTGTGTCGATTCGGGCGAAAGACGGAGCAGTCTCGGGACTGCTCGTGGTGATGGATACGAAGCCCCTCGAACACAGCGACTCTGTGCAATCCCTGCTGTCAGTCTTTGCTCCACGTATCGCGGTGGAGTTCGAACGGAGGCGAGCAGAGCAGGAACGAACCCAGGCTCTGGCCGATGTACACAATGTCATTGAAGCGATCCCCGATATCGTATTTGTCCTCGACGCCCAAGGCAACATGGTGAAATGGAATCGGCGTGTCGTGGATGTCACGGGGTACAGCCCTGAGGATTTGCTGAACAAGTCTGCCTTGGCCTTTGTGCCCCCGGAAGAACAGACTCATACCGCCACTGCCATTCAGCGGGCCTTCACGGAAGGATACGCCGAGCTTGAAGGCCATCTGGCTGGAGGCGCTGCCCATCTTCCCGGGATGCTGGCTGCGAAAACCCATCTGCCGGTCATCGGTGTCCCGATTCCGACCGAGAATCTTCGCGGACTCGATTCGCTTCTCTCCATTGTGCAAATGCCCAGAGGGATTCCTGTCGCCACGGTGGCCATTGGCGGGGCAGAGAATGCCGGTTTGCTTGCCGCGCAAATTCTGGCTGGCCGCTATCCAGAGATCGCCGTTCGGGTGAAATTATTCCGTCAGAGGCAAACGGACAGCGTGCTCCAGTCTCCTGAAGCGAAAGGCCTGGTGACCGGAACGAAAGGTCCCGGTCGTCCGAGTCGCCGATCGTGAAGGCTGCCGCCATTGAGCCAGGATTTGTCCTGGGCGTCCTGGGCGGCGGACAGTTGGGCGCGATGTTCGCGATGGCGGCGCGCCGTATCGGGTATCGCGTTGCTGTCTGGGATCCTGATCCAGATGCGCCGGCGCATGGTATTGCCACGCACAGCTTTCCTGCTCCGTTCACCGATCACCATACTCTTACACGGTTCGCCGATCTCGTCAGCGTTGTGACCTATGAATGGGAAAATGTTCCGGCGGAGCTCTGTCGAGTGTTGGAACAGCGGAAGCCGGTCCGTCCATCGAGTGCTGTCTTAAGTGTGATTCAGGATCGTCTCGAACAAAAGAAGTTCTTGTCCTTCAATGGATTTCCCGTTCCTTCTTTCGCCGGCTTCACAGCTCCCGATCAATTGTCCGCGACCGTCCAGCAGGTCGGCTATCCCGCCCTCTGTAAGACGGCGACATCCGGCTATGACGGCAAGGGACAGTGGAGGATCGATCGAGAGTCCGCTGTTCGAGAGGTGAAACGGGCATTAACCGAATCGGCTTGCCCTGGGATGCGATGGATCGTGGAGTCCTTCGTGCCGTTTGAACGAGAACTCTCGATTCTAGTGGTCCGTGGAGCTGACGGACAGAGTTGCGCCTATCCGATGACTGAGAACGAACATGAAGAAGGGATTCTTCGAACCACCACGGTGCCGGCTCCGGGCTCGTCGGCTGTGGCCGAGCGAGCAGCCACTCTTGCAAGTCAGGTCGTAGATCGGCTGGAAGGGGTCGGGGTATTTTGCCTCGAGCTGTTTCAGTTGCCCAACGGAGAACTGCTCATTAATGAGATTGCCCCGCGCCCCCATAACTCAGGCCATTACACCCTTGATGCGTGTAGCGTATCTCAATTCGAACAACAGGTTCGTGCGATGTGCGGGATGCCTCTCGGTGAGGTGCGGCTGCTGAGCCCAGCGGTGATGGTGAATCTCATCGGGGACGATGCCACTGTTGTGATGAATGGTGCAGGTTGTCGAACTCTGCTGGATGTTCCCGGCGCGGTGCTCCACCTCTACGGCAAACGCGACATTCGCCCTCGCCGCAAGATGGGGCACGTCACGTTTCTCGGAGAAACGCTCGGTGTGGCACTCGATCGCGCGAAGCGATTTCGTGAAGGCTTGGCGAGTAGTCTTTCCAGGCCAGTATAATCTCCTCCCCTCATTCATCTCTATCGTTCTATTTTGTCACTTGCAATGGGGGTAGTGAGCACCAGTTCAACGCTTCGGGCAATGGTCTCCTGCAAAAACACGGTCCTCTCTATTGGGGTATCGGTACGGGACTTGCTCTCCTCTCATCTTCGGTTACCCACAATCCCGCGCAGGAGAACAGCCTATTATGAGTAGTCTTGCCGTACCGACTGAGAGTCAGATCGAGCCGACCGTGGAGGCATCGAGTCGCGATAGTGCGATCTCACGTCCACGGTATGTGGTGTTGCAATCGCTGGTTGGTATCATGTTGGCCTACCAGTTGTTGGCTGGAATGGAACTGATCGCAAATCGTCCGACGATCGGGGTGATGGTCGTAGGGTTGGCGGCGATGATCCTCTGTCTGTGGTATGTGCCGACTTCGATATTACAGGCCGCGTGGTTCAGCGGCGCTGTGATCGGGATCGATACGGTGCTTGTGACTGCGACCCTCTATCTTTCGGGAAATGCCAGGTCGGAACTCTATCTATCGTACTTTATCCTCATGCTCATTGCGGCCTCAGTGCGTCGCCTCTCCCATGTCATTGGGTTATCGCTGTTGCTCTGTGTCGGGTATGGCGTCATTCTCTATCAAGGAATTGTGCAAACCGGCGCATTGTCTCCCGGGCATCTGCTGGGCATACCGGTATTGATGGTGATGGCCATGTTCTACGGACTTGCGCTGCAAACAATCGGCATAGAGCGACAACAAAAAACACAATTGCTGGGGAGTATCGAAGCTCTGAAAGAGACCGAGCGAACCCTGCAATTGTCTCGAGACCAGTTGGAGGCTCGTATCAAGGGCATTAAGGGCGATCTTTCACGGGCGAACGACCATGTTCGGCAGGAAAAGAAGGAGCGGCAAGGCCTTGAGCAGCAACTCTATGATGCGCAGAAGATGGAGGCGATCGGTCGGATTGCCGGAGGGGTTGCCAACGAACTCAACCACCTCGTTTCGGTAATCGGGAAGCAGACCGGTGTCGTTCTCTCTGGCCTCAAGCCGGATGACCCGCTTTTTAGGCCGATCGACGAGATATTTCAAACTGGCGGGAAGGCTGCAGCCATGACTGCTCAGTTGGCCGGGTTAGGCCTCCACGACGGTCATCTCCGGCAGGTCCTTTCCGTCAAGGCGGTACTGGAGGAGACTCGTGAAGTGATGAGTGGGCTGTTGCCCGCTGCTATCGACCTCAGCATGGTCATTGAAGATGCGCCGATGGATGTGGAGGTTGATCGTGAAGGGCTCGAACAAGTCCTCCTGCATCTTGCGGTGAATGCGCGGGACGCGATGCCGAATGGTGGTCGGCTGTTGATTGAAGCGAAGCAGGCGTTCCCTGGGCACAAGCATGGACCAGTGAACGAGGAGAGAGGGTGCATACCCAAGGTTATTATTCAGGTGACAGACACCGGAAGCGGGATGAGTATCGAGACTCAGTCGCACATGTTCGAACCGTTCTTTTCCACAAAGGAAATGAATGTGGGGCTTGGACTCACAGCGGTTTACGGCATTGTGAAACAAAGTGCGGGCCAGGTTGAGGTTGTCAGTCGCCCCGGCGAAGGCACTGTGGTGCGGGTAGCGCTTCCCCTTGTGCGACAGGGCCGACCGTCTGGTCCATCTATGTTGGCGCCTGTCGTAGCGAAAGGCGAGGAAACGGTTCTGTTGGTGGAGCCGAATGAAATCGAACGGAAGCTCGCGCTCTCCACGTTGTCGCGGCATCGCTACCGGGTCTTGGAGGCGAGCTCTTCCGTGGAGGCGTTGTTACTTGCGCAGCAACACGCTGGGGCCGTCCATGTGGTTGTGAGCGATCTGATGATGCCGGAGATCGGTGGGCGTGACTTAGCCAAACGGTTGTTGGGGCGATTTCCGAAGATCAAGCCGCTTTTTGTTTCTGGATATGACGATGAGACGATGGTGATTCATCGCCTCAATCCGCGATATCTTTTGCGGCGGCCCTATCGACAAGCAGGACTGGTAGAAAAAGTGCGTGAGCTGTTGGATGCGTGAACCAGACAGACCGGGCCGGTTATCCCTCAACCTCTACGGCTTGGCGCAAAGAAGGGCACCTCCGGGCGTTTGAACAAGCCGATCAGCGCCATTCCAGCGATAAACCCACCGATATGGGCGAAGAATGCGACGCCTCCGCCCTCACTGCCGACGCTCATCCCTCCACTCAACAGTTGCATCACGAACCACATGCCGAGCACGATACCAGCAGGCACCCTCGTTGCGCCAAGAGCGGGCATCATCACCAGCACACGAGCCCGTGGAAACAACAATAGATAGGCTCCTAGGACACCGGAGATGGCGCCGCTCGCTCCGACCATGGGAATTGCCGAGGACGGATCGGTTATGGCATGGCTCAAGGCGGCCAGAATCCCGCATGTGAGGTAGAACCCGATGTACTTTCCATGTCCCATCACGTCTTCGATATTGTTTCCGAAGACCCAGAGGTACAGCATATTTCCAATGAGATGCATCCAGCCGCCGTGGAGGAACATGCTGGTGATCAATGTGGCGTAGGCGGGAATGACTACGCCCATCTCAGGGGGATCGGCCTCTCCGAACACGAGGGCCGGGATTGCTCCGTACTGAAAGACGAACGTTTCTCCTGAGCCGGCTGAAAGGCTGGCCTGGTAGAAAAAGACAAGAACACAGGTCGCGATAGCGGCGATCGTGACCACCGGAGTCCGTTCAGTCGGGTTGTCATCATGAAGAGGGATCATGGCAAGTATGAAAACCGTTATTCGGTTTGTTTCGTTTGTCTGGTTTTTGGTTAAACCGGACTAACTAGATGAACCAAATAAACCTAATGAACAAAACAAACCAGCTTAACTAGGAGGCCTGCGACGATCAATGACTGATCGAGGGAGCGCCGGGTCATCCGGCAAGGAGCCATCAGGTCCGAGGGAGACTGAAAACCCTGCGGCATGGGTATGGCCACCACCGCCGAACGATGCGGCGATCGCGCCCACATCGGTCCCATCTTCTCGCGAGCGCATGCTGTAATAGCGACGCCCATCGCGATCGTGCCATATGACGCAAAACGGATGTTCCGCGGAGAGGCGTTCTCCGATCTGACTCGTCAGGACTGCGCTGTGGACCGATGGAACGACGGCTCCGTGAAAGTCGATCAACATCGCTTGCGCCGCCAGCTTGCTCACGAGCTCGCCCTCGTAACGCAGGATGGCCCGGCCTTCCTGTTCCAACTCTTTCTGTGTGAAATGATTCCAGCGGTGATAATCGAACGGATAGGAGGCGACGGCCGCATTGATTTCACGGCTGGATGGGAGCGCCCAGGTCCAGAGATCTTTGTCTTGAATATAATCGAGGAGCCAAGGAACCGGCTGATCGTGGGCCCATTCCCAGGCGAGGACTGCTCCGGACTTTTTCATGTCGAAGTAGGCATAGGGAAGGCCGGCGAGGGCTTTCTCTGCGGTGATGTGATGATCGAGCACGAGGAGCGCCTGTGTCTGAGCAGCCATGATTTCCAGTGTCTCGCGGGCGTAGCTGAAATCCACGATGACGACTCGTTGGTCCTGCAGCCCTGTGGGAGGCGGATTCCCATGTTTGACGGGAATGAACTGAGCCGTGGGAAATCGACTCCAGATGGCCCAAGCAGCGCCGAACCCATCGGCACATTCGGCATGGTAAAGCACGACGGTGGGAGGCTGAGAGAATGGGTGCTGTGTGCGGGAACCGGCCATCGTGGGGAGCATACCATGATGCGGCTTCGAGACTAAAGCCTCTTCGCAGGAGTGGTTAGAGGGCGTTGAGATGGTCGATGAGTTGACGCAGCCGGCTCGCACTCTTGCGGTTGGAAAAAAATGTCAACCGAGGCAAGTCCATCAGATCCGGCTCGTCGAGTTCCTCCGGGAGAGGCCCGCGTAATTCGAAGGTACCCTCGGATAACAGATCGCCAAACGTGTCATGAAGACCGGCCACTTGTTCTGGAGATACGCGGGTTTTCAGACGCATGGCCAGGAGTCGTCCCACATATCGAATGGAATGGAACCGGCGATAGAAACGCCTGATCTCATCGATCGCCTCGTCTACCGACGTGGTGATTTTGAACAGACTGAGATCTTCGCGATTGATGAGCTGACGGCCCAAGAGTTGGCGTGTGATAAAGGTGTACCAGTCGTCCCAATAGTCGCAGCCGGGAGCTTGCAGGCAGACGATCGGTTGGGGATCGCTCTTGCCGGTTTGGGCGAGGGTCAAGATTTCGAACCCTTCATCGTGCGTCCCGAAACCGCCTGGGAACAATGCAATGGCGTTGGCTTCTTTCTGAAAGATGAGTTTTCTGGTGAAGAAATATTTGAACGTGACGAGTTTGGGATCATCGGCGATCGTGGCATTGGGGCCTTGTTCGAAGGGGAGCATAATATTGACCCCGAAGCTATTCTCCCGCCCGGCGCCCTCCTGGCACGCGCGCATGATCCCGTCTGCCCCGCCGGTAATGACCATGAACCCTTCTTCGACGATCCGACGGGAAAACTGGAAGGCCATCTGGTAGTTCGGATCATCCGAGGCTGTGCGGGCCGAACCGAAGATGCTGATCTTGCGCCGATCGCAATAGCCATGAAAGACACGGAAGGCATGACGCAGTTCTTTGACGGCGCGGTTGACGATTTTGAGGTCCAGGATATCCAGAAAAATTCTATCAGCTGATCGCCTATCGGTCAAAGGAATGGAACATCTATGTGCAACTAAGAGAGATTGGACGAGGGAGGCATTGTTTGAAGAGCCCAGGCCCTGATACGAGAGAGATCAGTCGATGAGAGGTCAGTGAACTGGATATCGACGTGCCAGATGGAGTCTCTACTTGATGGCGCATTCGGCTCTGTCCCCGGAACTCCGTCAGTCAGCGCTGTTCCGCGAATGGTCAAAGGAGTATTTTGGCCAGGAATAGAAAACGCCAGCACCACGTGTGTTCCTGTTAGGATTTTTGTGGTCGATTCGACCAACGCGCCGACATGGCTCAGTTGCGTAATCATGGCGTTATAGTTGAGTCCTTGCTTCGAGGCTCGTCCGATTACACTCACGACGACGGGGATTCTCGTGCCACGCCTGGGTAGGCTAAGCATCAGGTCTTCAACGCTCAGTACCCCAACCGGCTGGTTTTGTTTGGTGACGATTAACAGCGAGGCGCCAGTCGCCATCATGAGTGTGGAGGCTTCTGCCAAGGCCACATTGTATTCGATGAATTGCACCGGGCGTGTCATGATCGTTCGGACTTCGATGTCGTGCGGTTCGAGTCCCTGCGCGACAACTTTCTTCACAATGTCGGTCGACGTCATCAGTCCGAACTGCGTATCGGTATCTTTGATGAGGAGGCAGGGCGCCTGTTCTCGGTTGAGCAGTATTGCCGCCTCGCTGACCGAGACATCTCCTGGAATCTGTACAACTCCTGGTGTCATCATATGGGCAACCATAGTGGGTATGAGGTGTGTCGCCTTGAAGGGCTTGTCATTATCGTTCGTCATGGGATCGAGACCTCCTTCGATTCGCGTCTGCACGATTCGTGAGAGCCCGTCCCTGGCGACGTATGCCAAGTATAGCAGACAGAGCCTTCTCGCCCGTGAACGGGGCTTCCCTTGTCAAACAAGGGGTTCGGCGAATAGACTAGGCCAACTGTCAGGACAGCACACTGGTTGATCCTATGCCTGATTTCGATTTCGTTCAACAGGACTTTCAACGTCGCGCTGGGAACATCCCTACGCTTGGAATGGGGCTGTCCGTCGACGTCTATTCTCCCAATCTGTTCGAGTTGATGAACAGGCTCAAGGAACGAGGACTCCAGCCAGGCTATCTCGAAGTCTTTAAGGCGACGACGACCACGCTGGCTACGGTTCGGCAGGCTTTCCGGGACATTCCGCTGGCGTATCACGGGGAAGGTCTGTGGATCACTCAGCCGGACGTTCAAGCCTCTCCGTTCTTTCAGCAGGATGTCAGCGAGACGGTGGCGCAACTCAACAGCCTACAGAGTCTCTGGCTGAATCATGAATGTGCGATGAAGCAGATGGCGGGCTATTCGTTCGGCACCTATGTCCCTCCCCTCTATACGCCGTTGAGCGCCGAGGTGGTGGCAGCCAACATCGCGACGGTTCAACAGGCGATGGATCTGGAGGGTTGCCGAGCAGATGGATCTGTGCCGCTCTTTCTGTTGGAGATGCCGCCGCTCACCTATTTTTCTGCCGGCACGATCCCGATTCCCCATTTTTTCAGGAAGATCTCCGAGTCAGTACCGTGCGGTCTCGTGCTGGACGTCGGCCATCTCTGGACGGTCTATCGCTATAGCGCCCTGTGCCGACGGATGTCGCTTGAGCGATTTGTCGGAGAGTTCCTCGACGAATTTCCTCTGGAACGAGTCGTCGAAATCCATGTCGCAGGGTTGGCCTGCCACGAGTCGGTCGGTGAGTCACAGGGGGAAGAGGGACTTCCTGAATGGATCGATGCGCATGCCGCGCCGATTCCATCGATTCTTTTCAACATGCTCGAACAGGTTCTCACCCATCCGAACCTCGTCAGCCTCCGGGCGGTGGCGCTAGAAGTGGACACCAAACCGATCGAGTCGATTGTGGAGGAGTATGCAGAGGCTGCTCGCCGTTTCTCTGTTCTTGTTCAGCAGGCGATGGCCAGAGGAAAGGTTGGAAAACAATCGATGGAGCCTGCACTGTACCCGGCCTCCGTCCAGACGCCATTGTGCCGGTCTGACCGACAGCAGGTACTCGACGACTATGCTCGCTACGCGCAGATCATCTCGGGGCACGCTCCCATGACAGGCCCTGAGTGGCAAGAAGCGGTTGCGGAACCGGGTGGAGTCGCACGGTACCGCACTTCCTATCTGCCCTATGAGATTCTCCATTGGGGAGGAGATCTCGTCGAGATGTTTCCGCAGACGTGCCGGCTGTTAGCGGAGCGGGGTGTTTGTCTGACGGAGTTTGTGTCCTTCTGGTTTCAGTCACCGCGACCGCTCACGCAGTCGTATGATTTTTTCCTTCTGAAGATCGAACGGTTTCTCGAGTTTGTGTCGGAACGCGCGCCGGAGGCACGTGTCTGCGCGCAACAAGAATGCGACAGCTTGCGCCAGGCCTATGCCCAGGCGAATGAAGTGGTGGAACCGATGATGGAGATGGAGCGAACCAGATGAGTTTCTGGCAGTCACTCACCAGACCGGTCATCGGCATGGCACCGATGGATGGGGTAACCGATGCGACGTTTCGCCATACCGTGGCAATGCACGGGAAACCGGACGTCTCCTTCACGGAGTTCACGCATGTGCATGACGTCTGCCGAGGGCCGGAGTTCCTGTTGGACTCTCTCATCTATCATGAAGCTGAACGTCCGATTGTCGCACAGCTCTATGGGAAAGAGCCCGATCTCTTCTATCAAGCCGCTCATGCCGTCTGCGAGTTGGGCTTTGACGGATTGGATATCAATATGGGCTGCCCTTCGCGAAGTGTGGCCTCGTCCGGATCGGGCGCGGGGTTGATCCGCACGCCGGATGTGGCTCATGCCATCATGCAAGCAGCTCGGCAGGGCATCGCCGATTGGGCAGCCGGTCAGACCCTTGAGGGTGCCGGCCTCAAACCTGGTCGAGTGGCTTCGTTCCGGCGGATGAATGAGCAGCGGCAGAATGCTCGCCCGCTCGTCCGCCGGACGGTTCCTTTGTCCGTCAAAACACGTCTCGGCTACGATGTGGTGGTCGTTGACCATTGGATCGAGCATCTCCTCAGGGAACAGCCGGCAGTCATTTCCCTCCATGGGCGCACCTTGCAGCAAATGTATCGAGGGGAAGCCGATTGGAATGCCATTGCTCGGGCCGTGGAGATTGCGAAGGGGAGCGGGACATTGCTATTCGGCAATGGAGACGTGCACAGCTATCATGACATCGTCAGTCGCGTACGAGACACCGGAGTCGATGGCGTGTTGGTTGGACGAGCGGCTCTTGGCGCCCCCTGGTTCTTTCGGCAAAAAGAGGAAGCGCGACTGGTTCTGCAGCACCATCAGCCCGAAAAGGAGCCCGAGCCATGGGTGCCACCGCTCGATGTCCGTTTCGAGATGTTGCTCGATCATGCCAGGCGGTTCGAAGCGACTTGTGGACAGGGTCAGTTTCGGCGGATGCGCAAACATCTGGGGTGGTACTGCAAAGGATTTTCTCATGCTGCCTCCCTGCGAGCCGAGATGTTTCGAGTCTCTTCAGTTGCTGACCTGGAGCAGGTGCTTGACGATTTTCGCATGCATCACGCGAGTGTCACTGAGGCCTCCGACCAAAAGCTTCCAGAATCTTTTGTCTGCGCTGAACCCTCTCCGGCCTTATAGATGTCACTCATTCTGGCTTCCACCTCTCCGCGCCGTCGCGAGTTGCTTACCCTGCTGGGTATTCCCTTCGACGTGAAAAGCCCATCCTTCGAGGAGCGGCTGGTCGCTGACTCTCCAGCGATCGAGCAGGTACAGGCCTTTGCTCAGGGCAAAGCCCGGTCAGTCGCAAGTCAAGAACCTGATGCGATTGTGCTAGGGAGCGATACGGTGATCGAGGTCGATCAGGCCGTGATCGGGAAACCGGCTGATCTGATGGAGGCCCGTACAATGCTTCGGCGTCTGGCAGGCCGTGATCATTGCGTACACACGGCGATCGCACTCGTCTGGTCAACTCGCGCGATAGACATCGGGGCTCTGTCTACGGCGGTCGTTCGGATGAAGCCATATGATGAACTCACACATGAACGGTATCTCGCAACGGGAGAAAGTCTCGGCAAGGCCGGCGCCTATTCTATTCAAGGAGAGGGCGGTAATCTAATCGATTCGATCGATGGAGATTTTCCAACTGTGGTTGGGTTGCCGCTTCGCCTGGTTGCTCGGTTGCTTTTGCAAGTAGATGTGAATGTGCCGATCGATCTCGACGAACTGTATGCCATCAAGCCTTACACCAACTGGGCACGCTTCTCAGTGTAATTGCAAAGGGGTAGGGAGCTTCCGTACAATGCCGCCTCATCAGTCTCTGCCTTGTATACGGAGGGAGTCATGAGCGTGCGATCCCTGACAGCGGCGGCGCGAATCGGCGGCGTCGCCGCCTGTGCGGTTGCGGGCCTGTCGATGGTCTTCGGTCTCCAGCCGGTCTTCGCAATCGACGTGAAGCTGACACTGGAAGAGGCGCAGAAAGCGTTGGACGCCGGGCGCGCGCCGATGGAGAAGGCCAACACCCCAGAAGAAGTGAAGAAGGTTCTCCAGCACGCGTCCATGGTGACGCGTATTGGCGCCGATCCAGAGAAAGATTCCTGCGGAGCCAGCGCGATCCTCCGAACCAAACGCTATCGGCTCGAAGCGTTTGGCAGGCAGGAGGCGGCGGAGTCCAAGAAGAGGAAAATAGATGTGCGGATGCCAGAGGAGTTCGTCAAGAAAGTTGTGGACATGCCCAATATGGAGATTGAAGTTCAGCTCTGTGGCGACGACGAATACTTTGCCGAGGGCGCGCTGATCGAGTTGCAGCAGGGTTCCAAGAGAATCAAACCCATCGATATCGGAAAAGCCGAGCGTGGACGAAAGAATGAGGGCAGTGGGCCGATCTACCGGTCACGCTTTACCGCATTGTTTGCCTATGAAACGTTCGATCCCACGACCGCGTCCGTGTTCGTCGTGAATCTTCAGGACGGGCATGAGGCAAGAATCGCTGCAGATTTTTCCAAGGTGAAATAGACGCGCGTCTTCAGTCCTGACTCTGTCATTGGGTAGACACCGCACAACGGCGGAGCCGGTCCATGATTGCGAGACCCAAACCCTGTTCGTCGCAGGGCTCGGCGTACAGACGATTGAGGCCCAGCGCGTCCAGCCGCCGAAGCGCCGCAAACACATTCCGCGCAATCTCGCGCAAATCTCCAGACGACGAGAGCACCTCTATTGCGCAGAACATTTCGTATTCTTGGCCTGGAGCCGACATGGCCAGTAGTCCGGCGCGTTCGCGCGCTTGAATAGCCGGTCTCGCCCCTGGCGCACGTAAAATTGTCACCGGTGTCTTGGTCGCATAATGACGAGGGAGTTGGCCTGGCGCGATGATAGTTGTCCCGGCAGCAGCTCGCACGGACGTTCCCATGATGTCCCGAAGTTCTGCAAGCGTCACGCTTCCGGGACGCAGGAGCTCCAGAGAGGATTCGCTCACTGACACGATGGTGGACTCCACGCCGATTGGGCAGGAGCCTCCGTCGAGAATCAAATCCACACGATCGCCAAGCCCATCGAGCACATGTTGTGCGCAGGTTGGACTGACATAGCCGAACGGATTGGCGCTCGGGGCGGCAATCGGCACGCCTGCTTTCACGATCAGCGCCTGGGCCACCGGATGGGCCGGCATTCGGATTGCGACGGTAGAAAGTCCGGCTGTCACGATATCGGGAACGTTGTCTCGTTTCGGGAGCACGATTGTCAGCGGGCCTGGCCAAAATGCGTCCATCAACCGGCGATCGACCGTGCCCGTCTTCTGGACCAGGAGATCAAGGGCGGCGCGAGTTGCAATATGCACAATAAGGGGATCGAACGAGGGTCGTTGCTTGGCTTCGAAAATTTTGGCCACTGCTTCCGGATCCAGCGCGTTTGCGCCCAGCCCATAGACAGTTTCAGTCGGAAAGGCAACGAGGCCGCCGCTTCGGATGATCTCCGCTGCGAGCCGGATGGATTCTGGGTCTGAGGCGGGCAATACCTGCGCCCGTTTCATCGATCACTCCTGCGCAGCGGTAACCGGACGGGCAAGATCCTGCACAGGGCCATGTGACATGGTACGAGAGGACGGAGTCGTCCGGTCACGCGAAGAAAAACTCTTTCTGCTTCCTGCTGGCTCACATCTGTATGCCTGGTTAGTCCTGATAATCGACTGATTGCCGTTGACGAACCTGGGGAATGGATGAATCCACCTTGCAATCGATTGCTCGGTTGTCGAGTGTTGGTCATTGGACAGGCAGTATACCCAGTCCCGAGGCAGACCGTCGAGGGAGGAATCGGCATGAACAAATCGGCTGGCGGATTCTTTCATGTGGCAACAAAGCGCTCACAATCGCTAAGCCTCGGTAGCCACAAACGTCAGTCGGAATGCTTATTGAGGAGCGGACTCAATCCAGCAGAGCAGTGACGAGCTTCCCATGCTCGTCGTTGGACTACCAATAAGTAGACAGTTCAGTAGATTGTGATAATCGTTTGAGACATGAGACCCTCGCATCATTTCGCTGTACCATGCCAACTTGTTGCGCCTACAGCTGCTATCCGGCGAATAGTCGTCCGTAGCGCCAAAAGCGCACGGATCGGCTGGTTTGCTCGTTTGTTTAGCCTGGTGGACTAGGTCAGCCCTCGCGTTTACTGCGCTCACTCGCGTGCGGTTCATCGGATTGTTCCCACTGGAGCTGAAACTGCTCGTACGATATGGACAGCTTCTGTTGTATCGCCGTCTCAAGAGGCAGACCGGTCATGAGTACATTCATCAACTGGCGAACGGTATAGATGCTATACCGTTCGATGAGATGCTGAGTAGCAACATTTGCCGTGAGGTAAGCGGTCGATAGTGACGTTGGGGGGAGCTGAGCCCAGGGTTTGTGAAGGGAGGGCAGCGGCATGAGGAGAGGATTTTTTTGTCGGGACTCTTCCATGTCCGGCCAGGGATCTTCCGCCAGATGAATGGCCAGACCTTCTACGAGCCATGTTGGAGGAGCGGTGTTTCCCTCCCTGGCCTGTTCATGAAAGAGCGCATGGACGAACTGATGGCGGAGCACACGGCTGAATAATGCGAGATCGTCGAGCGCGCCTTGAGTGGGGAGGTGGATCGAGCCTGAACCGCGATCGAATAACCTATCGGCCCAATCGGGGATTCCTGCAGGGCCGGAAAATTTCTGTCCTGTGTGGAGGACAACCTTGATGGGTCTGGCGGGCACCTGTCCGAACTTCGGAGGAATCTCCTCATAGGCGTATTCAAGCATGGCGCGGATACGCATCCACGTCGCTTGATCGTCAGGACCGTCGAACTGAACAACGAAATGAGCGGTCTCTCGCGGGGAAAACGGTCTTGGCCGCTGTGCTTCCTGAGTAGCGAGAGAGGAAGGCGGTGGATTTGCAGATGGGGTTGAGAGAGGAGGTGTGCGGTCTTGAAGGGGATTCGAGGCTGGCCTGGCGTCTATGGATGCTGACTGGGATGAGGGGACGAGCGCCGCTGTTTGGCGCTGTGCGGAGTTCTCCGCGTCCGCCTTCGCGATCAGCTTATCTCGATAGGATCGAAGATTGGAATCAAATTTGGCTTGTAGATGCGCGAGATCGAGATGGGTCATCGCCGCGGTCTTGTCGCCTTTCTCCAACAGCAGTTCGGCGAGCGCAAGATGCGGGAATGGATCGGCGGGATTCAGTCGAATCACCCTGTTGAGGAACTGAGGCGTCATCGCTGGGTCGCGGAGTTCCCAATACGCTTGTGTCAGGTTCATGTACACAAGAGGATTGGCGGGATCGGACGCGACGGCGTTTTTAAAGGCTTTGACAGAGAGTGCGCTCCCGCCGAACTTTTCCTGTTGCACGCCGAGATTGTTCCAGAGCGCTGCAATGTACCGTTTCACCTGAGCGTTCTCCCGCTTTTTCTGTGAAAGGGCCATCAAACGGCGTTCCGCTTCCTTGTAGTTTCCTTTTTCCACTTCGTCGCGAATGAGCCCGAGAGCATCAGTTGGCGCTTGCCCGGGATCGACCAGTCGCGTTTGCGGAACGTCCCAGGACGGACGTTCTTGTGTTCCTGGCAACGTGAAGCTGAGGGTTGGTTGAGGCGGAGGAGGCTCCGAGGACTGTCGTGACGCAGATCCCGGATTTAAATATGTCGGTTTCAGCCACGCGTGGTAGCCGATAAAGAGGACGAGCATGAGGGCGAGAATTTTGAGTGTGAATGAGATGTCGCGTCGATATTGCACAGCACTTCCCTTTGAATATCTCACACTGTCGGCTTGATGCTACCGCCCGCGAAAGATTCTGGTGCCGGAGTTAATCGTCTTCCAGAATGTGGTTTCATGACAGCGCTCGCATTGTGCGCCGAAACTTCCCTCATGTTTGTCATCTTTTTTATGGCAACTGACGCAGGAGGACGATGACTCGACTTTTTTGTCCATGCGCTTGGTGTGGCAGGCATAACAATCGAGCCCTTTATGTCCGCCATCGAGTTTGAAGCGGGTCCGTGTGTCGTGATTGAAGTCCCATAACTTCCAGTCTCTGATGTTATGGCAGTCCTGGCACTCTGTACCCAACCGTTGTCGATGGACATCTTCGCCCTTATGACAGCTATAGCAAGCCGTGGGCGTTTTGTCTTTGTACAGTTGTCCTGTGTGGCAACGTTCGCAGAAGGCGGTTCGGTGCTTGCCTAATAGCGGATAAGCTGTGTCACGATCATGGTCGAAGAGCAAGGCCTTCCAGCGTTGTTCTGTATGACAGCGTTGACACTGCTCGTTGAAGTGCCCCTTGTGGATGTCGTCCTTCTTGTGGCAGGCGTTGCAGTCGCTCGGAGTGTTGTCTTTGTACAGTTGCCCCGTGTGGCAGGATTCGCACTTTGTCGTCCGATGCTTCCCTCTCAACGGATACTTCGTATCACGATCGTGCTCGAAGAGGAGCGCTTTCCAATCCCGTTCGGTGTGACAGCGTTCACACTTTTCGGCAAATCGTCCCTTATGGATGTCGTCTTTTTTATGACAGGCGTTGCAGTCGACCGGGGTCTTGTCCTTATACAACTGTCCCTTATGGCAGGACGCGCACTTGGTTGTGATATGCCGTCCTCGTAGCGGGTATGTAGAGTGTAAGTCATGATCGAATATGATCATTTTCCAATCATTCTCCGCGTGGCACGTCTCGCATTTCTCTCCATACGCTCCTTTGTGTTTGTCGTCTTTCTTGTGACAGGAATAACAATCTGTCGGTGCGTCTTTAAAAGCGGGCGTCAGGTGGCATTTCGTACATTCCACCTTGGCGTGCTTCCCCATCAAAGGGAAGCGCGACTTGTTATGGTCGAACGGCGACTTCTTCCATGATTGGTCGTTGTGGCATTCCTCGCACTTCGTGCCCTCCTGCCCTTTATGCTTGTCGTCCTTCTTATGGCAGGAGTAACAATCCATTGGGGTTTCTTTAAAGCGATCGTTCTCATGGCAGCCTTTACACGGGACTTCGACATGCTTGTTGCGAAGCTTATAGCGTGTCTTGTCATGGTCGAAACGGAACTCCTTCCAATTCCGATCCGTATGACAATCGGCGCAGGCGCTTCCCAGTTTGCCTTTGTGTTTATCGTCCTTCTTGTGGCAGCTGTAACAATCGGACGGCGCCTCACGATACTTGGCCTTGGATTTGTGGCAAGCCTTGCATTCGACCTTTTTCGTGTCGGCATGGGCGCCCTGAAGCGGGAAGTCGGTTCGTTTATGATCGAAGGTTTGTTCTGTGATCGGCGCAATGTTTTCCGTCCTGCCTTTGTGGTCTGTGTGGCATGCTTTGCATTCGCGCTGCTCCTTCAATCGCCCGTGCGATCCCTGCTTCTGCTCAACGTCCTTACGAATGTCTTTGTGACAATCTTGGCAGAGGGTATTCTGCGCCGCCTTGTCGAACCGCTTGTGGCACTTCGTGCAGTCTTCTTCCCACTTCGCATGGCCTTCGATCACTTGCCCCGGCATCAACGCCGTCTCGACGTTGTCCGCCCAGGCCGGTGCGGCGATGAACATCAACGCGCCGAGCAGACCGATGGGCAGGTAGTAGGATGAGGCGAGCACGGTAGTTGATGGGCCTCAGTACATGTAGGCAGCCACGATGTGAAAAATCGCGCAGGCAGCCAGAATGTAGATCAAGGGAACGTGGAGCACGTGCCACAACGAGAAGAGGCG
>SWDN01000004.1:86374-90657 GCA_005116775.1 Nitrospira sp.
TTACGGGGGCGGTGTTTAACCATACGGGGATCACGACGGGCTGCGCGACGTGCCACAACGGCGGGACGGCTTTGGGTAAGGCGGCGACGCATGTGCCGACGACCGCGGCCTGCGAGACGTGCCACCGATCCACGACGACGTTTACGGGCGCGGTGTTTAACCATACGGGGATCACGACGGGCTGCGCGACGTGCCATAACGGCTCGACGGCGCGGGGCAAACCGGTGAACCACCCCCCGACGACCGCGGCCTGTGAACTGTGCCACCGATCGACAACGACCTTTACGGGGGCGCAGTTCAGTCACACGGGAGTAGTGCCAGGCACGTGTGCTACTTGTCACAATGGGACCACTGCCAAAGGCAAACCGAATGACCATCCGAGGACAACCCTGTCCTGTGACGCCTCTGGTTGTCACACCACGCGGACCTTCAGCAAATAGAGGGTGAAGACATGATGGGTTGGAAATCAAAGATTTCTTAGGCGTGGTTCGCCGGGGCACCTATAGTTCTCGACAGCGATCACAAATGCCATCAGCAGTTAGCGCTTGCCGATGGACTCACGAGTTTAGCCTCGACCTGAGCAAACTTCCCATCTAGAGGGCTTCGTTGACGGGAGACGATACAAGCAAGTTGCGTCGTGCGATGTGGGCTGTCCTTATGGGGGGGCTTCTCGCTTTCGCGGGTTTGTGGACAGCGGATCCGGTTGCGGCGCAAGTGCTCGACCGCGTCGAGATTGTCGAGACTCCGACAGCGGCGGAGATTCATATTGTGTTCAATGCGCGGGCGTTGTATCTGCGGCATACCCCCTCCCAGCAGGGCGATCTCGTCCGAATTTTTCTCGACTTCCCCGATCTGGACCGCTCCATCCGATTCCCACGTGAATTGGCGGCGTCGCCTCCCAGCGACTTGATTCCAAAATTCACCGTGACATTTCCCGACCATGGGACAAACGGCCTCTCGATCCACTTTGCCAAGCCGGTGCGATTTCGTGTGAGCCAGCGGGACATCAGAAGCAGCAGCCGGATTGTGATTTCTGTCAAGTTGGATAAGCAGGCGCTTCCGTCACCGCTCCCGCAAGAGATCGAAGCTCCACCGGCCATGCCTCCGTCCGCGACGGGACCGAAGCAGTCATTCGAGGTTCCGCCGTTCAGTCCTGGGATGGATGCCGAGCCCTATGCCGCAGATTTGATGAAGCTAGGCCGTCAAGCGCTGAACGTCGGAGAGAACGAGAAGGCACTGCAGATCTTCAACGCACTCCTCAATCTTCCGCCGAATAAGCAATCGCAAGCAGCTCAAGAGTGGGTTGGAGTGGCCCGGCAACGAAACAGGGAGCATGTGAAAGCGAAAGCGGAGTATGAACTCTACCTCAAACTCTACCCCAAGGGAGAAGATGCGGTGAGAGTACAAGGGCGGTTGACCGCGTTGCAGGAGACCATTGATCAGCTTGCACAAGCCAAAGCCAGCAGACCGGCCAAGAAGATAGACGAGATGCGGGTCTACGGGAGTCTGTATTCGTACTATTATGGCGGGTACTCCCAGACGACTACGACAGACAAAGTGGCGAATAGCACCACAAATGTCCACAGCCATGACCAGTCCTTGTGGCAGTCGTCGTTCGATGTCACAGGGCGATATCGTAAGAATGAATATGACAATAAAGTCGTAGCGCGCGGGACGTATTCCGATAATCTTCTGGCTCTTGACGACAGCCGACGAAACATCAGCCGCCTCAGGGCTCTCTACTACGAACACGCGAGTCAGGATTCGTATTTCGTCCGGGTCGGCCGACAACCGGGTAACACCGGCGGTGTGTTGGACTTCCGGTTCGATGGAGCCTGGCTGCGTTATGTCGCCGTTCCTCAATTCTTCAATGTGAATCTCGTCGCGGGTCAGCCTCGGCAATTCAGCTTGACGCCTAATTTCGTGCCCGACGATCCCAGGAACTTTCGGGCCGACTTGAAACGCTACTTCTACGGGGTGAATGTAGACATCGGGCCGATCGGACAAGCCTGGAACAGCAATCTGTACTACATCAATCAGATGAACAACGGCGTGGTGGATCGCCGGGCCGTGGGGACAGAATTGAGGTATGCGGCCAACGGGAAGAACGCGTTCAGTCTGATCGACTACGACGTGTCGTACAACGTCCTCAACATCGCGATGCTCAATGGGACATGGGTAACCGAAGAGACCACCTACACCCTACTGCTTGACCATCGCAAAACGCCCTATTTGCAAACCACGAATGCCCTCTTCGGGACTCCGGGCGCCACTTTCGAGACCATCAACACAGCGAACGAAAGTCTCTTGCGCGAGCAGGCCAAGGCTGTGACTGCGACCAGCGATCTGTTTCTTGCCGGGGTGCTCCATACGGTGGCCAAAGACTGGCAGCTCGGTGGAGACGTGCGTCTCAATCGCATTTCCGGCACAGGAGCTACGAACTGTCTGCTCATCGTGCCCGGCACCAGTGTTCTCTTTCTCAATCCGAACGCCACATCCGATGCGCCCTGTTCCTTGCAAGCGCTGCCTGGGACCGGAAATATCTGGACCTATACGGCTCAAGTCATCGGGACGAAGTTTCCGTTTGAGAATACAACCCTTGTGGCGAATGCCAGTTATATTTCGAGCCCAGCGTACCGAGCGCAATCGCTCACGATCAATTCCTTGGCTCGCTTCGGGCCGCAATTGCAGATCGACGGGTTCGTCCTGCTCTATCACCAGAAGGATAGTTTTGGCGTGGAGCTGTATCGTGCGACTCCGACGATCCGCATGAATTACCGTTTCTTCGACGACTGGACCTTCGAGGCATCAGGCGGGCTGGAGAAAACGTTGACGGATAGCTCAACTCAAAAGGACTCGACGTCGAGACAATTCTTTTACTTCGGTCTCCGGTGCCCTGAAAAAAGTCGGCAGCATATTTGTCGTGAAGACGCCCAAGGCGGAGTACAAAACGAAGAACGTGCTCCTCGCCATTGGCCGGCGTGGCACGCCCAGAAAACTCGGTGTGGCTGGTGAAGAGCAAGAAAAAGTAGTCTATCGCCTGATCGATGCCGAACAATACCGAGGGATGCACGTCCTGGTGGTGGGCGGCGGAGACAGCGCGGCGGAGGCGGCGTTGTCCATCGCAGCTGAGCGAGGCACGACCGTTACCATTTCCTGTCGCGGCGATGAGATTTTTACCCGCCCCAAAGACAAGAACCGTCAGCAGCTCAAACAAGGCGTGGAGAGCAAGAAGCTCACGGTATATGTGAATGCCAACGTAAAGGAGATTGGAACAGACCGCGTGACGCTGATTTACGAGGGGAAAGAGATCGAAATGAAGAACGACGCAGTGATCGTCTGCGCCGGCGGGACGCTTCCGACGCCGATGCTGAAAGAAATCGGTGTCATGGTCGAGACCTATTACGGCACGGCGATGGCGAAATAACTCTGCTCAGGGAGGCAGGTATGTGGAGTCGGATGATGGTCGCCAGTACGATGCTTGTGTTGATGAACGCGTGTGGTAGCGCGCCGCCACTCCCGACGACGCAAGATCGGTCAACTCAAGTCGCCAAGCAGGCCGCTGGATCGGGCTCTTCAATTCAACGGCTGCTCATGCAGGCTGAGCGGGGAAATGTCGAAGCGCAGTTTGCGTTAGCCCAGGCGTATGATCGCGGACGAGATGTTCCGAAAGACAAGACCGAGGCAATCCGATGGTACCGGCTTGCGGCTACGCAAGGCGATGCGTTCGCGCAAAACGCTCTCGGTGACAATTACTGGGAGGGCACGGTTGTGCCGAAGGACGACAAGGAAGCCGCGCGCTGGTGGCGGCTTGCGGCCGTCCAAGGATTTGCCCCAGCGCAACATAGTCTGGGGAAGATGCTCTCGGGGGGCGGGCAAGGCGTACCGACCGACAAAATCCAAGCGTATATGTGGCTGGCGCTGTCTGCCGCTCAGGGTGATGAGGAGGCCGGTCGGCAGGCAACCTTCTTTCCAGGCAATTGAAACCCGCCGAAATGACGGCCGCAAAGAAACTGGTCAAGCAGTGGAAGCCCTATAGAGCCAGCATCACGAACAACAAGATCATGCAGTAAACCCAGCTCGCACGCTTTGTCGTTCGTGAAGGGTGGGGCGGAATGAGCGCGTCTGAGTCGTCGAATGCGAGATACGTCGATACGCCCTTCGACGGGCTCAGGGCGTCCCGAGCCTGTCGAGGGACGCTTCACGAGGAACGCGCTATCGAACGATTTTGCGACGAATCGTCACGAGTAATGCCGGTTGTGGCTAATCGTTACGCGCGGCCG
>SWDN01000004.1:90757-96077 GCA_005116775.1 Nitrospira sp.
ATACCGCCCAAGAAAGCCGCTTTCCGGAATCGACGACGTGTCGATGGAAGCTCCAAGCAAAACGACGATGGGATCTGCGGCCGACGTGACGAAGCCCTGCACTTGAACGTTCGACTTGGGGTCGCTCCGCTCCACTTCTTTGGCCAAGATCACGTTCCCGCCTCGCAGTTGTCCATGGATCTGGAGATGGTCGCCACTGCGAAGATCGTCGAGTCGCCGTGGATTCCCCTGACCATGGAGCGCGGTTTGGCCGTCGAACTGGATGACAAGACCTGCCAAGCCCGTCAGCGTCACAGTGTTGTCGCTCGAATTGATCGTAGCCACATTCGCTTGCAGTTCCGTCTCTCCTTCAAACTCCACTTTCGTCGCATTCACGATGCCGTTGACCAGCGAACCATGAACCTCCAGATGGGCACCGACCACGATGTCGCTGAGTGTCCCATCTTCGAAGGTCGTGCCGGCGCTGGTCTGCACATGCACGTTGCCGAGGTAGAAGTCACCCGGAGCGACGACCTGGGTCACAAATCCTTCGATCTCAGCTCCCTCGCTGTCTTCGGAGCCCAATCCTTCCAGCTTCACCTTGGTCGCGGTCATCCGGATGCCGTACGGCCCCGATCCTCCGGATGACACCTGGCTTCCACGGACGTCCACCAACAGCCCGTTCCAGAGTTTCTCGGCAAGGTTTGGCATCTGGCTAATGTCCGTATCCGTGTAATCCACCGCCAAGCTACCGATGGTGAAAGACTTGAGGTCCTTATCATGCTGAGTGATAAATCCTTTCACCTGGTAGTCGGCAGCGCCTCCCTTACGGTTGATGAGTGTGGCGACCACAGTACCTGGCCCAGATACGAAACCACTCACTTCCACCAGGTCGTTCGGAGTTAGACTACTGAGGGTTGGGATGATGAGGTCTATAATGGTCGATTGGTTGATGAGCACGGTTTGCCCCAAAACGACCAGGCTGAGCCCGTCAAGAGCCACAGACTGGACCGGGCCTTCAATGGTGTCCTCGTACAGGACCGTCTTGGCTGTCCGTTGGACTGCTTGGCCTGTCCCGTAATACTTTGAAATCGTGCCATTCACGAGGACGACCATCCCCTTTTTGAGCTGGCCCTCACCGGCGTTCGTTTGGCCATCCACCGTGAAGACTGCGCCGTTCGTGTCGAATTCGTTTCCAGATACGAAGACGCTGCCAAATCCTGTGACGGGTCCCGCTGCCACAGTTGGCACTGTCGCCACGGTCCCTCCGATTCCTCCGCCAGCCTGAGGACTTGGGCCGCAAGAGGCGAACGACCCGAAGATGAAACTCAGGAGAAAAACTCTGTAGATTGATCCGAAGAAGCTCACGAAGCACTTCCGGGTTTGGAATCAACGTCTTCTTCGAATTGAAAGATCCCCAGCCCCACGCGAACCCGTCCCGTTCCCTTTGAAGCTGGATTCACATCACGATCTCGATGCGAGAGCCAACGGTCGATCGACTCTAATAACTCCTGCCCCTGGGCGGCGGCGAGGATCTGAAATTCTTTCGCAGCCTCGACCGGCACGTTGTCGTACATGACCTTGCGTTGGAAGCGGGGCTTGGTGGGTTTTTGGTACACGTTATGGTCAATGGTCGCAATGAGATCTGCCGTATCAGCACCAAGAACCTGCAATTTCTCGACCGGACCCTTCTGAGGAATGTACCCGCGAGAGAGCAGGCAAATCCGTCCATCTTTCAGTTGTTTCACCGCACCGACACGGAGCAATTCATCCAACATCGCGCGCACAGGGATGTCTCCACTGTAACGTTTGACCAACTCATTGAATGACGCGCGTTTCCCTTCCATTCGAAGTGGATGAGGATGGCCTTTCCCGTCCCCAAAGTCAGGGTCCCGCACCCAGCCTGTGATGACCCGCGAAGCCCGGTGATACTCTTCCTCCACGACGGATTCGGTATCGGGCGGTTGCGCCAACAATCGTTGCACCTCTTTCCGCGTCAATCCGGTGATGATGGCAACCCTGGATGTCGTCTGTTTTTTGCCCGCGATCCCGAATTCAGCATGTGCGACCTCCGCATAGACCAACTTGGCAAGCTCAGCGAACGTTCTATGAGAGACATTGTTCCGCAGGAGGATTCTCACCAGTGGGCGCAAAAGGCGGAGAGTAGCGGAGGACAATGCTTGCAAGTGCTTGGACTGAGCCATGTTGGGAATATAGTCCCACCGTTTCATCAAAAGCAATGTGTCTAACCCGCATGATTCATGAATACTTTTGCCGCAATTGCCGATGTTCAGGCGAGAGGTACGGGGGTGAATCGAGTGGTCTCGCCTTTGCAGATCTATGCCGTTAGTTGGCAGAAACCATAATATAGAGCGAATAGTGGGGCGTTCCTCCCCAAGAGGGAGGTTTGTCTGTGGCCTTTCGCGCCAGAGTAGCCTTGACCGCTTCTAGGGCAAAGGGCTAGCCTCTCGTTCTGGTTTGTCTGGTTCATTTGGTTTGTCTGGTCTATCTGGTTTAACCAAACAAACGAGACGAACCAAACAAACTAAATAAACGAAATTGGAGAAGGAGTGCAGTATGACCGAGGAATGGGGCGCGATTCTTGTTGTCGATGACGATGCAGAAATGCGGGAGCTTGTCCACGATGTGCTCAAGGATCGCGGACATCAGGTCTCGACGGCAGGAGGTGGAGAAGAGGCTTTGAAGCTATTGGCCGAGCAAGACTGCGCCGTCGTGGTGACGGATTTGCGGATGAAAGGGATGCAGGGGACGGAGTTGTTGACGGAGATCCAGCGCCTCTATCCGGACATCGGCGTCATCCTCATGACCGCTTTTGGGTCGGTGGACAACGCGGTCGAGGCCATGAAGCGGGGCGCCAGCGACTACTTGACCAAGCCGGTGAAAAACGAGGAGCTGACTCGCGTCGTCGAGCGTGTGATCCGCGAAACATCGTTACGGCGTGAGGTGAGCAGGCTCCGCGCCCTTGGCATCGACCGGAAAACCCTGTATCGTAAACTCGCCGAAATCGAAGGCAAGCCTCATCCAGAGGAATGATCGCTTCTGTCTAATCTCTTTGCTTGCAGCCCTCATGCACAATGCGGGCTGAAGGCAATCCACTACATACCTGCGCAGGAAGGGTGCGTCAGTGCCGAAACAATTTGAAGATATTTTCGAAGCCTCGAAGGATGCGATCGCCTATGCCGCACCCGATGGGGCTATCCTCCTCGTCAATCGGGCCTTCTCCGACCTAACCGGTTTCTCGAGAGAAGAGATGCTCAGGATGAATGCCCGGGATTTGGTCCCTGAACAGCACAAAGAACAGCGGGATCGCATTGTGGCTAAAGTCCTCCAGACCGGCGAGCCGGTCGAATATGAAATCGACTATCTCAAGAAGGATGGCTCCCAGGTTCCCGTGTCCATCACGGTGTTTGCGGTGAAGGGGGATGATGGGAAGCCGACTGGTCTTGCGGCGATCGTGCGCAATCTCATCGAGCGCAAGAGGGCGGAGGAGCAATTTCGTCTTGTGGTCGAATCGTCCCCGAATGGGATGCTGATGGTGGATGAGAGCGGCGCCATCCTCATGGTGAACCGGCAGATTGAGCAGTTGTTCGGCTATGAACGGGCTGAATTGGTCGGGCAGTCTGTGGAAATGCTCGTGCCGCAACGTATAGGGTCGCACCATGCCGGCGACCGGAAAGCGTTCTTCGCCCATTCCAAGTCGCGTGCCATGGGAAAAGGACGGGATCTCTATGGGGTGCGCAAAGATGGCCAAGAGTTTCCGCTGGAGATCGGCCTCAATCCGATCCACACACCGAATGGGATGAGAGTCTTGGCGTCGGTTGTAGATATTAGCGAGCGGAAACGGGCAGAACGGACGCTCCAGAAAGAGCGGGACTTCATCGATGCCGTGCTGGAGACTGCCGGGGCGCTCGTCGTCGTGCTGGATCGGGAGGGACGGATTCTGCGATTCAATCGCGCTTGTGAACAGACGACCGGCTACTCCTCTGAAGAAGTGATGGGGAGATATGTCTGGGATCTGTTTGTGATTCCCGATGAAGTCGATGGCGTAAAATCGGTGTTCAAGCGGTTGCGGAGCGGCGAGCCTCGCAGCGACTATGAAAATTACTGGAAAGCAAAGGATGGAGGCCTGAGACAAATCTCCTGGTCGAATACGGTGCTGACGGATTCCCATGGCACGGTCGAGTATGTCGTGGCAGCCGGTCTCGACATCACCGATCTCACACAGATCCAGGAACAGCTCCGCAAGACGGAGCGGATTGCGGAACTCGGCACGCTCGCGTCCGGTATGGCGCACGAAATCGGCACACCGATGAATGTCATCCTCGGGCGCGCGGAATATCTGCTCAAACGCACCGCCGATGAAGGAATGAAGAAGGGGCTCACCACCATTATCACGCAGGTCGAGCGGATCACGAAGGTGATGAACCAACTCCTTGCCTTTGCCAGGCGGAGGACGCCGGAGCGGCGCCCCGTCGATCTCGGTGAGATTGTGGAAGACAGCTTGGAGATGTTCCAGGAGCGGATCGCTCTCCACCGCATCACGGTTGAAAAGGCGATCGAAGCTGGTCTGCCTCCTGTCCATGCCGACCGAGACCAGCTCATCCAGGTGCTGATCAATCTGGTGGTGAATAGTGTCCATGCCATGCCGGAGGGAGGGCGGCTCAAGCTGAGCCTCGCTTGTGAAGGTAACCACGTCTGCCTCGGGGTATCCGATACAGGCCATGGGATATCGGAAGCAATCCGCTCGAAGATTTTCGATCCTTTTTTCACAACGAAAGATTTTGGGAAGGGAACCGGTCTCGGCCTCACGGTCGTGAAAGGTATCATCGAGGAACATGGTGGAACGATCACTGTGGAGAGTGTCATCGACAAGGGCACAACATTTTGGATCCGCCTTCCTCTTGACAGAGCCGAAAGCGCGGCTACTTCTTTACCAACCGCAACTTCCTCTTCCTGAAAAGCCGATCGCCAGGTCGGCGTTCTTCTGTTGCAATCTGCGACAGGGAGGAAGGGGTATCTGTTGCAATTCTCATCAAGCCTTGTCGTATTCCCTCCCTTAGCCCTATTCATTCCAAGAAAATCTCAAGCAAGTTGGCTCAGTTCTGGAATCAGACACTTTCTGCCGGCGAGAGGGTGGTGTGCACGGGTTGTGCAAGGTGTCCTACTAGCAGGATGTGGAAAACTCGGTTCATACGGAACATGCCGATGAAATGTCGCAGAACGACACTGACGCAACAATATCGCAGGATGCTGAAAAAGACCGTCCAGCAAGGCCGCAGCGAGCGAAGAGGCGAGGCGTACGCTTCGGTACGTTGAGCCT
>SWDN01000004.1:96177-110806 GCA_005116775.1 Nitrospira sp.
TCCTTCCGGCTGTGGTTTTCGTCGGCATTTGGTTCTTTGTCATGAAGCGGTTCGGACAGGGCCAAAGCGGGTTCATGACGGTGGGGCAGTCGAAGGCGAAGATCTATGCCGAGAAGGACACGAAAGTCACCTTCGTAGATGTGGCCGGGGTGGACGAGGCGAAAGAAGAGCTGCGCGAGGTCATCGAGTTTCTCAAGACGCCGGAAAAGTTCACCCGTCTTGGAGGAAAGATTCCGAAAGGGATCTTACTCGTCGGTCCGCCAGGAACCGGCAAGACACTCCTGGCCCGCGCTGTGGCAGGAGAGGCAGGAGTGACCTTCTTCAGCATCAGCGGGTCCGAGTTCGTGGAAATGTTCGTCGGAGTGGGGGCAGCCCGCGTGCGGGATCTCTTCGAGCAGGCAAAGGGCAAAGCGCCCTGTATCATCTTCATCGACGAACTGGACGCGCTTGGGAAAGCCCGCGGGATGGGACCAGTATCGCATGAGGAACGCGAGCAGACCTTGAATCAGTTGCTGGTCGAGATGGATGGTTTCGATCCCCGCATCGGCGTCATTCTCATGGCGGCGACCAATCGACCTGAAATCCTGGACCCGGCGTTGTTGCGGGCAGGACGATTCGATCGGCAAGTGCTGGTCGATCGCCCGGATAAAATCGGTCGCCTAGCCATCTTGCGCGTCCATTCGAAGCAAGTGACCCTGGGTCCCGATGCGGACCTTGAGGTGATCGCCGGAATGACCCCGGGTTTCTCCGGCGCCGATCTCGCCAATATTATCAATGAAGGGACACTCCTGGCCGTGCGTCGGAATAAGGAGCAGGTCGGCCTCCCGGAATTGCAAGAAGCGGTGGAAAGAGTCGTCGCCGGGCTGGAGAAGAAGAATCGGGTGCTCAACAAGATGGAGAAAGAGCGGGTCGCCCACCATGAAGTGGGGCACGCCTTGGTGGCGTTGTCGGTTCCTGGAACGGATCCGATCCAGAAGATTTCCATCATTCCGCGCGGGATCGCTGCATTGGGCTATACCCTTCAGCTTCCGACGGAGGATCGTTTCCTCATGACCAAGACGGAGTTGGAGAACAAGATCGCGGTCTTGCTCGGAGGGCGGATCGCGGAAGAACTCATCTTTGGAGAAGCGTCTACAGGAGCGCAGAACGATCTGGTCAAGGCCACGGATATTGCCAAGAGCATGGTCAAATCCTACGGGATGAGCGACAAGCTGGGGACCATCACGCTCGATCGTGAACGCCAGCCCCTCATGATGCAGATCCAGGCGCCTCAGGAGAAAGGCGACTACTCGGAGGAGACCGCCCGCGAGATCGACTGCGAAGTGCGCCGCATCGTCGATGAGCAATATGAGCGTGTGAATCGGCTCTTAGCTGAAAAGAAGCGGGCACTAGTAGAAGGAGCAAAGGTGTTGCTCGATCGAGAGGTCATCACCGGCAACGACCTCAAAACCATCATGGACAAGTATTAGGCGCGCGGCGAGCGCGATCATCCGAAGGTTGAAGGGGGACAGGCTGAAGGCCAGAGGTCGGAGATCCGAACATTTCGGTCTTCAGTCTTCAGCCTGCTTTACGCGTCGCGCTTTTCCCGCCAGTCTCGCTCACCTTTGCATCTGGTGCGAATCTCCCCATAGAAGCTGCCTGTTCTGTTGCGCAACGGGCCAGATTGATTGGCGGACAGGGCTCGCAGGAAGATTTCAAGGGGCCTGCCTCTTGCAGAATCAATGTGGACAACGTAGGCGAGTCCGTGATCGGTCACGAACGACCGTGGGGCGCAATCACACTATATAGAAGGAGGTTCGTATGAAGCAGCTAGTAGGAGTAATGGTCCTCGCGATCGGCGTGGTGTTGGCGGTGAACGGCCCCGCGTGGAGCGATCAGAAAGGGAAGGGGAAGAAAGATGAAGTGAAAGAGACGGTTGAAATGGCTGCTACGGCCAAGGTGACGATCGACCAGGCGATCAAAACAGCCTCGGAGAAAGTGGCGGGCAAAGTGGTCGAGGCCGAGCTGGAGAAGAAGCATGACAAGCTTGTGTGGGAAGTCGAGGTTGTCACGGCGGAAAACAAGGTAATGGAGGTTCACATCGATGCGGAGTCTGGAGCCGTGATCGACGTGGAGGAAGAGAAACCGGAAAAAGACATGAAGAAGGAACAGAAGCAGGAACGCAAACAGCAACACAAGCCCTAACCCGTATAGTTTCATGAACGTTCTGCTGTAATCGTCGCCCTGCTTTACAGCGAGCCTTCGTTCGGCGGGCTGTCCCTCAGCCTCTCACCGTAATGTCGGGGATTGGCGCCCTGGTTTTTGGCGCTAGTCCCCGCCCGATGGCGATCTGTCCTAACCGCTGCTGGTCCCGGTAGCGTGGAAGATCGCACGGCTTATCCCTCATTCCTACGCCTTCGTACATGTCGTCGGACTCCGTCAATCGGATGTATCTGTCCGAATATGTTGAGATACCTCCGGGGACTATGCAATTTTACCTGCATTATTCATGAAGGCTTCTACTACGCCCGCCGACATGCCGCTCCGACAGGCCTGGCGACGGGCTGGCTCGCCGCTCAGTCGGTCAACATACTGTTCTGGGAACAGGCTCCGTCGTCCTCGACGATGCCTGTCCCGGTTAGGATGGGGACAGACACCACACGCGGACGCGGGGAAAGGTGTCAGTCCCCAGTTTCCGCGCGCCCGTCCTTCGACTTGGCTCAGGACTGTGAGCCTGTCGAACCGTCTCGCGTGGCGTCTCGGTGATTTCCTCACGAACCCGTGAATAATGCAGGTTCCTAGGTCAAAACGAGCGATCTGAAGCTGAAGGCCAGGTGTATGAACCGGTTGAATGGGGTTGTCTGAATGGCCCTGAAGTAGATACTGCCACAGCCTTGTGGTACCGTACCCCCGTCCGGTCAAAACGGGGCATGGAGGGAGAAATGCGAGGGGCATGATTCAATCCATGGTCAAAGTGTACCTGGCGAGCTCCGTGCATTCTCGTGGACGGCTTGACGCCAACGACTCAAAAAATCATCAAGTACATAGTGGGCCTGCTTCGATGGGAGCAGCGCTGACTCATTGGTTGCATCCTCAGGTGTGTGAGGAATCCGCACGAGAGCGGCGGCCCGGCCGGGAACGTCTGCGTGATGACCAGCCGCGGCTTTTTCTGCCAGAGATCTTTCCAATTGACCGCATCCGTTCAGACTATGATCGACAGCTAGCTCGCACTGAACATGGAAGCCAATAAATTGCTCAGAAGGAAAGAAGCACCATCTGCCTATTTGACAGGAGATGCATTCATCTCCTGGTCCCGCCGTTTTGCACCAACTCGGATCATGAAATCTGGCTGTTCAAATACGGCTGATCAAACCGATGCATCATGACAGCAGGAACTCAATTACAACTGCTATGATTTTCAGAATCAAAAAGGGCTTGGATCTGCCGATCAGCGGGAAACCGGAGCAGCGTGTCCATGTTGCCAAAGCGGTCCGCCACGTTGCCGTTCTGGGCTTGGATTATATAGGTCTCAAACCCTCCATGCTGGTAGCCGAAGGGGACAGGGTTAAGCTCGGCCAAGCGCTGTTCGAGCACAAGAAGTTACCAGGCGTGCGCGTCACTGCTCCGGGGGCCGGCGAGGTGATTGCCATCAGGCGTGGAGCTGAACGCATACTCCAGTCAGTCATCATCCGGCTTGACGAAACCGAAGACGAGGAGCCCTTCACTGCGTACAGTGCTGACCAACTGGCCAGCTTGACTGAAGCGCAGGTTGTGGACAATCTTTTGGCATCGGGCTTGTGGGTGACGTTACGCACGCGGCCCTATAGCAAGATACCAGACCCGGCCACCCGTCCGGCTGCCATCTTTGTGACGGCGATGGACAGTAACCCGCTGGCCGCCGATCCCGTTCCGATTATTGCTGCAGAGGCTGAGTCGTTCTCTTGGCCGTTTCGCTTTCTCTTGGGATTCAGGTTGTTGTGCTCTCCGTCCCAGCGGTCGCGACGATCTTCAAGGTTGTCCCGCTGCCGATTGAAGACTGGGCGTTGATAGGAGGTATGGGCGTGTTACCATTCCTCCTGATGGAACTGGTCAAGGCGTTACGACGATGATGAACGTGCTGGCGATCAATAGGGGAAGCTCTTCCCTGAAGTTCAAGGTCATCGAGTTTGACGACTCTTCGAAGACAGCCGCCCGCTTCACCGCAAGCAGTCGGTTTGAAGGATTCATAGAAGACATTGGGCCTGTGGCGAAGATGATGCTCCGCCTCGGTGGGCAAACAGTTGCCCAGGCAACACGCCCTGTCTCGACCCATACCGAGGCGGTCCGGTGCATGTTGCAGATGTTGGAGGAATCGAGCCGGCTTGATGGAAGAGATCTCCGTATTGACGCAGTTGGGCATCGAGTGGTGCATGGAGGGGCGCAATTTCGAGAGCCGGTCGTGATCGACGACGACGTGGTGGCCGCACTCGATCGTCTGACCGAAATTGCGCCGCTCCACAATCCTGGATCGATCGCCGGGATCGAGGGCGCACGCGCTGCCTTGGGACCGCACATCCCCATGGTCGCCGTATTCGATACAGCCTTTCATCGTTCGATCCCGCCTCGCGCAGCCACCTATGCGATCGATCCCGATCTGGCCCGCAAGCACGGCATCCAACGATATGGATTTCATGGCATTGCGCACGCGTCGTTGGCCGCCATCTGTGCCGCAGCAGTCAACCATCCGCTTGTCCAACTCCGGCTCATCACGCTGCAGCTCGGTAATGGCTGCTCCGTAACAGCGATCGATCGGGGATGTTCGGTCGATACGTCGATGGGGTTCACGCCGCTCGAAGGTCTGATGATGGGGACCAGATCGGGCGATGTGGACCCGGCAGTGGTCGGGCATCTCGTTCGGAAGGAAGGTCTATCGGTCGATGAGGTCGAACGTCTCTTGAACGAGCGTTCGGGTCTTCTGGGAGTGTCGGGTCTGTCGCGTGACATGCGCAAACTTCTGAGCGCAGCTGAAGGCGATCCAGATTCACGCGCTGCGCTGGCGCTGGACATGTTTTGCTATCGTGCCAAAAAATACATCGGGGCGTATCTGGCCGTGCTCGGAGGCGCCGATGCACTCGTCTTCGGCGGCGGCATCGGCGAACATGCACCGGCCATCCGTGCGCGGATCTGCGAGGGGATGAGCTGGTGCGGACTGCGGCTTGATCGGTCGCGCAACGAGGCGGCTGTGCAGGTTGCGCCGGGCGAAGCGGTTCGGATCAGCGAAGCCTCGGCGCCGATCTCTTGCTATGTGGCCGGCGTGGATGAAGAGATGGAAATTGCTCGCGCTACGTTCGACTGTGTACTCAAGAAGACGTCCAGTAATCTGTAAGACGTGAATCGTTAAACGTGAAAGGTTTCTGAAGAAGAGCCTTCGGAAGGCCTACGTTTCACCTTTTACCTTTTACGGTTCTGCCAAGATGGAGAGAGAACTATGAAGTCCTCAATAGGAAAGAAAGAATTGGCCCTGATCGATGCCTATTGGCGCGCGGCCAATTACCTGTCCGTCGGTCAAATTTATCTCTATGACAATCCCTTGCTGAAGAAGCTGTTGACGCGCGCGCACATTAAGCCACGGTTGCTCGGCCACTGGGGGACGACGCCCGGGTTGAACTTCATCTATGTCCATCTGAACCGTGTCATCACGGAGCAGGATCTCAACATGATCTACATCGCCGGGCCAGGCCATGGCGGGCCTGGGCTTGTGGCGAACGCGTATCTGGAAGGCACCTATAGCGAAGTCTATCCCAACATCTCGCAGGACGAACGAGGCATGAAGCGGCTGTTCAAGCAATTTTCCTTCCCGGGCGGCATTCCCAGTCATGTGGCGCCGGAAACCCCTGGCTCGATTCACGAAGGCGGCGAGTTGGGCTATTCACTCTCGCATGCGTATGGGGCCGTCTTCGACAATCCCGACTTGATTGCGGCCTGCGTGGTCGGCGATGGTGAAGCGGAAACCGGCCCCCTCGCGACCAGTTGGCATTCCAATAAGTTTCTTAATCCGCTCACTGACGGCGTCGTTCTGCCCATTCTCCATCTCAACGGTTACAAGATCGCGAATCCTACGGTCCTGGCCCGTATCAGTCACGATGAGTTGGAATCGCTATTGGTCGGCTACGGGTACATTCCGTATTTTGTCGAAGGACACGATCCTCAGAAGATGCACCGACTCATGGCCGTGACGCTCGATGCCGTGATCCGGGATATTCAGCGTATTAAAGCAGCTACGCGCCGGGTCGGCGTCAAGAAGCGGCCACTCTGGCCTATGATTGTGCTTCGTACACCCAAAGGCTGGACCGGTCCGAAGCAGATGACATGAAACGCGAGAAGTCGGGCGATACGACACATCCTCCCCGGCAGTATTCTACTAGGACAGGCGTGCAAGAACTGAATATGATAAATCGATGACTGAATGGTTGTGGACCGAGTGCCATTGTGAGAATATCTTTGCGCGCGGCTCTCAATAAGGAGAGCCGCATGTTCTGCCTGTTGGCTAACGAAGGAGGCCGCATGAATCGGATACTTGTGGGAACTGCAATTGTTGTGTCGGCACTCGTGCCGCTTGCCGGCTGCTCGTCCTATTACACAGGCAAGGTTGAAAAACCTGTGCACGCGAAGGCGGTTATTGCCGGCCCCGGCATTACGGGAGAGGCGCATCTCTACGAGAAGTATGAAGGGCGCGTCACGATCAAGCTGAAGCTCACCGGCACGCCGGAGAGCAAGTTGAGTCCGGGACGCCATGCCATCCATATTCACGAGGTCGGCAACTGCGAACCCTTCGCAGCGGCCAAGGGACACTTTGATGGGAATGTCGATGCGGCAATCAATCCGGAAGCGAACGTCACCTCCGGGTTAGCGAACCATCCCTATCATCTCGGCGATCTCCAGAACCTCTCTGTGGACGACAGCCGGAAAGGGTCGTTGTATACGATCACGAGTCGAGTGACACTGTCCGATGGATTGAACACTCTCCTCGACAAGGATGGGAGCGCGTTCATTATTCATGAGTTTGAAGATAAGTATTTGCCTGATCCTGTGACCAAGGATGCACCGGGCGGACCCCGCATTGCCTGTGGCGTGATTGTGAAGGAGTAAGGGCTCGTCCTAGTTCACCCTCCCTTCCTCTACCATGGGGGAGGGAGGGGCGAGCGGAGACGCGATAGCCCGAGATATTCCGACCCCCGAACTTCAGTTCGGGCCTTGTCGCCTGGCGCACACGTGAAAGCCCAAATGGCTGAACAACAGGGCACGAGAGCGTCGAGCAGTCTGTGCGATCAACTGCAAATCACAACCGAGGAGCTACAAACCAGGCTGGCGTTTCTCTCCTTTGGTGAGCAAGATGCGCGGAATCTCGTCGAGATCCGCGACGTGATTGCGTCGTATATAGACGAGATCATCGGAGAGTTCTACGATCACTTGCTGCAATTCGAAGAGTTGCGCAAGATCTTGGCCGACCCGGCGCTCGTGGAGCGACTCAAGGAGTCTCAGCGCCGGTATCTGTTCAGCCTTGGGCAACTCGGCGATCCCGCTGAGTATGCGGAGGCACGGCTTCGGATCGGACTCACGCACGAACGAGTCGGGCTCAAGCAGAAGTGGTATTTGGGGGCGTACCACAAGCTCTTCGGGTTAATCTTGCAACGGCTTGCGTTTCGTTATTCGGGAGACGAGAGCAGACTATCCTCATTGGTCCTCACGCTGAACAAGATCGTCACGCTCGATGAGATCTTTGTCGTGGAGACCTATTACCACGCGACGATGCAACGTCTGGAAGACAGCCTCTGTCAATTGAAAGAGGCCCATCGGCAGCTTGAAGGTCTCTCCCGAAGGGACTCTCTCACGCTGGTGAATAACCGGCGCGCACTGATGGAGTCGCTGACTACGGAGTTTCACAGGAGCCGCCGTTATCAGCACCAGTTCGCGTTGTTGTTTCTGGATGTAGACCACTTCAAAAAGATCAATGACCGGCACGGGCATGCGTTTGGCGATCATGTGCTGCTCCATGTGGCGCAGTCTGCCAGGGGAATGATCCGTCCGCACGATATCATCGGCCGTTACGGGGGTGAGGAGTTTGTGATCGGTTTGGTGGAGTGCGATAAACTCGGCGCTCTGCAGATTGCCGAGCGCATCAGGCTGAAAATCGCACAGGAGCAGTTTACGTGGGAACATCATTCCACTGTGGTAACGGTCAGCATCGGAGTCGTGATGTTATCTCCGGAAATCGACCAAGTCGAGACACTCGTGACGCGAGCGGATCAGGCCATGTATTACGCCAAGCACAGAGGGAGGAATCGAGTCGAATTGTACAGCAAAGCCTGCGCCTCGGAGAACCAGCTGAGATGAATGGAGGCGCCTTGCATACATAGTTTGACCTGCGATTGAATCTCTAGCAGGATGCTGAAAAAGTCCTCCATTAGAAGAAAAGTTTCCTGCTCATATCGGACGGACGGTCATCTATGATTCGCAGACTTGACATGCTTGTTTCCGTTGCGCAGACTGGGCGGAGAACGTAAGCTGATCTTTCAAGAACAGGGTGACTCCATGATTCGACGAGTGAATATGCCATACGTTGCTCTGGTATTCTTCTTCATCTTGTGCCAGGTGATCGGCACGATGTGTGCCTTGCCCGATCTCTCGGTGGCGGGAGATGCGGCGCTGCTCGTGGAAGAGGAACAAACCTGTCCAATGGATGGGGCCACTATGTGCCCGCCGTCACTCGCCTCGTCTCCAGAGCGTCAGACAAAGAACAGTATGGTCTTGGATATCGATCATGCGATGATCTTGCTCGGTTCAGCCGCCATGCTTACTGTTCCCTCGGCCACGACGCGGTGCTCCTGGAGTAGCGTCCGTTCTATTGTTCCCATCTCCATAGGCTCTTCCTCGGTCCTCCGAATCTGATTCTTCACCTCCAGTGCCTTTGCTCGCCGCGCAGCCGATTGAGTTGAGCGGGCGATGCCATGCTTTTTCTTCAATGTCATCCGGAGGTGTTACCGTGAAACGATTACTCGTTCATATCCTGGCAAGGGCTTGCCCTGCCCTTGCACTCCATCTGTTGAACCTTATCTCAAGAACAAGACAAACGGACTCTGACTCCATATCCAGAGGGCTGTTGCTGAACTGCGTAGCGGCATTGGCGCTGCTCGCCTCGTCCGAATTGCTCGTCCCCGCCCATGCCTTAGCAAGCACCACCATCAATCCCGGTTCACAAACCGCGCTAAGTGGAGATGTTATCGATCTGACCATCAGCGAGCAGTCGTTCCATCTTGACGGCCGAACCGCGCCTGCCATCACGATTAATGGGACGATCCCGGGACCCGTGATCCGGCTCAAAGAAGGTCAGCTGGCGACACTGCGTGTCACGAACCGCCTGGAAGAAAGTTCGTCGATTCATTGGCACGGGTTGCTCCTGCCGCCTACCGTGGATGGCGTGCCCGGCGTGAGCTTCGCGGGGATCAAGTCGGGTGAGACCTTCACCTATCGCTTCCCGGTCAAGCAAAGCGGCACCTACTGGTTTCATAGCCATTCGGGGGGCCAAGAGCTCTTGGGGATGTACGCGCCGATGATCATCGATCCCATCGAACCGGAGCCCTTTCGCTACGAGCGTGAGTATGTGGTGATGCTTTCGGATTGGAGCTTTGAATCACCCGAAACCCTGTTCTCAAATCTGAAAAAGCAAGGCGGTTACTACAACTTTCAGAAACGTACGGCGGGTGAGTTCTTGACCGATGTGAGGCGCATGGGCTTCTGGGCGTCGATCAAGAACTACTTAATGTGGGACCGGATGCGGATGGACCCGACCGACTTTGCGGATGTGACAGGCTACACCTTCACCTATCTGATGAACGGCCTTTCTCCCGCCGGGAACTGGACGGGCCTCTTTCGTCCAGGCGAGCGGGTGCGTCTGCGATTGATCAACGCGGCCAGCATGACCTTCTACGATGTGCGCATCCCGGGTCTCACCATGACGGTGGTGCAGGTGGACGGACAGAATGTCCAACCCGTCGTGGTGGATGAGCTTCGCATGGGAGTGGCAGAAACCTACGATGTGATTGTCGAACCAATCGAGGACCACGCCTACACCATCTTTGCCGAGACAATGGATCGCAGTGGCTATGCGCGCGGTACGCTCGCCCCACGAGCAGGCATGGAGGCGGCAATTCCTCAACGTCGGCCCAGACCGCTCCGCACGATGGAGGATATGGGCATGAGTATGGAGGGCATGGACATGGGAGGCCTGAAGGATTCCCATGGTGGCATGACCATGCCAGGCCTGGCTACGGCTGGCGACATGGCGAGCATGAAGCCGTCTGACGACAATCCGCACAGGGAGCATATGCAGCAGGGTTCGGGAACACTTCCTGTGCAAGGCATGCATGAGATGCCGGCCATGGATGCGGGCGATCACGGACGCTTGAAGATACCAAGCGCTGAGCCAGTCAAGCATGGTCCAGACGATCATGGTCCCGGCAATCAAATGGTGGCCGAGTATTCGCAGAACCGCATGGGGGAACCAGGAAGGGGGCTGGAAGGCAGTGGGCGGCGGGTGCTGCTCTACGCTGATTTGAAAAGTCTTGTGCCCGACCCAGACCAGCGGAAGCCGGAGCGCGAGATCGAACTTCATCTCACAGGCCAGATGAACCGGTACATGTGGTCCTTCGACGGCAAGAAATATTCAGAAGCGAAAGAGCCGATTCACTTCCAGTATGGCGAGCGGGTGCGCCTGACTTTTGTGAACGACACGATGATGGAGCATCCACTCCATCTGCACGGGATGTGGATGTATTTAGAAAATGGTGCCGGCGCCTATCTTCCGAGGAAACACACGGTCGTGGTCAAGCCGGCGGAACGGCTGTCGGTCTCCGTCACCGCGGATGCCCTGGGACCCTGGGCGTTTCATTGCCATTTACTCTTCCATATGGACGCAGGGATGTTCCGCATTGTCGAGGTGTCGGAACCATGAACGGAACAGGCCTTCCCTTCAGATTCTCTATAAGCCTCTTTCCAGCCGCTTTGGTTTTGCTATTGGCCGAAGGTATCGCCGTGCCGGTCATCGCTGCGCCACCTTCAGTCGAGTCTCCTATGACTCCAATTGAGTCACCGGTTGCCGATACGACCTCAAACAGAAAGGCCGCAGTTTGGTCTACTGTCTCCAAGGCTTCTGTGACCGTCGGTCCTTCCGCCAAGCAGGAAGCCACGCGGTCTAAGTTTTTCTCGCAAGGCAACTGGCCTGCCCCTGTCAACGATCAGGAACGCCGTCTCTTCACGCTCATCGACGTGCTCGACTACCGTCCGCGAATAGGCGGAGGCCAAGGGCATGACGACTATCGGTGGGACGTCGAGGGCTGGTACGGCGGGGACTACAACCGACTCTGGTTCAAGAGCGAAGGACAGCGCGATACGGCCTTCAAGGCTGACTACGACGTGGACGTTCAACTGCTGTATGGCCGGTTTATCCAGAAGCATTATGATCTGCAAATAGGCGGCCGTGTCGAAACGCAGTCCTTCAAGGGGCGCAATGTGACGCGGGGTCTGGGGGTGATCGGGATCGAAGGACTGGTTCCGTACAACTATGAGTTCGAGTCCGCCCTGTTCATCGATCAGGGTGGCGCGGTATCTGCCAGGCTGTCGTTTACGAAAGACCTCTTGTTGACGCAACGGTTGATCTTTCAGGCCCGCTTCGAGACCAACGCAGCAGTACAACGGGTTGAGAGATTCACGACCGGTTCGGGCCTCAATAACCTCGAATTCGGGGTACGGCTCCGTTATGAAATCCAACGTGAATTTGCGCCTTATTTCGGAATCTCCCTGGACAAAAGCTTCGGTGAGACCGCAACCCTTGTGCGCGAAGATGGGGGCAACCCGTCGCAGGTTCGATTCGTCCTGGGTGTGCGGGCATGGTTCTGAGCACGAATCCTGTTCCGGACACTTCGGCAGTCAGCCTTCAGTCCGCCTCACCCGTCTCGCTTTTCCCGCGAGCCTCGCTCTTCTCGCTTCTTGCCACTCCCTGATTCTGTGGCATACCGCAACAATTGCCGGGTCTGCACTGTGGCTTTTAGCTCCAGAGCGATCGGATCTTCATGGCCAATTGTGTCATTTGACAGGGTCATGCGATGGATTGGCCTCTCCTGTAAGTGGCATGGACTTGGCACAAAGAGAGGATATGAGATGGCTGTTGCCGACCATACTTGGAATGGTAGTGATTGTGAGTTGTTCAGGTGAAAAAACTCGTGTTATCTCCGAGGAGTCTCCGTCGGCTGGCCAGACTGGCAGCGCGGCGATAGAATTTTCTCCCCCCTCTCCGGACACCATTCCCGGCAGCCGATTGGGTGAACAAATCCGCCTTGGCTATAAAATCGTCGTCAATACGCAGGAATATGCCAGACCCTACGTCGGCAATCGCCTCAACTGCACCAACTGTCACCTCGATGGCGGACTCAATCCGAACGCCGCCTCATTCGTCGGCCTTGCATCGGTCTATCCCGAGTACCGTCCTCGCAGCGGGAGGGTGAATACACTCGCCGATCGTGTCAACGAATGCATGGAGCGGAGCCTGAATGGACGGGCGTTTCCGCCGGACAGTTCCAAGCTCCAGGCCGTCGTGGCCTATATCACCTGGCTCTCACGCGGCGTGCCGACCGGCGCGACCATCTCCTGGCGGGGCCTCCAGCGCATCGAGTCACGGCGACCGCTCGACCCTGCCAATGGGAAACAGGTCTTTGTAAATAAATGCGCCTTCTGTCACGGGTTCGATGGCCTGGGGACGATGGCCGCGCCACCGGTCTGGGGACCGCAGTCCTATACCATTGGCGCAGGCATGGCGCGGGTGAGCGTGGCCGCCGCCTTCATCAAGTCGAATATGCCGCGTAGCTGGGGTTGGAGCCTGTCGGACGATGACGCCTACGATGTCGCCGCCTATATCAATGCCCAACCGCGCCCGGATTTCCCCGGCAAAGTGAACGATTGGCCTAAAGGCGGCAGGCCTTCCGATGCGACATATTGATCGGGATCATTGAAAGGGTAACCGGCACAGTGGACGTCAAGATGAACATGATGCTCGTCACATTATTAGTCGGCGCACTGAGTGTTCCTACCGTGGCGCTCAGCGGAGCAGCCGTGGCGTTTCAGGACCAGCATCGAGTCGTTATGCATCTCAATTCAAGCGATGAGAAGGCGCAGCGAGGCGCGTTGAATAATATTCGTCACCTCTATCAGGAAGTGGGGCGCGAGCACCTGTTGGTCGAGGTAGTCGTCCATGGCGCCGGGCTGACGTTGTTGACGAAAAAAGATTCGACGTTGACGACCGAACTGGCCCAACTGAAGACGGCCTACGATGTCGAATTCACCGCCTGCTCCAATACGATGAAGGCTCAGGGTCTCACGCGGGCGGATTTGATTGATCAGGTGGATCGAACGGTTCCCGCCATGGTCCGATTGATGGAGCTGCAAGAACAAGGTTGGGTCTATATCAAACCGTGATGCAAAGATGAAGGAAGACATTCCCCATCGTCATGGAACGTCTCACGAGGAGGCGAACCCCGTGCTCTCATGGTGGGTCGGCGGGCTCGGAATCGGTCTCGTCTTGATCGTCGCCGTCGGGTTGGTTCAACCAATCGGAGTGTCGACGCAGTATGTCGTGTTGGATGGAGTGCTCCTGCACAATGTGCTTCCGGACGTGGCATCGAGGAGTCCCTACCTGGCCAAGACCGCGCAAGGATGGACACTGGCTACCTACGAATTCTTCTTTGTGTTGGGGATTCCACTTGGGGCATTGCTGGCAGCGATGGCCACCGCTCGTTTCACAACCAGAGTCGTGCCGGTCGAATGGAGCAAGCGGTTTGGGTCGAATCCTGGAAATCGTCTGGTCTGGTCCTTCGTCGGCGGATTTCTCCTTCTCTTCGGCGCCCGCTTCGGCGGCGGCTGCACCTCCGGGCATATGATCAGTGGGATTTCGCAATTGGCCATCAGCTCCTTTCTCTTTTCGGCGGCGCTCTTCATCAGCGGGATTGTCACAGCGCGCGTTCTCTATCGGAATGGAGGGGCACGATGTTGACGCTCGCGCTGGGGTTAGCCCTTGGGGCGGCCTTTGGGGCCCTGCTCCAGCTTTCCGGCGCGTCGAGTCATACCAAGATCGTCAACGCGCTTCGGCTGAAAGATCTGACGATCATGAAACTGATACTGACAGCCATCGGCGTCGGGCTCGTGGGTGTGCATCTCTTGGATCTGTTCGGTCTCGCCAATATGAAGGTGAAAGAATTGTATCTCCTTGGGATCGTGATCGCTGGTGCAATCTTTGGTGTGGGATTTGCGCTTACCGGATACTGCCCTGGCACGGCACTCGCTGCCTGCGCCGAAGGGAAGCCGGATGCCTGGGTGACCGTGATGGGTGGGTTAGGGGGCGCTCTCGTGTTCGCCTTCTTGTTCCCTGAGATCGAAGAGCATCTGCTGTCCGTCGGTCGATATGGTCCGGTGACGATTCCGGACCTATTCGGGATTCACGGCATCTGGATTGCTGCCCCTCTGGGACTCGTCTGTATCTGGTTGGCAATGCGATTACCTAGCCCTGGTGGTGCGCGATGAAGCTCACGGTGGCCTACCATGGTGGAACTCGGTACGACATTAC
>SWDN01000004.1:110906-130801 GCA_005116775.1 Nitrospira sp.
ATGGAGGACAGGATGCCGGCATGAGTCCTGTCGAACTTTTCGTCGGTTCACTGGCCGGTTGTGTCGGGTATTTTGTGGGCCGTTACTGTGACCGCCATCAGATCTCGACCAAAGGGTTGAGTGTCGAAGCGGAGTGGACCATGGCGGAACAGCCGCATCGGGTGGGTCAGGTCACACTGGCGATTCACGTGCCGCATCGCGTCACGACCGAACAAAGCGAACGGCTTCTCAAAGTGGCGCATGGCTGCACCGTGCATCAATCTCTCGCGGCACCGGTCGGCGTGGTGATCAAACTCAATCCTCACCACCATGGGGAGAAACCGTCGTGAAAGGAGAAACGATGTTGACTGTGAGGAGCCGGGTGGTCATTGGAAGCGCAGTGCTCGCGTTGGTGGGGTTGATGTCGTCCCCACAGCTGTCGTCTGCAAGCGATCAAGCGCGAGCGAAAGACATCATTCAGCAGACGTGCGTGCAATGCCACCGGTTGGAAGGTCAGCCGGATTCGCGGTTCAATCTCAAAGCACCCGACCTCATGTGGGCCGGCAGCAAGTATCAGCGATCCTGGTTGATCCGGTGGCTGACGGGCAAGGAAGGACCATTGTATGCCAAGGGCTATCGATGGGATTTGACAGAGGTTCCGTCCAAACATCCGATGGTCACCGAATCTGAGGCCGACGCCATCGCCGATTACTTTGCCGAGCACAACAAGGATCCGCGCGTGAAGGTCGGCGCGTTCGATCTCTCGAAGGTGACAAAGTTCGATGCGACGTTCGGTGGAATGGCCTATAAGGCGCACGCCTGCCTCGGCTGTCACGTCATCGAAGAGAACGGCAGGTTCATCGGCGGTCCGCAGAGCGCATCGCTCGTGGCGGCCGGGCAGCGGTACGACAAGGACTGGCTGTTCCGTTTCGGGCAAAACCCGCAAGACTTCACGCCGCACAGCGGCGAGTTTTTGGCCGACGCGACAGAGCCACAGCTCCGCGCGGTGATCGGGTTCCTCATGGTGCAGGGGGTAAAGGACTTCACGTATTACGAGCCCTGGACGAGCTCGGAGTTCGGGATGGCCAGAGTGGATCGTGGAAAAGTGATTTATAAAGAATATTGCTCGCAATGCCACGGAGCGACGGGCAAGGGAGATGGCCCGGCAGCCTCCGGCCTGGAACCTAAGCCGGCGATTCATGCCAACATTCCATTTGAAAAGCTCCCGCCGGAGTATCTCTACAACGTGATCAATCATGGCGGGCCGGCAGTCGGCAAATCGCCGAACATGCCCTATTGGAATTTGACGATCGGGCAGCAGGGTGTGGCTGATGTGATGGCTTACTTGAAAGTGACGTTTAAGGGGGTGCCGGACATGGCGGCTGCTCCGGGAGGAGTCTGCGTGCAACCGCGCAAGACGGCAAAGGCGCCGGAGGATTTTTTGACCAGGACGAATCCGCTTCCTGCGTCAGCCGGAACGATTCAGGCGGGGAAGACGCTCTACTTGAAAACAGCTCAACCTGTTGCTTGTGTGATGTGCCATGGAGAGCAGGGTGACGGGAAGGGAATTATGGGGGCAGCATTGGTCCCGCCGCCGCGCAACTTTACATGCGGCTCGATGATGAAAGACATTCCCGATGGTCAAATGTTCTGGATTATCAAAAACGGTTCGATGGGAACAGGGATGATGCCGTTTACCGGGTTGCCGGATGAGCAGGTGTGGCAGTTGATTCAATATGTTCGTTCACTGGCTAAGTAGCAGTCAGCCTTCAGCGGTCAGATGGAAGCTGATGGCTGATCGCTGACAACTGATTGCATATCGAAGGAGCAGACTATGGCGACATTTATTATTTCAGGCAGCCGAGGCACGGACGATCCCACGATGGCGACCCTGCCGTTCATGGCGGCGAAGGTTGCGAAGGAGCAAGGACACGAGGTTGTCCTCTGGCTCTGGAATGAATCCGTGACGCTCGGGCGCAAAGGAACCGCCGATCATGTGACGGGGGTGAATCTGACGCCGCTGAAAAACCTGCTGGCAGCCGTGCAAGCCGCGAATATTCCCATCTGGGTCTGTGGAGCCTGCGCCGTGGCGAGGCAGATCGGTGCAGGGGATCTCGTCGCAGGTGCAACGATCAAGGGCATGCCTGACTACATCAAGGCTGTCGCCGAACGAGATCGCAACGTGGCATTCTGATTCTTCAGCGAAGGAAGGAATCTCAGTATGGCACCTGATGGCGAATCGAGTGGGAAGTCAAAGGGCCGAGCGGGTCGGCGGGGTGAAGCGAGCATCGATGAGCGTGTGGGACAGGCGGAGCGTCTCGATGCCAATGAGCTGGAGACCATTCCAACGATGGTGCCGCGGGAAGGCGACGGTTATCGATTGCCGGTGAGTGGATCCGTCGGACAGGCGCTAGGACGTATCGGCGAATTTGGCCGTGCCTTGACCGACGATGACCTGCGGCGGATCAATACGAGGAAAGGTCTCATTCAGCTACTCGAGAATAAAGCCGTCGATATCGAGGAGGTGCGAAAGATACTGCTGTACGAGCAAGAGTTGCGGCAATTACAAGTCGAATTGGTCAGACTTCAGCGTTGGGTACAGAGCAACGGTGAACGGATCGCAATCCTGGTCGAAGGGCGCGATGCAGCCGGAAAGGGCGGCACGATCCGCCGTTTCACCGAACATCTGAACCCTCGCGCCATGCGGGTGGTTGCGCTGCCTAAACCCTCGGATGAAGAACGGGGACAGTGGTACTTTCAGCGGTATATTCGCCAGCTTCCCAACAAGGGCGAGATCGTGTTCTTTGACCGCAGTTGGTACAACCGCGCGGTGGTCGAACCTTATGAACTCGTCTGAAGATAAAGATAAGGAGGGAGGAAGAGTCCGAATGAGATAGAGGGTGGGTCAATCCAAGACACAACGAATGTAGGAGGAACCAATCATGATGAATGCTTCTCGATATGCAGCCATCCTCGTATGGGGATCAGTGGTACTGTTCGGTGCGAATGTCCAAACTGTTCGAGCGGATGGAGGCCATGGAGGAATGATGGGTGGCCACATGGGTAAAATGCATGAAGGCCACGATCAGAGCAAACAGGACGAACACAGTTGCCAAGACCTGAGGCATCTTCTCAAGCATGGGAAGGAGCTCGGCCTCACGCCGGAGCAAATCGGCAAGCTGAAGACCATGCAGCTTGACCTGAGTCGGGCGCAAGTCAGAGCGGAGGCCGACATCAAAGTCGCAACGCTCGAATTGCATGCGTTAGTCGAGGACGAGCAGGCTGCCTCGGCAGCGATTCAGGCCAAAGTGGATCAACTCAAGAAGGCGGAAGGCGGTCTTTTGTACACGACGATCAAGTCGAGGCGCGACGCGATGGCGATATTGACTCCCGAACAACGCGAGAAAGAACACGCAATGATGGAAAAGATGAAGGGGGGAGAGGCCGAGCATAGCGGTGGGATGAGTGGAATGAGCGGGATGGGTGGAATGATGGGAGGGGGGCATGGGAAAGGTGGAGCAGCTGAGCACCAACATTAGGGCATCGATCCGGCAGATGAGATGCCTTGCACCATCCTGAAGTTGAGCCCTGCTTCTATTGCGTGCGTATGTGAGAGTTGACATGAAATAGTTGAATCCAATCTCACGCAAGTGGCTCACATCAATAGGGACGAGTGAAACGGGGAGAGTTCGGGATTTCCAAAAAAGCTTGGCATATGACGCATTTTTGCATCGTGCCGGTGCAGAGCGCGGTTCACAATGGCCAGTATCACACCAAGAGGAGGGTGGCATGACCACGTTATCGAGACCTGGTGTTCCTGTCGGGGGGTTCAAGACTGTCGGGCAAATTCGTGCGACGAACGATCTTATCTTTCTACGGAGCCAAAACGCGATGGGGGTGGCCGTTGAATTACTGTCTACACACACGCCGGGCGCTCCTGTGGTGGATGAAAGTGGCGAATTCATCGGGTTCGTCAGCGAGTTTGATCTCCTTCGCGCGCTGGAGGCGAAGAAGGACTTGAACAAGTTGACGGCAGGAGATGTCATGGCCAAAGACCGTATTTCTGTCACGGCCGATACCAGCGTCGACGAGGCGGTGAAGCTCATGGAAGAGAAACGGCTTCTTAACCTCCCGGTCAAAGTGAATGGGAAGGTGGCCTATTCGATCACGCGACACGATCTGTTGCGGGCTTGGATCGGCCTTGGAATCGATATCGAAACCAATAGCGCTCCGTAAGGGAGGGTCAAAGGAGGAAGGCGATGAAGCTGAGTGTGTGTCCGTTGATGGTCCTGCTGGTGTCTCTTGCGATTCCTGCCGGAGCCGCCGAGCGGCATATGATGCAGTCGCTGGTACCGGCTGACAAGCTGGTCGAAGCGCGCGCACTTACGAGCCCTTTGCCGCGATCTCTGGAGATCGTTGAGCAGGGTAAGGCTCTCTATGATGGCAAGGGAGGTTGTTTCAACTGTCATGGAAAAGATGGAGACGGCAGTGGGCCGCTGGCGGCTCAGCTGAAACCGTCGCCACGCAATTTCCAGCACCATGGATTCTGGCGCCATCGCACAGAAGGGGAAATCTTTTGGGTCATCAAGAACGGGTCGGCTGGGACCAGCATGGTTGGATTTGGCGGGCAACTGACGGACAAAGAGATATGGGCGCTCATCCAGTACATCCGAAACTTCGGCGGTGAACATGGGCCTGGCATGATGGGGCGTGGCGAAGGCATGGGACCCATGATGGGCCGAGGCGGCGGCATGAGACACGGTGGGCCGAGAGGCGAGATGGGCGGACAGTAGTCGCGAGGTTGCAAGGGAGACGCCCGCTTCTTCCACAGGTCCAGTTAGCACTACTTGAATCCTTTTGAAATTTCGTGTTTCCCACAGTCAGTCGAATAGGCTGGGTCTTCTCGGCCTGGATGAATTGGGCGAAGATCCCCCTAACTAAGGAGGTGTATTGTGGTGAGAAAAGGACTACTAGCTGTTGTCGCGATTGCTGTCATCGGATGTAGCGGGGTCGCCCCTCAAAAGGCGGTGAGTGGTGAACCGACAAGCCCTGCCGTCGGATACGAACTCCATGTGCAGGCCCCACACATGATGACGGACGGCTCAGTGGGCGGCCCGTTCCATCATTACTGTAAGGGTATTTCTGACAAGATTCTTCAATGCCTGCTATTTGAATCGACTGATCCGAAGGCCCCATTGGTGGGGGTCGAGTATTTTGTGGCCAAAGATCTGACCAGGAAGCTTCCCGCCATTCAGTGGCACCGGTATTTCCACGATCATAAAGTAGAAGTCGCGACGGGCCGTGTCCAAATCCTCGATATGCCGGCTGACCAGGCCGCTAAAGTAGCAGATGTCGCAGCAGGGACAGACGGTGTGATCTATCACCTGTGGCCACATGGTCAGGAATTCCCGGACGGCACCGTGACTATCCCGCAGTCCCTCGGACACAAGTTTACTGGGTTCTCCGACAACAAATAGGACGAATAGAGGGGGCAGCCTTGGTCCTTGTGGGCCGGGCTGGTTCCTCTCGATCGTCCGCTGTCCATCATAGATCGCAAAACGAGAGGAAGGGTGATGCATCGGTACCTTCTGTTCAGGGTGTGTGTGGTGGCAGCGCTCGGCTCGTGGGGCATTCCGGCCTTTGGGGCCGATGAAGCCGTTCTCAAACCGCGAGTGCCGATCGACCAAATTGAGGAAGCCAGATCGTGGAGGAATCCGCTTCCAGCGACTGAAGAAAATATTGAGAAGGGAAGAAAGCTTTTCCATGGGAAAGCCTTCTGTATGACTTGTCACGGGAAAGACGGCGCGGGACTGGGAGGTGACATTGAGCCGGGCATTCTGAAAGGCCCCTTGCCAAGAAACTTCACCGATAAGGACTGGCAGGCTGCTCGAACCGACGGGGAACTGTTCTGGATTTTGAAGAACGGTAGCAAAGGCACGGCGATGGCGTCATTTATTCCGCTCGTGCTGACGGAAGAAGAGGCCTGGCAGGTGCTACGATATGTGCGATCCTTCGCGACAGAGGGAAAGTGATAGGTCTGCCCAAACGATGCCTGCGATCCTATAGGGAGCCCGACGCAGTCCTTTTTATGGAGGAACGCGATGAAGACGCGTATGTTGCCATTGTTGGCCCTTGTGGTTTCTCTTACCATCCCCTCCTGGGCCGCCGAACGCCACAGACTGCAGTTGTTGGTGCCGGAGGACAAGCTGGCCGAGGCGCGCGTGCTCACGAGCCCCTTGCCGAATTCCCCTGAGACCGTCGCGCAGGGGAAGGCGATCTATGACGGCAAGGGTGCCTGCTTCAGGTGCCATGGGAAAAATGGGGATGGGAATGGGCCTTTGGCTGCCCGGTTGAATCCCTCACCCCGCAATTTCCAGGACCATGGATTCTGGAGCCATCGTACAGAAGGCGAAATCTTCTGGGTGATTAAAAACGGGTCGCCCGGTACCGGTCTCGTTGGATATGGAGATCAACTGACGGACGGAGAGATCTGGACCATCATTCAGTACATCCGCGGCTTCACCCGCGAGCATGGACCCGCATGAATGACATATTTTCTGTTTCATCTGCCTGCGCAAGCAGCAACGACTGTATGACGTGGTACTCCACTTGGCTCGATAGTAACCTACCGTATCCACGTCCGGGTTGTTGCCGTTTGCGACTGTGCGCGTTCCTTCCACGCGCTACAATGCCCAGAGATCTATTTCCTTACGTCATGCATTTGATCGCGGAGAAAACGGCGGTTGCCGAGGCAGCGATAACAGCCGGGCGAGAGGCTATGAAGGTTGATATGAACACATGTTGTAGCTGAGCTCGGCATTGTCATGGAGGGGTCGTTGGTGTTACTAAAGCCTGTCTGATATTGCCGTGCGTAGCGAGTATTCCCTCCGCATTTCACATTCCTAGATTGAGGAGAAGACATGAAGGCATCGATGATTACAGCAGTGCTTGCTGTTCCCCTGATGTTCTTGCAGCCTGTTTGGGCTCACACCAATGAATCCTTGGACGCGATGTCGTCTCCGCATGGCGGGCAAGTCCGTGCGGCAGGCCCCTATCATCTGGAGCTGATTGCCAAGGATGGAGAGCTGGTCATACATGTGACTGATCATGCATGGCAAGAGATGAAGACCGAGGGGGGAGAGGGGAAGGCCATTATCCAACAGGAGAAGGCCGGAGGAAAAATAACGGTCAAGCTGGAGCCATCACAACAGAATGTGTTTACGGGGAACGGAGAATTTCATATCACGGCGGAAACAGTGATTGTGGTCTTCGTCAAGATGCCTGGACAGGACGCGTATGGTGCCAAATTTACTCCGCTGAAGCCAAAGACTGTCAAGGCAGGAAAGAAGTCGGCTGAACATCACGATCATGACCTTCATCAGCACCATCATTGAGAGGTGAAGCGTGGTCATTCTCGGGCAGGGGTTACGATCATAATTGCGACCTCAGCGTGGCCTGTCATTTGGAGTGTAAAGTCGGAGGGCATTCATAATGTATTGGAGGCATCATGAGTGAACCAAAGACGATCACCGCATTTTATGAGCAGGATCACGATCGATTGGATGAATTGTTTAAGACCTTCCAACAGATGAAGCGGTCTGATTTTCTCAAGGCCAAGGAAGCGTTCAAAGAATTCAAGTTCGGCCTGCAGCGCCATATTGTGTGGGAGGAGGAAATTCTATTTCCGTTGTGGGAGAAGGAAACCGGCATCACCGAAGGCGGGGCGACTTCAGTCATGCGCACAGAGCATCGCCAGCTTGGGCAGCACCTCGAAGCGATTCATAGCAAAGTCAAGGATCAGAATCCCGACAGCGACCAAGAAGAACAGGCGTTGTTGAATCTACTCGGCTCACACAATATGAAAGAAGAGCGGGTGCTGTATCCCGGCATCGATCGGGTAGCCAGTGCGGAAGTCCGCGAAACTGTCTTTCAGAATATGAAGAGCATTCCGGAAGAGCGATACAAGCTCTGTTGCGGACAACACTGATTAGCTGGCTGATCTGGTTTGTTTTGTTATTTGGTTGGTTTGGTTCATCTGGTTAGTGTCGTTCAACCAAATTAACCAGGTAACAGTCTTTTTCGTTATCGGATTACGAGCACCGAGCAGCCGGCTCGATGCACGATTCCGTGCGACACGCCGCCGAGCAGGAACCGTTCGAGACCCTTTCGCCCATGGGAGCCGACCACGATAAGGTCGTGACTTTTTCCCACGTCGCACACAGTCGCGATGGGATCACCCTGACGAATTTCAGTAGACACGGTGACGTGCGGGTTCGCCAACGCTCTAGCCGTGTCGGTCACTACCTGTAGGGCATGGCGCTCACTTTGCTCGGACCAGTCCTTGAGTCCTACCATCAAATGCTCATTGACCATATGGAGTGAGGGGACAACTGAAAGCACGGTGATCGAGACGGGGTTCTTGAAGGGGTGCGACGTCAGCCAGCTGTGCAGGCGGAGCGAGTCTTCGTGATCTTCCACTGCCAGGAGGAGGCGAGCGATGGGGCGGGCTTTCCCTTTTACGAGCAAGGTTGGCACAGTGGCATGGAGTAGGACACGATGCGACACACTGCCGGCAAACAGCTCTGTGACTCGGCTGTGATCGTGCGTGCCCATGACGATGAGGTCGGCCTTGACCGTGGCGGCGGTGTCGAGAATGAAGGCGGCGGGGTGCTGGACGTCGCACATCGTTCGGACGGAGGGGATTTCAGCCGGCAGTAAGGCGCGGCAGCGTTCAATGGCCTTGCGACCGGCATCGATCATGGCCTGGCGGAATTCGTCGTACCCTTGCAGATTGACTGCTCCGGCCACCATGGGAGACTGGAGCACACCAAGTTCCACGCCATGGACGAGTACGATGTCGTCCGGCCTGTAGAGCAATCCGATTTGTTCCACGGCGGCAAAGGATTCGTCCGACCAATCTACGCCTGCGACGATTCTCATGGTTCAGTTCTCCCGCGTGATGAGTGATGGGTGACGGGTGATGAGTGACGAAGTCATGAAAATCATCCGCTCTTGCTCCTCACTGATCACGCATCACTGTTCACTCGTCACCGATTCAAAACAACGGATGCGGCGCTGTGCCGAACGGCAAGACTCGTGGCGTTTCGCCGGCATTGCCGCGAATGCGCCAGAGGCCGTTCTCAAGCGTCAGAAAATGCACTTCTTCGTACCAGCTGTCGATGGGAACTCTGAGGCCGCTGGTCTTCGAAAGGCCCGACAAACTTCCGGTGCAGGTCACTTCGATGATGGCATTGGAGCCTGATCCCGCCTTGGCGATCTTCGAGAAGAAATGTACCTCGCTGATATCACGGTATTCCTCGAACAGATTGGACCAGATCTTACGAATATCCGCCGGTTTCATCCCATGATAGTTGTACTGGGTTGCATAGAGCGGCATAACGCCGTCCAGATTCCCCACCGCGATGGCCGCTTCAGCTTTGTGAAACACATCGAGTATCTGATTGACGGTAGGCTGATCTACTCCCACGTTTGCGCCGGGTGGAATAGACGTTGCCGCCTCTCCCGTCGTTGCGGTCGCCAGGCTGAACGCCGCTACTGCGACAAGTATCCATCGAGTGGGGTAGGGCCATATCGACCGAACCGTGGCGAAACCTCTTGTGAGACCAATCATACGTATCTCCTCAATGGCCGGTGAGACCAGGGCGCAGTGGGTCTATGTGATCCGCGCGAATCGTTCATCTTGGTCGTCATGCCGCTCCGCTCTCCATGGTAGGCACGTTTCAACGACTCGCCGATCCGACGAGGCAAATGGGTATCGGTCGTCGAAACAATCAAGCCCGCCGGCAATAATTCAATTGCCATTTGATACGGTTGGGCCTCTCGAGATTCCAGCCTTGCCGGAGTCTTGGAATGCCTGGACATGTTGCGGCGCACCTTTCTTGTGACAGGACATCCTATCAGGCTGATGACGAGGGCGTGCGTTCGAGCATCGCCTCCTCGGCCAGATTGAGATACTGAATCACGTCGCGATCCTCGACTTGGGCGAAGTCGCTGAAGAAATTCCCGACAGCGTCGAACGGATCCGGGGTCATGAGCACGACCAATTCGTCCACAAGCGCTCGAACCTCTTGGAATGTAGAAGGGGGTCCGACGGGAATCACTCCCACCAGACGGTGAGGTTGCAATCCTCTGATCGCAAGCGCCGAGGCCAGGAACGTCGAGCCTGTGGCAATGCCGTCGTCAACTAAGAGGATGGTGCGGCCCGTCAGTTGCGGGAGTTGCCGTCCCTGCCGGTATAGATTCCGGCGCCTGGCGATTTCTTTTTCTTGAATCTGGATCAAGCGGTTCAGCTCATGCCGGGATATGCCCAACGAGCTGACCGCCTCTTGATTCAGATAGTATGAGCCAGTTTCGGTCACCGCTCCGATCGCGTACTCAGGATTGTCCGGCGCGCCGATCTTTCGCGTTATAAACACATCGAGTGGGATATGGAGGGCAAGGCTGAGTTGATATCCCACTGCAACACCGCCGCGAGGCAACGCGAGAATCAATGCCGTTGGATCGTGACGATATCGACTCAGCTCATCGGCCAACATCCGGCCGGCCTCTTCCCGATTGCGGAACATGATGCCACTCTCTCCTTCATCGGGGCGTTGATCCTGCGTCCTTGACAGGAGGCACAAAAGCCCCTCAGTACGAGGACGGTCGGGGTTTAGGCTAAGGCTGGGTATGGAACGTTGTATCTTCGCTCACCCATCACCTCGACCTGAGCCCTCTAGAAAATTCCGTGCGTGACCCCCACGCCGATCAAAAACATGGCGAGGAGCACCATCAAGGCGATCAACCACCAGAGATGGCGAGGGATTCCTCTGGTCGCGCGATGCCCCTGCATATCCCACGGAACCTCCAGATAGTGGGGATGTCGGAACATCATAGCCCTCCTTTGTGTCGTTCTTATGAGACCTTCACCTCGATCGATTTCGGCTTCGCTTTCTCCGACTTGGGCAGATGTACTTTCAAGACACCGTCTTTGTATTCCGCACTGACCGTGCTGCCGTCGGCATCTTCCGGCAGGGCGAAGCTTCGCATAAAGCTCCCGTAAGCCCGCTCGACACGGTGGTACTTCTTCCCCTTTTCCTCTTTTTCATACTTTCGCTCGCCGGAGATGCTCATCACGTCGTCCAGAACCGTCAGTTTGACGTCTTCTTTCTTCACTTCCGGCAGATCCGCCTTGATGAGGTACTCCTTGTCGTCCTCTGTAATATCGACGAGCGGCGACCATTCGGCGACGGTCATGGCTTCCTTTCCGGCCTCGGTTCGAACAGCGGGGCGCCCCAAATAGGTCGAGAGGCGTTGCTCCATATCCTCCAGATCTTTGAACGGATTCCAGCGCGTCATGACCGGTTCCCGACGAATTAAAGCAGACATGAGATAACCTCCTTGTGATTAGGATGGGAGTGACTGTCGATCTGGCCGGCTTCCCTGCCGGCGCAGGAGTGTCAGGGTATAACTACCCCTCTTTGCATACATCAGCTTGACTTGACCCGTCCGGCTTAAACGGTCGACCACGAGAAAGACCTGGTTCCAGGTGAGGGTGGAGCAGCGTCGCGTCAGGTCTTCGAGGTCGCATGTGCCAAGACAGTGCATCGTTTCGATTACTTGATCTTCCGCTGTGGTTTGTTGGGTCATATGCCACCTCTCCTCAAGAGCGGAATGCGTTGCTGAGCAGGTAGTTGTGCATTGTCGGTGCCACAGAACGAGTTCGATGGATGGTCAAGGCAGGAGTTCGATAACACAGGGAGTTATCGACTGAATGCATAGAGGAGAGAGTTCGACTCGCAGGCAGGTTGAGGAGTTTCGGGTCAGTGACAGGTCCGGGGACTGTTGCCAAATACCGCAGAGAAGAGAGGGATGCTGTATAACAACATGCTCGGCTCCATCACGGAACGAGTGGAGCGTGAAGGCATCGATAGGGATGCAGGAGGAGTTATGACCCTTTGTCTTCCTGTTGGAAGCGAGGATCGGGAATGACGGTCCCGCATTCGACACAACGCACCTTCCCGGCTGCGTGCTCCTCTTCCGAAACGCTGTCGGAAATCAGGCGGCTGTGTGTACAAACGCAAGGCGGGCTCATTGAGAGGGGTTGAGGAGCGTGCTTTGATTCTTCCGGGTTCATGATGCGCCTCCGAAACAGCAGGCAGGAATTGACGGCGGATGTGCCGTATCGTAGTTCTCTGGAATTCGCAATGCAAGCTACAAAATGTGTGAGGGCCTGCCTGTCGATATGCAGCAGGAGCTTATTGGGATGCTGAGCCGATAGCCAAATCATGTGCAGGCTGCTACGGGGAGCTTCATTCATAAACGATGCGGTTGACGAGTTGTTGGCCTGAATGATCGGCAGTTCCCCACTCTTGCCGTGCTGGCATCGACATTGCGTCTTGCGACAATCATGAAGCGACGAGGCGCGATGAAGATCATCCTGGTTCTGGCAGGGACACTGATCCTGACCCAATGCCGGCCGCCGACTCCTGTCGCCGCAGCGGTGGAATTTGCACCGGGCGTGGGAGCGGATGCCGATCAGCAGGTCATCAGAGAGCTGGTGGTAGCGTTCAATGAGGCCGAAGCAGCCGTCAAGAAGGTTGATCTCGATGCGCTCATGAAGTTCTACGCCACGACCTATAACTATCATGGATTAAAAAGATCGGATGTGCGTCGAGTATGGGAGGAGGTTTTCCTCCACTACCGGGACATCAGTTCATCTCATGTTTTTACCGAACTAAGATTGGTCCAGGCTGACGGTATCAGGAAAGCCTATGTCACCTGCACAGGAGGGCTTCAGGGAGTGGAGAAACAGACAGGGAAACCTATCACCATCGATAGTTGGGCGCGCGAGATCCACTATCTCGTCAAGGAGGAAGGGAGGTGGAGATTTCTGGGAAATACAGGAGGATTATCCCTTTCGGCTCCAGCAGCAAGCGCTCCCCACCATCCTCTCTTTTAATCCTCAATCTTCGATGGTTCGTGATGAAACGAGGCGACCTTCGGGCGAACGAGATCGGCAAAGTTCTTGTACCGTAGTTTGATCGCGCCGACGTAGGTTCCTGCTTCAAATACAATGGATTCATCTTCCGTCAGGAGCTGATCCACATACACTTCCACGCCGTAGAGATTCCCGAACGGCGGCATCGTTCCCACTTGGCAATCGGGAAACAGATTCGCGATCTCTGCTTCCGTTGCCAGTCTCACGTCGCGGGCTTCCAGTACCTCCCGCAATCGTTTGACATCTACCCGCCAGGTTGAGGGGAGCACTGTCATCACGAAGTACTGATCGGCCTTGACCACGACGACTTTGGCGACAAGTTTGCCTGGCACATCGAGTGTATGCGCCACATCATGGGCGGTATAGGCCTTGGGGTGGTTGACCACTTCATAGGGAATGTTGTTGGCATCGAGATAACTCTGGAGTCGTTTGAGTACCGGCATGGCAACCTCCACCGTTGAATAAGCAACGTTGTGAGTCGTGTTCGTAAATATGATGGTCAAAGTGAGCAAGGGGAGTGCCACGGATGCTTCGCTGGGACGAACATGCAAACGTGCGAAGAACAGAGGAGTTAGCCTTGTGAGAGAGAGGGGCGAAGAACCTCTGGCTCCTCGCTGTTGCATTTCACCACGGTCTGCTTTCGGTACCGTGGCAAAAGGCACCTAGAGCGGCTATTTCCTCCTCAAATATCGCGAACTTTCCGCGGCACATCTCCTGCTGATTCTCTATATGGAGTCTTATGACTATGAGGCCAAGAGTTTCTAGCAGGATGCTGAAATCGTTCGCCAGCCTTGTTCTTGTCGCCTTCGCGCTCGCTGGATTTATTGCCTGCGAAAAAAATCCCGACCAAGTGTCTGAGGCCAAGAAGGCCGTTGTGGCGGACAAGCCGGGAGTGCTCCATCTCACACCCGAAGAACTTGCGCGGACGGCAATCGAGGTGGCGCCGGTTGCCCGTGGGGCGGTGCTGGTACCCAGGCAATACACCGCCACCGTTCAAGCTAACGAAAATGAACTGGCTGAGGTGACCGCGCTTATCAGGGGCCGGGTGGTGAAGGTCCATGTGGATATTGGTCAAGACGTGAAGAAAGACGCCTTGCTGGCGATGCTCCACAGTACGGACCTCGGTGAGACGGAGGGAACCTACCTGAAGGCTACGGCAAAATTGCATGAAGCGAAACTGGCGTACGAGCGGGCCAGAGGCCTGCATGAAGAAAAGGTCGTGAGTCTGGCCGAGTTGCTGCGCCGCGAGGCTGCCATGAAAACGGCGCAGGCCGAAGTGCGTGAGGCGCGTAACCGTCTGGAATTATTTGGGATCCCCCAGCAGGAAATCGAAAGGCTGGATCGTGAGGATACGATCAAGGCCGATGTGTCCCTGCGCGCGCCGTTCGACGGCCGGGTCATCATGCGCAATATCACGAGGGGCGAAGTGGTCGAGACGCAGCAGAAACTCTTCACCGTCGCGGATCTTTCGGATGTGTGGGTGGTCGGCAACGTGCCGGAAAAAGACGTGCAATATATCCGCAAGGACCAGAAGGTCGAGGTGATTGTATCCGCTTATCCTCATGGTATCTTTCCGGGCACGATCACCTACGTCGGCGATGTGCTCGACCCTGCTACCCGCACGATGCGTTTGCGGGTGACGGTGCCGAATCCCGATCTGTTGTTGAAGCCGGAAATGTTCGCCCTCGTTCTCGTCTATGTGGCAGAAACCCCGGATGCGCTGACCGTGCCGGTCGCGGCCGTCCAAAACGGGCCGACCGGCAGGGTGGTGTTTGTTCAACGGGGGGCGAACGACTTCGAGGTGCGGACGGTCAAACTAGGAAGCGAGCAGGGAGAGGTCGTGACGGTGCTGGATGGGGTGAGCGCCGGCGAGCAGGTCGTGACCAAGGGATCGTTTGTCCTCAAGTCCGAGATGGAGCGCCATAAGATCGAACCAACACCATGATTGCGGCTCTTCTAGAATTCTCACTCCGGCAACGGATCCTGGTCCTTGGCCTAGCCTGTCTGTTATCTGTCGCCGGTGTCTTTGCCTTTCAATCCATTCCGATCGATGCCTACCCAGATGTGACGAACATCCAGGTGCAGGTGCTGACAGAGGCGCCGGGTCTCTCGCCGGTTGAAGTCGAACGGTTCATCACCTATCCGCTCGAACTCCAGATGACTGGCCTGCCGGGCTTAGCGGAGATCCGATCCCTTTCCAAGTTCGCCCTGTCCCAGATCACGATCGTGTTCAATGACGACGTGGATATCTACTTTGCCCGCCAGTTGGTGCTCGAACGGATCATGGCGGCGAAGGAGCGCTTACCAGAGGGTCTCGAACCAGTGATGGCTCCCGTCACGACGGGGCTGGGTGAGGTCTATCACTATTATGTGGAAGGGCCGAATGCGGCAGCGACGGATCACAAGATCGTCGAGACGGAGTTGACTGATCAGCGCACGATGCAGGACTGGGTCCTGCGCCCGCTGCTCAAGAGCGTACCCGGTGTGATCGATGTGAACGGCATGGGCGGGTTCGTGAAACAGTATCAAGTCCTGGTCGATCCGGCCAAGCTTCGCAAGTTCGACCTGACGCTCCACCAAATATATGAGGCGGTAGCCAAGAACAACGCCAACGTGGGGGGCAACGTGCTGGACCGGCATGCGGAACGTTCGATTGTCCGCGGCCTGGGCCTGATCAAGAGCGTGATGGATATCGAGTCCATCATCGTGAAGGAGTCGGCTGGTACGCCCGTCTTCGTCCGCGATGTCGCGGAAGTACTCATCGGCCACGTCGTTCGCCATGGGGCGGTGGTCCTCAATGGGGAGCGGGAGGTCGTGATCGGAACGGTGCTGATGCTTCGCGGAGGCAATGCTCGCCAGGTGGTCGAAGCGGTCAAGACCAAGGTGGAGGATCTGCAGCAGAGTAATATCCTCCCGGCGGGCACAAGGCTGATACCTTTTTACGATCGCATCGAGTTGGTCACGGCGGCCATCGATACGGTGCGGGATGCCTTGATCGAGGGGATCGTGCTGGTGGTCTTCGTCTTCTTTTTCTTCCTGGGCCACGTCCGCAGCGCCGTCGTCGTGACGGTCTCGCTCATCGTCACGGAGGCTGCTGCAAGTCACGGGGCCAGCCACCCGGGCCGGGCCACGATCGAGAATGTGAATCACTGCCTCAAAGCGCTGGCTAAGCTGATCGAAGCTGAGAAATTCAAGAGTATCGCGCTTCCTCGCTTAGCTACTGGTGTGGGCGGGCTCGACTGGAAGGACGTGAAGCCGCTGATGGAAAAACATCTCGGCCACCTATCTATCCCTGTGTATGTGTATGGCACCTATCATTCTGGGGTTCAGGCAGCAGAATAGAGCCGGGGCGAACTAGAGGAATTGAAAGGGCGGCCTGGGTGATCCCGTGCTCGCGGAACCCCCACTTCAGAAAGTGGTCGTTCGACGCGCGCAGTTCAGGGATCACCCAGGCCGCCCTTTCCGTGTCACGTTCGGGTGCAGTTGAGGGACGCGAAAGTGCGCCGGTTCCGAAGACGATCCATGAGGAATGATCTCGGTGATAGGGAACTCACGAATCGGGTCTTGGGGGTTTCTGGTCATGACGTGCCTATGTGTTGCGCGACTTAGCCTGCGCGATTCTTATCCAATCGGTTCACGATAAACTTGCGGCTTTCCTCTGCGAACAACAGCGCGAGGGCGCCCAGTGCGAGTGGTCCGAAGATCCAGGCAGGCAAGGGGTTGGTTCCAAAGATCGCGTTGCCCCAGGGGGTATAGATGATGAACGCCAGAACGACGAGTTCTGTCGCGATTCCCCAGAGGAGCAATGGATTGCTGAACCAGCCGAGTTGAGAGAGCGACACCCGGTCTGAGCGGCAAGCGAACACGTTCGCCACCTGCGCGACGACGATGGCGGCGAAAGTGGCGGCGGTCGCCTGTTTATAGAGCGGATCGGACCAGTCGAGCGGCATGCCCCAGGTCCATCCCTGCGTTAGGAGCAATAAGAAGAATGCGCCCATGGCGATCCCGGCTTCGATCAGGCCCAAAAAGACATAGGCGCGCAAGAGAAGCGGAAGGTTCATCAGTCGTTCTGTGCGCGGGCGCGGCGGGATTGTCATCATGCCGGCGTCGGGCTTTTCTGCGCCCAGGGCCAAGGCCGGAACCATGTCGGTGCCCAGGTCCACGGCGAGAATTTGCGGAATCGTGAGCGCCAGCGGAATCCCGAACAAGCCGTACGCCAAATAGGGAACGACCTCAGGCACGTTGCTCGCCAGCACATACGTGGAGAATTTTCGGATGTTGGCGTAGACGGCCCGGCCTTCTTCAATAGCGTTGACAATGGTCGCAAAGTTGTCGTCGAGCAAAATCATGTCCGCCGTTTCTTTCGCCACGTCGGTTCCGGCGATGCCCATCGCAATGCCGATATCGGCTTTCTTGATGGAGACGCCGATGACGAAAAAGACCCCGCCCATGGCGAGCGACAGCAGCGCGACCACATGGGTCACCTTCTCAATCTCTTTCTGCAGCGGGCTGAGGCTTGTTTCCACGCCCGTGGAGAGACGGGCGATCTTGCCGAATTCCGTCTGCATGCCGGTGGCGAACACCACCCCCCGGCCTCTGCCTGAGAGCACGGGAGTGCCGGCGAATACGAGATTGGGAATGTCCAGGAGATGTCCGTCGGTCACCGGCTCCGCTGTCCGCCGCTTCGGTTGGGATTCGCCTGTGAGAGAGGAGAGGTCGATTCGCATGTCGGCGGCTTCGATGAGCCGGGCATCGGCAGAGATCTGCTCTCCCTCCTCGATCAAGAGCACATCACCCGGCACGATCTCGTTCCGCGACACGTCATGTGGTTGGTTGCTGCGCAGTACCCATGCCCTGGCAGGAAGAAGGCGATGGAGGGCATGCACTGCGCGCTCCGCTTTATATTCCTGAAAGAAGGCAAAGGCGGCGTTGATGACGATCACGCCGAGGATCGCCCAGCCGAGCGTCGCCATCCCTTCGCCTGGCTTCATGAATTCTGCCGTGAACGCCAGGGCGACGGCGACCCAGAGCAAGATGGCCAGGAAGTGGGTGAACTGGTGAAGGAACCCTCGAATCAATGAATAGTGACGTGGTTCTTCCAGAACATTGGGGCCATACCGACTGAGACGCCGCAGGGCCTCTTCGGGCGACAAGCCGCTTTCCCCGGACTCTAGGTACGTGAAGATTTCAGCAACCGTGAGTTGGTGGAGCGGTCGCTCGTTACGGTCAGGCACGCCGGCCTCGCACGATCAGGACGGAACAAGGGGCGTGTCTCAGGAGACTTTCCGAGACGCTGCCGAGATAGAGCCGCTCGCTCTTGGTCAGATCGCGAGACCCGATCACCAGCAGGTCGGCATGATCAGCCTCCACCTGTTTGACGATGGTGTCGATGACGTGGTCCATCTGCACAGCTGTGACGGCGGCGTAGCCTTCTTTTAGGAACTCATCCCGCAATGACGCAACCAGCCGCGTGGTCCGTTCGAGGACCGGCCGTTCCAATTCTGCAACTTGGGCTTTAGACAAATATCGAACGGCCAAGTCGGTCACCGGTCTCTCAGCCGAGGAGAGGATGGTGGTCGTGGCGGATTCCGGAAGGATGAAGGATCGAAGAAATCGAGCGGCGGCTCGGGAATGCTTCGAGTCGTCGACCGCGAGAGTCGCATGCGTCAGCTTCGGAAGCGGCTGTTTCACGACGAGGACGGGGCAGGAGGCAATCGACACGACCTGCCGGGAAATGCTCCCCAACAGGAATCCTTGAATATCGCTCAACCCTCGAGATCCGATAAGAATAAGGTCGGCTTTCGCATGCCGCGCCCGTCGCACGATCGTCCGGGCGAGAGGGCCATGGGCTAAGACGCGGTGGAGCGTGGTGCGAGGGCCGGTCGCGGCCTGCCCGAGGGCGACTCGCGCGGATCGCTCTGCCTCGCGGAGGAGGATGCCACCCGCTTTCTCCATGGCGGCCAGAGCGCGCTTCTCCGCCACGGGATTCCCCCCTCGACCTGCTCGAAGGGCCGACGGATCGACCACATGGAGCAACGTCACCACTTCCGGCTCACGTTCGGCGAGCGCTTCGAGCGCTTGTACCCCCCACTGAGACCATTCAGACCCATCCACCGCACAAAGAATTCGCATGACAGACTCCCTTCTTCAATGACCATGAAGGCCGCCAACGCATCGACGACCCCCGGTATCAGTTCTGCATTGCATGTGCCTGTGATGCATGGGAGGAAAGAAGGGGAATCAGCCTGTTCCAAGAGATTGAGTGGGAAAACAGTACTCCGGTTCCTATGGATGGTGCGGCGTTTTGCAGCAGAGAGGAATATGCCACTGTGGTGATTGGCGTCAGTCAGTTTCGTTTATTTGGTTTGTCTCGTTTGTTTGGTTGAACCAGAGGGGGATATATGCCGACGAAGAAGAGGACGAAGAAATCCAGGACAGGGACGAAGAAAGAATTTGACCTGATGATGGTCAAGCAGGTCATGCAGAAACAGGTGCAGTCAGCTCATCTCAAGACCAAAGGCGACGTCATCGCCTCGCTCATGATCGAGGGGTTCGGGGCCGTGCCCGTGGTGGATGCCAAAGACAAGCTCCTGGGCATCGTGAGTGAACATGATTTGCTGGTTGCCATGGATGATGGGCACAAGCTTGGCGCCATCGCTGCCGGCGATATCATGACGTTCAACCCCTATTCGATCCACCCGGAAGCAATGCTACCGACACTGGTTCATGTATTTAGAGCCAGCGATTTAGTTCGTGTGCCGGTGGTGGACGCGAAAGACAAGCTTGTGGGCATCATCGCCAGGAGGGATGTCCTACGTGCCTACCTAGCCGCCGGGCGGGCGTGATGCTGAAAATGGCTCTCAGCGGCGTTCTCCCCTCGAAAGCATCCTCAACGTAGCCCAGAGGCTACGCCTCC
>SWDN01000004.1:130901-176296 GCA_005116775.1 Nitrospira sp.
GGTTAGTCCAACTATTTCTTTACCAAGCTCGCCTCTATCAATTGATGGCTGACTCAGACATCAAACTCGAATCTGCCTCGATCGTCTTTCTTGGTTCTTTCAACCCCAAGATTTTTCATCCAGTTTGGTTTGCATCTGAGAACATGGTGTCAAAACAGGAAGCAGAGAGTGCAGAAATTTCCGTTATCCACCCTGAATTATCATCTTTTTCAATGAGTAAAATACAGTACGAGGTAACACGCGATAGATTTGTGATTCAAACGACATATACCCCATCTTTTGCGGTAATGAAAGACCTTGTGTTAGGAGCATTTGGGCTCTTACACTATACCCCAGTGCACTCAATGGGGCTGAATCACGAATTCCACTTTCTTCTGGATTCGGAGGAAACGTGGCATCGATTCGGACACAAGGTCGCCCCTAAAGAGATCTGGACAGATATCTTAGAAAAACCAGGCACGCGAAAGCTGATAATGGAAGGTGTAAGACCCGACCAGAGAAAGGGTTATGTCCGTGTTGAGATTGCACCCTCTATTCAAGTACATCCGGGTGTATTCATCGCGATCAATGATCATTTTCAGGTTGCAGAACCTAAATCGAACGCAGGCTGCCAAGAGATGTTAGGTATCTTAAGTAAAGAATGGGATTTATTCCTAGATAGTTCCAGGCAATCCGCATTGAGACTACTGGAGAGGAAATGATGCCGCAGGCTCCTATGTCCAGGAAAGCTTCAGGACCTTTTCGCCAGGCAAGTCAGGCTGCTGCGTTTACGATTACCGACGAATTCAAATGGTCATCGGCCTCAACTCCATCGCCAGGCCCATTGTTCTATCTAGACCAGGTTGTTCAGACACATGGCCAGACTTTAGGTTCTAACACCTCCACAATTGGAGATACTGTCAAGAGGAACGGTTCTGCTGAAGATTTCTCGCATGCAGAGCCGCCACTCGTTTTCCCCAAAGCACTGCCGATCCAAGAAGACCATTTTCGATCGCTACAAAGTTGGGAGGGAGTTGTTGAAACCGCGACATCTGAAGGCTTCACGGCACGTTTATGGGATCGGGCAAAGAAGAGTCCTGATCAGATAGCAGAATTTCCGATAGAGGAGGTCTCGACTGCTGACCGCGACCTTGTTCAACCCGGCGCTATTTTCTATTGGGACATTGGCTATAGCGAAGACAAGACGGGGCAGAGAATGAGGGCGTCACTAATTCGCCTCAGAAGGCTCCCAGCTTGGACTCGCAAAGAGATTGAAAAGGCGATACATGATTCAGCTGAGATGAGGAACAAGCTTGGTTGGGAGTAGCATAGGGACAAGGCCCGACCAGGACGAAATCGAGATCTCTTTATTTGGACCAGGGTATGGTGAAAGTTTACTCCTACATCTAGGTCTAGATTATTGGATTACTATAGATTCCTGCCTTTCCTCTGACACAGACGAGCCTGCCCCTATCCGATATCTCAAGTCTATCGGAGTAGATCCCGCTCAGAGCATCCGATTAGTACTTGCAACTCACTGGCATGATGACCATATCCGTGGCATTAGCGATATTTTCGCTACCGCGAAGAATGCCAAGTTCTTGTGTTCTGCTGCACTACGATACCCTGAGTTTTCTGACCTAGTAGAACTTTCAAAAACCCTAATGACAGACGAGTCTGGAGCATCAGAATTCAGTAGGGTCATGAATGTGCTTGAAGAGCGTGGAGGGCGCACGAGGCGGGCATCCATTGGCCCTGAATTTGTTTTGGCTGGGCAGGTCCTTGATAGGAGAGATACCCAACTAGATTATGAGATTCATGCCCTATCACCATCGAATGCATCTTTGACCTTGGCATTTCATGAGATTAGTAACCGAGTAAAGGAAATCACAACCAGAGTCCCAGGTCCCAGAGGGACCAAGAAACGAATCGTTGCTCAACCACCCAATGATGTTGCGGTAGTACTGTGGTTGAAAATTGGTGATACTGCCGTTCTACTTGGATCCGACCTTGAGGAAACAGCAAACCCCTTTACCGGATGGACTGTGATAGTGGATTCTTCTGTGAGGCCATCCGGGAAGGCAGAAGTGTTCAAGGTTCCGCACCACGGATCTTCTACTAGTCATCAACCAAGGGTTTGGGAGGAAATGGTAGGAGTGCATCCACTTGTGGTGCTGACGCCGTTCCTAAGAGGGCAAGTTCTCAAACCTTCTTTCTCAGAAGTAACGCAGATTCTTTCATATACCCCTAATGCCTATATCACGGCATCGGCTAAGCCAAAACGGACGAAATGGGCCGACAGGGCCGTTGAAAAAACCATTAAAGAAACCATAATAAATATTCATGAGGTCCCTCGGGTTATGGGACAAATCCGGCTCCGTAAGAAACACCCTTCTGTAAGAAATGAAGAATGGATGGTTGAACTTATAGGATCTGCGCGCCGTCTTGAGTTGGCTCATACTTAGCAAGAAGGCCTGATGATATACCTAGCCCCACTCTAACCGTTTCAGTCTTTCGTTATCGACGAAAATGCCCAAGTAGGTTAGTTGCCGGAGTTATCCAACCAAAAAGGCTTCGCCTCAATCATCTGATTTAGGGACACCAAAGAGATCGTTTTAGCAGGCTGGAATTTCGAGGGCTTGGGAGCCCGAGTTCATGCAAGTTTTGTGGACAGCAGACTTCAACGGTTTCCCGGCCTCGGCATTTGCCGGGTGCCTGCTCTGCGCCTTCATCTGAAAAAGCGAGAGGCCGTAAGGTCAGGTCATGCTGCCATAAGCGGCTCACCTATGGTAAGCTGAGCGCCGATTGGACGAGGGGGTCTGGCGATGACCGTGACGAATCGGATCGAGATGAACCCGAAAGTGATGCTGGGCAAGCCCGTCATCCGCGGCACACGCATTCCCGTTGAGTTGCTTCTTCGAAAGCTTGGCGAAGGTGCGACAGAGGCCGACTTGCTCGATGCCTACCCCCGTCTGACCAAGGCAGATATCCAGGCTGCGATTGGGTATGCCGCCGATACAGTGGCTCATGAGGAAACGGTCCTTGTGGGTTCTTCCGCCCCGCGGAAGCGGGTCAAACGCTAAGCTGTGCGTTTCCTTGCCGATGAAAGCTGCGACTTCGCTGTGGTTCGAGCGCTTCGAATAGCAGGTCATGATGTCCATGCCATCGCAGAACTCTTGCCTGGATTGGACGACGTTGCGGTCATGAGCTTGGCCCTTCGTGAGCGGCGCGTGCTGCTGACGGAAGATAAAGATTTCGGACAGTTGGTGTATGCGAATGCAGAACCGTCCGATGGGGTTATTTTCATCCGCTATCCCGCTGATACTCGAAAGAGCTTGCCGAATGCCGTGGTGAGCCTCATCGCAAAATCCCAGACACAATTGATTGGCAGTTTCGTGGTGCTCAGTCCTGGCCGTACCAGAATTGGTGGGCGCACGAAGTAGTGCGCGCTAGCGTTTGGTCTTTGCCGTCGCGCAAGGAGCGGGGCGGCTGAGTTCCGCTGGTAATTTTGTCTGTTCGTCCACGCAGGCTGTATCGAGCTGGGATTGTGTCAAGCCTGAGACGGAAGACAGGTTGGCTCCATGCAACGTCGCGCGGTGGAGATCTGCTGCGTCGAGTTGCGCGCCGGTGAGATCGGCTCCGGATAACGTGGCGCCTCGAAGGTTCGCTTCTTGGAGGTTGGCATGGGTGAGATTGGCACGGGTGAAGTTCGAGTCCTTCAGGTCCGCTGCGACAAGATTGGCCGATTCCATGGCCGCCTCATTGAATTGTGCGTGATGGAATTGGGCTTTGGGTGCATAGATCTCGCTGAGGTCCGCCTTCGTAAAGATGGTACCGGTTCCCCTGGCGCCGATCAGCACGGCTCGGTAGAAGTGGGCGTTTCGGAAATCCGCCTGGTCCAGGACTGCCGTATACAAAATTGCCATCCGAAGTTTGCCTGACGATACCTTCGCCTTGATCAACTGCGCTCCTTCCAGATTGGCCCCTTCTAGATCAGCCTGCTGCAAGACGGCTGAACGGAAGTTCGCGTATCGCAGGTCCGCCCCGCGAAGGATGGCCTCACGCAGGTTGGCCCCCACTAGACTGGTGCCGTCGAGATAGGCGCTTTCTAAATCTGCTTCAACCATCAGAGCTCCGTCGAGCTGCGCGCCGTCGAGGAGTGCTCCTTGCAGATTAGCCTGTTGAAGCTTTGCATTGGTCATCACGGTTTGACGGAGGTCGGCTCCCATCAGATCGGTCCCTGCCAAGATGGCCCGGGCGAGGTTGGCGCCGTAGAAGTAGGTGTCGACGAAAGAGGCGTCCGTCAGATCGGCTGAGGAGAGGTCTGCTCCTTCAAAATGGGCTCGCTCGAAGGTGGATTCTTGCAGTTGTGCTCCGGTCAGGACGGCGTTATAAAGCGCCGCTTCATCGCCGATTGCACGGAACAGATTGGCGTTGGACAATCGTGCATGCCGGAGATCGGCTCCTGTCAGGTTGCTGTCTTTCAAGACGGCTCTCGTGAGATCGGCTCCCGCGAGACTTGCTTGCGACAAATCGCTTTCGCGCAGATTTGCCTGGCTGAGGAGGGTCCCTTCCAGTCGTGCTCGTTCCAGATCGGCCCCGGCGAGTTTCGCGTGGCGCAAGTCTGCCTGGCACAGATCCGCTCGCTGGTATTCCGGTTTCTCACGCTGTTCAAGCCATTGCCCATGCGATGCCACGATCGCCTGCAGCTGCTTGGATGAAATGGGCTTCTTTTTATACGGGCTGTCACAGCGGATGGGGTGGCTGCCTGCCCGGCTCGGTTCTGCTGCCTGGGTGATGGTTGGCAGGGCGAGAACGAGCGATGCCAGGATCGTGGCTAGGACGGTACGCTGCATCATGCTGATTCTCTCCAAAATAATGTGTGTGTTCTGTGTGATTCGATCGACTCAATGCGCCTGTTGGGACAAGAGGCGAACATAGGCCACCACGTCTTGCATCTCTCCGTCCGTCAGCTGGCCGCGCCATGAGTGCATGGGACTGAAGACGACCCCATGTTCAATAGTCCTCAACAGTTCTTCGTCGGACTTTAGAAAGGACTTAAAGCGATGAAAATTGGCCGGTGCCACCTTTAGAGCTTTCGCGTCCGGTCCATCCCCCCAGCCTCCGGCCCCGTGGCAGGCTTCGCAATGGCGCTGATACACGGCTTTCCCGCGTGCAGTATCGGCGGGATACTCTTCCGCGCGGGCGAACGAATGGAATGCCAGACCCATCAATCCGGCGACGACGAGAACTGGCACGATGGTCGATATCAGGTCACGATGGATCAGGCGCATGACAGCCTCCTAGCCAGCTTCGGGAAACCCATGGCAGTATGTCCAACATTGAAACGTCTACTTGCCATCGACCATAAGAAATAATCCTGCAGTATGATCAAACAGGCTGTCCAGCAAGGCCGCAGCGAGTGAAGGGCCGAGGCGTACCCTCTGGGGTACGTTGAGGGTCTGAACGATGCGAGAACGACGCTGGCGGACTGTTTCAGCATCCTGCTAGCTTTTCTTGGTCGTGTGGGCCACAAACGAACTATAGAGCTGCTTCATCTTGCTGCTGCCGCATTTCGGGCATGTCACTTTGGTGGATTCATGTTCCTTCAGCGTCAAGACCACCAACGATTCCTTCCCGCAGTCCAGACATGTGTAGTCGTACATGGGCATGAAGTCCCTCCTCCACCTACCAGGCTGCTGAAAATGTCCGCCAGATTTCTGAAAGGCCAAGACCAAGGCCAAGGCTGAGATGAAGAAAGTGATGTCTTCGCTCAACCGTGACCTTGACCTCAGCCTGCTGTGGTTGGTATCAGCAAGCGATGTGCCGTCCTCGAAAAGAGGCTTGGGTGAGAGGCTGGAGGCTAGGAGACTGATATATCTTACCTCGTGCCTCTTGCGCACGCGCCTCGCCTCATTGAAGTGGCGCATTTTTCCTCAGTGGCACTTTGAGCAGTGAAGCTCAATGCGCCAGTGAAAAATGGGCGAGGGGCACGAGGCTAGAGGCAAGGGGGGCTGAATTTGAGGTCAATCTCTTTACCTCTCGCCCCTGGCCTCGTGCCCCTTGCCTGATATTTGATTGGAACGTGACTTGCCTAACTCAGCGTATATGCCGACGCTGAGGAAGCATTCACTTGAACAATATCTCCGGGCTCGCTTCGGTCCCGGTGTCACGTTGCTGTCCTGCGAGGTGATCGGCAAGGCCAGTTCGAAGGGGGCACAGAAACAGTATGGTTATGGCACCCCGGTCAAGTTGACGTTCCGCGTTGGTGGCCGCTCGCAGTCGGCCGTGCTTGAAACCATGAAGCCTGGCCCCTTCGGCCACGAGCACCAAGCGGATCGAGCCCAGGCGATCCTCTGGGACTATGACTCCTATGGGCGATTGCCACGCCATGTGAAGGCGCTTGACGTCGGTGCCTTTACCGATGATCGGCAGCTGGTTTCGGTGGCCGAGGCGCGAGAATTCTTCGTCCTGACTCAGTGGATGGAGGGGAGCAGTTATCATCTCGACATGGAACGATTGGCCAAGGGCGGAAGGCTCCGAAAGCAGGATCGAGAGCGGACGATAGCCCTGGCACGCTACCTGGCGGAGATTCATACCAAAAAATTGCGCGACCCAGCCCTCTATCGGCGCCGGCTTCGGGAGTTGATCGGCCACGGCGAGTGCATTATGGGGCTGACCGACAGTTACCCAGACCGCTACGAATTCATCTCGGCGGATCTCTTGCGCGGGATTGAGGAAGCCTGCAACCGGTGGCGCTGGCGTTTGCACGGGGAGGGCCAGCGTTTGTCGCAGGTCCATGGAGATTTTCATCCCTGGAATGTCTTGTTCCGGAAAGGAACGGATTTTTCAGTGCTCGACCGGTCACGAGGGGAGTGGGGGGAACCGGCAGACGACGTAACCTCGATGACGATCAACTATCTGTTTTTCTCACTCTGTCGCTGGGGCACCTTGAAGGGTCCGTTGGAGGTGCTGTTCCGACTCTTTTGGGACAGCTATGTGGAGGCTAGTCACGATCATGCGGTCACAGAGTCGGCTGCTCCCTTCTTCGCGTTTCGAGGGTTAGTCTTGGCGAGTCCGGTATGGTACCCCAAACTGCCGATCGAGGTGCGCCGGACCATCTTCCAATTTATCGAACGGGTGCTGGATGAGCCGCGCTTTGATCCGTCGAGGGTAAACGAGTACTGTCGGGAATGAATGAGCTGTCAGCGATCAGCTTTCAGCTCTCAGTCGGAAACCCGACAGCAGCAGAAAACACCGCTCTGTTCACAGGCTGAAAGCTGACAGCTGAAGGCTGATAGCTTGGTGGTATTCATGAGTCAATCCCAAAGCTTTGCCATCTGGATCACCGGCCTGCCGGCATCGGGCAAGAGCACGATTGTCTCTGCCCTGAAGCCCCAGCTCGAAGGGCTTGGGTTAGCAGTCGAGGTGTTGGAGTCCGATGAGGTCCGACGGGTTATCACGCCGACGCCGACCTACTCAGAAGCGGAACGAGATCTCTTCTACCGCGCACTGGCATTCACCGGACAGAAGCTCGTGGCACATGGTGTGACCGTGATCTTCGATGCGACGGCAAGCCGCCGGGCCTATCGGGACTTTGCAAGGTCCGTCATCCCACGGTTCATCGAAGTGTCCGTAGAATGTCCCCTCGCGACTTGCATGGAACGAGACCGGAAAGGGACCTATCGAAAGGGTCAGGCGGGTGAATCTTTTACAGTCCCTGGGCTCCAATCTCCCTACGAAGCGCCGGTCGCCCCGGACCTCCGCATCGACAGCACTCTCACTTCATCAGGCGACGCGGCACGCCAGATCTTGGACCTGGTCAAAGCGAACTTCCTATAACCGGATGCTGAAAAAGTCCGCCAGCGGCGTTCTCGCCTTGAAAGCATCCTCAACGTAGCCCAGAGGCTACGCCTCCGGTGCTTTCATCGGCTGCGGCCTTGCGGACAGCCTTTTTGAGCATCCTGCTAGCCTGGCTCATCAAGACACGCTGCTGGTCTTTCAGAACCAATGCGGAATCTCTCGCACTCATCCTGAGAATTCTTTCTCGCCCTGCTCGGTGCAGTCCATGAAGCTGAGCGTCTCGCTCCTGTTGACTCGGAGGGTCTCGTGAACTTACTCTGCGAATGTATACTAGCCCGAGGAACTTTAAGGCATGAAGACCTCTATGCCATTAGGCCGGCGAGAGTTTACACCAGGGGCCTTGCTCCGCAATCCACATTTCATGACCGTGCTCCCAGGCCGTTGGCCTCGCCGAGCGCTTCTTGCCGGAGTCCCGACAGAGTCGCGGCTCTTCACCACCGAGGCGCACACCCAATTGCTCGGCTTCTGCCACTGGCAGCCAGATCGCACCGCATGCCAGACCGTGGTACTGGTGCATGGACTGGAAGGCTCCAGCGAGTCTCACTATATGCGCGGTATCGCAGCAAAAGCCTATCGCGCAGGATGCAACGTAGTCCGGATGAACCAACGTACGTGCGGGGGAACCGAGCACCTCACACCGACGCTGTACAACAACGGCTTGAGTCAGGATTATCGAGCCATCGTTCATGAGTTGGCGCGCATGGATGGACTCAATCGCATCTGGCTTGTCGGCTATTCATTGGGAGGGAATCTCGTCCTAAAAGCAGCTGGAGAGGCCGGTTCGTCAGAAGCCGCGTTGGCCGGCACGATTGCGGTCTGCCCGACCATCGATCCGGCGCAATGCGCCAGGGCATTGGAGGCGCCTCGGAACTGGGTCTATCACCTTCACTTCTTGACCCAACTCAAGAGGCGCATGCGCCGGAAAGCGGCGCTCTTTCCCGGCAAGTGGGATCTCGCAGGACTCGACCGCATTCGCATCCTCAGCGAATTCGAGGACCGCTACACCGCCCCGGACGGGGGGTACGCCAGTGGCGCCGACTACTACGATCGATCGGGCGCATGCAATGTGCTCGACTCCATCGCCGTCCCCACCCTCATCATCACGGCACAAGACGACCCCTTCATTCCTTACTCCATGTTCACGGTGCCGGTGATTCAGCGCCACCCAAAGATCCGGGTGATTGCGCCTCGTCACGGAGGCCATTGCGGGTTCTTCCAATTGGCCCGAAACGGAGAAGATCCCTACTGGGCGGAGAACCGGATTATGGATTTCCTGCTAGAACAGTCTTGCCCTACCGAGTCTTCCAACGTGTCAAGGCACACTTGATCGAGATAGTCCTGCTTTAATGCCGTGAGGCCAGCGATTCGACGGCAATGCGTAACCGCGTGGTCAGCTTCGTCGCCGCAACCGGTTCTTCTGCCTCACGCGCGACTTCTTGGACTAGATGGGGAAATCTCTGCAGAATGCTCAAAAAAGCCGGACATCTCACCCGCCCAACCTCGGCGGATATTTCACCCACCCACCCTGAGTCTGCCAAGACAGACTCTTTGCCCCGGGACGCGCCATTCCACAGGCAAGGCCGCAATAATCTATCCTTCAAGGGGGCGGAGGGAGCAGGCAGATTGTTCTTCACTGCGCGCATCGGACGAGCACATTCTTATCGTGCGCGTTCTGCGAGCAAGAAGAACGGTCTGCCTGCTCCCTCGCCCTGCTTCATACATGAAACGCCAGCACCGGACAGGGAGTCTTGTGCAAGACAGCATGGGACGTGCTGCCGAGCACGAAGCGGGTGATTCCCTTCCGGCCCCTTGTGCCCATCAAAATCAAATCCGATCGCAGCGTGGCCGCTTGTTGCAGGATCATGGTAGAGGGTATCCCGACCACGGCGACTCCATGCGCCTGATAACCGATGGCGCGTAGACGTTCCGCCACACCCTCAATGTACTCGGTTTGTTTCTCCAGCATCTCGGTGGCGGCGGCAGCGGCAGCTTCTGCTGCACCGATCGTCCATGGCGGCTCTGTCCAAGGGAAGACCGTCATCAACGTCAACTCGACTGCTTCGTGAAACGGCTTGAGTTGCAGAAAACGAAATGCGGCTTCCGCGTCTGGTGGACCTTCGAGAGGCAGGAGTATCTGTTTCATGGCTTTGACCGGGCCGTTCACGATCAACGTGGCGCAAGGGGCCAGGGTCAGGATGTGGTGCGACACACTGCCGAGCACCCGTTCTTTGACAGGACCAAGGCCCCGCGCTCCCATCACGATGAGATCGGCTTTCTGCGCCTCAGCCATCGACAGGATCACTTCTGTAGGAGATCCGATTTCAAGGTGTTTCACCGTGGAACCTGCATGCAGCGGGAGGAGGGACTGAACCCGTTTGAGCAGCCGCTCGCCATCTTCTCGCATGCTTTGCTCAAGGGACTTATAGAGTTCCTCTGCTGCTTCCGGCATCATTTCAGCGTACGCCGGTCTGGGGACATTCAACGCATGAAGCAGGGTAAGCCGCTCCGCCCGGGCTATGTATTTCATGAGGTGAACGGCCTCATAGGAATTATCCGATCCGTCGACCGCAAGTACTATGTTCATCGAAGACGCTCCTTGAAAGACCGTTATGTGGTTTGTCTGGTTTTTGGTTGAACGAAACTAACCAGCTAAACAAAACAAATCAGATCAACCAGATAACCAGACAGGTAGTTTCGCACCGTACAGAATCTCAGCAAGTCCAATGCCGTCTTGCGAGTTTGGAGTTGTGAGTTCTAAGTGTTGAGTTCTAAGTCACAACTCATCACTCAACACTGAAAATTCCTTGCCCGCTGTCGCCTTCTGCTACAGCAGAGAAATTCGAGCTGTAGCAGGACACCCCTGCTCACAATGCAAAGAGCCGATGGCAGATGGCGCATGGTCTGACAAGAAAGACGAAGTCTATGTTTCCGCTAAGCTATCAGCCTTCAGCCTTCAGTCTAGATCGGGTGGCACTGGCCTTGCTGATAGCGGGAATGAGTCATTCCTTTGGGAGATCGCATGGCGGAACCGTTCTGTACCAGAATGCTTGTACCGGTGGATTTTTCTTCTTGTTCGGAAGAAGCCTTTCGCGTCGCCTTGACCCTTGCCCGGACCTTTCAGGCTGAATTGCTGTTGCTGCACGTGATCGACACAAGCGCTCTGGCGGCTTTCAACCGCCTTGGGTTGCTGGCTGTGCCCTCCGACGCACAAGCCCAGAAGCGGCGCCTAAGGCATCACGCCCGTCTGAATACGAGGCGGTTGCTCGATTCGGAAACGACCAAGGGCGTGAAAATCACCAGGGTGCTGGTGGAAGGAGTGCCTTTTGTGGAGATTGCAAAAATAGTCCGGGTGGAAAAAGTCAACCTCGTGGTATTGGGCAGTTATGGGGGGCGGTCGGATAGTGTCGATAAAATATTCTTCGGCAGTACGGCAGAACGGGTGGTGCGGACCGCAGGTTGTCCGGTGTTGACTGTTCCGCTGCCGCCTAAGCCGAGTCGTGCGTGAAATGTGAAACGTTTCGGAGGAAGAGCATTCGGCAGCCCTACATTTCACGTTTCACCTTTTATGGTTCTGAGAAGGAGGAATACATGAACAGTCAGAAGTTGCAGTGGGGATGGGTTCTTGTGCTTGCTGTCACGTGCGGGTTCTGGTGGGAAGCGACAGAGCCGATTTTCGCTCAGTCGGAACAAGTCGTCGAGGTCACGATCAAGGATTTCAAGTTCGTCACGAAGCAGGGAGTGCTCCGCCTCGGGTTTCCCACGGTGATTAAGGTCAAGAACGAAGCTGCCGAACGGCACGATTTTGGCTCGACCATGTTCGAGGGCCTTCCGACTCAGATCGAGAAGGATGGGGTGATTGTGTATGGTCGAGGGTTGGGTGGAGTGTTTCTCGATCCCAAGCGGGATGCGGCCATTCGGTTCAACATGTCGCGGCCCGGCCGTCATGAGTTCCGGTGCTCGATCCATCCGAATATGACGGGGGAGTTGCTGTTACTCAGCGCAGAGGCGGTGTAAAAATTTGCAGGTTGCTGAAAAAGGGGAGGGATGGAGCCTGATGATCTTCTGTGCTCGCGCAACGCGCGGCCTCAGAAGGATGGGGAGAGAGCGGCCAGGTGCCCTTCTTGCTCGCAGAACGCGCACGGTGAAATGGTGCTCGTTCGATGCGCGCAGTAAATGGCGACCTTGGCCACTCTCTTGAAGAGATGTAAAGAGGATTGGAAGGCCCTCGCCCGGGCTAGTGGCACGTCTCGGCGTGCCAGTGGGTGGGCGGGTGAGAAAGTTGTGCGCAGTTGAAGATCAATCAGCCCCCATCCTTAGAGAGAGAACGAGCAAGCTTGGAAGAACTATTGTAGTCGCTCGTTGCGGCCTTGACTGCGGAACGGTGCGTCTTGGCGCGCCGGGGTTGGGCGGGTGAGATGTCAGGCCTTTTTGAGCAGCCTGCGGAGAATGGGAGGAGACAAAGCCAGTGATCAAGCGGATTTTATTTGCCACTGATTTTTCACGATGGGCTCGGCGGGCGGAGGACTATGCCTGCGCACTGGCCTGTTCGTGGAAGGCGAGCTTGACGGTCCTTAGCGTCGCGGAATTTCCACCGGGGCTCAATCCCGATTACCCCATCAATCAGCAATACTTGGCTGATCTGCTCAAAACCGCATCGTCGAAGCTCGTCGACCTCAAAGGCCGTGCGGAGCGGCGCGGGATTGCGGTCACGACCAGGGTGGCTACGGGAATTCCAAGCGAAGAGGTGATTGCCGCGGCGCGGGCTGAGGGGTCAGACCTCATCATCGTAGGGACCAGGGGGAAGACCGGCCTTGCGCACGTGTTGTTGGGCAGTACTGCCGAGCGAGTCATTCGCGGAGCCCCTTGCCCCGTGCTGGCGGTGAAGACGGAGCCGGAGGACAATGAAGATGAGGGTGTCCCGTCGAGACCTGTCACACCGGAGCGTATCCTCGTGCCGGTCGACTTTTCCGATTGTTCGCTCGATGCATTGGCGTATGCCTCGGTGGTGGCGCAACAGGCAGGGGCTTCTCTCATGTTGCTGCATGTCTTGGAACCGGTGTCGTATGGGTTGGACTTTACCCTCGATTTCAGCAGGACACGGCAAGCGGAATCCCAGATCTGGACGAAACGACTGGAGGAGTTGGTGTTCTCCCATCAGCGTCCAGATATGCCGGTGGAGTATCGATTACGAGGGGGCTTGCCGGCCGATTCAATCTTAGACTCAGCCCAGACTCTGCCCTGCGACCTCATCGTCATGGGCACGCACGGGCGCCGTGGGATTTCACACACCATCTCCGGCAGCGTCGTGGAAGCCGTCTTGCGAAAAGCCCGCTGTCCTGTCGTCGCGGTGCGTAGTCAAAAGTTTGGACCAAGTCATCGGCAGACGGTTCCGGAAGACATCTCTCCCACGAATCATCATTAACCAAGGAGTCTGCGATGACAACCGCAACGAAACCCATAAAGAAAATTAAACTTTCGACACGAAACCCTTTGGGAGCATCGCCACAAGCCATCGAATTACCAGATGGCATGAGGGAACGGATTTCGAGGAAAGCGTTCAAATTGTGGGAAGAGCGAGGCTATCGGGACGGACACGATCTTGAAGACTGGCTCGATGCCGAGGCCATCGTGATGGAAGAAATTCATGAAGCTCGCGAGTGAAACGACAGCCGGTCTTTGGGTGCCTCTTGTCCCTTTGCTCTACGCGTTGCTCGCTCGGTTGGAATCCCTTTCGTTGGAGCCGGGGGTGGCTGTCCAGCGGCAGATCGCACTGCAGCTCGCTCTCCAGCCCTATTTTGAGGGCGGTGAGGGGGCGCTGTTGTTCCCGCTACCACAGGAAACGGAATTAGCCAACCTTTTACTTTACGCCGACTTCTACCCGCAGGACGGGCAACTGACGTTGATCGAGCAGTTGCGCGACGTCATCACAGAGCATATTCCACAAGAAGAGCGTGAGTGGCTGGATCCGCTGAAACATTCCTATCTCGATCTGGCAGAATTTCTGTCGATGGACGAGCAGGGCCAGCGGTTGATTTTCCGATCGCTCGGAGATGCGCGGGTCTATCGCGTGCCGGATGGGCCATTCCGCAAGGAACTGCGGCCTGGGCAAGTGCTTCTCACGCGGCTGATCCGCGAGCCGGGCGATGTGGAGTGGGAGCGGGCGGTGATTGCCGGCGCCGTGATCGTATTGTCCAACGAGGATGGAAAGGGCCTGCTGAACGCCACGCTCGACTACCGGCGGCAGGTAGAAATTTCCGCCGGGTCCTTCGAACTCGGCGAGTGGCCGGAATTCGCCAAGCGCTATGGGCATGTACTGTTGTGGACCTTTGCCCGTATGCGGTTTGCCGCACTCATTGAAGCCGTGAACAGTATTCACTATGTGGCAGAAGGGGGGCAGCCCTATCTCTATGCCTTGGCCCTCTACGATCATGCCGAGTACGGATACATGAATGACATGCTCGCAGGCCTTGAAGGATTCGAGCGTGAAGCGGCGATCTCCTCACTCAATGTAACCGCAATCTCGAAGAACGCGCAGCACTTTGTGCAGCGAGAGGTGGTCGGCGCCGTAGAGTCCGCGGTGGTTGCAAGACTGATCCTCACGGCGCCCCAGCTGTGGGTGGAGTGCGATTCGCGAGAGCGGCTCGATGCCGTCAAGCACAAGCTGGCGGCGACGTTCGGATTCTCTCTTCATTTCCGTGGCGAGACCTGCACGCCACCGCCTCGACACATCAAGGAGTCGGACTTGGCTACCGAAGAGCCTCTGACCTTGACGATTACGGCTGAAGAAGGCCGAGCGTTCGTAAACAGTTTCATGGAAACTCTCTACTTAGAGTGGGCGGAACGGGCTTGCCCGTCGCTCGGGGATCACATGCCGCGCCACGTCGCCACGTCAGCAGCCGGCCGCGAGCAGGTTGCTGCCTTGATTGCCGACATGGAGCGCCACGACCCAGGTGTGAGGCGCATGGGGCAGGCATCGTTTGATTACAACAAGCTGAGAGCCCATGTTGGGTTAGATGAGGTCAGTTGATGACGACTCGGCACAAGACTCAGCTCGCTGAGACACTCAAAACCGGCCGCCCTGTGCCACCAGACAAGCCGAACATCCTCAAGACGCTTCTGACTGTGCAGTCTACTCTGGGCCATGTGCCTGCGAATGTCATCTCTCAAATTGCGCAGGTGTTAGGTGTGACGGATGCTCAAGTTGCCGGTGTCTTGTCCTATTATCCCGACCTCCGGACTCAGTCACCCGGCCGACACCTCATTCGTGTCTGCACGGGCGAATCCTGCACAGCTAACCATGGCGGGCTGGTCCTTCGCGCAATTCAAGATTGCGTCCGCAATGTAATCGGAGACAGCGCGCAGTCAGAGCGGTTCACTGTGGAACGGATGTCCTGCGCGGGGAACTGTGCAGTATCGCCGACCGTGATGATCGATGGAGACTTCTGTGGACGAGTGAGTCCTTCCGATGTGTCGTCGCTTCTGGAGCGCTATAGATAGCAGGATGCTGAAAAAGTCCGCCAGCGGCGTTCTCGCGTCGCTCAGAGGCTCAACGTACCGAAGCGTACGCCTCGTCTCTTCGCTCGCTGGGGCCTTGCTGGACAGCCTTTTTGAGCATCCTGAGGCATTGTTGACATCGGCATCACTATGTAAACTCCAACGGTGTATTGTGCATAAACTGAATTTCCCGGAGCCTGATAGATGACGACGACGCGCTGCTATCTTGCCAACGATACCTCTTCTCGTGCGGCAGGCGCTGAACGACTCGCCGAAGCTTGGAGTGGACGTCCTGAGATTCAACTGATTCGTACGTCCTCGCGCGGGGCGTTCTTTCTCGAGCCGATGGTGGAGCGAGATACGCCCAAAGGGCGTGAAGCCTGGTTCAACGTGGCTCCGGATGACTTGCCTCTTATCGTGGGCGGCGTGGGTGGAACGCCGGTGGCAGAGATTCCGTTCTTGCAACAACAAACCCGGTTCACCTTTGCCAACTTCGGCATGACCGAGCCGCTCGCACTCGATGAGTATCAATCGCGGGGCGGACTCAAGGGGTTGGCGGCGGCACGGAGCCTTTCGCCTGAGGCGATTGTCGAAGAGTTGCGCATCTCGCGATTGCGCGGTCGCGGAGGTGCGGCGTTTCCTGTGTGGAAAAAGTGGCAAGTCGCACAGCAAACCAAGTCGGAGCAGAAGTATGTGGTCGCGAATGCCGACGAAGGGGACGCCGGCACCTATTGCGATCGGATGATTATGGAGGGCGATCCCTTTCGATTGATCGAAGGGATGTTCATCTGTGCCAGGGCGATCGGGGCGACCCGTGGCTATATCTATTGCCGGTACGAATATCCGGCGGCAGCTCGGGCCATGCGGTTTGCGATTCAGAAGGCGCGCGAAGAGGACCTGCTGGACTGCGACGACTATCCATTCGATCTTGAGGTGGTGATCGGAGCAGGCTCGTATGTCTGCGGCGAAGAAACAGCCTTGCTGGAATCGCTGGAGGGGCGCCGTGGTGTGGTGTTGGCGAAGCCTCCTTACCCGGCTGAATCCGGACTCTACGGCAAACCGACGATCGTCAGCAATGTTCTGACGTTTGCGACGATTCCCAGCATCCTGGCAAGAGGCGGTGCGTGGCATGCCTCTCTCGGCACCGAAGACTCGCGCGGAACGATGGCGTTGCAGCTTGGTGGCCGGGTGAAGCAACCGGGGTTGGTAGAAATTCCCTTTGGCCTGACGCTCCGTGATGTCTTAGATCGATTCGGCGGTGGGATGGCGCCTGGTTCGCGGTTCAAAGCCGTGCAGGTCGGGGGGCCGTTGGGGAGCCTGTTTCCTGAATCGAAACTCGATATCCCTGTTTGCTATGACGCATTTGCCAAGGCCGGAGCCATTCTTGGGCATGGTGGGATTGTTGCCTACGATGATGAAACAAATATGGTCGAGCTGGCACGGCATTTCATGGCGTTCACCGCGGACGAATCATGCGGAAAATGTACGCCCTGCCGGATTGGATCGGTGCGGGGTCGTGAAATTCTCGAGCATATCCAAGCGGGGGAAGGAACTGCTGAATCGTTGAATCTCCTGAGAGAACTTGGAGAGACAATGAAAGCGACCAGCCTCTGTGCGTTGGGAGGGCGTGCTTCTTACCCGGTGTTGACCGCCATGGAACATTTTCCGAATGAATTCAGAAGCAAGCTGTCAGCATTCAGCAGTCAGCAATAAGCTGATCGCTGAGAGCTGATTGCTGAAAGCTGGAAACGATGAATCTGCAAATCAATGGCCGGACGGTCACGGCCGAAGCCGGCGATACCATCTATATGGCTGCGCGGAAGGCCGGGATTTCGATCCCCAGTCTTTGCGTCTCGCAACAGCTCGCTCCCTTCGGTTCCTGCCGACTCTGTATCTGCGAAATCGATGGGCAGTCCGGGACTCCCGCCTCCTGCACGACGCCGGTCAGACCCGATATGGTTGTCCGCACCGAGAGCGATCGGCTCAGGCGGCATCGCCACAATATTGTCGAACTGTATATGTCTGAACAGCCTGAAGGCAGCGAGAGCTCGGGGCCATTGCGCGAACTGGCGCTCGCATGCGGCGTCAATAGAGTTCGGTATTCCGTTGGGGCACACATGAAACGCGCCGCCGTGCGCGACGACTCGAATCCATTCTTCACCTTCGACAATGCCGCCTGCATCTCCTGCGCCCGCTGCGTGCGGGCCTGCGATGAAATTCAGGGCACGCATGCCTTGACGATGTTCGGACGTGGCTTTGCTGCGAGGCCGGCGGCAGGCGCCGGACTCCTCATGGGCGAGACTGCATCGTTTGCCACATCTAACTGTGTTTCCTGTGGCGCCTGCGTGAAGGAATGTCCGACCGGCGCCCTCGTGGAGAAAACTGTGCTTGAACAGGGTAGCCCTACTCGCATGGTGCGCACGACGTGCGCTTATTGTGGCGTCGGCTGTGCGTTCGATGCCGGTGTGCGGGATGGGCGAGTGGTTCAGATGCTTCCAGCAGATGATGGGCCTTCGAATCAGGGCCATGCTTGTATGAAGGGACGATTCGGCTGGACCTACAACGATGCGCCTGATCGGCTGCGAGTCCCGCTGCTGCGGCGCGGCAATGATTGGGAAGAGATTTCCTGGGATTCGGCCTTGGATCGGGTCGCGCAGGAGTTTACTCGCATCAAGGGCGCGCATGGTCCTGATGCTCTCGCAACCATTTCATCCAGCCGGGGCACGAACGAAGAAAATTATCTCTTCGGCAAATTCATGCGTTGTGTGATTGGGACCAACCATATCGACAATTGCGCCCGCGTCTGCCACAGCGCGACCGTCACAGGCATGATGGAAACATTGGGGGCGTCTGCGGCGACCAATTCCATTCAGGACCTTGATCGGGCTCACCTTATAATGGTGGTGGGAGCGAACCCAACCGAGTCCCATCCCGTCGTCGGGGCCAAGATCAAGCAGGCCCATCGGCGAGGGGTGCCTGTGATTGTCATCGATCCCAGGCGCACGGAACTGGCGCGCCTGGCCGATTTGCACCTGCAATTGCGGCCAGGCAGCAACGTCGCCTTGCTCAATGCGATGGGCCACGTCTTGGTGAAAGAGGGGCTCCTCGATCAGGCCTTCATCGCGGCAAGGACCGAGGGCATCGATGACTGGCTCAAGACGGTCTCTGATTGCACACCGGATGCGGCTGAAGCTATCACCGGTGTGCCGGCCCATCTCATCTCCCAGGCGGCACGGCTCTATGGGAGCAGCGGCGCCTCGTTCTGCTGCCATGGTCTCGGTGTCACGGAACACCGCTGGGGCAGTCACGGGGTCATCGCGCTCTGTAACCTGGCCCTAGCGACCGGTAATATCGGAAAGCCCGGCACCGGCATCAATCCTTTGCGTGGACAAAACAATGTGCAGGGGGCCTCGGATATGGGCTGCCTCCCAACCTACTTCGCCGGCTACCAGAGTTTAGATGACCCGAAGCTGGCATTGCTGCACCAGACGATCACCGGACGTCCGTTGCCCACAAAGCGCGGAATGAAAACGCCCGACATGTGGGATGCGGCGATTGCGGGCCGGCTCAAGGGGCTCTGGATCATCGGGTATGACGTGGCGCAGACCGACCCGAATTTGAAGAAAGTGCACGAGGCGTTGAAGCAGGTGGAGTTTCTTGTGGTGCAAGATCTGTTTCTCAGCGAGACCACGAAGTTTGCACATCTGGTATTGCCTGGCGCCTCGTTCATCGAGAAAGACGGCACATTTACCAATCTTGAACGGCGTATTCAGCGGATCAGGAAAGTCGTAGAGCCGCCTCACGGGATTCTTCCGGATTGGCGAGTGGTCTGCGAAGTCTCAACCCGGATGGGCTATCCCATGCCGTACCGGCATCCCTCGGAGATCATGGACGAGATCGCGAAACTGACGCCGATGTTCGCCGGTCTATCCTACGACCGGCTGGACCAGCATGCCGGGTTGCAATGGCCGGTGCCGACCGCCACGCACGAAGGGACAGCATTGATGCACCAGGAGACATTTCCAAAGGGGAAGGCGCGCTTTGTCGCCGTTGAGTATCTGCCGCCTGGTGAGGCGCCCACGGACGACTATCCGTTCGTGCTGACGACGGGCCGTATTCTTCAACATTATAACTGCGGGGCTCAAACCAGACGGACGGACATTCTCGAATTGGTCGATACAGACGTGCTGGAAATGCATCCATCCGACATGAAGGAGCTGCATCTGCGCGACGGTGAGATCGTTCGTGTGGTGAGTACCCGAGGCGATGCCCTGCTCCCTGTCGTGGGGAGCGAACGAGTCCTGCCGGGGCATCTCTTCACCAGCTTTCATTTCCCTGCTTCAACGGTGAATGCATTGCTCTCGTCGAGTGCAGACGAAAGCTCCAAGTGTCCTGAGTACAAGGTGTCTGCTGTGCGTGTGGAGCCAGTCGAACGGGATGAACTCGATCCGGAAGATGAAGCGGAGATGGGGCATATGCGCCGCCAATTGATTACATAATTATAGCTGTCAGCGATCAGCCGTCAGCTTTCAGTGGACGGATCTCAAAGATAGTTCGAGCTGACCGCTGAGGGCTGAAAGCTGATCGCTTAATTACTCGATGGATACGACACCCTCCACACAGAGTTCCCTGCTCGATGCCTACGCTCCCGCGCAGATTGCCATGCGGGTGCGAGAAGTCGGCGTCACAAAGGCCGCGATGCCGGTCCTGACTATGTTCGCCCTGGCCGTCTTGGCGGGGGCCTTCATTGCGCTGGGCGCGGTATTCTTTACGATTACGATGACGACGGGAGCCATCGGTCAGCCGTCGGCCTTTGGACTTATGCGTTTGGCAGGCGGGATCACGTTCAGTTTGGGGCTCATTCTAGTGGTGGTGGGCGGAGCAGAACTCTTTACCGGCAATAACCTCATCGCCATGGCCTGGGCTTCCGGTCGGGTAACGACACAACAAGTCATGAGGAACTGGGGATGGGTCTATCTCGGCAACCTGGTCGGAGCGGTTGGCACAGCGGTCTTAGTATGGCTGGCCGGGATACAGAACATGGGCGATGGCGCTGTCGGAGAGATGATGGTTCAGATTGCGCGCAATAAGATCGCGCTCGATCCGGTTTCGGCGGTGGCCCGTGGCGTCCTCTGCAACGTGCTGGTCTGTCTGGCAGTTTGGTTGTGCATGGGCGCGCGAAGTGTGACCGATAAGATTCTCGCCATCGTCTTCCCGATCACCGGGTTTGTCGCCTGCGGGTTTGAACATTCCGTCGCCAACATGTATTTTCTCCCGATCGGCGTGGCGCTCGCCGGGGGGACGTCGGCGCCACTCTCAGTCGCTGACGCAGTCAGCAATCTCGCGCTGGTCACGCTTGGCAACGTCCTGGGCGGAACGATCCTCGTCGCGTTAGTGTATTGGTCGGTGTATTTAAGAAGCTCAGATTAGATCACGGGAATGTTCCTATTATGAATTCTCCTCGCACGATCGTCGGCATCTTAGTCGGAGGCGGGCCGGCGCCTGGGATCAACAGTGTCATCAGTGCCGCCACGATCCGGAGCATAGTGGGTGGTTGCGATGTGATCGGCATCCCCGACGGGTTCAAGTGGTTGATGGAAGGGAGCCAGAGTCACGTAAAACCTCTCTCGACCGAGGAAGTGAGTCGCATCCATTTCCGAGGCGGCTCGTTACTTGGCACGTCGAGGGCGAATCCCACGAAAAAGGCGGAATCGCTCGAGCACGTTGTATCGACCTTGGCTCGGTTGGGCATTACCAGGCTGATTACGATTGGCGGCGACGACACGGCTTATTCCGCGCTCAAGTTGGAAGAAAAGGCGGCGGGTCGTCTTCACGTCGTGCATGTGCCAAAGACGATCGATAACGATCTGGATCTTCCGCACGGCATTCCGACGTTTGGATTTCAGACCGCACGACATGTCGGAGTAGAGATTGTGAAAAACTTGATGGTGGACGCGCATACGACTTCTCGCTGGTACTTCGTCGTGACGATGGGGCGGAAAGCCGGCCATCTGGCGTTGGGAATTGGAAAGGCGGCTGGCGCGACCTTGACGCTCATTCCAGAAGAATTCCGCCAGCGACCGGTAAAGCTGGCGACGTTGGTCGATACATTGGCAGCGGCCATCATTAAACGGGCGAGCGAGGGACGATTCGACGGTGTCGCCGTGTTGGCCGAGGGGTTAGTCGAGGTGCTGGACCCTCAAGACTTGGGCGGACTTGATCATGTCGAACGAGATGAACATGGCCACATCAGACTCTCGGAGATCGAAATTGGGGACGTGCTCAAGCGTGAAGTCAGCAGGGTGCTGGGGGGATTCGGTCTTACTACGACGATTGTGTCCAAGAACGTTGGGTATGAGTTGCGCTGTGCCGATCCGATCCCGTTCGATATGGAGTACACACGCGATCTCGGCTATTGTGCGGCGCAGTTCCTCCTGGACGGAGGCAATGCCGCTATGGTTTCGATCCAGCAGGGGCGGTTCACGCCGATTCCGTTCAAGCAGATGTTGGATCCCGCTACAGGCCGGGCGAAGGTTCGATTGGTGGATGTCGCCTCCGAGTCGTATCAGATCGCACGGCGTTACATGATCCGTCTGGCTCCGGAGGATATGGTAGATGCGCAGACGGTAGGGCGGTGCGCCTCGGTTGTAGGATTGTCTGCGGATGCATTCAGAGAACGGTTCAGTTCTATCGTATAACAGAAGGACTTGGGCGTTCATATGAAAGGAATCAAGCCATGAAAGTGCTTGTGGCAACGGATGGATCGAAGTATGGGCGATGGGGGCTCAATTGGGTAGCCAAGTTGCCGTTGGTCAAGCTGCCGAATGTGACCGCGTTGCATGTGCTCGATAGCGCGTGGCTTCGTTTGCCGTTTCGGACGAAGCTAGAGGCGCAGCGCGTGGAGGCGCGCGCGGCAAAAACCCTCAGAAAAACCACGCAGCAGTTGGCGTCGTTGAAACTCACGGGCACGGTCCGCGAGGAACAGGGGGCGGTTGCTCCGACAATCCTGAAACGCGCGCCGAATCGAGATGGGCTTCTGGTGGTGGGCAGTCGGGGCCTCGATGCCATGGACCGCTTCATGCTCGGCAGCGTCTCGACGAAACTGATCCAATATGCGACTTGCCCCGTGCTCGTCGTCAAGGGCGAGGCGGTCCCGTTGCGGCGAATCGCCTTGGCGACCGATGGGTCGCCCGCATCGGCCAAAGCTCTGGAGTTTGTGCTGAGCACGTTTCAGCCGGATCGGTCGACCGGCAAGGGCAGACGCGCGCCGATTCATGTGAGCGTCATCCATGTCACGGCGCGCCGCCCATTGGCCCCCTTTGAAGTTGGAATCACGATACCGTGGATCAAGCAGCGGAAGTTGAAGGAAAAGGAGACAGGCCAGAAGTTAGCCGAGCGGAGCGCACGGGAGCTGATCGATGCGGGATTTGCGGCCGAACCTCTGCATCGACAGGGGAATCCTGCTGAACGGATCATGCAGGTGGCCTCACAGCAGCATGCCGATCTGATTGTGATGGGGGCCAAGGGGCTGGGCGCCATTGACCGGTTTCTCCTCGGGAGCGTGTCAACACGGGTGGTGCAGCACGCGCACTGTGCGGTGCTTGTCGTTCGATGACAGGGAGAAGACAAGCGCTGCCGCCGAACGCATGGCGCAGCCGGTATCGCCTGTCGATTCGAACCTGAAGAGAGCGTAACTGAAAGGATGGGCACCATGAATGTACTTGTCGCGACGGATGGATCGAAGTATGGAGGATGGGCACTGAACTGGGCCGCGACGTTGCCGCTTGTCGAGCGACCACGTGTGACTGCGTTGCATGTGCTCGATGTCGCCGCACTCCGTGCCCCGTTTCTCTCGCAGCCGGTCATGGCTGGCACCGAACGGTACATTCAGGAAGACATACAGCGCATGGAAGCGCGTTCGGCCAAAGCGCTCCAAGAGGCCGAACAACAGCTGGCATCGTTGAAGCTGGCAGGTACGGCCCGTAAGGAGCAAGGAGCGGTCGCTCCGACGATCTTGAAGCGGGCGCCAAAACGGGACGGACTTTTGGTGGTAGGCAGCCAGGGGCTCGATGCACTCGACCGTTTCATGCTCGGCAGTGTCTCGACGAATCTCATTCATCATGCGACGTGTCCGGTGCTTGTCGTCAAGGGCGAGGCGGTGCCGTTGCGCCGGATGATCTTGGCGACCGATGGATCGGGGGCATCGGCCAAAGCCTTGAAGTTTGTGCTGACCAAGCTTCAGCCGAACCGTTCGACCGGCAAGGGTGAGCGAGCGCCGATTCACGTGAGCGTGCTCCATATATTGCCGTTGGTCATGTATCCCGGGTTGAAGGAGGCAAGCAAGAAAATGCTCGAACAGAGCGTGCAGAAACTGATCGAGGCCGGATTTACGGCCGAGCCGCTCTGTTACCTGGGGAATCCCGCGGAAGAGATCATGAAGACCGCCTCCCGACAGAAAGCCGATTTGATTGTGATGGGGGCCAAAGGACTCGGCGCCATCGCGCGGTTTCTGATCGGGAGCGTGTCGACACGGGTGGTGCAGCACGCGAATTGCGCCGTGCTCGTCGTTCGATGACCGAACGAGCACTGTGGGGGAGTTCCGTGCGGTTGTTCTTGTAACAAGGCTAGGAGAGGCGTACAAAGAAGATGGATGCTTCTTCTACGTCACAATCGTTTCATGGTAAGCCGCCTCGGCAAGATTTGCGTGGCTACGGTCATGCTGCTCTGCTTCTGTATCATGATGCAAATGCTCGGTGTGCCTGTCACTCTGCTGAATCCTGGAGCTGCAGCTGACTCACTCGCCGAATCGATATCAGAAGGGTTCTCGGTTCCATCTGCGCTTCCTCACCTCACGCCTTCGGTCGACATAGTATCTGTGGCTGACACATCACCATCCGTCCATACGCTGGTTCTCGCCTCTACGCTATTTCACCCTCCTGTTCTCTAAACTCAGACTTCTTGCGGGGAATAACGCGCAGCAATAGCAGTGTCTCCCACCGGAACTCTTTTCCGCGGGGCGATTTGTTCGGGCGGCCCGATATGCCTCATCGAGATTAGTGGCTCTGTTCGAATACTGTTGGGACAGTACTGAGGACTATGCTAGTAAAGCCGTCGGAACAGAGGAAAGGCTGAAGGGGAAATGCAGGGATGTTGAGCTTTACGGAACATTGGATAGGCTACGTGGCAGTCGCGGTGTTTCTGGCTGCCTATGCGTTGGTGATTGTCGAAGAAAGTCTTCATCTGCGGAAGTCAAAACCCGTCATGGTGGCGGCAGGCGCGATCTGGATACTGACGGCGATCGCGTACGCCTCTCAAAACCAATCCCACGCCGCCGCTGAGATCCTGCGCCATAACCTGCTTGAATATGCCGAGCTGCTGCTGTTTCTCCTTTCCGCCATGACGTTCATCAATACGATGAGTGAACGCAACATCTTTGAATCATTGCGGACGCGCCTGGTTTCATTGGGATTGTCCCTTTGGGCTATGCCGCAAGTATTGCCGTTCATCTTGCGATGAACAGCGCTCTCTTTGGCCCATAGCGTTGAGGAAGGGGGTTGATGTGAAAGCTGGAATAGTGTGATCGGATCTGCGTCTCACTTGCCGCCATGGCAGGCTGGATCGATAGGTATTCTTCTTCGCCGAATGCCCCGCACCAAGCTACGGGGAGCTTCATTTAGAAATTTCCGTCCCGTAGAGGTTCCCTTTCCGCGGTTGCACTGTTCTTTTTCTTTTTGACGGATAGCCATCCTGTTACAGGTTTCTTTGCACGGTGGGATCCCGTCATGCTCAACCGTTCTGTGGCAGCAGGAACACAGGAGAGGTCAGAGCAATGAGCGATCTTGAGGGCGCCGTTAGCCGTGTCGTGGTAGCTGATGAGGCCTAAGCCGTCGGCTCCGATGGTCACGGCGGTGTCCTGACCGACCTCGCCTGTGTTGTCCAGAGTGGCAAGAGTCGCGGACGTGCAGGCTTTGTTGGAACAGTGGGCTACCTTGAGGTTGCGGTTGGTTGCGTCGTAGTAGCTGATAAGACCCAGACGATCCGCTCCAATGGTCACAGAGGTGTCTTGACCGACCTCGCCTGTGCTGTCCAGGGCGGTACGGGCAGCGGACGTGCAGGCTTGGTTGGAACAGTGCGCGACCTTGAGGTTGCCATTGGTCACGTCGTGGTAACTGATGAGGCCCAAACCGTCGGCCCCAATGGTCACGGCGGTGTCCTGACCGACATCGCCTGTGTCGTCCAGGGTGGCAAGGGTCGCGGACGTGCAGGCTTGGTTGGAACAGTGGGCCACCTTGAGGTTGCGGTTGGTCACGTCGTAGTAACTGATAAGGCCTAAGCCGTCGGCTCCAATGGTCACCGACGTGGATTGACCGACCTCGCCTGTGTTGTCCAGAGTGGTAAGGGTTGCGGACGTGCAGGCTTGGTTGGAACAATGGGCCACCTTGAGGCTGCGGTTGGTCACGTCGTGATAGCTGATGAGGCCCAAGCCGTCAGCCCCGACGGTCACGGAGGTGTACTGGCCGATGTTCCCTAACCCGTCCAGTGTGGTGAGCGCCAATCCTGCGCGTTCAAGGCCGGCATCGTTCGCTCCGGCGCCGACAGTCAGTCCGAAGCCTGAGAGCATCCAGATTCCCAAAGCGAGGACAGTATTTCTGATCATCGGCATCACTCCCGGAAGAGATTGATCGCTTCAAATCTCCCTGTACCGACAAGAATAGCATAAAAATTTACGGTGGCCTTCTCGTGGTCGTTCTACTGGAATCGACCGGCTATCCTTATCGCTTCAGCCTTCGGAGGATCTCTCGCTTTGAAATCCGCGCAATCGCCGATCCATGATTTCTGCGCATGCTCACTCGGGCGACTTCGCAATGGACCACCATGAATAACGGGGATGTACAACTGTTCTTGTAACCGAGGGGTAGAGAAAGGTACTATAGTCTCGAAGGTCTGAGATGGTCACAACCGCCAGGGGGAGCCGCCTCAATATTTCAGCGAACTAGTTGACAATCTTGTCATCCTCGTATTTATAAGGTGTTGTGGTAACGATCCGTTCATGTTTCTCTATTTTCGTCCTCGCGCTGCTTCTGCTATGCACCGTTTTTCCGGCTGCGCAGATTGGGTGGTCCTCCGATATCATGTGCGACTCGACCGGTGATACCGGGAGTGGGCACGCTTGCGATTTCAGTGATGCCTGGGAAGAAACCGATTTCGAGGACGATTCGCCGCAAGGGGCGACGGACGGCGGTGTCATTTCTCGCGTGAGTGTATTCGATCGTGAGTCAAGCTGTTTCCTTGCCTTAATGGCAGAGACTCCTCCGTCTACCCTGCTCATCTCTCGACTGGTACATCCTCCGACCGCACACAGTTAGCGTAGCCTCGACGGCCTGTTTCGTCTTCGACCTCGATTGAACAAGCTTATCGTGACTCCGAAGGAGGCAGCATATGCCGGCTCGTCTTTGGAATTGTGTCGTAATAACAACCGTGGTGGTAGCAGTGGCGACGAGTGGGGCGTTGATGCCGTCTTTCGCTTATGCGAAAGACCAGTTACTTACATTCGACCTCGACCGTATCATCGAGTTGGCGCTGGAACGGAATCCGGCGATCGCGAGCGCTCGGAGTGTGATCGAACAAAATGAGGGCAGACAGATTCAAGCCGGCGCCTATCCCAACCCCACAGTCGGTGTCCAAACGGCGAGTGGTAGAGCTCGAGACCCAAGTATCGGGAAAGGGTTGATTGAAGACGCCGTGACGGCGGAACAGACAGTGGAATGGCCGGGCATGCGGGCGGCCCGTAAGGAAGCTGCAGCCGCCGGTCTGGCCAGCGCGACGGTTGGCCTTGATGAAGCCAAGCTCAATCTTGTTGCGGAGGTGAAGCAGGCATTTTACGAGCTGCTGTTGGCGGAACGGACGGTAGACCTTCTTCAGCAGAATTTGGAGATCGTTCAGGAAGTGGCGCGCATTGTCAGAGCGCGTGTTCGTTCCGGCGAAGGCCCTCAATTCGAAGCGGTGAAGGCGGATGTCGAGGTGCTCAAAGCCAAGCAAGAGATGGCGAGAGCCAAAAATTCCGTGCGCGTGAAACTTGTCGGATTGGACACGTTGACGTCTGGAGCGTTGGGGACTCGGTACCAGGTGCAAGGAGATTTCCGGTCGCTCCGGGATCGTCTGGATCCGGAGCAGATGGCGTCGAGGGATTTGTCGCAACATCCCACCCTCAAACGGCAGGGAAAACTGGTGGAGCAGGCTGAATCGACCGTCACCAAGGAGCGGCAGGGCCGTGTGCCGAACGTGACTTTGTTCGGCGGGTATGCGAGGGAGATTGGCCGCGAGGCGGTGGTCGGAGGCATGAGTCTGCCGGTGCCCGTATGGTATCTGCAGCAAGGGCATATTGCGACGGCGCTCGGTACGCAACGAAAAGAAGAGGCAGAGCTGGTTCGGTCCAGGAATGAGCTCACCCGCGCCATCAATCAACATGCTCGGGAAGCGGAAACAGCGCAAGATCAGATCATTGTCTATGAGGAAGGACTTTTGAAACAAGCGCAAGAAGCGCTTCGCATCGCCCAACTGAGCTTCCGACAAGGCGCATCCAGCCTTCTGGATGTCCTCGATGCCCAACGGGTCCAACGCCAGATCACCGTGGATTACAATCAGGCGCGCTTCGAACTCTCCCTGGCGCTCACCCGGTTTGAGCGCGCTGTGGGTGGTCCACTCTAAATGAACAAAGGACAGACGAGCGGCATGGTCATTTCTTCAGACTTCTCTATCACTCGATGCAAGGATGGCTCGCCTCAGCGAAACTTTTTGAGTATGACGTGCATGGTCTTGTTCGGCATGCTGTCGTTGACCTCCTTCACGGGCTGTGACCGTGCCCCGGCCACGCCCTCGGCGGTAGAGAACGTATCCAAGCGTTCGGCGGAGGAGGTCCGTCTTGTTCGGTTCCCGCTAGATGAAGTCGCCCGATCCGGTATCACGCTGGAGCCGGCCGTCCGGACGGCATTTCGCACCTATCGCACCTTTCCCGGCGTCGTACGACCGAACGAAAATGCCTTGGCGAACATTACGACCCTCGTGCGTGGGCGGGTGGCCGAGGTCCATGCCGATTTGGGACAGATGGTCAAAGCCAAACAGATCTTGGCAGTGCTCCATAGCGGAGACCTCGGACTCGCCCAGTCTGCGTATCTCAAGGCGCGAGCGCGTCGGCACGTGGCGGAGCAGGCCTACCAGCGGGCGCAGTTTCTCTTCAAAGAAAAAGTCATCGGTCAGGCAGAGGAGCAGCGCCGTGAAGGAGAAATGATCAGCATCCGCGCCGAGGCTCAGGAGGCGCTCGAAGGACTCCGGTTGCTGGGCATGGACGACAAAGAAATCAAATCCTTGGAGCGGACTCAAACGATCCGCTCGCAGGTTCCCATTGTGGCCCCCTTTGCCGGACGAGTGATCGCGCGCGACCTCACCAAAGGCGAGTTGGTCGAAACGACTCATAAATTGTTTGCGGTGGCCGATCTCTCGACGGTCTGGGTCGTGGCGAACGTGTCGGAAAAAGATGTCTCCTATGTGCAGCGCGCGACTGCCGTTCCGAATCAGCCGGTCGAAGTCCGTGTCACGGCGTATCCCAACGACGTGTTCCAGGGAACCGTCTTGTACGTGGGCGATGTGCTCGATACCGCAACGAGGACGATGCAGGTGCGGCTTGCCATGGAAAATTCCACCGGCCGTCTGAAGCCGGAAATGTTCGCGACAATCCGCGTCTCGTCCGAGCCGGCAGCGGATATCCTGGTGGTTCCCGAAGCAGCCATTCAGCACGATCGGGATCGCAGTTTCATATTTGTGCAGCAAGAACCAGGCGTCTTTGAACCGCGGACGATCAAAGTGGGCGAAAAAAACGGGATCTTCGCCGAAGTCCTCGAGGGATTGCGGGAAGGGGAAATCGTGGTGAAAGAAGGAGCCTTTACCTTGAAATCTGAACTGTTGAAGCCCAAAGACTGAGCATGGTCGACAAACTCATTGAGTTTTCGCTGCGTCGCCCCCTGCTGATTCTGACGTTCGCCGGCCTTCTGACCCTTCTGGGGTTTTATGCCTTCCGCACGATTCCGATCGACGCATTTCCCGATGTGACGAGCGTGCTCGTGCAAGTCGTCACGAAAGCCCCCGGCTTGTCTCCCGAAGAAGTCGAGCGGCTGGTGACCTTTCCCATCGAACAACAAGTCACCGGGGTTCCGCATCTGACGGAACTCCGCTCGCTCACCAAAGTCGGACTGTCGTTGATTACGGTGGTGTTCGACGATCAGATGGATATCAATCTGGCCCGCCAACTCGTGCTCGAGCGGTTGATCGAAGTGCAGGAACATTTACCGCCCGGGTCCGAGCCGATGATGACGCCGAACAGCACGGGACTGGGAGAGGTGTATCAGTATTATCTGGAAGGCCCTCCCCATGCCGGGTTAGACAAGGCAGCCGTCGAACGTGAATTGATCGAACAGCGAACGGTGCAGGACTGGGTCATCCGTCCGCTGCTCAAGGGCATCCCTGGCGTGATCGACATCAACTCGCAAGGTGGGTACGTCAAACAGTACCAGGTGCTGGTCGAACCAGAACTCTTGCGTAAATACGATCTCTCGCTGGACGAGGTCTTTGCCTCCGTGGCGAACAACAACGCGAACGCCGCGGGCAATGTGCTGGAGACCTACGCTGAAAAGTACATTGTCCGCGGCGCGGGACTGATTAAGAAATTGAGCGATATCGAAGACATCGTCGTCAAGGAGTCAGGCGGCACTCCCGTGCATATCCATGACATCGCCCAAGTCCAAATCGGCCACGCTATTCGTCACGGGGCTGTCGTTTTGAACGGTGAGCGAGAGGTGGTGGCCGGGATCGTGCTCATGCTGCGCGGCGGAAATGCCCGCGACGTCGTGGAGGGCATCAAGGTCAAGATCGCCGAGATACAGGAGAAGGGGCTGCTGCCGGCAGGATGGCGAATCGTTCCCTTTTACGATCGTATCGAATTGATTTCGGCCGCGTTGAAGACCGTCTATAAGGCGCTGGGCGAGGGAATTCTCCTGGTCGTGGTGGTGTTATTCGTGTTTCTAGGCGATACCAGAAGCGCCTTGATCGTGGCGGCGACGCTCACCATCACGCCGCTCGTGACGTTCTTCGTGATGGATCAAGTCGATCTGACGGCCAATCTGATGTCGTTGGGCGGCTTGGCGATCGCCATCGGCATGATGGTCGATGCCTCTGTGGTGTTGGTGGAAAATATCCATCGGCATCTGTCGGACTCCCGTCACCAGGGTTTGCCTCGACTGTCCATCATTCTCAATGCCGCGCGGGAGGTCGCCCGTCCCGTGGTCTTCGGCATCATCATCATCATCATCGTCTTCATGCCCATCCTCTCTTTCCAGGGTATGGAGGGCAAAATGTTCAGGCCAATGGCCTTTACCATCATGATCGCCCTGATGGTGTCGCTCATTCTGTCGATCACCCTGTCGCCGGTCCTGTGTTTACTGACAATGAAGGCGGGCCACAACGAAACCGACCCCTTGGTGCTCCGATGGGCCAAGCGAGCCTATCTTCCGGTGTTGCGTTGGGCGTTGGGGCATCGGGCGGTGGTCCTGACAACCACTGGGTTCATGTTGGCCGGCAGTATCGCGCTGTTTCCATTTTTGGGGTCGGAGTTCGTCCCCATTCTCAATGAAGGCACGATGGCCCCCCTCACGATCCGCTTGCCGAGCATTTCATTGGAGCAATCCATCAAGATCGAACGTGAGGTGCAGAAAGCGGTGATGGAGTTTCCCGAAGTGCAGATGATGGTGTCCAAGCTCGGACGCACCGAATTGGCGAATGACCCCCAGGAACCGAACGAAAGTGATTCAGTTGCGATGTTGCATCCGATCGACACATGGACGACGGCCTCCACCATGGCGGAGTTGAAAGAGAAAGTCCGCGAGCGGCTGGCAACGGTGCCCGGCGCGAATTTTCTGATCAGCCAGCCGATCCAGCAACGGGTGGATGAATTGATTTCGGGGGTGCGCGCCGAAGTGACGGTCAAACTGTTTGGGCCGGATTTGGATGAGCTGCGTAAGACGGGGGATGCGATTGCCGGTATTCTTGGCACGATTCGGGGCGTCGAAGATCTAAAAATAGAGCAACTCTTTGGCCAGCCGTATATTACGATCGATATCGATCGGGGTAAGATTGCCCGGCACGGCATCAATGTCTCGGATGTGCGCGAAGTCATCGCCACTGCGATCGGAGGACAAACTGCGACCAGGGTGTACGAAGAACATCGACGGTTCAATTTGGTCGTGCGGTTTCCGGAACAGTATCGGAACAGCATCGAGACCATCGGAAACATTCGACTGACGGCCAGCAGCGGAGCGTACATTCCGCTCAGCGATCTCGGGACCATCCGGATGCACGAAGGACCGGGGCGCATCAACCGCGATCAACTTCAACGGTATCTGCCGGTCAGTTTCAATACACACGGACGAGATATCGGGGGTATTGTGGCTGAGGCCCAGGAGCGAATGGCCCGAGAGATCAGGCTTCCGGAAGGGTACACGGTCGTCTGGGGCGGATCGTTTGAAAATATGCAGCGGGCGATGGCCCGCATCAAGATCATTGTCCCGATCACGATTGCCGTGATCTTTTTGCTCCTGTTCTCGTCGTTTTCCTCGCTCAAACAAGCGGCGCTAATCATTTGCAATCTGCCGTTTGCGCTCATCGGAGGCATTGTCGCCTTATGGGTGACGGGGGAATATGTGAGCGTGCCGGCCTCAGTTGGCTTCATCAACCTATTTGGCGTGGCCGTGTTGAACGGCATCGTGTTGGTGTCGTACATGAATTCGCTTCGCCAGCAGGAGGGTATGGATGTGAGGCAGGCGGTGCTGTCCGGTTGCGTCATGCGTCTCCGCCCCGTCTTGATGACGGCTCTCGTTGCGCTACTGGGATTGGTGCCGCTTGCCCTTTCCAATGGGATCGGATCGGAAGTTCAGCGACCTCTGGCTGTCGTCGTGATCGGCGGACTCGTCAGTTCGACCTTCCTCACGCTTGTTGTCTTGCCGGTTCTGTACCAGTGGATCGAAGAGCGAACTGCTGTTGCCCGCCCGTCTACGACTGTCGCCCCGCCGAGTCATTGATCAATCAGCCTGTTCATCGTTATCAGGGCGTGGTGTCTGATGGGATACCGGCGAGATGTGCGATGATGAGGCGTGTGTCAACGAGGGGGTCTGTCGTGAATGGACCTGTATGCTGATGAGTGATCGGGGCATTTAGCTGCCTGGCGGAGGGGAAGAGGGAAAGCCTCCTCCGGCGAGGGCCTTCTGATGTCTGAATATGTGAGGGCTGGTCACTGGCCATTGTGGTCGATTAGAGATAGAATCCGCAACCTGTGTCCCCACAGTCTGAAATGTTCCGTTCAGTATTCTGATGAGTATTGAGATATCGGGAGGAGCGTAAGGATAGACATGGCGAAACGCGTCACTACAGGGCAACGAATCCGATCAGTAGAACAAAAGAAGACCATGTCGGCGCGTCGAAGGAAGAAGCCCACGGCAACATCAGCAGTGGTGTTGATTCTGTCCGGCTCCACGGCGCTCCGCCGAAGGAAGTCCGCCGAGACCTTAGCGGACTCCTTGCAGGTAGAGTTGTTCAGGGTGGATTTGTCGGCGGTGGTGAGCCAATACATCGGTGAGACAGAGAAAAATCTTAACGACGTATTCGACAAAGCAGAATCCAGCGGCGCGATTCTCTACTTCGATGAGGCCGATGCCCTATTCGGGACGCGCGGTACAGTCAATGAGGCCCATGACCGATTCGCGAATCAGGAGACCGCTCATCTTCTCCAGCGCATAGAGCGTCACAACGGAATTATCATTCTCACAAGCAATGGACACTCGCACATTGAGCAGGCGTTTCCTCCTCACCCGCGCGTCGTCGTCATGGTGGGCACGATGGGAAACGGGCGGATGAGGAAGACGTAAGCACGGAGGATTCCCGCCGTGCTCTTGCGCGCTACGCGCCAGGGTTTCTGGCGCCGGTGGGATTGTGCAATATCCGGCCGGATCGAGCCCGGCGTTTCTGATTTCCATATGCCAGCCACGCGCCGACTATGGCGCCAAAAATAATGCTCAGCATGTCCAGAATATGTTTGTACCAGCCATCTGGAGCGAGGCCGGCATCTGCCGTTGCGTCCTGAAACAAGATGAACCCCAAAAAGCCTACCGCGATGCTGGATGCCAGCGCGGCGGCGACGATTGCAACCTGTTTGTGATAGTTCGGCACGAGGTAGATGATCGCGCCCACAAGCGAGGCGGCCGCAATCGTTCTCGTGATAAAGATGATGTATGTGCCGATGATGAGAACCCCGTCCATATCCGGCGCTTCCCAAAATTCCTCGACACGGTCAAACCCATGGAGAATGCCGAATGCGATGCCGATAGAATGGTTCGCCGCGAACCACAGCATGATACCGGCCGGAACCGCGATGGCCCATCGAAGGATGTTGATGGCTGGATTATTGCGCATAGGTTCAAGCAGGTATCGAAATGCTGTGTCGGTTCTCCTCAGGGAGGCGGCGATCCCTCACGCCCTATCATATAACTGGTACAAACCGAGAACGCAATCGGAACCATGCATCTCGTGGGGCTACCCGCTCGTTTTATGCGCGCGCTATGTGCGCATGCTCTTCTATCTGCCTATCCGGTATCTCCAAGCTGGTGCGGCCGAGTGTGCCGTTGCGGTAGTCCGATAAGAGAATTCTCGCCGCCTTGTCCCGGTCCAACCCTCCGCCGCTTCTGGTCAGCAGGCAGCCGCGCGTTCTGGCAATCGCATCGATCACGCTTGTCTTCGTCAGTCCTTCCACGGCAAATCCGTAGCGGGCTGTGAGACGGGCTGGATAACGCGAGAGCAGAATGCCGGCGAGAAATTCGGCGACCGCTTCGTCATCCACGACTGCATGGCCCACTGCATTGATCGTCGCGAGCAGGAGGCCCACGTGAGGGTCCTCGATGGTCCCCCACAACAGTCCGGGCGAGTCGGTGATGGCCATGCGGTCGTTCAATTTGTGCCGTTGTTGGACTTTGGTCACAGCCGGCTCGTCACCCACGCGAGCGATGCGGCGCTTGAGCAGCATGTTCATCAAGGTCGATTTACCGACATTGGGGACTCCCATGATCAGCATGCGCAGCGGCTTCGCGCTGCTGTTGCGATGAGGGGCGAGCGATTGACACAACTGGGGGACCTTGGCGGCGTCGCCCGTACGATGACAAGAAAGAGCCACGGCGCTGACGCTGGGTTGCCGGTTATAGAGGTCGAGCCACGCCTGTGTGATTGCCGGATCGGCAAGATCGGCCTTGTTCAAAATCTTCAGGCTCGGACGCTGGCGGACCAGGCGAAGCTCTTCGATCAGCGGATTGCGGCTGGCAGTCGGTATACGCGCATCGAGCACTTCGACGACGACATCGATGACCTCCATCGTCTTGGCCGCTTCTTTGCGCGCCGTATTCATGTGACCGGGAAACCACTGGATGGACATGGGGGGGCAGACTTTCTGAAAAAATAAATCCTACTCTATCAGGATACGGAAAAGGCTGCCAGGACCACAAGGCATGGCGCGTGAAGCGCGTGACTCGCGAGAAAGGCGCGATCCGAGGTTCGAAGTTCTGGGTTCGACGTTCAGAAAACTTGGAACTTCAGATCTCGAACCCTCGTGTCTCGTCTATCCCGCCAGTCTCGCGTACCAAAATAGTATTTCCGCATCCTCCCGGGCATCGGGAGGATTTCTCTCGCACCGTTGCTTATCTTGTATTGGGCCGATCGGTTCAGCCGACTTGGGCCGGTTCGGCGGTGAGTTCTCGCCTGTGACGGCGGGATTCATCGGGAAATTTTATGCAATCGCGGCCGGTGTTGATGCTGGTTTGTGGTGGCTTGTGTTGGCACTGATTGCGAACAGCGTCGTGAGTCTCTACTATTACCTTCGACTGTTCGTGACCCTGTTCGGTGAGGTAACAGCACCGGCAGCGCTTCCTGAAGCACAGACTGTGCAGAGACCAGAGTTCTTCAGTTGGCCGGCCGTATGCGCGCTCGGATTTGTTGCATCGATCATCCTCGTACTAGGAGTCTATCCAGAACCGCTGATCCAGCTCATCCGTGAATCCGTGAGTAATCTACTCATGGTAGCGGCGCAGAGACCATGAATGGATTCGAAGCGAATCATCTCTCGCAGTGCTCAGTTTGAGCAGCCGCGTTCTACCAACATAGCAAGGGGAAGCATAAATAGATTTACTTATTATGCCGTACGGGTATACTCCTTCACGTTCTTCGCGGCTCTCAATGTCGCGGAGGGCTCCATCCTCTCCACTGCTTGCCGTGCCATCGACGCTAGGAGTGGCTGCGGTTCCTGCGTCTGATTGATCGCCACATTCCTCAGGGCAAGGCTCTGCATCTGATCGCCGACAACTACGCCACACACAATCACCCCACGGTTCAGCGATGGCTCACGCGCCACCCGCGCGTCCACATGCACTTCACCCCGACGAGTAGTTCGTGGCTCAATCTGGTGGAACGCGTCTTTGGCGACCTGACGACTAAACAGATTCGTCGCGGTGTATTCCGCAGCGTCCCCAAGCTGATTACGGCCATTGACGCGTATATGACCCAGCGTAATGCCTCGCTGAAACCGTTGGTGTGAACCAAGACGGCACAGGAGATCTTGGCGAAAGTGAATCGGGCCAGGATTGCCCTGAATAAGACAAGACCAGCATGAATCACTACACTCGTGGATGTCTTGTGAGCCTCCTCAAGGAGAGTGCTTCTGAACGCTCGAGGCAGCCGGCCATGAGGGTAGATTTTGCGGGCGTATTTTTACAGGTTCGGCTAGAGTCAGGGGGCGACTTTCTTTCCACAACGGAGCCTGTGTAGCTTGCGCGATTCTCGAATATTCGTGAGTCTGCGAGGCTGGGTTTCTTTTATGTCTCACAAGCAAGTGGTCATCATCGGAGGAGGGTTTGGAGGCCTGACGGCTGCGCAATCGCTACGCGGCGCGAATGTGGTGCTCATCGACCGGACGAATCACCATCTATTTCAGCCGTTGCTCTATCAGGTAGCCACTTCTGCTCTGTCTCCTGGCGATATTGCGTGGCCATTGCGCACGATCTTTCGTCGGCACCCGCATGTTCGGGTCGTGATGGATGAAGTGGTATCCATCGATCGTGCGGCTCGGCACGTACGGCTGCGGAACAGTAGGCCGATAACATTCGATGTCCTTATCGTGGCGCCTGGTTCGCGGCATTCGTATTTTGGGCACGACGCGTGGGAGGAATCTGCGCCGGGACTGAAGACCCTTGCCGATGCCGTCTATCTTCGCGAGAAAATGCTGCTGGCATTTGAGGAGGCTGAGCGTCGGCGCATGGCCACCGGCACAGGAGAGCGACTCACCTTCGTGATCGTGGGGGGAGGGCCGACCGGTGTGGAGTTGGCCGGCTCGCTGGCTGAGATCGGGCGGAAGGCCATGGGACCGGATTTTCCGAATTTGCGCCTCGACGACCTCAACATTATGCTCGTGGAAGGCGGTGCTCGCGTTCTACCGGGGTTCAGTCCCGATCTGTCGGCGAAAGCGGCGGCTGTGCTCGAACGCAAAGGCGTCACAGTCAAGCTCAATAGCCTGGTGAGCGAGATTCGTGCCGATGGCTTGATGATCGGAGGCGAATTCATTCGGTCCACACATATCGTCTGGGCGGCAGGCAATCGGGCATCGCCGCTTCTGACTTCACTTGGACTTCCACAGGATGGGTCCGGACGAATCAAGGTTCAACCGGATCTGACAATTCCAGAAGACCCTTGGGTTTTCGTCATTGGTGATGCCGCACATTGTGCCGATCCGCAAGGGAGCCCTCTGCCGGGAATCGCTCCAGTCGCTGTGCAGCAAGGCCGTTATGTCGCGAGGCTCATTCGTGAGGGGGCCGATACGGGCAAGCGCCGTCCGTTTGTCTATACGGATCGAGGCATGCTGGCGACGATCGGACGCGCGCAAGCTGTGGCTCAGATCGGTCTCTTGCGCCTCTCCGGCCTGTCCGCCTGGTTGCTCTGGTGTGTGGTGCATGTCTTTTTACTCATTGAGTTCCGCAGTCGCGTGCGGGTGATGTCGGAATGGATCTGGTACTACCTGACATTCAAGCCTGGCGCGAGAATCATCTATATGAAAACACGCCAGGCGAGCGAAGAAGCGGAACGTCGCGGTCGAGCTCCGCAGGGTCTGACTCGGAGTACCGATGTGATCTCGAAAGACAACATAGAGAAACGGGCTACGTAACTCGTAATTTCTCGACCGCAGCAGTCCATCTCTTCCGCATCACGTCTCACGCCATGCCGATCCACGCTTCACGTGGTGTAGCCGGCATGAACGATTCCGGCTTGTTCCATACTCTAGATAGGCCATTGATCTCTCGCGGGAATCCTTTTACCCTATAGCCGGTTCTCCGGCTCTATAGGGGTGGTCGTCGTTATCGATTCGCAGGTGATTGAATGTCTGTTTGAAGGAGGCTCCATGACGGCAATGTACGGTTTGGCGAAAAGAAGTGTTTCTCGTTTTATTCTCGCGCTCACGGCGATCATTCTGATCGTGGCGGGAGTGGAAGTCGAGGGCATCGCTCCGGTCTTTGCCTATGAAGTGTGGCTGACGGATCAATCCGATACAGGGAATGAACGCGGCGGCTTTCTCTATATCTATGACGGCGCGTCGCTCGCGGCGAGTCCTGCTTCTGCAAAGCCGGCTGTCACGATCGATCTCTCCGGTGAGATCAACACATTTTGCGAAGAGGCAACCAAGAAGCCGGTTCGGCGTCCGCATATGCTGTTCTTTAACAAGGACCAGGATCATGCGATCCTCTCTTTCCTGAGCGGCCATGTCTTGTTCATGGATGCTAAAACACGGAAACCCGAGGCCTGCTTATCGATGGGGAAGAATGTTCATGCGGCTTGGCCGACGCCCAACCAGAAGATGGCGATTGCGGCGAATATCATCGAAAAGAAATTCGTCCGTATTTGGACCGACTATGCGGCGCATACATACAAGTTCGACCCCGAAAAGGATGTGGTGAATCTCGCCTTGCTGGAAGGAGGCGAGCGTCCGGACACCTCGCCGATTTGCCCGATCACGGAATCGTCCAGTCGCTATGCGTTTGTGACGCTGCGAGGAGGTGGGCTGTTGGTGTTCGATGTGACGACCACGCCGATGAGCCTTGTGGCCACACTCAACAATAATGAAATTCATCCTGCCGGCTGTGGCGGCATTCAGGTCGGTGAGACGATGTATGTCAATTCCGGTGGCGGCTGGCCGGTGGCGCCTCTTTCCTATGACGTCTATGCCCTCGATCTGTCCACCCTTCCAAAGTCTATTTCAGCCAAGCTGGTGTCTCAGCGGGATGACCAATTTGCCGATTCACACGGGATGGCCGCAGTCGGGCGGTATGTCTGGAGCGCCGATCGCGCAGGGAACAATATCGAAATCATCGATACTCTCTCAAACCTGAGCGTGAGTTCGATCGATCTGGTGACGGATGGAAACAAGGACCCAGCTCCCGATCTCTTGGAGAACGCGCCTGATGATCAGTATGTGTTTGTCGGCTTACGAGGCCCTAATCCGCTCACAGGGAATGACAAGATGGCGCACAATGCCAAAGGGACGATTCCTGGTGTCGGCGTTATCCACGTAGATAGCGCAGGCAAGGTCGGACACTATAAGGGCCAGGCGATCGTCACGAACATGAAAGATGGAAAAGAAACGGCGGACCCCCACGGGATCGCTGTCCGTAAATAGCATCGCTCTTGGGAGATAGCGCGAGGCCGCGGCCTGCTTGCGAGGACAGATGAGAGGCGGTTGTTGATGAGGACGTCGCCGATACGACGCGGAGCTAACCGTTCAGGTACTGTGGGCGCCGGCTTTGGACTGGCGGTCTTATGCCTCACGTTGGGGGCCTGCGCAGGAATGGATTCGAGAGGTGATCTGCCGACAGTGGCATCGGTGGATCTTTCCCGCTATGCCGGCACCTGGTATGAAATTGCACGGCTTCCGATGTGGTTTCAGCGTCACTGCGTGGACTCCAAGGCGATGTACTCCAGCCGTCTTGATGGCGCAGTTGGTGTGCACAATGAGTGTGTGACGGATACCGGCAAAGTTGAGCAGGCAGAAGGCGTGGCGACGGTGATCGATGCCAAGACGAATGCGCGATTCACGGTGGTTTTCGATAACTGGTTCGCCAGACTGTTTGGCTCATCCCGCGAGGGAAACTATTGGGTTCTCGATCTCGATCCGGAGTATCGCACCGCGATGGTGGGTACTCCGGACCGTCGATATCTTTGGATTTTGTCCCGAACCCCTCAGCTGGAGGAGCCTACCTATCGGCGTCTGGTCGAGCGGGCCCAGGAGTTGGGTTATTCGGTGTCGAACCTCATTCGAGCCCGGCGTTCCGTCTCTTCGTAACGGATCACAGCATACCCTCTCAAGTACCAGCAGTCTGTTCGCCTTGGAGAATACATCATGTCCTTGACCTCCTATAACAATGTGCCGGTTCCTTCATTCATGTATGGCACGGCGTGGAAAAAAGAATCCACGACGCAATTGGTGCAGCTCGCGGTGGGGGCTGGTTTCACTGCCATTGACACGGCTAATCAGCTGATCCATTACCAAGAAGCCCTGGTGGGAGATGCTCTACTGGCTCTTGCTCAGCAAGGGATCACGCGAGACCGGCTGTTTCTTCAAACCAAGTTTACGCCGACGAATGGCCAGGACCATCGCACTCCTTACGATGCGTCAGCAAATCTCACTACCCAAGTGACGCAGTCCTTCGACAGCTCGCTGGCTCACCTGCGCACCGACTACCTCGATTCCTATGTCTTACACGGTCCCTATCAGCGTCGAGGATTGGGAGATGCGGACCAGGAGGTGTGGGCCGCCATCGAAGAACTCTATCGGTCAGGGAAAACGAAAATGATCGGGATCAGCAACGTCACAGCCGATCAACTCACCCAGCTCTGCTCTCAGGCAGTCGTGAAACCCATGATGGTGCAAAACCGTTGTTATGCGGCACTCGGATGGGATGAGGAGGTGAGGGAGGTCTGCCGAGCGCACAACATCATCTATCAAGGTTTTTCGCTGTTGACCGCGAATCAAGGAATCTTTGCAGAGCCGGCTATTCGAGCCATCGCCCAACGGTTAGGGGCTGGTCTCGCGCAAGTCGTCTTTCGATTTGCGATGCAGATTGGGATGCTCCCGTTGACCGGCACCACGAATCCACAACATATGAAAGAGGACCTCCAGGCAGAACAGCTCACCCTCACTTCCGAAGATATGCGGGTGATCGAGACGATCGGGATATAAACACTCTCATAAGCCGCCATTCTTTAAGAGCGTCTAGCATCTGGCGGGATTTTTCAGCATCCTGCTATGAGGGGAGTTCGATGAGCCGCAGAGTGTAGAGATACTGGTAGAGCCCCTTATGGTCCATCAGTTCGGCATGGGTGCCGGTTTCCACGAGGCACCCTTTGTTGAGGACGAGGATACGATCGGCTCGCTGAATGGTCGTCAATCGGTGGGCGATCACAAAGGTCGTTCGACCTTTCATCAGCTGTTCCAGCGCTTCTTGCACGAGTCGTTCTGACTCACTGTCGAGGGCAGAGGTGGCTTCATCCAACAACAAGATTCGTGGGTTTTTTACGATGGCCCTGGCAATGGCAATACGTTGCCGCTGCCCGCCCGACACATTGATTCCTTTTTCCCCCACAATGGTTTGATACTGATCTGGAAAGTTCATGATGAAATCGTGCGCATGGGCCGCACGGCTCGCCGCCACCACCTCTTCCTGAGTGGCCTTCTCGTTCCCGTAGCGGATATTCTCGAGAATCGTTCCGCCGAACAGGATTGTCTCTTGCGGAACCAGCGCGACCTGCTGATACCAGCTGTCCATGGTGACGTCACGGAGATCGTGCCCGTCGATGGTAATCCGTCCTTCAGTCGGATCGTAAAAACGGTGAAGCACGTTCATCACAGTCGTTTTTCCGGCCCCGGTGGGACCGACGATGGCGACGAGCTCGCCGGGCTTTGCTTCGAACGACACGTCCGTCAAGACCGGTTGGCGTGGGTCGTAGGCAAAGTGGACATGTTCAGCCCTGATGTGTCCTGAGACGGTGGGCAATGCCGTGGCGGTGGGGGAGTCGCTTACCTCGGAGCGAGTATCGAGAATTTCGAACACCCGTTGGGTGGCGCCCTGCGCTTCCCTGATCTGTGCGAATACGCGGGCAGCGGAACTGAAGGGGCCGACCAGAATTCCTGCAAAGAGGACGAAGGCAAAAAGATCGCCCGGTGACACGCTCCCGTCGATGACCTGTTGTCCCCCATACCACACCACTGCCGCCGCTGCGGAGAAGGTCAGTAGGGTGATGACAGGAATAAATACCGCCATGACGCCGGCCTTTCGCATGGTCAATGCCAGAGTCTGTTCGACTTGAGTCGCAAACCTAGTCTCTTCGCGCTGTGTTTGGACGAAGGACTTCACGATCCGGATGCCGGAGATCACTTCCTCGATGAGGGTACTCATCGCTGCGGTATGATCCTGAATCGCGGTCGAGAGGGATTTCAGCTTGCGGCCGAATCCCTTGGCCACAAGCACGAGCAACGGGAGGAGAATCAGGATCAAGAGGCAGAGCCGCCAATTCATCGTCAGCAAGAAGGTAATTCCACCGACGAAGGTCACGAGGTGCTTTGCACTGTCGATCGGTGTTTCAGTGACGACCGATTGGATGACTGTTACGTCGTTCATGAGCCGTGAAAGAAGCTCGCCGGTTCGTCGGCGAGCGAAGAAGCTCACCGATAAGGTGTGCAGATGTCCAAAGAGGTGCCGGCGAAAGTCGGCGATGATCCGTTGCGAAATCCATGCGGTCAGATAGCTATGGCCCATTGAACACAGACCCTGCAGGACGACGAGCGCGAGAAAGACCGCGATCATGTCCGTCATTTTTGACTGGTCGTGTTGTATGGTAATGATGTCCCACAGGGAGCCGGCTAACTTCAGGAGGCCAAGATTGATGGCGGCAACCACCATGACCATCAAGCCTGCCACTATCATGCGGGAGAAGTAGGGCTTCAGAAACGGGAGAAATCGTGAGAAGGTGGACATGGTGAAATCGATCTTAGAGGAGGTGACTACGGAAAACCAAGGGAGAACAGTGGAGGGGGACTGAAGCCAGAGATGTTATTGACAACTACAGTTGCGCGATGGATTCGATCAGGTTTTTGTTGATCGCCACGTAGTCCGAGCGATGATTCTCATCGATCACTACGTCGGTGAGGCTGATAAAGAGTCGCTGCTCTTCGTTGATCGCATCGGATACACGGCTCCGCATAGGAGGAATGAGAAAGTCGCCAACGTAGACACAGTTCACAGTCCGGACGCGGATGCGAACCTTTTTGCCTTCTGGCATGGACCTCTCCTCCCCCATATCGGGTGAAGCCTAGCTTTTACGACGTTCGAATTTTTGACGCCGGCGCAGCTTCTTGTACTTGTGCTTGCGCATCTTTTTACGGCGTTTTTTGAGCACACTGGACATGCGTTATCTCTCCTGCAAGAGGAGGAGTGTAGAAGTTTTCACGGGAAATTGCAAGCTCATCGATGGAATAAATTGATCATGATTGGACTGGGGCCGAACGTCTCATGGGCCGGTGATGCGGTGCGCATTGGATTACAGCTCTGCTTGACCTGCCTCATACTCACTCCTATATACTGGCTTCACGATGTCTCTATACACGCTTCCACGGTTTCCAATTTTGCTCCTGCTCGGTTTGCTATTGTTGGTTGGCATCGGCTGTGGAGGCAAGAAGGTTCAATATCCCGAAGATCACGAACGGTATCTCCGTATCGATCGGGCCGTCGAGTCCCTTCGTCAAGCGTATGTGAGGAAAGACTCGTCAGCGCTGGCCTCGATCATGATGCCGATTGACCAGCTTGAGCGGTTACGGGAAGAGGCTCGCAGCGATTTCGAGACGTTTGGCGCCATCACGGTGGACTTTGCGATTGAGCGTGTGATGATCGATGGGGACAACATCGATGTCTTTGTGCATTGGCAGGGGCTGTGGAAAAAAGATGCAGACGATCTGGGGCTCCGCCAGCGGGGCCATACAAAGTTGCAGTGGGTCGGCACACAGTCGATTCTGTTGCGCGGGATTCAAGGCGATGTTCCCTTCGGGATAAAATCTCGGCAGGCCATTGTCGAGCCTGCACTCCTTCCCAAGAAAAAATAACTCATGCGATCTCGTCGATCCCGCGATCCGCTACAGGCTGATTTCTTAGTCATCGGGAGCGGTGTCGCCGGTCTTCGCGCAGCATTGGAGTTGAGCCGTGCCGGACGTGTCTTGGTATTGACGAAAGGGCATCCGCTTCAGAGTAGTTCGATCCACGCCCAGGGCGGGGTCGCGGTGGCCATGAGTGAAGAAGACGATGTGGCCATCCATTTAACCGACACGCTCAAAGCGGGCCATGGACTTTGCCGGAAAGAGGCCGTGAGGGTCCTTGTCGAGGAAGGACCTGATCGGATTCAAGAATTGATCAAATGGGGGGCCAAGTTCGACAAAATCGGTGGCAAGTTTGCGTTCGCTCGGGAAGCGGCCCATAGCCGAAGCCGTATCCTGCGCGCTCGGGGGGATGCGACAGGGAATGAAATGGTACGAGTGTTGATCGCCGAGGTGAATCGTCAGGAGCGTATTCAGCGATTAGATCATCACTTTACCGTGGACCTCGTCGTGCATGATGGGCGTTGCTGCGGGGCCATCGTGCTGAATGAAGGGTCAGGTCGCCAGTTTGTATTGTCGGCTCGCGCGGTCGTGTTAACGACCGGTGGTGCCGGGCAGGTGTATGCGCGGACGACCAATCCTCCAAATGCTACGGGTGATGGGATGGCCATGGCGCTACGTGCGGGGGCGGTGCTTCAAGATATGGAATTCGTGCAATTCCATCCCACTGCGCTGTATTTGCCGTCGAGCCCGCCATTCTTGCTTTCGGAAGCGATGCGCGGAGAGGGCGCGCAGTTGCGCAATAGTAAGGGGGCCCTCTTCATGCAGCGATACCACCCGATGGGAGCGTTAGCGCCGCGAGATATCGTGTCACGGGCCATCTTGGCGGAGATGGCGGCGACGAAAGCGCGTCATGTCTATCTTGACGTCACCCACTTGGGAACCGAGTTTGTGAAGCGGCGATTTCCGACGATCTATGCGACATGCCTTCGCTACGACATCGATATCACGGAGGAATGGATACCTGTATCTCCCAGCGCACATTATATGATGGGCGGGGTCTGGACCGATCTGAACGGTGCGACGACGGTTCCAGGGCTCTTTGCCGCAGGGGAGGTGGCTTGTAGTGGTGTGCATGGGGCGAATCGTCTCGCGAGTAACTCTCTACTCGAAGGGTTGGTATTCGGTGCGCGAGCGGCATCGGCAGCCGTCGCATTTGCTGATCGGCAGGAGCCTCCTACATTGTCGTCTCAGGATGCCACGCTTCGAGCAGGTCAATTCGGCGCACTAGACGATGCAGAAAAATTGCGAAGCTCTCTGAGGCGAACGATGTGGGGACAGGTGGGGGTCATTCGTTCAGGGGAATCACTCATCCGCGCCTGCGCGCAGCTATCGCGATGGGCCCAACTCGTGACCCAGCCGTTCGCAGGTCGTGCAGCGCTGGAAGTGAAAAATATGGTGCAGGTGGCGCAATGTGTCGCGGAAGCCGCGTTGTGGAGAGAGAACAGCGTCGGAGCCCATTACCGGTCTGATTTCCCCGAGACCAAGCGGGTGGGCTGGCAACAGCATAGCCGCCTGTCAAGCGGGGAAGTGGTCAGCGAGAAGAAAGCTCAGAAGAAATCGCGGGGGTTGCTGTTGTCTCTTCGGGGGCGTGTCGGTTGACAGGACGCTCCGTGATCACACCGTCGCGGACGAGGAACGTGCGGTAATATCGGAGCACCTTCTTGACGTATTGCCTGGTTTCATCGTAAGGGGGAAGCGCTTGATAGCGGTCGACGGCATTCTCTCCGGC
>SWDN01000004.1:176396-187927 GCA_005116775.1 Nitrospira sp.
GGGTGGAGTTGATGTCGTGAAGAATGTCGACGAATCACTGGCTCAAGTTCCCGTTCAGACAAGGTTGAGTGGAATCGGCTGGATTCAATCTCAACCTTTTGGTAGCGCGAATCTGAAGGAACGTTCGTGAGAGAGATCGAACCGTCACGTCCGATAAACTGATAAATTTCAGCCGCAGTTGTTGACACAGAGAGGGCCAGTGGGCTGACCCCTGCGATTACCGCTACGGCGAGTCCGACGGCTGCATGCCGTTTAAGGGGTGTCATTAATTGAGAAAATGTGTTGTGCATGGTTGCAACGATATCAGTCTGTCACTGTGTGTCAAGAAAATGCAGGTCTTATGCCCGATGGCAACTAGAAATAAAGCGTGAAATCAAAGGGGTTTACGAGGAATGTGAGGGCGCTTAGGGTTCTATAAAGCGCGCGCGGTTGGCAATAAATAGTCTGTGGAGCTGCTGAGTCAAACGTCCCGGCGTCCCCTTCCCCACGGGGTTTCCGTCCACCATAGTGACCGGCATCACTTCCATGCTTGTATTGGTAAGAAAGCACTCATCGGCTTGATGAATCGCCTCGACTCCGAAATATCCTTCATCGACGGGGATCTGCGATTTTCTGGCGAGGGTGAGCACAATGTCACGCGTGATGCCATCCAGCAAGCCGCATTCAATCGCTGGGGTGCAGAGCCTCCCTGCTTGGACGAAAAAAAGATTGCTGACGGTGCATTCCGTCAGATGCGATTCCCAATTGAGTAGGATGCTGTCGAAGGCGCCGGCCGCGATCGCTTCCCGTTTGGCCAGGATATTATTCAAAAAGTTTGTGGCCTTGATCTGAGGGGAAAGCGCGCTGGGCAGGTTCCGTCTCGTTCTGGCGACGATCAGGCTCACGCCGGTACGATATTGTTCGGGAGCAGGGGGAGAGAGAGGTTTGGCCATAATGACCACAGTGGGGGTTAGGCACAAAGCTGGGTCGAGCCCGATGCCGCCGGCTCCTCGGGAGATGGTAATGCGAAGGTACGCGTCGGCGCGGTTGTCTCCAACGTCATTCCGCGTCATCGCTTCGTGTAAAAGCGCCGGCCACTTTTCTTCGGGAATCGGGATGGTCAGACCTATCGCGTCCGCAGATCGGCGAAGTCGGGCAAGATGTTGGTCCCGCATGAAGATCCGGCTCCCGTAGGAGCGAATCGTCGGCCCCGACCTGTAGATATCCTTTGCCCGCGCACCATACCAACGTTCGAATCACGATATTGAGATCGAGGTTGCCGTTCCAGCCGATGTACCCGAACGATCCGGTATAGGGGCCGCGGCGCACTGGCTCCAGTTCCTCAATGATCTCCATGCAGCGGATTTTCGGCACACCTGTGATGGTGCCTCCGGGAAATAATGCCTGAATCAGATTGAAAGGTGTGACCTCAGGCCTCAAGGCGCCGCTGATGTTCGAGACGATATGGTTGACGTGAGAGTACTGCTCAATGGCCATGAATTCATCAACATGCACGCTGCCGAATTGACAGACACGGCCCAGGTCGTTCCGCTCAAGATCGACGAGCATCAGATGTTCCGAGCGCTCTTTTTCATTCGCGAGTAATTCGGTAATGAGTCGTTGATCGTCTGGAGCATTCACCCCGCGCGGTCTGGTTCCGGCAATAGGGCGCGTGTCTATCTGGCGGTCTTGTAAGCGAACGAGCCGTTCGGGTGAAGAACTGATCAGCGTGACGTCGTCGAAGTGCATGAGCCCTGAAAATGGGGAGGGGTTCACGGCTTGGAGGCGTCGATAGAGCTCCTGCTCATAGGGCTGTCGGTCTGTGCTGTCGTTGTAGGTGTTGGGGGGGTGCAGGGTGAATCGATGCGACAGGTTGGCTTGGTAGATGTCACCCGCCGTAATATATTCCTGGCAACGTCGGACCCGGTCTAGATAGGTGTCCCGAGGTTGGTCTGGATGAAAGACCATCTGATTGAGAGACGGTATATCTATGAGAGGAGCGGGGGGGGCGTTCAATCTGGCTTCCCACTCTGCAAGTCTGGTTGCACCTTCGTGATAGAGCTTCTCTCGAGGCTCTCCAAGAAACCGTTCCATGGGCGGACAAAAAATGATCTGTAGGCGATCGGTTCGATGATCGACGGCGGTGACAATGTCGTACAGACCGAATTGCAGATAAGGCAATTGCAGATCGTCTTTAGCCATAGAGGGGAGCGTTTCAAATTCACGCACGAGGTCGTAGCTGAGGTAGCCGACTGCTCCACCAAAGAAAGGAGGCAGGCCTGGAGGAGGTTTAATCTGGGAATTGGCAAATAAGCGGCAAAGACTTTCAAAGGGATCGTTCGACGGATATTCGTTTTCTTCAGAGGTACGAAGAGAGGTCTGTCCTTGTCGCCCTGTCAGCACGGAGTAGGGGCTACTCCCAAGAAATGAATAATTGTTCCCGCTGCCGGTACCCTTTCCGCTATCCAGTAGGAACGATGGCTGAGTGGGAGATGCGATCAAGCGATACAGCTCGAACGGTGTCCTTCCTCGGCTATCCAGCGTGAGGATCAGGGGCTGTGGAGGACCAGCTAGGAACGAAAGTTGAGAACAATGAGCCATAGTTCAATCGTACTGCCCTGCTTGGTGTGGGCGGTGTTCACTATACCCCACCGATTTGCCTGTGTCACAGGCATCATCGGCTTGACAACGTCACAGTGATTCTGTTTGAATTGCTCGCCCGCAACCGGCAGAGTCATTGCGCTCTCCTCCGTGGGTACGACATGCCCCCTTCACAAGATCCATTGTACGCCGGGCTTGGCCAAGCGGTCCGGATCGCAACAGATCGTTATCTTCCGTCAAATATTGACGGGCGACACGTTGAATATCTTTGGTGGTCACCGCCCGGATCTGTTCGACAAACTGGTTGATTTTTCGCCATCCAGCGCCGACGGATTCGGCCTGTCCGAGCAACATGGCATGCCGGAAGTTGGAATCCTGTTCGAACATATGAGTGGCTTCGACCTGATTCTTTGCCCGTTGGAGTTCTTGCTCTGTCGGCGGGTCTGTCTGGAGGCGCTTGATTTCTTGATGCAGGGCGTCCTCGACCGACTCCGGTTTCTGGCCTGGGCTGACAAGGGCATAGAAGTAGAACAGACCAGGATCGGTCTGCAGCAGGCTGTATTCCGCTCCAACTGCCAGCGCTGACTTTTGCTCGTATACGAGGCTCTGGTACAAGCGTGAGCTTTTCCCATGCGACAATATCGAATCCAGAATGTCGAGGGCGTACGAGTCTTCGCTTGTAAAATTCGGCACGCGATAGCCCATCATGACGAACGGGACTTGTGCATCCCGCTTGAGGAGGAAACGGCGCTCACCTTTTTGATCGGGCTCCATGGAGGCGATCGGCTTGGGTTCCGGTCCTCGCGGGATCGGCTCGAAGAGCTGTTTGATCGCGGGCAGGAGGCTGTCGGCTTTGATGTCGCCTACCACGACGAGGGTCGCGTTGTTGGGTGAGTAATAGGTGTCGTAATGCCGTTGCAAGTCATCGAGCGTCATCGCATCCAAGTCGCCGAACCAGCCGATGACCGGCCAATGGTAGGGGTGGCTGAGATAGGCTTGGGCGAAGAGCGCCTCGACGAGTGCGCCTTGAGGGTCATCCTCTGTGCGAAGGCGCCGCTCTTCCTTCACGACCTCTCTCTCCGTTGTCAATTCCTGCATGTCGAGCACGAGACCTTGCATGCGGTCGGCTTCGAGCTCCAGGGCCAGCTCTACGCGATCGGCTGCGAGATTTTCAAAGTACGCGGTGAAATCTTGGCTTGTGAAGGCGTTGTCTGTTCCGCCGTTTTTGCGAATAAGGCGGGAAAAGGCGCCTTTGGGGTATTTGGCGGTGCCCTTGAACATCATATGTTCCAGCATGTGGGAGAGGCCCGCGCGGCCCATGACTTCGTTACGCGAGCCGACTTTGTACCAGACTTGGACCGTTGCAACCGGCGCTTTGGGAACTTCGACTAGCAGGACCTTCATTCCATTGGAGAGAACGAACTCGCGAGGCTCCATTGCGAAGGTGGGCGATGTGAAGGCGAAGACGAGACCGGTCGCTGCAGCCAACCATGAGATTCGCAAGATGTATTGAGAGTAGAGCCAAGTCATGGTTGGGCGATGCGCACGGTGTATGCTAGCAACGGGGTTCGATTTGTGTCAAGCCGCGTTCCGTATACTGAGGTGCGAGATTACCCAATTGTCCGCAGGCGCCGAGGACATCGAGCCCACGGCTTTTACGGACGAACACATCGAGGCCTGCTTGCCTCACGATGGTTTGAAAGGCAGAAATGTCATGTTCCGATGGACGGCGGAAGGGGTTCCCGGGAAATTCATTGAACGGAATCAAATTGATTTTACACGCGATCCCACGGACAAGTTTGGTAAGGCGGCGCGCATCGTCGGCGTGATCATTCACTCCGGCCAGCAGCACATACTCAAAGGTGAGTCGTCGGGTTGGCCGCAAAGGATAACGGCGGCAGGCGGCGAGCAAGGTTTTGAGTGAGGCGATACCATTGACGGCCGGCATCAGGCTGGCGCGTTGGTCATCGGTCGTGGCATTGAGCGAGATGGCTAGATTGACGCCGAGTGGGGCGATATCTTTCAATCGCGCCGCCAGGCCTGCAGTCGAGACGGTAATACGCCTCGGCGACCAGCCGAGCCCCCACGATTTGTTGGTGAGTCGCCTGATAGCCTCTGACAAGGCCTCCATGTTCGCCAAAGGCTCGCCCATTCCCATAAACACGAGGTTCGTGATTCGTTCTCTAGTGCTCAGATGATCGTGGGAAGTCAGCACCTGCTCAATGATTTCATGTGCTTTCAAGTTGCGTTTTAGTCCCATGGTGCCGGTCAGACAGAATCCGCAATCCAAGGTGCAGCCGACTTGTGTGGATACACAGAGGGTTAAGCGGTCTTCATCGGGAATGAGCACCGTTTCAACGGTGAGCCCGTCGCTGAGGGTGAGTACGAGTTTTCTCGTGTGATCGATCGAACGAAAGACGACGCAGCCTGCTGCGCGTTGGATCGTGGCGTGTGAAGCCAACGCTGTTCGCTCCGATTGGCCGAGGTCCGTCATCTGGTTGATGTCTTTGGCACGACGTTGATAGAGCCAGCGCAAAATCTGACCGGTTCGGTAGCGTGGCCATCCGAATTGCTGCACGAGTTTGCCCATCCCTTTTTCGTCAAGGGCCAGGAGGTTCGTGGGGGTTCTGAGTGATGGGATGGCGTCGTTTTCGTTTTGCATGGGGCAGCCTACCATAGCGTCAAAAAGTGGAACAAGGTAGGGGAGTCATGTGGTGCTGCTGGCAACAGGGGAGACACACTGTTATATATGTTACAGATCGAAAGGAGAATGACAGGTGCGTGACTCTCTTCATCAACGGGCTATGCGAAATGTGTTTCTTGCCACATCTATTGGCCTCTGTGGGGTTGCCCTGTCCTTCGACCAGGTGTTCGCCGAGTACTCCTCTCCGTCAATGTCGAGCGGCAGCGACGTGTGTGAGAAAGCGGAAGATTGCTTTCAGGCTGCAGCATTGCCGAAAGAACGGCTTGGCAAGACCCTCAATAAAGATCAAGTCTTGTTGCTGAAGCTCGGTCGGCTGCAACGGTTGATCGAGCGGTTTCCCGCCACGGTCTGGGCTAAACGCGCAGGATTGTTGTCCGGAGTGTTGTTCCTCGATCGAGACCCTGCCGTGGCGCTTCAGTTTCTTCGCACGGCACAACGAGATTTTCCAATCTTGGACGACTATATCCGATTCTGGATGGGGGAGGCCTTACTGAACCTTGGAGATGCCAAACAGGCAGCCGACATGTTTGAAAGTATTCGGCAGGCGGTGCCTGACTCCTTTCTGCTAACTAGGGCGGCGTATCGAGCAGGGGAAGCGTGGTTTCAAGCGTCAAGTTGTCCAGAAGCGACGGCGTGGTTTGTGAAAGCGATCGAACTCAATGACAAGGAGCCGGGGACTCCGCAAGCGTTTCTTCGGCGAAGCGCTTGCCAACTGCGAAACAACGACATACGGGAAGGCCGAGAGACATTGATGCAACTCTGGATTCGGTTTGCCTACAGCGCGGAAGCGAAAGAAGCGGAAGCGCTGCTGGCTTCGAATCTTGGCGGCGAGCCATGGGTCGTTCAGCCAAAAGAGCGACTTGCCCGGGCTCAGGCGTATCTTGGGCAATCCTTCCACGCCGAGGCGATCGAGGAATTTCGAAAGTTTCTTGCGGCTGATCCGAAGTCACCTCGGCGGGCCGAGGTAAAGTTGAAGATCGGGATTGCGCAGGTACGGTTGAAACAGTATGACGAAGCCCGAGAGACGTTCCGTGCATTGTCCAAAGACGGGGGAGCGGAATCCCATGAAGCGTCGGTCTGGCTGGCTCGCGTCTATCTTCGACAAGGACAGGGAGACAAGTTGTTAGATATCGCCCGTACAGTGGGGACATCTCCGCTCTCTGCAGAGCAAAAGGGCCAGATCACCTTGTTTGCCGGAATGTGGTTGGAGGATCAGGGCCGCTTTGACGACGCGATTGTGAAGTATCGGCAGGTGGTACAGGTTGGAGAACCGATGTCCCAGCGTGCCGAGGCGCGCTGGCGTGTTGGGTGGGTGTACTACCGTATGGCGCGCTATCGTGAGGTGGTAGACGAACTTCGTGCGCTCGCCGATCAACACGATTACGAGCTTGAGCCACAGGCCCTCTATTGGATGGGCCGCGCAGCTGAATTGAGCCAGCAACCCCATGCTCGTGATGCGTACGCGCAACTCTGTCAACGATACGTCTATACCTATTATTGTCAGCTCGCTCGCGAGCGAATCGATGTCAGGGTACCGGAGCCTCTTGCATCAGAACCGATTTCGGCTGCCACCCAGGTGAGTGGCGATACGCTTGCGAACGGTGAGGTGATGCGTTCGTCGTCGGCTAGAGAGGAAATTGCGCAGCAATCAGCATACCGTCGAGCCATTGAGCTCAAGATGTTGGGGTTGGACTCTGATGCTGCGCGGGAATTGGCGGGATTGACTGATCGTTATAGCCGAGAACCCGATGTCCTCATGGTCCTCGCGACAATGTTGAACGAGGTAGGCGCCCATCACCATGCGCTCCGACTCGCGAGGGCTAGGTTTCGCGATCAATTGGAGCGGACCGGTGGTATCGTCGATCCGTCGCTGTGGAAGGTGGCCTCGATCGACCTCCTGGGACATATCTCGATCAAGACGTACCCCTCGTTTCAATACAGCAAGCCATCCATTCCCATCGAGTCCGTACTCGGAGTAGATTTGTAGACCGCGTTTCTGGACGCCCTTTTCTAGCCCTTCATCGTTTCACTGCGCTCCCCTTTACATCTTAAGACCGCTGAATAATGTTATCTCACTCGAGGCTGGGAGGCAGGATGCTTTTCGTCTCGCGACAGTAAGGGGGGTCTACATGTCAACTTCAATCATTGCTTATCTGTTGACAGGACTCATTGGAGGGCTGCTTGGAATCGGCCTCTTTGAGCTGATCCGCCGGTCGTCGGGCGCCACAAAGAAGGCGCAAGAAGATGAGCAGGCCCGTCAGGCGATACTGAATGCTCAGCGGGAGGCAGAAAACATCGTCAAAGAAGCGAAACTGGAAGCAAAAGATCTTCTCCTGCGATCGAAAGAGGAGAGTGAGAAGGAGCAGAAGGCCAAGATGGTCGAGTTCGCGAGCGTCGAAAAACGCTTGCACCAACGAGATGAGGCTATTGAGAAACGGATCACTGTCATAGACAAACGGGATAGCGAAGCTCAGAAGCGTGATCTGGAGTTGTCAAAACGAGAAGAAAAATTGCTGGCTAAGGAAGCGGCTTGTCTTCGAGTTGAGAAGGAGCATCGTGAAGCGTTAGAGCGCATTGCGGGGATCACAGCCGATGAGGCGAAGAAACTGCTCATTCAAGAAATGGAAAGTCAGGCGCGGCTCGAGGCGGTTGGACATACCAAGAGGACGTTAGAAGAAGCGCGGGAAAATGCGGATCGGGAAGCGCGTGAGATTATTACCAATTCGATTCAACGGGTGGTGCGTGATTATGTTTCCGAGTCTACGATATCTGTCGTGCCGATCCCGAACGACGCCATGAAGGGGCGGATCATTGGACGAGAAGGTCGGAACATTCGTGCTATCGAGGCTGCAACAGGGATTGACCTGATTATCGATGAGACGCCTGAGGCGGTTATCGTGTCGGGCTTCGATCCGTTACGTCGTGAGATCGCCAAAGTCTCGCTCGAACGGTTGATGCAAGATGGGCGTATCCATCCGACGCGGATCGAGGAGATCGTCGAGAAAGTGAAAGTCGATATCGATAAGCTCATGTATGAAGAGGCCGAGAAAATCATTTTTGAATTGGGGCTCTCGGACTTTCACCCCGAGTTGATCAAGGTGCTCGGCCGGCTCAAGTATCGGACCAGCTACGGACAAAACAATCTGTATCATTCTCGTGAGGCCGCGTACATTTGCGGGATCATGGCTTCGGAGCTCGGACTCGATGTGAAGTTGGCGAGACGGGGGGCGCTCTTGCACGACATTGGGAAGGCCGTGAGTCATGAAGAGGAAGGCCCTCATGCCATGTTAGGCGCTGAGATTGCCAAGAAGTACGGCGAGAGCGAAAAGATTGTGAACGCCATTGCAGGGCATCACGAACAAGTCGAGCCGATCTGTCCAGAGTCGGTGTTGGTTGCCGCGGCTGAAGCGTTGTCCGCGGCCAGACCAGGGGCTCGCCGGGAGGCCCTGGAGACCTATGTCAAGCGGCTGGAGAAACTGGAGTCGCTCGCCACGACTATCAAAGGGGTGCAGAAAGCCTATGCCATTCAAGCAGGCCGAGAAATTCGTGTGATCGTTCGACAGGAAGACATTACCGATGCCGAGTCGTTCCAATTGTCTCGTGATTTGGCAAAGAAGATTGAACAAGAGCTGACCTATCCCGGCACAATTCGAGTGACCGTGATTCGTGAGAGTCGGTATGTGGAGTATGCCAAGTGAAGATTCTCTTCATCGGCGATATCTTTGGAGAGCCTGGGCGTCGTGCGGTGGCTCGGGCTGTTCCAAAATTGGTGGCCCAGCGACAAATCGATATCGTGATCGGGAATGGAGAGAATGCAGCGGGCGGGTTCGGCATTACGCCGGAGTTGGCAGAAGAATTGTTCGATCTTGGCCTCTCGGTGATTACGACCGGGAATCATGCCTGGGATAAAAAAGAAATTCTCGACTACTTTCCTCGGGAGCCACGACTCCTTCGTCCGGCCAATTATCCAAGCGGCGTGCCGGGCTACGGAAGTGTGGTGGTCGAGTCTGCAGGTGGGGAGCAACTCGGTGTTCTCCAGCTCATGGGACGAGCCTATATGCCGACGTTGGACTGTCCGTTCCAGGTGGCGAAAAAAGAATTGGCCGCACTGAAAAAGCGAACGGCTGCCGTGATCGTCGACATGCACGCAGAGGCCACATCAGAGAAGATGGCGATGGGACACTATCTGGATGGAGAGGTCGTTGCCGTGGTCGGAACCCACACGCATGTGCAAACGGCCGATGATCAGATTCTTCCGAAGGGGACCGCATATTTAACGGATATTGGGATGACCGGCCCGCTCCATTCCGTCATTGGGGTGAAGAAAGAGTTGGCGATTGAGAAGTTTCTGACCGGAATGCCGAAGCGATTTGAAGTGGCATCGGGCCCTTCAGTTTTTTGCGCGGTGCTGGTTGAGCTTGATGCGAGTATCGGCAAAGCGCTCTCGATCGAACGAATTCGTCTCATCGATTAAAGGAGCCGTACCACGAGCCTTCCCGGTTTCCCCGACCTCTTCTTCCCCGCTGAACTCCCGAAACGAATGTTAACGGTTTCGGAATTAACAGGACTGCTCCGTACCTCAATCGAACAACAATTCTCCGACATCTGGCTGGAGGGTGAGATTTCCAATCTCCGTGCTCCAGGATCTGGACACGTCTATTGCACGCTCAAGGACAAGACGAGCCAAGTTCGCGCTGTGCTGTTCCGGTCCAGCGCCATACGGCTTCGCTTTGCCTTACGAGAAGGGATGCAGGTGATCGTACGGGGACGGCTCACGGTCTATGAACCGCGCGGGGAATATCAGATTGTACTAGATACGGTGGAGCCGAAAGGAATCGGTGCGTTACAGATCGCATTTGAGCACTTAAAGGAACGATTGACGGAGGAGGGATTGTTCGATCAGGACAGAAAGAAATCGATCCCGGCATTTCCACGGACGGTGGGTGTGGTGACGTCACTAACTGGTGCTGCCATTCGAGATATCCTTGTCGTTCTTCGACGACGCTGGCCGACACTCCATATTGTTATTGCTTCGGTTCAGGTCCAGGGGGAGAGTGCTGGGCAGCAAATTGCCGATGCACTACATGCCTTAAACGAGTTGAGCTTTGTGGATGTCATTATTGTCGGGCGAGGTGGAGGATCATTAGAAGATCTCTGGAGCTTCAACGAGGAGATCGTGGTGCGTGCTATTGCCGCATCGCATGTGCCAGTGGTGTCGGCGGTGGGTCATGAAGTCGATGTGACGCTCGCCGACTTTGCGGCCGATCTCCGAGCGCCGACACCATCTGCGGCTGCCGAGGCTGTGGTTCCGGTATTGGCTGAGATCGTGGAACGATTACGGGAGCTGACGACTCGCATAGGGCAGATGATGTTTCGGCATTGTGCTTTCGAGCGGCAGCGGCTCGATGCCGGAATCAGAGGGGTGACGGACGTGCGTTTTCGTCTCCAGGAGGCGGCGCAACGGACAGATGACACGGTGGATCGGTTACGCGAGTTGCTCCAACGCATGCTTGCGTCCGGGCGAGAACGGGTTCACGAGGCGCAGCGCGATCTATCCGATGTCAACCCTATTCTCACGATCAAGGAAGGTCTGGCGATAGTCCCGCAATTCTCGAAGCGCCTCGAAGGGCAGATGGGGGTGATATTGGCGCAGCATCGCCACCGAATCCACGCGACACTGGGGCAGCTCAATACTCTGAGCCCCCTGGCAGTTCTTGAACGTGGTTACAGTATTCTTCAAACGGTCCCGGACGGCCAGATTCTCCATCGAGCAGGCGATGTGGAGGTTGGACAGGAGTTGGAAGCCCAATTGGCAAGCGGACGGTTGAGTTGTACGGTCACGCGCGTGTTTGACGATTCCTCAGTTTGAAATCGCGGTGTGGCCGAGTATAATGGGCTCCTGTCGATTCATTATGTATAGCGAGGCGTACTGTGGCAGCGGTGAAATTTGAACAGGCAATGGCGCGGTTGGAAGCCATTGTTGGTGAGTTGGAAAAAAGCGACCTCCCTCTTGACGAATCGCTCAAGATCTTTGAAGAGGGCATTCGCCTCTCGAAGAATTGTCTCAAGATTTTAGAAGAGGCCGAGCATAAAGTAGAAGTGCTCGTGCAAGACAAGAACGGCAAGAAACGCATCCACGCCTACTCTCTAGACGACGCGGCCGATGAACCGTCCTCCTAGCGTTCCTAGTACAGGTTTCTATTTCCATCCATGCCCCGATGAGTGGTTTCCCTAGTCGATATGGCGT
>SWDN01000004.1:188027-202044 GCA_005116775.1 Nitrospira sp.
GGATAAACCTGCGAAATTGGTGTTGCCTGATGCGCGGATCGAAATCGTCCAGCCTCCGCTTTTTGTCAGTCGATCTGGGGACAAATTGGCTGCGGCTCTTGATGCTTTTGACATTGACCCGACAGGAGCAGTCGGTTTGGACGTTGGATGTTCGACCGGCGGGTTCACGGACTGTTTGTTGCAACGAGGGGCTACTCGCATTTATGCCGTCGATGTGGGGTACGGACAGTTTGAGTGGAGACTCCGCCAAGATTCGCGTGTTGTCTTGCTCGAGCGGACAAACATTCGGTATGTTGACCGTACGGCGGTTCCTGAGCCGATCGATCTGGCGGTGATCGATGTATCTTTTATTTCTTTGACGCTGGTATTGCCCGCCGTCGTCCACCTACTCAATCGTTTCGCAGAGGTAGTGGCGTTAGTGAAGCCACAGTTCGAAGTCGGAAAAGGGCAGGTGGGACGAGGAGGGATCGTGCGAGATGATGCACAGCGCGAAGCCGTAACTGAGAAAGTTATAGCCTGCGCCGTTCAGCTGGGGTTTCGGCTCAAAGGTGTGCTCGATTCTCCCGTGATTGGGCGAAAAGGGAATAGGGAGATCCTTGTTGGCTTTGCACGTGAGACTACAGCCTGATCGGGGAGAAGGTAGACGCATGATGGTACAGATTCATAGGCGATGGAGGCATGTATGAAAGTACTCGTGACCGGAGGCGCCGGTTTTATCGGGTCGCATTTGGTCGATCGCCTTATCCAAGAGGGGCATGAGGTTGTTGTGGTGGACAATCTGTCCACGGGGAAACGGCGAAACCTCAATCGTGCCGCTCGGTTTTTCAAGCTCGATATTCAGAGTTGGCGACTTGAACGGGTATTTCGCAACGAACGGCCCAATGTTGTCATGCATCTTGCTGCGCAGATGGACGTTCGTAAATCTGTAGAAGATCCGATCTTCGATGCCCAAGTGAATGTCCTGGGGACGTTGAACGTGCTGCAACAAGCAGTCAGACACGGTGTGCGGAAGGTGGTCTTCTCTTCTTCAGGTGGAGCCATCTATGGCGAGCAGGAGATCTATCCCGCCTCCGAATCTCATGTCACGCGGCCGTTATCGCCGTATGGCATCAGCAAGCTGTGTGGGGAACAGTATCTATCCTATTATCAACGGGTGAGCGGACTTCAAATGGTGAACTTGCGCTATGCCAACGTGTACGGTCCCCGCCAGGATCCTGATGGAGAGGCCGGGGTCGTGGCGATCTTTATCCAGAAGTTGTTGAATAACGAGCAGGCGATCGTCTATGGAAATGGGCGGCAAACGCGAGACTTTATCTATGTCGAAGATGTCGTTGAGGCAAACCTTGCCGTGATGGGTCAAGAAACGCAAGGGACATATAATGTTGGAACAGGGGAAGAAACCTCAATCAACGATGTGCTCAGGATTTTAGTCGGCCACACGAATTCGACATGTAAGGAGCTTCATGGGCCGGCCAAACATGGGGAACAGGTACGAAGTGTGATCGACGCTAGCAAGATTCGTCAAGAGTTGTCCTGGGAGCCAAGAACCGAACTGAATGAAGGGCTCGAGCGCACCATCGACTATTTCCGTGAGCGCATGGGCTAGAACCGACTGTGTTGTCCAGGTTAGGAGAGAACGGGTGTACAGAGGGTCTTGGTAAGGACTGGGTTAATATCGTGGGACGGTCCCATCTACCTGAATCGACCAGGCGTCGATTCCTCCCACCAAGTTTTTCACATTCGTGAATCCTTGTTGAAGCAAGAAGTTCGTTGCATCGGCGCTCCTCATGCCATGGTGGCAGATGGCAATAATCTCTGAATCATGGCTTAATCGAGCGAGCGATTGAGGGAGTGTCCCAAGAGGAATTAGGGTTGAGCCTTCCAGTTTTGCAAGGGAATACTCCCACTCCTCCCTCACGTCAACCAGTACCAATTTATCGCCGTTATCAAGGCGCGCTTTTAATACTTTCGGTGAAATGACAAAGCCCATCAAAGATTCTCCTATTTACGACGGTATAATATGTGAGCAGAGAAAAGTTTGTCAATGAACTTGGCGGTGTGCTCGGTCTTGCTTTCCGAGAGTCTAGGCAACTGAAATGACTCCATGATTTTTTTGAAGAAAGAGGGGAAACAAAAAAACGTACATTTTTGTCTATTCTCGTCATGAAGTGGTTTTATAGCCACTTGGTTTAGATTCGTTGAGGTCTGGCAATGATTCGCTCAGTAACAAGGATTATGAAAAACATCATGAGGTGAGAATACTCGCAGGGGCTGGGTTTCTGACAGCGGTCTGCTCAGGCATTCAACTCATGCCCGGGTTGCCGAAGAAGCCTACAGGGGAACGTATCGAAATCGACCAAGGTACGGGTGAGATCGTAGGGTTGTCCTGACGGCTAACGCTGCTTCAGAAAACGCAAGAATTCTGAGTCTGGACTCATCACGAGGGTGGATTTGTCTTTGAAGGTTTTCTTGTAGGCTTCCATCGTACGGGTAAATTCAAAAAAATGAGCATCCTGCCGGTAAGCCTCGGCATAGACTTTAAAGGCCTTCGCATCCCCAGCGCCACGAAGCTCTTCCGATTCCTTGTACGCTTCTGCCAGAATGATTTCGCGATCCTTTTCCGCTTCTGAACGGATTTTCTGTGCTTCCTCAGCTCCCTCTGCGCGGTATTGCTTTGCCTGCCGTTCTCGCTCAGCTTGCATCCTGGCGAACACGGCCTTTTCGTTCTGCTCAGGGAGGTCGGCGCGTTTAATTCTCACATCCTGAATCTCGATTCCATAGGCCGATGCTTTCTCATGCGACCGCTGGGTGACGATTTTCATGAGTTCGGCGCGGTGATCTGCGACGATCTCCAGAAGATCATGGCGCCCGAGTTCGACACGGAGCTCAGAATAGATAATATCGTTCAGCCGTTGCAGCGCACCCCGTTGGGTTTGAAAATTCTGATAGACTTTGAGCGGATCGATAATCCGCCATTTAGCGAAGTTGTCAAGAAGGAGGGTTTTTTTGTCTTGTGTGATCACATCTTGTGCTTGTGAGTCATAGTCCAGGAGGCGATTATCGAAATAGGTGACTTCTTGAATAAACGGCACTTTCACATAAAGCCCCGGCTCAGTGATATTGCGAATAGGCTTTCCGAGCTGGACCACAATCGCGCTCTGAGTGATGTCTACGACGAAGAGTGGTGAGGCCCCCAGAAAAAACAACCCCATGACGACCATTATGCCGGCAATGATGAATCCCTGCTTGGTCATTGTTTCTGGTCCTCAGCGATTGTGCTGGTTCTGGGTTTGAGACGGTCGAGTGGAAGGTACGGAAGCATACGATCGGCTGCCTTGCCATCGATGATGATTTTCTCGACGTTGGGCAGGATTTCTTCCATGGTTTCGATATAGATCCGCTTGCTGATGATGTCTTTGGCTTGATTGTATTCTTTCAGGGTTGCCGAGAAACGGTTAGCCTCACCTTGGGCGCGATTCAGTCGCGCCTGGGCATTTCCCTTGGCCTGGTTCACCATCTGCGCGGCTTCGCCTTTGGCTTTGGGGAGAATATCGTTGCGATAGCTTTGAGACTGGTTGATCAGTTTCTCTCGATCTTCCTTCGCATTCGTCACGTCCTTGAACGCAGCCGCGACGGCCTCGGGAGGACTGACGTCCTGGAGTTGGATCGCCGCAACTTGGATGCCGCCTTGATACTGGTCGAGGAGGGATTGCAGGAGAACCTGGGCATCCTGTTGGATCTGAGCTTTGCCGGTCGTCAAGGCCTCATCGATCTTGCCCTTGCCGACCACTTCCCGCATGGAGGCTTCGGCAGCTTTACCAATTGTTTCTTCGATTTGTGCGACGCTAAAGAGGTAGTTTGCAGATTCTTTAATCTTGTATTGCACGATAAATTGGATCGCCAGGATGTTCATATCACCGGTGAGCATCAGAGCTTCTTGCGCCAACATTTGCTGGCGGCCTTGCCGATCGGTGCGGAAGCCAACCTCGACGCGATGGAGTTTTTGGACTTTCGGTTGTAGGACGGTTTCGATGATGGGGATTTTCCCGTGTGGGCCAGGACCCACTGTTCTGACAGGGGTGCCGAATCGCTTGACAACGCCCTCCTCATCCGGGGCAACGATAAAGACACTCTGCCACGCGACAAACACGAGCAGTCCCGCCAAGGCGATGTTTCTGAAGCCGCTTGAGGGCATCAGATTCTTGAATGAGGGCGCGAGATTCTTGAATTGCGATTGCGCCTGCCTCAGGGCATCTTCAAGCGGATCACTCTTCCTGCTCCAAGGATCTTTGGGGTCCCACACCATACGAAATATTCAACCGAAGTTCATTGCGAAAGATCTATGCTGCGTCACCATAGCAGACTGGCTAGAAGCGGCGCAATCACCATAATCTCCAGCAGGCGGTGTGAATAGTTCAGGCATAGAGCACTCTGGTAAGGATGAGGTAGGCGATAGCAGCGAGAAGAGCCGACGCAGGTAGCGTCACGACCCAAGCCAGGACCATGTCGCGTACAGTCTTCCATCGCACGCCCTGCCGTCCTTTGAGGAGGCCGATGCCGATAATAGCGGAGCTGCTGATATGGGTGGTCGAGACCGGCAATCCGAGAAAACCGGAGGCGAAGACCAGGGTCGATGTCGTCAGGTTGGCAGACAGCCCCTCCGCATGATTCATCTTCGTCACTTTTTCAGCGAGAACTTCCGTCACGCGGAGGCCGCCCAAATAACTGCCGAGCCCCATTGAGATGGCGATCCCACCAAAAACGGCAAGTTGTGACGAGGAGTCAGGCCACGCGGTGGCCGAGCTGCCGATTAAAAGGATGGCAACAATCTTGGGCGCATCGTTCGTGCCTCGTGCAAACGACGCAAGGCCACTGGAGATCCAGTGAATCGTATCGAGTCCCATGACCAGCCCTTGCAAACCGGCGCGGTCGCATTGCGACGGTACCGCCATGATCGGCTGGCTGAAACTCGCGGCTTGATACAGGGTCCTGGTGCCGCCATGCGTATTGATGGCCACCAATGCACGGGAGGCCGGCATCACGCACAGGCAGGCGCCGTCCCATTTTTTTGCAAGCGTCCGAACAGCCGGATGGATGAGTAGGGAGAGAGTCAAGGCGAGGAAGGGACTGAGCAACAAAGGAAGGGCGATCTTTTTTCCAATTGCGCCCCAGATCAATCCGTCTCCAACAAAAGCGACCAAGCCGGTCCCGACGATGGCCCCAGTGAGCGCATGAGTCGTTGAGACAGGGAGGCCCGTGCGTGAGGCGAAGAGTATCCACGCCATTGCCCCGATCAAGACAGCCAAGGTGACGGTCGGTCCTATGACCGTGCCGTTCTGGACGAGGCCATGAGCAAACGTCTTGATCATCGCGCTTGCGACAAAGGCCGCCACCCCTGCACCGATCACAGTCCAGACGGTTCCCCAGGCGATAGCCGATCGATAGTTGGTGACTCCGCTGCCGACTAAGGTCGCGATCGCTTTGGAGACATCGTTGGTTCCATTGGCAAAAGCAAGAGCGAATGCGAGTGCGAAGGCGAGCAGAGAAATTTCCATCGTAGTTCTTAGGAGGTGACCGTCCCACCGCAAGACGAACCAGCGCCGGCGGTACAGCCGTAGCAATGGTTGCGCGTGGTGATCTGTCGCCGATTGAGTTGCACCGGATCGAAGTCGCGGATATGAGACGGCGCGCCATGATCCACCGGCAGATCGAGCATCTGGTTGAAGTCGCAGTCGTAGAGCGTGCCATCCCAACTTACAGAGATCGTGTAGCGGCACATGACACCGGACGCGGCAGCCGGATTGAAGGCGTTGGCCAATCGTTCCATATACTGTTCGTAGTTGCCGCTCTCTACGAGAAATTCAAGAAACCGGCTGATCGGCATGTTGGTGATCGTATAGAGGTGGTTGAACTCGACACCATGGCGAACTAAAAGTTCTTTTCGAAACTGCGCTTCAATCGCTTCTTGTTTCGGCGGAAGAAATGCTCCGACCGGATTGTAGGCGAGGTGCAACGATAACCCGCTGCCAGGACGGCCGTAGCCGAGTTGATTGAGGAGGCGGAGCGCCTGGATCGATTTTTCAAACACACCATCGCCTCGCTGTGCATCGGTCTGGCTTGCGCGGTAATACGGCAACGAGGCGACGATTTCCACACGATGTTCGGCAAGGAACTCCGCCAAGTCCGCTTGGGAAGGGAGGAGCAAGACAGACAAGTTACAGCGATCCATCACATGGCGACCCAGTACCCGGCTCTGTTCAACGAGCCAGCGAAAGTTGGGATTAAGTTCTGGTGCTCCGCCTGTAATGTCGACCGTCGGTATATCGGTCTGAGCAAGCACGCGCATGCACTGCTCTGCCGTTTCTCTGGACATGCGTTCAGTCCGATCAGGCCCTGCATCGACATGACAGTGCCGGCAGGTCTGATTGCACAGCTTGCCGACATTGATTTGAAAGACGGTGATTCCGGTGGCGCGGAGCGGGAGCAGATCGATGCGTTCGAGTTGTCTCTCAAAGGGGGGGCAGCTCGTAACCCTCCCGAGCATCTTTAATTGCTCTGCTGAGGAGGCGAGAGGGCTCTGTTGTCCAAGCAGGGTCAACGCCATAGGATTCTTGTTCGCACTGTCGCGGTCGGTTTCGGGAACCATCACCAAGGTTGTCTGCGATCTCAGGCTGACCGAACGTCAGCAGCAGTTTCCGGTAGGAGAGCAGGTTACGGCGTCACCGCTGACGTTCCGGCCTGCGCGGTTGATGATCGCAAAATGAGGCGCATAGCCATCTGCTTCCAATACAGTCAGGGTTTTGGAACAGATCTCCACCGGTTCGCCTCGTCGATACACATGGTGATCATCATCAGCGGCTTCAATGAAGGGGCCGGCGAACAGGGCGAAATGTCCTTGCCAGGTACATGGAGTGTTTGCCGGATAGATCGCCATCCATCGGTCATCGGCTCGATCCAACCAGAGCGGGCTAGAGGACAGGATAAAGTGCGATGCCAACGGAGCTTGGCTCAACAAACAGACAATGTCCGGCGTGACAGGCTGGGGAATGCCTCGGAAATACGCCGTGCCCAGTTCATCGACCACTCGGCTGAACGGCCCACGGAGCGTGGCATAACGAACATCCGACACGGGGGCGCTCGCGGGAAGTTTATATCCTGTTAAGGTGACGGAGAAGAAATGAATACCGTCGATCGATTGCCAGGGTGAGGCCTTGATCAGATGGATGCCCAAGAACCCGGCTCCCACCATCCCCGCAATGTAGTCAGTGAGTGTCAGCGCTCCGGAGAGGCAGTCGCCCCACTTTTCAGCGTCATGCGCCAAATACTGAGGAACAGGCTGGTCAGCGACGATATCGGAGATCGTAAATCGCCCACCCGGTTTGGCAACGCGAAACATTTCCCTGAAGACCTTCCGTTTATCCGGCGCCAGGTTGATCACACAATTGGAGATGATCAGATCGATGGTACCGTCGACCACTGGTATCGCGTCCGCCATCCCTTTGCGAAACTCGACGTTGGAAGTCGGATAACCAAGATTGGTCGCAACGATGGGGGCATGTTTTCTCGCGATGGCCAGCATCGTGTCAGTCATGTCGATCCCGATGACGTGACCAGTGGGACCAACGATGTGATCGATACCGAGAGGGCGTCCGTTGTAGAGGAGTCGTGGATTGGAGAAATACTTCACGCGAGGACAGGACACCGTCGGGCAGGCATAGGCCATGACAGTCCGGAACCGTCCGACCTCATCGCGATAGCCATACGAGTAGGCAAAGGCTCCCGTTCCACCTGTGGCCCGGTCGTGTGCGTTGCCCATGTTATGCCCCAATTCGTGGGCGAGCGTATCGTTCGCAATACAATCGCGAGCGGTCACGCTGAAGGCGGCACTGGCAAAGCTTGCACGCGGGCCGTTTGTCATGACATAGGCGATGCCACAAGAGTTGCCGCCATTATCCACGATCAATGCGACAAGATCGGCCTTGTGCTGGTCTCGTAATTGATGAACCTGATCTAGTATCCCGTCGGTGGTACTGCGCAAGCGGGTGAGGTCAGTGTCGATCGCGCCGGATTCCGTATAGGCCACCTCGGCTGTATGGACGAGCCGGAGCTGCATCGCGATTTGGCTGTTACTGTAGGCTTGATTCGCTGAATCGACGCCCAAGGCAATCAAGGCTTCTATCGCAGCCTGGCCGCCCTCCTGGGTTCTTGCCGTCGATGTGTAGACGACCAACAGGTCTACGATGGAGTCGCCCGCTGCTGCGGCGGTCGCATCGGTCTGCTGCGAGGCTCCTCCCGTGGGAGGGACTGCAACAGGATCATCGCCGGCTACAACGATGGGATGGTGATCCGGCGGTAGGGCCGCTTCGTCTATTTCAATGAGGCGGTGAAGGTTTCCGCCGGTTGCCTCGATTTTGTACAGATGTTGATTCGACAGAATCGTGCCGGCCATGGTGGTGCCGCGAGTCACCAAGGTCACGTCGCTTTCCATTTCTCCTCGCAGCCGTCCGCGCCAGACCTTCGTCTGTTTGGGATGTTCACGGGGCTGGTCCAGGTCCAGCGTTCGAGGGTCGGCATCGAACAGGTTCAATGTCACGTCGGTTTGAGCCTCGGCACGAGGGCGATTCATGACGTCCAGCGCAGCGGGGTTGATGGTCATGGTGCGCTGCTGCCGCACCCATCGTTTGAGTCTCTGGGGTGCCGGCAGCGTCTGGGCGATGGCAGGAGGCACTGTGCTTGGGGTTTCTGAGAATAGCGGTATCGGGGGCGGCGTCGCTGCGCCAGTCACGATAGAGGGGCCGCCGAATGCTGTGACGCAAAGACAGAGGACTATTGTGCTTGAACGAAGGAAGGCAAGGCGATGTCTTGCCACATCTGCCGGTGATTGTAGAATCGACGCAGTCTGTTCCATGCAGCCCTCCTATACCTACCGGTCTATGACAACCTTGGTATGGAGCAAGGGCGATGCCTTTCCATGGGATGATGCCGCTCGGGCAGAGGGTCAAGAGTTTCCACAATATCAAGGGACTCGGAGGGTGACAAAAAATGGCTCGCAGACAACCGGAAGAAAACCCTGCAGCAGGAGATAGAAGTGGAGGGTGCGGCCTACGCAGAAAGAGTTCGAATCATTGATCGGTCCTGTCTGTGAGAGAATAGGACATTCATCGTTGTGCGGCCTGAGAGGCCCACGCGGTAAGGTCGTCAGAGGCTTCCAGGATCTGGACTGGAACCTCATAATAATTTTTGAGCGTCTGATTGGACGTGGGTTTGAAGGGTTTCATGCTTCGGTCGCGATAGCGAGGTACGGTCGTCTGATCAGTTTTAAAATACAGCCGACCCTTGTGGATGATCCCGAAGAATTTCTCTCGGTGATACAGCCCGTATCCGCCGAACATGGCGCGGCAGGTCAAGCCCTGCAGCTCGCTGAGTTGATCCAACACGAAGTCTTTGAAGCCGTCATTCTTCGGCGCCACGGGAGTCTCACAGCGGTTTACGCGCCGCCACCATTCGGACGGCGATGGGGAATGTGATGCAGTTACCACGCCGGTATTGGGTTGCCGCCTGGGTGATGAGGCGTTTGACCTCTTGCTTCTGTGTGTCCAATAGTTTCGCCATGAGATTCTGAACCGGCGCGGCAATTTCCATCAGACTCGTGTAGTACTCTTCGGCTGAGGCGTACGACCACTCCGCGAAAAATTCCTGGTCCGTCACATCGGCCAATCCGGCCTGCTGCAGCATGCCGGCCAGATCGCCAGGCTGAGCCAGGCGGAAGATGCCGGGCGCAGTGGGGTCCGGCGGTGGTAATTCGACCACCTTTCTAATCGCCTCCATCGAAAGGCCGATCGAAGGGTTCTTGTCTGGCGCAGACCAGACCGCTGCTGCGATCCAGCCGCCAGGCTTCAGTACGCGCGCGATCTCAGCGGCGGCTTTCGGAATATCCGGAAGAAACATCAAGCAGAAGCGGCTCGTGACGGCGTCGAACGAGGCAGTCTCAAACGGAAGCGCGGTCACATCGCCCGTGCGAAACGTCACGTTGGCGAGTTTGAGAGCCGTGGCCTTGCGTCGAGCAACGGCGAGCATCTGTTCGGCGAGATCTAGTCCGGTCATGCTCCCGCTCGGCCCGACGGTTTGTGCGCCGAGCAGGGCGGGATAGCCGGTGCCCGAACCCAGATCGAGTGTGTGCATGCCGGCCCGCAGCCGGGCATCGGCCACGAGCCGGTGATTGAGAAACGCCATCTGTTCGTCGAAGAATCGGTCCCACTTCTCCCAGCCTCCGGCAACGCGGTTCCAGTCTTGCCGTTGACCGTCGATGACTTGCTGCGGTGTCTGTCCCATCATGTTTTTCCTCTTGGCGCACATCTTACGCGACACGCCGGCTCGCAGGAGTGCCCCGGCGTGAGCTATTGCTAAGGGAGCCTCTTGCGGCACGCTACTTGAGCATCTGCAGCGTCTCGCGGAGCTCCCGCACCTCTGTCGCAAACAACTCCAAGTGCTGATCCCGTTGAGGCTGATCCTCTTTGAATTTCCAGAGGCGTTTGAAGATCGCCCACAACTCTTTATTGTGCGTGACAGCCAGCGCATAGGCCGGTTGCTCGCGCGTCGCTTTCTCCACGCAGCACAAACGGTCGTCGAAGGCATGGAACTGATTGTGTAAGTCGTTCAGCGCCTGATCGTAGCCCTTGCCGCCTTTGGCTGCCTTCGCGCTGGCTTCCATCATGTTCGTCAAATTGATTAACGTCTGGACATGGTTGACGTCTTTCGCTTGTTCCGCGAAATCCTTTGCATGAGGATAGAACAAATAGCTGCAGCCGGAGAGTCCGACCAGCAGCATTGACAGAGCGAACAGTCCAATCACACGTTGCATGGGGACCTCCCTGTTTCGTGAGCACCTTGTCGAGATAGATGGATGAAGAATGCATTCGGCGATGCGGTGAACGATACGTGCTGATGAATCATGGGTATCAAGGTGAGTCCGTTTCTGACCGGACAGTCAAGGAGGACATCCCCTGCGCGAGGAGCACAGGGGATGTCCTCTTCCAGTCAAGATATCTCTTAGACCGTGACGGGTACGGTTTTGACCGCTGCCTTTGCCTTGGCAGCCATCTCCGGAGGCAGTGAGTCAAGCTTATGACACTGTTTCGCGTGCATGGCTACTAGCTGGAATAACTCTGATTCAGCACGTTCTCCAACTCAGGTCAACATTGCCCACCCTCAGGCTTTGACATGGAGTAGAAGAACTCCTCCTTGACGATTTTTCCATTGTGAACGGTGTAGAGACCCGTTTCGTCTAGGGTCATGCGTTTCCCTGTGTGCTTCGGTGTGACGTCATACTTGAAATGCAGGATGAAGCGGTCGCCGTTGGGATAAGGGCCATCAACCGTGCCTCCGTGGATCTCATGATTCTCGACCCACCACTGATTCTTCCCTTTGATAGCCTGGATGCCCTTTTGGGTTTGACCCATGCCTGGCATGGCAACGGCTTCAACGCTCTCGATATTCGGCGAGTAAAAACGATCGATCGCCTCCTGGTTCTTGCCCTGTCTGCATAGTGCTGCCACTTCTTTTCCGATATCTACGGTCGTCATGATGAGCTCCTCCTTGGTTAATGGGCCTTTCATTGGGCTGCCCGTAGCTTCCGGAAGATGGCAAAGAAGGCCGGTATCTTCACTACTTCGCCCGTTGGGAGGGTATGTACGGTTTGAATATGACTCTGGCCGGTTCCAAGCAACGTGAATCGATCCGATGGGAACAAGGATTCCAAGTTCTTTTCAGACAACAAGCCGGGCGTAATCTGATGCTGGAACACGCGTGCAAGGCCGGGGGGTAGTCCATGCTGTTGAATCAGCCGGGCAAAGAAGGGCTCAGCCGCTGACGACAACTCGATCAGATACAGAGTTCCTTTTGTTCCGAGCAGCCGTCCGATACTCTCTATCGCTGTCTCGTGATCTGCGGGGGACAATTGATGCAACACCCCTCGCATGTAGAGATTCGCATCGCCAATCTCCTCATGGAGGGCCTGAGCATCATCCGGAGAAAGCACATCAAGGACCCGGTATGACGCGTTGGGGGCGGCATGCTTCGTTTGGGCAATCTGAACGGCTGCAGGAGAAATTTCAGTGCCTATCACCCTGGCGAAATGATTCGCAAGAAAACGTGTTTGCGTTCCGTTGCCACACCCCAGATCGACTAACGGAAGCTGTGGGTCAGCGTGTCCTTGGAACAGCGCCAAATCCTGTTGGGCCGCATGAGCGGGGTCGGCATCCCAAAAGATTTCGCCAGGCGTTCCGGTCGAGGTACTCCAAAAACTCTCCCAGGATGTCAAATAACGATTTGCTGATGTCATCGGTTGCGCTCCTTTCAGAATTGACCTTGTTGGTGAATCTCTATCGACAAAAATGCGACGTGACAGCGGAGACTTTGCTTAAACCTCTACGGCAATGCATATGTCATCGGTGTAGTTCCATTCGAGCGCCGCATCGGACAGGGCAGCCTCGCGAATGATGTCGAAGTTGGCCGGCGAGGGGTCTTGCCATAATGTGCGGGCCAGCGTCCAGAAGCTGTCGGGCAGGCCTTCTTCATAGGCGTTCGCATTTTGGAGGATGAGAGCGGACACTCTGTCCGGGTGCCTACTGGCAAGCCTGAATCCTACCGGCCCGCCAAAGTCCTGCATATACAAGGCGTATCGATCTACGTGGAGCCGATCGATGAAATGTTCCATGATATCCGCCAAGTGATCGAACGTGTAGGAGAACGCGAGGGGAGACGGTGCGTCGCTATACCCGAATCCGGGGTAGTCCGGCGCAATGACGTGGAACTGACCGGCCAGTTGTCCAATCAGGTCTCGATACATAAATGACGACGCTGGAAAGCCGTGGAGCAATAGGATCGTAGGGGCATGCTTCGGCCCGGCCTCCCGATAGAAGATCTGGAGCCCGTCGACCTTGATTGTCTTGTAGAGTGTGGGGGAGGCATGTGCCATTGTTGACACGCTTTTCGATGCCACGACCGTCGATCCATCGTCGGCTCGGGCGACAACTTGGACACCAGCCAGGATACCGATGGCAATGGCTAGAGCTGTGAGGTTGCGAGCGATCCGTGAGTTGGCGAGAGATTGTGTCGTGATCATCGGAGACCTTCCCATTGCGCGCTGGTGGTCAGCGTATGCGTGGTAGATAAAATTTAGGGTGATGCGTGGATACATTCGGTGCTGTCTCCCGCGCTAGGTCGAGATTCCTCAATGAGCAAGCGCGCGCTTGGCGGGCGGCAAGCGTGCAACAAACTTCTGCCCTCGCATGAGCCACTTGCGCAATTGCGTAGGAGTCTTCACGCCGTCCGGACTCACGTAGATGTAACCATTCATCGGGCGACCCGTAAAATCCATCGGTCTTGTGTGCGGTTCCTTCAGGGCGTTGTCGTTTGCGTGAGGGCCGACACGTACGACCAGATCACTATTCAAGATTCCGGCAAACATCTTTCCCTGCGACATGTAGGCCAGCCCGCCGAACATTTTCTTTTCAACGAGGGCTGACTGGTCCTTCAAGATAGCCCGGACACGATTCGACAGTTTCTCGTCGTAGGCCATGGGTCAGTTCTCCTTTCGCGTGCTTTGAATGGTGATGAATCTTTCATGGAACCATCACCAGTTTTTTCAGACGTTGTTGCCACAACTGATCCGGCTCGGTCTTGTGGGCGGTCTGATGGTGAGCCGCAATCACAGGATCGACGATTTCCCCACAATTGAGGCAGCGCAAGGCGAACACTTCATAGCCCGCAGAGCCCAATGAAAGGTCGTCATAGCGCTCTCGAACCATCAATCCATTACAGCGTCGGCATGTCATGGGATCCCTCCAGTTCTGATAGATCTGTTTCACACTATGTGTTGAACGATCGTTCCATAATAGGTCAAAAAAATATCGGTTCAGTCCAAGATCGAGAACGCGGTTTCTACTGTCTGATTGACTGCTTCAGCCGGGGCTCCGGCTTTGATCATGACGATGGTGCCTTGCATCATGGTCGTGAG
>SWDN01000004.1:202144-209911 GCA_005116775.1 Nitrospira sp.
TCTTCAGCCATCTTCTGGGCCTGGCGTAGCGTGCCCGCAATGTCTTTCTCGTGCGGCGACAGTTCCATCACCGTGTTGGCGATCAAGCAGCCACGCCGCTGTGGATCCCCCAGGGCTCCCTCGATCATGCCGTTGATGAATCGACGCAAGGTGGGAAGCGCCGGGCCTGGTTGGTCGAGGAGGGAGAACTTCGATCCGACGAAGGTGGTGCAGTACCGGTCCAACACTTTGAGGAACAGTTGGCGTTTATCGCCGAAGGTGTCGTAGAGGGAGCCGCGATTCAGATCCATCGCCTCCAACAGGTCTTCCATCGATGTCGCTTCATACCCCTTGTGCCAGAAGACCTGCATAGCCTTCTCGAGCGCCTCATCTGGAATGAACTCTTTCGGACGGGGCATCTGGGCTCTCCTCTATTCCTGATTCGGCTGGCAAGGTAGCACATATTGGAACGATCAGTCAACTATAGAAGCTCCGCGCTCTTTCTGCGAGTTCGTGCCGCCCTTCAGGCCTGTGAGGGGAGGAGAAGCGTAGACGATCAAGTTCGCCAGGCGACTTCTCGCTTCTATTCAAGAACGAGGACGCTATATAATGAGCACTCGATTGCCGGGTACTGATAGTCGAGAGTTCATGGGCGACAATGGTCGCCGCGGCGTTGGTGAAAATTCAATGAAACAGATCATTGAAGTGAAACAGTTCATTGAACGGATGCTGTCGCATGGCAAGGCGGTATTGCGGAAAAAAACAGATGCGCATATTTCAGAGGACTTTCATCATGAAACTGAATGGCAGAATGAAGGGTCTCTTCGGGCCGATCGCCGGCGGGAAACACGAAGCCCGAGGATTAGCCCCTGCACCTATGGCCTGACGCGCTCGATGGATCGTGATCGCGCATTCCTCGAAGAGGGGCAAGGCACTGCGGTGAACGATAGTCCAACTGGAATGCGGCTTCTGCTCGGCGTCGCTCCGTCCAAAGGGCAGCTCTTGGAAATTCAGACCAACGATCGGATGCGCGAGCGTTCAATCTGTCTCGTAGAGGTCTGTTGGACAAAACCGTTGCGAGAAGATTCGGACGAGACGCTCTACCTCGTCGGCTGTCGCCAGAATCTCGCCGCCACACACGATAAGGCCGTGTAGCGCAACGCCGATTCCGAGTGGCTTCTAGCTGTGATCAGACAGCTTCCCTCCTTGATCAACCTGTTCCCGGTCCCCTAAAAATCGTACAAGTGATCGAATTGAAGCCCTTCCCGTTCTAGGCTTGGGAGGGTCTCGTGCAGTTGCCCGACAGGAACCAGCAGAGCCACACGTTTGCGCTCAGGCTGCGTGAGGATCGTCCATTCGCAGATCTGAGTCCCTCGGTGGCGCAGATCCTGCCAGTCGCGCGGCGCAAGAATGGTCATGAGCATGTACTCATTTCCGGCCACCTCAACCAGTCGAGCATCATGAGTAATGAGGGTCTTCACGGCCTGACCGAACGGTTCATACCGAGGCAGTGACAGGAGGCGTGAACGTCCGCTGAGGTTCTGCAGGACACGAATGCCGGGATCGATTCCATCCACATTCTGAGATCCCTGTGTCACCCAGGCCTGAATCTCCATCGTTTCGGGGTCGTAGCCGGCTTGCGTGCCTTGTTTAATCACCCAGCCCCAGGCCGATTTGAACAGCAGCTCCATCGTAAACTCGAAGCGCCGCTCCCATCGCCGCAGGACAGGGCCTTCGTCTGTTCCGTTCAGGCGCCACAAGTCGTTGAGTTTCGTCCAGAACGGATACTCGTACCAGGGGGTGGTATGAATGAAGCTGGAGTAATCCTGGGCGACTTGCTGAATGAAGCGATCTTCCGCAGTTCGTGCAGCCCAGGCGCCGTCAGTCGTCAGCCACGCCGTCACCGCGCCGATCGTCGATTCATAGAGCCCCTTGAAGAAGTACTCGGCGGTATAACTGACGCCGATCACACCGATCATGACGTGATAGCCCCAGTTGAACGTCGGGGCTTGCCAGGTCTCGTGGAGGATTTGGCGATGGAGACACCAGAACTGGCGAATGCTCTTGAAATAGGGAAACTCGTTTGGGGGATGCGCTTGCACGAACGCGCCGAACTCATCCGCGCTGTAAACGATGTACCATTCTGGCAGAGTGAGAAAGGTTTGATCGTAGCTACGAGCGTAGTGCGTCAGGGCTTGAAGTTTTTTTTTACGTCCCGTTCGGTGGGCTCAGCGGTCGATGGAGCTGGGAGCGGCATCGCTGCCGATGACATGACGGGTGGGTGGTAATACTTGTCCCACAACTTATTCCGGAACCGGTTGTCGGGATCGAGCTGTTGCTTCAGCGCAAACCACTCTCTCGCGCGTGGGTAGGCCCGATGAAACTGCTCGTCGGTGCCATGGAGCTGATAGGGCAGGTAATAGGTTCCGCCCACCGATAGCACCGCATCGATCAGCTCCCGCGTCCAGATGCCGACGGTTGTTTTCTCGTGCGGCGCGGTGCCTTGTTTGTAATAGACCACGAAGGCGAAGACTTCCTCGCGTGCCCAGGCCATGACCGAACCGCGGTCCGGCACGGCGTGGCGGATCGAGACGTTCATGATGTTGGCCTGGTACCGAGTGAAGATCTCCGCCATCTTCGACGCGAATTCGTCGAAGCGTTGGACCGGGACGAAGTATTCTTCCAGCACATAGGTTGAGGTCTCGCGCGACCGGGGTTCGAGCTGACGCACGTCGTAGCTGGCTTCATAATTCCTCCAGACGACGGCTTCCCCGCGCAATCGCAATGGATCGATCACCTGTTCTCGGAACTGTTTGCCAAAGGGAATTTCCGAAAGCCAAAAATACGACAGCTGGTCGAACCAATAACTGTCCTGGATCGGCATCAACCGATCCTCTACCGTCACGGGTTTGTCCGTGGCCAACCAGGTGATCGATACCACCTCGTCGTATGCCGGCGGGTAGATGTCGCCGTTATGGAAGATGGCGGTGGCAGACGGTCTGATCGTCTGAAAGAAAAAGTCTTTGTATGCCGTGACCGGCATGGCCTGGACGCTGCGCTCCACTTTGCGGTTGTCGGCCAACTCCAGGGTTGCTTCCACGATGATTCCCAGCCCGCCGTACCCGCCGATGCAGCCGAAGAACAGCTCAGGCCGTTCAGTCGGGCTTGCCTCCACCAATTGCCCGTCCGCGAGGACCACTTTGATGGTTTTTACGGAGCCGATTAACGGGCCTTGTCCCACGTACCGTCCGTGGACATTCACACTCAACGAGCCGCCGACCGTGAAATTCGAGTAGGACTGCATGATTTTGAGCGACAGATTTTTGTGGTCGATGGTCTCTTGAATGGCGCGCCAGGTGATGCCTGCCTCCACCGTGATGGTCTTTGTTTCCGGTGAGAAGGCGACGATCCTGTTGAGGCCGCGCATATCCAGGTGCAGTGTTTGTTCGGCAGCGGTCTGCCCACCCATACTGAAGTGCCCCCCGCCGATGGAAATGGGGCCGTGATGGGTCCGCACCAGCTCGCGTATCTCATCCACCGTCTTGGGCACCACGACCTCATCGACTGGAATCGGATTGATTTGCGTGACGTCGTTGACGATCGTCGGACCGGCGATAACGGGAATCGCCCACCCGGCCAGGATGGCGAAGACGAGAGAGGTGAGAATCAGCGATCGTACCAGCATGGAGCTACAGGGCCCTCGATGGCGGCTTCACAAACACCATGAGTGTGTTGTTGGTCGGGTCATGATCTTGCCGCAGCTGCGTCTTGGATTTCTCGAATCCCGCCGCGCCAAGCGCAGTTTCCAATTGCGGCACCGAGGTGAAGTTGCGGATCTGCGCGGCATTGTCGGCCCAGGAAATGTTCAGGCCGGCGTTGAAGACGTCATGAGCCAGCGCGACGAACGCATCCATCTCAGGGCTCACGACATCGTGATCCCGAACAATCAGCCTGCCTCCTGGTTTCAGCACCCGCCAGACGGCTTGGATGAACCGTGCGCGCTTGTCCGCCGGCGCATGATGAAATCCGATGAAGTTCGTCACGAGATCGATGCTCTCTGGAGGAATCGACGCGCCATCGAACGGCTCGTAATTCCCCATCGGAACATAGGTGCCCACGGGGTTCAGTTGTCCGCGTTCGACGATGTCGTTGGGTGAGTAGCTCGGTGCAAGGTCGTTCACAACGTAGATTGGGCCTTCGATCTGAATCAAGTTGCGGATGCCGTTTACGTAGCGTCCAGTTGTCCCAATCTCTGCATATCCGGAGAGAGTCTGTGATGTGCCCAGCAGCTCTGCCGTCTGACGGGCCATCTCAACCTTCTGTTTTCGCAGCGCAGGGAGACCGTAGGTGGCTTCGGACAAGAAGGGCTTGATGGTCGAGAGTCGCTGTTGGAGCGTGACGTAGATGAATTGATCGGAAGCAGACTCGTTGGTCAGATCGATGATGAGTTGATGGAACTGACTTTCGGGATATAAGTGATAGACGTTCTGGAGGAAAAGAAAGAAGCGGTCTCGCGCCTGCTGATCCCCATACACCGCGCGGAAGTTCGAACGGGGCGCCGGCGAAGAGGACGGCGCGGGCGTCAGGCCGGCTTCGGCCAGACCCGCCAAACGCCATAGCGGCGCGATCTGGGATGATCCCTTCGATGGCCAAGTCCAGGAAGATGAACAGGCTGCTGTGGCAAGAGCAGCCAGGGCACACTTGAACGCAGTGCGTCGTGAGATTTTGGAGACTATTGCCATAGTGTTAATCCTGCTGCTGACATCGGGGGAAGTCGCTCGTGTATTAGTATAGGCATTTCGTTGCATCGCTCAAGGATAATTCCTTAGTGCGCAGGGACCTGTACGGTCAGAAATTGCAGCAAGGCATCGGTGAACTGTGCTGCGTCCTCTACTTGTGGGATGTGTCCCACGCCTTTTAATACGACCAGAGTGGGATCCGGCAAGAGACTCGCGAGCATCTGTCCCTGGACGAGAGGTGTAAGCAGATCGCGTTCTCCCCACAGCAACAGCGTTGGAGGTGCGAAGGTACGATAGGTCGCGGCTTGGCTGCTGAGGGCTGACGAATCATCGGAAAAGAGAAAGACTTGGAGCCATTCCCCTACTCGGGATGTGCTGTCACGGACGACGAGCGGCCGTTGAAGCATCTCTACCAGGGGATCTGTCGCATCGGCAGGATCGTCGATCAGAAGTTGAAAGAGTCGGCGAGTCAGGAGAGGATTCGTGACGGTGCTGGCTACCAATGCCTGACGAATCAGGGAAAGGCCGAAGATCGACTGAAGGGCACGGGTTGTCCATCCTGGAGGCGACGGTGGACTGTTGTCGTCGGTCATTCCTACTGCAGCATCGATCAGAACGAGGGATTGTATCTCGTGAGCCAGATGTGATGCGGCCTCCACGGTGGCGCGACAGCCGAATGAATGCCCGATCAATGTGACCTGCGTGAGACCTAGGGTGCGCACCACGCCGATGATGCGGCGAGCCTGGTCGTGAGAACTGTACCGTGGCGGTAGAGGCCTTTCGGAGAAACCGAACGGTGGCATATCGATGGCAATGCTGCGATAGCCGGCTGCAGCGAGCGCGACCATGGGTTCCCGCCACATCTCGCTCCAGGCGCCGGTGCCATGCACAAAGAGTACGGTTGGGCCATTGGCAGGGCCCATCTCTTGAACAAAGATCTCCACCTCACCCGTCGGCACGAAATGTCCGGTGGGTGGGGCAGATTGCTGGCTGGTTTCGCGCTCCCGGTTGCCGGCCTGTACCGTAAACAGGACCAACAGGCCTGTGATGACAAGCAGGAGCACGGCAACGAGTGACACGGTCATTTTGAAGATCCGGCCCATCATCAAGCAGGGTAACAGGTTTGTCGCGAGGAGCAAGCGGAAAGGCAAGAAGTGAAGGAAGCCTGCGCGTATCTCAGACGAATAAGCCAGATGTAAGATCGACTGATCCTGTTTATCAACATCGAGCGACGGGGTCATTTCCCAATCCAACATTCTGCTATATTATTCTGTCGCCGGCGCACAGCAGGTTGCTCGTTGTCAGTGAAGCGCAAAGCGGAATCGATCTGGCGAGATACGAGACGTGCCTCACGAGAGCCGTCTTGGTCAAAATGTGAGGGGAGCATGCAACCCAAACAGTGGATCATCGAACACATTCGGCAGGCCTTTCGCGACACCGAGCATCCAGGCGATGCTTTTTTGCAGGGGAGCCGCGAAGGCTGTGAGCCGGGCAAATCGGTCGCGCCGTTCATCGGTGTTGCCGATTGGACAGGACTGGACCCTGCCATTCTCGATGCGAATTGCGACGCGCTCAGTTTCTTTTCCGAAGGAGGCTTTCGGTATTTCCTGCCTGCCTATTTGATTGCCGACCTCGAAGACCGGTTGCAAACCGCCGATCCGGTGTTCCACATCACAAATGGATTTTCAGACAAGGTTATCAAGATTCCTGCGGGACAACGGGTCTACGAGAAGACAATCGGTAAATCGGCGTTCGTCAATCCACGACGATATGGGGCGATGACCTGGTATGACCATGTTCGTTGCCGGCTTTCCATTTTTACCAGAGAGGAATCCGGCGCCATCGTCGCCTATCTGGAATACAAACGAGGCGCGGACCCCCATGGAATCAATGCAGAGGAAATCGGTGCCGCACTCGACAGCTTTTGGCGGGAGCGAGCTGCGAACGGTCCCACGCATCAGACAATCCGACAGCACCTCGAACAAGAAGCCGAATACCTAAGAGATATCGGAAGCGAGAGCGGCTCTGGCTAATCGACTCCAGTTCCATTCCCGCCGCGCAAGAGATTTGTTCAATGCGCTGGCATGTTCGAGGGGGCGGGTCTGCGCGACAATTCAGGCTGGCGGAACTTTTCAACGCCCTGCTAGAATCCCTCCACCATGCCGATTGAAACATTTACCGCACAAGTTGAATCGATTGAGAATCTCACCCACGACGTGCGCCGGCTGGATCTGCGGCTGATCGAGCCGAAGACGATCACGTTCAAGCCGGGTCAGTTCATTTCCTTTGAGATGCCGCACCCGCAGACCGGGCGTCTCGTGACGCGGGCCTACTCCATTGCCTCCCAGCCCAGCCAGTCCGGCGTCGTCACACTAATATTCAATCTGGTGCAGGACGGACCCGGCTCCGGCTTTCTGTTCCATCTTCAGGTAGGAGACAAGACGCATTTCAAGGGACCGGCGGGGCATTTCTATCTGCGAGACGAGCCGACCCGTGAGCTGTTGTTCGTGGCCAGTGGCACAGGCATCGCGCCGATTCGGTCCATGCTGCTGGCAAATGCGGAACGTTCCGATCCGCGACCGGCGACTCTATTCTGGGGACTGCGCAGCCAGCGAGATCTGTACGATCAGGAGGAGCTGGCTGAATTGTCCAGGCAAAATCCAACCTTCACGGCCATTACCACGTTGTCCCGCCCCGATCCGGGCTGGTCAGGCGAATCAGGCCGTGTGCTGCGACTGATCGAGGAGCGTATCGCATCGGTCAAGGATCTCGCCGTCTATCTCTGCGGGAACAGCGCCATGATTGCCGACGCCACAGTGTTGCTCCAGAAGAAAGGCCTCTGCCCCATCTACCGCGAAAAGTACTACGATGGAGAAGAGGGGGATGGAAGCTGATGATCTTCCGTGCTCGCGCAACGCGTGGCTTAAGAAAGCCCTCGTTGGACGCGCGCAGTAGAAGATCAATCAGCTCCCATCCCTGAAGCGATAACGAGCAAGCTTGGAAGGAGCATGTAATAGTTCGATGCGTGCAGTAAAGAGCAGCCTTGGCC
>SWDN01000004.1:210011-225010 GCA_005116775.1 Nitrospira sp.
GTCAAGGGCAGCCTCGGCCACTCCCTAAAGAGAGGCGTAAGGTCTGGGACGACTCTCGTTCGGGCTGATGGCACGTCGAGGGCAACAAGAGAACGCCGGGCAGGATGCTCAAAAAGGCCGATCAGCAAGGCCGCAGCGAGTGAAGGCCCGAGGCGTAGCTTTTCTCACCCTCCCACCCCAAGCTGCCAAGACAGCTTGTTCTCCAAGTGCGGTACGTTGAGGGTCTGAACGATGCGAGAACGAAGCATGGGAAAAGGCGCGTCTTGGCGCGCCAGGGTTGGGCGGGTGAGAAGGTGACTTTTTCAGCGTCCTGCAGAGCGGTACTTGGCGAAACAGATCAGATCCAGGTGGTCATAGTGATCGGGGAGAATCGTTTCCGCCTTGTAGCCGAGACTCATGAACAGATGAATATTCCTGCCTGTACGCAGCATCGTGCAGGCAAAGAACTTATGAGCATCGGTCGCAACCAATTCGATTTCGCGTATCAGCGCTTTTCCCACACCCCTGCCTTGGTGGGCGGGATTGACGGATAACAGCCGGACAATACAGACGCCAGCCACGGTCCAAAAGCGCACCGATCCCACCACCACTCCCTCCTCCTCCGCTACGAAGATGTGCTTCTCTTTGGCATCTTCCCTGAGGCTGTCGAGCGTTTCCCTGGTCCACCCACTCACTTCGTAGACGTTCGCGTATTCTCCGAATGCGGCCTGCTGTACATGAAGTAGAGCGGGGAAATCGGCTTCGGTCGCGGGTCGGATATGAATCATGAACGGCGCTCCAGCAGTATGCTTCGCATCTCGTGCTGGTGAGGATATCAAAGCCAGGCACGATCTTCTATCTGCTGCGATCAGTGGGAGAACCAGTGGGTTACCTGGGACGGCTCCTAGCTCGTGGCAGCGAGTCTGGCGAACTGGTATTTCATCGCGTTGACTCGTGCGAGATAGGCTCGCACGTCGTGGTCGCCGCACCGTTGATGGTGGGTCAGTCGGAATCCGCGTGTCACATAGGCGCGGCCAACTGTGGCGCCGCAGAGGTGGATCACGGCGGCCAGATCTTGTTTCTGCCGGAGCGTGACCCTGCCGATCTGTCGCGGTCCCACGGCACTCGCGACGCGCCGATCCAGCAGAGCCGAGGTCAATTGAATGGCATGGCTCGGCACGACGCGGTTGTAGAGGCTGTTGAACCAGCAGGAATTCGGGTCGCGCCAGGGGCCCTCCTTGACCACCCGATGATCTTGGATGCAGTAGCGCGTGGCTTCCTGGAACGTCCCGTCCGTAATCTGGTACATGCCGACCGCGCTCGACGCCGGCTGATAGAGTTCCAAGGGATTCCACGTCAGATTCCATCGCCAGTAGGTCCGTGCCACCGGGTTCCCGCCACCTTCGACCTGAGCCAGCGCAGCCAGCAACTCGGGCGTCATGACCGGTGTTGCGTGTTTGCGGAAAAGCGAGCCGTATTGTTTCCACGTCTCGGCAGGGTTTTTGTTGAGTGAGTGGTCCAAGGGAAAGAGGATCTCAGCCGGCTTGTTGTACGCATGATAAGTCCAGTTCATGCCGAACCAGAGGAGCAGGACGCCCGATAAGAGCATGACGGTGCGCAGGGTCGGCGGCGAGGCGAGCACAGCCTTTCCGACGGCACGGAATGTACGCCAACGCGCCCGTGCAAAACGCCGGAGGGTGGCGATCTTTATCCGGTGCCTGCGCCGCTTGTATCGGCGAGCAGGTCGGGGAGTGCGGTGATTGGAGCGGGACCGCATGGGGATACTATAACCCAAAAAAAAGAGGGAGGGGCAACCTGGTCGTCCTCCTGCTCGCGGAACGCGCGCCCTCTGAAGGGCCTCGTTCGACGCGCGCATTTGAGGATCGACCAGGTCGCCCCTATAGATGGAAACGAGCAAGCTTGGAAGGGTCAATCATATTTCGATTGGACAGGCGCAGTGGAAGATCAATCAGCCCCCATTCCTGGGAGAGAACGAGCGAGCTTGGGGGGAGGGAAGGGAGTGGCCAGGTGCCCTTCTTGCTCGCAGAACGCGCACGATAAGAGCCATCGCTGGAAGATCCGAACTTCCGCCAAGCTGTCGTGCTCGTCGTGGAGCACGGGTCTGAGGGAACGGTCGGGCTGATCCTGAATCGCCCTACGAAGCTCCTCTTGTCCCATGCATTGCCGGACCTCACTGTGCTCAAGGGAACCAGCTACCGGCTGTTTGCAGGTGGGCCGGTAGAGCCGACTCGGTTTCTTCTATTGTTCCGACTCAAGGAGCCTCCGGCAGACGCACGATTAGTCTTCGATGGGGTGTATCTGGGACGAAAGCCTGATGCCTTGGAACGTATCATTACGCAGGCCAAGCCGACCGAAACCTTCCGGGCTTTTGCCGGATTTGCCGCGTGGGCTTCGAGACAGCTGGAAGCTGAGATGCTTGTGGGGGCGTGGGGGATCTTGCCGCCAGATTCGATCAGCATGTTTGACAAAGATCCAGCCGTACTTTGGTCAGACTGTATCAGTCGGTTGCAGGGGCCGAGGGGGGAGAGGGTAGCCTGGTCAGTTCCTGTGTTCGCAGAACGCGCACGTAGGAACCTTCAAGAGGCCGTGCCAGACCTAGTTGACTGATTAATGGAGAGACTCACCATGCTTAAAGCCCTGCTACTGTGTTTCGTGATATTCGCCAGTCTTGGAATATTCTTGATTGGGCCACATTCGGCCCTGGCTGTGGAGTAATTGTCGAAGGAAGGAAACCGGCCTACACCAGTGGCAAATGAGACCGACCAGAAGCCACCAGCGAGTGAGGATGAGAAGAAGAACGTTGAGGAAGCAAAGAAGGATGATAAGGATACGCCTGATAAGCCCGACAAGAAACCAGAATGTGTTAGAGGGATGAAGGCACTCTCTAGACCTTTTTCGGAGCCCTGCCCATTCTGAGTGAGTCAGAGGCAAAGAAAAGGGGTCGGGATGAGCTGACCCGGGCTTTGTGGACACCAGGTTAAGAGTCACTGCTCCGGCGTGCGGACGCTGTCTTCATCGAAGCGAGGATCAGTTGGAGTTGACAGAAGGTCACTGGGACCATCTTTAGGAAAGCCCATCGGAAGCTGCAACGCCGCTCCTGAACGTGGATTTTACCGGTTGCATTCCATCCGGTTGCTCGCCTAGGCTATATCACGTCAACGTCCACTTCATCATTGCGCGACGCCTGCGAGGTGGTCTTCGTAATGATCCTTCCAGCACACATTGTGGTTACGCGACTCATTTCCTGTCTGTTTGATACCCGCTCGTTGGGCGGGGAGAGGAGGGTATGATGGCCGATGTGATTCGAACGGCTCAGTATTTCAAGGTGCAGATTGCGGATAAACCCGGGACATTAGCCGGCATGCTTGCTCCACTGCATGAGGCGGGAGTGAATCTCTTGGCCGTGCATGCCTTTCCGCGGAGTCGCCGCACACAAGTGGATGTGGTGCCGGAAGATGTCACCGCATTCAAGAACGTCGCAAAGGCGCACAAGATAAAAATTCAAGGGCCGAAAATGTGCTTGCTGGTGGAGGGCGATGACCGCTCTGGAGCGCTGGGCGATTTGACCGATCGACTCCGCTTGGCCAAGATCAACATGATTGCGGTGACTGGCCTAGCCGCCGGGCAGGGACGCTTCGGTGTCATTCTATGGGTGAAGCCCGGGGATGTGAAAAAAGCCGCCAAAGTCTTCGGCGTTGGGATGAGTTAGCGACGCACGTTCTAGAATGCCTGAAGACTTAGTAAGTTTTCTGGAAATCCGGCTTGCTGAGAACGCGCACGATGTCGATGCGAGTTCCAGATCGTTTGAATACGACGCGATAGTCTCCTGCTCTCAATCGGCACAGACTTTCTTGTGAAAGACCATGGGCGGCTGGAAGGACTGCTGCAATCGGCTGTGATTCAGGCAGGCTCCGTCGAACAGGGAGCGTATGATCAATTTCGAGCGGGGCTGCTTCGCCACATCGGTATGGCAGAAAAAAATCTTCTGCATGCGGCTCATGCGGATTCAAGGCGGGGAGCCACGCCCTATTGCCTCCAAGCTCCGGCTCGACCATGGGGCCATCGCGTCGTTGCTGATGCCGCCTCCCACGGTTTTCATCATTGCGACGATCCGCGCCGTTCTCAAGGTTCACAATACGATAGAAGAAGGACCAGTAGCGAAAATTTGAGAGATTTCATAGGCCGCCTGGTTGCCGGTCGGAGGAGCCCGCTGTAGCCGCGTATCGGCAATTGCCGATACGCGCTCATGAGACGGCTTTAGAGGCGAGTCCCACCGTTGGCTGAGCAAGGTCAAAGCGGCTGCCGACAGGCAGCCGGAAGGCTTGGACAAGACGATTGAGCCAACCGTGAAAGGGCACGATTTCATAGGACCGTATCTCAAAATAGCCATTGCCGGTCTGCACGAGAAGTTTCCCCGATTGCTTCGCCATGATTTCCCCTGGGGCTCTTCCCGACGGAGCTCCCTCGAGGGGTTGCGCATCGTAGATCTTGATGGTGGTACCGTTCAGACGGGCTGCGAGTGGCTCATAGGGTTGTAATGCGCGCCACAGGTTTGCAATTTGTTTGGCAGATCCGGTCCAATCCAGCATGGTGTCGGCAGCCTTCATCTTTCCAAAGTAGCTGCGTTCCGCGAGGTTCTGCGGTTGAGGGTCGAATGTACCTCGCGCCATGGCATTGACGGCTTTTGCCAGGAGTGTTGCTGCTGCGCGGTGTTGTCGCTGTGTTAACTGTCCCGCATTCTCGTGCTCTCCAATCGGGAGTTCTTGCTGAGAGACGATAGCCCCCGCATCGATTTTTTCTGTCATCACATGAACGGTGACCCCTGCCACTGACTCCCCATTCTTGAGCATCCAAAATGCCGGATGTGGTCCTCCGTAGCGAGGGAGCAGTGACGGGTGACAATTCACGATTCCCAATCGAGGAATGTTGAAAATGGCTCCTTTGAAAATCTGAGAGAAGAAATAGACCACGATCAGGTCGACGTTTAGGCCCGTCACATATTCAGAAAAGTCGGGAGAATTCACGTTGGTGGCGGTAATGCGCGGGATCTTTTCCTTATCGAGCCATCTCCAAGCATCGAACTGAGGCTTAATAATCCGTGCCGGTTTGGATCGGCTTAACAGAGCTCTAAAGAAGGTCCTGACCGTATAACCAAGGCCGTCACCCTTTGGGCTTCGCTTCCACCGTGGGCGAGCCCAGGCGACAATCTGATGCCCGTCCGCTTTCACTCGCGGGCCAAAATCCCAGTCGTCAATCTCTGAAAGGACTAACAGCCGTAGCGGAGGGACAGGAGAAACGGCTTTCGTGCGGGGGTGGGAACTCATAGCCATTCACGCCGACGTAACGCTAGACAGCCTAGCTCTGTCATTGGTGGTGTGAGGCAATTCTAACAACGTGTCAGTATGTTTCGGCAGCATATAACGACGGTGATTTTGACTGCAATGGACGAATCGACTCTTCAGACCTCGCCGTGATCTCAACTCGGCATCCTGAGAAGACTTGAGGGATTGTTGCGGCATCTGGCTCTCACGCCTGCGCTGCCGGAGAATTACACGCGTCTCATCAATATAGATAGCAGTTCTTCACCTCCTGACGGACTGGCCCAGAACAGAGACGACTCGGTCTTGCCCTCGCAGTAGTCTGCGAAATAGCGATGCCGCCTCGTGCTTGTCGGCATAACTTCCGATGTGCCTGTTCGTTTGCGATGAAGGCTTTGGGTGAAGACGTCCATGCGCAGGATGATGCGGCTGGAGGTTGCGACAAGGTGCGCCTACGGCAGTCTCGTTTCGAGCTTGCGTGAGCCGTGCAGGTTAAACGGTTGCTGGACGACGTTCGGGGGTATCGACCGATTCAACGGTCATCTGTACGGAGACCGTCGGCTTCAATGTCATCAGAGGATCAGGCAGGAAGATTTGTCCGTCTACCAATCGAAGGCGGACTTTCGAAGCCAGTGTTGCCACAATCAGCAGGCATTCCAATTCCGCGAATGATTCGCCCAGACACCGACGCCCACCATAAAAATCATCGAGTGTCGGCAATATCAATATGAGGTTGTCGCGCCTGCCGAGTGCGCTCCTCAGTGGCATGGGAAACTGTTTCCGCTGTTGCGTTCGTTGAAACTCACTGTCTATCTTGGGCACTATGCGTTCGACGCGCATCTCGGTACCAGATACGAGAATCTGACTGAGGCAGTCGAAGCGTATAAAAGTCTCCTGCCGAACTCGATCGTCCTCCCTCATCCTTCTCCCAGAAACGCGGTCTGGCTCAAGAGGCATCCATGGTTTGAATCGCGAGTATTGCCCGCGCTCAAAAATCGAGTCGCAGCGGCGCTGGATTGAGAGCCGCATACTCAAATCTATGGGAATGATTAGACTGAGCGAGCCTACCGAGGCCGTTTCACGTTCTTAGATCGCCTGTCTACATACGGGATACGGTGAGGAGCTGTCTGATAGGCCTGTTGTTAGCTCTGTCCGGCTGTAGTTTCAAACCGTTGCAGGGTACAGTCCAATCGTTCCCGATGTGGCGAGGCGAGGTACTGAAACTCAATACCGATTCCCTGCGCTCCGGACCAGCGCACAACGGCTCCTTGAATGAGGATCGGGGTCTTGTCATCGGGGATATAGAGCAGGAGATCTACCTTCATGCCCGCAAAGGCTCGAAAAGGACTTTCGAGTCGACAGCCTTTGATCGAGAGATCCAACGCCTTGTCAATCTGATGGAGCCGGCTCTGGTGGACCAAGGTGCCGGAAAAAGTTATGTGGAATCGAGGATATTGTCGCACCACCATATACCGTGGCTCTTTTCTGCGGTCTTGCCGCTGGACGGCTGTAAGGATTCTCGATGGTGGGAGTATGCAGATGCGGTGCCTAGCTAGCGTCCAAGGTGGTTGTACTTTTGCGTATGAATTTGCAGGATTGTAAACCGCTGACCCAGATGACCCTGCCTGTTCATGCCCATCGGTGAAGGCAATCGGAAGCACCTACTCAGGGATGCGCTGCTCAGCCGACGCATCACTCGAATTCTTCCCATCCGCTTAAACGGCTGCCGAATACGAGTGTGCGGTTGCTGGTGGTGACAATGACAAGACCATTCTCGGTGTCAATCTGTGTGATGCGCTCGTGGACACCGAGCGCTTTTGAGGAGAAATCGCCGAGCAGAGAGGCAAACCCCAGGAGTCGTTCGTTCGTGACAAACACCGCCCCATAATCAGTTGTCTTGGTCATCGTGACCGTTTCTCGTACCCCGAGGGCTTCATCGAGCCAGATTCCGTTCGTGCCGCGAAATCCGTACAGATGCTTGTTCGTCCTCACCACGCTGAATGCGAGCAACACCCGCCGGTCGAGGATGTTTTCATTCAGATCGCGATCCCGCTTGCTCCAAGTGAGGGTGCGACTGGAAAAACCCAGCAGACGGTGCGAAGTCACGACAACAGCGTTGATACCGCTTGCACCGGAGCCGATCACGGTTTCATGCGCGCCGAGGGGGATCTCCCGACGGCCGCTCAACACGCTGGTGGCGACGGCTTGCCGTGGTTCGATCTGGACGGTGACCTCGCTACCGAAGTCGACCGCTTGTGTGACGCTTGGCCAAAAGAGCCAGGCAAGTGTCGCCAGCAGCAGCCAGGGAGCGAGGAGAGTCCGGTACGCTGTGCGAGGTGTAGGCATGGTCTGGATGATTCTACCGCACGCCCGCATGCGGCAGCATGCTGTTATTGCCCAAGGCCGAGGCTGGTCTGAAGGGAACGGATGATCATAGTCGGGTTCTGCCAGCCAAATATTGCGGAACCAGCATGTGGGCTGGTTCTTCGATGCCACGATTGTCGGGGCCATCCTTGGGCGCTGTTCTGTGCGTTAGAAGCGGGCAGCCGTGGCCGGCTACTTCGCTATCGTGATGCTGGGGACTCCGACACGAGGCACTTCGCTGACAGTCATCTGGAACAACAAGTACAACATTTGGAAGGCCTCGCGATTCCAGCGCGCTAACGGCCCGGTGGTGTTCACAGCGTAGTATTTTCCATGAGACTGAATCGACAGGTCGACTCCTGATGGCGCTCCATCCGACAGCAGGAGTTCCATGGTGTGGACGGGGTTTTCGAGGATCGCTGGGGTTCGCGGATCTTTCTCGACATGGTATTCAGGGTCTTCTCCAAGCGAGCGACCCAGAAAGTTGAGAATGGTGTTGAAGCTCCGTAGCCGGAACTCTCCCTTGAGAGGGTATTCTCCTCCGATGTGCCCTGGGCGGATATCGAAGGCCACATCGTTGAGGTGCCCTTCCTCTGTTTCGTCGATCAATCGAGCCCGTTCGTCGGGCGAGAGCGTGTCGGGGTCATAATTGGTAATGAGCGTTCGTCCTAAGACCTGTTTGCGAAGGGTATAGGTGTTGTCTTTCTGATTGTAGGCGACGAGATACTCTTTCTGTAACGCCTGAAAGCCTTCGGCTGTGACCGAGAGAGCGGGAATAGTCCAAGTCCGATGGTAGACGAGCGGTTCGGCGTGGAGCTGGTTCTGGTCCTGAATGGCTGAGAGGTGCGTGACTACCCGGCGGAACATCTCGTAGCTTTTTCGGTCTGTCGGTGTATTGCGGTAGGCGACTTCTTGGCCATTCTCTTTGATCCGCAGTTCTTGCGCCATCAGCCGGAGCAACAGATCGATATCGTACCGTTGCCGGAAGAGGAGGAGGAACTTGGCTTCCTGAAAGGGGGTCAAGAGCCGCTTGGTGAACTCTTCTCCCTCCATCGGCGCGATACTGATCGTGGGATTCTCCGCCACGCTACCGCCGAAGATCGGCATGAGTCCCCTACTGGCCTCTCCCGTGAGCGCCGGAGTGGCGCCGGCGCTGACACGGAAATCGAACGTCGCGGCGATATTCGAGACGCCGGTGAAGTGAATCGGTTGATGTTGATGAGCGCGGGCGATATTGATGAGCAATTGTTTGGAGATCGCATCTGTGATCGCCTCATCGTAGCTCGTCACAGCGCGATTCAGCGTGATGGGGGAGAGGCAGCCAGTCACAGTCAGGCTGCAGAAGATTCCCACCAGGGTGAATTGAACGGGAAACGTTGGACGCTGCATCATCATGCGACCACCCTCAGGCGAGATCGACCAGCCTTCGGCAGGTTTGTAGCATAATCGGCAGGGGATGCCTAGCCGGATCGAGGCGTGAGTAGTTTCCAACCTCAGTCGTGCAGAAAATCGCGTTCGATCGGTGAGTGATAATCTGTGAAAAGGAAATGTATGAGAGGCGCAATGGTGGCCGGGAGTCTTCATTGAAGGCTCCCGGCCTTTTTGATCGCGGCGGCTATTCCAGCGGTGGAACTACTCCAGCAAATGTCAGCAGATCGGTGATGCGAAAATCGCCTGGTGTTGCGGACGGCAGTACCGGTGTCCAGTTTGGTCGAGCGGCCAGATAGGACGTCTCATCGGCCCTCAGCAGGCCGATAAACACTTCACCGACGATGCGGCCTCCCACCGGTCCCATGCGGAGCCCCTTTTCCATGAGTTCCGCCTCCTTCAGAATGTAGAACCAGAGCGGCGTGCTCTTGTCCATGTCGAAGGGCTTGAGATCATCCAGCTGCGTGGGGGTCAATGCTGGAACTCCCATCCTCTTAGCAATTGCCTGGCCGGATGGTATCCCAAAGTTGACGTGACGCATCAGATTGCGGGACGGCAACGATTGTACTCCATCTGATGGCAGACCCGGAGCAGGCCCACGCGAGCCTGGAAGCAGCATCACGACGCTAGAGAGTTTTCCGTCGATCAGTTTGTTGGGCCGGAAATTGTTCGCGTCGAATTTGAAGAAGGTCTGCCAGTCGACAAACCGCCTGGGCGCGCGCTTCCCGCCACGCAGATCGTCTGGATCCGGGTTATTGGGGTCTTGCGTATCGTCGAAGAGAAAGGCGAAGAACGGTGCTGCTGGCGTTACGCTGGGACCAAAGTTTAGACGATAGCTCGGGCGAATTTGCGAATGGCCGAACCGGTAGGCAGCCACAGCAAATTCGATGGGGATCAACGGATCTTTAGAATTCCTAGCGTGCCGACCGTCCTCACCTTCGTCTACCTGATAGAAGCGGGGTCCCTTGTTGAGGATGTCATCGACGCGCTCTTGCCCGATTGTCAGCGGCAGGAATTCGTGCAGGATGATCCACTGGTAGTGCCAACGGACCTGGCGTTGGGCCTTCTTGAAGATCTGCTCAGCCGATTGATCGGCGTGAGCGGGATCTGCACGCAGGTGGTCAACCACGGCATTGTGAAAGCGCAGCATCGCCAAGTGGAACTGCGCAAGGATCACGTGTTCGTCGTTCCGGCTATCTCCAAGGATGGCGGTATTGTTGGGATCACGCGGGAGGTCGAACCGGATTGCGCCCTTGCGCGAGACAAGCTCTGAACCCGGAATGGCCTCGACCTTCATCTTAATCTCGCCGGAACTCAGATCGTACAACTGCGGCGAGCCTTGCGGGCCATCGCCATACATACTATCGAGATCGAACGCCGCAGTGCGGAAGTTCGTCGTTTTCTTGGGCTTGCTCCGTTCGAGTAACGGGGATCTGGGGTCGAGCGTGATATCGTGGTCCAGGAACTGACCGAAGAAGGTCACGCCGGCCGTCATGTTGGGATTGTCGGGATTGTTTGGACTGAACATGCTGGGTTCCGTGATCGACTTTATGGGATCGGTGAGGTTATCCAACGCGTCGATGAGGCCCCCTTTTTCGCCCAGCTTCTTGGCCTGATCGCGTGCCTCATCGGTCGGCTTGGCGAAGGGCGGTAAGTCCGGAAACATGCGCGTAAAGGTATTGTTCGGAGTCTGAGGCCGTTCCCGCAAGCCCGGAAGATTCAAATTATTTTTCTCGCCAGCAGGTTGAGCCATAGTGAAGCCAACTAGTGCGGTAGAACACAGCACTCCTGCGAGACCGGCCGATAGGTATTTCTTGCGACGATGCGACATGTTGTCCTCCTCATGCTGTGACAGGAACTCGAATATCCGGAATTCAACCGATGTTTCCCGGTGTGAACGAGATGCACTGCAGCCTACGCAAGAACCAAACCTGGGAAAGCACATGACTCTTCGTGTTTTTATCCGAGCGAAAAAAAAGAAAAAAGTTTTGTGGAGTACGCACTCGAAAGAGAACTGTATGGGCAGGAAGACAGTAGGCGAGAGCGGTCATCGATTCTCATAACCATACAGTGGAGTGCGGATTGCTCATTCGTACGTCGCTGTCTCTGGCTGCTGGAGATTGTCTGTGTGGGGTTCCGTAGGCATTCGCTCCTTCACCTTGAGCCGACAGATATTCGGTCCCTGCCACTACTTGTCATTTTAGAGTCCCACCGCGACGGATAGTCGATTATTCCTTTCGGAATACCGCCCCTCTTTTCAGTCAGTACTCTCCCTTGCCCTCTCTATCACAGAGGGGTAAAATCGGCATCTCCACTCATCTACATCGATAGGAGGTGCTATGGCCGTCCGCACCACTCCCTCAAAACCACGGGTTTCTCTCGACCGAAACATCGAACGGATGCGGAAGCAGCTTACTGAATTTGCTCCGTTCCTTGGCAAAGGCAAGCCGACGCGTAGCCTGGAAGAATTCGATCTAGAGGCAGAGCGACTGATCGAAGAATTGCTCGGGCAGACGTCGGACTTGCTGCACGCGTATGAGTATGCCGAGCTGGGTGAAGCGGCAGGGTTGGTCAATATGACGGACGAGGCGCCGGAAGGCACTGGTATGGACAGTGAGCGTCAAAGCCTCTTGCAACGCGGTCGCGTATTGGAAAGCTGTGTGTCTGAATTGGAATCGCGCCGGTCCGCTGGAACGAAGAAAAGCAAGGTCGGGCGGACGCTCAAAGGCCCGCAGATCGCTGAGCACATGTCCACTGAGGTCCGAGATTTGTCGCAGGATGCCAGCCTGCGACAGGCTGCACAGTTAATGCAGGAATGGAAGCTGGGATCTTTGCTCGTCACAGACCGTCAATCGTATGTCGGGATCATTACCGATTCGGCCCTGACTCGCGAGGTGGTCGCTAAGGGACTGGACCCCAATACGACCTTGGTCAAATCCTGCATGCGGACACCTGTCGCGACTATTGAAGGTGATAGGCCGATTATCGAAGCCGTGCGCATGATGAAGGAACGGGCTACTCGGCATCTGGCTGTGACACAAGATGGACAGATCATCGGCGTGATCTCCGTCTCCAATATTCTGCGGTACTACTCGGGCGTCGCGTAGCAATAGACTGCGCGTCGTGCATGAATTGCAGTTCACCATGTGCCGTCTGCTATTGATCCAGTGATCCACTCCTAATAGGAGGTGAGAGATGGGGCCAACCAAGACAATCGCTAGAGAGAATGGACTTTATGAAGTGGTTGGGGGAAAGCTGATTAAGAGCGGGTTCGCCAATCAGCAAGAGCTTGAAGACTACGTGAGTCATCACTATTTGGCATTGCCAGTGCGCGACAATACGGGGAATCCATGGTTGCTGGATGGGAAGCCGGTATATTGTTTCCGTGGCACGCAATACGAAACCGCAGACGATCAGAGGGTTCATCTCGCGCGCTGTTCGGATTGCGGTGGTATGGGAATCAGGTCAGATGAGTTTACAGTTGAATCGGATTGTATCCGTTGCACCGCCTGTGGGCATGAATTCGATACGCGCTTGGAGATGATGGAAACGTAAAGAGGAGGGACAGCCTGAGCACTCACGATCTTATTGTCTTTCAAAGAGAATCATGCATTTTCGGAGATCAAGTGATGGTACGAAGTATGCTCTACATTCTAAGGGAATATGGATCTACGATTGTATTGACAGAGAGGATGCAGAGAGTTAAAATTTGGTCGTATCATATAGAGAGAGATGAGCCGGTGCAGGGTATGTAGGCTCATCCGGTGAAAGAAAAATAGCATAATACGCTTTTAGGGGTGGGTCTCAATTCTGTAACAAGGAGGTCAGGGTATGGCTAGTTCAACCTGGGCTGCGACGGAGCGGGGCTGGTGACCTCTGGGTTTGGACCAAGGGTTTCCCCATTTACAGAAAAACCTGCCTGGCATGACGGATTGGATATTGGAGCTTCTGCCAATGCGCCGATTCAGGCTCCGGCTCAAGGACGAGTCACGGCAGTCGGCTTTGACCCTAAGCTGGGAGTTCTCGTGAAACTCGACCATGGGTTCGGTATTGAAACGGTCTATGGCCACCTAGCTAAGTCATTAGTCAAAGAGGGGCAGCGCGTAAAACGTGGAGAGGTCATTGCCTTAGTTGGCAGTAGTGGACTTGCCACAGGTCCTCATTTGCACTATATGGTCAAGGTAAATGGGCAAGCGCTAGATCCCGTAAAGTACATCCTCGATTAAGATCCCTAAGCCCCTGTATTTAGACCAACCTGCCATCAGCCAAGCCGGTCGTACGGCGAGACCGTACGGCGCTCACCTCTCCCATAGAACGGTATCCACTGAATCGACGTAATTCCTATGCTATACTGCCGAAATATTAGTGCGTAGAGATCATATCGTTACCCAATCCATGACAGATATTGAGATCAATCGCTCAGTGAAAGCGCGCCCAATTCAGGATGTCGCCAATCAGCTTGGCATTCAAACCAGCGAACTACTTCCCTACGGAAAGTTGAAGGCGAAGGTTTCGCTGGAGGTGCTTGAGCGGCTTCATGCTGCACCTCTTGGCAGGTATATACTCGTGACGGCTATCAATCCAACCCCATTGGGGGAAGGCAAGACGACAACGTCTATCGGGCTTGCCATGGGTCTTTCCCGCCTTGGCCATCGAACGGCAGTTACTCTTCGGCAGCCTTCGCTGGGACCAGTATTTGGGATCAAAGGGGGAGGAACCGGAGGAGGAAGGGCTCAGGTTCTTCCGATGGAAGACATTAACCTCCATTTAACCGGCGATTCCCATGCTGTATCAGCCAGCCACAACCTCTTGTCCGCGTTTGTCGATAACCACTTGTTTCATGGGAATGGACTTCAGGTAGATCCGAGTCGGATCATCTGGCCACGGACAGTGGGAGTCAGCGATCGGGCATTACGGCAGGTCTCGCTGGGAGAGGGGGCGGCGAGTCGTCATGGCCAGTTTGTGATTACTGAAGCCTCAGAAGTTATGGCCGTGTTCGCGTTGGCATCGAGTCAAGCCGACTTGAGAGAGAGGCTCGGGCGGATCATCGTCGGGTTTACAACAGGGGGCAAGCCAGTGCGGGCGGAAGAGTTTGGGTGTGCTGGGTCCATGGCAGTGTTGCTCAGGGAAGCGCTGTTGCCAAACTTGGTTCAGACACTGGAGGGGACGCCGGCTTTTGTGCATGCGGGACCATTTGGCAATATTGCCCACGGAAATTGTTCAATTCTTTCCGATGCCGTTGCATTGCGGTGTGCAGACTATGTCGTCACAGAAGCTGGGTTTGGAAGTGATCTCGGCGCAGAGAAGTTTTTTAATATCAAGTGCCGCCTCTCAGGATTCAAACCGGCTGTGGCTGTGGTGGTGGCTACACTACGAGCACTCAAGCTGCACGGTGGCGGAGGAGCGGTTAAGGTTGGAACCCCACTTCCTACAGGACTTATCGGGCCGAATCAGGAAGCATTGGTAAATGGTTTTTCGAACTTGGAGCAACACATTGCAAATGTGAAAGCGCATGGTGTGCCTGTAGTAGTGGCGGTCAATGCGTTCATAGATGACTCGCTTGCTGAATTGGAGTGGGTTCGAGAGCGAGCCAAAGAGGTTGGTGCGGTAGATGCAGCAGTCTCGACCCATTGGGCCGATGGCGGCAAAGGGGCCGAAGAGTTGGCCAGGGCCGTCTTCAGAGCCACAGAGACGCCCTCGGTGTTCAGGCATTTATATGATGTCGCGTGGCCAATAAAAAGAAAAATTCAGACCATTGCGACACAGATGTACGGGGCTTCGGCTGTGTCGTTCGATGCACAAGCTGAGCGAGATATTGAGGTTGCGCAGCAGATCGGACTTGATCAATTACCTATCTGCATGGCCAAGACGCCGCTATCGCTCTCGCAC
>SWDN01000040.1 GCA_005116775.1 Nitrospira sp.
GGCACGAGAACCATTTCTTGATCCTGCAGTTCTTGGAGTAGCACTGAGAGTTCCTCCTATTCTTCGCGCAGAGACTCCCAAAGCGGTACTCAAGGCTATTGCTGGAGAAATGCTACCGATCGAGATTCTGAACCGGCGCAAGGTGGGGTTCCCAACCTTGCATCGGGTGTTCCTGGCTCCGAAGGTCCTGACTCTGATTAGGGAGAAGGTCATTCACAAGGGGTTTCTTGATCTGACCGGGCTTGATCGTCATCAGTTAGAATTGTTTTTTATCGATGCGGAAAAGGGTGGGACAAAGTTTTTTTATCAGATCTGGTCCATTTTTATTTTATCACTTTGGTTCCATAACTGGGTAGAAGTCAAGCAATAGGGGCCTGATCTGGTAACCCAGTGAGATAGGCCATGAGATCCCACTGTCACCTGCGAGGCGCTGGCGATCAACCGTCGCGCATACGGGAGCGGTCCCAAGGCCTAAGAGGCTCGTGAGGCGGAGGCGTATCATGAGGCAACGCATTATTTTGCCACCAATCCTATTGGCCCGGCAGGGGCTTTGGTATCCGGCGGCGCGGTGCTTCCACCCGTACAGCCGATTCGCGTCGTTGTGATCGAAATGTTGTCGTAATACCGCTGTCCCAGTCCCGCTTGTCGGTACATTCTGATGTGTTGCCATTTGGAGTCAGACGGCATCAGGTCGTTGGGGGTGTCACCCAGAAATCGTCGATTGACCTGTCGTGAGGTGAGGATCGTCGGTCCTCTGTCCGTTACGTTCGTGGCGTATAGCTCATAGAGGCCGTCGGCAACTCCTGGTGTGTTATTTCTAATATGGGCTTCGTAGCAAATCCATTTGGCGTCGGGTTGATTGTAGACCTGAACATTATGAACGAAATTGTGTGTGCCGTAGGGGATCGGTGCGTCTTTAATGCCCTGCGCACTGAGCCACATTTGGCGTTGGCCCCAGAAGTTTTGAAATACCCAGCCGTGTCTCGCCAATTCGGAACCTGGCGTTCCACATGGGACGATGGAAGTGACCCCTCCCGCCCCACTGATCGTACAGGTCACGGCTGACCGCATAAACAAATAAATCCCCTTCGTGACAACCGCGCCCACCGGGGGCGCACCAGCCACTTTAAATCCAGGTCCCATATAATCGTAGTACGTCAACCAAATTTCACTGGAAGGCGGGAAGGCTCTTGTGACATACCCTCCCCCGTGCGGTGTAGGCTTATCGTCCGGGGTGCCGGTAAAATTCAGTCGCAACGATTGTGAGCCAGCGAATTTGACGGGCGAATCGAGGAAGAACGGTTGCTCGACGGCACTACCAAAATATCCAAAGCCACAGGGAAATCCTCCATTGGCAGCGGTATAGTAACTGGCGGCAGTGGGACCGCCCCAGCGGTTCTGCACTTCTTGGCACGTCCCTTCCCAGTCTTCAAAGAAGAGTATCTCCGCCTGTGCAGGCATAGCCCATACGGAAATCGCCAGCGCACAAAGAATCAATAATCGTTTCATCAGTATCCTCCTATCCCCAAGAGCATCAATGACCCGTTGCAGAACCCCGCAGCGGCTGCCTCCTTAAATGCCGCCATGACCGTCGAATGCCACGGACGTTAGATCGGTAGTGGTAGATGTCGCGGCCACAGACCCCGCAGGAGAAACCTAGAAAATGCTTTTGCTGACTTCATTCGAACGGGCGCTTTCGTTTCCTACTGAGTCATAGGCGGTGATGACGAAAAAGTATGTCGTTCCCATTTTTAGGCCTGTGGCTGTGTAGGTAGTGGGATTCCCATCGAGTGTGGCTATCGGTGCACCGTATTCACCAGATTTCGTTGCGCGGTAGATTTTGTACCCGGCCAAGTCATTTTCTGTGTTGGCATTCCATGTCAACG
>SWDN01000041.1 GCA_005116775.1 Nitrospira sp.
TCTTTTCTCGTGCTCGTCCGATTCATGTTGCTATAGGTATAGACCGTCTGCTGCGTCTTGGCATCGGTGACGGAGAGGAGGTTACTGTTGGCGTGTAGCTCTAGTCGGGAAGAGTGGAATCTGTCTCAGGTACTAAACGAAGCTCCACGTCATACTTGAAATTCTGAACGTCTCTCGAATTCCAAAAACTGGCGAAAGAGAAAATGCGACCTTTCTTATAATGAATTTCCAAGAAGTTCGGTCGTTTCCAAATCACCTTCAATCCTTCAAAACTATCGCCTAAGAGTCTCGGTGGTTCACCCTTCCACTCTTTGCCTGAGGCCACTAGAAATAGCACCGTTGGTGTCGCCACTGTAGCATCGGTCAGACGCTCAACCAACACAGCATCCACGAGTCTATCCGGAGAAACATGTCTTTGAATCTCTCGCTCTTCAGGAGGATTACACCCCAGAAGCAGCATGACCAGCAGCGGTATTAGGCCATTGCATGCGTATCGGAGAACCAACGCGCCAAGATTATTTAATGAAAAATGCATTCTTTCTCTCATGGGGAGGTATAACATCCACAACGGTAGTACTGAACACCTTGCTGAATCCAATACTGATCGATGGGATTATCTCCATAGGGAAATAGGCCGTACCAGTTTCCCCAGAGTGGATCTGAATTTCCAGCCACTTGATTTGCCCAACCTGCCGCTCGAAACAATATCATGGAAGGGAAACCGAACGCGGACCCTGTCGCTCCATAATGGAAATTCCCAAAGTTCTCGTATTGACCACCCAGTTGCTTGTAGTCCCAACGTCCGTGGTTTCGGACTTGGTTATAAAACCAAAAAGGATTGTAGCTCTGTTGTGCCTGTCCAATGTTCGATGGACACGAGGCCCCGGATGGACCTTGGGGTACATTAGGACAGTTGCACGTTGATAATAGCAGTGATTGGGCGGTGACCGCTCCGGTCTCAAGCCCTAACGGATCAATGTCATTCATCGGATCGTTTTGAACGAAGCCGTAGATGTTTATGTCCCCACCCGCAAATCCAATCGGATCTTCTGCGATGAATCTCTGCAGCCTCGGATGGTAGTACCGGGCTCGATAGTAATAGAGCCCGCTCCCATCATCTTCCCGCCCTGTGTACTTGTAACTATTCGTGTTCGCCTGTCCCGTCTGAGTTGTATAGCCAAAGGGCTCATAGGTGTACTGGGTCTGGAGTGTCCCAGTGTTATCCCCCAATGCAACGGTTGAGCCCAGCGCATCGGGGAGAAGAGCACGGACGCCCACTCCATCGGTTCTGGTGAAGAATTCGTCGATGCCCAGGCCGGTCAACAGATTGGCCGTCACCGTGGCTCCGTTCTTTTCCTGTACAGGATTGAGCCCATCGTAGACATAATTGGTCGTGGTGCCTTGCACGGTCTTGCCGGTGCGGCGACCGAACGAATCGTAGGTAAAGCTGGAGGAAAAGCCGGGTGAAGCCAGGCTGACCAATTGATTTCTGGCGTTCCACGTATAGGTGGCGGTGTTACCGGCATCGATCACCGTAGCGAGGTTGCCGTTGAGATCGTAGGTCTCGCTGTTCGTGCCAAATGTAAGCTGCTGATTGTTCGCATTATAGCTCACCGTCGTGAGCGCCGGTGGAATGTTGGTCCGCCCAAACGTGCCGCCGACCTTCGTCCGGTTCCCCGCCGCATCGTACGTATAGAGGAGCGTGCCCAGGGTCGTCGTGCCCTTCTTATACGTGAGCGTCGTGAGTTCCGAGGCCGCGTTGTAGGCATACGTGACACTGTTGGTGTTCGGGAGGGTGAGCTTCGTTCGTCGATCTGCGTTATCG
>SWDN01000042.1 GCA_005116775.1 Nitrospira sp.
AGGCGGACCTTCGCAAGCGGGCTTCGCCCACTTGCGAAGCCGCACATGGGCGACCTTAAGCGACGTTAAGCCTTGTTGCGTGGTGCGCAACATGATATATTTGGCACGTGATCCAATCGTTCCGACACAAGGGGCTCAGGAAGTTCTTTGAGTCGGGGAGCGCGGCGGGTATCCAGCCGCACCACTCCAAACGCCTGCGTATGCTGTTGGCAGCCTTGGACACGGCTCTGTCCATTGAGGACATGAATGTTCCAGGATTCCGACTACATCCCTTGAAGGGATCGGAGCGCGGTCGATGGTCTGTGTGGATAAATGGAAACTGGCGCTTCACGTTCACGTTCAAAGACGGACACGCCTATGTCTTGGATTATGAGGACTACCACTAATGGCTATGCACAATCCTCCCCATCCCGGTGAGTTCATTATCCAGGTCTATCTAGATCCCAACAACCTGAGCGGTCGCGAACTGGCTGGGAAGCTCGGTGTGGCTGCTTCAACGCTGAATCGCATTCTTACAGGTACGAGCCGTATCAGCCCTGAAATGGCGCTACGCCTTTCCAAAGCGCTAGGCCGTTCTCCGGAGAGTTGGCTTGCCATGCAGTACAACCATGATCTCTGGCAAGCCAGGCAGCATGTGAAGCTCGGCAAGGTTGGGAAAGTCCGGCTCACAGCGGCCTAATAGGCGCTTTGAGGCGGACCCGGCGAAACATCTCGGAAGTTCCTTTTACGTTCTTGGCCGCACAACGCGCGGTCGAGGACTTCCCTCATTGGCCGCGTGCAGTTAGGACCATTCCACCTACCCGTTATAAGGACGACAATGATCGACACGCATGTCCTCAACCGTGGGCCTGCAGGCGTTTGCAGTCCACTGGATGGGATGTGAACCCGTGCACGGTGGGTGTTATGCCGATCCGCATAAGAACCAATGAGACATCCCCCCCCTCCGCAATCCATTGAAACGGCAATGGTCATGGCGTATGGTTCACGAACCGTAGTGGCGTGGATACGGACAGAACTTGGCAGATCCGGCTCTTATGCGGATCGGTCTAAACATAGTTAGGCTTCATGGATCACGCGCAGTGGCAACGTATCGTGGGTGCGCTTCGAGACGTCTCGGATATCGACTCGGCTGTCGCAGCGGCGGCTGAACTGCAAGCGAGTGCCTCGTCCGAGGACTTGCAGCGTTTGGTCGCGCTTCTGACAGATGAATCGTTTTTCGTGCGAGAAGCCGCGGCCTGGTCGTTGTCAGATCTTGGTCGCGTCGACGTTCTGCCGCAGCTCCTCGCGGCATACCAGCGCGGCTTCGACGAGGGACATGATAACGACGGCTTCTCTGCGGCGCTGATCGATCTTGTGCAATCTAAGAGTGTCGAATCTCAGACGCAGTTGCAGGCGCTTGCGACCGCCAATGATTCGGCATTGCGCGAGAACGCTGTCTGGTTGCTCGAATTTGTGAGGGACGCGCTCGACGGTGGAGCGCAAAGCCGCTGATCCGCGGGGCCGTGAGGCGTCAAGCCGGCGCGCACACGGCGGCAGTGCTCACTCAGATACCGTCACCAACCGTGAACCACCTAAGAAGGAGCGATTAGATGAATCCGAACAAGGCACTATGGGAAAAGGGTGACTTCACATGTATCGCGGAGACCATGCGCGAAAGCGGAGAAGCGCTGGTCGAGACGTTCGGCATTACGAAAGGCCTCAAGGTGCTCGATCTCGGATGCGGTGACGGAACCACCGCCATCCCTGAGGCAAAACGCGGCGCCGACGTACTGGGCGTCGATATCGCGGGGAACCTCGTCGCCGCAGGCAACAAGCGCGCAAAGGAGCTGGGGTTGGCCAACTGCAAGTTTCAGGAAGGCGATGCCTCCGACATGCAGGGAGTGCAGGATCGGAGCTTTGATCTGCTCGTCAGCATCTTTGGCGCGATGTTCGCACCCAAGCCGTTCGATGTGGCAAAAGAGATGGTCCGCGTCACCCGGCCCGGTGGACGCATCATCATGGGCAACTGGATCCCCAACGATCCGACGCTGGTCGCGCAAATCCTGAAGACCTGTTCGGCGTTCACGCCGCCGCCGCCAGAAGGCTTCGTCAGCCCGATGACCTGGGGCGTCGAGAGCAGCGTCACCGAGCGCTTTGTCGCTGCCGGAGTTGCGGCCGAGAAAATATCCTTCGCGCGGGACACGTTTACCTTCAATTTTCCCGGCACGCCGGCGGAGTTCGTCGGCCAGTTCAAGAACTACTACGGGCCGACCATGAATGCGTTTGAAGCCGCAGGCAAGAGCGGGCGCGTTGCGGATCTGCAGAGGCAGCTGGAGGACCTGTTCAAGACCCAGAACAAGAGCTCGCGCAAGGACATGACCTCCATTCCCGCGACGTTCTTGCGCGTGACGGTTGCGCTGTGATGGTGGGGGCGCGAATCGGGGCGAGAGTCTCTACCTATGCCGCCTATCAGTGTCATGCACCGGACGCGCGCAAGAGCCGCGCGCCGGTGCATGACGGTCGTTACTGCTTCCTGCTATAGGTGATCTCCAGCACTTTCGCTTCCTTGCCGCCGTGATGAGCCCCGTACATATCGAATATCTGGGTATTGTTGTCGACAAGCTTCCAGACCGCGCGATGGGTCATTTTCCCTCCGCCAGGCTCAGGGTGCGATCCTTTCAGCGTGATGGTTTTTCCGTCGGCGCTGGCCGTGCCTTCCATCATGAAGATCCCGGTCCCCATCGTATCCATCCAGGCCGTCATATATTTCTTGGTCATGTTGTCGTAGGCGTCGATTCCGACGCCGGAGAAAGGTTGCCCCATCATGTTGCCGGTGAATTCCTGGTAGAGAAAGCGCCCGTCCAGCAGCATCTTCATCTCCGCGGTGCCGGTCGATTCGGTTGGCGGCTTGCCCGGCTCCATCCATTCCTTGTTTGTCGTCGTCCAACTGCCAGCTAAGCTAGCGAACAACTTATGCGGCTCGCCGGGAGTGGCCATTTGCTTCCACACTTCCATCATAGCCTGCGGGTCCATTTGCTTCTGGTGCTTCTTCTCCTTGGCCAAGACGGGGGACGCGAGAAGAGCCAGCGCGAGACAGGTGAGGGGAACGAATGTGAAACGCATAATGACCTCCTTTATGTGGATGTGATCGGTTGATTGTGCATGTATCGAAATAATGCCCATACGCTCATGTCAAGATCAAGGTGTTAGACCTCTACCAACACCTTGAATCCTCCGTAGACCATACGCTTGCAGTCGAAGGGCATCGACTTTTCGTCGCCCATGTTGGCGAGGCGCGGGTCTTTCATGACTTTGGCATTGACGCGATCGCGATGCGCGCGCGACTTAAACACGATGTACGCGAAGATTACCGTCTCGCCGGCCTTGGTCTTGGCGCTTTTCGGAAATGGAACCCCCATCTTTGTCTTGAGATCGTCGCCGGCACATTCCTTGTAGTCCAGCGCGCCATGCTCTCGCCAGATTTTCCCCGCTTGCTGTGCGAGCCGGCGATACGCCTTCAGGTTTTTCTTCGGAATAGGCAAAATATATCCATCAACGTAGCCCATATCGACCATCCTTTCTTACGATTCGGTTAACGCTTCCTGACAGGCCAGGCCGTGCTTGACGACTGATCCTGCGTCAATCTCACGAAGGGGACGTCTCTATTTCTTTTGGCCGTCTCCGCCCGCAACCGTTCTTCTTGCCCTCTGAGTTCAGGCTCTTATTGCAAAAACAAATCGCAGTTTCAAATACCTAAAGCGCACGCTCGCGATCAGGATGCAGGCTGTTCAAAATGGCTGTCCAACAAGGCCGCAGCGAGCGCGGCGACTGAGGCGTACCTTTACGGTACGTCGCAAGGAGACGTGCGACCGAGAACGCCGTTGGCTGCCTTTTTCAACAGCATGCTAGCCGCCTGCCATGGCCCCCACGATCAGAAGCGGCTCAGCCCCCATTGCAACCGCATCGGGCAGCGGGGTGTCCGGCGATTCGTGCGACAGATCCTGCTCGCAGGCGAAGAAACGGATGAACGGTCTCCGCTGTCTCGTCGTATGGTCGCGGATTGTCCCGCGCAACATTGGATAGCGCGCTTCCAGCGCATTGAGCACTGCGCGCTGTGTCACCGGGCCGACGATATCCAATGTCACCTCGCCATCGACCCGTGCCAGCGTCCGCAAATGTGCCGGAAGCATGACTCGAATCATGGTAGCGTCTGGACCTCGACGGATAAAACAGGAGGTAAGTCTCTTACGATGGGCATCCAGCTGTCTCCTGCGTCAGCCGAGGCATAGACCTGTCCGCCGGTTGTCCCAAAGTAGATGCCACAGGGATCGAGCTGATCGACGGCCATCGCGGCGCGCAGAATATTGACGTAACAGTTCTGTTGCGGCAGCCCCTTTGTCAGTGGTTCCCATTCGTTTCCACCGCTTCGACTGCGGTACACGCGCAACTTGCCGTCCGGCGGATAGTGTTCTGAATCGCTCTTGATCGGAACGACATAGACCGTATTCGGTTCATGCGCATGTACGGCGATTGGGAACCCAAAATCGCTCGGCAGGTTTCCACTGATCTCATGCCATGAGTCTCCGGCATCGTCGCTGCGCAGCACGTCCCAATGCTTTTGCATGAAGAGCACGTTTGGACGGGAAGGGTGCATCGTGATGCAGTGGACGCAGTGGCCGACTTCGGCGTCTGGATCAGGCAGTTCGTACTTCGAGGCCAAGCCCTTATTGGT
>SWDN01000043.1 GCA_005116775.1 Nitrospira sp.
CGATCACCGGGTCCCAGCCTGCGGGCAGGAGATAGGTCAGCTCATTCCGGGTGCTGCCGTCGTGGAGTGGAATGCTTCCGGGCAGGATCATGAGGTCCTTGTTGTCATCCTTCCAGAGGCGGTAAATAACCTTTGCCATAAGCTTCAACACACCACGGGTGCGCTGGAAGCCATCAATGGTCGTCCAGTCTTCGTAGAGGCGGTCGAACACTTCCGGGTGAATGGGATAAGCATTCACAAGTCGATCGTAGTAACGACTTTCCTGGGTCTCAGTGGGCATCTTTGAGCCTTCAGCGACATAGGCGTCGGCGAAAGCGCGGCAGACTGTATTGCGAGCCGTTGTATCCCGAACTGGTTCGAACAGGCGCCGGCGCACGATTTCGAAAGCCTCCTCAGTGGCAACCGGCTTCCACAAAGCCTGAACGCGGCCAAAGGTTTTCTCGAGTGCGCGAAGAGCGGCAACGCCTCGTTGGCTGCCTGCCTCAACATCTGATTCAGGCAGAGAGGCTAAGACGATCGCCGTTGGAACAAGCTTCACTGCTTCTGTAAGAGCCTGAATGAAAGAGCGGTTACTGTCATAAGTTCCGCCGCTTAAAGTCTGTCCTTCCGGGAACTGGCTGACATAGGCCAGTAACTCGTCGATAAGAATCACGCACGGCGCGTAGGCAGCAAGTAACTCTCGCAGGACGTCTTTACCAGGAGAGGTGCCAGTCGCGTCCGCATCTTTGAGGAGTGCGAATGCCTCGCTGCCGCCAAGCTGCCAGGCCAACTCACCCCAGAGTGTCTTGATTGCCTGTTTGCCACGTTTCCACGGCTGTCCGGGGGCATGAGCGGTTCCATCCAGTACAGCCACACGCGCCTGGGGGACATCCATTAACCCTGCTTGGTCGAGCAGGGCAGGGATCCCTGGTAACTGCGAAAGAGTGCACTTGCGGGTTGTAAGGTGATAAACCGCGAGCATGGTGTGGGTCTTGCCGCCGCCGAAGGCGGTCTGGAGTTGGACAACCGGCTCGCCACCCTTGCCGGACAGGCGCTGCGCTACCTGAGTGAGTAAGAGCCGCATGCCTTCGGTGATGAATGTACGATCAAAGAAGGCAACAGCATCCTGATATTCGCGCGGCGCTTTGCCGCTATGGACGGCCGTAATGTCGGCGGCGAATTCAGATTGCTGAAAGGTTCCTTCCAGCACGTCACGGTGGGGGACAGCGATTTCTCTCCAGGGCTTCATGGCCTCTTTCCTTCCTAACCAAACAGAGTTGCTTGCTGTGGGCCCGGCACTTTAGCAGCGGCGGACTCGATAGCGCTCCAGCTTGTGATGATCTCGTTGTAGGCGCGGGCGTCCTCAGTCCACCCTGCGCGTTCGCATAGGGTATAGAGACGGTACGCAAGCTGTCGTGCGGCTTCAGCCTTGGCTTGGACGGCAGAGAATACTGCGCCAGCACCCGTTTCACCCTCGGTCTTGAAAACACGGATGAGATGATGAAGAGCTTCCCACACCGGCAAGCGTTCATCGGTGGTCGGGTCCCAATCTGTGGGGTAGTCCGCCCACTTGATGAGGCGCACGACGCCCGCTACAGCAAACAATACGCCCGCCTGTTTCACACCATCCACGCTCGTGCCTTTGGCACGGGAGAGGGTTTCAGCATCGCCGAACTTTCCGTCACTCCATCCATACTGCTCAAACCAGTGCAGACAAAACTGCGTATCGTGATCGAATTCATCTTCGGCGAGGAAGCGGTTAATGAGTTGAAGAGCGGTCTTAATAGTCATCGGCGTGCCGTCGGCTTCGAGTACTGCCGAGTATTTGGAGAAAACGGCCATGCCCGGTCCGATTATAGCCTGCGAAAGATCCACTGGGGCGACGGGGGAATGCTCGCCGCCCGCGCCCTTGGTCATTTCGTCGAGCGCCTCGGGCAGCATGCCATTCAACTCGCGGATGAACTCGCGGCGGGAAACCGTCGCTGCATCAGTCGGACGCTTTCGGCAAACGAGGACGATACTGGAGGCTAAAGCATTCGTGCCCATGCTGACGATGCGAGACTCCTGTTCACTCCGCAATGGCCACGTGCCAACGATTGCGAATCCCGCATGCAGAACCGCGGTAAGAAATGTCTCCCAACCCGTTGAAGAAGTTCCTGCACTGCTACTTGTCTCTGATTGTTTGAAAGCGTAGTAGATCGTGACGGGCCCTTCAGGATGTGCCAGTGTCGCTATATTGTGAATAACTTGAGTCATTCCATCCAAGAAAAATGTTTCGGCCTCTTCCTTTGTATTGTAGCGATACGGTAGGGCTACTAACTCTTCGAGCTTAGGAACAGCCATTGTGGCGAGCAATGCGGGGAAGACGCTACGCAGCGACCTGCGCAACCAAACATAGAAGAAATCGGACAAGTCGGCATAGCCGATATTATCGTAATACGGTGGATCAGTTGATATAA
>SWDN01000044.1 GCA_005116775.1 Nitrospira sp.
ACATTACTCGCCGGCTCAACGCCGAGAACCGGGATGCCCCTTTCCATGAAATACTGGAGTAGATACCCGTCATTACTGGCAATCTCGACGACCTGGCTCCGAGAACTAAGGTTAAATCGGTCAGTCACAAGATCGGTATACGCCTTGGCATGGCGCAGCCAGCTATCCGAGTAAGATGCGAAATAGGGATACTCAGAAGAGAAGATCTCTTGGGGGCTGACATATTCTTGTAACTGGACGAGAAAACATCGGTCGCAGACATAGACGCGAAGCGGATAATACGGCTCCATGTGGTTGAGCTGCGCCTTGGTCAGGAACGTCTCACACAAGGGCGTCATGCCGAGATCGACAAACTCAAATTTTAGATCGGCGCCACAAAACCGACAAGGGCTACCTGAAACGGATTCAGTACTCGCCACCCGGCACTCCTTTTCCTTAAATATTGCTCCTCAAAAGCCTGACCCAAGCCATCCGACACCCAACCGAAGACGGTCGACTAGAAAAACTGCTCGTTCTGCGCTGCACGGAGTTTGTCACACAGACGTCCCTGGGGTAACTCCACATCCGCGTATGTCACGACTTCATCCTTGGGAACATTTCGTTTGAGCCTGCATCCTTCCGACACACCCATCGGAAGGGCTCCAAGCTTCCTCGCAACATCATAGTTTTCAATCAAGGTGTAACAAGCAAACCCTCCGATTCCATCGAGGGTTTCCCCCGCTTTCAAATCTCGCTTGGCGAATGCAATGGCATCGCAAACAGGGGCACCTATAGGGGCAACAGTCGCGTCCTTAAACAAGACGGCTCGAGCCGCAGTTAAAGGAATTTCAAGCTGAGGCAGGTGGAACGGCGTATAGAACGCGTAGAGCGGCCCCTCGCCCATCTTAAGATATTTCAGATAGGCAGCCTTGACCGGATCTTCAGTATGCCCCAACACAAACGCGCCGTTTGAAGGCGCCGCGCCACACAAGAAATCGACCATTCCACCTGCCAGCAGCTTATCGAGATAAAACTTGCTGCTGTCATTGACATGGGGCAATGCTGGGCCATGCATGCCTCGCTTGCCGACCCTAAAGCCCGTAGCATTGGCCAAGACCGTCAACTCCATCGAGAGCTTGGTGCCGTCCGCGAACGACGTCATCGTCACCGCCTTTTGATTCACTTTTTCTGCAAAACCTTTCTGCGTATCAGGCGTCCGATAGCGATCATAGAGACCCTTCAGGTTCCCTGCCACCATCGGCTTGAGGCCGATCGACCTGACAAATCTGATCATGTTCATCGCGACCCCTGGTTCATCGCCATCGCTGTTCGAATAGATCACACCAGCTCTCTCCGCAAAGGACTTGAGGATCGGCCCTAAGGTCGCATCCAATTCAACATTCCCCAGTATGATGTGTTTACCATGCTCGATCGCTTGCGCAACGACCCCGGCCCCGAACTCGATCGTCCCTGTCGCCTCGATGATGACTTCGATGCCCTCTGCCTTGCAAAGCACCGATGCATCCTCTGCAATGGCGCATCGCTTATCATGAATAGATTGCTCAAGGGCACTCGGGCTATCAACCACCCGAACGTCTGTGACCCCAGCCGCTGCATATGCATCCCGGGCCGCCTGAAGAGTCCGATTGGCAATCGCGACAAGCTGAAGCCCTGGGAATGACTGTATGATCTGATACGCGATGTTTCTCCCGCTATATCCAGCCCCGACGAGAGCCACTCGAATAGGATTGCCGCTCTGCTGCCGTTCCGCCATCGCTCGATCAATGAGTATCATCGGTACACCTTAGATTAAAGGTTAAATTTTCCCTGCACGTCCATAATTCGGCCACTTTGCGTCCTGTTCGGAGATGACCGAAACCTCGATGGGCCATGTAATCCCAAATGCAGAATCATCGTAACGGACACCGGACGCAGACTCCCGGTCGAAAAACTTCGATGTGTGATAATTCATTTCAGTATTGTCCACCAATGTCATGTATCCCTGGCCAAACCCTTCCGGCACATAGATCATCTTTTCATTGTCTTCTGTCAGCTCAACGCCAAACCATTGCATGTGCGTAGGCGACTGAGGCCGCAAATCCACAACCACATCGAACATCGCTCCCCTGGTACATCGAACAATCTTCACTTCCGCATGCGGAGCTTGTTGATAATGCAACCCTCGCAAGGTGCCTTTTCGATGGCTAAACCCCACGTTTGACTGAAGCATTTCGGCCTTGAGTCCACGCTGCTCCAGTTCCTTCTGGCACCAGACACGAGCAAAGAACCCTCGATGGTCCTGCATTCGTTCCGGCTCAATCACGTAACAGCCTGCAAGTGGCGTCGCGGAAAATAACATCGATGTCCCTCATCATCAGCTGAAAATTTTTCATCCTCACGTCCTCAGAGCGAACGCCAACGCAAGCTTTCATCCAATTGCCCTGTGCTCAAGAGAAGTTTGAGCTGCGCGATCCGCTTGTAGCGTGGCCCCTCATACTCTTCCTTCCCCAGACCAATCGTCCGATACGACTCATAAATTTGCTTTGCTCCCTGTGTCGCATTCCAACGCAATTTATGATTCGGAAACGCGTTCGTGTATTTCGTGAAGTCAACCCGATAGTTCCTTATGTCAGGTTCGGCGCCGCCGGCAAACTTGATCTCACAGTTCGGAACCGTTTTGCCGACGATTTCAGCCAACTGGCGCATCTGATAATTCTCTGAATTGATCCCAACATTGAACACTTGATTATGCACCACCTCTCTCGGCGATTCGAGCGCGGCGATCGCAGCGGTGCTGATATCTTCAATGTGAACGATCGGGCGCCAGGGCGTGCCGTCGCTCTTCAGAAGCACATGCCCCGTCGTATAGGCCCACGCGGTAAGATTATTGAGCACAATATCGAACCGGATCCTGGGAGACGCGCCATAGGCGGTGGAATTCCTCATAATAACAGGGCTGAATTTGTCGTCAGCCAACTGAGCCAGGTCATGCTCAACTCGAACCTTGGAGATCGCATAAGCTGTGACCGGATGAAGCTCCCCTCGCTCGTCTTGCACTTGATCTCCGGCTGCACCGTAATTGCTGCAAGAGGAGGCGAATACGAATCGGCTAATTCCCACCTCTTTTGCCATTGCAGCCATTCTTACCGATGCGAGATGATTGATGTCGTACGTCAAATCCTGGTTGAGATCTCCAAGCACGTCATTCGATAGTCCAGCCAGGTGGATAATGGCATCCACGCCCGTCAAATCGGCTTTTTCAATGTCGCGTATGTCCTTAATAATCTCTGGAACTTCTGACATTCCCTTGCCATACGTACTGTTTCTATAGAGGTCGCTATCCAGCCCAAGAACCTCGTGGCCGGCTGCTTGTACCATCGGGACCATGACCGTACCGATATATCCCTTATGACCCGTGACCATGACTCTCATGTCTTACCCCCTTGACGCAGTGCTCAACCTTGACGCTCCGCCAACCTCATGGACTGTTTTGTTCTGTGCAACGGTGATCTTTTCACAAACATGCTCCGCAAACGGAAGGGAACAGGTGAACGCGGGGGAAACCGCATTCAGAACGTGCATGGAATGTTCGTCTCCCTGCAAGACAAAATCCATTTCGAGTTTCTTCTTGTGAATGTCGAGAAGTTGCGCTCGTATTCCCGGTCGCCCCCATTTCTTGAAATGCTCGATACGCACTCCCTCGGCAAGGTGTCCTGCCAACTCCACCATACGGACCTTCGAATACTTTCTGATCTCCTCAATCGCCAGGCGTTTAAAATCGAAATTGGAAGATGCAAGAAGGCCGACGCTACGTCTGACGATCTCAAAAAACTCACCTGCCAGAAAATTGCTCATCCCTCCATAGTTCTCGCGCCAGAATGCTGGAATCGCAGTTGGTCCGATCTTCGCGCTCCCCGAAGCCGTCACGGTAAAGTGCACACCGAGAAAGGGGTTTCCAAGGTTAGGAACCGGGTAGATATTCGTTCGAATCGAACCGGCCGGCTCATCTGAATAGAGGTATAGGCCTTTGAACGGCAAAATGCGATACCGTTCTGAGAATCCAAAATCCCGGGCAATCTTATCAGCATAAAGCCCAGCCGCATTGACGACGTACCCGGATGAAAAGACATGTTTCGCCGTCCGAACAGTCGCTCCCTCTCTCCCCAGATACGGACTACCTGTATGAATCTGAACCCCTTCTGAAGAGGCATCCTCCCTCATATGTTCCATAACAGTCACGGGATCTACCGTAGAGGTGCTGGGAGAAAAGAGCGCACGCTCAAACGTCTTTGCCCGCGGCTCTATCTCTTTCGCTTCTTTGGCCGTAAGGTGATGAAGTTGGATCCCATTCGTCTGGCCGCGCTTCAGCAATTCGTCTAATGACGCCAGTTCGGTTTGGTCCTTCGCGACTACAAGCTTGCCACATTTGTTCAATGCAATCTTCTTACTCTCGCAGTATTGCGTAAGCCTTTCATTTCCGAGTCGAGTAAACTTTGCCTTGAGACTATCGGGGCTGTAATAAAACCCGGCATGCAGCACCCCACTATTACGTCCGCTCGCATGGAGCCCGCAGTGCTCCTCTTTTTCAATGAGCGCAACACTAGAATCGGAATATTGCCGTTTCAAGCAACGGGCAATATTGATTCCAATCACTCCTCCACCAATGACAAGAAAATCGCAAGTAATCATGCGACCCGTCATTTCCCCTCAAGGCTCATGAAACATTTCCACTACGGTACCATCCATGGTAATTGAGACCATTCGTAATCGATCACTACTCGCTGCACTTAGAAGTTGCCCGTTCACAATGGTCCATTCAGCGGCACGGGGGGATGAGGATGCGCTGCCGCCATTTCGGTGCAAGCCCGCTTCGGATGGTGGCACATCTTAATGTAAGACCCCTGACAGAACGATAAGAAGTGTAGCACACAGAACGTAAAATCCCAGCGGAAAACAAACTCTCACACCGCAAGTTCATCTAATAACGAAGTGGCCGTGACGCAGAATTCCCTGATCTGCAGCTGAGGATGCCCGCTATAGATTCACAATGTCTTGCAGGTCGACAACAAGCCTCGCCTGGTAAGATAACGCCTTCAGTAAAAGCATGGCCCGCTGCTCGCCTTTCATTTCTCGTTCAAATACCGCTTCTAACCCATGGAGAGGGCCTTGATGAATCCTGACGAGTTGCCCAGGAAGAAACGAAGGCCCCGACTTCACAACGCAGCCTCCCTTAAGGCGACTGCGGATACCCTCGATCATGTCATCATCGATAACCGCCGGCTCGGACCCGAAGGCGACAATTGCCTTGACTCCTCGTGCATAGTGCACCGCGCGGAAAAAATGGTCGAGGTCGAACCGAGCGAATAAGTACCCTGAAAACAATGGCGATGTCGATTCTCGAACTTTTCGGCGAATGACCTTCGTCTCCTTGAACAAGGGGCATAAGGTTTCTACTCCCAAGATATTCAGGCTCGACTCAGCCAGAAGCTCCTGATGGGGTTTTGAGTTGATGGCATACCAGTGATTCATTTTCCCACCACTTTGCAATATCCGTTTGCCTCCACAGCTTTAGAGC
>SWDN01000045.1 GCA_005116775.1 Nitrospira sp.
CCTCCAAGCACAGAGATCGCGACTGGCCGTTACCACCTGATCTCGAAGTTGCACCCTAAATCGACGCCAGGCAGTGATGATGTTGGCGGCGAGGAGCGCAGCCAGTTTCTCTATCGCCTCTCGCACCCGCTGGGCGAGCACGTGGTGGAGAGCGCGAAGTCCCTCCCGACGCCAGCGGCGCAGATCGTCTTCGACCTGTCGCATCATCCGGCCCGCATCCATGCCGTCGAAGAACTCCGCGGCAAGAGTGGCTTTCTCAAGCTCGAACGTCTGGTGGTCGAGTCCTACGAGCGCGAGGAATATCTATTGTTCTCCGGGTTCGACGATGCCGGCGCCTCGCTCGACCAGGAAACTATGGAGAAGCTCTTCGGTTGTTCAGGCCGGGTAGGTGGCGATACCGCGATCCAGGCCGCCGAGCAGCAACGCCTGAACGCCGAGGCCGAGCGGCACGCCAAGGCCACCGTGAGTCGCTCGCTCGAGCAGAACAGCGTTCACTTTAACCAGGCACGCGAGAAACTGGAGAAATGGGCCGACGATATGGTGCTCGCAGCCGAGAAGGCGTTACAGGACACCAAAGAACAGATCAAGGCCTTACGGAGGCAAGCGCGGCAGGCCGTGACGCTCCAGGAACAGCATCAGATTCAAGAAAAAATCAAGAAGTTGGAGCACACCCAGCGGCGCCAGCGGCAAGAAATCTTTAAGGCCGAGGACGACATTGTGGTGAAGCGTGACACGTTGATCGAATCGCTTGAACGGCGCCTGGCTCAGCGAACCGAGACGGAGACATTATTCACTATTGAGTGGGTCGTTGCGTAGGAGAAACTGATTGCGGAGCGATTTGCATAGCGGTCATCTCAAGCTGACCACCTTGATTTATCACCAGATGGTCTCATGAATAAACACAATTGGTTTAGAGCAGAGTCTCCCGTTGAACGCTCAGGAGACATACTAGTGTCTTTCGATCCGCAATGGCGCGATCTCCTGAGAGATAGTTCCATCGGTTTTGTTGTTAGACGCCGGTACCCTAAAGTTTTTTTGCCCCGCCGTATGTTTGTTTATATTTGCGCCCCTTACTCAGAGTTGATCGGCTTCTGCTCTATCAAGAAGTTGCGCAGAATAAATCTCAGAGAAGGGCTTCAAATACTAGGTCAGTCTGGCCTTACGCGTGAAGATCTAGAAGCCTATTTCCTTGGCTATGAAGAAATTGGATGTTATTCGATTTCCCATATCAGCCTTTTCAGGACTCCCCTTTCGTTGGAAAGCCTCCGCAATCAAGCTGGTTTTTCTCCACCCCAGAGTTTTGTTTCGCTTTCACGACGGGCATCAGGATGGCTTGATCAAATCCACAGCAATAAAGCGCTACATGGTGGTTTCAATGCACAACGCAACTTGACATGAGGGGATGAGATAACTGGTATGAACACGCAATTTGAAAAACTGGTGAGGCTGCTCAAGGAGCTGTTCCAGCTAGACCAGCCAGATCTGGATTTCGGCCTTTACCGCATCATGCACGCGAAATCGGCCGAGGTGACACAGTTTTTGGACGAGAATTTGCTTCCACAGGTGAATGAGGCGTTCAGCCTCTATAAGACTGCCGACAAGGTCGATCTGGAGAAAGAATTAGCCAAGGCAATCGAGCAGGCGCAGGCGCTGGGCGTGCCAGACCCGGAAGCAATACCCAAGGTCAAGGAACTTCGCGCGAAGCTCAAGGACGATGCCGTGGATATCGGGGCGCTAGAGAATGAGGTCTACGACCACCTCTACAGATTTTTCCGCCGCTACTACTCCGAAGGCGATTTCCTTGCGAAGCGAGTCTACAAGTCGGGGGCATATGCCATTCCCTACGAAGGCGAAGAGGTCAAGCTTCATTGGGCCAACCGGGATCAGTATTACATAAAGACAAGTGAGTATCTGCGTGACTACGCGTTTCGTTTGCGGCCAGAAGACGAGAGGAAACCGATGCGCGTGCACTTCCGGCTGGCGGACGCCACTGAGGGCGAACACGGCAACGTCAAGGTCTCAGAGGGTAAGGACCGCGTGTTCATCCTGGCAGCTCCTGGCGAGTCCGGCTGCGACTTCATCGCTGAGGAAGACGGCGAGCAGGGCAAGGAGCTCGTCATCCGCTTCGAGTACCGCCCAGCAACGCTCACCGACTGGTCCGACGGTGCCCATGCGGGCAAGAGCAAGCCCCCGGCGCAGAAGGATCTAAGCATGCTTGTCGCACAGCGTGTGTTGGCGGTGACGGACGCCTCACTTGCATCGTGGATCGCGGAGCTGAGCAAGCCACATGTTACGGTCGGTGGTAAGAAGGCTGACTACACACGGCTGGAGGCGCACATCACACGCTACAACGCTCGCAATACCTTCGACTACTTCATCCATAAGGACCTGGGGACGTTCCTACGCCGTGAACTGGACTTCTACATCAAGAATGAGGTCATGTACCTGGACGATGTGGAGAACGAGACCACCACGCGCGTTGAGCAGTACCTCTCCAAGATCAAGGTCATCCGTAAGATCGCGGGCAAGATCATCGCCTTTCTGGCCCAGCTCGAGGACTTCCAGAAGAAGCTGTGGCTAAAGAAGAAGTTCGTGGTCGAGACGCAGTACTGCATCACGGTGGGCTGTATCCCCGAAGCGTTTTACCAGGAGGTCGCCGACAACGAAGCGCAGCGAGAGGAATGGGTGAGACTTCTCGGTATCGACGAGATCAATGGTGACCTGACGACGCCGGGCTATAGCAAGCCGCTGAATCCCGATTTCTTGAAGGCCCATCCGACGCTGGTGATGAACACGCAGAACTTCCACGAGGACTTCGCTACGCGGCTACTGGAAGCGATGGGCGAGGTGGATCAGCAGACCGACGGCGTGCTAGTCCACGGCGAGAACTTCCAGGCGCTATTGCTGATGCGGGCGAGGTACCGCAAGCAGGTGAAATGCATCTATATCGACCCACCGTACAACACCGACGCATCAGCAATCTTATACAAGAACGATTACAAGCACTCATCGTGGATAAGTCTTATTGAGAATCGAATCACTGCGGCCTTAAGTATCCTGGAAAGCGACGGGATTCTTTGTCTGGCCATTGACGATGAGGAGGCTTCTGAAGCGCGTCAAGTGCTTGACAGCCTGTTTCCCAAGATCGTTGGAATTGCAGTCGTACGATCGAATCCACAGAGCCGAAAGACCAAAGGCAAGTTCTCGCCAGTCCACGAGTATGCTCTATTCTTCGGCGCTTCACCTCAATCAGTACCAGGTTCCCTTGAAATCACTGAAAAGCGACTAGCAAGGTACCCCAAGGAAGACGAAAAGGGACGGTTCGCCTGGATGAACTTCATCCGTACAGGGAACAACGACAAGAGAGAAGACAGACCGAAACTGTACTACCCGATTTTTGTCGCACAGGACGACACCATTCGAGTCCCCGCAATGACTTGGTCCAGCGCGACAGGTGAGAACGGAGAGTACGTTCTGCATGAATCCCCTCGGAATAAAGAGATTGTGGTTGCCCCAATTGATGAGGGCAATGGAAATCCAATCGAAAAAAACTGGCACAGAGGTCCCGATCGCGTTTCGACCGAGCCAGAAGAGTTTCGTATTCGCAGAGACGTTAATGGAAAAGTGAGCATTGACTTCAAGACAAGGATGGACGAGAACTCAGCACCCATGACATGGTGGGACCACAACGAATACGCATCTGCAAACTATGGCGCCGCTGAGCTGAAATCACTCTTTGGGCACAAACCATTTGACTTTCCTAAAGCTCTCTCACTTGTAGTGGACTGCCTGCGCGCGGCAAATGCTTCTCCGAAAGCGACTATCATGGATTTCTTCGCCGGTTCCGGCACGAGCGGCCACGCCGTTATTAAACTGAACCGCGAGGACGACGGGCGACGTAAGTTTATCGTCGTCGAGACAGGCAATTGCTTCGACACTGTTCTTCTGCCCCGCATCAAGAAGGTCACCTTCACGCCTGAGTGGAAAGATGGCAAGCCGAAGCGCCTAGCCACGCCTGAGGAAGCCGAGCGCAGTCCGCGCATCGTCAAAGTCATCCGCCTCGAGTCCTACGAAGACGCGCTCAATAATCTGGAGACCCGCCGCACCGACACGCAGCAACTCCTGCTCGACGCATCCGATGCACAAGGCGCGGACGGCCTCAAGGAGCAATATCTACTCCGCTACATGCTCGACGTGGAGACCCGCGGCAGCCAGTCGCTGCTCAACGTGCAGGCGTTCACTGACCCCACTGCCTACAAGCTGAAGGTCAGGAGGCCCGGTTCGGACGAAAGCCGCGAGGTGAAAGTCGATCTGCTGGAGACCTTCAACTGGCTGATCGGCATCACTGTGAAACACATCGCCGCGCCGCAGACCTTCAGCGCCGCGTTCGAGCGCGACAGCGAGAAGCGCCTGCACCTGAAGGGCCGCCTCAAGCAGAATGCGGACGGTCCGTACTGGTTCCGTACCGTCACCGGCGCCACACCCGACGGCCGCAAGACGCTCATCATCTGGCGCAAACTCACCGGTGAGCCGGAGCAAGACAATCTGGTGCTCGACGAGTGGTTCACCAAGCAGGGCTACTCGGCCAAAGACAGCGAGTTCGACCTCATCTATGTCAACGGCGGCAACAATCTTGAGAACCTCAAGACGCCAGACGACCTGTGGAAGGTGCGGCTCATCGAAGAGGATTTCAACCGCCTGATGTTTGAGATGGAAGGCGCATGATGGCAGGAGGACGCTCCAAGAAGGACGCCGCCGCAGCTTCTTCTGCCCCCCCTTCTGGGCCGCGTGGCCGTGCTAACAACCGGCCTCAAATAAAGTTTGCCCACAAGCTGGTGCTCAACCAGTGGCTGTTCTCGCTGTTCAACGTCAAACGCTTTGAGGACCTGGCCGAGCACCTGCGCAACGAGGCGCTAGAAGGACTGGACGAGAACAATATTCATCACTTTCATCACGCCCTCACAGCACAGCTCTTTAACTTGACGGATCTGCCCACCGAGCTGCTGCTGGAATACGATCAGAACATCGTTAAACACATGCAGCGACTGAACGAGCGGCGGATCACGCGCGGCGAGGAACCGATCGTTTGGAAGTACTTCCAGTACCTGACCCTGCTCTTCACTGAGGTCTATCTCGACCGCTACTTCCGCGATCCCAAAGCGTTGCTCGCGGCGCTAAACGCGCAAGTGGCCATCTACAACGCGGACAAGCCCGAGGCCGACCAGATCTCGCCGTTCGACGAAGCCGCTGAGGCATGGCCTCAACTCAACAAGTTGGCCTACTGGAGCGCTACCGGCAGCGGCAAGACGCTCTTGATGCATGCCAACATCCTCCAGTACCAGTACACTCTGGAGAAGCACGGTCGGGGCCGCGAACTGAACCGCGTCCTGCTGCTTACGCCCAATGAGGGGCTGTCGCAGCAGCACCTGCGCGAGTTCGAGGCGGCGGGCATCGACGCGGAGCTATTCAACAAAGACGGTCGTGGGCTGTTCACCGGTCGCACGGTCGAAATCCTCGAAGTGACCAAGCTCCGTGAGGACATGGGCGAGAAGACGATTGCCATCGACGCCTTCGAGGGCAACAACCTCGTGCTGGTGGACGAGGGGCACCGTGGCGCCAGCGGCGGCGAAGAAGGCGCGTGGATGGATGCGCGCAAGAGGCTCTGCGAGAAGGGCTTCTCGTTCGAGTACTCGGCCACCTTCGGGCAGGCAGTCAAGGGCAAGCCCAAGCT
>SWDN01000046.1 GCA_005116775.1 Nitrospira sp.
GTGGAGAAAGCTTGCGGCGCATGTTCTCATCTTCTATTGGGCTATGTTCGTGTTGCGTAGCCACAGGCGCATCGAACTTTCCCGGCAGATTCTCTGGACAGTGGTTTTGGGCAGCCTTGTGTTGTCAGGCTATGCACTAGTGGATTTTGTTCTACGTGGAGGGACGTGGAGGGATCGTCTCGTCCGTGCCGAGGCCCCCTATTCGGACTTCCAATGGTTAACGACTTATCTGGTGCTCGTCATTCCCATCCTCATCGGGTGGGTTGTGATCCATCGGACAGTTTGGGTGCGTGCAATCGGGGCTTTGACTCTCGTCCTGGCAGGATTGGCGCAAGTCGCCGCATATACCAGGGCCGGTTGGGTTGCTCATTTTGTCCAGGCATTCGGATTCGGGCTCATGGCCGGACGACGCCGCCTGGTCATATGGGTTCTTGTTGGCACAATCGCGATGGGGAGTGGCTTGTTTGCTGTTTCCCAGATCGGATACCAAAGGAGCACGATTGATCCCTGGACCCTCAGCGCCCGTGTGACGACATGGCGGCTCGGCCTTCATCAAGTGGTTCAGCATCCCCTCGTCGGGGTCGGGTATGGGAATGACACCTTTGTGAAAGTGCATGCGGCCGAGGTAGAAGCGGAAAAAGGCAAAGAACCGGGGGAGACAGTGCTTCCGGCGTTACACAACACATTTGCGATGGTGCTCATGGGGAGTGGTGTGCCGGCCATCATCTTATTTATCTGGGTTTTCGTCCGCATTGTCTCAACGCTGACGAAACAGTGGCGGCGGTCCACGGCTTCCGAAACGAAATGGTTACTTGTAGCAGTTGCAGTTGTTACTGTAGGGTTTGCCGCTCGGAACCTCTTCGATTACATGTTCGCGGGAAGTCTCGCGCATCTTTTCTGGATTCTGGTGGCCGCCGGATTGTGTTCGGTGAGCCTTCAGATCTCGACCGAGGCAGGCGATCTTTCATTGGATCGGGGTGCACGGAGCGAGCACTGATTGAGGAATTACAGGTCAGTGCTTAACATCGACTGGTTACTAACCGATACGCCAATACTTTTCACCAAAGACCAAAGCGGTACTTCACTGAAAAGCGCCATGGTATCTGCATGATCAAGAATCTCATCAGCCATTTACGCGAGTTACAGGCCTACCGCGCAGTCTTGCAACAACTCGTCATGCAGCAACTCATTCTACGTTACCGGCGGACGACACTCGGATTTTTTTGGACCCTCATTAACCCTCTAGCGATGATGTCAGTCATGGCATTGGTATTCGCCACGCTGTTTAAGGCTGATCTACAAACTTTTACGGTTTTTCTGTTTGCCGGGATGATCCCATGGAATTTCTTTAGCTCGGTAGTGACGCAGTCCGCCCATGCCTTCATTAATAATGAAGGGCTTATCAAGAAGATCTACCTGCCTAAGATTATATTCCCCTTGAGTATCGCCTCTGCGTTTTTGATAGACAGTGTACTCTCGTTTCTTGCTCTATTTTCCATCATTCTCATCATCGGTGGTTCGCTGTCATGGGCTGTCCTGTTTATTCCAATCGCCTATCTGATGCTATTCTTCTTTGCTTTGGGGATTGGGTTAATCACGTCTGTGGCAACAGTGTTTTTCCGCGACCTGCAGTTTGTCATCTTGATTGCCATGCAGGGGGTGTTCTTCTTGACACCCATACTTTACAAGCATGATGCGCTGGTTGGAAAGGTGGCCTGGCTTGTGGGTTTGAATCCTGCCGTGCCATTTATCGAGCTTTTCCGAGCCCCTCTTTATCAAGCCAGCTTGCCGAGTCCAGGCGTCATCTTACAGGCAGCATTAATTTCTCTGTCAGCCATGGCCATTGGCTTATTTGTTTTTCTCCGGCAAGAGAAAATAATCGTTTTCAGGCTGTGGGTAGAGATGTCAAGTATTCGCGTTGAAAGCCTATCGATCAAGTTCCGCATATACCACGACAGATCGCCGTCGTTAAAGAGTTATTTCGCCAATTTATTCAGGCAGCAGCGTCAAGCCGCCTATTCCAACTTTTGGGCAGTCAAGGATGTTTCTTTCGAGGTCAAGGCGGGCGATCGTGTGGGCATCGTGGGCCACAACGGAGCGGGAAAAAGCACCTTGCTTAAGGCGTTGTGCCGGGTTTATGAATCTTCGGACGGGAAAATTTCTGTTGATGGGCGCATCGCGCCGCTGCTTGAGGTTGGAGCTGGCTTCCATATTGAATTCACCGGCAGAGAAAACATCTACCTGAATGGTGCGATTCTTGGCTACACCAAACAGCAACTCCAGGGAATCGAACCAGAAGTCATCACTTTTGCGGAACTGGAAGAATTCATCGACACCCCGGTCAAGTATTACTCAACCGGCATGTACATGCGCTTGGCATTTTCTCTCGCCACAGCCATGCACCCCGACATACTTGTCCTGGACGAAATCTTTGCTGGAGGCGATGCAGCCTTCATGGTGAAGGCA
>SWDN01000047.1 GCA_005116775.1 Nitrospira sp.
AGATTGAGGATTCGCGTAGGAGCACGAGTCCCAGTCGCAATCAGATTAATTTCGAGCTTCCAACAACCACGCACATCCAGGTGAGACCACACACATGAAAAAATATCGATCTATGTCGGCAGAGAATAATAAGACCATTTTACTCTCCTTAGTCGTGACAGCAGTTTTGTCGCTCGTACCGATTTCGTCTCATGCCGCGGTTTTCTGGGATGACGAAATGGAGTCGGGGAATACGGGGTACGGCGGACTCCTGAGCACCGCCCCATGCGGAGGGTTGCCGTCGTTTGAATATGACACTGCGAACAAGGTGAGTGGCAGCGCCTCCCTGAAAGAGAATTTTCCTGGTACGCCGCAATATGATGGAATCTGCGGTGGATATGCTGACCGATATTTCCAAGCAACCGACGATCTCTGGGGTCGCTTCTATATCCGCCTCTCCCCCAGCTTCGCTGTGGCGAACCAAACCAAGATCATGCGGAATGATACCGACACTGTGATGGACCACTGGTGGGCGATGCAGTGGAACACCAATCAGATGATCTTGGCAATGCAAAACTATCCGACGACTGGATCTACAAAAAACTTCTATCAAAACGTGGGTGACGCGACCCTTCCACGCGGCCAATGGGTCTGTATCGAGACCCGCATCAAACACAACACCGTCGGGCAGGCCGACGGTCTCATAGAAGCCTATAAAAACGGCGTACGGGTCCTATATTATACAGGGCTGGAGATCCGGAAGGTCTCGCAAGGGACGCAGAACGCGCATTTTGTGGCTAATCGCATGTATCGGCAGGGGGGGGGGGGAAGCATTAACTATGATCGGGTCGCCATGGGCAATACACGCATTGGGTGTCTTGGGTCTGTGCCAGCCAGCGATAGCACGGCGCCTGCGCCTCCGGCTGGGGTGAGGGTACAATAGCTCCCATTTGTTGGCTCCATCCCTCCAAAATCATTCTGACGTTGGCCCCGTTCTGAGGCATGTCTAAACCAATCGGGATATACCTAATTTCCTCGATGATGAGTACCTGCGGCTGCGTCAGAAGCTTGAATTTCACGTCTAACCGATTCTCCCCGAGCACCTTCCCCAAACTGACAATCGGCCCATAGCGGTGGCGAACAGAACCCGACGGCCTTGCTCACAGGCCTTCAGCCCCAAGGCGACCGCCTGATGCGTCTCGCCCACGCTCGGCGGGCCGAGCAACAACACGTTCTCCCCTTAGTCGAGATAGCGTCCTGTTACAGTGGACCCCTCCGTCAAAACACTTATGCATTGAGGTTTAAGAGGTAACCGTTATATGCAGCGGAACGGCGCCGCCCCGGTGTTCGCTTCCTTGTTGTGTGTCTTGGCGAGTGTGTTCGGTCTTACCGAATTGATCCACAATCCGTGCTCCGCCTCCGCTCGCGTTCCGGTAGACTTCGTCCGGTGGCACTAGATCGGCACACGTTGCGCTACCGCAGTCGGAGACGTCGAGGACCATCGCAAGCCGTCATTTTCCAGGGAGACGTCAATCCCACGAACAGAAAGAAAGGCCATACTCCGATGCTAATGCCGTGGCACGGGAACTCCCATTCACCAAAATACCTCGATCAACTGCCCGGAGTAAGGGCATATCTGAACTATCATCGGCATAGGCAGTGATAAAGTGGTTCTGAAATCTTCCCCGGAGATCTTCGAGTCTTCTCACCTTTTCCATGTCACGCACATTCGCGCCTGCTAAACGGCCAGACATTCGTCCAGCGACATACTCTGTACCCGTACAAATGATTTCCTCAAACCCTAATACCTTTCCCAGTTCTAGGACATAGAAATCCGGACTCGCCGTCATAAGAACTAGAAAGTCGCCGGCCTGCCGATGACGCCGCAATACATCCAATGCCTTCTCATTCAAACCATGTGAAACTAGCTGGAAGACAAACTGCTTGGTCCAGACCTCTACTTCTTGGCGCTGTATCCCTCCTAAGACTGCAGACAGGAAAGACTCTTTCAGCTGCCCATTATCAATAAATCCCAGATAAAACTTTGCAACCGCAAAAGGCAAGCCAATACATCTCAGAATGCGTGCTGGGCTCCGCAGTAGAAATCCGGCGAGATACTGGAGGAAGGTGTCCCGACGTGAGAGGGTATGATCTAGGTCAAAAACTACGAGGGACGGTCGCTCGATCATGTGATGTATACAATCAGAAAAAATGATGCTATCCAACAGATGATCGCTACCAGAAGCGGCATGTCTTTAGTTAGCAACTCTACAGGAGCCCCTCCTAATTGCATTCTGTGAATGAGGTAGAGGTAGCGAAAGATCCCGAACACCACAAAGACACTCGTGAGATATAACTGTTTTGTATTGAAACGCGAAGTGGTGGAGGGATCTAAGGTATAGAGCACATAAGTAATCAAAGTGACGGGTGTGACGACAGAAATAAGTTCGTCCACAAGCTTCAAGTTATATTGCTCGAGAACAGGCCGGTAAGCACTCAAACTTGGTTCTGAAATCAAAATCTCGTGCCGTCGCTTTGCTAGGGCTAGGAACAAGGATAACAAAAGGGTCGCAAGGATCAACCACGAGGAAGGCGATACTCCAATAGCCGCACCTCCTGCGAAAACACGGAGCACGAATCCTGCTGCGACACAAAAGATATCCACGATAACGATGTGCTTTAACCACAGACTATAAAAAACATTGATGAGTCCATAGGCCAATAGAAGAACTAGCACAAGAGGCTGAAAGGCCACAAATAGTAACCCCGTGCTAGCAAGAATAGTAGCAACAGTAGCAGCAAGACGGACGGACAATTCGCCTGATGCAATAGGCCTTTTTCTTTTCCTTGGATGAAACCTATCCAATTCTCGATCATTGATGTCGTTAAACAAGTAAATCGCACTCGAAACACAGCAGAAGCCCAAAAACACCGTCCCCACTGCAAATAGATTGTCAAAATCTTTGCCCTGCCCCGAAAAGAACAGAGGAGCCAATACAAAGACATTTTTTACCCACTCGATAGGACGAATCGCTCTAAAAATGAAGGGAAGCGTCCCAAGACTCAGCGACTGGTTTTGCTTTGGCAGATCAGACCTGTTTGAACTCATTCTCCTTTCATTGCCCCCAAATGTTGGGGACGAACAACTAGGCATCGTTCATACAGCACGGCGGCTGCATAGCTGGCGTACGCGATCACGTATGGCATGATAGGTACCATATACCTGAAAAGCGGCAGGGTCACCCAGTGTAAAATGATGAAGTATGCAAAAATGGCAAGAAAGAACCAGTGCGGCTGAATATTCCTTTGCCAGGCTAGTAGAATCCCAACAATGGCGAATGCGTAAATGCCGGCGTTGACACCGAGAATTAGGCCATGGTTATTCCCTGATTCTGTTGAGTAGGAGAGACGTATCACCTTAATGAAAAGAAACCTTATAGCCCCAGCAGGATCAGTTTCGAATTGTCGTTTGTAACTCTCAATGCCGGCCCGGAAGATAAATCTCTCTTTCTCGGCTGGACTACTACCACGAGGAGGTTGGTTAATCCCCTCCTGACTCAGCCATTCTAAGAATGTTGGGAAGTCCTTGGCTCTTTGATCGATCTCCAAAAAATTCTGCGAGGATCCCCACAGAAATACGAGTGCTCCTGCTGACGCTACCGGGATAATGCTATCCAAGACAATCTTATTCCTTATAGTCCACGGCAACAGGGCGAGAGAAAAAGTCAGCGCTAAGACGAGAAATCCGAAGATGAACCTCCTCTGACCTCGCATGAATATCGGGGAGACTAACATCAAGAAAAACGGCAAGAACTGCGTAGTTCCTCTCATCATGGTGGCAGCGCCAAGGACGAGTCCAGCTGCGCCGAAGTACCGCCAGTCGTTTTGCCGTAGAGCGTGAATCATAAGAAAAACGAACAGCGCGAAAAGAAACGTGAAGTACGATTCAGGACCGATATACAGCGTGGGATAAATCAAAAATGGGTAGATCGCTAACAGTGCGCCACAGATTACCCCAGCCACTTCACCAAAAATCGCCAGAACAATAATGTAAACAACTACGGTCGTTACTGAATCAATAAGTATTTGGCTCAGAATGATGGGGGTCTGTGTCTTGCCGAAGATTTGCCAACTTGCAGCGATGCACAGAGCATATAAGGGTGGGGTAATTAATGGATAGGACGGATCACGGAATCCATCGCCCTCGGTGAGTAGCTGCGCACCACCGAGATAGTCAGTTATCGCGTTCGTGGACAAATGAGGTGATGGTACCACCCACCATGCCACTAGCCGAAGTACTAAGGACGCCATCAAAAGCGCTATGGCTATTCGTCTGGTTACGGGAGACATAGTTGCCATCACTAGTGTCAGATTAAAATGCGAATAGATTCAGTTGGTTACAGTCGTTATCCTGTTCGGATTTGGTAGCCCCCGCCCGCAAAGGCTTGCTTGATGGGCCTCTTCTCGAACAGGGTGAGCGAAAAAATCTGTACCACAGTACAGAGCGAGGCGTCCAGGGTGAGGCGCTTCTTAACGATGGCGACGAGGACATAGCACGCGTCGCGGCTGCGGTTGATTCCGAATGCCGGGCTACTGCCCGGAACTGAACCCGATGAATTCATCGCCATCGTGCGCAGCCATCTGTATCGGCGCCAGAAGCAACCGCAGGTGCTCGCCAACCTGTTTCGTGGCAAATATGTCCGCTATGCCGCGTGATGAACGACGCACTATTTGGTGATAGGCTCAGTAACTCGTTCGGGACCTGATACCGACCGAGTTCCTTGGCAAACCTCAGGCTATCCAGGCCGTCGAAAGAACCTTGTGTTCTCGTTAAGAACTCTCCCTTCCGAAGCCAAGGTCAGCCCCAGCTGAATCTCGTGTGGCAGGCCAAGAAGTCTCTCCCACCCAACTGGTTAACCGCACTAGAAGCGTAGCGTTCTTCAAGAACTGAAATAGCCCATGAATAGCTGGTCTACACAACGTACCCAAATCGATCCTTCATCTTATCATTCATTTCAACTTTTCTTTGTTCCGTGATATTTCCTCGGAGTGTGTACTCTCTTCCAAAATTTGGCATGGAGGCTACTTCCACACTCCGTAGCTCAAGAAATTCTGTGAGAGGACAAAGAATTCTCGCCGGATTCCCTGCCGCGACTACCCCGCTCGGAATGTCTTCTGTGACGATGCTCCCGGCTCCGATGATGACGTCTGAACCGATCGTCACCCCGGGAAGGATAATGGCCGATGCGCCCACGAAAACCCGGTCCCCGATTGCCACTTTCCCAAGTCGCGTCAAGCCGAGATGTCGCTTGGTACTTGCGTCATGCGCATAAATCTGCACCCGTGGTGCTAACGTTACATCATCGCCGATTGCAATATGCCACGTGTGACTAGAGTCAATGA
>SWDN01000048.1 GCA_005116775.1 Nitrospira sp.
CTCAAGGGACTGGCTTGCCAATCAGCGACAATCATCCCCTTGAGCCAGAGAGTAAGGGATCGGGGCCTTACGTCTGGGGTAAGCTAGAATCGGAGCGACTCGCGGTTGATTTGGGACAGGAACTCGGCATATCAGTTAAGGTGATTCGTCCGGGAGCCTTGGTGGACTACCGGGATTTCGATCCTCCTGGCCGCCTTGGCAAGCGGCTGGGGAACTTCTTTGTGGCAGTCGGTTCCCCCAGCGATAGGCTGGGCGTTGTGGATGTGGGATTTGCCGGTCGGTTCTTGGCATGGATGGCTGATACCTGGGACCAAGTAGCGGGTCCGTTGAACCTGCTCGACCCTGTTTTGCCGAGCAAACGTGAGTTGTTGGATCGACTACGAAAGGCCAATCCCGATATCACGGTGATATGGCTCCCGACCTTTGTGCTCGTGCCGCTCTCATGGCTAGCCACTGTTCTGCAAAAGGTACTTCGTCCCGGTAAACCGGCCATCAACATGGCCAAGGTATTCAGCATCCTGTCCTACGATACGTCGGCAATTGCCATGCTTGCCAAAAGTGTTGATGATCTGTCAGATGAGCCATCAGTATCTCTTCCCATGCCACAAAGGCCTTCAGGGCACAAAACTGGACACGTTTGAATGAAAAGCTCGCTAACCGTAATGTGTCGTTGCCTGTAGAAAAATGAATGCCATCGTTGGTCTACCCACTCTCTTGATCCTGATTTCGTTGACATTGTTGGGCCTCTATCAATGGCTCCTGGCCGCGATTGCAATTGCCAGGCGTGAGCATCCCCCAGTTGATCCTAACAGTCTGCCGACCACTCGATTTCTGGTATTAATGCCTGCACACAACGAGGAAGTCTGTCTCAAGTCGACCCTCACGAGTCTACGTTCCACCCGGTATCCCAAACAGCTCGCAAGAGTTGTGGTAATCGCTGACCGATGCACAGACGGGACCATTGGTATTGCCAAAGAAATGGGGGTTGAGTGTCTCGATCGAACTACGGGCCAGCCTGGAAAAGGTCCGGCGATCGCTTGGGCTTTGGATCAAATAGGGCAGAATGATCCTAGGTTCGACGCTCTTGTCATCGTCGATGCAGATACAATTGTTGACTCGGAGATCTTTGTGGCTTTCGGACGGGAACTTGCTGCCGGGCATCATGTTCAGCAAGGATATTGCTATATCTCAAACCCGTGGCAGAGCACATTCACCCGTATCATCGCGGTAACGAGTGTGATGCGGAATAAGCTATTCTATGGCGGCAAGAATGGCGCAGGACTTCCTACTATGCTGGCGGGGACCGGCATGTGTTTCAGTAAAAAAATTGTGGATCAATATGGATGGACGGCATTTTCTGTTGGGGAAGATTGGGAATTTTCGGCAGCGCTTGTTCTTGCCGGCGAGAGGATTAGTTTCAATCCTGCTGCGCGTGTGTTTCAACTCGAGTCGACAGGAATGCGACAAGCATCACGGCAAAGATTGCGTTGGGCAGGTGGGCGGCACGCGGTTGTCGGAGAGAGTGTTTGGAAATTGATTAAAAAAGGCCTGAAGGATTGCTCTCTCTATCCGCTCGATGCGGCGTTGACCCTCGTTGCTCCGAACTACTCTAGTCAGGCTTCGCTGGGTCTGATCGCTTTGATTGGAGCCTGGTTTCTGCGAAGTGATGTTGTATGGGCGTGGTTGATGCCATGGAGTCTCGGAGTGCTTGCGAGTCTTGGAGCATATTTTCTTCTCGGTGTTGCCTATACTGAATCACCTCTGAAAGCTCTAATAGGAGTTGTGCTTATCCCCATTTTCCTGCCATGGCGATTAGTCATTGAGATATTTGGCTTACTCGGGTTTGGTAGAAAAGTCTGGTTTCGGACTTCCCGAACTACCACACCGCCGTAGTAATCTGGAGGCAAACACGAAGAATGTGTGGCATTGTCGGATCCGTTCATGCAGAGCCGGGACAAATTGATCAGTCATTGGTCCGGCAGATGTGCGCGCTCATTCGTCGGCGCGGCCCTGACGACGACGGTTTTTTCTTCGATGGACAGGTCGGGTTAGGCATGCGCCGCTTGGCGATCATCGACGTGAATAGCGGACGTCAGCCGGTCTACAACGAAGATCGCACGGTGGTTGTCGTCTTTAACGGAGAGATTTACAACTATAAAGAACTTCGTGAAGCGCTCTTGAAACGAGGGCACATCCTTACCACTCATTCTGACACTGAGTGTATTGTCCATCTGTATGAAGATTTCGGCGAAGAGTATGTCGCTCATTTGCGTGGCATGTTTGCGATTGCCATTTGGGATATACGCCAAAAAAAACTCTTGCTCGCCAGAGATCGCTTCGGCATCAAGCCCCTGTATTATTGGCAGGATGGGCGAGACCTGTATTTTGGATCTGAGCTGAAGTGTCTGCTGTCTGTTGATCGGTACGAAAGACAGATGGACCTCCAATCGGTGTCAGAGTTTTTTACGTTTAAGCATGTGCCTGGTCCGCGAACGATCTATAAGGGAATAGCGGAGTTGCCTCCTGGGCATACCGCGGTGTGGAGGAACGGAGAACTTACGACGCGGAGATACTGGCAGCTCAAATTTTCCACGGATCACAGTAAATCGGTCGACTATTATCGTGAAGGCCTTCTGCATCATCTGGAAGAAGCGGTGCGATTGCATCTGGTGAGCGAAGTGCCGCTTGGCTCGTTTCTGAGTGGGGGTATCGATTCCAGCGCCATCGTGGCGTTGATGGCCAAGATCTGCCCCGGAAATGTGAAGACGTTCACGGTGGGGTTTGGAGAGGGACAGCCAGGAGCGGATGAGCGCCCCTATGCGAGAACTATTGCGGAGATGTTCAAGACGGATCATTCTGAATGTGTCTACGACGATCCTCAGGCGCAAGTGGAGTCGATTCTGCCCTTAATGCTTCACGCCTTTGACGAACCATTCGCAGATTCCTCGATGATCCCGAACTACCTGGTTTGCCAAGCTGCTCGACAATGGGTGACTGTCGCTCTCTCGGGCATTGGAGGGGATGAACTGTTCGCGGGGTATGAGCGGTATCGCGGTGCGCTCGCGGCTGATTCGTATCAGCGGTTGCCGAAGCTCTTGAGGAACGGCATTAACGTGGCCATTACATCGCTGCCTCAATGGGAATTCGGTGGACTATGGATCGATCGGATGAAACGGTTTGTGGATGGGGCTGCGTTGCCTTTACCGGAACGGTACCAGCAGTACCTGGCGGCATTTACTGAGTCGGAGAAGATCGATCTTTTTAGCCAGGATTTCATGAATGAGCTCAAAAAGAGTGGAAGAGTCGCGGCTGAGCTTGCGATGAAGAAAGTCGAGCAATGTCACGATCCGCTTGAATGGATCTTGCTCACCGACATGGAAACATACTTGCCCGACGACGAACTGCGCAAGGCGGACCGCCTGAGCATGTGGCACTCGTTGGAAGTGCGGGTCCCTTTCTTGGATCACAAACTTGTCGAATTCATCACGACTATTCCTTCACAGCTAAAATTAAAGGGTTGGGAGAAGAAGCA
>SWDN01000049.1 GCA_005116775.1 Nitrospira sp.
CATAGATGCCTGGCTCTGAAGGACGATCACTATCGAGATGCGGATCGAAATCTTCAAGGGCCCCGAGACCTCGGACTTCTGCCTCCTCCGCCAACTCCTTTGCAGTATCTTCCGGAACTGAAACTCCCAAGGCATTCTCAAGTTTCTTGCGCGTCTCCTCGCGGAGATTACGCGTGATACCAGATTCAATTCTGTAAACTGCCGGCGGCGTGAGGCCAGCAGAGTTCGCCAATTCTGGAACAGACCATCCTTTGGCCAAGCGTGCTTTCGTAAGCCACACCGCGAGTAGGGACGTATCAGCGATGCCATTCTTCCCCTCATTGAGATCGAGTACTTTGCGCAGAGTTTTCTTCTGCTGCTCTGAAGGTTCTCCCTTCCCTCGTTCCCAGTTCGAGATTGTTGGCTGGGCAACATCGAGTTTCTCGGCAAGTTCGCCCTGCGACAATCCTGCACGAATTCGAGCCTCATAAAGATGCTTCATCACAGACGCTCCTTCACAGCCTAATTGACCAAAGCTAACTCACAACCGCCGGGAGGGCTGGTGGCGATTAAGCCAGCTACATTCAAGCTTGCCGCGACGCTGTCACGGAAAGCGGGATTGACCATTGACACCAGCACGGTACTCGGAATTGCTATTACTATGCGCGGTCAGGATCATAGAAATCGTCCGGATAAGGCAATCTACTATTTACCACGAGTAAGAAATCTCGAAACTGAATGATATCCGCGATCAGCTCGTCTTGAATGCCAATGTCTCGGTTTTTGAAGTGATGAATGCAATTGCCACGCTGCTGAACGCGGCGCAGAAACGTATCGTACTGTGAATCGACCTTTTTGGAATACAGAGCTATGAGCCTGTCGAAGCTGATATCTTCGGGTGACACAAGGATTCCCTCTTTGTCTCTGACAGATTCGGCATCGCGACAGTAATCCTCTAGGTAAACAGCGAAGAACAGTCTGAGAACGCCCTCGCAGAGACTCCGCAATGTGGTATAGCCTAAAATTTGCCTTGCCTCAACCTGTTCCGGCGGAAACAGTTTTAGATAATCAGATAAGGTATGAGTAAATGAAACTTGCCTATCCAATCTGGCGGCGGCCAGGAGATCTGCCGCATCCGCTGGTGCCCACCCGTGGGCCTGTCGCCAAAACCGCTCAATCGCTTTAGTAGATGCTATGATTTTTCTGATCGCTGCTTGTCGCATGGCGCCAAGGAGCCTACCTATTAAGTGAACCGAGACAGATACTGGGATCCAGATCCGGCCACTCATTCATGGCGGCCTCCTTATCCAAGGATAACCCTATTCTGGGCGGAATATCACTCGGTCACGAAAACTTGTCAAACATCACATTCCAGTGAAACCCTGCGAGCTTGTCAGGCAGGAAAAACTGCCGAGGCTAACGGTTCTGGCTGCTTATAAACCGATATGCTGGCGATGCGTCTCACCACCTGATTGCCGACAACATTTCTTACTCAATGGTCTCTCCAAACTCGCGCGTTATCCTCTTTCAAGGGTAGCCTGGTCGATTCTCGATTGCGCGCGTCGAACGAGCACATTCTCCTATCAGTCAATAACCCCTCCAAGCTCGCTTGTTTTCCTCTCTAGGGAGGGCACCCATGTTGGTCTAAGTGCGGCCGTCGAACGAGGCCCTTCTGAGGGCGCGCGTTCCGGGAGC
>SWDN01000005.1:0-6829 GCA_005116775.1 Nitrospira sp.
CTCAATACGACTGAGCAATAAGGAGTGGGTGTAAGTTATGATTCAAGTGAAACATCTGCGGTTGGCGATGTTGCTGGGGATAGGGCTTTTCATGGCGGCCTGCGGAGGGGACGGTGGTGGAGAGGGACCGATCGTTGCGCCGCCTCAAGCTCCTGCCGAATGGGCCGATAAGCATATGCCAGCAGAGTGGTGGACCGACGCGGCCAAGATGGATGAAGGACGGAAGCTGTACATTGGCCAAGCAAATCCCGATGTGGATTGTGGAGGTTGTCATGGCAAGGACGGCAAGCCGGTCAAGGCCGGCGCCCGTGACTTCCGCGTGGCCGAACGAATGAAGCTCTATTCCGACTCCGTGTGGGCCTGGCGGATCGCCGATGGGGTTCCCAACACGAAGATGAGGGGATGGAAGAGCAAGTTGTCGGAAGAAGATGTCTGGAAACTCGTGTTGTTTGCGGCGAACTTCGGAATGCCTGGGAAGAGATGGGACGTTGAAAAGAAGACGTGGGTTGATGTGGCCAGCAGCTCGGCTGTTCCTGCTGCAGCTCCAGCTGCTCCAGCGGCGGCGGGCAAATAAATGGTCTTGGTCCAGGAGCGAGCGCGGTCGACATCCGGGAAATCCTTCGTGGTGTGAGCGTCATAAGTTTGATCTTTTCATTAGCGACCAAGGTCTCTGGCTACAGAATACAAGCGGAGTAAAGAACCGCTATTGTGAAACGTGACAATAGTTGATAGATCTAGGCCGTCTCATCCAGAAACGGGCTGTAATCGAGAGGAACGGATGACGCGGATTTCTCACTGTCTGACAAGCTCCTAGCGAAGAGGGGCGGCGTGATTCTATGAAAACGTGGCAGCGCAGTCTGGTGGGGGTCTGTGCGTTTCTGATGGTGCTCGGAGCCGCAGCCTATGCTCAAGCTTCTGGCGCGCCTCCAGTCGAGTTTCCCTATACGGGGAATCGGACGGCAGTGTGGATCGTTGCCCAGCTGCATACGCTGTTCGGAGCGTTCGTGCTGGGTGCTCCGATCTTTGTCGTGGTCTCCGAATGGCTGGGCTACCGGAAGCAGGATCTTCGGTACGATCGTCTAGCCAAAGAGCTGACCAAGGTGACCGTCATTCTCTTCAGCATGACGGCCCTCACCGGCGGCCTCTTCATTTTCGTGCTCCTCGCGGCATACCCGCAGTTCACCACGTGGTTCATCAATCAGTTCTATCTCGTGTTCACCGTGATCTACCCGCTGTTGTTTATCAGCGGATCCATCGTGTTGTACGCGTATCTCTACACGTGGGATGTCTGGAAGGGTGAGAAGAAGGGGCGTCATATCGCCCTCGGCGTGCTCCTGAATCTCATCTGTATGACCACGATGTTCGTGATCAATGGCCCGACGTCGTTCATGAATACGCCGCCGAAGACGGAGGGTCTCTCGCCGCAAGACTTTCTGGAAGCGGCAAGCTTATGGGACAAGATCGCCAACGTGAGCTGGATTCCGCTCAGCCTTCACCGAATCGACGGGAATCTGGCGTTCGGGGGCTTTGTGACGGGTCTGATCGCCGCCTACATGTATATGAGGGCAAAAAGCCAAGAAGAACGGTCCTATTACGATTGGATGGGCTTTGTCGGAAATCTGATCGGCGTGGGCGCGATGTTGTTCCAGCCCTTCACGGGATTACTGTACGCGTACCAAATGTGCGATTACGACTTTTCATTCTGTCCGTACATGATGGCAGACCAGCTCTCGATGTTTTTCGAAATGCAGGGCGCGATGGTCGGACTCATGTTTTTAGCCGGCAATTATTATGTCTGGCTCAGCCTGAAACGCATCGAGGGGGTTGAAAAGGTCCGGATGACGATTCTGGCTCCGATCGTGATGGTGGCATTTCCCTTTGCCATGATGGTGGTCATGAATTACTACTGGATTCCCGACCCGATGTCGCTGGCATTCCTGCTTCCATTGGTTCTGTTGCCATTGTTGGGCCGCTTCATCCCCTTTACGGTGTCTGCACGGACGGTGATTAAAATCGGCTTTTTAATGGTCATCATAGGCGATGCGATCTGGCTCATTCCCCATGGATTTGCGCCCACCAGCGCCAAGATGGTGGCGGAGGTGGAAATGCCGGAGGCGTGGAACTTTCTGTCGTCGATGCCAGCCAAACTTTCCGCGATATTCACGCTGGTTTTTGCCACGGTCGTCAATTATGCGTTATATAACCGGGCCATCAAGCAAGGCACGATTATGTGGGGGGAAATCGATTTTGCCTCTCAGTTCGCCCTGATCTCCCTCGCCTTCACCTCAATTTGGATGATGGGCTTGATGGGCGCGGTCCGCTCGCTGGTCCGGAAGTACTTCCATACTTACAGTGTGATACCGGACTTCAGCGCGGAGTCCTTCACGCCGACACTGTCGTATTCTGCTTGGTGGATTACAGGCATTTCGGTTGTTTTTTTCACCGTAGTGAGTTTCGCCGTGTTCGTGGCCCTTCGATCCTCCGATTCCAAGAGACAGGTACCTGAAGGCAGTCCCGTCCCTGCCAGAGCTAAATAGTCGGGGTCGCGCGCGCTTGCTAAAGGATACGAGCTTGCATGGGGAATGTGATTAAAAAGCTGTCGATCGGTCTCGTCGTGGGTGGCGCGCTGTTTGGTATTGCGAAGTGGCAAGAGTTTCCCTTCGTGTTTCAGATGGTGTTCTTCGCCCAGGCGATGCTGGGGGCTGCTGTCTTTATGCTGCTGGATGCCCCGGCGGTCAAGACCATGAGTGGGGGCAAGTCCGCGATCGCCATTGTGATGTTTTATATCGTGCTCTGCACGGTGTTTGTGGCTGGCGCTTCGATGTGGCCGCAATTCGATCCGGAAGAGGAAAAGGGAAAAATCGTCAAGATTCTGGAGCGAGAGCGAAAAGCCTCTGAGCAGGGGAAGGCCGAGGAGCTCATCGCGCGCGCGAAGGCGCTCGATGAGCAGGTGAAAGCCTTGGAGGTGCGGCTCAGGGAGCTGGGCGCGGGGCATGTGGTGACAAAGGAACCTGTGACAGACGCTCCCCCTCCAGTGACCAGTAAGGGGGCTGGAGATTTTATGAAGGCGGGCGAAGAGCAATGGCAGCTGCACGAATGTTTTAATTGCCACAAGCTCAAGGGCGAAGGTGGGAAGAAGCGCGGTCCGGAACTGGATAATATCGGCTCCTATCTCACCGTCGATGAGATTAAGCAAAAAATTCTCGATCCCAAGAGCTTTATGGCCGAAGGATTCGAAAAGGAGTGGGAAAAGGGCAGGATGCCGGACAAGTTTCGGGAGGTGATGGACGACAACGAAGTCACCGCGCTTGCCTCGTGGCTGAATTCCTTTAAGAATACCTCCGTGAACACACCGAAGCCGATTAAGAAAAAGTAACCATGCAGCCTCAACTGAAGTCGAAAGTCCGTTGTCTGGACCGGGATGTCGGCGAGGTCTCCAGGGTCATTATGGACCCGCTGTCCTTTGAGGTCAGCCATCTCGTCGTCTCGATGAACGGCGAAGGGGAGCGGCAAGTCCCGATGGCCGCGGTGCAGATTGTCACGGACGGCCTGGTGCAACTGCGGTCGTCCTCATCGGAAGTCGTGGGCATGCCGCCCTTCAAGCGCGACGACTACGTCACGCTCCATGAAGTGGAAATCCCCGGCCTTGAAAAGCATGTCCATGTGACGCCGGGAGAAGTCCTGGTGCCGTTTCCCGAGTTGGAGCGAAATGTCAAACGGCGGACGTTTTTCGCGAACATGACTTATGTGACCGGGCTGTTTATTGGACTGCCGCTGGCCTACCCTATTCTGAAGTTCCTGATGAAGCCGATGTACGCGCCGTTCGACAATAGATGGTTGAAGATCGGCAATATTGGGAAGGTGAAAACGGACGATACCGGGGTTCAGTTCCAGTACAAACGCACGCTCAAAGAGGCTTATATGCCTGAGTCCGAGATTGAGAAGAACGTGTGGGTCGTCAAGGCGACTCCGGCGGTGCTGGAAAAAGTGTATCAGGGAAAAGATATGGAGTTTCGTGACGCTGCTGGGACCGCCATCTGGACGAACAAAAAAGACATGCCCTACCTTGCATTTTCCGGAAAATGCCCCCACCTCGGATGCGCCTTTAAATGGCGGAAACACAAGGTGCTGGGACAGGTCTTTCTTTGTCCCTGCCATTTGAGCATCTACGACGCATCTGGCAAGGTGCTCGACGGCCCAGCCCCGCGTTCTCTCGACATGCTGCCGATTCAAGTGTCCGCGAGCGGCGAGGTGCAAATCGTCGATATGGAATTCAAAGCCGGGACGAAGTCCCAAACGCGGATCGTCTAGATGAGCGACATTCCCCCTGTCGGCGCGCAGCCAACGGTCGCCGAGAAAATCTTTACCTTTGTCGATGAGCGAGTCGGACTGAAGCTGCTTGCCGCCAAGATGCTCAATGAGGCGGTTCCAGGCGGCTCTCGTTGGGCCTATGTCTTCGGCTCGGTCCTCTTGTTTATCTTCATCATGCAGGCGATCACGGGCGCGCTGCTGATGTTCTACTATGTACCCACCGCCGACCATGCTTACGACAGCACCCAATATATCCTTCACGAAATCGACTACGGCTGGTTCCTCCTCAGTTACCATTTCTGGGGCTCCTCAGCGATGGTCGTGTGTGTGTTCGCGCATATGTCCCAAGTGTTCCTCTGGGGAGCCTATAAGAAGCCACGTGAGCTCATCTGGGTGGTTGGCCTCGCGTTGTTCGGCCTAGTCATGGCGTTCGGCTTTACAGGGTATTTGCTCCCGTGGGACCAGCGTGCCTATTGGGCGACGACGGTCGGTGTCGAGATTGTGGATAAGGTGCCGTTGCTGGGTGACTTCATGGCGCGTTTCCTCAAGGGGGGGCCGATTCCTGGACAGATGACGTTGAGCCGGTTCTTCGTTATTCATGTGATGATACTTCCCGCGGCCCTGATCGCGCTGGCCGGGCTCCATCTCTTTCTCTTCCGATGCGCGGGACCAGCCGGTCCGTTTCGAGGCACACCGACAGAGTTGAAAGCGAAGACCGACTATTTCTTCCCACGGCAGATCTGGAAGGACATCGTTGGGATGGCGGTGGTGTTTGCCTGCATCAGCGCCCTGGCCTTTTGGGAGCCGGTGGTCTTGTTGGACGAGGCGACGCCCGATCCGGGGGATTATCACCCGGAGCCGGAATGGTACTTTTTATTCATCTTTCAACACTTGCGGTTGAGGATGTTTTCCGGAGAGTTTGGGCAGTTTCTCGCGTCGATCGCATTGCCCGGCGCACTCGGCGTCGTGTTGCTGTTGCTGCCATTTTTCGACCGTAACCCAGAGCGCAATATTTTTAAGCGCCCGCTGGCCCTGATCGGATGGGTGATGAGCGACCGCTGGCCCTGATCGGATGGGTGATGCTCACGGCTTCGATCCTTATTTTCACGGTCTCCGCCATTATCAATCGAGATTTTCTGGGCTAGTGTGACGCGATGGTAAACGAGACGCGCAGTGTACTAATGCCATACAGCCTCACAGGCCTTTACCGCAGTTGTGTCCTATTCATCGTTGGGTGACCGCATGAACGAGCATGTTTCCCCCTCGAAGGTCGGATTCGGTATCCTCTGGCCCGCCTTTTGGACCGGTTTGCCGTTCAAGCTCGCCTTCGCCGTGTTGTTTATGGCATTCGGAATCGTGCACTTTGAAAACAGAATCGGGCTCGCCTTCTTGATGCTCCTGGCCAGTCCGGTCACCGTATTCGCATTGCCCACGATCACGATGGGGTTGGGTTCGCATATCGGTGAAGGCGCCGGCATCTGGCTCCTCTTCATGCTTGCGGTTCCGATCGACATGTGGGCGTTCGGGATTGTGGGCCGAACCTATTTGCTCGAACGATTGCGGCGCGAGCCGCCTGTTGGGTTAGGGCTGAGGCTTTGGTGGAGGTGCGCGTTGGTCGGCGCTATCTATGTGCCGATCCTCTGGGCGGCGCAGAGCTTCATTACTGAAGCTGCGATCTCTGCAGCCCATTCGATGTTTGAGACCAACCTGCTCCAGGGGGTCCCTGTGGCGGAGCGGATCAGTATCGATTTGACGCTCTGGGTCACGGTCGCTACAGGGACATTGTTGTTGTTGCTCGTCATCGGCTTCTCGATTGCGGGGCGGATGATCCGAGGTACGGTGGAGTCGGCAGGGCATGCGCCGGAAAATTATCAAGGGCTCGTGACTCGCTGGGATCTGTGGCGAGTGCCAGTGGATCAGGGATGGATGGTGACGTCATTAGCCGGCGCGGCCGTGGCATTGTCGTTCCTCTTCTGGTTTTCTCTCCCGGTATTTACTCCGCACCCGCACGATTGTTGCAAAAAACAAGAAGTGCAGGCTGTACCCCCGGTTAAACCTCTTGAGACACTGAATAAAAACGAAAAAATGCTCGCGCATCTTGCGGCGCAGGTGGAAATGCTGGTAGAACAGCGGGCGAAATCCGAACCGGAGAAGACGCAAGGTAAGGGAAAAAGCAAGGCGGCTACAGAAACAACAGTGGACGCACCGGACACGCAAGAGGCAGAGCCGGTTCCGTCTGCCGCCATGAACCCGTAACATGGGAGATCATGAGGTGAGGGCAATGCGATATCAGAGTGGATGGATTCAGAAGCTTCTTCAGAGCGGCAGGGAGCACGGAGGAACGCTCTTGGGGCTTGTGATAGCAGCAGGCCTCCTCAGCCTTCCCGCGCTGGTTTTTGGGGAAGATGTCGCACCGGCTGCCCCGACCGAGTATCGCGATGTTCCCTACGTCGGCAGCCGCAATGTCATCTGGGTTGTGGCGCAACTCCATTTGCTGCTCGCGGGATTTGTGCTGGGT
>SWDN01000005.1:6929-16248 GCA_005116775.1 Nitrospira sp.
GCTGCGGCTGCGGCAGAAAAGGCCGCGGCAAAAGCTGCCGCAGAAAAGGCCAAGGAAGAAAAGGCGAAGAAGTAGACGTAGCAGGCCTGAGAGAAACTAATTTATATCGTCTGTCTGGTTGAACGGAACTAACCAGATGAACCAGACAGACGAGACAGCCTGTTCCGGCATCCTGCTGTTACAGCAGAAATCCTGCAATCATTCCGATAAAGACGGCAGTTCCTACCCACACATGTTGTTGGAACATGTGGAAGGCAGTGGGAGTCGTCACGGTTTGTCTGAGTTGCAAGGCCTGCCTCAGACACCACGCTCCAACGACAGCGAGCGCTGCATAGTAGATCCAGCCGATATCGGCGAGCCAGCCCGCGAGCCCCAACAGCAGCAGCATCGCGCAGAAGACCGTACCGACGGCGATCCACGCCGACGAGCCGAACAGTAGCGCTGAGGATTTCACACCGATCCGGCGATCGTCTTCTCGGTCTTGGAGCGCATAGATCGTGTCGTAGCCGATCGCCCAGCAGATTGTTGCGGCAAATAGACACCAGGCCGGCGCTTCGATATGTCCTCGCGACGCGCTCCAAGCCATGATAGCGCCCCAGCCGAAGGCAATACCCAACATCGCTTGCGGGATATGGATCACCCGTTTTGCCAAGGGATAGATGGCGGCCAAGAGCACGGCGATCGGACTCAGGAGGATTGTAAAGGGATCGAGCAGGACCACCAGCATTCCAGCGAGTAAGAGGAAGAACCCGAGGATCAGCAGAGCATGTATTGTGCTCAGTTCACCTGACGCAAGCGGCCGCACTTGTGTGCGCGCGACATGCCGATCGAACGAACGATCTGCAAAATCGTTCATGACGACGCCGGCGCTACGCATCACAAAAGATCCGGCAACGAAGATCGCGAAGAGGCGCAGTGGAGGCATGCCATGAGCGGCCAAAACTAAGGACCAGAGAGTCGGGAACATGAGCAGCCAGGTCCCCGTTTGATTGCGGAGACGAATGAGCCGGCTGACAGCCGACCAAGAAAGGCGCGGCGACAATGGCGATCCAGGCGGCGCCGAAATGGATTCAGTCATGCGGGTGAACTTAGCCGAGGGGTGTGAGAGTGTCAACGACCGGACTCGTAGGTTGGTTTGTCTTGTTTATTTGGTTTGTCTGGTTGAACGAATCTAACCAGATGAACAAAACAAACCAAATAGACCAAACAAACCGGGCCCGTACCATGCAGCGGTTGTGCTCGTTGGATACTTTTCTGTATAAGAATGATTGTGCAGGCTCTTGATTCAGCGCGACCTTCCTCTCCGTTTCGGGCAGCCGTATGGGTTGCTGCTGGGCTGTGCATTGCGATGTCGACGAGTTGCGCGCTTTTCTCGAGTCGGAAGGGCGCAACCATCGACTACAACCTCCCCCTGACCGTCCAACTTCGATCCGATCCCAGTGTCGCCGACGCGCAACTCACCTACCAGGATGCGTGTGGCCAGAGCCAAGTATTGCCGATCGGTGTGTCGTTACAAGACATGCTTACGCGAAAGACTGGCCGCGTCTTTGAGAAACTGTTGACGGACGAGACCAGTTCCTTGCCGGCGCCGGATGGCGCGGTCGAGACCGCATTGGGCCTGGCTCACGTCGATCTGGCGATCCTCCGAAAATCCAATAAACGCTATCCAGCCACGGTTACGGTGGGATTGATCTTTGTCTATCGGGCCGCCAATGGGACCGTGCTCTACGGCAAGAAAATTCAAAGCATTGGCCGTGGAGAGGTTGAGGTCACCGAGGCGTCGTGTGACGTGAAGGGGCTCGATACGATTGCCCAAGAGGCCATCGGGCTCGTGACAGATGGGATGGCCACACAACTTGGGACATCAAGCAAGATTATCGCGTCTGCTCGGCCAAGCAAGGCAGGCGGCTCTCACGCTGTTCCATTGGAGTCAACGACAGCCTTGTCTATTCCGGCTCCAGTGGACGAGCCTGCTTCGGTCATCTTCCGGGCCATTGTCCGTCACGAGAGTCGCGACCAAGTGTTCCACAGTGGTGAAGCTGTCGCGATCGAAATCGAAGTCAAAAATGAAGGTCCTGGAATCGCACGAGCGATCGAATTGTTGGTGGCTGCCACGCCAATCTTGACCAAACAGATTCCCGGCGTGGTTTCAATCGGCGATCTACAGCCTGGCGAAGTAAAACATGTGACATTGGACGGAAAGGTCGGCACGATTCACGCCGTTGCGCAGGAGGATTTGACGCTGATCTTGCGTGCTAAGTCTCCCTTGGTCCAGCTCCCGTCTGCCAAGAGGTTTCTGGTGATGATGAAACCTGCGCCGACAGCGGAAGCCGCGCCGCCGCCGGTCGATGTCGATCAGCCGCCGAAACAGGCGAGTCTCCTCAAGCAACCCAAGGCCATCGGGATCGCCGTGGGGGTGGGGCAGTTTCGTGAGCCCGGTATTGCCAGGGTTAAGTACGCCGCGCGGGATGCGGAGGTCATGGCCAGGTACTTCAAATCGATCGGCGGGATTCCTCCCGATCGCATACGCACCCTTGTGGATGCCCATGCCTTCAAGGGGAATCTCGTCGAGGCGGTGGAAGAATGGTTGCCTGAACAGGTGGATCCCGCCACCGTCGTCTATATCTCGATCATGGGGCGTGGAGTGGTTGAGCCGACCACCGGCGCCGTATCGATCATGCCGTTCGACGGCACGGCCAATTCCGGCGCGCGTCTCTATTCGCTCCGCCGGTTGCAAGAGTCCCTGGCGAAACTACCGATTCAGCAGGCTGTTGTAATGCTCGACCTCTCGCTCGATCCGGTGCCGGGAAAAGAGGCCGCCGGAACGATCACTCCGTTATGGGGGTCGGAGGACGACGGGAATGCAAAGATCATGTGGATGATCGGGAACCGCGCGGTCCAAGAGGCGCACTCATACGATTCCGGGCAGCACGGGTTGTTTACCTATCACCTCTTGAAGGGGCTTGGTGGTGCAGCCGATCTCGATAAGAACGGCATGATCCTCGCCGGCGAACTCTGTGCCTACACAAAGTGGCAAGTGCTGAAGACCGCCCAGGAACAGTATGGCAACAAACAGGAGCCCCTCTGCCTCCCCGGACCAGGTCATGGAGCCTCAGTCAGGCTGCAACCAGTCGCCCAATTCAAGTAAGCGGAGTTTCAGAGTATCCATTCTAATCATGCCTCTCTCTTAGAGGGACAGACTGGGTTTATTCTCTTTCGCCGAATACCCCGTAGCTTGCTACGGGGATGAAGGCGAGGAGAACCCTCCGTAGCCTTGGCGAAGGAGGGTCAGGCAGGGGCTTCAGAGAATTTCGCAAGATACCCCGCAGCTTGCTGCGGGGAGCTTTATTGACAGGTCCAAAGGTCGGTCTGTATCATGACCGATCTTTTTGATGGCTCGTGCCCATTCAAGCTATCTACCCCTAGCCGGCGTAGCTCAGTTGGTAGAGCAGCGGTTTCGTAAACCGCAGGTCGTCCGTTCAATCCGGATCGCCGGCTCCAGTCCCCACTTCGTTGCGTACCGAGGTCTTCAGTCCTATTCCAGCAGCATGGTGCTTCGTCTCCAACGGGCAGAGATCCTTCTCTCCTGTCTAGCCGTTCTCGTTGTTTGAAACTCAAGAAGTAGTTGGCTGGAAGGGGTAGGGACGGTAGCATGGGGACCATGAAGAAGCATCACGTTATGGCCGGGCTTGTGCTTGCCTTCCTGGTGATCAGTCCGACTCTCTCATGGGCTGACGTTGTTGCAAGAGTGGTGACCGTCCATGAGGGCGACCGATTGACCATTCGTCACAACGGACGCAATGAAACGATCTATCTGAAGGGCATCGATTGTCCTGAACTCAAGCAGCCCTATGGAAAGCAAGCAAAGCACGCGGCGGCTGCGTATGTCGGGAACCGTGACGTCGTGGTGCGAGGGCTCGTGCGGAACAAGCAGGGGCGGGTATCTGCCGATGTGTTGTTGCATGACGGGCGCAATGTAGGGCATGAGCTTCTGAAAGAAGGCCTGGCCTGGTGGCAGCCGTCGACGTCCAGCGAGGCCGGTCTTGAGGGGGCTGAAGAACTCGCCAGAGCATCGCGCAAAGGGCTCTGGGCAGACTCCAATCCTGTTCCGCCGTGGAAATGGAAAGCGCCGAAGAATACCTCCAGGAAGTACTCCAATTAGCTCCCTCCCATACGCATCATCCTCCACCTACTCCGTCTCAGCGGTCACGACGTAGCGGAACGGCGTGTGAGGTCTGAGCGCGCGAAAGGGGTAGCAGGTGATGAGGAGCAGATGCCTCCCATTTTCGTCGGTGCGGATCGAAGCGATACGTGAATCGACGATCTGACGATCTCGCACGATAAATCGGCGCCATGTTCCAGTGCGAGTTTGTAGCAGGATGGGTTCGCCTGCTCGCGTCTGTTCCAAAAACCGAAAGTGCGTATCACGGTGACCGGTCAGGATGACGTTGCCGAATCCTTCCAGCGGGCCTGTCGATTCCAGATGCCCAGGGCCGAAGGCGAGTGTCCGGCCATAGGCTCCTTCCAGCACAATCTGATTGATGCCTAAGCGTGGTACAACCAGCCTGGCCACTGGCCAGGTATCGGCCCAGGGCCAGGGCTTCACGTCTTGTTGTCCGGCCAGCGTGCCGGCCCAAGCCCGTTGTAACAGGACTTGGGCCAGGTGGGCCTTCACGTAGATCCAGGCGCCGTTCCCAGTTTGCCAGAGGCCGAACAAGACCAAGGCGGGAACCAGGAAGGCGATCACCGTGGTCTTATTCCGTCTTCCCATCACGCAGTCACGCTCCGCCGTCGCCAGAGGATAGCCGCTGTTACGAGCAGCAACAGCCCTAACAACAATTGGACCTGCCCGCTCGTTCCAGTTTTTGGAAGTTCGGCCATCGCGGTTTTTTCCTGGGCCTCCGTGGATCTCGTGTTTTGGGACTGTTCGGACTCGGGCTTACCGGTTGGGCGAATCGGTGTGACATCGACAGCCACAAGGCTGGTGTATGCGCTGACGAGATGGTGCGCCAAGGCGACTTCGAGAATTCCCTTGCGAACGGTTTCTTCAGCAGTTCCTGTGAAGACTTCGTCCATGAGAGCGGAGATCCTCTGTCTCGCCCAATAGACGGAAAGTCCTCCTTGAGCCGTTGCTTGCTTCATGGAGAGAGGCAGCGACCATGGTTGCCCGCCCATCTGTCCACGGAGGATGGTCTGGTCCGGAAGCGAGCCGGCTTTCACAGCGAGGACAATCGGTTCCCCTTCGTAGAGATCGGCGATGATTGAGGGATAGAGCTCCAACGCAGTCCATCCATTCCGGTCAAGCTGGATGTCGTTCAGTACCGGATGTTCCAGCTTCTTGAACAGAGCATCCAGTTTCTCTTTGACCTCGGCCAGATTTCCCACATAGGTGAAGGTGCCTCGCCCGAGTTCGGCTGTCTTGCGCATGAGATGGCTGTTCGGCGTGGAGCCGATGCCGATGGTGAAGACCCGTCTGGTTCCCAGGCGGTGGCGCAGCAATTCGAACAATTCGTCTTCGTTGCCGACCTGCCCGTCGGTGATGAGCACAATCTGCTGGAGCCTGGTCGAGTCTTGTGAGCTCTTGAGGGCTTGCCTCAGCGCAGGAAGCATGTCCGTCCCTCCGTCGGCGGAGAGGCCTTCCACATACCGGACGGCTTTTCTCATGGCAGCGGTCGTCACAGGCTGGGGAGAGGGAAAGAGCGAGCGGACGGTATTGTTGAACTGAATGACGTTCACGCGATCCTGGGTCGTCAGCCTGGTGAGGGCTGCGGCCAGTGAGGATTTAGCTTGCTCGATTGAGGGACCGGCCATCGATCCGGAGGTATCGATGACGAAGGTCAGATCGCGAGGTCTGTGTGGCGCGCGGTCGCGTTGCTGTGCCGGAGGAACGAGCATCAACAGCGCGTAGGTTTCGCCCTCTCGTTGTTCGGTCAAGATCGTGGCAACCGGTTCTGTACTGGGAGTTAGAGACCAGGTGAGTTGAAAGTCGCGATCAGCCGGCACGGCGTCTTTTTTCAGGCTGATTTGGTAGCGTCCGTCAGGGTCGGGAATGACGATCACCGGATGGAAGAGCGATTCCACCTTGGCGACAGGAAAGCCCGGAGCCAGAGAGAGGGATAGACTGACGGGATTGATAGGCCATTGGCCGGGCGCCTGCGCCGGCGGGGTAATACGCGAGGCGTCTGGGACTCGGTCCGTATCCAGGATCGTACCCAAACCCTGTGGGTCTTGGCCTTCCACGATCACCGGCGTGCCAGGGATGTATCGCTGGCCGACGACCATAGGAAAGCGGAGCTGGAAGATTCCCTGGTTGTAGCGGATCGTTTCCGCTTTTTCATAGACCTTTTTCGCTTCGGCGCGTTCCTTGATCTGGCCCTCAATGATCCGATCACCTATGTGCATACGCAGGTGATCGACGGCAGCCGTCTCTGGGAGCGGGAACACATAGACCCCTTCGAGCCATTCGCCTTTCTTTTGGCTGGGATTGATGAATTCCTGGCGCACCGTGGCGCGGGCGATAATGCCCGTCACCGCAATCTGCACGTCGGCCTTTAGAATTGGCGCGGGGGTGTAGCGGCCAGGCTGGTTGGTCTTGAACAGCAGCGTCCCTTCCGTCGCGTCATTAATTCCCATCGTAGGAATCATCGCGGTGCTGAGCGATTCGGCTGGTTGGGCAAATAGCGCAGCGGTGGGAGAGATCAGGGACGGAAACATTATGAGCAAGGCACAGAGGCACAAGCGAACGTAAGCGTACAGCATGGTTGACCTCGTCGATGCGAACAGTGAGAGGGTGAACGAATCTGTTAGGCGACCGGAACCTGGAGAAGCCTGATTGCTCCTCCAGGTTCAAATTCGATGTCTGTTAGCTTCCGGAAACTGGATCTGACGTCAGCGGAGTGGGGTCGATTGCCGAGGGATCGGCAAGGGAAGGAAGCAGATTGTCCGCACGTGAATTGTGGCCATCGTTGCTGCCGTTTGAGCCATCAACTGATTGGATCGGTTCGGTGACCTTAGGCTCGGTAGCAACTGGGGAAATCGCCATGTGCTCCTGACCGATCTTGCGCATTTCCAAGTGCACTCGTCGATTCATATTGCGGCAGACGTCGCTGCTGTCGATGCAGAGCACACCCTCTTCACCGAGGCTCACGGTCTTGATTTGATTTTCGGCGACACCGGCGCTCATGAGTTCAGCCTTGACCGTTTCCGCACGCTTCATCCCCAGCTTTTTGTTGTAGTCGGCCGAGCCCTGTTGATCCGTATAGCCCTGGACCAGGAGGCCTCGGTCCGCATTGCTTTTAAGTATGTCCGCTTGGGCCGCAAGGATCGACTTGGCCTCGTCCGTGAGACCCTTCCGGCCCACCTCGAAGTAGAGATCGGTATGGACGATATCTCCGGTCATCGCAGTAGCTTTGGTCGCCGCTACGTTGGCGATGGGCTCGCTGAGGGGGCTGGTTGCACTCGTGTGTTTGAGCAGGGTTGAAACTTGCTGGTCGGTCAGCTGGTTATTCAAACCGTTGGCCGACGAGACCACCAGATTTGGCGCATAGACCCAAAGGGCTCCGATGGCGACGGCAAGGATTAAGACCATCCCGCCGACGACATAGACCTCCTTCGTGCTTTTATCTGGCCCGACAATGGCAGGGGCAATACTTCCTGACGAGACTGCTGACGATGGCTTCTGCATGACTAAACCCTCCTCTTAGTGAAGTGATGAACTCACAACTCAACATTCATAATTCAAAACTTGGCTTCGGCTGTCCCACTCACCACCTCCTTTCCGGCCTTCGTGCCTGTGCGCCGACGGTGTGATGCTTGAGCAACCAGAGTGCCGATGGGGGAAAAGGGAGAAAGCGTGAAAGAGTTCAGAGAAATTCAGGGGTTCAGACAGTGGGGGAGAGGATCGCGTGATGCGGGGAGATTAATTCCGGCGAGAGATGCGGGGATGGACACGCAAGAAAGAAGAGGGGGCGGCCTGGTCGTCCTCCTGCTCGCGGAACGCGCACGATCAGAATGTGCTCGTTCGACGCGCGCAGTAGAAGATCAATCAGCCCCCATCCCTGAAGAGATAAAGAGTGAGCTTAGAGGGGCATTAGAGGCGGTGCTAGTTCGACGGCCGCTTGCACCGTCTCAGAACTTTCCGTTAGGCTCTTGAGCATGCCGTTGCCGCCCATGCCATTTTTCATGGATGGACCGTGTGAAGATCTGGGGTATCTGAATACACGAGATCATCCATGCGGTGTCGAACACAAATGCTTTGTCGAAGAGCTCTGGGGGCGGTATTACCCGCTTGCAGATACCCATTTCCGCGAGGATGCACGCAACCATTTTCTCCAGAGGTTCTGGGAGATGTATCTTGCGGTCGCCTTGCTTGAGCGGGGGTTCAAACTCCACCGCCATGGAGATGAAGGCCCAGAGTTCTATACGTCCCTCGGAAGTAGGCGTGTCTGGTTTGAGGCTATCGCGCCTGATCCTGGTACTGGTCTCGACCAAGTTCCACAGCTGATCCCCGGTGAGTGCACTAAGATTCCAACTGAAAAAATTCTCTTACGTTTCACTAATGCCCTTGACGAGAAGCGCAAAAAGTACGCTGCTGCATTGGCCAAAGGAATCGTCTCCGCTGAAGACCACTACGTTCTCGCTATTAACTCCCGAGGAATCCGGCACGCTCCGTATGGGAACTCGATGCCGTATTTCGTTCAAGCTTTTCTACCATTTGGCCCGCTTACAATCGCAATAGACGTAAGGACCTTTGAGCAGACAGATTCCTACTACGCATATCGGTCGGATGTCTCAAAGTTTAATGGCTCCCCTGTTTCCACCCGAGCCTTCCTTGATCCAGAGGCTTCGTTCTGCTCGGCTGTTATACACTCAGGTGTGGATTGCGCAAACCATCCCGAACAGCTTGGTGGTGATTTCTCCGTTCTTCACAATCCTCGCGCCCATCATCCTTTCGACGCCACGGTGTTCGGTTGGTGTGAACAGTTTACGTTTCGAGATGAACAGCTGCATCGATCAAGTCCTAACCCGGAGCTCAACACGGACGCACGGTAAGGGACGGGAAACGGTGGCAGGAAACATTTTCGGCTTGGAATCAAAAACAGACACGTTGAGTTCCTGGAAGGCGAAGACTAAGTCGCGGGGGTCTCGCCTTTCTTGCGATGCGCACCTCAAGATGGGTTATGTGTTCAGTTGGTGCTGGCCGATGAGCGTGAGATGGCCACAGTCAGGTCTGATTACTGGTGCTATTTCGGAGGAGGGCGATAAGGGAACTCGATGCCGTATTTCGTTCAAGCTTTTCTACCATTTGGCCCGCTTACAA
>SWDN01000005.1:16348-53364 GCA_005116775.1 Nitrospira sp.
ATACTGGCCACAACCACACTAATGCTGCCGACGATCCATAACATGAATAATTCGTATAACATGTCGTGTGCCTCCTGGAAAAATTATATCAAATGTTTCAATTTTTAAAACAAATATTAAGAGGCTGTCTTGCCGTTAAATTCCAAGCGCTTAGAATCATACCCTCCAAAAGTTTGGTGAGGATCGCCATCGATTTATGCGAACGAAGGTTTAGTTGATGGATCTCTTTTTCCCTGTCGACGCAAAGCTGAAAGACGGTTCGCCTGTTCAGTTGGTGTTGGCCGATGAGCGTGATGTGGAGCCGCTATGCCGGCTCTACCGGGTGATTGTCGATGAGGGGAACTCCTACCCGCATGACCGGTTCCCAAATCAGGACGATTTCATGGACTATTGGTTTCGTGGCAAGAGCACTGTGGCGGCCTATGTGCCGAACCGTGACAATGCGGTGGGCATGGCCGGAGCATTTTATCTCAAGCCGAATTGGCCTGGGCGGGCAGGACATGTGGCGAATGCCGGTTTTATCGTGGCGCCTGACCGGCGCAACAACGGCCTGGGTTGGCTGCTGGGTACGACGATGCTGGCCTATGCCAAACAACTCGGCTACCGTTGCGTGATCTTCAATCTGGTTTTTTCTGAGAATGTGGCCGCGCGCCGTCTCTGGACCAAACTTGGGTTTACAGAACTGGGTGTGGTTCCCGGCGCGGTGCGGAAGAACGATGGGACTTATCAGGACGCGATGGTTATGTTTCGATCCTTGATGGATAGGCCGATTCTTTCTTGTGACGAAAATACTGACGAACCAACGCCTCGACTGCTGTGAAATGCCGGTCGGGGAGGTTTTTGAAGCGCCGTTTGCAATCGAGGAGGGCTTGGTCGGCTGTCGCGAAGGGTTCGATCACGGACATGAGGTGGCTGTGGTAGTCCATGAGCTTCAGCTCAACGGTTCTCAGATGGCTGGGATCGCCGGCGATGGCCGACGCAGCTTTCGAGTGATCGCTCTCTGCCTCGACCAGCGATTGGAAGCAGAGGCCCTTTAGTCGTTGTGTGACCGTGCTGCGATCCCACCCTAACGTTTTCGCCGTCGCCTGCATGTCGAAGCTGTGTTGACGGAGGCAATTCAATACTGCGGCATCGCTTGCCGGGTCAGGAAGAATCTGTGGCGTCTTCGTTCGACCTACAGCCGGTGTGGATTCACGGCCAAGGCGCAAGCTTTCCTTGGTGAGCAGGGGGCTGTCGTTGAGCGCAATCGCTTGTTCCAGGCAGTGCCGGAACTCCCTCACGTTCCCCTTCCACTCATGCCCGATGAGCGCCCGAAGGGCTTCGTTCGAAAGCTTCGGCGCCGGCTTGTTCATCTGACTGGCGATGTCGTTGAGAAACATATCCGCGAGGATCGGCACGTCTCCGGCGCGTTCTCGCAATGGCGGAAGCCGGAATACCAGGCTGGTCAATCTGAAGTAGAGATCCTCGCGGAACCAGCCTTCGGACACTCCTCGCTGTAGGTCACGATTCGTTGCGGCGACGATACGCACATCCACTGTGGTTGGGGCCGTTGCGCCGACGCGATAGAAGGACCTCTCCTGTAAGACTCGCAACAGCTTGCTCTGATGGTCTAACCGAAGATCGCCGATTTCATCGAGAAAAATAGTCCCATGATTCGCAAGCTCGAAGTAGCCACGCCGGTCTGTCGTGGCGCCGGTGAAGCTGCCTCTCGTATGGCCGAATAGTTCGCTTTCAAAGAGATCAGGAGAAATCGCCGCCATGTTGACGGCGATGAAGGTTTTCCCGGTTCGTGGACTGAGCCGGTGGGCCGCCCGGGCGAATAGTTCTTTCCCTGTTCCCGGTTCGCCGAGCACAAGGACGGTCAGAGGCGACTTCGCTCCCTTCTTAAGATCCCGATAGAGGCGTAAGAAGCTGGGGTCTTGGGTGATCATGCCGAGCTGCCGGCATTCGTCTCGAAGGCGATCGAGTTCCGCATCACCGATCGCCATGGGTTCGTTCGTGGCCGCGCGCAGATTGTGCAACTGTTGTTCGAGCGCCTCCAGTTTCTTGCGCGCGTCTTCTTCCTGCCCTTGCGCGTCGGCTAATTGGGAGCGAAGAATGTCTGTGGATCGAGTGAGTGTTTCCTGCTGATCTGTCGATTGCACGATGGCAGCTCGTGCGACGGCGAGATCTTCCTGCAAGGTTTCAGCACGGGTCTCGCGCAGGACCAGAGCTTCACGCACGGCGACGGCTTCCTGCTGCAGGCTGAGCATGTCCTGTTCGATGAGCATCAGTCGCTGATGCGCGGTGAGGTGACTCCAAATGGTCGTGCCGACCAACACCAACAGGGCAGCGGTCAGAGGCATGGCGAGGGGAAGCACGACGTTGGCCATCGCGCGTGCGAGGACAATCACTACTCCATAGACGGCAATGGCCTTTCCGGCCAGGAGCAGGCTGATCGCTCCTCGGAACCGAAGAAGCAGCCAGGCAACCAATGAGGCGACGAGCAGCGTCAACAATGAGTGACCGGCTGCACCGAGTTGAGAGAAGCGGTTGCCGGTCAGCAGCATGTTCAGAACATGGAGATGCGCGACTGAACCGGTGACGGTCTGTCCTGTAGGCAAGAGCCAGCTTTCTCTCGCGGTTGGGTGTGGAAGAAACACGACGACTTTGCCCTTGAACCACTCGGTGAGCCGATCGCGTTCGTGATGCTCGATGGCGTTCCAGATGGATGATAGAGGAATCGTCGGGAAGGCATCGATAGTTCCATTGCCGGCGTAGTTCACCAAGAGCGAGGCCGTGCCTTCGTTTGAAAGAGATGGTTTCGTCAGTGAGGCCTGTTGTTGAAAGGTCTCGTACAGCGCAATCCCGAAGGCTGGAATTGAGTGCCCATTTTGGATTGCGGTCATCGGCACTGTTCGCGCGACGTGATCGGCATGGGTCTCAACGAACAGATGGCTCGCGATTGTTGTGTCCGAGGCCAACGTCGCGTCAGGGCTCTGCGCGATGACAAGAGGGCCGGCGTTGCCCATGGCTTCCATCAGTAGCGCATCGCTCGCCGCCTCGCCGAGTTGCGCCGATCCGGCATGGTCGAGGCCGATGAGGAGCGCGCCGGATTCATGCGCACTGGTCAGCAATCGTGCGAGGATGGCTCGATCCCATGGCCCGGCGCCGAATTCTTTGTCGCTGACGGGGTCTCTTGTGACAATGAGAAGGGATGGGCTGACTGGGATGGGAGCTCGATCAGCCAACCAGAAATCGTAGACGGCCCAATCCAGCGCAGTGAACGTGGCTGGGGCTGCGGTCCACAGGCCGAACGAAAGCACCGTTGCGAGCAGCCCCATCGCGCAGGCTTGGAGCCAGGAGGAACTGAGAAATTGTCGCCACAGATGCGACGCATCGAACATGATGATGACCTACCGACCCATCATAATCTCGTCCAGGATCGCTTTCGTGTCTTGTTTGGGCAGCCCCTTCAGCATGGCCTTGGCTTTCTGTACGTCCGGCGCGACACCGAGACCTTTCCCGTAGATGCGTGCCAATGCTTTCTTCGACGGGCTGAATCCATCGGCAGCGGTGGCGGCAAAACACGTCAGGATACGTGTGTCGAACGGAGCGAGCTTAGTGTCGAGCCCGGTTTCATACAAGCGCGCCAGTTCATCGTGTGCGGTCTCTCCCAGTGCAAAGGCTTCGGCAAACAGCGCTGTGACTCCGTCGGCGGATTGATTGTCTTTGAGCAGGGCGATACCCAATGATTCGTCGAGGTCGTGTCTCACGACGTTCGGATAATCAGCCCAGAGTTCGTCGCGATACTGCCGGAACGCCTCAATCGCTTCTTTTCGTCGTCGCTCAGGCTGGTCCGTCGATAGCGCTTGGCGGCGAAGCTGTGAAAGAGATTCTGCCGCTCGCTGCTGGCCGAATTGGACGGCCTTGGTCCACCAGCGGATCGCCTGTGAGAGATTCTTTTCGACACCCTGCCCGTTGCGATAGGCGTTGCCCATAAAGGACTGTGCCTGCGGAACTCCGCCGATCGCCGCGTCTTCCATCAATTGCGCCGCCTCTCGATGCCGATTCGTCAGCTTCAATATCAGCGCAAGACGATAGCGGGCATCGGGAAAGTCCGGATGCAGCTCCAGGGCTCGACGATAGGACTGGACCGAGGCGGTAAGATTACCGAGTGAGTACTGCACGTGTCCCAGGCTGTAATGCGCATGGACGAGTTCGGGATCGAGTCGGAGGGCTTCCATCAAGGCGATGGCAGCCGCATGTCCATCGTGTTTGGTCATCAAGGCGATGCCAAGTTGTAAGTGGGCTTGGGCGTTGTTCGACTCGATGGCGATCGCCACGCGACATTCATCGATGGCGGCGTCGAGATCTCCGATACGGTAGAGCCCTTGCGCCAACTTTAGTCGGCCATCTGTGCTGGTCGGCGCGATACGGGCTGCATTGCGCAACTCGCCCAGTGCCGTGAGGGCGTCCGTCTGTTCAGAGGTCAGGCGTTCTGGTAACTGGTGTTCATCCGTAGGCGCTGGAGGAGATGAATTTTCAGAAGAGGGAGGGGGAGACTCGATGACTGAGAGTGACTCGCTCTCAGGTGATTGTGCGAATGACGAATGGATTGGGAAGCAAGCGGTGAAGGGTGTGAGTAAGAAAAGCACAAGTACCAATCGGCGACGCATCGGAAACCTGTGCCCCCAGAATCTATAGCCGAAGACGGAATGTAGTATAACACCGAATCGATGACGATGGGTCTGAGCGAGTTCGCCGAGGGGAGCGATGAGGGTGATTCAGCGGGCCTTCTGAACGGCCTGCTGCAGGCGCTGAATCGTGCTTTGGAGATCGGGGTTCAAAAGGAGCAGGGGCTCATGTTGCACCCGCCACACCGGCTCAAGGGAGGACGGGTCGCTAGCGAGTCGAGGGATTACATGCCAGTGGATGTGAGGGAGCTGGTTGCCGAGGAGTTCATAATTGATCTTCTTCGCATCGAAGACCTGAGCCAGAGTCTTTGCCACGAGATTGACCTCTTCCATCAACTGAATCCGCTCCGTGGGAGCCAGATGAAACAGTTCTGTCGCGTGGCGTTTGAACAGGACGACGGTCCATCCGGGGAAGAACTGATCGTCGTGCAGATAGGCCTTGGAAAGGCCGAGATCGGCGATGAAATGGTCTGTGTTCGGCCAGCTCCCCTGACAGGCCTTGCAGGTAGGGTCGTTCATGGTTGGTTGGCCTTGCGCCACTCTTCTTCTGTGACCACCCCTTTTTTAATCAACAATTGAATCAGTTTGTCGACGGAGTTGCGACTGGGGGTTGTCGGGATGGTTCCCGGTTGCCCCGGGGCAGCCGGGGTTTGTTGAGCTTGTTTTGGCTCAGGCGGTGGACGTTTTTGCCCCAACACTTTGAACGAAGGTGTGAAGACTGCGAGATAATCTTTGTTCCTGAGGCGAATGCCAGCAGGAAGGCTGTCGGTGAGCGGGCCGAGGTCCGGGGCCGGCCCGACCGGTACACGAAAGAACGGTTTACCGTCGCTTGTTTCGCCGTCGTGACCGAGTACATCGAAGCGGGTGAGGAGGGACTCGCCTGTCAGTCCCTCGTGGTCTTCACCTGCGAGGTTGGTAATCTTATCGAGGACGATCACCAGCGAGTCGGCGATCAACGAATCGGATGAGTGGTTTCTGACGCTGACATCGTAACGATACTCGCTGGTAAAGGTATCGCGGCCTTTGAGGGTGACGATGACGGAAGCCTTGCCGGTTAGGTCGGTGAGTTGATCGAGTGAGGGTGCCGCGAATCCTGCTATCGGAGCGATGAGGGTGGAGGCGTAGACGATTCCGCCGATGACGCTCGCTGCGGTGAGGCGCATTCTTGTCATGGTGTCGCCTAACCCACCCGGACTAGATTTTTCTTACGCATTCGATCCGAGCATAGCAGATATCAAGGCATTCATCGAGTGTTGGCGTAGAGGCTCGCCTTGACACCTCGTTTCATCGAACGATATTCTCATTGCGGTTGTCTCTGTGTTCCATACGCCGTGTGTGCTCCAATTCCATGATGCTATCTGCCCATACAGGCGCTCCGCTTCTAGTCCCTCGCGCGCTCCTCTCCCAGTTGATGCGTCTCTACGATTACCCGCACCCTGTTCACTCTGACCGGGTCATTCGCGGGTACGATCGGTCCCATGCGGTGCGGACTGCGCGTATGTGCGCAGCGGTGGCTACAGTGCTGGGCCATGGAGCCGAGCGGGTCCGCCAATATCAGATTGCCTGTTTGTTGCACGACTTGGGCCGTGCCGGACTTGATCGGCAACTTTTCGGAAAGATTTGGTCTTGGGCCAAGGAGCGCGGGATTCCGACAAGGCCACGCGAATGGAGAGCCATACATCCGGAGACGGCTTACGGGCGAGAAACGGAAGCCTTTCTCCGACAGTACCGCAACGAATTAGAAACTGACGGCATTGCCATGACCCCTTGGGCCGAAGAGCAGGTTGAGATGCGGCTAGGCTATTCACGCCGGCTTGCCCGCCGGCTGCGCGCCGTTCGTCCTGCAATCAGAGAGATGGGTGTGACCTGGGCTCCTTGGATGCAACAGGTGATGCTGTATTATTATTACCCGGAGAAGCTGGCATCGGCGAAACCTTGGCTCAAGCAGTTGGCCGAGATTCTTGTCGCCTGCGAGCAGTTTGAGGCCTTCAACAATCGGCGTCGTGGACGAGACTACTATGTACGGAAGAGAGAAACGTCGATCGATGCCTTTGCCTATTTGGAGAAATTGCAGCACGAAGGCATACTGAGTGGCGAGGTGATGGAGGCCGTGCGCCGGTTGACGGCGCAAGGCGAGTTCGATGCAATTATCGAGGAGGCTCGCGGCTGCGCCTTTACGCGAGAGGAACGGCGAGCGCTCCGAATGATAGGGTCATACGATGGCAGTTAAAACAGTATCGTTGCGTCTTACCATGCAGGGGAACACGCAGATCGAAAATATGACGAAATCCGTGGCTGATGCCCTCGCTGGCACCGGGCTGTCGTCCGGGATCGTGACGGTGTTCGTGAAGCACACGACCGCGTCGGTGATGATCATTGAAGACGAGCCGGGCATCAGGGCCGATACCAAAACATTTTGGAATCAGGCTGTGCCTGCCGATCCTGCCTGGCAGCACAATACGAGGAATGCCGGTGAAGATAATGGCCACAGTCACTTGCGCGGTCAGCTGCAAGGGCCGTCAGTCACCATTCCGTTCCTGGACGGGACGATGTTGCTAGGAGCCTGGCAGCAGATTGTGCTGGTCGACTTCGATACCAGACCTCGGACCAGGGAAATTATCATTCAAATCATGGGTGAATGACGGTGATGAAGCAGTTGATCGTGTCGGCTGGATTTGCGCTCATCGGCCTTTGGCCGGTCGTATCGCCGGCAGAGTGGGGCAAGCCTCTGGGCGGGACATACGACGGTCCTGAAGGGAAGTCGCGCGTCGTGACGCCGGCGGCTGCCGAATTGGGCGCGGATGAGCGGGCCACGATGGCCGTGTTCGAACGGGCGACGAAATCCGTTGTCTTTATCGCGAATACGGCGATTCAACGAGATCCCTGGTCGCTGAATCTCTTTGAGGCTCCGCAAGGGTCGGGATCGGGATTCGTGTGGAATAAGCAGGGGCACATCGTCACCAATTTTCATGTCATCTACGGGGCGAATTCGGTCACAGTCACGCTGGCCGATCGGACGGAGCACAAGGCCACGCTCATCGGCGCTGACCCTGATCATGATGTGGCGGTGCTGCAGATTCGCGCGCCCGAAGAGGCGCTTTCACCCATCGTCATCGGGGCATCGCAGGATTTGCGCGTCGGGCAGAAAGTCTTGGCGATCGGGAATCCGTTCGGCCTCGACCATACGCTGACGACCGGTCATGCCACCAGCGAACTTCTTGTTCTCCGAGCTTCCAACATAGATAGACCACTCGACCATCATGAAGATGAGGAAAGTCACAGAGACCGAGATCCAGATCCTTGACCAGGATACCGAGTTCCTGAATCGCCTGAAGGCTCGCGCTGATTTGTTGCAGACCCAGTATGTAGAGGTGTCCAACGGTGCTGCCTCCTCCATATTCAGCCTGAGCGCTGGCTTTTTTAATGTCCTCCTTCGTACGAGATAAGACGGCTTTGGCCTGTTGGATCGACGTCAGCTTAGAGTTAAGCTGAGGAATGAGGCGATTGGCCTCTGATAACGTGAATGTTCGCTCGTGTTGTCCCTGTTCGTCGTCGTGCGACATCGTATGTCTCCTCGAAGCCCTCTCATTTAGCACACCACTCTTTTGTGCTGCAACCGATAGCTATCGGAACAGGTTGTTCTGCGGTTCATGAGGGGACTTCTTGGGCTGGACTGATTCGACGCGAAGGAGGCGCTGTGAAAAAAAAGATATCCCTGTTGACACAGAAGAGTGCTCGCGTTATGATTTGCGGGTTCATTCAGCTCGGTTCGCAATAATCCCCACACCTATAAGACTTCCGGGGCACATCTCGAAACAAGCCGCAATAGCTCAAGGGACAGAGGCGAGTCAGCGACGCATGAGTTCCGGCGCGCAACAATCATTCGCAACCATGAGACAGAGTCGTACACGAGTAGCGACGCGCAAAAATTGGCCAGTTCCTCACGGGTTATCCTCTTGTAGCCGATAGACACGATACAATCATCAACGCATTACCAATACGTTCCTATTCAGTTCGTGGACAATTTCCCATGGTTCACCATGTGCGATCGCTGCCGGTAACGATGCAGCTAAGGGCTTGAGAGGATATTCATGGCACAAACGAAGGGGGAGGTTATGCATCTGGCGGAGTTGAAGCAGAAGTCCATTGCTGATCTCAATGAGGTGGCACGGGATCTGAAGATCGATGGCGCACCCAATCTGCGGAAGCAGGAATTAATTTTTGCGATTCTGCAGGCGCAGACCGCAAATAATGGTGTGGTCTTCGGCGAAGGTGTGCTCGAAACGCTTCCTGATGGGTTTGGGTTTCTGCGCGCACCCGATTCGAACTATCTCCCCGGTCCCGACGACATCTATATCTCGCCCTCTCAAATCCGACGATTCAATTTGCGCACCGGCGACATTGTATCTGGGCAGATACGTCCGCCGAAGGAAAGTGAACGGTATTTTGCGTTGCTCAAGGTCGAAAAGGTCAATTACGAAGACCCCGAAGTCTCTCGCGACAAAATTCTCTTCGATAACCTGACGCCGCTGTATCCTGAAGAACGTCTGGTTCTTGAGTTCGACCGTGAAGAATATTGTACCCGCGTGATGGATCTCACGACCCCGATCGGTAAAGGCCAGCGCGGATTGATCGTCGCGGCTCCTCGAACCGGAAAAACGATGTTGCTGCAGGCTATCGCCCGGGCTATTCTTAAAAATCACAAGGAAGTGACCTTAATTGTGCTGCTCATCGATGAGCGGCCGGAAGAAGTCACCGACTGGCAGCGGCAGGTAAAGGCCGAAGTCATCAGCTCCACCTTCGATGAGCCGGCCCAGCGCCATGCTCAAGTGGCTGAAATGGTGCTCGAAAAGGCCAAGCGGTTGGTTGAACATAAGAAAGATGTCGTGGTGCTGCTGGATAGCATTACTCGCTTGGCTCGCGCATACAATACGATTGCGCCTCCAAGCGGTAAGGTATTGTCGGGAGGGTTGGATTCAAATGCCCTTCAACGGCCGAAACGGTTCTTTGGAGCGGCTCGTAACATTGAAAACGGCGGCAGTCTCACCATTATGGCGACCGCGCTTGTCGACACCGGCAGCCGGATGGACGATGTGATTTTTGAGGAGTTCAAAGGGACCGGCAACATGGAAGTCCATCTTGATCGCCGTCTGGCCGACAAGCGGCTCTTCCCGGCCATTGATATTGCCCAATCCGGGACGAGAAAAGAAGAGTTGTTGGTAGACAAGGATCGTCTCAATAAGATGTGGATTCTGCGCAAAGTACTCAGTCCGCTTGGCACGATGGAAGCCATGGAGTTTCTGATGGACAAGCTGCATGGCACCAAGACCAACCAGGAGTTTCTGCAGTCGATGAATCGATAGCATCCGGCTTGTATCTGGCCGCTGAGACAGGGTACAGTGGCGGGTCTTCGAATAGGCGAAGGCTGATATATTGTGATGTCGGGGGAGTGTGAATTATGAAGAAGGGTATCCATCCCGTGTATCGGGAAGTGGCCGTGCATTGTGCGTGCGGCAATAAATATAAGACCAGATCGACGGGCGGAGATATCAATGTCGATATCTGTTCAAACTGCCATCCCTTTTTCACAGGGACTCAGAAGATCATCGATACCGAAGGTCGTGTCGAACGGTTCAAAAAGAAGTACGCGAAGAAAGACAAGTAGATCGAGAGAGTTCATACGAGGGACCCTGCTTCGCTGAGGGTCAGGGTCTCTTCGTTTTTGTGCGGCAGGGGCTGAGCGCGAATCAGAGGGAAGCGGGGCCATGGAAGCAGTCTTGCTAAAAAAGTGGGAAGTGCTGGCCACTCGATACGATGAGTTGACGAATCAGCTCATGGATCCATCCATGATGAGTCAACCTTCGCAGTTGCACAAGGTGAATAAAGAGCGAACGGATATCGAGCCGGCGGCCAAGCTTCTCGCCACTTATCGAGACAACGCGCGGCAGCTAGAGGAAGCTGCTCAAATCCTTGCAGACCCCACGGCCGGAGTTGAATTACACAAGATGGCAATGGAGGAAAGCTCCACGCTCGAACAGCAGCAGCACGAGATCGAACAGCAGGCCCAAGAGCTGCTTATTCCCAAGGACCCGCGAGACGAGAAGAGTCTGCTCCTTGAAGTCCGTGCTGGGACAGGCGGAGACGAGGCGGCGCTCTTTGCCGGAGACTTGTTCCGCATGTACAGCAAATACGCAGAGATCAAAGGGTTCAAGGTGGATATGGTCGAAGCCACGGAAACCACAGGTGGAGGCTACAAGGGAGTCGTTGCACTGATCGAAGGCAAGGGCGCCTATAGCCATTTCAAATTCGAGGCTGGGGTTCACCGAGTTCAGCGTGTCCCCGTCACTGAGGCCAGTGGCCGGATTCACACGTCGACCGTTACAGTTGCCGTCATGCCTGAAGTGGACGAGGTGGACGTGCACATCGATCCCATGGATCTCCGTATCGACACATTCTGTTCATCCGGCGCCGGAGGCCAGAGCGTCAATACGACAAAGTCGGCGGTGCGGATCACCCATATTCCGACCGGTGTGGTGGTGAGCTGTCAGGACGAACGGTCGCAGCTGAAGAATCGCACCAAGGCGATGAGAACCCTGCGGGCCAGAATCGTCGAGGCGGAGCGGGAGAGGCAGGATGCGGAAATCGCGCAGAATCGTAAGGCTCAGGTGGGCACGGGCGAGCGAAGCGAAAAGATTCGCACCTACAATTTTCCCCAAAATCGTGTAACAGATCATCGCGTCGGCGTGACCTTGCATAAGTTGGAACAGGTGCTCGAGGGCGACCTCGGTGAATTTGTTCAGGCCTTGAAGGCACAACGTCAGCAAGAAGTGAGTGCAGCGTAACATGGATGCGGTTGCCCCCATTCCACAGTCAACAGGCCAGGCGACGCTCGGTGAGGTGATCACCGAGGCGCGACGGCTATTGGAACAGGCTGGTATCGAGAGCGCAGCGCAGGAAGCGTTGTGGATTGTGGAGCATGTGCTCCGGCTTCCTGTCCATCATGTGCTTACCAATCGAGACCGAGTACTGTCACGTACCGAACTCACAGCCACGCGAGGGCTGCTTGAGCGGCGAGTTGGTCGTGAGCCCTTACAATATATTCTGGGGACCCAGGAGTTTTGCGGGTTGGAGTTTCACGTCGATCCGGCGGTGCTTATCCCGAGGCCGGAAACAGAGTTGCTGGTGGAATATGTCGCACAACGGATTTCTGCCGAGCGAGAAGCCACCATTGTCGATGTGTGCACGGGGTCTGGGTGTATTGCCGTGGCGCTTGCGCGCCTGAGACCTCGTGCGCACATGATCGCGACGGACCTATCGAACCTCTCGCTCAACGTCGCCAGGCAGAATGCCATTCGTCATGCGGTTGGTGAGCGGATCACATGGCTGGAAGGTAACTTGTTGGGAGCATTGGCGGGACAGGAGCTGGAAGGGCAGGTCGACGTCATTGTCTCAAATCCTCCCTATATTGCGCAGGCAGAGTGGGCGACGCTCCAGCCGGAGGTCCGGCTGTTTGAGCCGCGCGGCGCGCTGGTGGCAGGGCCTCAGGGGACGGAGTTGCACGAGCGGTTGCTGCAAGAGGCTGGTCGATACCTCTCTCCCGCCGGCGTAGTGATTATGGAAATCGGCGCCGGTCAGGCTCCGGCAATGCGCCAGATTATCGAGCGGATGGCAAAGTATCGACTCCACCGGCTGATCTACGACGAAGCGGGGCTTGAGCGTGTGGTGATTATCGAGCGAGCAGGCAGGTAGGGGTAGACGATGGATCGCACAGTCATCACAGGCGGGACGCCGCTTCGAGGAGAAGTCCAGATCAGTGGGGCCAAGAATGCCGCGTTGCCGATCTTAGCCTCCACGATTCTTGGCGGCGGCGAATGCGTCATTACCAATGTGCCTCGCGTGGTGGACGTCGTCACCATGGGAAAGTTGTTAGGCATTTTGGGCGCGAAGGTTCAATTCGAGGAAAATCGCGCAGTCATCAACGCCGCGGTGATCACGTCAACCCAGGCTCCGTACGATCTCGTGAAGACCATGAGAGCCTCCGTTCTGGTGCTAGGGCCTCTATTGGCGCGATGGGGAGAAGCGACGGTGTCGATGCCCGGCGGTTGCGCAATCGGGTCTCGGCCCGTCAATCTCCATCTTGCCGGGTTGGCGAAAATGGGTGCAGACGTGTCGATGGAACATGGGTATATTCGTGCCAAAGCGAAGCGACTAAGAGGCGCGCAGATCTATTGCGATACGCCGACAGTCACGGGAACAGAAAATTTAATGATGGCTGCAGTACTTGCAGATGGCACAACAATCTTAGAAGACCTATGTTGAATATGGCGCAGCGGATGTCGGGATTGTCGGGAAAGACGTCTTGATGGAGCAGGACAGCGACGTCTACGAGCCATTGGATTTAGGGATTGGAGCGTGTAGAATCGCCGTCGCTGCGCTCAAGGGACAAGCCTCACGCGACCGGCTGTCCTCGAAAATTCGGGTGGCCACCAAGTATCCGAAGATCACCGAGCGGTATTTCAATCAGCGCGGCGTGTCGGTCGAAATTGTCAAGTTGTACGGCTCGATCGAATTGGCGCCGTTGGTTGGTCTGGCTGATCGGATCGTGGATCTAGTCGAGACAGGCAATACCCTCAAGGCACATGATCTTGTCGAGGTGGAGTGCATCGCACAATCCACGGCTAGGTTGATCGTCAATCGGGCGAGTTTGAAGCTGAAGCATACAGTGGTTACGGAATTGATCAAAAAGCTCCGAGTCGTCACGAACACATCAACGGGGCCTCGGACCGTTGCTTCGCGCAAGTCTTTGCAAGGGGTACGTCGAACCGCCAAACGGACGCGCACATGAAGATTGTCGCCTCCACCGAGCGAGCCTTCCTCTCCGCCCTCAAGAGAGTCACGTCGCGTGGTCGCGTCCAAGGGGCTGCCGTCGAAAAGACAGTCAAGTCGATTCTGCAAGCCGTGGAACGGGGCGGCGATAAAGCCGTCCTCCGCTATACGAAACAATTCGACCGTGTTTCCATGAAGGATACAGGGTTGCGGGTGACCTCCGAGGAGATTAAACAAGCCTATTTCCACATCCGGAAAGACGAGGGCGATGCGCTCCGATTTGCAGCCCAGCGGATCACGTCGTTTCACGAACGCCAACGCATCAAGACCTGGATGTATCAGGATAACCAGGCGACGCTGGGTCAGGTGGTGACACCGGTCGATGCCGTGGGAGTGTATGTGCCGGGAGGAAAAGCCGTATACCCCTCATCGGTCTTAATGTGCGCGATTCCGGCCAAAGTTGCAGGCGTGTCCCGTGTGGTGATGTGCACACCGCCGCAAAAAGGTCCGATCAATCCGTATTTACTGGTTGCAGCCGACATTGCCGGCGTGACGGAGATCTATCGAGTCGGAGGCGTGCAAGCGATCGGAGCGATGGCCTATGGAACCAAGACCATCCAGCGCGTCGATAAAATCGTGGGCCCCGGCAATATTTATGTCGCGACGGCGAAGCGGCTTCTCTATGGCACAGTCGGGATCGACATGGTGGCAGGCCCCAGCGAACTGCTTGTTGTCGCGGACGGCGATGCCAAGCCGGCGCATGTTGCAGCTGATCTGCTCTGCGAGGCGGAGCATGACGAGGATGCGCAGGTCTATCTCGTGACCACATCGGCCCAGTTGGCAAAGGATGTGGTGCGCCTCATCGACAGCCAGTTGAAAGGGTTGCAACGGGAAAAGATCGCGGCGAAGTCCATCGCGCGCCATTCAGTGGCCTTCGTGGTCGCCACGATGGACGAAGCCATCAATGTGGCCAACCAGATTGCCCCAGAGCACTTGACCCTCTCAGTCGATGAGCCGTTCGACTATCTGGAGAAAGTCCGTCACGCGGGAGCGCTCTTTTTAGGCCGATACACTCCCCCATCGGTTGCGGATTATGTTGCCGGCCCCGGCCGCAGCGAGTGAAGGCCCGAGGCGTACCCTCTGGGGTACGTTGAGGGTCTGAACGATGCGAGAACGCGGCTGGCGGGCTTTTTCAGCATCCTGCCAGAAGGTGGATATGATCGCCATTATCGATTACGGCATGGGCAATCTCCGCAGTGTCTCCAAGGCCTTTGAGGCGGTGGGACATCAGGCGGTGGTCACGCGTGATCCGCGTGTAATTGCGAATGCGAGTCATGTCGTTCTGCCAGGTGTCGGAGCCTTTGGCGAGTGCATGGCGAATGTTGAGCGCTATGGGTTGGCGGAACCGATTCGCGCAACAATTCAATCGGGAAAACCATTTCTGGGAATCTGTTTGGGGCTCCAACTATTGTTTACGGAGAGTGAGGAGTTCGGCACTCACAAAGGACTCGGTATCATTCCTGGTAGGGTCAGACGGTTTGAAATCGATCCGGCGTTGAAAGTTCCTCACATGGGATGGAATCAGGTCAATGTTCAGCGGCCTTGCCCGTTGTTCGAGGGGATTGCGACGGGCAATCATTGGTATTTTGTGCATTCGTATTTTGTCGATCCGGTTGACCGGCAGATCGCTGCGACAACGACGACGTACGGCATTCCGTTTGTTTCAAGTATCTGGAGGGACAATGTGGTGGCCTGTCAGTTCCATCCTGAAAAGAGCCAGGCCGTTGGGTTACAGTTGATCAAAAACTTTGGGGCCTGGCATGCATAGCCATCAGGGTTAGGCGTGAGGGGTGAGGTCATGACAATGAGAAGCAAGCGAACAGCCGCGTTTGGTCGGACACTGTACAGGTTCATGCTGATGGTTGTCGTGCTGGCCGTTATCGGCTGTAGTGGGTCGAAAGTGACCACGAAATTGTCCGCGGAATTGCCACGCTATCAGATTCGTACCATTGCATTGTTGCCGTTCACGACGCTCGATACGCCGCAGGTGCGGGATCTTGTCGATCGTAGCTTCTCAGTGCCGTTAGGAGTTCAACGATCCGATATGGCGATGTCGGCGCCGCTCAGTACTGAGCATTCGCTCAGTCAAACGGTCATAGTGCCGAGGGGAGCTGGAGATATCGTCACACAGTTACTCTGGAGCCGGTTGAAGACGAGACAGGGAATCACTGTGCTTTCGCCGGGCGAGGCAACGATCATATTGGACACGTCGGCCTCAAAACATTCTACTGGACAGTTGCCAGCGGTCACGGTCGCAAAACAGCTCAAAGCGGATGCCTCGTTGGTCGGCCAAGTATTGGTGTATCAAGAACGCGTCGGGGGGCGCTTCGGGGCCAGTCCGGCGGCAACAGTGGGTTTTGAGGCCAAAGTGATTGCTACTGACGGGCAAGTTTTGTGGGAAGGGAATTACTATGAGAAGCAGCGGCCGATGAATGAAGATGTGATGGGATTCCTCCAACGGAGAGGGATGTTCGTCACAGCGGAAGAACTGGCTGCGTATGGAGTTGAGTACATGCTCCGCGAGTTTCCGTTTGGAACAGTTGAAGAACACTGAGAGAAAACAGTTTTTTGTATGCTCGTTATTCCTGCTATTGACTTAAAAGACGGTCGCTGTGTGCGGTTGCGCCAGGGCGATATGGCGGCTGAAACGGTCTATTCCGACGACGCGCCGGCTGTTGCGAGGCAATGGCAGCAAGGCGGTGCGACATTGATCCATGTGGTGGACCTCAATGGAGCGGTGGAGGGGGAGCCGCGCAATCTTACGCAGATCGAATTGATTATTCGAGCCGTGACCGCGAGGGTACAGGTCGGAGGAGGGATCCGGTCGATCGAGATGGTGCGTCGTTATCTAGGGGCAGGTGTGGACCGAGTGGTGCTCGGCACTGCGGCATTGACTGACCGGTTATTCTTGGAGAAGGCCTGTCTGGAGTTTCCCCGCCAGATTCTGTTGGGACTGGATGCGCGAGAGGGGAAGGTGGCGGTAAAAGGCTGGACGGCGGTATCGGAGACGAAGGCAACTGATCTGCTCAAGGAGCTGGCAGGTTATGCCTTGGGCGCCGTGATTTATACGGACATTGCTCGCGATGGCATGTTGAACGGGCCAAATCTGGTGGCGTTGCAGGAGGTGGTTGAGTTGTCGTCCTTTCCTGTGATCGCTTCCGGCGGGATTTCGCGCGTCGAAGACTTGCGGGCTGTGCAGGCGCTCGGCCCAAGGGTTGAAGGTGCAATAGTGGGCAAAGCGCTCTACGACGGCAAACTCGAGTATCGAGCCGCTGTCGCGGCGCTCTGTGAGGCATGATGATTTCATTCCAGACACGTTCCTTTCACGTGCTGCCATGTTGACCAAACGCATTATTCCCTGCCTCGATGTGAAAGACGGTCGCGTCGTCAAAGGCGTGAGCTTTGTGAATTTGCGCGATGCGGGAGATCCAGTCGAAGTAGCCACGGTCTACGACCGGGAAGGAGCCGATGAACTCTGCTTCCTGGACATCACCGCGTCTCATGAAAATCGAAAAACCATCATCGGCGTGGTCGAGCAGACGGCGGCGCGGGTGTTCATGCCGCTGACTGTCGGCGGGGGAGTGAGAACGATTGAGGATATTCGGGCATTGTTGAATGCGGGTGCGGACAAGGTCAGTATCAATACGGCGGCGGTCCAACGGCCTGAGTTTGTGAAAGAAGCAGCGGAGCGATTCGGGACGCAATGTATCGTCGTGGCCATAGACGCCAAGCATCGTATCGCGCCGGCAACCGGATGGGAAGTGTTCACCCATGGGGGCCGCAAGCCGACTGGGCTCGACGTCGTCGAATGGGCAAAGATGATGGCGCAATATGGAGCAGGTGAGATTTTGCTCACGAGCATGGATCAGGATGGGCAGCAACGAGGATACGATCTCGCGTTGACGGCTGCTGTGTCGGAGGCTGTGTCGATTCCCGTGATTGCGTCAGGGGGAGTAGGAAGCTTGGATCATCTCTACGATGGATTCGTTAGGGGCAAGGCCGATGCGGTCCTGGCCGCGTCCATTTTCCATTTCCGGACTCACACGATTCAAGAGGCGAAAGCCTATCTTCGGCAGAAGGGAGTGGCGGTTCGATAATGGATGTCGCGCGATTGAAATTCGATGCGCAGGGGATCTTCATCTTCATGTGTTGGGCGGGCGCCACCTCGCTTGGCCCCCAGGCTAGGGGCTTGTTATCACACCACGTTGACAGATTTCTTTCCCGTCTGTTACCCTGACCGGTCTATTTTACGACCACTTACAGTTATTGTTCCCACCGGTGTCAGGTGGGGAAATAGGAGCCGCGACTCCCGTGGGCCGAGGTCTGATTTCTGAAGATGTGATCAATCGAGTCAGGGATCGGGTCGATATCACTGAGGTCGTCGGGCATCATGTGAGCTTGACGCGAGCCGGCCAGAATCTGAAGGGACTCTGTCCTTTTCATCAGGAAAAATCACCCTCCTTTACGGTCAGTTCTTCCCGCCAGATTTTTCATTGTTTCGGATGCGGCGCGGGGGGCAACGTGTTTACGTTTCTGATGCGGATCACCGGCGCGAATTTTCCTGAGACGGTTCGTGAGCTTGGGCAGAAGTTCGGGATCGACGTACCGGACAGCGGGCCGAGCGCGGGGCCTCATGCGGCGCAGGCGAGCCGTCTTGAGCCGCTCAATCGGTCGGTGGCGGCGTGGTTTCAACAAAATTTGCGGGATGGGGTCACCGGTGCGACGGCGCGGGACTACTTGGCTGGTCGGGGCATTCAGGCTGGGACGATCGAGCGATTTGAAATTGGCTGTGCCCCGGCTGAGTGGGATGCCCTCATCAAAGCGTTGAGCAAGCAGGGCTTTGCGCAGAGCGATTTGGCCGCCGCCGGCCTGACGGTGGCGCGAGAACATGCATCCGGGGCCTATGATCGGTTTCGTTCCCGCGTCATGTTCCCAATTACGGATTTGCGAAAGCGGATCGTGGGGTTTGGAGGGCGTATCCTTGGCGAGGGGACTCCGAAATATCTCAATTCGCCGGATACTCCCTTGTTCAAGAAGGGGCAGACTCTCTACGCGTTGGATCTTGCGCGGGAAGCGGTCGCTCGGCTGAAGACCGTAATCGTGGTAGAGGGGTATTTCGACGCGGTCGCCCTTCATCAAGCCGGGTTGACCCATACGGTCGCAACGCTGGGGACCGCACTGACGGCGGAGCATATTCAGGTATTAAGGCGGTTTGCCTCGAAGGTGGTGTTGTTGTTCGATCCGGATCAGGCCGGGGTTCGGGCCGCACTGCGAGGGCTCGATCTGTTTGTGAACAGCGGGCTCGGTGTGAAAGTCGTCACCTTGCCGACTGGCGAGGACCCTGATACCTATGTGCGAAAGCAGGGATCAGAGGCGTTCGCTCGGTTGGAAGAACAGGCTCCGAGCCTCTTGGACTTTGCTCTTGAGCATAGCTTGAGCACAGCGGAGTCCAGTACGATCGAAGGGCGTATCCGCAGCGTGGACGATGTGCTGCGGATTTTGCAAAAGAGCGAACATCCCATCGAACGAGAAGAACGGATTCGTGTAGTGGCCGAACGATTGGGAGTTAGCCAACAACGGTTGATCGAACGGTATCCGGCGCTGGTGCAGCCGGAGGGACGTCGTCCGGTGGCCGTTCAATCGACCGGTCCCACATCGTCGATTTTCAAGGGTGCGAGTGAAGAACGGGATCTGGTGTATTTGCTGCTGCACGGGCACCTCACGCCCGCCGATGTGCAACGGTTGAAGCCCGAGGCTTTCTCGGTTCCGGCCTGCCGGTCCATCGTCGAGGCGGCATTGAATCGCCTCGATCGAGACGGTCGAGTCGGGCTCAGGTTACTGTTGGATGCCGTGGTGGACGATCCGGATTGCGGGTCACTGGCCACTGAGCTGTCTATGAGGGAAGACCATTTCGACGACGTGAGAGCCCATGTATCGGGGTGCTTAGAGACGTTGAGTCGGAAGCGAACCGAGGCCGTGTTTCGAGACCTGATCGCGCGCCTCAAGGCTGCCGAGCGGGAAGGCCGTGCGGAGGATGCACGGGCGTTGAATGCGCAAGTGAATGAATTGATGATGCACAAGGCCGGCCGGTCCTCCACCGGAATGTTGTCCTTAGTGAAGGAGTAGTCATGGCGAAACCAGAGTTGCTTGGCGAAGTGAAGAAGCTGATCTCGATGGGAAAAGAGAAAGGCTTTTTGACGTACGACGAGCTGAATAGCACCTTACCTGCAGAAGTGGTGTCCTCTGAGCAGTTCGGCAGCATTATGACGATGTTCGGCGAAATGGATATCGAGATTGTCGATGCGCCTGAGGGGGAGCGGATCAGGAAAGCCCGGGACACAGAAGAGTCCGGTGAGGATACCGAGGATGCCGAGGGCGAATCCGGCGCCGGGTCCGGAGAGGAAAACGAGAAGGAAGAAAAGGAAGAGAAAGAAATCGATCTCACTCCCGGCGCGCTCAGCCGAACCGACGACCCGGTCCGACTCTATCTCAAAGAGATGGGCAGCGTGGCGTTGTTGAGTCGTGAAGGGGAAATCGAAATCGCGAAACGCATCGAGGAAGGGAAGAAGGATATCGCTTCGGTTATCTATGGGATGCCGATGACGATTGAGTTCGTTCTCGCCCTGTACGATCAGCTCAAGAATGGGACGATCGACGTGCGGGAGATCGTCCCGATCATTGAGACCGAGGAGGAGTTCGAGGAAGAACAACTCCAGCGGGACTATGAAGAGCTTCGGGTGAAGACCCTCGAAGGCTTGAACTCCGTCAGAAAAATTTCGACCTCGCTTAAGAGTCTCTACGAAGTGGCGCGGCATGCCAATAGCGATCCCGCGAAACAGAAAAAGATTAAGAAGCAGATCGATACGATCCGTGATCAGGTCGTCGAGAAGATGGAGTCCGTCAACCTGCACGGGGTGCTGAAGGACCGGATGGTGCAGCGTGTACGTGAGTTGGCGATTCAGATCCGGACGTCGGAGCGGGAGATCGTGAGTTGTCAGCGACGGCTTGGGATCGGCGGCGAAGCCGGCGCCGAGGCCCTCAAGAAGCTGTGCCGAGACCGGAAAGACTTCCTTGCCGTCAAACGCAAAACGAGTTGCTCAGAGGAGGCGCTCACCGAAATAAAAAAGGTGTATCAGGCGGCGAAGGGCCGGATTCGAGCACTCGAGACCGAAGAGGCCCTCGTATCCGCGGAAGAGATTAAAGATGCGGTCAAACATCTCGATGTGGCGGAAGACAAGGTCAAACGTGGGAAAGCCGAACTGGTCGAGGCGAACCTTCGTCTCGTCGTCAGTATCGCCAAGAAGTACACGAACCGTGGTCTCCAGTTCCTCGACTTGATTCAGGAAGGCAACATCGGCCTCATGAAGGCCGTAGATAAATTCGAATACAAACGTGGCTACAAGTTCAGTACCTATGCCACCTGGTGGATTCGCCAGGCGATTACCCGCGCCATCGCCGATCAGGCCCGGACGATCCGTATCCCCGTGCATATGATCGAGACGATCAACAAGCTGATCCGAACGTCGCGCCATCTAGTTCAGAAGCTCGGACGCGAACCGACGCCGGAAGAAATTGCCGAGCGCATGGATCTGCCGCTCGACAAGGTGCGGAAGATTTTGAAGATCGCGCGAGAACCGATTTCTCTGGAAACCCCGATCGGCGAAGAGGAAGACAGCCACTTGGGCGACTTCATCGAGGACAAGAAGGCGGTGTCTCCTCTGGAGGCGGCGATTCGATACGATCTCCAACGCCAGATCAACAGCGCATTGGAAACGCTCACACCGAGGGAAGAGAAAGTGTTGCGAAAGCGGTTCGGCATTGGCGAGGCGACCGACCATACGCTCGAGGAAGTGGGGCAAGATTTCGAAGTCACTCGCGAACGTATACGGCAGATCGAAGCCAAGGCCTTGCGCAAACTGCGGCATCCAAGCCGGAGCAAAAAGTTGCGCAGCTTTGTGGAAAGTCTGTGATGTGTCATGGAGCGGTTCCTTTGGGATTTGACTCCCCTCTCCGGTCAGCCTAAAATTAGCCGCGCCTCTCTGCGAGTCAGGCGCGCGCGAGTCATCCGCCTGAAGGGGCCCATAGCTCAGGTGGTTAGAGCGGCTGACTCATAATCAGCTGGTCCTAGGTTCAAGTCCTAGTGGGCCCACCAGCACGGCGGCGGAACTGATCGTCCGAGATCGTGATTGAATCAGTACGGAATAGGAGTGCATTGAACCAGAACCTCTCTCCCCTGATCGAACTCCAGAAACTGGATCTCCGCATCGCAGAGATCAAGGACCAGCGCCGAAAAATCCCAGAGCGGCTCCAAGCGATTGAAGGTCCTCTTCGGGAGGCTCGGCAGTTCCATCAACAGACTGGCGCCTCCGTGGAGACGCTCGTGAAAGAAAGGCGGTCGTGCGAACAGGATCTTGAAGCGCATGAAGCGCACACCGAGAAAATGAAGTCGCGGCTGTCTGAGCTGAAATCCAATAAAGAATACCAGGCGCATTTGTTCGAGATTGAGGTTGCCAATAAGAAGAAGGGGGACATCGAAGAGAAGATTTTGCTCTGTATGGAGAAGATCGAACAACTGCAGCGGGCAGCGAAAGACGCGCAAGAGAAACTCAGTGCCATCGAGAAAACGCATACGCAGGAAAAGCAGGCGCTCGACACACTAGAACATCGGCTCTCGACCGAGTTGGCTGATCTCGAAGTGCAGCAACAAGCCCGTTCGGCTCATGTCGAGAAGGGGCTTCTCGCCCGCTACAATTCGATCAAAGCGTCGCGTAAGGATCACGCGCTTGCTGAAATCAAAGAGGGGATCTGTTCTGGATGCCGTCTGCAGCTTCCCCCACAACTGATTTCAGAAGTCAAACGCGCGGAAGATCTTCACACTTGTCCCTACTGCCGCCGAATGCTCTACTGGGATGGGCAAATTCCCGGCGAACGCGCGGGAGAGCACGAGGTTGATAAGACGTCAGTGCTTGAGATCGGCGAGTCTGTTTAATCTGTTTTCCTCAACACAGATTGCGTCGTCTTGAAGTGCAGTTTGGCGACCGACCCCAGTCGTTCCTCTCCATGCTTTTTCACGATCATGCGTCCGGCCAGTTCGACGGCAGGCGATGCCCCTTTGGGCAATGTCGTGCCGATTTCATCTGAGAGGCGTTTCAATCGGAGGAGGAACTCCGCCCGGGCTAGGATTGAAGCGGCAGCCACTGCCAAATCTGATTCAGCCTTGTGCCGTTGTTCCAAGACGATGGTGCGGCCCTTCTCCTGTAAGGCGTTCAGAATCAACCGCTCGTCGCCGAACTGATCTGCGATTGCGCGCCCGCACGAAACCTTTTCCAGTAATGTCTCCAAGGCCTTGGCATGGCCCCAGGCTAACAAACGATTCAAGTTCCGGATCTTCGAGTACAGTTCGTTGTATCGTTGCGGGCCGATCGCAATAATGCTGTGGAGGCACAGCATTCGAATGTCGGGCGCCATATCGAGAATACGACCGTCCGATATTTTCTTGCTGTCCCGAACGTTCATAAGCGTCAATTCGTTCTGGGTGGTCGCATCGACGAAGACAGCGGCGATGACGAGAGGACCAAAATAGTCTCCCTTGCCAGATTCATCGATGCCGATGCGTTCGATGGAGGTGTGCGGTGTTTTGTCGGTCACAGGTGGATAGACCTAGTAGAAAATCTCAGTGTGGCGCGGTAATCTAACAGACCGATCTGGGGTGGTCAATTTCGTCGGAGTCGACAGGATCGAATCGAGAAGGGGGGCGTTCGATGCGCACAGTGAAGCAGCAGTCATGGTCGGTGTTTGTGATGGTGATGAGTGTGGCGCTCGTCTCACTGGTGGGGTGCGAAACCAATCCCTACACTGGACGGTCGCAGTTGCTCATGACCTCCGTGTCGCAAGAAATGCAAATGGGCGCGCAGGCCTATGATCAGGTGAAGAGCGATCCGAAAATGCGACCGTCTCAAGATCCTCGCGAGATCGAGCCTGTCAAGCGCGTGGCAGCCCGCATTGTCGAAGCGGCCAAGCGTTCGAAGTATGCCGAGATGGCGAATCAGTTTCAGTGGGAAGTGACGGTCATCAAAGACGACAAGACGCCGAATGCCTTTGCGCTGCCTGGAGGCAAGATGGCGGTGTATACCGGCATTTTCCCCATGGCCAAGACTGAAGCAGGGCTGGCCGCTGTTATGGGGCATGAAGTTGTCCACGCCTTGGCCCGGCACGGCGCCGAACGAATGAGCCAAGGCCAGCTGACGAATGCCGGGCTTCAGGTCATTGGCACGGCAGCCGGAGCAGCAGGCGGAGGCGGGATGTTGGGGCAAGCGGCAATGGCGGCGCTTGGCGTCGGTGCGAAGGTGGGCGTGTTGCTGCCCTTCAGCCGAAAGCATGAATCGGAGGCGGATTATATTGGGATACTGCTCGCGGCAGATGCCGGCTACGACCCGCGAGAGTCGATAGCCCTGTGGGAACGGATGGGGCAGGTGTCCGGCGGCGGTGCGCCGTCAGAGTTTATGTCTACGCACCCAAGCCACGAGACCCGTATCGATCAGCTGAAAAAGTGGATGCCGGAGGCCATGGCCATTTACCAGACCAAGCCGCCAGTGCCTGCGGCGCTGTTGCCGTCCGTTCAGTAGATTGAGTCGTTCCTTTGTACCGCGCTCTTGAAAGCGCGGCGATCCGGTTCTATAGTATTTTCGCGCGAGGGAGAAGACTGGGTGATCGCTCGGGGCGGCAACGCTCTGAGAGGAAAGTCCGGACTTCATGGGCAGGGCGCTGGGTAACTCCCAGGCGGAGCGATCCGACACCAGCACCACAGAGAATAAACCGCCGATGGCCAGGGCGATGGGATTTCGATCTAATTGTCCTGGCTCAGGTAAGGGTGAAACGGTGGGGTAAGAGCCCACCGCGGTGGTGGCGACATCACTGGCAGGGTAAGCGTCGCCCGATGCAAGGCCAAATAGGAAGACATCTGTCGGCTTTTTTCGAAAAGTCGGCGACCGGCTGGCCCGGCCGAGGTCTTCGGGTAGGTCGCTTGAGGTTCGAGGTAACTCGAATCCCAGAGAAATGATCATCTCTGCTTGGGAGCATATCCCAGGCAGGACAGAATCCGGCTTATCGGTCTTCTCCACCGCGCTTTTTTTATTCCTCGACGCAGCTCTGCTTCCGTCACTGTTCCAGAGAAATACTCGACCTCATCAAGCAAAACGACCGGAACTTTTATCCCGTAACGTTCCATCAATGCGCTGTTGCCGTCTATCGGCACCTTGCGCGTTTCGATATCCAGTTCTGAGCGAAGTTGCTGGACGATTCCGTACACGACTTCACACATGTGGCAGTGTTCACGAGACAAGATGGTCACACGGATAGGCATACCCATAGAGCGCACGACTCGAGCCGATGCGTTGGAGTGTGAAAGGGTATCATGTGAGGAGGCAGACTGTCAGGAAATGAAGCAGTTAGACTTGCACTACTATTGACGGGTGGAAACATGTGGTGATAGGATCACACATCTTTATCCCTGATTTTTCAGAATGTTCTGAACAGTCGTAGCTTCCTGTCCGGTGCTAGCTGGACGAGCTACGGCGAACCCCAATGTTGTGCTGACTCCACAGCGTCGCTCTTATCTAGCTGTATGGAGGGAGGGTCTGTCATGAAGCTCACAGGCGCTGAAATCCTCATTGAATGTCTCAAACGAGAAGGCGTGAAGACAATTTTTGCGCTTCCCGGTGGTGTCGTTCTGAAGATTTTCGACATGCTTCATCAGCAGAAAGACATTGATGTGGTCCTGACTCGTCATGAGCAGGGTGCCGGCCATATGGCAGAAGGTTATGCCAAGGCGACCGGAAAAGCCGGGGTCTGCCTTGTGACATCCGGACCAGGTATGACGAACGTGATCACGGCATTGGCGGATGCCTACATGGACTCCGTTCCGTTGGTCTGTTTCAGCGGACAAGTTCCCACCAGCCTGATCGGAAACGATGCATTCCAGGAAGCAGATAATGTGGGATTGAGCCGTCCCTGTACCAAATACAATTTTCTGGTGAAAGACGTAAAAGATTTGGCGATGACGATCAAAGAGGCGTTCTACATTGCGACGACGGGGCGTCCAGGTCCTGTGTTGGTGGATATTCCGAAAGACGTTTCCATGGATAAGGCGGAATTTGTGTATCCGAGTTCCATCTCTATCCGCAGCTACAATCCAGTGTATGAAGGGAATAAATGGCAAATTAAGCAGGCCGCTGAGGCCATGTCGAAAGCGAAGAAGCCGATACTGTATGTCGGTGGCGGCGTTATCTTCTCTGGCGCATCGCAAGAATTACTGGAGTTAGCTGAGCTGACCCATATGCCGGTCGACATGACATTGATGGGGCTCGGGGCGTTCCCTGGCGAACATCCTCAGTCCTTGGGTATGTTGGGGATGCACGGTACTTATTGGGCGAATATGGCCATGCACTACTCCGATCTTGTCGTGGCTATTGGGGCACGGTTTGACGATCGTGTGACCGGAAAGGTCTCCGAGTTTTGCCCTCACGCCAAGGTCATTCACATCGATATCGATCCGACCTCGATTCGGAAAAATGTCAATGTCGACATTCCGATCGTCGGGGACTGCAAGGCGGTGCTGCGTGAGTTGATTCAGATTCTTCGCGCCACGGTAAATGGCGATCAACGGGAGCTACGTAAGCCGTGGTGGAGTCAGATTCATGAATGGCAACAGGCGAACCCTCTTGCCTATCGGCAAGAAGCGGATGGCCCGATCAAGCCGCAACATGTCATTAGCCGACTCTACGACCTCACGAAAGATCGAGACCCGATTGTGTCGACCGACGTCGGACAGCACCAGATGTGGGCTGCCCAATACTTTAAGCTGGCAAAGCCGAATCGCTGGCTGACCTCAGGAGGGCTTGGAACCATGGGGTTCGGTTTCCCTGCTGCGATGGGGGCACAGGCGGCGTTCCCGGGCCGGCTGGTTCTCTGCATTGCCGGAGACGGCAGTATCCAAGGGGCGAATGCCTTTGCCCATACGTCCGGCATTCATCAAGATGGTCTGCTGAAAGACAAGACAACCTATGAAATTATGCGGCCAGAGACGGTTGGTCTGGTCGAGAGCAAAATGGTCATGGGAAAGCTCTCAGGCCGGCATGCATTTCGGCAGAGGCTGGTGGAGTTGGGCTATACGCTTTCTGACGAAGAGGTCAATCACGCATTTGAACGGTTTAAGAAGTTGGCCGATCAGAAGAGGGAAATCTACGAAGAGGACCTTGAGGTCATCGTTTCAGAGGAGTTGGTCAAAATGGCCGATCGGATCACTTTAAAGTCGTTCCATGTGGCCAGCGGGACGGATCAGGTGCCAACCGCCACAGTCGAGCTCGAAATCGACGGACGAACGATCTCGCAGACAGGGACAGGCGATGGGCCGGTTGATGCGGTCTATCGGATGATTGCTGCTATCACGCAGACAAGGAGTACGCTTCTCATGTATGTCGTCAAGGCGATTACCGGTGGCACTGACGCCCAGGGCGAAGTCTCGGTCCGGGTTCAAGAAGATGGACGCACCGTCTCAGGCCATGGGGCGGATACAGATATTATCATGGCCTCGGCGCGGGCCTATCTCAATGCGCTGAATAAGCTGTCGTACTTGGCCGGCAAACAGGCGCAGGGCGAACAGAAGGTCAACTTGATTTAAGGAAAGTGCCCACGATAGAGTCAACAGCTCCGGTCTGAGATCAGAGCTGTCTAGTTGGCTGTGAGGCACGCCGTGGTTCATGTTACCCTGGCAGGTCGGCCTGAGTTTCTGGCCGGAGATCATACGGTACTGCGAGAGCTCCTGCATCCGTCGAAGCAGCCGCTGGCACTTGGGTATAGTATGGCGCACGGAACCTTGGCTCCTGGCGCTCGGTCGAAATGGCACAGATTGGCCTCTTCAGAGGTCTACTATATTATCGCCGGCCATGGACGGTTGGCGGTAGACGATTCTGTCGTCGCAGTAGAACCAGGCTCTGTCGTCTATGTGCCGCCGGGAAGTAAGCAGTCTCTCGAAAATCCTGGCCCCACAGCTATCGAGTTTCTCTGTTTGGTCGACCCTGCTTGGCGAATAGAGGATGAGGAAGTGTTGGAATAGTCTCCTGTGCGGCCATCACCCATAAAGAGGGAGTGTGATCTGTGAAGGCGAAGATTGCCGTATTAGCTGGCGATGGAGTAGGTCGTGAGATTGTCCCTGAGGCGGTGAAGGTCCTGAAGGCTGTGGCGGAGAAGTTCCGCCACACGTTTGAGTTTGCCTCCGGTGACGTTGGAGGTCAGGCCATTGACAAAGTAGGGGTACCACTTCCTCAAGAGACCTTGACGCTGGCCAAGCAAAGCGATGCCGTCTTGCTCGGCGCGGTTGGCGGCCCCAAGTGGGAAGGGTTGGAGTATAGCCTGCGTCCGGAACGCGCCCTGTTGGGTTTGCGCGAGCATCTGGGCCTGTATGCGAATTTACGGCCTGCGAAGTTATACCCCATGTTGACCGATGCTTCCACGCTGAAGCGCGACGTGATTGAAGGGATCGACATCCTCGTCATCAGGGAGCTGACCGGCGGTATTTATTTTGGAAAGCCGAAGGGAATCGAGAGACTGCCGAACGGGAGCGAACGAGGGTTCAATACCGAGGTCTATACGACCGAAGAAATCCGTCGCATTGCGAAAGTGGCATTCGAGGCTGCGAGAAAACGCCGGAAGAAGGTGATGTCCGTCGATAAAGCGAATGTGCTGGAGTCATCCGAACTCTGGCGTCGCGTCGTCATTGAGACCCACAAGGGGTATCAGGACGTCGAGTTGAGCCATATTTACGTCGATAATGCGGCGATGCAACTGGTGCGCAACCCTCGGCAGTTCGATGTGATGCTCTGTAATAATATATTCGGTGATATTCTCAGCGACGAAGCGGCGATGTTGACAGGATCCATCGGCATGTTACCGTCGGCCAGTATCGGCGCACAGGTCGGGCTGTTCGAGCCGATTCACGGCAGCGCGCCAGACATTGCAGGGAAGAATGTGGCGAATCCCATTGCGACGATTGCTTCAGCGGCAATGATGCTGTCCTATGGGTTCAAGTTGGATAAAGAAGCGGAATCCATCGAGCAGGCGATCGTGAAAACCCTCGATCTGGGTTACCGCACTAAAGACATTCACAGTCCTGGGACTCGCCTGGTCAGTACGACGGAAATGGGCGAGGCCATCCTGCAACATTTGAATTGAGGGAGGTTCTTGAGGCTGATGAGTGCAGATCTCAAAACCGGACTGATCCAGACCGTTGCCGGTACGGGAGATCCAGGCTGGTCTGGCGACGCGGCGATGGCCATCGCCGCTTGTCTGAATGAGCCGAAGGGACTGACCCTGGATGCCGAGGGAAACCTGTTCATCGCCGACTCAGAAAATCATCTTGTGCGAAAGATTGACAGACGGACAGGCCGTATCACGACCGTCGCGGGGTGTAGGCAGACGATCGGGCCTGAAGCAAAGCCTGTTTCACCGGCGCCAGTCGCACAGAGAGTGTACGATGACCCGTTTGCCGAAAGTGACGCGGTTAATTCGCACGCCTTTTCTCAGCAGACAGACTTGAGCGGAACGGTTCGTTATGTCGTGGCTGGCACAGCGCCGGCGAAACGTTTCAGCGGCGACGGTGGCCCAGCGGATCAAGCGCTGTTGAACTTCCCGACGGCCGTGGTGGTCGATCGGGCAGGGCATCTCTACATTGCGGACATGCTGAACCATCGGGTCCGGCGTGTGGATGCGATCACAAGAGTGATGACGACAGTTGCAGGCCTAGGCCAGCCTCGATATTCGGGAGACGGAGGATTGGCTGTGGAGGCGGGGCTGAATGAGCCGGCCGCTCTGGCATTGAGCGAAGAGGACATCCTCTATATCGCGGATCAAAGCAACAACCGTGTCAGGGCGGTGGATTTGGCCACTGGATTGATTCGTACGGTCGCAGGGACGGGAGCAGCAGCGTATAATGGGGATGGTATGGCCGCGATAGAAACAGGTCTGGCTGGCCCCAGCGGATTAGCGCTGGCGTCGGATGGCACGTTGTATATCGCCGATACGTTCAATGGCAGAATTCGCACCGTTGATCCGCTCACTGGTCTCATACGAACGGTGGCGGGGGATGGCGGTGAATATCGGTATCAGGGGGTGAATGAACCGCCCAGTGCCAGTCTCTCTCGGCCATCGGGGATTACATTGGATGAAGAAGGGAATCTCTACATGACCGATTCGGACAATCATCTGGTGCGACGGCGGGATCGAATCACTGGATGTCTTGAACGTATCGCTGGGGTGGGGGTGGCCGACTACGGGGGTGACGGGGGAGCAGCCCTTGAGGCCGGCTTGAGTTACCCCTTTGGAATTGTGGTGAGTCGTGCGGGACATGTGTTTGTGGCCGATACCTTCAATCATCGTATTCGAGAGATTTGGCAGTAGGCAGAATCGAGGTTATGTTGAAAAAGAAGCCTGGGTATGTGATCGCCATCCTCGGTGCAACGGGGGCGGTGGGGAAAGAAACTCTTGAGATTTTAGAGGAGCGAAAGTTTCCGTTGGCCTCGCTCCGCCTGTTTGCTTCGAAGCGTTCGGCTGGCGAGGTGATGTCGTGTCAGGGCAAAGACTGGACGGTTGAGGAGTTGACGCCGGAGTCGTCGTTTGCCGGTGTCGATTTCGCATTTATTTCAGCGACCGATGCGATCAGTCGCGAGTACGGTCAACGGCTCGGAGCAGCCGGGGTTGTGGTCATCGACGACAGCGGTGTCTTTCGGATGGAGGTCGGCGTTCCGTTGGTGGTGCCGGAAGTGAACGCTCATGCGCTGTTGACGATGCCTCGGGGCATTGTGTCGATTCCCAATTGCACGACGACACCACTCGTCATGGCGCTCAAGCCGCTGCAGGATGCCGTGGGGGTGAAGCGCGTCGTCGTTACGACGTTTCAATCGGTCTCCGGGACTGGCGCTGCGGCCATGGATGAGCTGATGACGCAGACGAAGGATCTGATGTCCTTTCGCGATACGAAGGCTGAAGTGTATCCGTATCAGATCGCATTCAATCTGCTGCCGCATATCGGATCATTCAACGACGGCGGGGACTGCTCCGAAGAAGTGAAAATCGCCCGCGAGACGAGAAAAATTCTCGACGCTCCGAGGCTTCGCGTGACAGCGACGACCGTGCGTGTTCCAGTGATGCGCTGCCATTCCGAAGCCATCAACGTCGAGTTGGAAAAACCGCTCAAGCCGAATGACGCTCGTGCGCTGTTGGCGGCTATGCCGGGTGTCATTGTGTACGATGATCCAGGCAAGAAGCTCTACCCCATGCCTTTGGATGCGACCGGCAAAGATGAGGTCTACATCGGCCGCGTCAGGGAGGACGAATCGATCACGAACGGTCTGAATCTCTGGGTGGTTTCCGATAATCTCCGCAAAGGGGCCGCGCTCAATGCGGTGCAAATCGCAGAACATTTAGCGCAAGGCTGATGGCTGAATGGGGAAATCTTGGCAAGGTCTTTATCGGAGTCGGGCTCTGTGTGGTTGTGGTCGGCCTGCTGTTGCTGATCGCAGACCGCGTTCCAGGACTTGGGAATTTCTTGGGATGGTTCGGCAAGCTTCCCGGCGACATCTCTATCCGACGAGATAACTTCAGCTTCTTCTTTCCCATCGTCACGAGTCTGCTCCTCAGCGTGATTCTGAGTCTGGTATTCTATTTCATATCATGGATCATTCGCCGATGAAGAAGCTGAGAAGTGGCGTGTGTCTTACCCTCGTGATGGGAGCATGGCTTCTCGGTCTGTCTTCTGGAGTCGAGGCGGCCGAGTCGATCCGCGTCCTGCTGGCGGCTGAGGTGTTGCGACTCGATATCCGTTCAGATGGTCCGTTGTGGGCGACAGATGTAAATGGTCGTGGTCAGACTCTGCGCGCCTCGGTCCAGGTCTTAGCCGCTGACAAGGGGTTTTTCGTGAACAGTGTCCGGATGCAGACGGACCAGTTGACGATCCATGGCGGAGAGCAAGGTCTCACCGTGACCTTTCCTCGGCCCTCTCGGAAGCCGAATGGGGCGGCGGTGTCATCGGGCGACTCCGGCACAGAGTTTTCCGTAAGCGGCCTTATCCATCTTGTGAGAAGAGGTAAGGGAATTCTGGTCATCAATCGGGTGGACGTCGAAGAATATGTCAAAGGGGTGGTGCCCGCCGAGGTCAGCTCAACCTGGCATCCGGAGATGTTGAAGGCGCAGGCAGTCGCGGCCAGGACCTATGTCCTCTATCAGCAGATGTTGAGTGCGACGCGAGACTACGATGTAGCGTCTACAGTGCAAGATCAGGTCTACCGTGGGAAGCAGGGAATTGATGCCGGGATTCTGCGCGCGGTTGAAGATACGCGCGGACTGGTCGTGACCTATGATGGCGCACCGATTTATGCTGCATTCTCATCGACGGCCGCAGGGTTGACGGAAGATGCCATGAATGTGTGGTCGAAAGACTATCCCTATCTCAAGGGTGTGGAGTGCCCCTTCGACTTGATGTCGCCGTTCTATCAATGGAAATCTTCCTTTACTGTCGATACGCTCGAGCAAAACTTACGGCAACAGGGATTTTCCGTGGGTACAATTGCGACGATGACGCCCCTGTCGTTCAGCCGTGGAGGGCGCATTGCGAAGTTGCGTGTCCTCCACTCTGGTGGAGAATTGGTGCTTCGCGGAGAAGAGTTGCGGAAAGCAGTCGGGTAGCGGGGGTCAGATGGTTCGCTGCCAGGAGTCGTTGATAGATCTCCGGATCGAAGGCGCCGTTCTTTTGAAAGTCGGGGATTTGCATGATGACTTCACGCAGGTCAGCGTCAGCGACAGTGAGACCCATGTTCTTTGCCGCGATGAGCCAGGTCCGATTGTCGACGAGTTGATCGATCACCATTTGCTTGATCGTTTCGTCTTTGAATTCTCCGGGGACTTTGTCTTTATAGAAGCGGTAGGTGTTCTCGTAGGCGCGCCGAAACTCATCACGGGATATGGTGAGATCTCCGACTGAGGCAACCGCGGCGCCGGTTTGCTGCTCGCCGAACCCCCACCAACCCATCGTGATGACGAAGGTGAGGGCGATGACTCCCATGATGGACTTGAGGAGCCAGGGGTAGCTATGTGACGATTCGCGCATCAATTTGAGCATGACAACCTCTCGGAAACCTGATATGTACGGATTCTACCCAGGGATTTCAGTAAAGGCAAGAGACGGCGTTTCATGCGACCATGGTCAGCATGATGAGGAGAGTGATCAGTCCGCGAAGATGATCGCAGCGGCTCATAATGCGTGAGCTGTAGAAGAATGGTCTTTGTTTGTGCAAGGCAGTTCGATTTGTTATACTTTGCCACGAATTGTAAGGAGATCCCTTGGCAGAGGAGGTCAGAGGGGTTCATTTGATCGGCGCAGGGGTTTACCCTAAGGCGCAGGTTCTGAATCGAGGTATTGCCAAGCTGATCGATCTGTTCATCGTTGCAGCAGCCGGTCAAATGTTTGTGCCGGTGGGTTTTCTCGGAGGATTGGCCTATATACTGATTGCCGATGGATTTTCCGGTGGGCGTAGCATCGGCAAGCGGTTAATCGGCCTTCAGACAGCGCTTCCAGATCGGCGTGAGCCTGCAGGTTTTCGAGAGTCCATTATCCGCAATCTTCCCTTTGCGGTGGCTCACGTTGCGTTCGCGGTTCCGTATGTGGGATGGCTTGTGTCGGCAGCAATCATTGGGTTCGAAGCGGTCTTGATTATCGGGAATGAGCAGGGGCGGCGTCTTGGCGACGAGGTGGCAGGCACTCAGGTGTTAGATGCAGGCCGTCTGGCATCGCCCGACTGAGCCAGCTGTCGGAGCGTGAGGGGAAGGGAGAACAATCGTGGGTTTTGGGAGCGATATCTTCGGATGGTTCTCGAACGATCTGGCTATTGATCTAGGGACAGCGTCGACCCTCGTATATGTGCACGGGAAAGGGATCGTGCTCAACGAACCCTCGGTCGTCGCAGTTGAGAAAAAAACCGAACGAGTACTCGCAGTCGGCACGGAAGCCAAGAGAATGTTGGGTCGTACGCCGGGCAACATCATTGCGGTGAGGCCCATGAAAGAAGGTGTGATCGCCGACTTCGAAATGGCAGAACAGATGTTGAAACGGTTCATTCAGAAAGCGCACAACCGCAGCGCGTTCGTGCGTCCGCGCATTATCATCGGTGTGCCGTCGCGCATCACACAAGTGGAGCAGCGAGCCGTCCGAGACTCCGCTGAATTAGCCGGCGCCCGCGAAGTATATCTGATCGAAGAACCGGTGGCCGCAGCCATTGGCGCCGGTCTTCCGATCACTGAACCATCCGGCAATATGGTGGTCGATATCGGAGGTGGCACGACCGATATTGCCGTCATTTCGCTCGGCGGAATCGTCTATAGCGAGTCTGTCAAGGTGGCGGGCGATCGCATGGACGATGCGATCATGAATTACATCAAAAAGAAGTACAACCTCCTCATCGGTGAACATATGGCGGAGCGGATCAAGTTCGAAATCGGGTCCGCCTACCCCTTTGAGGAACGCAAGACGATGATGATCAAGGGGCGTGACTTGATTTCAGGCATTCCCCGCACATTGGTGATAGATGACGCAGAAGTCCGTGAAGCGTTGCAGGAACCGATCGGCACAATCGTCAACGCGATTAAAGTGGCACTGGAGAATACCCCACCTGAGTTGGCGGGCGATATTATCGATCGAGGCGTCGTCCTCACCGGCGGAGGCTCGTTGCTCAAGGGTATGGATACGCGTTTTCGTGAGGAAACGAATCTGCCGATCATCACCGTGGATGACCCGCTGACTTCCGTTGTATTGGGGGTCGGGAAAATCCTCGATGAATTGGATCTGCTGGCTAAAGTATCGGTGATGTCCCAGGCCAACACCTACCGATAAGGTTCCATCCCAAACTCCCTTATGTGGATGGCTCACTCCAGTTCTCCCTACGGTGCCAGGCGCATTGCGCTTGCCTGTTTTGCCCTCCTGCTGGTGGCTCTTTTTATCTTCCCCAGTCAAATCCAAGGGCTTCTGCAGTATCTGGGGGGACCGGTCGGTTACGTCGTCAGTGTTCCCCTCGAAGCGGTTGCCTCGATCGATTCCAGCATTGCTGATCGTTGGGCACAGTATGTGGCCTTGCAAGGGGTTCGGGAAGAGAATCAGCAGCTGCGGAAAGAAAATGAGTGGTTACGAGGGCAACATAGTCAGTTGCGCGAATCAGCCGCTGCGACAGAACGATTGACGGCCTTACTGAACTTTAAAGAGCAGGCGCTTCCTACCATGATCGCGGCTCAAGTGATCGGGCGCGATGCCACAAATCGATATCGCGCCATTATTCTCAATAAAGGAGAGAGCGACGGGGTCAAGCCGGATATGGGAGTCGTGACGCCTGCCGGTGTCGTCGGGCGGGTGGTGAAAACGACGGGAGCGTCCTCGGTGGTGCTCTTGGTGACTGATCCGAACAACGCCATTGCTGCGCTCATTCAGCGGACGAGAGATGAAGGTATTGTGGAAGGGGCTCAGCGGGGGTTGGCCAAGCTGAAGTATATTCCGTTGCTGTCAACCTTGCGAGACGGCGATCGGGTTGTGACATCAGGCCTTATCGGAGATTTTCCCCGAGGGCTCATGATTGGCGCGATCACGCGGATCGATAAAGAGGAAGGCGCTCTTTTTCAGTCTGCCGAACTGATGCCGGAAGTCGATGTCGGTCGCGTAGAGGAAGTGTTGGTCATTCAGACGTCATACGGACAGTCCGCGAAGACCGGGGTAGGGGCAGATCCACCAGAGAAGTCAGTGCCATGAAATTCCTATTCTATCTGGCTCTCGTGGTTCTGCTTGTTCCCTTGCAGACGACGCTATTGCCACATCTGAGCGTATGGAATATCAAGCCGGACTTGGGGCTTGTGGCCGCAGCGCTCGTTGGACTCTTTGCGGGCGAACTTGAAGGCCTTCTCGTGGGACTCGCGATCGGATGGATTCTGAGCTTATTCTCTGCCGGCGAACTGTGGTTGAGCCTTCTCGTGAACGGGGGCGTTGGTCTCTTGACAGGATTTTTGGGGCGGCAAGTGTCGCAGGTGACCGCGATCTCCCTAGGGGCAGGGGTTTTGTTGGTATCGTTGGCGAGCGGGTTGCTTGCCGCAATGACGTTCAAGGGCTTCGATACATCTCAGATGTGGTGGATGGTCGAGTCTATCGTATTCCCACAAGCCTGTTTCGACGGGGTGATGGGAGCGGCGTTCTATTGGATACTCTCCCGACGATTTGATCGAACCCGCCTGAGGACCGAATAGCAGGTCTCTCAATGGGCGTGGAAGAATGTTGATTGTGACGCATGGCAACTGCTGGTCTGCACGATTCTGAACTCGGGGAACTCCAACGCCGCCTGATCATCCTCCGCGTCGGCTTGCTGCTCATCGTAGCGTTATTAGCAGTACAGCTCTGGAACTTGCAAATTCGTGAGGGGGCCTACTATCGCGATCTCTCGGCGAACAATCGGACACGTTCTGTCATTATGGAGCCGGCGCGAGGGCTCATCTACGATCGAAATGGGGTGTTGCTGGCGAACAACGTTCCGAGTTTCACCCTCTATGTTTCCCTTGAAGACGTGAAAGATCGCGATCGGCTCATCGACCAGCTCAGTATTCTTCTGGGGCTCGACGAAGCGCTCGTCAGGAAGAAACTCACGGCTCGTGGCAGTAAACAACTTCCGCGCAAGGTGAAAGATCGTTTAACCCTCCGAGAAGCGACATTGATCGAGTCGCACCGTCTGGACTTGCCCGGAGTGATGGTGCAAGTCGAATCGCAGCGAAACTATCCGAGCGGAATGACTGCCTCACATATATTAGGTTATGTCGGGGAGGTATCGCCTGAGCAATTAGAGAAGCCTGAATTTGCCGATCTGCATCAGGGCAGCATCGTCGGGCAATATGGTGTGGAAAAGTTTTTTGATCAGCTCATGCGCGGTCAGGCCGGACAGAAAAGCATAGAAGTCGATGCGATAGGTCATGAAAAGCGAACCGTGGTTGTGGAACAGCCTCATGCGGGGGACAATTTGTACCTCACGATCGATGCTCGGTTGCAAAAAGTAGCCGAAAACTTGTTGGGAGAGGAATCCGGCGCGATCGTCGCGCTCGATCCGAGAACAGGCGACGTGCTGGCTATGGCCAGCCGCCCTGGTTTCGACCCGAATATTCTCTCGCGCGAACTGACACCGAAACAATGGGCTGAGATCGTGCAAAACGAGGGGCGACCTTTGAACAATCGGGCCTCGCAAGGGCAGTATCCGCCAGGTTCGGTTTTCAAAGTGATGATGGCTGCAGCCGCATTAGAAACGAAGACCGTAACGCCGTCGACGTCCATCTACTGCAATGGAGGGTATCAGTTCGGTCGCCGGACGTATCATGATTGGAAAGCTGGAG
>SWDN01000005.1:53464-55928 GCA_005116775.1 Nitrospira sp.
GGCCCAGGTGGCGGCCTTGCGCACCGGCCCGGAGAAAGATATTCCGAAGAAATTCCGCGATCATGCCTGGTTTGTCGCCTTCGCCCCGGTTGAGGCGCCCACTATCGCCGTTGCTGTCATAGGTGAGCATATGGGGCATGGGGGGTCTGCCTCCGCGCCCCTTGCAAAAGAGCTGATCGAGACCTATGTGAAATTGAATCTTTCTGCTCCTTCCAGTGTGAAGGATGGCGCCGTCGCCCGGGTCGGCGAGGCTGGAGAACAGGGAATACGATGATCGATCGGGTATCCATGAGCCGGGGCATCGACAATTTCGACTTACGGTTTATTGGACTGATCTTTGCCATTTTGGGAATCGGTGTTCTGTCGATCTATAGCGTGACGCATGACCAAGAGGCTGCATTCCCGTTTTATGCCAAGCAAACGGTGTGGATCCTGCTGGGGACGGTCGCGTTTCTTGTGATGTGGCTCTCGGACTATCATCGTATCGCACGGTTAGCGTATCCTGCCTATGCGGTAATCTTGATCCTGCTTGCATTCGTGCTATTTGAGGGCAGAAGTAGCCGAGGGGCGCAACGATGGATTCCAATAGGACCGTTTGCCTTCCAACCGTCGGAGTTTGCAAAGTTTATCCTTATTTTAACCTTGGCGTACTACTACTCGCAGGCGCCGCGAGTGGGATGGCTTCAACGAGTGGTATTTCCCGGGTTGTTGGTGTTGCCGGGGCTACTCTTGATCCTGAAGCAGCCGGATCTCGGAAGCGGGTTGAGCTTCTTGGCGATTTATGCCGCCATGTTGCTGATGGTGGGCATGCGGTCGAAGGCGATAGGTGTCATCCTCTTGTTTTCGTTGATGTTGTTTCCCTTTGCGTGGGAGATGATGTGGGGGTCATTGCATGATTATCAGCGGCAGCGCATTATGACCTTTGTCGATCCAGTCTACGACACCGGAGGCAAGGGCTATCATGCGCTCCAATCGAAGATTGCCATTGGAGCGGGAGAATTGACGGGCAAGGGGCTCTATGGAGGGACACAAAGTCAATTGAAGTTTTTGCCGGAGGGGCATACCGACTTTGTGTTTTCGGTGTTCGCAGAGGAATGGGGATTTCTTGGAGTGTTGGTGCTCTTGCTGTTGTTTGTCGGGTTGATCTGGCTGTCGTTAGACATTGTGGCGCGCGCGAAGGATCAGCTCGGAGCGCTGCTGGCGATCGGCATCCTCTGCATGTTGTCGTTTTGCGTCGTGATCAACATCGGCATGACAGCGGGCGTATTTCCTATCGTGGGAATTCCCCTTCCGCTTATGAGTTACGGCGGGAGTGCGACGGTGATGACGATGGCATCGCTGGGCCTGCTCTTGAACGTCAAACGCCGTCGGTTGAGTTTCTTTTAGAGGGTAGAGTCATCTGTTGGTTTCGAATGGATCGAGAGCAAGGCAAGAGGGGCAAGTATAGACGCAGACCGTTTGCTCGATGAGTTCACGAATAGAGGCCGAAACCTGGGGATTCCCCGCGTTCGTCCTGATCTGAGTACGACGGTTCTGCTGAATGGAAGGAGTCGGTATGGGAGTAGAAATTGCGATTACAGTCGCACGCGAGGAAACTCGCGTGGCGGTGTTGGATGGCGGAGTCGTCACGGATCTTTTTGGAGATCGCGCGAAGCATAAGGACTTCGTCGGGAACATCTATAAAGGAAAAGTGGCAAAAGTATTGCCAGGCATGCAGGCGGCGTTTGTGGACATCGGGCTTGCGAAAGCGGCCTTCATGCACGTGTCGGACTTGTCGTTGGATTCCGAGCCGGGGGACACACTCGTTGATGCGGATGAGGACGACAAGGATGCCGATAAGGATGGAGATATGCTGGGTCCTCGGCGGCAAAGCTCCAAGCCGATCGAGCAATTGCTGAGTGAAGGGCAGGAGCTGATGGTGCAGATTTCCAAAGGGCCTATCGGCACGAAAGGCTCGCGGGTGACGACCTATGTGTCGCTTCCTGGCCGGTATCTCGTGTTCATGCCCAATGTGGAGCATATCGGTGTGTCCCGCCGCATCGCTCGCGATGAGGAACGGGCTCGACTGAAGGATATTATGAAGCGAGTGCGGCAGCCGGGCTGCGGGTACATCGTCCGCACGGTGAGCGAAGGGGTTAAAGAAGACGAGCTGAAATCCGACGTCGATTTTTTACATGTGCTGTGGCAGGACATTCTGTCGAAACGCGAACAGAAGGGAGCTCCGGCATTGCTGCATGCCGACTTGAGCCTGAGCTTCCGTGTCGTGCGCGATCTCTTCGGAAAGAAAGTCGATCGATTATGGATCGACTCGCGGGAGGAGTACCAGGCCGTCCGTGATTTCGTGCAGCGATTCTCGCCGGAGCAAACGTCACGCATCCATTTCTACGATAAAGACGAAAGCCTGTTCGATCATCTAGGCGTGGAGCAGGAGATGGCGCGGGCTCTCAGCCGCAAAGTCTGGCTC
>SWDN01000005.1:56028-79812 GCA_005116775.1 Nitrospira sp.
AGCAGTCCAGAGCCGCAGCGGATCGTTATCGGCGCCCATCCCTCGGTCGTCGGGCTGTTGCAGGATGAAGAGCGACAGGGGCTTGAGGCTGTGGAGCGCGAGTGCGCCGCGAAAATCATCGTGATGCCGGACGAACACTTGCACTTGGAACAGTACGATCTTGCAGTGCTCTAACGAGCGTGACTCTGAATCGACAAGACGATGCAATCTTTCAGTCAGCCTGTAGGCGCGGACTCCTTTCCTGAGGTCTCAGGTCTTCCTTCCGGCCAGCCCATGACAAGTCAGGTGTTAGAGTCATGGCTTCGCTTGCGAGCGATCGATAGGGTGGGAGATCTGACGATCCTTCAGTTAGTGCGCATCTGGCACTCTCCCGATGCCATCTTGCGCGCGTCTCGTGACGAATTAATTCAAAGGGGATGCAGCTCGCAGTTGGCGGATGCAATACGACGAGGGCCTGATCACATGGCGTGCCGAAGCATCGAACGCGAACTCAAGGCGATCGAAGATGGACATATTGAAGTTCGGAGCCTGTTGGATCATGCCTATCCTGCTCTCCTTAAGACGATCGCAGACCCTCCGCCGCTCTTGTACATCACGGGCACATTGACGGAGCAGGACGAATTGGCGGTTGCCATCGTGGGTGCACGGCGCGCCACGGCGGCCGGACGTGCCATGACAGAAGAGTTGAGCCATGACTTGGCTGAGGCAGGTATCACGGTGGTCAGTGGACTGGCTCGAGGAGTTGATGCGGCGGCTCATCGAGGCGCACTCGCCGCGCGGGGGCGCACGATCGCGGTGTTGGGTTGCGGGATTGACCGCACCTATCCAGCCGAACATGAGCAGTTACGCCGTCAGATCGAAGAACGAGGGGCGATATTGTCTGAGGTACCGATGGGCTCCCCACCCCACAGTCATCATTTCCCTCGACGGAATCGCATCATCAGCGGGTTGTCCCTGGGCGTGATCGTGACAGAGGCGGCCATCAACAGTGGATCGTTGATTACGGCGAAGTTGGCCGCCGAGCAGGGTCGAGAGGTGTTTGCTGTTCCTGGTTTTGTAAAAGAAGACACCAGTCGTGGGACGAATGCCTTGCTCAAAGAGGGTGCGGCGTTAATCGAGCGCGCGCAAGATGTGATCGATGCGGTCTTGCCGCAGCTGGAACCGGCGCTGCGCTTACGTGTGCAACCTGCTCGGGAGAAGACCGTACCCGTCGATCGTTTAGGCGAAGAGGAACAGCTCGTGTACGATGTCCTATCCTATGACCCGCGCACAGTAGATGAAGTGGTTGGGGCCACGAAGTTGTCGGTATCCACTGTGATGGTGTCGCTCTTATCCTTGGAGCTTCGGCAGCAAGTCACACAGCTGCCGGGACAACGGTATCTTCGAACATAATCGACCGAACAGTTGCACAGACGTGCATTATTTGATACGGATGAGTGGGCAACCCTCATAACGAACCGGAGTTTCATGGCTAAAGCACTCATCATTGTCGAGTCTCCGACGAAAGCACGCACGATTACCAAGTATTTGGGGCGTGGCTATACCGTTATGGCTTCGGTCGGCCATATTAAGGATCTTCCGACGAGCAAGCTCGGCGTTGACCTCGAACACGATTTCGAGCCGCAGTATGTGACAATCAAAGGGAAGTCCAAGGTCTTGGCAGAGATTAAGAAGAAGGCGGAAGAGGTGGACAAGGTGTTCCTTGCGCCGGACCCTGACCGGGAAGGCGAGGCCATCGCGTGGCATCTTGAACAGGAATTGCTGGGAAAATCAAAATCCAAGTCCAAGAAAAAGACCGAGGGCAAGGTGTTTCGTGTGCTGTTCAATGAAATCACCGAGTCGGCCATCAAGCGCGCGCTGCAATCGCCCGGTCAGGTTGACATGAAGTTGGTGAATGCGCAGCAGGCTCGTCGGGTGCTGGACCGAATTGTCGGATACCAAGGCAGTCAGCTGTTGTGGACTAAGGTGCGCCGTGGGCTCAGCATGGGCCGAGTTCAGTCCGTGGCGATGCGGCTGATTTGCGAACGTGAAGAGGAGCGAGAAGCCTTTCGCGCGGAGGAGTATTGGTCGATTGCGGTGACATTAGCCGGCGCCAATCCTCCCGCATTCGAAGCCAAGCTGCACAGCATCGATGGGCAGGACGCGTCGCTTGCGACGGAGACCGACGCCCAGCGCATCGTCTCGGCGATTCAAGGGAAAGAGTTTGTTGTTGACTCGATCGAGCGAAAAGAAAAGAAACGGAATCCGGTCGCGCCCTTCATCACCAGCCGGCTCCAGCAGGAAGCCGCGCGCAAGTTACATTTCTCATCGAAGAAAACGATGACTCTGGCGCAAAAGCTCTACGAAGGAATTGAAATCGGAGCCGAAGGTCAGACAGGTCTCATTACCTATATGAGGACCGACTCCCCGCGTATTTCGAACGAGGCGATGACAGAAGCGCGTCAAGTGATCCAGGAACGGTTTGGCGCAGAATACTTGCCCGCCACGCCGAATGTGTACAAGACGCAGAAAGCGGCGCAAGAAGCGCACGAAGCGATTCGCCCTACAGCGGCGGCGCGCGACCCTGAGTCGATCAGGCAGTACTTAGAGCCTGATGTCTATAAACTGTACCAATTGATCTGGAACCGGTTTATTGCGTCACAGATGGTCCCTGCGATTCTCGATGTGACTCGTGTGGAGTCGAGCCCCGTCTCGACAAAAGAGAAGTTTCTCTTCCGCTCGACCGGCACGGTCGTGAAATTCCCCGGCCATACGATTGTCTATATGGAAGGGATCGACAAGGAACTCTTCGCGCAGAAGCAAAAGAACGAGCAGGAAGTCGAAGATGAGGCGGAGCGTCAGTTACCGCTGCTCACCGAGGGAGAACGGCTGCAGCTCGTATCCCAGGAGGGGCAGACAGTCCCGGGCGTGCTCTCGAAACAACACTTCACCCAGCCGCCACCTCGCTATAACGAAGCCCTGCTGATCAAGGAATTGGAAGAAAAAGGCATCGGTCGCCCGTCCACCTATGCGAGCATTGTTTCGACGATACAAGACCGGAAGTATGCCGAGAAAGAAGACGGGCGATTTGCTCCGACCGAAACAGGGCGGACTGTAAACGGTTTCCTGATGAAGGGATTTCCGGACTTGATCAACGTCGATTTCACTTCGCACATGGAAGAGGAGTTGGACGAAGTCGAAGAAGGCAACAAGCCGTGGGTGACGGCAGTGCGGGATTTTTACGGGACGTTCTCGACGGATCTTGAAAACGCGAAGACGATTCCCGGCCCCAAGGACACAGTGGAGCCGCCGACGGATATTCCCTGCGAAAAGTGCGGAAAAATGATGGAGATCAAATGGGGGCGTAACGGCAAGTTTCTCGCCTGTCCTGCGTACAAGGACAAGCCTCCCTGCAAGAACACGCAGAACTTTGAGAAACTCGAGGACGGTACCATTAAAATCGTTCCGAAGATCGAGTTGACGACGGACGAAAAGTGCGAGAAATGCAGCAGTCCGATGGTGGTCAAGACGGGGAGGTTTGGAAAGTTTATCGCCTGCTCCGCCTATCCGGAGTGCAAAACCACCAAACCGCTTTCGCTGGGTGTGAAGTGCCCTCAGCAAGGCTGTGGCGGAGACCTGGTCCAGAAGCGCACGAGAAAAGGACGTTCATTCTTTGCCTGCAGTAAGTATCCAGCGTGCGAATATGCCTTGTGGGATCGCCCGATCAACAAGACCTGCCCGACCTGCAGCGCTCCGTTCCTCATCGAGAAAGTGAGTAAACAGGTTGGCCGCAGCGTCCAATGCCGCAGCGAAGAGTGCGGCTATCGCGAAGCAGGATAAGCTCAAGCGGATCCATCCTCCATTCCATCGTGTCTTCCCGTCCATCCTGAAAATAGGCCAGGGCATCTTGTGCCTCCGTTGTCACACGATGACGCCGCGAGATTGAGAACTAGTGTCACCAATGATGAAAGTCAAAATCAAGGAGACTCTACCGACCGAGTTGACGAAGATCCCAGACGTGGTGATAATGCACTCAAGAAAGTTATTTGCCGAGAAGATTTCTTGAATGAAGCCCCCCGCAGGCCTAGCAACCTTGAGAAAGGAGAGAAGACATGAAAGCAAAAGAGGGCGTCGTCAACATCCTCAACAAGATCCTGACGGCAGATCTGACGGCGATTAACCAGTATTTCGTCCATGCCAAGATGTGCGAGAACTGGGGCTATGAACGACTCCATCATAAAGTGCGGGAGCGGAGCATCGCCGAGATGAAAGATGCCGATGAACTTATCGGCCACATCCTCTATCTGGACGGCGTGCCGAACGTGCAACGCATGAATACGGTGCAGGTAGGAGAAACTGTTCCTGAGCAGCTCAAGCTGGATTTAAAAGCCGAACAGGAAATGCTCAGTCTGTTAAACGATGGCGTGGTGCATTGTACGAAGGTGACCGATTTCACCACGCGGCACATGTTCGAGGATATGGCCAAAGACGTGGATCAACATATCGATTGGATCGAAACACAGATGGAAACGATCAAGCAGGTGGGGTTAGAGAACTACCTGGCGGAGCAGATCAAGAAGGAAGGGGCATAATGATGCCGGCGCGTTAGGCTCGATGCAAGCGATGGGAGCATGTGCGCCTACCGCGTGTGGTTTGGTGTATCCGAGTCAGCGGGTGTGGTTCTTGCGCGAATAACGGCTCGGTGATCGGTTTGCCACATGCGAGGCTGGTAGTCGCTCTGCGAGAAACCACCCACAGTTGATGCATTTCCACCGCTCAGTCTGAGCGTAATAATCCAAGATACGTTCCGGGATCAGCAACCCATTGCATTTTGCACAGGTCATATCAGGCCCCGTGGTAAGAAACCTATCGTGGTAGCTTGAAAGTCATGTGCACCCTCCGGTACTTCAAGTAGTTGCGTTCGTGAAAGGTACAGGTGTGAATGGGGATCAGCCTACCAGTGGAGATCCCCATTCTTGTTCGAGGTCAGTCGCCTATTACATCGCCATTCGCATGCCCACATAATAGAGATGCTCGCCAGGTGGGGGAGCAACCCCTCCTACTTGAACTCGCGACTCTGTGACATTGTCGGCGCCAACATAGAGGTCGATCCCGTTTTTCAATGTCCTAGCGAGTCGAAGGTCGAGCTGAACGTTCGCGGGGGCAACCTCGTTCGGATTATTATCGATGCGCCCATTGCTATTTGCATCGGCGAATCCGAATGAAGAGAAGTACCGAAGTCTGGCCGTGAGGTTCCATCCCTCATATTCGACATTGGCCCGTGTTTTCCATGTGTGTCGTGACCGTCCGAAGAGGTATTCGCCTGTGTTTTGGTCCCGTGCATCCAGATACATGTATCCGGTTTCAATGGAGAGCCAGTCCAGCGGCCTAATCCCTCCCTCGAACTCAAACCCTTGGCTACGAGCGGCTGCAGTGTTGAACGACTTTTGGCAACGGGTTGGAATCACGCCGAGAGTTGCCGACTCAATAGCTGAGCAAGTTCCCGCAATGGATTGGATCAGATTGTCCACATCATGCCTGAAGAAGGATGCTCCAATTTTGGCCTGTTCGAAGTAGTATTCGATATTGGCGGTATAATTCGTCGATTTTTCTGGAGCGAGGTTGGGATTGCCGACAATACCGAAAAGCCCTCCTTCGACGAAGGAGGCGCCGAGTTCTGATAGGCTCGGGCTTCGGAACCCTCGTGTATAGGTAAAGCGGCCTCGAAAGTTACCGGGCTTGAGCAACAGTGTCGTCTGAGGGCTCCAAAACCCTCCGGCTTCGCTATTGCTGGTGTAGCGACTGCCCAATACGACGTCCATCCAGGGCAGCACAGCAATCTCATCCTGAATCCAACCGGCTGATTCTGTGAGGCTCTTGAGCGTGGCCGGGCTGCTAAAGTTTTGTCCTCTGATTTTCCGGATATCATGCTCGCCGCCCAACGTCACAAGGTGTTGCTGTCCGATCTGTCTGGTGTATTGGAATTGCGGTTCCCAGAGTTCTTGCGTAAATCTCGAAAGTCTGGTCTGGACTCCCGTGCCCGACAAAAATGATCTTGAGTCATTCTGAAAGGTCTGGTGATGAGCCCACAGGCTAAAGGTGGACACTGCATCCGGGTTCCAATCCCATCGGAGGACAGTCTGGGCGCGCTCGTTGTTACTTATTGTCTCGCTTCGCGAAGCGGTAGCGCCTCCGCGGCTGACACGATCGTTGTCGCTGTAGCGGCTGTACAGAGAGATCTTTGACGAATTGGACAAGGCGTAGTCGAAATTGCCGCTCACATTCTTTGTCGAAAACTCTGGAAATCCGTTCGTGGCAGGAGTGCTTTGAATGAAGTCGTACCCGTCTGATTTTGAGACCCCGGCCGAGAGGTATCCACCAAACTTGCCGTCGGCAGTGCGGAATTCCGGTGCGGCAAAAGTCGTGACCGTGTTGAAGCGACCATATTGGCCGAACATTGTGGCGGCAAGAGGTTTTGTCCCTCGTCGCGTGCGGATGTTGATGACACCGCCGATCGCTTCACTCCCGTATTGAACAGAACCCGCGCCTTTCAGGACCTCGATCGATTCGATCTCGGGAGACGCCAAGAGGTCTTCCGAAAACGTGCCGCCTTCTGTTGTTCCGATCAATTCCTGCCCGTTGATCAACATCAGCGTGTGATTGCTTTGGAGACCCTGAATCTGAAACTGTTGAAATCGCCCGCCGGTTCGGCGGAACTCTATGGCAGGCACGTCCTCCAACACGTGACGAACATTCGTGGCTCCGGCTTGCTCCAGCATTTTCCCCGTGATTCGTTCGATCTCGACTGGAGAGTCCTTCTCCGCGTGAGGGGTCCAGGTACCAGTGATGACGATGTTGTCGACTCGAAGGCCGTTTTGGGGTGAAGATGGCAATGCAGACGATTTTGGTTGTGCAGAGTCATTTGATGGTTGCGCGGAAGGCTCCCCTGGTGGAGGGGGGGCCTTCTCCGGAGGAGGTGAAACATTTTCTGGTTGAGCGGGAGCGTCCTCTGGCGGAGCAATGGCTGACTTCGGTGTTTCTTCTGCTGCATGTACCCATCCAGTTTGTAGGAGCGTGATAGCCAGCACGGAGAGGAATGCTTGGTTGAAAGTGAATCGGTTCTTCTCATGTCTGTTCATGTAGGCGTCCTTTATCGTGCTCTGTTGAAATCGTGGAACGTGTGTCAATCGTAGGGGGCACGGTGGAGCGTTTTCGTGCACTTGTGTCACCCCGGAGTCGTTTGCATAGGTCGGATCATGCCTCCTGGCACGTCATCCTTCATCTCACCTCACAGCGCGCCTTCAACGGTCGCTATGGAGATGAGGCCGTTTCACACATCGGCGTATGATTGCCCTAGGGATGGGCATTCGCAGATTGTTCGCTCTTTGAGGGGATCAACTCAGCCGTCAAGCGGGTCATGCCGTCCTCCAGCCAGCGGGTCAGGATGGGATCGACCAACCCTTTTTCGTTGATCTCGTAGGTCAATCCGTGGAGCATCTTTTTGTAGGGCCCCGAGCCGTACAATCGGTTAGCGATTACCAGGACGCGTCCATGCTTGCTGGCTTCCTCGATGGTGGCGCGAACGCCGGCGACCGCTTTCTCGCGCTCTTTGGGCCAATCCTCGCGGACCGTGAGCGCCTTGATCGTTTTTAGTTTGGCCCAGCGGGGATCCTGTCGGATGCGGTCGATGTTTTTACTGATGACGGCCAGCCATTTGTCGTTGCCTTCGTCCGTGGCCTCACCATGCGCAAGTAGGAGTACGGTCTCATTCGCGGGATCCTTGCTGAGTTCCGCGATTCGCTTGTGGAGAACCTGCGCGATCTCCGGGTTCTGCTCGTACCCGCCGAAAGTCGAAAACAGCGCGGCGGTTCGAACTTGTAGTGGCGCGCTCGCTGAATGGTCATGACCTCCCCCGTGACCATCGGACGGAGTGTGCTCGCTCAGGCCGAGGATATAGTCCGTGAGCGGCTTCATCTGATGATCCAATGCGTACATTCGGACGAAGATGATGCGTCTGATCCCGCGCTGCTCCAATCTCGATACGGCATCTTGAATAATGCGTGGGTCGCCCATGCCGTAGGCCATTTCAATAGGGTATTTCGCCATCAGAGGTTGGATCGTCGTTTCCACGGCATCATTCCAAGGTTGGGTCGATCCGTGCGGCATGATCACGGCGCCGATCTCTCCTACCGTCGGTGGCGTTTCACGATTGGCAGTTTTCTTCAGCCAGAGCAGTGCGTTCGGATGAGGAAGCAGTTCTTCCGGCTTGTATGCGACATGGGTCTGCTTGAATTGATCATCCAGCCAGCTGGTTAGTGACATGGAGTAGTCGAACTTCGGGCCGATGAACGCAGGCACCAACAAGGTGCGGCCGTGCTTGGCCATCTGAGACATCAGATATGCTTTGATCTCTTGATTTTTCTGCTCCGCGTTCTCAGCTTCCCGATCGTAGTAGACCACTGCCTCGGCTTCGCGAAAATGCTTATACCGAGTGACGTATCCGACGAGCTTTTCGGTGTCGACTTTGATCGCCTTTTCACTCGCGCTGTCGAGCGCGCCGGTTGCGACGACGATTAAACGCTCTGATTCAGGATGCTCGCTCAATGCCTCCACGCGATCGAGCAAGATTTGGCCGATGAGATAATCGTGGGCCATGGCCTGAGCCCATCGGACGGGAAGACCCCCTGTGTAAGCGGGAAGCAGCGGTCTGACGCGTTTGAAGAGTGGATCGGCTTCAGAAAGAAACAGGGGAATGGCAACGATCTCAGTGACACCGGCTTGCTTCAGTTCCTGGGCTGCACGTGAAAGGTATGCGGCGTATTCGCCTTCCACGCCGGTATAGTCCCGTCCGGCCAGCCCGAGCGTGGCCGTATAGGATTTCTTAAACTCGTCTACAAGAGATCGAACCTCTTGATTGCCGAGAAACCCTCGGTCGGGAGCGACAACGAGGAAACCGACCTTCGACGGGGTGGCAGCGCTGGCCGTCATCCAGCTTGCGCCGAGCATTACCGCTGCGGCTAAGACCGATATCGTGTGCTTGTACATAGATGTTCTTCCTTTCTTCATTATTCGAGTCTGTAGTGAACCGGGATAAACACTTCAATGTGGGATTGACCAAGGTCGTGTTGTAAGCGAATGGGACAGGCTCTTTGCATGAGCTTCAGCGCCTCTTCGTCTAAAGACGCGTATCCCGAGCTTTCAGTCACGACTGCATCAAGCAAGCTGCCGTCGTTTTTGATCGTGGCTCTGACGACGACAATCCCTTCCCATCCCTGTATGCGAGCGAGGCGTGGATACGCTTGTAGGCTCATGATTCGACGTTTCAGTAAGTCCTTCAGCCACCCATAATCCGGCTTAGATGGAATGGTCCTCGTGATGGCGGGATGGTTCATCACGAGAGTGTGTTGTGTCGTCGTAGCAGGTGAATCTGAACCCATTTGTGACGAAAGAGATGAAGAGTCGGTGGTCTGAGAACCGGCTTGTGAGGCGGTGATGGAAGGTTGGCTCGTTGGCTGCGATGAGGGAGGGTGCTGTTTAAGGGATGAAGAGAGTGAACTCGCTGAATCTAGGAGGGGGGTGCTGGCAGTCTCAACTGCATTTTGGGAGATCTCAGGTACAGCATGCGATGGATGGGCCACGTCATCGTGGAGATTCTTGGCAATTGGTTCCTCGGTAGGGCTTGCTGCCGCTTGTGAGGATTCAATCACTGAGGGTAGGGTTTCAACCTGACGATCAATTGAGGCGGGACTTTCGACGGGAGTGGAATCGACTGCCGTGGCCGATGGGTGTGCTTCTCGTTGTTCCACGGTGGCAGGAGTGACTGGGTTTACTGTCGCATGAACGATCGAAGTATTGGTGAGAGGATGTTGCTCGCTCCCGTGCGCAGACGAGATGTTGGCCAAGCGGGGGTAGGATGGAGCTATCGGTGAGGAATGTTCGGTGGCGGCGGGTGATTCTTGAGATGCCGCGGTGTCAGCCGCACTCTTGAGGTCGGTTAAGAGGAATTCCATGCGGTATACAGGAGGCTCTATTCGAGGAAGGTCGTGAAGGAAGGCGACGGCGCCTGCCAGCACGGTTGCGTGAATGCAGAAAGACAAACCCCAGGCCGGCAATAGATGGCGAGGTTGCTGCGGTGGCAAGGTTGTCATGATGAGATGAAGCCTTCCGGTCGTCGATCTGTGAAACGAGTCGCTCGACATACCTGATACTAATTCTCAATATCATATATACCGGCTATGCTTGCCGTGACCATGTTTGGCCGCCAGATTCGCATGCTCACTTTCCAGATATTCTGCAATGGAGAGTAAGCAGATGGGATGAGAGAAATACGCGCTAGCGGCCTGGGGTGTGCAACGCGGCAGTTACAGGCAAGCGGGCAGCCCATATCGCAGGAGGGATGCCGCCGACCATGCTGATGCCCAGCGTGAACCCCATCGTGATCAGGACGGAAACAGGGGTCAGTGTCAGGCGAAACGCGAGTTCCGAGAATGTGCTGAAGTTCATCGTCGAAAGCGTGACAAACTGCAGTGCCGTGCCTCCACCGATAGCCAGCAGGCTGGCCAAGGCTCCGAGCATGAGAGACTCGACAAGAAACACCGCGAGGATTTGTCGCGGCAAAAATCCCAGCGCTCTGAGCATGCCGATTTCTCTGGTGCGGGAGGCGACGGCGCCATACATCGTCATCGTGCCTCCCAGAATGGCTCCGAACGCGAAGATGAGGGTGAAGGTGAAACCGAGGAGACGAATGAAGGTGGCCATCGTGACAGATTTTTCCCGATAGTAGTCGCGTTCGCGCTTTACTTGGAGTAGAAGGCGTGTATCCGACCCGATGGCGTCTTCGATGGGTTGGAAGGCGGAGGGGGCAGGCAGGCGAAGTGTCAATGAAGAGTAGGAGTCCCGTCCATAGGAGGCCATGAGTTGGTCAACGTCTCCCCAGATCTCGGATTCGAACGCGGTCCCCTGCGCCTCCGCGATACCGACCACGTGCCATTCCCGTTTTCCCACGCGCAGATGAGAGCCGATACCCCCAAGGAGAAAGCGCTTGGCGATTTGCTCGCCGATGACGACTTCTGTCGTGCCCTGTTGCCAGGCGCGTCCTGCTATCAGACGAACCTGTGGTCGCAGCATGAATGCTTCAGGTTGTGTTCCTCGGACGACGACATTCGCAGGAGTGTCTGCCCCATTCTTTGTGAGACTGATCAGGACGACCAGTTCAGGAATGGCCAGCGGTTTCCGACCAGAGGTCTGCGCGATTCCAGCGAGCGAGCGCACGACGTGCGCCTGGTCGCGGTAGATCCCACTCGCGATCTCCGTCGTTGCGCCTTTACGCAGCAACAGGACGTTATCCGGCGAACCGCTTTCGATCAGTGCCCGGTTCAATCCGTTGCCCAGCATGAGGACCGCCAGGAGAATCAGGCTGACCAGTGCCAGCCCTCCTATGGTCAGCGCCGTCGTACTACCGCGAACCCAGACGTTTCGAACACTGTAGGCCAAGAGAAGTTTCATAGATGAGAACCCTATCCGGTGTGACGTAAGCCTGCTGCGATCTTGTCGCGCAAGATTGTCATGATGGGAAATGCCGCTGCGCAGACAGCGATGCACAGTGTCACGGATGTGCTCAGCAACAAGGTGCTTGTGTACAAGGTGAGATGCTGGAAAAAGTTTCCCAATTTCGCAGCGACAAGCGCACCGAAGATATACGTGGTTGGAATGGTGATCGCGATGCCGAGAGCCGATCCTAGCCCTGCAATGAGCAGCGCTTCTCCTGTCATCAGCGCGGTCAGGTGGCTCGGTCGAAAGCCAAGCGTTCGCAGCACAGCCAATTCCTTCGTGCGCTCGCGCACGGCCATCACGAGGGTATTGGCGAGTACCAGCAGTGTGACACCGTTCAGCACGATCGCCAGAAGTTTCAGCGCGCTGATAATGGCCCCGGACATCGCGACAAAGCCCGCCTGAAACGCTTGCTCGGTTTCCGTTCTGGTCTCCGCGGTGGAATTGGCGAACTCCGCGTCCACCGACCTGGTCACGCTCCCGGCAAGGGAAGGATCGGCAATGCGGATGACGTACCAGCCGACTGTGCCGGCTCGATCCGGGTCTATTTGTTGTCGGCGTTCATTCATGTAATCCCAGCGCAACAGCATCCAGGTTTCATCCGTGGCTGCGTCGGCGCCGTGATACACGCCGCGCACGACAAACTCCCAGTCGCCGGGGTAGATGGTGCCTTTGAGGGCGATCACATCACCCACTTTCCAGCCGTAGAGTGCTGCCAGCCGACGGCCGATCACGCAGCCACGGCGGTCACCGAGAAAGGCCTGACGCTCCGCTTCCGTTATAGACAGTTCGGCATGAAGATCAAGAAATGAAGCTGGTTCGACGGCGAACTGAGGGAAGAAGCCCTTCGCATCTCGGTACACACCGCCGAACCAGTTGGCATAGGTGACGCCGGTCACTCCATTCAGTGTGGCGATACGATCTCGATAGGCAAGCGGGAGGTGAATGGAAAGCGACGCGGCATGACGGGAGATCAGTCTGTTTGGGACGGCGGCCTCGACGCCCGCGTACCACGCACGGACCGTCGTCACGATGAGGTTGAATGCGAGGATGACGGTAGCAATGCCGAGTGCTGTCAATGCCACACGGAACGTATGCCGCCGAAGATTCCGAATGACCAAGGTTCCAAGGGTCATGGGCTAGCGCACCTTCCCTTTGTCGAAATGGAGGATCTCCTGCGCGTAGTCCGCGGCATGCGGATCGTGGGTCACCATGAGGATGGTCTTGTTGAGTTCCTGATGAAGCCTTGTAAGAAGCGCCATGATGGCTTGGGCTGCGGTTCGATCGAGGTTTCCGGTGGGCTCATCCGCCAATAAGATTGTGGGATCGCTGACGATGGCGCGCGCGATCCCGACGCGCTGTTCCTGACCTCCCGACAATTGACGGGGATAGTGGTGTATCCGATCGCTCAATCCCACAAGACCGAGGGCGGCTTGGACATGCTTGAACCGCTCTCGTCTTGCCAGCTTGCTCAACAGGAGTGGCAGTTCCACGTTCTCAGCTGCCGTCAACACTGGAATGAGATTATAGAACTGGAACACGAAGCCGATGTGCCTGGCGCGCCATCGCGCAAGGTCCGTTTCCCCTTGCTGCGAGACGGCAATACCAGCTGCGTGGATGGTTCCTTGAGTTGGACGATCGAGGCCAGCAACCAGATTAAGGATCGTCGTTTTGCCCGATCCAGACGGCCCCATGATCGCAAGAAACTGGCCTTGGGGAATGGACAAGCTGAAATCTTTCAGGACGGATATTTCTTGTTCACCTCGAACATAGGATTTGGATACACGTTGGAATTCGACAACTGGCTGATTCATGGCTGTGTTCCTATTCAGTGGGGTTCTCGGGAATGGACTCGCATGCCGGTTCGCAACGATTGCGAGGGCGCAAGAATCACTTGTGCTGAATCCATCAGCGCCCCGCGGATCTCGCTGTCCTCGCCGTTTCTAGACACTTCTTCCACGGAGACTTCCTGTACGGTCTCGCCCTCAAGTACGTAGAGGGCGAGCCGGCCATTTTTCAGTACCAGTGCGGACGAAGGGACGAACAACCGTGGCTGCGCCGAATCGTGGGCTTGAACCGCAGGCGCGAAAGATACTTTGGCGCTCATTTCAGGCAGCACGCGATCGTTTATCTCGAGGAAGCGGACTTTGACCAGCACCGTGCCCTTGGATCGATCGGCCGTCGGCACGATCTGTTCGACCGTCGCAGCGTAGTGCTTGCCCTGTACTGCGTCCAGAGTGATATCAGCCGACTGGTCCTGCGCGATCTTCGTGATCGAAGACTCCGAGATCTCGGTCTCGACTGCGAGCGAGGTCATATCCGCGATCAGGACGACTGCTCCACGTGAATTGGAGGAGCCGGCCATGGGAGCGACAATCTCCCCGATCTCAGCGAACTTCTTGAGGACCGTTCCATCGAATGGAGCCCGAATCAGTGTGTTCTCCAACATCACATCGGCAGTCTGAACATCTGCTTCTGCGGCTGTAATCGCGGCTTCGGCAGATCGAACAGTCGCTTCAGCTCGTCGAAGCCGAGTCGAGGCAGTGTCGAATTCAGCTTGTGAGATGAACTGATCGGGTAGCAGGGCTTGGGCGCGGATGTAGGTCCGTTGAGCGTCCCGCAGTTCCGCTTGCGCGTTTGTCCTGGCCGCTTTGGACATGTCCAGACGCGCACGAGCTTGATGTTGAATGGCTTGGACATCGTCTTGCTGCACCCGCGCAATCACGTCGCCCATCGCAACATGGCTTCCAACTGTGACAGCAAGATATTCGAGGCGCCCGGTGCCTTTGGACGCGACTGAAGCCTGGCGCTGCGCCACGACGTAGCCGCTTGCGGTGAGAGAAGAAGTGGGGACCTGCCCTCCGATGAGACGCACGAGCACTGTGTCTACTTCCGGCACCGATGATGGGAAAGACACATACCAGTATACGATCACAAGCAGGAAACAGGCGGCAATCGCTGCCGCAAGCCATCCAATCCATGACTCTGGCCGTCGGGTGGGCGGCGGATCTTCATGAGGGAGCGTCAGGACGGAGATGTCCGCATTTTTAATGGGAGTGTTGGTCATTGCTCCCTGCGAGCGGAGGATCCCCCGGTCGGTAGGGGGCGGTTCTCGTCACGAGCCGTACGAAACTCACGAGGAGATCGGCCGGTCGATCGTTTGAAGAAGTGGCTGAAGGAAAATGAGTCGCTGAATCCAAGCGCTTCGGCGATCTCTGCGACAGACTTGTCTGTCGTCGTCAGCATCAGAGAAGCGGTGCCGATTCGTCGACGCTTGACATAACTCGAAAACGATTCCCCCATGATCGATTGAAATAAATCGGAACAGTATTTTTCCGAATAACCCAGGAATTCCGCCAATAGTTTGAGTGTCAGGCCTTTATGGAGGTTGCTGCCGATAAATTCCGTGATTTGTTTGGACAGATTTTCCGAGCGGAGCAATGAGTAATGTTCGGGTGTGAGGACGGTAGCCAAATTGAACAGTTCACAGACCATTTCTACAAACTCGCGCTCCGTTTTGGCGCGCGCGAGTCGATCGCCCGATTCGGGAGCGCGTCGGCAAAGTTCAGCCGTGAGATCGCGAAGGCGATCGGGGAGAATTGTGAGATTCGTCGGTCTCGTCATCGAGGCAGTACACCCTTCATCGGCCTGAAGAGGATGCACACGACACGCCTGCAGCGTTTACATTTGATTTCCACTCCACTGTCGATCCAACGCGCGATCAGTTGGCCACATAGACAGCGAATGTCCCGATCGTCGGGCCGGCTCCGGTTCTGTGCTTCCACGAATGCTTCTCCATCCTGTCAAAAATAAAAGCCCATGGCTGTTGAACAACCATGGGCTCTGGACTTGATGTCCTTTGGCCTGGCCTATTCCGATCGAGACGCGAATCGAAACAGGCAATTCAATTTCAGAAGAGAGGCGGGGGCCCGGGAGGAAGCCCGGGGCCCCGCCCGCTGAGCGGGGACCATTCCCCACTCCGTAGCCGGTGCGGCGGCACACCGGCTATGAATGTTTCAGTTCCGGCAGCGCATGGCAATCCTATTCATAATCCTCGTTCAGCGCGTTGAGAAAGGCTGTAAGAGCGCCGACATCCTGATCGGTCAAGCGGATGCCGGAAAGCTCTCGATCTCCGTTGCGTAGCCGGCCTGCACGATCGAGATCTGACGACACTCGATAAAAGGCGACGATCTGATCGAGCGTATCGAACTGACCTGTATGCATGTAGGGAGCCGAGTGGCCGAGGTCTCGCAAGCCGGGTGTCTTAAAGACCGCTACACTGGTCGGCAGGAGCGCTTGTTCGCTGCAGCGTCCTGCAAACGCGGCGCTTCCGATCAGGCGATCGAGCGTGTCGTCGTCTTGCGCCGATGGAAGGCTCAGTCCTGGCAGGCCGCCTGTGAGGGTCTCGATGCAGAGAATACGCCGGATACGACGCTGAGAGGCGGGGAAATCAGGATTCGCGAACACGTTCCAGACCCCAAGATCGGTGAGGTTCGGATTGCCTGTCTCCGGCACAGCTCGGAACGGTCCTCTCGCATGCGGATGTTCTTCTGTAGCGGGAAGATAGAGATCGTGGTTGGCATTGCGTTCGCGTAAGGCTGGGATGGAGAGATTGGCGAATGCTCCGGGTCCATGTATGCGGTCGTACTCGGCTTGGGTTGTGCCGGTATTGTGGACCCGAAAGTCTGTGAAGGTCGGCGCCTGATGACAGGCGATGCAATTGCCGACTTTCCCACGTTTCAGGTTTTCCGAGAGTGATGGAATACGCGAAGGTTCAGTAAAAAAGATCTTCAGCCCCTGGAGTTCTTCCCGTCCAAACTTGAAGGGTTGGTCGTGGAATTGAAATGTGCCGTCTTTCGTGGCGGGGTTTCGTTTCACGAATGTGAAGTGTCGATGATGCCGCCGATGTTTCTTGCGCGGGTCGGTTGTCACCCAGGACATGGCGCTGTCGCGTTCCAGCCGTTCGATCAACTTGAGCAAGCGGCGACTGTATTCCAAGGAGGTCTCCCGGGCAGCCGGCTTACGGGGCAGGCCGTTCTTTTCGAGGAACACATCGTAGGGTGACAGGTTGAAGGCCTCAGTTTCGTCTTGTGAGAAGACCAGGCCTTCAGTGTAGGCGCTGACCAGTTTCGAGACGGCGTGAAAAATGTCGGCTTCTGATGCGGTTGCGACATTCACACGGAACTCATCGGGGAGGCGAAACTCTTCGGGGATGTTGGGGTCCGTCCCTGTCAGAACGACCGCATAGGATAGGCCGCCGAATTCTTGCGCTAGCGCTCCATTCCCGTTGTCTTCCCGAACGATGCGAGCCAGATGGGCGATGGCGAGCGCCCGTTCCCCCGGTAGCCAGCCGAAGTTTCTCCCGGTAAACGTGTCTTTGACCAGGTCTATCGTCGTTGAGAACTCTGCATCGAAGTGCAGCAGCAGGCCGCCGGTTCGTGGAAGCGTGGCGTTGACCAGGGCCGGCGAGTTACGCGGCGCCGTTGTGACACCATCTTCGCGGGCAGGCACGGGGCTGCGTCTGGCAAAGTCGGCATACGCGCGCATCGTGCCGCCGGGCGATTCGACATGCTCGTCGACCAAATGACAGGCCCGGCAGTTCATCGTCTGGCCGGCGAAGGGACCTGGGATGGGTTCGCCGACCGTGACAGTGGTGTTCATCACCGGATCGCCGGAAGGCAAGGGACGATTCGTCTCACCACCTCGGTCTATAAATTGTTTGAAAAATTGCGCGAAACGAGTTTCGAGGAACAACCGCTCTCCGATGACGATCTCGGGAGGGTCGCTCTCTTCTCCTGCTGCTTGAGCGAGCACCGAGGAGGGGGCGATGAGCGATCCGCCCCCTGACAACAGTGCGAGAAACGTAGCATATACGGAAAGATGGGATAGCTGTTTATATGTGACGCGCACGGTGATACCTCCTAAATAAATCTGTGGTACGGCCATGAGGGTTTAAGTCAGTCAATCTTGGCGAGGGTCGGAGATCATCGCCGAGAGCGACCTGGAGTTGTCCAAGGGCTCGACGGATGAAGTCAGTCATGCTCCACCAATGGAACGCCATCCTGTTTGTCACGGATGGCGAAAGTGGATAGACGATCTCCGCAAGAACGATGATCTGTGAGGGCGTGAGTCAAGACTTGTACGAGATGGGGATCGAATTGGCTTCCGGATGCCACTCGGAGAATTCTGACGGCAATGGTTCGGCGTCTGTCGAGGCAACGGACATGGGGGATTTTTATGGCGTCGAAGGCGTCGGCAATCGAGAGAATCCTGGCCCCAAGAGGGATGAATTCTCCCCTGATGCCATAGGGGTAACCCGATCCATCCCATCGCTCGTGGTGGTGGGCTATAAGCACTGAAGCTTCCCGGAGAAAGCCGAAGGGATCGAGAACCAAGGCGCCTAGCCGAGGATGGTTCTGCACGGTGACATAGGATTCTGAGTCGAACCTATCGGCTCCGATAATCAGCTCGTGAGACAGCATCAAGAGTCCGATATCGTGGAGGAAGGCGGCGAGTTCCAGATTGTGCAACTCGTCGCGAGTCAGGCTAATAGCTTGTCCGATCAACAGCGAGATCCTGGCCGTGCGTCGGCCGTGGCCTGTTTGCCAGGGAAGTGCGCGATCCAACTCCCTGCTCACTTGCCGCACAAGGATGCGTTCGACATCATGGCGCGATACGATGGGAAGCCGGAGACGATCGATCTTCCTGAGCATTCCCTGTACCGTGATGACCCCAGGGTGAATCTGTTCACCGATGCATGGCGGCATCGTCATTCCTCCAAGAAAAACATAAAGCCCAAGACCACGTTGCGATCTTGGGCTCTGGGTGAAAAACCTCTGGCCGAATTTATGCCGGGAGTCAGGTCGCGTCAGCTCATTCTTCTTTCCCGTGTTTTCCCGCCATCAGCGGCTGGTTCAAGACCCACATCTCGTAGAGAGGGATGACCATCATGATCAGAAAGCCCACCGTCATGAGGGTATCGCCCGTCAGCATGGTTAAGACGAAGATGGGGGAGACGTAGCTGATGAGCCAGGGAGAAGCCAAGTCCAGCATCACTCCACCGAATGAGATCCACGTCGTGATGATCTTCAGTGTGTTGCCGACGCTGGTGAGATAGAGCACGTGCACCAGAATCATAAACACGACCGGCATGGTAAAGAGGTGGAAGTGGGTGATTTCTGCCAGTTCTCTGAACGACATCGGCTCGCCGAATGTGGCGTCCGATCCCCGGTAGTGACTGGCGATTCCCTGTGGCGATAGTCCCGTCATGCTATGGGCCCAGAAAAATGAAAACGTAAAGCCAGCCAACATCAAGAGGAGAAAGAAGGTGTAGACCAGACGGATGTGACGATCCGAGTCCCGGAGGCGGAATCGAGTATTGAAGTTGCGCATGGTTGAGAATGTTGTCCGCTCCTGTTAGTTTCCGAATAGAGAGCCGAAGATCCCCTGTTCTGATTTTCTTGCGGCCATAGTATCGCTGCCCATCCCTGCCGGCTTCAAATAGAATTCATCGACGAGGACAAGCACGCGTTTGACGCCGGCGCTGATCGAACGAACTGACATGTCCAACCCTTGTCCGCGCACCTTCGCAATCAGTTGACCGCATTCGCAGCGGGTTTCGCCGCAGTCGGCGGAGTGACTGTTGGAAGATGTCGCGCTAATCATGGACAGTATCTCTGGTTAAATGAAATTGAGAACGATTATTAATATCTCAATCGGTCTTTAAAAGTCAAGATCCTTCACGATGCTCAACGGCAGTGCATTCGTCTTGGACCTGCCCTATAATTTGGCGGCGTTATAACGTGGGCGAGAGAAAGAGACGCGCGTGCATTCGATCCGACCAAATCCATTACTCCGTATCCAATCATGTCTTTTGACTCTGCTCTGTTGCGCCTTCGCTGGCTGTGCGGGGATATCTCCAGGCCAGGAATCGGTCGTTGTGACCAGGGTCCAGATGCAGATGGGCACGTTGGTCAAGATTGCGGCGGTGGCGCGGAGTGAATCGATTGCGCAAGCTGCGGCGACCGCTGGGTTTGTCGAGATTCGTCGTCTAGAAGAACTTCTGAGTACCTGGATTCCGACGAGTGAATTGACTCGAGTGAATTCCTTGGCGGGCGTGGCGCCGGTCTCTGTGAGTCCTGAAACGATGGTGGTGGTTCAAGGCGCGATGCGGGTCGCGGAGATGACCGAAGGAGGATTCAATATCGCCATCGGTCCGGCGGTAGATGCCTGGAATGTAATTGAAGGCCAACGAATACCCACAGAATCTGAGCTGGAGGCTCTCCGCCCCTTGGTGGACTTGCAGGCTGTTCATGCTGACGCGAGGAAACAGACGATCTTTCTTGGAAAATCGGGGATGCGGATTGATGTCGGAGGAATCGGTAAAGGCTACGCCGCAGACCAAGCGGTGATGGCGATGAAGAAGGCTGGGGCATCGGCTGGAGTTGTGGCCCTGTCAGGGGATATTAAAACGTTCGGGCAGTTGCCGGGAGGGAAGAAGTTTCCTGTCGGCATTCGGCATCCGCGCGAGGAGGGTGAAATCCTTGCCTTTATCGATTTGGAGGATGAGGCGATCTCAACGGCAGGCGACTATGAACGATTCTTCGAGCGTGATGGGGTCCGGTACCATCATATTCTCGATCCGAAGACACTTCAGCCTGCGCGCAGTTGCCAGAGCGTTACGGTGATAGCTCGCGAAGGTATGTGGGCAGATGGATTGGACACAGGGATATTCGTGATGGGGGTTGAATCTGGGATGCGGCTTGTTGAAGCCTTGCCGGACGTGGAGGCGATCATCGTAGACCATGAAGGTTTGGTCCATGTGTCGTCGGGGCTACGGGATCGGATTCGCACGCCGTGAAACAGAGGGTGTAGGACGTTCGGTTGTTCGATTGACGTGAGGGGGCCGACTCATGCAACGGTCTACGAGTGTGGGATGGCTTGCTGTTGTGCTGATGGGGTCTGTAGCCTGTGCTGAGTTCGAGACAGGGTACTTCAAAAGCCGTGTCGATGAGGCGACAGCGCAGACAGTTGCCAGTCGCTATGGCGCGCCCCACAAGGTTGAACGGCGTGAAGGTTCTCAGACGGTCTGGACCTACTTTGACCGAGGGAGTGCCACTTCAGGATACGCCGGCACCGCTCGTTCCACCTATTGCCGTGCCTATGTGTTGACGTTTGATCGACAGGATATTCTACGAGGCTGGCAGCAGCAGGAGTGCCGAAACTAACCTGATGTAGTTCGTTCCCACTTCGGCCCATCCGGTTTGTGCATCAATAGCTAGAGCTATCGGTCCAATCGATAACTCATCGGGATCTTGATGGTCATGCGGGGCTGTCCTAATGGGTGAGGCAGATGAAACGGGGCTGCTTGGCGCAACGTGTCTATCGCGGCTTTGTCGAGCGTGGGATATCCCGAACTCTGAAAGACTTCCACCTCGCCGAGGTTCCCGTCCTCGGTGATCACGGCTTTAATCACAACTTTCCCCTCAGTCCGATCTACCCGCGCTGAGGCTGGGTAGCGTTTCAATTCTTCCACACGACGCAAAATTGCTTCGGAGAGCCAGCCGTAGTCGCGCTTGGTTTGCGGGTTCGATGGGGCCGGAGAGAGGGCGGTCATCTGCACGGGCGCCTGATCAGATGGTACGGTCTGGGCGCCAGATTCCCCAGGGACTGCCGTTGAAGCATCGGCCAGTCTCACAACGGATGTGGGCTCGGCAACCATCGGTGCCACGGCCTCATTTTTGATCGGCTCATCCGATGGTGTTGCATGCGCCGTTGATCGTGAAGCAGTCGCTGGTTGTGTTGAGGTTAGTGCGAGAGACTCAGTAAGCACCGGGGGGGCTACGTGCTCCGAAATCGTTGGAGTCGGCTGCTGTGCAGGTGGTTGAAGCGACGAGAGTGTCTCTGCCGGAGTTATCTGCGGTGCAGGAGTCGTGGTCGTTGATGGCACTGATGGGTTCGGAGCGTGGTTCTGTACCGATGCCGTCGATTGAACGTGCTGTGCCGGCGATACCATGGCGACGTTCCACTTAAAGGCATCATTCTGCGGTGCGAGTTGGACTTGCTTCACAAGCAGGAGCGCTGTGAACGCCACGGTGCCGTGCAAGAGGACGCAGCAATCACAGCCGAATGACCTCTAGACTGACCTGTTGAAATCCCAACCCACGCACTTCATCGACGACGGACACGAACCGTTCGAGGAGGGTGACTTTATCCGCCCGCACAACCACCGATGATTCTCGAGGCTCCGCAGCCAATGCCCCAAGAAGCCCCCCTTCGGGAACGGCATGGTCGTTGAGAAAGAGGGCGCCGTTGGCAGTCAAGGTAATGACGATCGGGGCCTCTTTACGATTGCCGACTTCTTTCGCTTTTGCCAGATTAACCGGAATTTGTCCACTGCTGATAAAGGTCGCGGTGGTCAGCACGATGACCAACAGGACCAACATGACGTCTACGAGGGGTATGACGTTGATTTGATCAATGTCCCGCTGCATGCTGTTCCTTGTGTCGGGCGAGGAGTTCCGCGACTTTCCGCCGAAGTACGTTGTTCATGACGACACAGGGAATGGCGACCATCAGCCCGACCGCCGTGGCTTTCAGCGCAAGACTCAGTCCGATCATGATGGCATTGACGGCCATGGTTCCAGAGGTTCCCATCGTGTGGAAGGTGAGCATGATACCGAGCACGGTACCCAGCAAACCGATATAGGGAGCATTTGCGGCCACCGTGCCGATGATGACGAGGTGTTTGGTCAGAGCCATCTCTAGCCCCAGGCTGTTGGGGTACTGAGCAAGATCGACCCGACGGTAAAAGAGCCACCGCTCCACAGCCACAGCGACGGTCCAGAGGCTGAGCGCTAATAGAAGTCCAATCACTCCATAATCGACAATGTCTTGCAGCGCATTCATAGGCAGGGTCTCAGGTTATTCGTACGTCATAGATTTGTAGGCTAAGAACGGCTGTGAGCCTCTATCAATGCCAGATCGTGAAAAAGCCTGTCAATGTTCTTGTGTCATTGGTTGGACTGGTTATTAGGCCTATCCCGTAGATTGCCCTTGTCGAAAGAGGACGGTATGGGTGGCGAGGACTCGAAGTTCGACCGCTGTTCCAGCCTGATAGACGCTCGTAGAGCCTTGACTGCTATGGACAATTTGACCGGAGGGGAGGCTGACCGTGTACAGATTCTCCGAACCATGGAACTGGCGAGAGAGGACACGTGAGCGGGCGCCTTCCGTTGGGACAAGGTGAATGTCGTCAGGCCGAATCATGACGACGACGACGGTGCCGTCCTTGCAGCCGATAGTGTCGGGAAACTCTCCTAGCTCAGTGTGGACCATACCTTGGGAGACGGTTCCAGGAATGAAGTCCGCCTGACCGACAAAGTCGGCTACGAAAGGTGTGGCCGGCATGTGGTACATCATTTCCGGCGTATCGAACTGTTCTAAACGGCCTTGGTTGAGGACGGCGATTCGATCGGCCATGGCAAAGGCTTCGTCATGATCGTGCGTGACGAGGATCGTCGTCGTTTTCGTCCGTCGCAAGAGATCGTGCAACTCCTGGCGCATCCGTCCGGCCATGTCTGGGTCCAGGTTGCTGAATGGCTCGTCGAGCAGCAGCACGACAGGGTTCTGGACAAGGGCGCGAGCCAGCGCGACTCGCTGCTGTTGTCCCCCTGACAATTCATGTGGGTACCGCCGCTCGAATCCTTCCAGTCCTGTGAGGCGCAGCATCTCCTGTACCCGCGAGGCGCGTTCGTTCCGGGCGAGATGATGGAGCCCAAAGGCGATATTGTCTTGAACGCGGAGGTGGGGGAACAGCGCATATTCTTGAAAGACCATTCCAACTCGCCGGTTTTCCGTCGGAGTCATCACGTCCGGCGACGAGACGAGTTGACCTGATAGGAAGATTTGGCCTGAGCGAACCGGTTCAAACCCGGCAATCGCACGTAGAATCGTGGTTTTCCCACACCCCGAAGGACCAAGGAGGCAGAGGATTTCCCCTTCTCGCGCCGCGAATGAAATTTCCTGGACCGCGGGGCGTCCAGTTTCGTAGGCGCAGGAGATATGGCGTAGTTCCAAGATCGACGAGGCAGGCGTGAAAAGGTTGCCTTGGAATGTGCCTTCCCCGGATGGGCGTGGTGTGGTGGAGTGGTCGGAGATCACGGAATCACGATCCTTCTTGTTACAGGATGTTCAAAAAGCCCATCCAGCAAGGCCGCAGCGAGCGAAGAAGCGAGGCGTACGCTTCGGTACGTT
>SWDN01000005.1:79912-80635 GCA_005116775.1 Nitrospira sp.
GCAGCGAGCGAAGAAGCGAGGCGTACGCTTCGGTACGTTGAGCCTCTGAGCGACGTGAGAACGCCGCTGGCGGATTTTTTCAGCATCCTGTTAGGCCGCACGCCAATCTTTCGAGACCAGTAAGGCCAGTGCCGGGAGACTCAACAAGACAATGAGGAGCGCGGAGGGAGCTGCGAGCTGAAAATACTCTTCGCTCGCTTCCATCCAGACGCGAATGGCCAGGGTGTCGAACCCTACCGGACGCAACAGGAGCGTCGCAGGCAATTCCTTCATCGTTTGCAAAAATATTAAGACCCAGGCGACGACAAATCCGTTCCGAACGAGCGGCAGGGTGACTCGACGCCAGGTGGCGCGTATTCCAAGGCCCAGGGTGCGAGCAACCTCTTCCAGATTCGGCGACATGTGCTGGAGCGCTGGCTCCAGCGATTGGAGCCCGGCCGGGAGAAAATGGATCACATAGGCGACGATAAGGATGAGCACGGAGCCATAGAATACCGGGGCCAGCTGAGTAAATAGAACAAGGACGGCTAATGCTGCCACCGGTCCTGGAAGCACATAGCCGGCATAGGCGGCTTGCAGGCAACTCAGATTCAGCAGCGTTGGGCGGCGGCTGGCAAGATAGGCAAGCGGCAAGCCGATCAATACGCCACCGGTGGCAGCACAGGCGGCCAAAATACCGCTGTTCCAGACGAATCCAAAAAACCGGCCGTCGATCGTCGCCTG
>SWDN01000005.1:80735-93976 GCA_005116775.1 Nitrospira sp.
TCTCGGCTCATCGAAATCCTCAACGTACCCCAGAGGGTACGCTTCCGGTTTCGATTCGCCTGCGGCCTTGCTGGACGAACTTTTTGAGCATCCAGCGTGAGCGTTTTTCTGTTATGCCGCACAGATAAACTCTCAGAGCCTTCGTACACCAACAGTGTTTCCCGCAACCTGCTAGAGCCCGTAGATCTCGCCGTATTTTTTCTCAACATACGCTAAGAACGGCTCAGGATCGAGGCTCTTGCCCGTCACTCGGCGCGAGAGGTGATCAGGCGTGAACATCCGACCCCAGCGATGAATCTTCTGTTCGAGCCAACGCCTCAATATCATCAATTGCCCGGCCGCAATTTCATCCTCCAGATGGGGGATTTCCAGTTTCGCCTGTTCATAGAACTGAACGGAGTAGAGATTGCCGAGCGTGTATGTCGGGAAATAGCCGAAGGCGCCGAACGACCAGTGCACATCCTGCAACACGCCTTCGGCATCGTTCGAGGGGACGATGCCCAGGTATTCTTCCATTTTCCGGTTCCAGATCCACGGCAAGTCCTCCGGGCGTGTCTTGCCTTCAATGAGATCCTGCTCGATTTCGAATCGCAGCATGATGTGGAGATTGTAGGTGAGCTCATCGGCTTCGACTCGAATCAGCGACGGTTTCACGCGGTTGATGGCTTGGTAGAATTGCTCCACGTCGAGCGACCGTAATTGATGATGAAAGGTTTGCTGTAGCATGGGGTAAAAGAATCGCCAGAATGGTCGTGATCGGCCCACGCAATTTTCCCACATGCGCGATTGGCTTTCGTGAATGCCGAGTGAGACCGAATCGCCCAGCGGTGTGCCGAAGTAGGCGGGGTCGAGCCCCTGGTCGTACAGCCCATGGCCACCTTCATGGATGCAACTGAAGAGGCAGGATTGGAGATCGTGTTCGTGCACACGGGTCGTGACGCGCACATCTGTCGGATGAAACGATGTTGTGAAGGGATGCGCCGACAGGTCGAGGCGCCCCCGTTCAAAATCGTAGCCCATAGCGATCAGGACCATCCGGCCGAACTCCAGCTGGCGAGCTTGATCGAAAGTGTGAAAGAGCATTCCGTCGTCGATCTGAATCGGGCTCTGCTGAATTTTTTTGAGCAGCGGGACGAGCCGTCCCTTGATCTGTGCGAATAGCGGGCGCAATGCCGCAATGGTGGAGCCGGGCTCGTACACGTCGAGCAGGGCATTGTACGGCGAGTCCTTGTAGCCCAGGTACTCGGCCTCTTCTCGCTTCAGCGACAGGACCGTGCGGAGATTTGGGAGGAATTGCGAAAAAGACTGATTGTCTTTTGCCTCGGTCCACACCTGCTGCGCCAGCGAACATTCCCGGCTGAGTTTCATGACGAAATCGGACGGCAGCTTTTTTGCGCGGCTATAGTCCCGCCACACTTCACGGAGCAACGATCGAGAGGATTCGTCCCAGGAGTCTCCGGGGCTGTCCAGAATGTCACCGGTTCCCGGATCGATCCAGGAGGCGAGCAACCGTTCAATCTCCGGCGAGACGAACTTCTGGTGTGCGATGCCCTGGAGCGTCGAAATCTGTTCGGCGCGGGCTTCCCCCCCTCCGGCCGGCATGTACGTTTCCTGATCCCAGGACAGGAGCGCCGCCGCGCTGTTAATGCGTTGGATCTCCAAGAGTTTGGTCGTTAACGCTTCCACAGTCTTCAGGGTTTTCACAGTACCGTATTCCCTCCAGGAACCGTCATGTTATGATCGCGCCGGTTTGTGTCTCTCTCGTAGTGTACGCAACGAACCATCTGTTTTCAAACCCATAGTTGCACAGGGCGATGAATAGACTTCTCACTGCCGATATCGAGGCCTATGCGCAGGCCCACTCCATGCCGGAGTCGGACCTCTGTCGCGCCTTGCGGGAGGAGACACAGCGAAGCATGCCATGTCCGCAGATGGTTGTGGGGCCGCTCGAAGGGGCCTTTCTGAAGATGATGACACAGCTGGTACAGGCGACCAGCGTATTGGAGATCGGCATGTTTACCGGCTATAGCGCCCTCTGTTTCGCAGAAGCGTTGCCGGCGAATGGGACTGTGCTTACCTGTGAGATCGATGAAAAGCCAGCCGCGCTTGCGCGCCAGTATTTCGCGCGATCGCCAGTCGGGAAGAAGATTGAGGTCCGTATGGGGCCGGCGCTCGAGACCATGCGACGCCTCACAGCGCCATTCGATCTCATCTTTATCGACGCCGACAAGATCAACTATGTGAATTACTATAGGCGCTCGCTCGATTTGCTGTCGCAACAGGGGGTGATGCTGATCGACAACGTTCTGTGGGATGGCGATGTCTTGAAACAACCGCCTCCAGACGAGAAGACGGCGGCCATTCAAGAACTGAATCGAGTGGTTGCAGCCGATCCGCGTGTCTCTTCCGTGCTGGTCACCATCAGGGATGGTGTGTTGGTCATCAGACCTAAGCTCTGATTGTAAATCGCTTGACCTCTATCACCAACGACTGTATCCACTACCTATGACATCTCAGACAAGCCGTTTGGCCTACGGTGCGATTATCGCTGCAGCTGTGCTGTGGGGCGGATCGATCGTGGCCCAGAAGCTGGCTCTGAGCGGATTCTCAGCTGTTGAAGCATCGGTTCTGCGGGACATCGGCGGCTTAGCCATTCTTCTGATCACCTGGTGGTGGCAGGAGGGCACCTTGGCCAAGCTCACCAAGGCGGATGTGCGCATGCTGGGACTGCTCGGGCTCGGCGTGTTGGGCAATCACCTGTTCATTATGATGGGGCTCAAGTATGTGAGCGGAGCCGTGGGTGGGGTGATCATCGGATCGAGTCCGGTCGTCACGGCGCTGCTCTCAGCGATGTTGATCCAGGATGTTCCGCTGCGCGCCGTGTGGCTGGGCGGTCTCCTGTCATTCGCGGGGGTGGGGCTGGTCTCTGTGGCGGGGTTCCAAGCCGCTGGTGATCAGCCGCTGCTCGGAAGCCTGCTGGTTTTCGGGGGTGTGGTGAGCTGGGCCCTCTACAGTATCGGCAGCCGGAAGATCATGGAGCGCCACTCGGCCCTCACTGTCAATTGGACGACCCTGCTCGTCGCGACCGTCCTACAAGTTCCTCTCTTATGGGTGGATCGCAAGATGCTGGATGCGGGACTCGGATCCGTGGCGCCGGCGGACTGGATGGCGTTGGGCTATCTGGTCCTGTTTGCTACGGCCATCGCGCAGCAGGCGTGGCTCTATGGCGTGAAGGGCATTGGGCCCTCGCGCGCGTCTGTTTTTGGGAATTTGACGCCTGTGGCTGCCATCGTCTTATCCGCGGTGCTGTTGAACGAATCAGTAGGCATGAGCGAAATCCTCGGCATCGCGCTGATCTTGGTAGGAGTGTGGGTTGTAGATCGGCAAACCTCCCGTCTCACTCAGTAGGCTGCTGAAAAATCCCGCCAGCTTCGTTCTCGGTTCATCGAAATCCTCAACGTACCCCAGAGGGTACGCCTCCGGTTTCGATTCACCTGCGGCCTTGCTGGACGGGCTTTTTGAGCAGCCTCCTCAGATCTAGTCCGTTCCGTCTTTCCTAACACCAAAAGGGAATAGCCAGGTTATCTTTCCCTGCGCGCATCGGACGAGCACCTTCCGAGCGTGCGCGTTCTGCGAGCAAGAAAGATGGCCTGGCTATTCCCATCCCTCTCGCCCTCGTCTCCGTGATTGCAGTATGATACGGCTCATTTTTCAGCTAAGGAGCCGTTCATGCTGGAGCAACGCATCGAAGAAGTGAACAAAGCGAACCACGCGTTCTATGCCGCGTTCGGCAATCTCGATATCGTCGAGATGGATAGGGTCACCGGCTCAAGCACTTTACTCCGCTTCGCTATCCAGGTGGCAAGGGTAAGCTGGCGGCGTATATCAAGGCCCTCCTCAAAGAGAATAAACTTTTGGACGGTGAATATGTAGAGCCGTACGCGGGTGGTGCCGCCATCGCGATGGAACTTCTATTTCACGAGTATGTATCGCGCGTGCACATCAACGATCTGAGTCGTCCCATCTATGCGTTTTGGAAGAGCGTTCTTTGCCACACAGACCATCTATGTGAATTAGTGCATGACACCCCACTAACCATTAGATCTTGGGATAAACAGAAGAAGGTCTTCGCCAATCAAAATGATTCCGACGATCTTGTGCTCGGCTTTGCTACCTTCTTTTTGAATCGGACTAACCGCTCGGGAATCCTGAATGGTGGAATTATCGGTGGTAGAGATCAAACGGGTGAGTGGAAAATTGATGCAAGGTTTAATCGCGACGAGCTGATCCGTCGAATTGAAGCGATAGCTAAAATGGAGCCCCGCATTCAACTTACTCGAATGGATGCCCTTGATTTTATCAAGACTCACATGCCTAGTTGGCCTGCCAAAACATTGATCTACATCGATCCGCCCTATTACGAAAAAGGACGTGATTTGTATTATGACTTCTACCAACCTAATGACCATGAAACGGTGCAGAAGTTTGTAGCTCGGGAACTTTCCCGCATGCGGTGGCTTGTTTCGTATGACAATGTAGCGGCTATTCGCGCCCTATACAAAGGGTATCAGCAAATCACATATGGAATCGGATATAGCGCCCACAATGCTCGCGAAGGGTCGGAGGCGATATTCTTTAGCGATTCCCTCCAAGTGAGCGAGCTTGTTGGACCGTTTAGATTGATTAGAGGGGCAAGTGCGCAGAACAGGAGGGTCCATGCTCGGCGATAAAAGGCTGATTAAGACCATTACGCTTCACAATTTCTTGTCGTTTGGTCCATCTTCTTCAGAGATCGAGTTAAAGTCACTTAATGTGCTGATCGGCCAGAACGCTTCAGGAAAATCCAACCTTATTGAAGCTATTGGCCTCCTACGCGCTGCGGCAACTGACATTACCGTTCCGATTCGTGAGGGAGGCGGAGTTGCCGAGTGGTTGTGGAAAGGTGGTGAGCGAGCACCAATAGCGGAAATTGACGCCACAGTATTTTATGAAAAGGGCATTATGCCACTACGCCATAAAATTTCTTTCACTATGGAGGGACAGCGTTTTGCTCTCGTAGATGAGGCTGTGGAAAATGAGCATCCCGAATATATGACCGCAACTGATGTTCGATTTTTTTATCGATACCGGCATGGAAATCCAGTTCTGAGTGTTGCGGGTGCCCCATCAAAAACAACGTTAGAAAATCGTTCGCAGAGGCAATTGCGCCGAGAAGATTTACCTGTTAACCAATCCGTGCTGTCTGCTCGAAAAGACCCTGACCAGTATCCAGAGATTACCTACCTGGGAGAACAGTACAAGAATATTAGACTGTACCGAGAATGGAACCTTGGACGATATACGCCCCCGCGACTCCCTCAGAAAGCTGACCTGCCTGAGGATTTTTTGTTAGAGGATGCGAGTAACTTGGGGCTCATTCTTAACGATCTTGAACACCAACCAGGGCTTAGAGATGTGTTGCTAAAAAAGCTGAAGGCATTTTATGAACCGCTTGTAGACTTGTCGATTAAGGTTCATGGTGGAACGGTTCAGATTTTCCTTCATGAGAGCGGACTAAAGAAGCCCATACCGGCGACAAGGCTTTCTGATGGCACCCTTCGATACCTTTGTCTCATTGCGATTCTCTGTCATCCATCGCCACCTCCGTTGATCTGTATCGAAGAGCCTGAGCTTGGCCTTCACCCCGACATCCTCCCTGATATCGCTACATTGCTTGTGGAGGCATCCCACAGGACTCAATTGATTGTGACCACTCATTCAGACATTCTCGTGGATGCTCTGACTGATAACCCGGAGGCAGTTGCTGTGGTCGATAAGGTTGATGGGTCTACGACTATGGAGCGACTTTCTAAAGAGAGACTTTCAGCCTGGCTAGAGAAATACCCTTTGGGTCAGCTGTGGCGACGGGGCGAGGTGGGGGGGAATCGATGGTGAGGATTAAGGTCTATGTTGAAGGTGGCGGTGACGCAAACATCATGCGAACTAAGTGCCGAAAAGGATTCACAGAGTTTTTTCGGAGAGCTGGTCTTTCGGGGAGGATGCCTCGGATCGTTGCATGCGGAAGTCGAAATCAAGCTTATGATGACTTCTGCACGGCTGTACGTATGGGGCAAGAAGAGATTCCTATTCTTCTTGTCGATAGCGAAGGGCCTATCCTTCCGAACGAATCCCCATGGCAGTACCTGAAGAGTCGCGATGACTGGCAATGCCCTGACGATGTGAAGCAAGGGCAAGTGCAATTAATGGTTCAATGCATGGAAACCTGGTTTCTAGCGGATCGAGATGTGCTTGCCACTTTTTACGGGCAAGGTTTCACGGCTGGCGCACTCCCTAAACGGCTCGACATAGAGAATGTTTCAAAGAAAGATATATTTGATGGGTTATCGAGAGCAACTCGCAACAGCCAACCAAAGGGGGAATACCAAAAAAAACATAGTTTTGATCTTCTCTCTATGATCGACCCGGACAAGTTGCGGAAGGTCAGCCCCCATGCACAGAAATTAATTTCAGCCCTCAATAGTGGAATGGAAGACGATGCGTGATCGTGAGCCGAACGCATGAAGAAGGTGGCGGGAACCGTTGTTTTGTGTGCTGGCGTGGGACGTTAGGCTTTTGGCGCTGAGGCGGTGGGGGCTTCTTCTACTCGGATGGTGTTGGCCCACTCGGCGACGTAGGGGTCTCGTTCTTCCATCTTCATTCCAGCATACTTCATGAACATCTGTGGGCCTTTGCGGCGACGCCAGGTGAGATAGCTCAAGAAATGTGCGCGGCAGACGCTATGGGTGCCGGCTGGGGCATAGACTTTGGCCTGGCAGCCCCGGATCATACAGGTCAGATCGTGCATCCTGTCCTCCAATGAAGGATCATAGTATGCAGAACGGAAGGGTTGATTATCAACCTTGACGCGTCGCTCCCATTCCGGTAAGTCCATCCCATGCTAGGTCCGTTTCCTATTCTCCTCCCGCTTCTTTTGGTCACAGCCGTTTCCCTTTCGAACTGTGCGGCAGCGTCACGAGAGGGGCTTCCTTCTGGGAGTCCCTTTGCCGAACCGGCTGCTGTTTCGACGAATCAGCTGCCACAGGGAATTGCGGTGGGGGATGTGACGAGCCAGTCAGCGCTGCTCTGGTTGCGGACCGATGGACTGATGATGGTGCAAATCGAGTGGGCGCCGGTGGCAGCCTGGGATACCCTGTCGAAGATGGCGACAGCCGTCGCTCCCGTGGCGCGGTCGCCGTTGTTCACGACCGGCTCGGAATCGGATTTTACCTTGGTCGTTCCTCTTGAGGGATTGACGCCGGCGACGCGATACCGATTCTATGTCTCTGTCGGCACGAAGGGGAGTGAAGGGACATCGACTGAAGCACGAGTGGCGGCACGAGGGGAATTTACGACGCTCCCCGATACGATGAGCCATGCGCCTGTGACCTTTGCCTGGAGCGGCGATTTGGGTGGGCAGGGACGCTGCAGGCGTGGCGCTGCCGGCTATCCCATCTTCGATGTGATGCGCGCTCAACCGCTCGATTTTTTCCTGTTTCTCGGCGATACAATGTACGCCGACGATGTATGCCCGTCGCCTCCGAACGAACCGGGCGCTGACTTTCGGGCGACGACCCTGGCTGAGTACCGTGCACGCCATCGCTACCAACGGGGTGCGGAGGCTTTGCGGCGGTTTTTGGAGACCACTCCAGTCTATGCCATATGGGACGACCATGAAGTGCGGAATAACTTTGCAGGACCTTTTGAAAGCCAGATGCCGGTCGGGCGTCAGGCCTTGCGCGAGTATTGGCCGATCCGTGTGGCGTCTGACGATCCCCAGCGGCTCTATCGAATGGTGCGTGCCGGAGCAGATCTCGACGTGTTTATCCTCGATACGCGGCAGTATCGGAGCCCGAATGCCGATCGGGATGGTCCGGCGAAGACGATGTTGGGAGAACGACAGCTTCAATGGTTGCAGAGTGGGTTGAACGGGTCAACCGCGACATGGAAAGTAATTGTGACATCTGTTCCTCTGTCGATTCCTAAGGGTGGAGGAGCGGGTGTCCCTGGGAACGATGGTTGGGCCGGGGGAACAGACGGTACCGGATTCGAGCGCGAGCGGCAGGCGATTGTGGACTACATTCTTGGACAGAAGATGAAGAATCTGGTGTTCCTGGCTGGCGATGTTCACTATGTCCAGGCCAATGCGTACGATCCGAACGGTGACGGAGTTCCTGACTTCCATGAGTTTATCGCCGGCCCCTTATCTGCCGCTCCTGGTCGACTGACCGAGGCCAGCGTGGGACTACGCCCGACGACATTGATCAATGAAGGCGGGTACATGAATTTCGGTCTGGTTCAGGTCACCGGATCCTCTTTCACGGTCACAGTCCTCGACGAAGTCGGCGCCGTGCGGTTTTCTCATCGTCTGCATGCCAAGTAACCGCCGTCGTCCGCGAAAATTCTCTTGAAGTCGAGACAGGCGGCCAGTTACGGTACGACTCTGTTGCGTGTGTGCGTGAGGCCGGAACGAGGTGCGCGATGCTGTTACAGCTAACGTCTGTGTTGGGCGCCTTGATGGTGCTGTCGGCGTATGGCTTACTTCAGAGCGGGGTCTGGAGTGAGCTGCACACGGGATACCTCGCGTTCAACATTATTGGGTCCTTGCTGTTAGCAGTCGTGGCGATTGAGGATCAGCGAGTCGGATTCATTTTCTTGGAGTTTGCGTGGGCAGCTCTGGGATTGATCGGTGTCGCCAGGGCTGTGAAGGCTCGGCGTGCGGCAGGCCCGCATTATCCATGACAGTTCGTCGCGAAATCGTCGAGCCGTGTCGCGAGACCGGCGCGCGGAGGCCGGAGGATCTGAGGCGTACTCGTGTAGTACGTTGAAGGTCCGAGGGGCGAGCCCGCCAGCCGAAGGCTCGTCGTAGCGGCGGATCGGCGATTGCAGCAGAAGTGTTCATGAATAATGCGGGCTAGTTAATTGTGCTCGAATGAAAGGACGACATAGATGGCAGGGTTAATGTCTGCGGATGAGATATTCGAACAGGCTCAGAATGCTGCTGCATCGGCGACGGGGGCCGATGAAAAGGCTATGCAGATCGATTACCCGGCGCTGAAGGAAAAGATTCGTGCAGCGTTAGGGGATCGCAAAGTCGCGCGTTGCCATATCAACAAGTTTTTGCCGGAGGGCTACGAAGATCAGGGGCGCTTCAATCTCGTGCTGCTCACTGCCGGCAATGTGCTGTTCGACATGGTCATCGGCGATTCGTATTTTCGTTATGACGTGCTGTCGGTCGGCCAGTTGGACAAAGTTCAGTTGATCGATGCGATGTGGGACAACAAGGAAAAGCGCCGCGAAGAACCGTTTCTGAGTCTCCGCCTAATGCATGGCGAAGAAGCCCACCTCTTGCTGGCGCTCGAAGACGACGAGCGGAAGAGCTTGTTGGCGTTTGCTAGTGCTGTCGCGGCGGCGAGGAATCCGGAACGGTAGGCGCTAATTCGAACGATACCTCGCGCCAACATCTCTGGTCACCTTACACCAGGCGGAACGGTTCTTCGAGCTACCAATTATAGTGGGATCCTGTTTGGAGCTAACGCCCGGGTTCACCACCGGCCCACTGCGCGATCATGGCCGGCACTTTATTGACGATACGTGCGATCACCGATTAGCCCTCGCTGCGGCTTGCCGCCGTGCGGTGCAACCCCCTTGTTAAACGGCAGCGCGTTCAATCCTTACGACCTTCGGATCCTGCGCATCCATGAACATGTAGCAGCGGCCCAAAAGAGCCTTCTTGCCAAAGTCATCAAACTTGTTTGGTCCCAAGGGAGTCATCAGAACCTCACTCGCCACTAGGGCATCTTGATGGTTTCGTTCGATCTCGGCCCAGTTGAGCTGGACGATGTCTTCCAGAACAACATTCAATGCTGGTTCGTTGTACTGGACCGTGATGTTCCCGTCCTTCATGTGCCCTGGGTTCATGTCTGGATGGAAGTTGAAGATCTTAGACAGAAGGTCCTTCGCCTGAGCAGCTGCTTCCTCCTCCGACAGACCGTCTTGGACGAGTACGCATGTGCCGTATTCGAACACCACGAAGTCTCTCTGCTGATCAGTGTAGTGGGCCACCCGTTCAACGACTCTATCCAAGGGCTGACGGATCGACGGTCTCCACTTCGGCACAGGCGGAAACTCGCGTGGGGGCTGCGGCAGCTTCTTTTTGGAGAGTCCAAACATGTGTCTACGGCCGTCTAACTATTGAGTATGCAGACCAGCATCGTGCGTACCGACAGACTGCAAGCTGACGCGTGATTTTTGCGCATGGCCAAATACTTGTCAATGCTCTCCCTCGCCCGCATTTGTTGTGGACGAATGCGCAGCGGGTGTCCTCCGAAGCCTTGGCCCTCTGTGCCAATATCAGCAGGACATGTTGCATCTTTTCAATTAGAGTAGCGGGCGGAGAGGAGCACCCCTCATGAATGCTGGGCACGGGAATGGGGACATTCTGAATTGTTGCTGGCTGTTGCTTGGATCAGGCGTCAAGAAAATCAGAATATCTCTGTTTCTTCGATCACTTTCACGGCTCCAGCAAAGGTACCAGCGCAGCGTGGCCTTTTTCGCGTGCACGATCGACTGGTCGTAGGCCTTTGGCATCCTTCGCCGTCTTGTCTGCTCCCTTCATCAACAGCATGACCGCGATCTCCTGGTGTCCTTGTTGTGAGGCGACATGGAGAGCCGTCCATCCGTTCGTCGTCACCTGTTTCACATCTGCGCCTTTGTCCAGTAGCAGGGCCACAGCGTCTTGATGCCCCTTTTCAGCTGCCCTGTAAAGCGGAGTGATTCCGTCCTGGTCCGCCGCGTTGACATCGGCCCCTTTTTCGATGGCTCTGGTGATTTCGCCGAGATCTCCTTTGTACGCCCCTGTCAGTAACGCGTCATCCATCGGCCCCATGGCCGTGATCATCGGCATGAGTCCGAGCATTGCTATGAGAACGATCCAGCGTTGTGTCATCGAGCTAACTCTTGATGTAAAAGGGCAAAGTATGGACGGTGGCAGGATGTCTGCAACCGTCGAATTCCACGGTCAATTCTGTGCCTGCCTTGCTGAAATCCCGCAGCGGAAATCCCAAGGCGATCACTTGATTGAACTGCGGTGATCGGGTGGCGCTGCTGACCCATCCGACTTCACGATCGCCTGCAAAGAGCTTAGCTCCCTTCGGGGGCAACGCGGCATCCTTCATCACCAGTCCAACCAGATGACGCCGCACATTGCCGTAGGTGTCCATTCTCGCCACGACTTCTTGCCCTGGATAACAACCCTTATTCAAACTGAACGCTTTTCCTTCCAGGCTCGCTTCCGGTGGGACGATCTCTTCGTTGAGGTCCGGTCCAGCCTTCGGCAGGCCTGCTTCAATGCGGAGGGCTTCGCGAGCGTGACTTCCGACTGCCTTGATACCGTATGCCGCGCCGGCCTCCATGAGCCGTTCCCAGGCCGTATGGAGGATATCGGCAGGCAGCAATACTTCGAGGTCTATCTCTCCTGTTTCTTCTGTACGCAGGACATACGCGGTGTGGCCGCCGATTTTCGCGGCGATGGCGCTCACCGGCGTCAGGTCGCTCATCTCGACACCGAAGGCGGCGCTGATTGTCACGCAGGCCTTGGGCCCACTGACCAGCAAGAGCCCCCAGGACTCCGCACAGTTCTCCATCTTGGCTTTGATGCCGTACAGCAGAAACTTTCGCAGGGCTTGGTAGGTGGCATCGCCGACCTCGCCGACATCTTCTACCCATACACTGTCGAGAAGGACATAGACTCGAAAATAGCCGAGCATCTTGCCCTTGTGTGTGAGAAAGCTTGAATAGCGGCCCTGGCCTGGCTGGAGCGGGAGAATGTCGTTGCTGATGAGGCCTTGTAGCCATTTCACACGATCGTCGCCAGTGACGCGGATCTTGCCTCGGTGCGAGAGGTCTGAGAGCCCAACGGTCTGGCGCACTGCCTGATACTCCTCAACCCACGTGCCATAGTGAGCGGGCATGTCCCACCCGGCGGCCTCCTCGAAGATTGCGCCGAGCTTCAGGTGGTGTTCATGGATGGGTGAGTGTTTCATAGTTCCTTAATGGCTTGGAAGCTTTCAGCTGTCAGCGATCAGCTTTCGGATTCAGCTGACTGCTGATGGCTGAGTGCTGACCGCTGATCACTTCCTCGATTAGGTCTTTCAAGCGAGAGGAAAACTCATTGCGCGAGACAATCCTGGTTACCCCCAGTGCTTTGGCCCGATGAAACGTCTCGACTTCTTCGTGATTGGCGAAGGCGAGAATGGGAATGGTCTTCAAGCGTGCGTCGGCTTTCAGTGTGTCTACAGCCTGGAAGGCGTCTAATCTGTCGTCATTCATATCCAGAATGAACGCGGCTGGGTTTGTGGCTGAAGACTTTTCGGCGATGTCTTGTTGCGTCCGAGCCCGTTCGATCTTGTAGCCCATTGCCATCATGGCATCGCGGACTTTGGTGTAGAAAAAAATGTCTGTCACTGCGACGAGAATGGTCTTTTGGTTCATGTGGTTTGTCTCGACTCGGACGATGTAATTGAGCTGTGCTGCCCCTTTCAACCAAAGAAACTAGAGAAACCAAACAAACCAAATAAACGAGTTCAGTTGAGGGAGCTGATCAATCGTCCCAACGCTTTCTTGGCCAACGAGTAATTGGGGTTGAGCGCCAGGGCTTTTTTGTAGGAATCGATGGCCTCGGTCCATTGGCCCTTGCGCTCGTAGACCCGACCGAGGTTGAGATGGGGGAAGGCCGGGCTCTCATAGCGTCTTGCTAGCAGGGCTTTCTGAAACCAGACAATCGCTTCGTCGAGTTCGCCTTTTTCGATCAGATAGGCCCCGATGTCATTATAGGGGTTGCCGAAGTCGGGATCCTGCGCAATGGCCTTGTGGCACTCCTCGATTGCATCGTCGAGCCGCCCCATGAAGCTGTAGGTCCAGCCAAGGAAGGTGTAGGCCTCGGCAGTCGGATGGATCTCAATCGATTTCTTATAGAGCGTCACAGCTTCTTCAAGCTCGCCCTTCATCTGGCGTTCATAGGCCTGCTGGAAGAGTTGCCAGGCTTCGCGCTTATCTTCTTCGTGGCCTTCGCCTTGGACTAAAAAATCCTGTACATCCATAAGTCAAGCCGATGAAAAATGTCCCCAGCGTCGTTCTCAGTCGTGCGAACTCCTCAACGTACCCCTGAGGGTACGCCTCCGGGTTCGATTTGCCTGCGGCCTTGC
>SWDN01000005.1:94076-96869 GCA_005116775.1 Nitrospira sp.
CAGCGGTTCAGTGTGGCAGAACTGACATTCTTTCACGGTCACCGGCACGTCGCCTTCCCCAATGCTGGCCAGATGCTGCTTGGCGAGCGTCAGCGCTGTCGCCTCATCGGTTGTCATCACGTCGAAGTGCAGTAACCGCTTTGTACCCTTCACCCATGTATCGAAGACATGGACAGTGTCCGAATTAGACTGAGCCATCGTGCGATGCCCTCCTTTGTCGTGCGCCTAAAAACATATGACGATCAGGTCGACTGCTTTCACGGTATGGGGATCGCAGAAGCTGATCATCGATGACAAGCAGGGCTAGAATAACTGAAATCCCAAGCGCCTGTCCAATGATCTGCTGGCAGGTTTCTAGAATCCGAAGATATAGAAGACGACGATGCCCATGAGTATGCGGTAGTAGGCGAAGGGTCGAAGCGTATGGCGTTTCACGAACGTGAGAAAGGCTGCAATTACAATCCAGGCGACGACAAACGACACGAGCATTCCGATCCCAAGCGCCAGGTAATCATCTTGCCGAAAGACGTCCCGTGATTTCCACATTTGATAGCAGGTGGCAACGATGAGGGTTGGAAGGGCGAGAAAGAACGAGTACTCCGTTGCGACTTTACGTTCCAGCCCTACCAAGAGCCCTCCGATGATGGTGGAGCCGGATCTGGACATGCCGGGCAGCAGTGAGGCGCACTGTGCTACGCCGATCCAGAACGCGGATTTCAAACTCACCTGCTCAATTTGGTGAACGTGTGGTTGGCTGCGGCGCGCTTCGACCGCGAGAATAATCAAGCCCCCGATGATTGAAGAGGCGGCCACAGTTTGCGGCGTGAACAGATGGCCTTTAATCTAGCTATGGGTGAGAAATCCGATCGCGGCTGCCGGCAAGAAGGCGAGGCCGAGTCCGATGAGGAACCAGAGATTCTTGTGGGCAGCCCAGGAGGCTATCACGATGTTCGACCAAGGGGTTGTTCCTCGTGCTCGGACCACCGCGGAGATGTCCCGCTGCTCCTGGACGGCTTGCCCGATCATCGATGCGAGCTTGTGTCGTTCGTAGGCGATGACGGCGAGGATGGCGCCAAGTTGGATCGAAATCTCGGCGCTGGCAGCGATGTCTCCCTCGAACCCGAGGAAGTGACCGACGAGAATCAAATGGCCGGTCGAAGAGACCGGTAAAAATTCTGTCAGCCCCTCCACGATGCCCAAGATCGTGGCGAGACCAGGACCCCATTCGTTCATGCGATGACTTTCTGAGCCAGGTGGCGTCGAGATGGTGAGTCTCGGGCATATTCACAAAGTGACGGCAGTCCGTCAAGCAGGAAGGCGAATCGCTCAGCCGTTCACGATAAAGTGTGAGGGCGGAGGACCTGTAAATCTGTTGACAAACGGATAGGCTTGGCATACACACAACGTTGTACCTATAGGTGTCCTATTGCCCTCTCATATCCAACTGGCTATCGAGTAAGGAGTGGCTGAAGAAGGGTAGGAGTCGGCATCTGTTGTATATATCACGCTCAGTGGGAGGGGAGGTTCGCATGAAGTCATGGTGGATGGCGGCAGTCGTCATGATCGGCGCAGTTTCAGTGGTCGGCTGTGTCAGCCAAAGTAAATATGAAGAGGCCATGACCGATGCCGATTCGACTAAGTCCGAGTTGGCTCTGGCTCGCGCACAAAAGAATGCCTTGGAGCAGCAGGTCAAGACGCTCAAGGACCTCAATATGAAATTCGGGAATGAGGCCCAGGTCGCTCACGATGAGCTCGAGCGCATTCAACATGGCCGTGACAAGGAACGTGGCAGTGTCGAAGGTCGAACCAAGGACCTCGAATCTTCTGTGAGGCAGTTGTCTTTCCAGAATCGCGCTTTGCGTCATGAATATGAGGACGTGAAGCGGCACAATGAGACGCTCAAGTCTCTGGTGGCGCGCTATCAAAAAGAGTTGAAAGATCAGTCGCATTCTGTGACGAGCGCCCCGGCGCCGTCTGTACCGTCAGTGAGTTCTGCTCCATCCGGGATGCCTGCTTCTCCGGCGATGACGGCTCCTCAGCCCCTATCTTCCTCCATGAACGTCAATAAGGCATCCGCCGGCGATATGGTGCTCGTGCTCGGTCTCTCCAAAGACGTGGCGGATCGCATTGTGACGAATCGTCCGTACCGGGTGAAGGGCGAATTGGTTGCCAAGAACGTGGTGCCCAAGGAAACCTTTGATTTGATTAAGGAACGAATCAGCGTCAGTCCCTGACCTGAGCGATAGCCCAGGGAGTCTGGCAGGCCGTCCGCCACGTGGCGGACGGCCTGTCTCGTTTTATTGGTTTGTTTGGTTTGTATTGTTTATTTGGTTGGATCAGACTACCCAGTTAAACCATATAAACGAGATAGATTAGACCAACGCGATGGACCAGACAGACCAGGTTTGCCCCGGACGTGCTGCCCATCTAAGTTCTGCGATGCCGAAAAGATCATCTCCGCAATCTGTTAGAGCCGTAGAGAGGCCCTGTCAGCCAGGTGATTCCCTTCCACCGTGTTGATACAATAACGACCAAGTAGGCAAAGGAATTGGAGAAGGTGTCGATGCGCCGCGCCATTCTGATTATCGCTGTCTTGGCAGTCGGGCTCGCTATTGGAGGCTACGTCTTTTTCAATGGAGAGCGCAAAGCCCCGGTTCGCTATCGGAGCGCTGCGGTTGAGCGAGGTCCCGTCATTTCACTTGTGACTGCGACAGGAACGATCAATCCTGTCGTCTCAGTTCAGGTTGGGACGCAGGTGTCCGGCATGATCAAGAGCCTGCATGCCGATTTCAA
>SWDN01000005.1:96969-115329 GCA_005116775.1 Nitrospira sp.
CATCGCCTCAGAGAAATCTTCACCGAGATCCTCACCCATTTCTTGGCCCATTTTTTTCATGAACCGAGTCATGCTCTGTGGATCTTTTTCATCAAGTCCGGCCAAATTGTCGGGGTCGGCCAAGGCTTCAAGGCGAGCTTCTTCTGATTTTGGCGAGGCGAATCGAGACAGAATTCGTTCAACCCGCGCACTTGCACAATGGGAGCAGGTTGCCGGCGCCTGATTGGCTGGGCTCAATATAAGAATTGTGCTGCGTTTCTTACAATCGAGGCAGAGATATTCGTACAACGGCATCGATTATATCCCTATGGTCGTCATAGGTTGCACCATGCTCTATGGATCAACTTCATTAAGTCCGGCCAGTTTGTTGAGATCCAAAGAGGCATTGAGGCGAGTTTCTTCGGATTTCGGCGAAGCAAATCGAGACAAGATTCGTTCAACCCGCGCACTCGCGCAATGAGAGCAAGTTGCCGGCGTCTGGTTGGCCAGGCTCAATATAAAGATTGTGCTGCGTTTCCTACAATCGAGGCAGAGATATTCGTACAGCGGCATCGATTATATTCCTATGCTCGACAGAGGTTCTCTCGCCCGTTCTGCCAAGAGGCGATCCGGCACCAAGGCGGTATCGATCGTTCTAGCCAACGTCAAGGCATAAACGGGCCCGGTATCGGCATGGCGTAAGGTCTTCGCACATTCGTTTAATGTCGTACCGGTGGTATACACGTCGTCCACAAGGAGGATGCGCTTCCCGACGAGTTCCTGTGGTCTGCGGATCTTAAATGCGTTGCGTAGATTTCGTAACCGTTCTTGCCGCGATAAGGTGGTTTGAGGATCGGTCGCGGCGGTTCTGATGAGGTTGGTGGCTGATACCGGCTTGGCTAGGTGACGGCTAAGCTGATCGGCCAGCAGTAATGATTGATTAAACTCACGCGCTCGTAGACGGACTGGGTGTAAGGGGACAGGGATAATCACGTCGGCGTCGATTCCCTGTGGTAAGGCGCTGATCATCAAGCGCGCGAGTGGCTTAGCCAGTGTATGTTTGCCGCGATATTTGAATGAGCAGATCGCTTCCTGCAGGGGCGGAAGATAGGGGAAGAGGGTCCAGGCCCGTTCAAAAACAGGCGGCCGGCTCTGACAGTCTTGGCAGTGATGGTTCGGAGAGTAGGCTGTGGCCGCTGGCGAGACGAACGGCTGATCGCAGCGGACACAAGCCGGTTGCTGGAGCGGGCGGACAGTGTGCCAGCACATGGCACAGAAGAAGGGCACTGGATCAGTGGTGAGCGCGGCGCCACATGCCAAACATTCGACCGGCAATACGAACCGGACGGCCTGACGGCACCACCCGATCAGTAGACCCTGTGTATCTTCGCAGGACATTGCAGAAGAAGGGCTCCAGTTAACAGACGGGTCGTTTCTTTTATGAGAATGTATTGTCTCTGTCAAGGTTGTTGCTCTGTAAATGGTTGTGATATACGAAGGCAGCAGACTGCGAGAAAAACCATCAGCGCCATTGGAAGGACTCCGTGGGTTATGGCGTGGAGGGGGAAAGTCGATCACGATGGTGAAATTCAACCAGGTGTCGAAAGTGTACGAGCGGGGTGGCGACACCATCACCGGGCTCGATCATGTCTCTGTCGAAGTAGGGAAGGGAGACTTTTGCGCGTTTATCGGTCCCAGTGGTTGTGGGAAGAGTACGTTGCTCAACCTGACCGGTGGATTGGATGTTCCAACCTCGGGGGATATTTCCCTCGATGGGCACTCGACCAGTCGATTCACCAGCAACGATTGGACGAGAGTCAGGCGAGAGACAATTGGGATTGTCTTCCAAGCATTTCATTTGATTCCAGGGTTGACGGCAGCGGAGAATGTCGCGTTTCCTCTGTTGCTGCGTGGGGAGCGAGGGGCATCGGTACAAGTACGTGTCGAGGAGGTGCTTGAGTTGGTTTCGATGACTGCGCGACGACATCACCGTCCCAGCGAGCTGTCGGGTGGGGAGCAACAGCGTGTGGCGATTGCGCGGGCGATCGTGCATCAGCCTCAGATTATTCTCGCCGATGAGCCGACCGGAAACTTGGATTCCCAGCATGGGGCTGAGATCATCACCCTCCTTCGGTCGCTCGTTCAGCGCTTTCGCCAAACGGTGCTGTTGGTTACCCATAGCGCCGAGGCCGCCGGGGCCGCCGATTATGTCTGGGCCATGAAGGATGGGCGGCTCACGGCGAGAACGCAGCATGAGCCTGTCACGGTTGTCGCGTGATGGATCTGTCGACCTCCATTGCCGGCGTACGATTCCCCAGCTGTTTCATGAACGCCTCGGGCGCTCTCTGTGTCACGCGCGAAGAATTGCTGGCACTGGGGAGATCTCGTGCCGGGGCTATTGTCACGAAGTCGATGACTGTTGAGCCTCGTGACGGCAATCCGACACCTCGATACTATGGATTCCCCGGTGGGTCCATCAACTCCATGGGCCTGCCGAACCTCGGGTACAAGGCGTATGTCGCGCTCATTCCAGAACTGAAGACACTCGGAAAGCCGGTCATTGCCAGCGTCGCCGGGCTCTGTGAAGACGATTTCCCGACGATTGCCGCCCTCATCAACGCCGCGAAGCCAGACTTGATCGAAGTCAATCTGTCGTGTCCCAACATTCCCGGCAAACCTCAGATCGGCTATGATGCTGAAGCCTCCGAGCGATTGCTGAGGCGGGTTCGCAAGGTGATCACGGTTCCGATGGGGGTCAAGTTGCCTCCGTATTTCGATCCAGCCCATCACACCGCGATGGGAGAGGTGATCGGCCGGTGCGGAGTCGATTTTCTCAACCTGATTAACTCAGTCGGCAACGGACTTGTCGTCGATCCGGAGCGTGAGGAGGTCGTCATCAAGCCCAAGGGAGGGTTCGGTGGGCTGGGAGGTACGATCATCAAGCCAGTCGCGTTGGCCAACGTGAGGGCGTTCTGGAAGGTCTTCGAAGGGCGAATTCCGATCATCGGGACCGGGGGTGTAGTCAATGGCGTAGATGCGTTTGAACACGTCCTATGTGGCGCGTCGGCTGTGCAGATTGGAACGGTGTTGGTCGAGGAGGGGGTTGATGTCTTCGGTCGATTGGAAACCGAGCTGGCGGCCCATCTCGGTAAGAGGGGTTATACGAGGCTGGAAGATTGCCGGGGACGGCTCAAGGAATTATAGGCTTACTTGGCCCCGAACGTTTTGGCAAGGAGTCCCAATTGCAGGGCCCGTCGGAGCAGTTGCGCCACGTTTCTCACATTCAACCGTCGCATCAAATTGAATCGGTGCACCTCGACCGTGCGGACGCTGATATCGAGCATCTCCGCAATCTCGCGGTTCGTGTGTCCGATCGACACCAAGCGAAGGATATCGCGTTGCCGAGGTGTGAGGAGCTCGATATCGAGCTCTTCCTGTGGCAGCTGGATTTTTCGGTTCAGAGCAGTCCGTATGCCCATCAATGCCCTCTCATCGTTGACTCACGCGAGTCTAGCAAAGGTCTGTCTGGCTGTAAACGAAACGGCCAATTTGCGCAGGGTTTCGTTATTGGTTCGCATGATCGATTCATCCTCGCTCCTGTATCCACAATGCCTCGTTCCGTTATCGGCGCACACACGCTCTAGATGACTATACCACTCAGGATCTATCGCGCGTTGATCCGCGCCCATGCCCTCCAGCGGCCATTTCGCACCCTATTGAGTATTGCCGGAGTCGCGCTGGGCGTGCTGGCCTCTGTGGCCATCGGGACGGCGAACATCCAAGTCCTTCGATCGTTCGAGCAAGCGGTCACGACCGTCGCAGGACCCGCCACGGTGGAAATTGCAGGCCACGATCTTGGAGTGGATGAGTCTGCCATCTCGGTTGTCCGCGCAGTCGAGGGAGTCGTGAGCGCCGCTCCGGTCATTGAAGAATCGGTGGTGATTGCCCAGGGGGAGGCGCGAGGGCAAATGCTTCAGATACTAGGACTGGATCTACTGGCAGAGTCCGGCGCGCGAGGCTTTCGCCTTGCGCAGGCTGATGCCGATGCGGCGTTGGAAGCGCTGCTGGCTCCAGACACTCTGTACCTTGGTCGTCAGGTGGCTGCCGACTGGAATCTGAACGTGGGTAGCATTGTCGAGGTGACGGTAGGGGGGCGTGTCGTGCCACTGCGAGTTGCAGGGCTCATCCATCATGAGACAGCGGGCACATCCCTCTGGGATCGGCTTGCCGTCATGGATATCGCGGCGGCGCAGCTCTTGTTCCAATCGGTCGGGCGGCTGGATCGGATCGAGTTGGTGACGACGCCTAACCGCCCGCTCGACACGATCATCGATGCCCTGCGCGAGGTTCTTCCGCCTCATTTTATTGTGCAGCGACCGGCGCAGCGAACAAAACAAGTCGAAAATATGGTCTGGGCCTTCCAGCTGAATCTCTCGGTGATGAGCTGGGTGGGGCTGCTCGTCGGGGTGTTCTTGATCTACAACACGATCGCTTTTGTCGTGGCGCAACGGAGGCGCGAAATCGGCATCTATCGCGCGCTCGGTATGACGGAACGCCGAGTTGCGGGCCTATTTCTCATGGAGGCTGGACTGCTCGGGCTCTTGGGCGGGCTCGTGGGAGGCCTTGGCGGGGTCTGGCTGTCCAGGGGGTTGGTGTCGCTCGTCAGCCGAACGGTTTCAGATCTCTATGCGCCGGTCACCTCCAGCGGGGCGATGCTGTCGATGGACACGGTGACCTTCATGGCAGTGGCGAAAGGGGTGTTGCTCGGGACGGTGGTGTCGATGGTGGGAGCCTTGGGGCCAAGCGCGGAAGCAGGAAGAACGGTGACGGTTCGCGCCTTAGCGCCGGGAGATTATGAAGCGACGAATCATCTGAGAGCAGGTCTGTGGGGATGGGTGAGCCTTGGGCTGTTGGCGCTGGCAGGGATCTGTTCGTTGATGGGTCCGGTTGGAAATCTCCCGCTCTTTGGCTATTTCGCGACGGTGTGTCTTTTGGGGGCACTCTCTTGCCTCGCGCCGATCTGCATCAAGGCATTGGGTTGGCGACCACTCCGGCGAGAGAGCAAGACGATGGTGGTTGGGGGAAGCCTCAGGCTCATCGCAGCAGACCAGGCGTCGCGTCATCCTGGACGGAATGCGGTGACGGTGTCGGCATTGATGGTGGGATTGGCAATCATGATCGGAGTCGTCGTCATGGTTCGCAGTTTTCGCGACACGGTCGAATATTGGGTGGACGAAACCGTGATGGCCGATCTCATTGTCGCCCCGCAATCGTGGCTTCAGGGGAAACAATCTGGTCAGGCCTCGCGCGCGTTGCCGGGGACCTGGGATTTGACGCTGTCGGCCATTGACGGCATTGCCGCGGTCGATACGTATCGTGAGGCGTATGTAGGCGTTGAAGGTCAATCGGTGGCGCTGGTGTCACGAGATCTCCGGCTCCACGCCCAGCGCAGCCGGTATCTGATGGTCCATGGAGATTCAAGCGCAGCCTTGCGTCGAGCCGCAGAAACAGGGGGCGCGCTCCTGTCGGAAGTGTTGGCGACTCGGTTGCAGCTTCACGAGGGGGACAGGTTCACGATCACGACGCCTGCGGGACCCGTCGCAGTGCCCGTCGAGGGGATTTTTTACGACTACGCGACGGACGGTGGGAAGATGGTGATGGATCGCGCATGGTATCGGCGACAGTGGCACGACGACCGGGTGACCGTGTATTCCGTCTACCTGGCGCCAGGAGTCGATGCAGAGCATGTGCGGCGATCGATTGTGACGCGCGTCGCTGGAATGGACGGAATGACGCTTCCACCGTTGGTGATCCGAAACCACGAGTTGCGCCAAGAGATTCTCGATATCTTCGACCGCTCCTTTGTCCTGACCTATGTCCTTGAGGCTATTGCCGTACTGGTGGCCGTGCTTGGTATCGTAAACACCTTGGTGACGGCCGTATTGGAACGGCGACGTGAGTTTGCCGCGTTACGGACGATCGGTGCCAGCACGAGCCAAGTAGAACGGTTAGTTCTGTGGGAAGCGGCCTATCTTGGATTAATTGGGGCCGTGTTGGGGGTCGCGGGAGGGTTGTTGCTCGCCTTGCTGCTCATCCATGTCATCAACAAACAATCGTTCGGCTGGACGATCCAGATGACGGTCCCTGGCGGAGTGATTCTGCAAGCCGTAGGACTTGCACTCACGGCTGCGCTGGTCGCCGGGTATTGGCCTGCGCGCTGGGCGGCAAGACAGCCGGTGGTCGAAGGATTGCGAGAGGAGTAGGTTGCTGATGGACATCACCTCCATTGCCTGCTCATCAAGCGCGCATCCATCGCCGTTTGTTGTCTGATCTGACGCATCGATTCTGTAAAGGCACGATTCAGCTGCTGTCCGGGCGCTTGGTGGGTGTTCGGCAACAGAGAGGCTGTGTCCGTCGTCGTGGAACTCGCCACGCCACCTATAACAAGAAAGAACAAGACTAGCGCCAGATCTCCGGCTTCTCACCCATCTAGTCACTGCTCCGATTAGTCCGGGCGGAAAATGGGCAAGTGCTCCGCTACGACCGCGGGATCACCGATCAGTACAATTCGACGCTCACATACGCATCGATGGCGTTTTTCTGATTGTCGTTCGTGCCGAATCAACGACCGTGATTTCTTTCTACACTCAGAGTATCCAATAGTGCAACGGTCCGAACAGAAGGCTGCAGCCGACCCGATAGAGTCTATGTTGACGCCTCACCGCTTGCAGCTGTATCCATCTCACCTCAAACAGATTGACCGAACGGCGTCTCCAGGGCTTCGGGGTGATCAGTTCTATGGTTTGACCGACCCGCAGGGCGACGCTTGTAAACAACGACACACCATGGGCACTGCGATTGAGCATGATGGCTCTACCTTGTAGGAGGATCAGATGGCCGTCATTAACAAATTCGCAGGCTTCGTACAGACAAGCTGCATGCACTGTGGCCCGACATTCTCTACGCTGTTTCTGCGCCGGTGAAGCGACAAACGCGGCGGCTGGTTCGTCATCTTGTGGCGTTGTCATGGTGAGAGGACGATCTCCTCTCTTCTCAAGGGATGACGGTTTCCTTCTTGTAATCGGGCGTTCGTCATGCGCCTCCTTATCTGAACACATAGACGCCTCCGCTGTTGGCCGCGCTGTTGTCGGCTTCGCTCGTGATCCCTGGATTGATTCCCGTGCCGGCGCCGTCCTCTTCCGGCGCGCCTACAGCCAGCGAATCGCCTGCGAGCGAGATCGCTGAGCCGAACATGTCACCCGATCCGGTGTTGGACGCTTTGAGGTACGCATCCTGGCGCCAAGCGCCGGACGTGCGTCCAAAGACGTACACGGCCCCACTGTTTGCGGCGCTGTTGTCGGATTCTGCGGAGGGGCTGATCCCAACGCCGATGCTGTCTTCGAACGGCGCGCCGACCGCCAGTGTATCTCCAGCCAGCGTTATGGAATCTCCAAATCGATCGCCGGCGCCGGTGTTCGACGGCTTGAGATAGGCCTGCTGAGTCCAGGTACTGCCGGATCGCGTGAAGACGTACACGGCTCCGCTGTCGGTGGCGCCGTTGTCGCCTTGTGTGTTGGGGTTTACTCCGGTCCCATTGCCGTCTTCCTGGGCAGCACCAACGACAACTGTGTCGCCGGCTATGGCCACGCTTGTTCCGAACTGATCGTCGGTGCCGGTATTCGAGGCTTTGAGATAGGCTTCCTGCGCCCAGACGCCGCTGTTGCGTTGGAAGACGTACGCTGCGCCGCTGTTGGCCGCGCTGTTGTCTCCCTGAACGGCGACATTCACTCCGACGCCCCAGCTGTCTTCGTTCGGCGTGCCTACCACGAGCGTGTCACCATACAACGCGATGCTGCTGCCGAACTGGTCGTCGAGATCCGCGTTCGAAGCCTTCACGTAGCTCTGCTGCGTCCAAACTCCGCTCGCGCGAGTGAAGAGATAGACGGCACCGCTGTTCGGAGCGTTATTGTCACCTTGAAGGGGGGCATTGACTCCTGTGCCCGCGCTATCCTCGCCGTTAGCGCTCACCGCCAGCGTGTCGCCGGAGAGCGCCAGACTCCACCCAAAGAGATCGCCGCCGCCGGTGTTCGACGCTTTGAGATAGGCCTGCTGAGTCCAGGTATTGCCGGATCGGCCACGCTCCAACCGAATTGATCGCCTGCTTCGGCGTTCGAGGCCTTGATGTACGCCTGTTGAGTCCAGACGCCACTGGACCGAGTGAACACATAGACGGCCCCACTCTCGACCGCGTTGTTGTCATTCTGAGTGGAAGGATTTACGCCGATCCCGTTGCTGGCTTCGAATGGGGCACCGACAACCAGGGTGTCGCCATCAAGGGCCACGCTATGACCGAGTTCGTCACTCACGCCTGTATTGGACGCCTTTGTGTAGGCCTGCTGGCTGATGTGACGCGCGGTGATCGAATAGGTCTTGGAGGAGAGCATGTCGCTTGAGACCACATCCACGGTGATGGTGGTATCGCCGGCTGAAACGTCGATCGCGTCGGATGATGAGCCGTTCGCGACTTGGGTGCCGTTGACATAGAAATACGACGCGCTGTCTGCGACGGTTGGGGTGACGGTGATGGTAGAGGCGCCGACGAAGAGCGTTGAGTAGGTGGTCGTGTTCGGCGAAAAAACCGGGCTCAAGGTTCCGGACGAGATGGTGAGATTGGATAAGTCAGTCGCACTGCCGTTGCTGCTGCAAGCAGAGAGGCCGTGGGAGAAGAGACCAATGGCAATGGCCGCAGCCAGGAACCAGATTCGGCAATCGGATGATCGGGATGGTTGGGTCGGCATCGACGGTCCTTTCTGTATGACGCTGGTGCGGTGTGGTTAGAAAACCGGCTTCGTGGAAGCCGCGGCGGCATGGCCATTGATCGGCTGTCGGGACCACGTCCGGGTACTCAATTGCTCGTCAGCCAGCATTTGGGCGCGAATCTGGCGGACAGCCTCTGTGAAGGCTCGGTTCAGGGATTGGCCGGGGGTCCGTTGGTTCTTTGGCAGAGACTGAGTGGGCGACACCTCAGTTGGAAAGCGGGATTGCCCCGTGTACATGCCGATCAACACGCCGTCGGGTGTCATCACCATCAGGTCCAGCGAGACACCGCCTTCAATCCGCTCGGTGTCGCTGAAGAGCCGCCCAATGAGCGGAGTCTTTGCATACCAAGGCTTCGAGCGATACTCGGAGAATTGGTAGATGTGTCCCTGGATCACGAGGTCGGGATGCTTCTCGTGAAGACGGATGTTGCTGTAGACCAAATTCATCCGGAAATCGGCAAGGACGGCCTGCCGCACGAGATCGGCCAAGTCTCCCTCCATCATGGATTGAGTGACTTCTTGGTCTCTCCGTGCTGTCTCAGGGTTCGCCTGAGGGATATTGGTTTCGAATGAACCGAGCCGCGCGTGCGCCTCGATAGTCCTCGGACTCTCCGCGAGCGTGATGGTGGGAACATAGGCGGTGCCGCTCGCATCGCCTCCCATTGCAAGCCGCATGAGTCCCATAGCCGGCCCAATCACCGCGCCAACGCAGCCCTGTTGGCTTAGCAAGAGCACGAGGAACAAGAGGATGAGTGAGGAATGGCGTCGCATTCTAAGATCCTAGAAGGCCAGCAGTGATTTCAGCGTCCACCGCGGCGACCGTACGAACCGGATGGTCTCTGGGGTGCATTGTCTGGCCGCTGGCCCTGTTGGCCATACGAATTCGTTGGGCGCTGGGCGCTGGCATTGGCTGGCCGGTCGCCCTGTTGGCCGTAGGCCTCGCTTGGGCGTTGAGGAACGCTGTCAGGCCGGTTGCCCGACTGACCAAAACTGTCAGGCGGTCTCGTCGGGCGGTCGGTGGACTGGGCAAACACGCTCGCGTACATGATGGCGACCGCTGCCAGGGAAAGAACGAGAACAACATGGCTTTTCATGGGGTGCCTCCTTGGTTATCCCCTTCACGCCGAGTGGTGTGAGTGGGGAGTGATGACAACAGCTGGAACGCGTGGCTCCTTCAGTCTGCCGCCGTTCAACACCGTAATGGCGGCGTGTCGCATCATTTCTGCAAGCCCTCTGACGACCGGACGATGTAGCCCTGTTGGCCGAGCGAGGCCAGTATGAGCAGCGCGAAGATGTACGTTCGACCTGGCATAATTGCTCACTCAGGGTGCTGGACAGCCTGTGTTGTGCGCTGCCCAGGACTCGTTGTGAGCAGGAATTCGTTCACGACTCCTCGCCCATTCACCAGCACATACATCTCGTCGGTGGCGGTTTCTCTCAAGCAGGTCTGGAGCCGTTCGCTGCTCGGAAGCCGGCGATAGTGCAGAATTTGCTGTCCGCCCACGCGGAGGGTCTCATCGGGTGGTCCAAAACACGGCATCATCGCGACAGGCTCCGTGCCATCCTCCACATCCACATGAAGATTCGTTACGTTTGCCTGTGTCGTCAGTTCAGTGCCAAACGACAGCGGAAGCAGCGTACTGATTCCGATCATGCAGGCAATCAAGACCGTTGTGCCAAGGTGTGTGTAGGACATAGCCCCTCCGCGTCATCTTTCTCACCGTCCCAGAACCCTTCTTCGACTAATGCCAGAATTTCCCGGACCGCTGACGGTAGGTCAGCTCGCAGCCGATAGGCCGCGACACAGGTATTGCGGGAGTACTCGACCACTGCGATCGCTGTCGCAATTGCCAGGACTCGGCTGCTGGGAAACAGCCGGGTCACACGCTGAAGCGTCTCGAATCCATGCTGATCCAAAGAGGGCACGGATATGATCACGGCGTCCGGGACAGCGGATTCGGCGAGGCAGACAGCATCCGACATCGTCGATGCGAACTGAATCCGATGGGTGGAGGTACGGAACTGGTCATCGGTATGCTCGTGCAGGCGCCTATTGCCCTCAATAACCAGAATGTGTTTCATATGACACGTCCTTCTTTCGTTAGATTTTGACGGCTTGAGGAAGCCCGTTCATGAGCTGTCGTGTTGCAAGACATTCCAATATCTTCTGGACCGCTTCTGGAACACTTAGGAGGTCTGTGCGGAGATGTATATCCGGATGTTCCGGCGCTTCGTATGGATCGTCGACTCCTGAAAGACCAGTCAGCAATCCTGCGCGTGCACGGGCATAGAGGCCTTTGGGATCGCGTGACATGCATACGTCGATCGGACAGTCGGCAAAGACCTCGACGAAACTGCCCGCACTGCCAGTGGCCTCCACCAGTTTCCTGACGTGCAGCCTGGCCGCTCGGTAGGGTGCGATGGAGGCCACGAGAGCGGGAATCCCCTGTTTGGCCAAGAGGTAGGCTTGCATCCCGATGCGAAAGGTGTTGGCAATGCGATCTTCCCTTGAAAACCCAAGGTCACGTGACAGTGTCGCGCGGACTGTGTCTCCATCCAGGAACCCACAAGCGATGCCATGCTGCTCCTTGAGGGCCACGCGTACCGCCTGGGCGAGGGTTGATTTCCCTGAACCAGGGAGTCCTGTAACCCACAGGGTGAAGGCGCGGGTCTGTTGTGTGTGGGCTGAGCCATCAAGCAACTGACGGGAACCGTCCAACGCCGCGATCTTCATATCGGTTCACTCTCCGTTGAGGGCAATCTAGTACCCTCGAGCGCAAAGTCGCCCATCATGTCATCGGACAGGGTGGTGGCGACGACCGACGCTGCTGCTTCCTGTAAGTTGGGTTCGACGCCTTTGCTGTAGTCGATTCCCGTGAGCCGGCACCCATTGAACCCTCCAGTTCCGGGGAATATGCATTCCTCAATCAGCTCATAGTCACGAGTCAACACGAACAAGACACCCGTCGAACTCGCGCGGTTCGTCCGCTCCGTGGTACTCCCACCAACGATATAAATGCGGTCGTTGTTCATCGAAAAATCCTTGAGGAAATACTGGCGAGCGTCGTACTCGAAGACGAGGTCGTGATTCACCAAAAGGCCCGCCCGTCTCGGGTAGCGACCTTGCGTATCAGTGGCGGGGTCTAGGCAGCACAGTTGTACGGTTCGTCCGTCGATGACGGAGAAGGCGTGCGATTGCCAACCGATGGCTCGCCGCTCGATCTCGTTCCAGGCCAAGTCGAACTTGGCGTAGCCGCCGATGCCATGACGTCCGTCATAGCGATTGAGACAGACATAAAACGCGGCGCCGTCGCAGAACACATTGTTGAGGTGATAGAAGTCTCTCCTGTGGGGCTGGAGTGCGATGCGTTCGAGCATGTGTAATCCAAAGTCCACAACCCAGATTTCGTTCCATACTGTCGCAGCGATGTACAACCGATCCTGGTACAGATTCATCTGATGGAGGCCCGGTTTGTCATAGGGGATCGCTCTGGAGTGTGCTCCAACCTGAGACCAGAGCCACCGCATCAGGCGGCGGCCTTCTCCCCGCATCGGAGGAGGGAAAGGGACATGGGTGGTGACCGGTTCAAATCCGTGCGGCGTGATGCGCCCAGCTGTCAGGCCCGTCGCCCCGCTCAAGAACATCCGGTCACCATGACAGGCGATGCCAAAGAGCACTTCGTGCGACGGATCGTCGTACAGGACACGAAGCTGAGAGGTGCCTGTGTCGAACGCCATGACTCGTCCGCTCTCAGTGGTGATGTAGAGAGAGTCACTCATGATCTAAAATCCCCGTCCCATCTGTCCGCCGAAGCCGCGGCTCCGTCCGCCACGCATACCTTGCTGAGGCGGCCCGTTGGGAGAGGCTAGGTCTTCTGCTGTCAGCGCGCCGTCGCCATCGACGTCGGCACGCTTGAATCGTTGTGTGGCTTCCGTGAGCAACTCATTCTTGGTCAGCTGGCCGTCACTATCCGAATCGAGACGGCCAAAAGTGCGGTCGAGGTACTCCTGTTTCTGTCGTTGGAGTGTTTTGTCTCGCTCTTCCGCTGTGCGGAACTCTTCCCTCGTGACCGTGCCGTTGCCGTCGGCATCCAGAAATGTGAATCGTTGCGAAAGGTACGCGTCCAATTCTTGCTGAGAGATCCCGCCGTCTCCATTGGTATCGAGACTGGTCGCCAGGGCGGGGAAGGATTGGCTGGCATAGGAGAGTCCTGTGACCTCGGGCTGCGGCCGTTGGAATCCTCCACCACCTCCGGGTGGCCCACCATGGCAAGCTGCCAAGATCGATGTGGCTAAGAAGAATCCAATTCGGCTGATGAACGATCTCGTGGATATTCGATGTGCCATGCAGACCTCCCTCTCATGAGCTGTCACAAATGATACGAGAGATCGGCGAAAATCCTGCGCGAGGGTTTAGACTTTTGCGGGGAGGATGGTGTAAGGCTCAGAAACCATGGTGAGGGCAACGACAAGGTATCTGTCTGGGGAAAGGATATGGTATTCGTCCAGGCGGAGGAGGAAGCGACTCTGTGTCACGAAGCCGGTGGCACTACCGCATCCAGGGTGGTCCTCTCCGCTCAAGCGCGGCCATGACCTTCCGTCTTCCCTCGAGCGACAGTTCCGGGAGAGTTTCCACCACAAGGGCCGTGAGTTCTGTCCGCAAGGCATCACTGGTGGTTCCAACGCGTTCCAAGCTGCGCTGAAGACTCTCGTGAGTCATCGTGTCGGCCATCGTGGCTTCCTTGATCTGCATCTTGGCGGCACGGACAGCTTCGAGTTTCTCTGTGAGGGAAGCCTGATGCCGCTGCATCGCGGATTTCACGATGTGCTGGTCCGCGTCGGACATCCCTGACGTGATTCGATCGACCAGAAACTCCAGTTTCACTTCCGGTCTTCCTGAGAAAGGACCGAAGGGCGACAGGAGGAGCCGTCCCACGATCAGACCTACCAACAAGACGTTGAGTCCGATCGAGATCAGCAGTCCGATCTTCAACCATCTGTTCGATTGCGGTGCAGTCGTCATGGTATCCACTCCTCGGCGAACAACGTTTCGCGCAATAAGGTATCAAGATGGGCGACGTCTGTGTGAGCAGGAGCAAACAGGGATTCGCTCGATCCCAGCATGATGCCTAGGAGAAAGAGCCCGGCGAACAGGGCCACACGCGCCAGTGACAGGAGATGCCACGGCTGGGTTTCGCCAGTCAGTGTCCGTAGTGGCTGCTGTTGGAGACCTGCCGTCCTCTCCAAGATCGAGGCTTTCAGCTGATCGCCGGCGGGAGCCAAACGAAACTGGTCCAGGACGGTGTCTAGCCTGCGTGCCTCTTCGAAAAGGGTTCGTGCCTCCGGCGACTCAGCCAACAAGGCCTGGGCTTCAGACCTGAGTTGATCCGGCCATCGTTGCCAGTTGCTGCCGTGGGTTTCGAGTAGTTGGGAAAAATTATCGGGGTTCATGGGGTCCTCCAGAATGGCTGTCTCGTTCACATAGATGAGGCTGCAACACCTCCCGCAGTCGTCGACGTGCGCGAACCAGCAACGATTCTACCGCACCGACGCTGACCGACAGCACCTCGGCGGCCTCAATGTTGGACAGTTCGTCGTAATAACAGAGCGAAATCGCCGCCCGTTGATTGGCCGGGAGATCCGCCATCGCTCGGGCCACGTCCCCAGCCACCTGCTGGCGGTGGATGACATCGACGACGTCCGGAGCAGGATCTTCCTGCTCTTCAACGACCTCCAGCGATTCGCCGACTGGCCGCCGCTGATGGTCGATGCATCGGTTCATCAGAATCCGGTAGGCCCAGGTCGTGAACTTGGCTCGATCTGGTTGCCACCGGAGGGCATGGGTCCAGATGTTGATGAACGTGTCTTGAACGAAATCTTCCGCGTCGGCTCGGCTCCCGACCATGCGCTGTGCGATCCCCACCATACGGTGCACGTGACGATCGACGAGGGCTGCGTAGGCCGAGCGGTCACCACGGCTGACCCATCCCATCAAAACCTCGTCGGAAACCTCTGTCACGGTCGACTCCGACCTATCCAGAGCGTAGACAAACGGCGGCTGGTGTCCGTCATTAATCAAGTCACTCCCCATGAGCATGCTTGCGGAGCACCGGCCGATAACCGATGCTCCGCTACTCGTCGTGCGCGCGTGCCCAGCGCGCTCTATTCCGGTCTGCCAAATCGACGCTTCGCTTGCATCTCGTCCTGTGTGATCTTGCCGTCTCCATTCGCATCGAGCCACTTGAACCGTTCGGTGGCCATCTGCAGCGACTCGGCTTGAGTCAACGTCCCGTCGCCGTCCTGATCTAGCTTGGAAAACATGCTCTTCATCCGGCTCTCTCGAACTTCTCTCCGGACCTGGTCCCTGCTTTCGGCGGTCAGGAACTCGTCCTGCGAGAGATTCCCGTCCCTATTGGCGTCAGCGGTCGAGAAGCGTTGCTTCTGAAACTCCTCCATTTCCTGGTAGGTCACGGTCCCGTCTTTGCTGGTATCGACCCGCGCCATGAGATCCTGCAGGAAGCTGTCGCCCTGACCTCTCCCTCCCGGCGGGCCGAAGCCATAGGTCTCACTGATGATTGCCACCGCGACCAGCACGATGGCACAAGCGCCTGCCGTTTTCCAGATTGAAGCATGCCGTGTCATTGTCCTACCTCCTTGGGTGTGCTGATTGGAACGCCCCTCATAGTCCTACTTGGTTATACGGGCTGACAAGGAAAACCCTGCGGGAGCAAGAGGGGGAATAGTCAGAGGCCGATGGCGGCTATTTCCCCGCCCGCTGGGCTGCAGGGCAGCCGGTGGTCGAGGGGTTGAGGGAGGAGTAGTGGCCTGGTTAGTTCTCTGTGCTCACGGAACCCCCACGATGAAACGGTGGTCGTTCGACGTGCATAGTAGAGGGTCAAGCCAGGTCGTTATTCCGGAGAGGAAAACGAGCAGGCCTGGAAGAATCAAATGAATCTATGCTGCCACAGGCCTGCGATTGGCAAAGGCGAGCGGCACGTCCTTGCGGTCTGACGGTGCCACCACCAGCAACGGCCTTGTACTGTATCCAATCTCCTGCGCCACCAAAACCGTCGGGATCTGTTGGATGGCGATATTGTACAGGTTAACTGAGTCGTTATAGAACTCACGCCGATCGGCAATGGTGCTTTCCAGCGCCGATATGCGCTGCTGAACGGCTAAGAATTCTTGATTGGCTTTCAGGTCCGGATACTGTTCGGCTACGGCAAAGAGCTTCCCTAAGGCGCCGACGATCTGATTTTCCGCCTGTGCCTTATCATCGATATTCAGGCCTGCGCTATAGGCAGTGCGGGCTTTGGTCACGGACTCCAGCGTCTCGCGTTCGTGAATCATGTAGCTGTTACAGACTTCAACCAGCTTGGGAAGCTCGTCATGCCGCTGCTTCAAGATGACATCGATATTCGACCAGGCCTTATCGATGTTATTGGCCAGTCTCACCAGCATGTTGTAGACGCCGACCACATAGGCGACAAGCACAATTAGTCCGCATAACAGCAGGCTTCCGATCAGCAGTGTGGTATTCATGGCTGGGCTCCTTTTGGATATAACGGTTACGATCCGGCTGTCAGATAATATGTGATGATGACGATCGAACAGGATGCAGCAAGCGCCAGCCCGCCTATTCCATAGGCCAGCACGTACCACCCCAACCGGGACAACAAATCCTTTTCGCTTCGATCCGAGATAATGAACGCATGGTCTCGGCTGCTCCCGATGTAGAGGCGAGCGGAATTTTCGACGAGTTCTTTTGCGCCAGGCTGTTCCTGTGCTGTTCCAAGAACATAGACCCGCTCTTCCGGCTGAATGGACGTTTCTCGGCATCGTAGTGTCTTGTTCCCAATCCAGCGTTCAGTCGAAACTCCTAGCCGATTCAATCCGGTGAGTGCAGTGGGAGGTAATGCTCCAAGCCAATCATTCCGATAGGTGCGTTCGTCCGGCAAGATCAACTCAGCATCAAGGGGTACGACGAGTACTTGTCCGGTTGAATCGTTCACAAAGAAGGGCTGCTCCGAAGTGCCGTTCGCAACGGTCTCCCATCGCGCATGTTTCCCAGAGCCGACATGCTCTTCAACCGTATAGGAATAGAACACACAGGGAAGTCCACTGAAGGGCGCGGAGAGGAGGCTCTCCCCCGGCTGTGCTTGTCCACTGATTTCGACCAACCCCAGAGCCAGCGAACGAATCGTTGAAGTTGGAATGCTTTCGATTAAACGTTTCCGTTGGTGAAGGATCCACCCGTAGATGCAGAGGCCGAGCCCTCCCAGGGCGCCGGCTGCCAAATAGAAAAAGAGTTGATCTGGCGGTCGGCTCCATCGAGTCGTTTCTATGGTTTTCCCGATCCCAGCGATGAAGACGATACCTCCGATGGCGAGGGCGAGTCCGAAAAATAAGGCCCAAAACCATATCCCCTGTCGGTTGACGCGATTCTTCTTGAACGTGGGTCGGTTCCGAATGCTGGCGTTGCGCGCGCGATGTCTCGCCGCCGCTTGTGTGTACAGCTCCGTTTCATGGATCTGGATTGGAACCGCTGCGCCGCGGTAAGTCTCATTTAGACGAGTGAGGCTTCCGTGAGGCAGCCACCACCCGCGACAGGAATCGCAGCTGAGGAAGGACGTGTGAGATACAGTCTCAGACTCCATGTGATTCCCGCATCGAGGACAGAGCGTCTCTGTCTTGACTGCGATGCCTCCGGCATCTCCCATCTTCCGCTTCAGTGAGGTGTAATCCTCCACAAAGAAATTCACCTCTCCTACATCGAGCCAGAGTCCATGTCCAGAGGAACAGACATCGAGCCCCGGACCATGGCTTGTCGGAACCTGAACAAGGTCCTCCAGGCAGTCGGGACATTTCATGGCGGCCATCGTGTTCAAACTGTAGCAAGAATCGGATGGGTGTCAAAGCGAAACGCTTGTATTCACATGGAGAAATAGGGGTTTCAGTGGGGGTATTAGTGAACAATTATGTGGCAGGGCAAATCAGATGACAGTCCAAAACGACATCCTGCCGAAGTGCGTCACCTTAGAGTCCAGTGCGAACGGCGCTCGGAGTTGTCTGTTGGCCTGTTCGATGGGCAGGCTCGATAGCCGGTGGTGGAGGCTATAGGAGGAGCGGCCTGATTGGTCCTTGATGAATCGATGTAGGTGTAAATGAGATTAGTTCGCCACCGGTTGCTGGTAATCCACTTCGATCTTGAAGCCGAGATCTTCGATCATCCCCCAGACTTCCGGGGCCGGCTGGCCTGGTGTGGTGAGGTAGCCGTTTACGAAGATGGAGTCGGCTGGATAGAGGGCCAACGGTTGGAGACTGCGCAGATTATGTTCGCGGCCTCCGGCCACGCGGAGTTCGGTGCGTGGGTGTAGGAATCGGAAGAGGCAGAGGATTTTCAAACAGCGTTGAGGAGTCAGGTTGTCGCAGTCTTCCAGCGGAGTGCCTGTTGCCGGGTGGAGCGTATTCAGCGGAATCGAGTCCGGCTTTACGTCGATCAGGGCCATGGCCAGGTCGATGAGATCGTCGTCTTTTTCGCCCATGCCGACAATCCCGCCGG
>SWDN01000005.1:115429-128149 GCA_005116775.1 Nitrospira sp.
CGCCCGTTGGTGAAGGCGGATCGCCTCTGCAAAGTTGTGTTCCACGCGGTAAATATTCCCCAGCCAGAGCAGCGAATCGACACGATTCGGGTCCATGGCCAGGGCTCGCTCAAACAGGCTGATGGCTTCGACGGTGCGTTTGGACATGATGGCATGGGTGCCCTCACGATGGAGCGCATCGATTTTTTCTTTGCGCCGCAGCAGCCGTGTGCTGCGCCAATTGCCGATGACATGGGCGGTCTGCCGCATGCCGACTGCCAAGGCTACGAGCACCGCGCCGACAGCCATGGAAAAGATAACAAGTGTGACGGGACTCAATTCGAACTGGAGGGTGGGACTGGTCCGGACTGAGACCATCCCAGGATTCAGTTCTCGGAAATAGCTGTAGAGGAAGATTCCGGCGCTGACGAGGAAGATGGTGGTGAGTAGCCGGAGCATCGGTCTAGACCTTTGTTTTTGTCAACGCTTTTTTCCGTTTCACGGGCTTTGGGGTCGCGGCTGCTTGTATGGCCGGCGGTTCGCCAGGAATGGCAATGCGCTTTGCGTCGGCCCATAACCGTTCGAGTGCGTAATGTTCTCGGACATCTTGCCTGAAAATATGGGCGATGACATCGCCAAAGTCGATCAGGACCCACTGGGAAGATCGCATACCTTCGACGCCCAGCGGTTTGGAGCCGGAGCGAGAGAGGATACCGTCGATATGATCTCCGATGGCACTCGCTTGGCGATCCGAATCCGCAGAGCCTATGACCAGGTAGTCGGCAACGGAGGTCAACGGCGCTACCTGGAGGACGAGCACGTCGGTGGCCTTCTTATCGAGCATGGCCCGGGCAATGGCAAGGGCCGTGGACCTAGCTGTTCGTGCGATTACGGTCCTCTTGGTAGAGATGATGGTGAAGTATATAAGATTCCACTGAGGGCGGCAACAGATTTGCCACAGGGAGCCCTTGGCGTATTCGTGAGCGAATGTCCGATGCGGAAATCGGGCTCGGTGGTAGCTTGAGGCAGATCAAGCCTTGCGTTCCGAGCGGCGCCTCGATTCGTGAAATCCGTTCCGCATCCAGATCCATCAGTGATGGAACTGGAATCGGCGGAAGCAGTGGGACGGTTGAGAGGGAGCGAAACAATAAGCCTGGTCGTGAGAGGACGACGAACCGGCAGAGTTCCAGTAATGTCCGGGGGTCACGCCAGGAGGGAAAATCCAGGAAGGCATCGAGTCCGATCAAAAAAAAGAGCTGGGTCTGCGCGCCATATTCTTGTTGTAGCAGATGAACAGTGTCGATGGAGTACGATTTGCCGGGCCGGCGGATTTCCACATCCGAGATCGCGAGAGAGGGGTCTGAATCGACGGCTAGGCGGACCATCTCATAGCGGTCTTCGGGCGGCGCCAGACTGTCGTTCGGCTTATGAGGAGGGTGACTTGAGGGGATGAAGAGGATCTGGTCGAGGCCAAGGACTTCACGTGTCTGGCGTGCAATGGCCAGGTGGCCGTTGTGAACTGGGTTGAAACTGCCGCCGAGGAGGCCAAGACGAAGAGGGCCAGAGTGCTGAGTGCTGGGTGCTGAGTGCCGAGATTCAGAATCTGGTGACATCTTTTCTCAGCACTCACGTCTAGAGTATCGCGAGGTTGTCCCGATGAATGACTTCCTCGTATTCCTGGGGGCCGAGTTGTTGCTGGATCTCCGCTGTCTTGAGCCCTTTGATTTGCGTCAACGTCTCGGAGGAGAAGTTCACCAGCCCCTTGGCGAATTCTTTACCATCTTGGTCAAGGCAACTGACTGCATCTCCGACATCGAATGCGCCGCTCACATTCAGAATACCTGAAGCCAATAGACTCTTGCCTCGCCGGGCCAGGGCTTCGACAGCTCCGGGGTCGAGCGTCATGGTTCCTCGAGGCCTGAGTGTGAAGGCGATCCAATGCTTGCGGCTGGTAAAGCGACGTTCCTTCGCGAGAAAGAGGCTGCCGCCAGGGCCTCCGGCTAATACGTGTGGAAGGAGGCCGGCCTTTTGCCCGTTCAAGATCAAGGTCGCTACGCCATACTCACTGACTTTCTTGGCAGCCTGGATTTTCGTGGCCATACCCCCGGTTCCTTCGAACGTGCTGGAGGCGCCGGCTCGTTCCTCGATCTCTTCTGTAATGTCAGGGATCAAGGAAATCAGTGTGGCGGCTGAGTTCTTGCGCGGGTCTTCGGTATACAAGCCATCGATATCCGAAAGGATGATCAGCAGTTCCGCATCGACCAGGTGAGCGACCTCTGCAGCCAAGGTATCGTTGTCGCCGACGCGGATTTCATCCACGGCAACCGTATCGTTTTCGTTGATGATGGGGATCACGCCGAACCCGATCAGCGCACTCAGGGTGTGGCGCGCATTAAGAAACCGTCTTCGGTCGGCAAGGTCGTGATGGGTCAAGAGAACTTGCGCGACCTTGACGCCGAGCCGCTCGAAGGATTTTTCGTACGCCCACATGAGTCGGCTTTGGCCCACTGCCGCAGCCGCTTGCTTCACCGGGAGGCTCTTGGGGTATTCTTTTAACCCCAACTTCTTGATGCCGGAGACGATCGCGCCGGAGGAAACGATCAAGACCTCACGTCCACTCGCCTGGATGGCTACAATTTCATCCGCGAGCCGATCGATTTGTTCCGGGCGTAGCCCTGTGTCTCGTGACGCGACGAGACTGCTCCCGATTTTAATCACGACGCGGGTGGCTTGTTTTAAGAGTTCGTCTCGCATGGCGTGGCTCGAAGTTGCGCCACCTGTCGGCCGACATAGGTGACGAGCTCCGTCAGTCCTTCTCTCGTGGCTGCAGAAATCGGGAGATACGTATAACGATGCCGCGCGCAGTATTTCTGCAGGTCTCGCAGCCTGGTTCCGTCTCCGGCCACGTCGATTTTTGTGGCGACCACCGCGAAAGGGCGTGTGGCGATCGGCTCATCATAGGAGGCCAACTCCTGACGCAAGATCTTGAAGGTGTTGACGGGCTCATCGGCGGCCCATTCTGAGACGTCGATCATGTAGAGCAAAAACGACGTGCGTTCGATATGCCGCAGAAATTGGAATCCCAACCCCTTCCCTTCGTGCGCGCCTTCGATGATTCCCGGAATGTCTGCGACGGCAAAACTTCCCTGTTCTCCCCAACGAACGATCCCCAGATTCGGGGTGAGTGTGGTAAAGGGGTAATCGGCGATTTTCGGTCTTGCAGCCGAAATCGCGGCGATCAGCGTCGATTTCCCGGCATTAGGAAAGCCTACAAGTCCGACATCGGCTAGCAGCTTCAGCTCAAGTCTCAGAGACCGTTCTTCGCCTTCCGTGCCGGTTTCAAATTCTGTGGGCGTGCGGTTGGTCGACGTGGCGAAATGGTTATTGCCTCGCCCTCCACGGCCTCCGTGCGCTCCGACAAATCGCTGTCCTGGAGCGACTAGGTCGGCCAACAGTTCATCGGTCTGATCATCGAAGATGACGGTGCCGACCGGAAGGGCCACCACCACATCCTCCCCGGTTCTTCCGGAGCAGTTGGCGGCGCCACCTTGACGGCCGACTTCTGCTTCGTAGTGTTTTTGATACCGGAGGTCGAGAAGCGTCGTCATGCGCGGCGATGCTTCGAAGACGACATCGCCGCCGTGGCCACCGTCGCCGCCGTCAGGCCCGCCGCGCGGGACAAATTTTTCGCGGCGAAAACTGCATGAACCGTCGCCGCCGCGTCCGGCTGTGATATGGATACGGACTTCATCGACAAACATCGGCGCACCGTTTCAACGTGAGGACTGCCTGGGCATGACAGGCGGAAAACATCCCGTTGCACCCCTATGCAGGCCGGGAGAACTCGCGGTAACGACCCTGTGACGAGAAGGATAGAAAGAATGTGCTATGAGATCGAAGGCGCGGAGTAGACACTGATCTTCTGCCGCCCTCTGCCGCGTTCGAACTTCACGGTCCCGGTGATGCGGGCGAAGAGGGTGTGGTCTTTGCCGAGGCCCACGTTGAAACCGGGAAAGAACTTCGTCCCTCGCTGGCGGACCAGGATCGATCCTGCCGTGACGGTCTCTCCGCCGTACGCTTTGACCCCAAGATATTGCGGATTGCTGTCGCGCCCATTTCTTGTTGATCCGCCGCCTTTATTTGTTGCCATGGCTGGTCCCCGTTAAGCTGTTTCGATTCCGGTGATTCGCAATTTGGTGAAACCTTGGCGATGGCCATTGGTTCGCCGATAATTCTTGCGCCGCTGTTTCTTGAAGATGGTGATAGAGCGGGTTCGGCCTTGGCTCACGATTTCGGCCTTGACGCTGGCTCCGTTGACCAACGGTTGTCCGACTGCTAGGCCTTTGTCGCCGTGCACCAACCGAACATGATTGAGTTCGATTGTCCCCCCGACTTCGCCGGGAAGGGACTCGACTTGGAGCAATGCCCCAGTTTCGACCCGATACTGCTTGCCGCCCGTCTCAATGATTGCGTACATAAGCCCCTGTCTCCATTACAGAAGATGACTGTGTAGCATAGAAAATTGAAGCCTGTCAAGGTGAAGTCCTGCCCCCACGTGATATTTCACCATGGATGGGCTTGGTCGACTGGGAAACTTGCCTGTAGGCAGCGTAACCTGCTTCGTGAGCGGCCCCATTCCGATCCTCTGACGTATGCTATGCTTTGTATGTTTAGTAGGTTCGAGAATCGGAGATCGTTATGGCTAATGAATCGAAGCCTCGCGCCAAGCCGAAAAATACTCGGTTCGTGCTGCGCCCCTATCGTCGCATGCCCATTCAGCGTGTTCTGTATTACCTCAGTGGGAAATGTGTGGGGAAGGGTGTCGTGAGCAATTTGTCTCAAACCGGCATGCGTGTTCAAGGTGAGCATGAGGTAGAACCAGGTCTTGAGTTGGCGTTGCGCCTTACGCTTTCAGACGATGGCCCGACCATCGATATTGAACAGGCAACGGTTCGGTGGGTCGATGGACATGATTTCGGCCTGGATTTTGTTCGCCTTAGTCCCGTAGCAAAGAAACACATTACCGACGCATTGACCCAGCAGCTCCGTACCTCTCAGTCGTCGAACTGATTGTGCCTGCCGTTCCTTCTTGTCAGCCGTTCATGCCGTTTGCTTGACGCTTCTTCCAACCCGCTGTTATATTCCGAATTCGTTCGACGATTGACATGATACTCGCCTGAGTTTCTATGCTTGAGCAACAAGGAAAAATTTGGATGGACGGCTCATTCGTCGATTGGGCGGATGCGCAGGTCCATGTGATGACCCATTCGCTCCATTATGGACTGGCTGCGTTTGAGGGGATTCGTTGTTACAAGGGAGCGTCCGGCTCCGCAATTTTTCGCTTGCGGGAACATGTCGATCGGCTGTTCGATTCCGCCCATATCGGCATGATGCAGATGCCCTTCGATAAGAAGCAGGTTGCAGAAGCCATCGTCGAGACAGTCAGGGTGAATAAGTTGGAGGCCTGTTATATTCGCCCGCTCGTCTATATCGGACATGGAGCGATGGGGGTCTATCCCAGCGACAATCCAATCAAGTTGGCCATCGCCGCTTGGACATGGGGCGCCTATCTCGGAGACGACGCATTGGCGAATGGGATGCGAGCTCGCGTGTCTTCATACACGCGCCATCACGTCAACGTTTCGATGACGAGAGGAAAAATTTCCGGCTACTACGTGAATTCGATTCTTGCGAAGCGGGAAGCAAAATTGGACGGGTACGATGAAGCCATTTTGCTCGATACCGAGGGATATGTGTCCGAGGGGACGGGGGAGAACATCTTCATTGTGCGGAAAGGGCAGATCAAGACCACCCCGCTCACCTCGATCCTCGATGGCATCACCAGAAGCTCCGTTATCGAGTTGGCTCGGGAACGACATATCCCTGTGTTGGAGGAGCGTTTCACACGCGATGACATGTATATTGCCGACGAAGTATTCGTGACTGGAACCGCTGCCGAGTTGACGCCGGTGCGTGAAATTGATAATCGCCGCATCGGAACCGGCAAGCCAGGTCCGATTACTCAATCTCTGCAGAAGACCTTCTTTTCCATCGTGCGTGGGGAGGATTCTTCCCACGAGTCATGGCTCACCAGAATTTAGTACACGGCTGAGATCTCAGCCCGTATCCGTCTATTCTCTATGCGATGTTTCAGTATCTGTGAAGAGGCTCTTGTCATGGAGCAAGACGTACAAGTCTTGCTCACACGACGAACGACCGGAGCGGACTGTTCAACTGTCCGCTAGTGTTTGCCGGATGAAGAGTCGCTTGAACTGTGGCTCTCAGCGGCTGGGGCTGCTGGGGTAGCGGGTGTGCTATCGGGGATAGGCTGAGAAGACTCTTTTTTATTGAGGTCGATGACGGTGGAAGAAAATGTCCGTTCTTTAGCAAGCATAGCCAGGCTGAGTGACGTCAGCATGAAGATGGCTGCGACGACAACGGTGAACTTGCTCAAGAAATTTGCGGGGCCGCGGCTTCCAAAGACAGTCTGGCTGGAACCTCCGAACGACGCGCCGATTTCAGCGCCTTTTCCTGCCTGCAAGAGGATCGCGCCGATCATGAGAAAACAGACTGTAACGTGAATGATGATGAGGACGATATACATGGCACTCCGATCAGTTAAGCTCGCGGTATCTGAGCAAGGCGGAGAATTGTAGCAAACGAATCAGGGTTGAGACAAGCCCCACCCACCAATGCCCCATCGATTGCGTCGGAAGCGAGGAGCGATTCAACGTTCTGAGGTGTGACGCTTCCACCGTACAGAATTCTGATAGCCGATGCTGTTTCACGATTCCATCCCGCCTCAACGAATAACCGGATCAAGCGATGCACGGTCACGGCTTGTTCTGTGGTGGCGGCTCGGCCTGTGCCGATGGCCCAGACGGGTTCATAGGCGATCGTGACGTTCGCCAAATCTCCTCTGGTTAATCCTGTCAGACTGTTGCTGATCTGAGCTGTCACAACCGATTCCGTGCGGCCAGCCTCGCGATCCGTCAGCGATTCTCCCACACACAGGATCGGAGAGAGCCCGTGCTTCAGCGCCGCTTGGACTTTCTTCTGAATCGCCTCATCTCGTTCGCCGAATAATGTGCGGCGTTCAGAGTGGCCGACAATCACATAGCGGCAGCCTAGCTCGCGCAGCATTGGAGCGGACACCTCCCCGGTGAAGGCCCCGTGCGTTTCCCAATGTATATTTTGTGCGCCGAGGCCGATCCAGGAAGAGGGGCCCAAGGCGTTGCGGGCCGATTCGAGAGCCGTAAAGGGCGGCGCAATCACCACGTCGGCGTGAGGCGATGCAGGCATTCGTTCGCGGACATCGCGAATAAAGGCGACAGCCTCAGAGGCCGTCTTGTTCATCTTCCAGTTGCCGACAATGAGGTGTCTGCGCACAGGTGTCTCGATGCTCGAAGGTGGTAGCGGGAGATAGACTCAAAACGAGCGCGATTACGTGACTCGATCCGGGGCCGTCACCTTGACCATCCGTTTGTCGATGGCCATCGTGAGCGGGGCATCGAACGTGGCTGAATGAGAGTCTCCCTTTTGGTCGATCGAGACGATCGGGTCTTCAGAATAGAGCAGAATATTTTTCATCGGGCCGTTCGCAGCTTTTTTGAAGGCAGCGTTGACGGAGGCGACGTCACAGTCCTTCTCGGTCTCGACGGTCAGATCCACCAGCGAGACATTGGGAGTAGGAACGCGGATGGCGAGGCCATCGATCTTGCCCTTGAGCTGCGGCAACACGAGATGCAGAGCCTTTGCCGCGCCAGTGCTTGTTGGAATCATTGACATGCCTGCCGCGCGTCCACGCCGTAAGTCTTTGTGAGGCAGATCGAGCAACTGTTGGTCGTTGGTGTAGGAATGGATCGTGGTCATGACACCGTGTTTGATGCCGAAATTATCCAACAGCACTTTTGCCACGGGGGCCAGACAATTGGTCGTGCAGGAGGCGTTGGAAATGATGTGGTGCGATTTCGGGTCGTAGGCGGTGTCGTTGACACCTAGAACGATGGTGACGTCCGGATCCTTCGCCGGCGCGGAAATAATGACGTGCTTGGCTCCGGCAGCGATGTGCTTCCCCGCACCTTCACGATCGGTAAACCGCCCGGTCGATTCGATGACGATGTCGACGCCCAGTTGTTTCCATGGAAGTTCCTTGGGGTCCTTCATCGCGAGCACCTTGATGGGTTTGCCGTCGATGAAGATTTCGTCCCCTTTGGCTTCGACGCTCCCCTGTAATGTTCCGTGCACCGAGTCGTACTTCAACAGGTACGCGAGCGTTTTCGCATCTGTGAGGTCGTTGACTGCGACAATGTGAAGGTCGGGATCGCCGAGCGAGGCCCGCAGGACGTTCCGTCCGATCCGTCCAAATCCATTGATACCGATCCGAATAGCCATGATGAATGACCCTTCAAGAAAAAATTGGCCGGTTCGATTTACCGGCCAGAATGAGGCCGATAGTATCGATGCTCCTGGGCCATGTCAAGCCATACTAACGTAGTAACCCCGCGCCGGATCACAGGAGTTTTTCCCATTGCCCGCACCGGATGTCGACAGGATTGGTCTGAAGTTCGTAGATCTCTGCCTTGCGTCTCTGTCGTTTGGTTCGTTAGAGTTCGTCCACTCTACCGTGAGAGGGTTTCCCATGAGGTGGCAGTGAATCTCTTAGAACAGACCACGCAGGTACTGGAGTGGCCAAGACTGCTCGATGCCCTTGCCGGGCACGCCCGATCGACTATGGGAGCGGCAGGCTGTCGTGCGCTCGAACTGGCGAACGATCTGCCTGATGCGCAACGGCGCCAACAGGAAACGACGGAGATGGGGCAGCTCCAAGCATCCGGCGAAGCCCCGCCGACGTTGGCTTTTCAGGATATTCGTGATCCGCTCGCCCGGGCGACGAAAGGGGCGGTGTTGGAAGTCCACGAACTCCGGGATTGCGCGATGGTGCTGGAATTGTTGGAGGAGAGTAGCCGTTTCGTGGAGCGGCATCGATCAGACGCGCCTGCGCTCGTATCCGCGGCATATCCCTTATTATCGGTTGGACCATTGCGGTCGGTGAAGACCGCGTTGGATGCGGCGATTCACCCAGACGGCTCGATCAAGGAATCAGCGACCCCGGAGTTGCGGCGATTGACACATCAGGTACAGGGGTTGAAGCAGCAGATGCGCGATCAAGTCAATCAGATGCTCCACTCGCGCCGCTATGAGGAAATTTTACAGGAACAGTACTTCGCCCAGCGTGAAGGCCGGTATGTCATCCCGGTGAAAGCCGATATGCGTGGAAGAGTTCAGGGGATCGTCCATGACGTGTCGGCTAGCGGAGCGACGGTGTTTATCGAGCCGCGCGAGTTGGTCGAGTTGAACAATTCGATTAAGGTGGTGGATCTTGAAATCGAGCGGGAAGTGCGCCGCATCCTCCGGGAGTTGTCCGCTTGTGTCGCCGCGCAATCCGAGACAGTAATGGCAGGGCTCCACGCACTTGCTGTGCTTGACGGTATTTCGGCTCGGGCATCGTTTGGTCGCCAACTCAAGGCGCACCCGGTCTCACTCAACGACCAAGGCCGAGTGCGGCTCCGGCATGCCAGGCATCCTCTGCTCGTGTTGTCGAAAGAGCAGGTGGTTGCCAACGATATTCTTCTGGATGAATCGACCCAGGTGCTTGTCATCTCCGGTCCCAATACAGGCGGAAAGACTGTGACCCTTAAGATCGTAGGGCTTTTTGCCTTGATGGTCCGAGCCGGATTACATCTGCCTTGTGACGCCGAATCCGAGATGGCGATCTTTTCCGATGTCTATGCCGATATCGGCGACGCTCAAGATCTAGCCCGCGATCTGTCAAGTTTTTCGGCACACATGATTCAAATGATTCAGTTGCTCGATCAAACAGATCGTCAGCGTCGAAACGACAGAGATGGCACCCCGCAGCAATGGTTGGTCCTCCTCGATGAACCGGTGACCTCGACCGATCCGGCAGAAGGAGCGGTTTTGGTCTGAGCCAGGGTTTTTACAAACATCATATCCTCATCTTGGCACGTCTCTTCGAGACTAGGGGATAGAAGCCAACTAGGCCAGCGATTCGACTGCGGTACGTAACCGCTCGGTCAGCTTCGTCGCCGCGGCCGGTTCTTCCAGCGCACGCACGACCGCGATCGGCTCTCCGATGATAACCCGTAATCGTGGGAAGCCGATTCTGCCCCGCGAAAAGGCCCGTGCCGTGCCGACGAGGCGGACTGGCACAAGGGGCGCGCCCGTCACGAGTGCCATGCGCGCTGCCCCCCTGTGCCACACACGGTCGCCGTAGATGGCGCCTTGTGGGAAAATTGCGACGGCCTGTCCTGCTTCGAGCGCCTGCCGCATCCGAGCGAGAGCGAGGTGGTCGCCGTGCCCGCGTTTAATCCCGACCGCGCCGAGCCCGTCGAGCACCCATCCGAGCAGTCGAGACTGCCAGAGTTCCGCCTTTCCGAGGAAACGTAGTTCCCGTGAAATCGCCGCTCCAAGGACGATCCCGTCGAGTACCGATTCATGATTCGGTGCGATGACCATAGCTCCGGCGGCGGGAAGGTGATCAGCACCGACCACATCGAGTCGATACAAGGCACGTACCAAGCTGCCGAAGAAACAGTGAGCCTGCGCATAGGTCGGAGCAGGGAACGGTAAAAGACCCGCATGATTTTTCTCCCGACGGTCGGCAAGTGCACCCATCAATGATTCCATCAGGCTCCCTCCTCATCCTTCTGTGCCGCGCTCGATCACACCAGTCGGCCATTTGGCCCGATTGTCTCGGTACATTGCCCTCCTGCGACTTGGCCCGATGGACCGTGGGTTGTATGTATCGCGTGATAGCCAATCTCACTGCCGCGTTGGACTAGGGATCAATTCTGTCTTATTTCTCTCGTCTCCAGGCTCTCCAGGCATAGAAAACCCCGATCGGCGCACTAATGATGCAAATAATCGCCAGAGGAGACGATTCCGAGGCGAGCCATCCTCCAAGCGCGGTATAGACAGCCGACCCGAGGAAATAGACATACCATGGAATCCCGCGCTTTTTTTCTGAAGGCGTATCGGTTAGCGATGTCATGACGCTCAGGCCCGCAGATTTTAGAAATTGTACAGACATTGTCAGACCCTCCCTCTGGAATTGTGAACGATCTGGTCATGGATCGGAACGGCTGGCTTCCTACGAACGGAGAACAGCCCACCGATTCCGCAGCCACTTCGATCGTAGGAGCTTGTACCCGAGCCAGACCATGAGCAGCACGCCGAGCAGTGGCACCACCACGGAACTCACCAACTTCTGATAATCGATCATCTGGACTCGCAAGAGATATTGATAGCGCAATGGCTTCTGTCCCTCTGCCGTAATAATGACTCTGTACAGACCCTCATCTAGGTTGGTTTCGCCACTGACGACTCCGGTCGGATGGTGGCTCGGACGCCAGTCTGCCACCGTCTGTGCTTCTGCCTCATTACTCCCGCTTCCCTTTACGATCCGCATACCGACCGGCACGGTACGCAATGCCGGGTCCACGAGATCTACCACCAGGAAGGTTTTGCCTGTTTTGGGAATATCCGTGCAGTACTGAGATCTCAGCTCATATTGCGGCTGGTAGGAGCTGAGATGTATTGCACTCTCACCGACCCAGCGCACGCAAGGATCGACTTCCAAATCCACTCCTTCATGTGCCGCGGCTGCGCCGGGGTACAGTGCGGCAACAAGCTGCCATGGATCGACTCGTTGTAGCTGAGGGGAAGACTGGGCGCGGCGCCGTGCTTCAGTCGATTGCTGATTGGATCGACCAGCACAATTCCACAGAGGGATCCGCTCGCAATATTTTCGATGAGCCGGCACAAGGCCTCAAGGATGTCTGAGAGCGTAGATCCGGTGGCGAGCATCTCGAGCAGGCGATTTTCTCCCGCAAGCAATGCCTCGGCCTGTGTACGGTCTTCAACAGTATAGGAGAGGTCATCGCGCGTACCTGATCGCTGATCGGTTTCACTGTGATGGTTGGTTTTCATATGTTCTCTCCTGAATAGGGCAGGCTTCGTCTTGAGCGCCTCTCTCTGCCGACGAATGTGGAAGCGCCTCGATCATATCACACGACATCAATAATACGCCTGGCTCTTGCCAATAATCACTAGCCCTCATGATAAGAACGGTTGCCACGCTACATTGTGTTCATTCATCCACTATGTCAATCGATGTTGGTATGAAATGGATGATCCCTTGTAAGTGCTCTAAGTGAATGCTGACTTTTCGGCACCATGCCGATAATTCAGCAGCTCGTCTTTGGCGCGTCATGGTGTTTGCTGCCAGACTCTCGAACGAAATCGCTCATTCCAATGAATTTCAGCATCATCGATGGCTCAGTCGTGTGCGATCTCTGCTGGAATGTGAATTGCTCAGGTGTGTCACCATGGATTGACGGTTGCCCGTGCGGATCTCATGGAAAGGAGGAGGTGGAAATAGCGGGCAAGATCTTTCGAAGAGACGTTCAGGACCAACCCACAGAGGTGGTCCTCAAGCACATGAAGGGAGGTTCAGAACATGGCAAAAACAGCTACATTCGGTGGGAGCGACGTCGGGTATGACATGTCGCTCTGGTACGACTCCAGGCCCCTCAAGATCGGGTGGTTCACAATGTTAGCGGCGGTAGGCGCCGAGGTTGTGTTTCAGCGTGTCTTCGGCTATTCCCACGGCTTGGACTCCATGACCCCGGAGTTCGAGACGGTCTGGATGGGCCTATG
>SWDN01000005.1:128249-150278 GCA_005116775.1 Nitrospira sp.
CATCATCAACGCGTCCGCGATCTTTGCGTGGCTTTGGAGTACGCGAGATCGTGACCTGGCTAACTTGGCTCCCAAGGCGGAGCTCAAGCGGTATTTTTACTTCATGATGTGGGCTGCGGTGTATGTGTTTGGCGTGTACTGGGCAGGGAGCTACACCCTTGAGCAGGATGCGTCCTGGCACCAGGTGATCATTCGCGATACGAGCTTCACCGCGAGCCATATCATCGCCTTCTACTTCACCTTCCCGTTGTACATCACCTGTGGCGTCTCCTGGTATCTCTATGCCATGACCCGGCTGCCGCAGTTCAGCAAGGCGGTCTCGTTCCCGTTGGTGGGGGCGGTCGTGGGGACACCGGTGGTGCCGTAATTTTGATATCTGGGCTTTCTTTGTCGTCGGTTCCACGTACTCCGTATCCAGCGACCACGTAGCAGCTTGGGCATAGCAATGTTTCAGCGATGTACTCAAGAGGTGTCGTCGCTGTTCCCGATCCTGGGAACGCTTCTTTTTCAACAGTGTCGCGGTCTTGTGGTTTTCCAAGGTGGTATCGGGGGTCTTTCAGCCGCTCCGATGCGCGCTTTGTTGCTCCGAGGAGATTTGGCGCACGTTCTCCCAGCATGCCCTCAATAGTTGCATGGCAGAGTGTACATTGCCCCCTTCCGACAGCCCCTCGAACCTTGGCCTGCCCAAGTCCTCCAAAGATAATCTTCTCAGCTTCGTCTACAAGCTGTCGGGTTGTCATCTTGGAGTAATTCAACAGCTTCGGCGGGTGTTCGCGCGGGTTATCCTTCTGTGAGGCGGTGATTCCGTTTACGGGCACAAGGATGATCAGCGTGGCCAGTAAAACTACCTGCGCATATAGGCTGCTGCGCGTCGGTTGAATCGAGAGGGGCATAGCGAAAGTGTAGCAGACTACGCTTGCTGTAGGAGGTCGTGGTATGTGGCTCGAATGGCCTTCACGGTGTCTTGCCGTGATCGCGTCCCATCGATCACGATATCGGCCAGGCGGATTTTCTTAGACAGCGGCATCTGGCTTCGTATTCGTCGGATGGCGTTGGCGCGGGAGAGGCCATTGCGTATTTTCAATCGGGCGATTTGGGTTTCGCGGTTGGCTGTGACGACAATTGTCCGGTCGACTCGCTTGTCGATCCCTGCTTCGAACAAGAGCGGTACGTCGTAGATGACGACGGCGTGAGGGTCTTTTCGCGCTGCTTGTTTGGTGAGTCGCGTTTGTTCGCGTGCGACACGGGGGTGGATGATGCGTTCAAGCCGACGCCGCTTGGTCTGGTTTCTGAAAACAACGGCTCCCAGCTCCCGGCGATTGAGGGTGCGGTCGGCATTCAGTGCAGTCTTCCCGAATGTGTTGACGATCTCTCGCCAAGCCGGTTTGCCGGGTTGGACGACCTCATGGGCCAGTTCGTCGGCATCGATGACGATCGCGCCGCATTGCTTGAACATCTTGGCGACAGTGCTTTTGCCGGTCGCGACGCCGCCTGTGAGGCCGACCAGAATCATGGCAGCGGAGCATAGCACGCGAGTTCTCACCTCACAACCGGGCTTGATTGACTTCGGACTGAAGAGGCCTGTATGAATTTCGGCATGAAGCAATGTATTTTTTTCGGCCTCATCGCAGCGCTTGGATTCTGGGGGTTTGGCCTGGTGTGCGCTGATGAGAGCCCACTGCCTGGCCCTCGGACCCTTGTTGTTGCGCTGGATGGGACAGGAGACTTTGTGTCACTTCAGGAAGCCGTCGATGCGGCCAAGAAAGGAGACACCGTCTTTGTCAAGGCAGGCCGCTATGCTCAGGACGTCACCATTCATAGCAAAGACAAGATCAAGCTCGTCGGGGCAGGAGTGGATCAGGTGACGATTCTGGGGCGCGAGGTTGTAGTGGGCGCTCTCCATGTGGGCAAGTGGCCCTACGGGGCGACGGACATTGAAATCAGCGATATGACCATCAATGATCGAGGGGGGCATGCCGTCGGTCTCTTCAATGGACAAGGGATTGCCCTTCGCCGGATCAAGATCAATGGCCTGTTGTTCAGCCAGCAAGTCAAGGATATCCGGATAGAAGATTGCATTATCGGGGGAAGCGAGACGACCGGCGCGCAATTTGCCGACTCAGAAGCCGTTCTCATTGGGAATATGATCCACGATAACGATCATGGCGTCTCGATTGCCGGTAAGTCGAACGTGCGGTTGGAGCGGAATGTCATTACTCGAAGCTTGTTCGAAGCCGTCGTGGTCAGCGATCATGCCCATGCTGTGATCGTGAGCAATACCTTAGTCAAGAATGATGGCGGCGCAGCGTTTCTCGGTCAGTCTCAGAGCGATATCAGCGGCAATGTGGTCGCGCTGAATCGAGTGGGTTTTGTGGTTGCGCCATCCAGTCAGACCCTTACCTCATTCAATGCCTTCTACAATAGGGAAGGTGATTATTTGCGAATAGGTAATCCGAACCAACCGGCCCCGGAACTGAAAGCCCTGTCAGATATTACCGGGGACCCGCACTTTGTTGACCCAGTGCATGACGATTTTCGCCTAGGTCCCGGTACGCCGCTTCTGAAGGTCGGTCGTTTCCCGTACCTTGGCGCCCTCGCTCCCGTCTCGACTGCTACCCATCGATCGACTGAAAAGTAGTTCCCAATCAATATGATAGGGCTTCACCCAGGGTATAGACTTCCATGTGCTATGCTTCCTCTACGCCGTCAATCAGATAGGTGATGAATCTCTGGCGTAGGGATTGCTGATCCAACTGTCAGGGAAAGAGGAGACAACTGTGGCAAGTTACCGAGAAGAGCTGGAAAAACGTGGGCCTAACGGGATTCCGTCGCTCGACGACGTTGAATCAGGCAAGCTGGTCGGTGCCGTCCTCCCCATGTCCGAAAAGGCTCAGATCCAGATGCGTAATAGCATCGAAGTCATCGATTACCTCCTCAACCAAGAGCGCGTCGTCTGGAGCTGATGTCCTCGTTTTTTCTCTCCTGAATCCCCAATCCTATCCAATCAGCTTGACAGCCCCTCCCGTCCCTTCGTACGCTCCTTGCGGGATAGTGTCCTTTCTCACAAGGAGACGCACCGATGGTATACGTTCGTGTGTATCGGACCTCTGCTGTGACAACGGCGTATCAGCTTATGATCGTCGTGGCGTTTGTCCTACTGATGCCTTGGGCAGCGCCGGCTGCTGATGAGTTGCCGAAAGAGGCTGTTTTGCCGATGACTCTTGCGGGTCAGGCGGTTCAAGCGTCATTGGATGCCTGTAAGAAAGATGGGTATCGAGTGAGTGTGTCAGTTGTGGATCGTGCCGGTGTGCTTCGCGCCATGGTTCGAGGCGACGGGGCGGGTCCTCATACGGTCGATAGTAGTAGGAAGAAGGCCTATACCGCAGCGAGCCTTCGTCGTCCTACGACCGAACTGGCGGAGTTGATGAATAAGGTTCCGACCTTACAAGCTCTTCGCGACATGAACGATCAGGTGCTGGTGCTTGGGGGAGGACTGCCGATCGAGATTGACGGTGAGGTTGTCGGAGGGATTGGCGTGGGTGGGGCGCCAGGCGCACACCTCGACGATGCCTGTGCTCAAGCGGGACTAAATGCGATTGGTGCGGTCTCGAAAGTGCCGGCAAATAAGTGATGAGGGCTCATCCGGCAAGATACATGGCCGGTCTCCTCTTGTTGCTGGCGGCCTGCAACAACGATGCGCCGGTGCCTGCTTCTGTCGAGTTCTCGGCAGATCAGGCGCGTCTGACAATTACCAGAACCGCGACCAGTCCCTTCCTCTCGCGGCACGATCTTCTGCTTACGCTGACAGGGCCTGGAGGCTGTTCCCTCAATGTCGATCTGTTCCCCAATACGGGGTATGCGAGCCGACGAAATCTTTATCAAGCAGGAGTGGGTGTGCTCTATGTGGTGGGCCAGTTCGATGCCCGTGTGATCGATGTGCCTCACTGTACGGTCACACTGGCTGAATTTCGCACCCTCGATCGCTACGTGACCTTCCTCGGCAGCTTCGACGAGAATGAGCAGAAGGTTTGGGTTTATTACCCTGCCAGTCAACGGTCCGAACTGCCCTTTGAGAAACGCTGAGCCTATTTCGTTTCACCTTTCACGGCCTTTGAAGGTCAGCTCAGAGACAGCGGATTTGTCCAACTCGCCTTTGCCGAGCGCGATCAGACGCTGGTATTGATCGTAGGTCGCTTGAGCCAACGGGACGGCGAGCCCGGCGGTTTTTGCTAAGGCGAGGGCGATGCCTGAGTCCTTGGCTGCATGGGCAACCGAAAAGTAGCAGTCGTGAGCCCGGTTCTGCATGTCTTCGCCGTCCGTCTCTAACACGCGCGACGCGGCACCTGTTTGAGCAAAGACTTCACGCAATACTGTCAGATCGAAACCGAGTGCCGCTCCAAGCCCAAGCCCTTCCGCTAGTGCAGCCGTATTGCAGTTCATCACCATGTTGACGAGGGCTTTAACCTTCGCGGCCTCTCCTGCAGGTCCGATATAGCGAAGGTGCGTGCTCAATTTTTCCAACAGCGGCTTCGCCGACTCGAATACGTCTGGACGCCCGCCGCACATGAGGTAGAGGGTGCCTTGGCGTGCTTGTGTGATGCTGCTGGCCATGCAGGATTCGAGGATTTGGCCACCATGGTGTGTCACCAGAGTGTCGACCTCGATGTGCACCGCCGGCGAGAGGGTGGCGCAGTTCACGAAGAGTCGGCCTTTGGCGTGGCGAAGAAGACTTTCTGCGCTGGTGGTGGAAAAGATTTCGCGCATCGCCGTGTCATCGGAGACAACAGTGAAAACGATGCTGGCGATCTCAGCGACGCGGGCAGGAGATCCAGCCGCTTCGCAGCCTAGTTCGGCTGCAAGGCTAGCGGTTGCGGCCTGATTTCTATCGTATATGGCGACGATCGACTCTCCTCGATCCCTCAAGCGGCGGGCCATGTTGGCCCCCATCCGTCCTACTCCCACGACGCCGATGCTGGAATCAGATTGTGCGATCACCGATGCTCCTTCGTTCGTGTTACCATGCGCGCGAGTGTAGCATATCCCAAATGATTCGTTCACGAAGACGTGACGAAGGTCTGTCCATGCAGCAACCAATTATCGGATATCACATGGATGAGTTTGGCGATTGGGTGGCCGATCTGCGCTGCGGCCATGGCCAGCATGTGCGTCATCAGCCACCGATGACAAATCGCCCCTGGGTTTTGACAGAGGAAGGCCGGAGCCAGCATCTCGGAGAGAGTTTGAACTGCAAGAAGTGCGACGAAGGGAGCGGGTAACTATTCGATGGTGATAACGTTCGAGGAAGGCGCTGTTCTCATGTCGAGGCCGGATCCTGACCACGGTTGCAGATGTGCGCCTTCATACCTGTACCCTCCCGATACTGGATCGCTTGCCAGCAAGAGCGGCGTGTCGAGATCGAGCACGTCGAAGCCGCCGAGTCCAAGAACCAGACTGAAAGAGCAGCCCATCGCAATGCGAGTTTCGAGCATTCCGCCGATCATCAGCTTGAGGCCAGAGGCCTTCGTGAAGTTGGCAATTTCCACTGCTTCGATCACACCGGTCTTCATGATCTTGATATTAATGTAGTCAGCTGCGCCTCGTGCCACGACCTCTTGCGCGTCTGCAAGCGAGCGGACCGATTCATCCGCCGCAACCGGAATGCCGGTTTCTCGGCGGATCGCCGCCATGCTGTCGAGATCGTCCCGCACCACCGGTTGCTCAAGGAGCACCATCGTCCCACCGAATCTTTTCACTCCCCGTACAAAGGTCAGGCAATCTTTGCGGGAGAAGCCTTGATTGCCATCGCCGATGAACGAGACACCAGGGAGTGCGCGATGTACAGCCTCCAGCCGCGTAATATCGCCCTCGACATCTTTGCCGACTTTCATTTTGAAGAGACGGAACCCTTTCCCATACCATTCGCGCGCCAGCGCCACAGTTTTGTCGAGATTAGCGATAGGAATGGTGATGTCCGTTTCCCGCGCGCGCACATCTACGCCATCCCAAAGCTGCCACATTGGGATATTCGAGGCATGGCAATAGGCATCGATAACAGCAGTCTCAAGCCCGCACCGCGCAGCCGGATGAGCGGACGCCTGTTCGGACAGCACATGTCCGATGTTCTTATAGTCTGCAGCCGAACGACCGAGGAGGGTGTTGCTCAGTTGACGGAGTGCGGTCAGGCAGGACTCGCGAGTCTCTCCTCCCACTTCAGGAAACGGCGCTGCTTCGCCATACCCTTGTGCGCCATCGGCCAGCGTCACCCGCAAGAAGACGTTCTCTGCAACCGTTCGCGTTCCGGTGGCGACGACGAATGGGTCCGTCATGGGCACATCCACCGGCCAGAATTCAATCTTGCGTATAGTGTCGGACATGTCGCCCATTGGAGAAAAAGGAACCAGGTTCTCAGTAGAACGTATACACCAACAACGCGCTGACCTGGATGCGTGTGTAGATGTCTGCTATCTGCGTGTAGTCAGTCATCACCTTCATCAACCATACCTTCGAGAGATGATTGGTATAGGCGGCGTGGGCATCGCCTCCGAGACGAAAGGCCGACGCTTGAGTCGACTGGTCGACGTACTGGATTGCCGGGCCTGCCGCAACCGAGAATTCGTCCTTGTTTTCCATGGTGTAAATGGTGGCCAGCCGTGGAATTTGATTCACGAACACTTGAGGGCTGAAGTATCCGCCCGGCAAGGGTTCTGTGGTACTGGGGACAAATCCACTCTGATTTTCTGCATAGTGGGTGAGGTAGAAGAGGTATTCAGCCGACAGGTCCCACTGGTCCGTTCGCCAAAGCGGCAAGGAGGTCTTGAGGTCCAGCCCGGCTTGGCTGTTTGAACTGAGGCCCTCAGCCGTCACCCAGCCGGCGAAGGGTGTCACATCGACGCGAACCGATCCCGCATCGAAGGTGACCGTCGTATAAAACAGCGTCGAACGAGCGAGGCCAAGCAGTTGGCCTGTGCTGCGGGAGCCGGCAAGTGAGGCAAAGGAGTCGTATTTGAATTCGCGTTTCACGCCCGGGCGAATTGAGAAGAACTGACCCTCGTAGGCATATTCGAATTTGTACGCGAGTCCGTCGCCTCGGGGGGCTCCATGGTATTCCAGAATTGCGTCGAAGCGATTGGAGGGGTTGAATCGAACCTGATTGGCCAGTGAAATATAGCTGCCCGCCAAATTTTCCTTGGAACTCCAAAAGTTTTCGGCTCCGACTTCGAGCGTCGTGGTGGTGAAGGGGGTGAGATCGATCTTGCCTCGCGATCCGATCCGAAACCCATAGAGTTCGAACGGTTTCTCTGGCTGGGCCAGCACGCCGATCACCCCTTCGACTGCCGGCTCGCGTCCCTTCAGCATGTCCTGTCGTAAGGTGGTTAAGTCGCCTGGTTCCCGTCTCGAAGACTGCCGTGCCTGATTCGCATGGTAAAGAGCCTGATCGTTATTTCCCAGCCAGGCATAGGCTTTTGCCAGCCCTCGGTGGGCTTCGGGATTACGGGGCTGTCGGTCGAGCACTGTGTCGTATTGCGCGATGGCTTCCTGGCTGCTCTCCTTGTGTCGCGCCAGATGCGTCGCGTATTTGAGGCGCATCGCGGAATCGTCCTTGCGTTTCAGCCCCATGCGGTAATACTTCAACATGTCTTTTTCTCGGTAGGCATAACGCGACCATTCCAGGGCCTGGGCTTGGCCGAAGGCGATTTCAGGATCGTCGTCATATTTGGCGAGGTAGCGGTCGAATGTTTCGATAGCCTTGTCCTTGAGCCCTTGCTTTTCGTAGGCGAGGCCGAGGCTGCGCATGGCTTCACGGTGGTTCGGGTCTCGTTCCACGACTTTCTCGAACGCTTCGATGGCCGCCTTGTAGTTTTCAATCTCCATGTTGGCTCGCCCGCGCGACAGATACCATGATTCCATAAACTCTTCTGCGCTCGCGCGCAGGTCGAGCCCAATCACCATTAATACCGTGAGAATGATCATGGCAAGGGAGCGGAGTGTCATAATAGTCCTGGGCCTTCCTGCATTATTCTTCCTGGTGAATCAAGACGGATTTGAGCAATTTTCTGCGTCGGGTGCCGAGGAGATGATCTGGAGGCCCACATGCGGGAGCAAGCCCAAAAGTCTGGTTCGATAAATCGGGCGATAGGATCTCATCTGCCCGTCGAGGCTCTGTACCAACCAGGGTGTTGTGAGTGGGGTTTCGCTGGCAAAGACCAGCAGACCAAGGCCGCGTGTAGATTGATCTCTCACAACTGCGTGGCAGCGGTTTTCTCCGATTTGTAGCTGAGTGATCTTAAGTTTCCATTGTCTGGGGATTTGCCGCCGACTGATTCGCAGCGGTCTGAAATGCTTCAGCAAGCCGACAAGCAGATGCCCCGCCATGAGGAGACTGCTGCGCAGGCGGTGTGTATGGGCGTCCTGCCACGTCGCAGGGTCGGTATAGAGATTGAGCAGCAAGAGACGACGATGTTCTTCAGAAAGGTTAAGGAATGCCAGTCCGCACCTGTCGCCATGTCCCGACAGTCGGTCATGATAGACCACTCGAACCTGGCAGGTGAAGGAGATTCTGTCAAGCAACGTGATGTTCATGGTCTCAGGGAGTGGATCGGGCGGTGCTCCGGCCCATGACAGGCCGGTCAGACTCATATCGTGAGAGGGGCGTGACCCAAAACACGACCCGCGCCACAGGGAAGAAGAAGTAATAGAGCGAAGCGAAGTAGCCGAGTCGGTGCCGGAGTGACAGTCCTCGGCACAAGAGCGGGTTGTCTTTAAAGAAAATCTGGAGACAGCCCAGCATCCAGCGCCGACGCTGGACGATATACGAGGCTAAGTTCTCCGCAGTCAGTCCCACCGCCAAATTCTTATCCACGAAGGCGGACTTCCATCCTCTCGCGTGGAGGTGTTGGCTGGTGTGAATATCTTCGGTGATACTCATCAAGTTGAATCCGTTCAGTCCTATGATGGCGGACCGCCTGAAGACGGCTCCACTGCCGACGAAGAAGGCACCCTGCCAGCCTTGGCGTCCGCCTTGGATCCCGTGATTGAAGAGATCCTGCTCGTTCGGAATGCGAGGGCCGGCGACAAGGGCCCGTTGAAAGATATCTTGATTGTAGAAGTGGTGAGGAGTTTGGACGAAGCCCATTTTGGGGTCTGCGAAGAACGGGACGGTCTCTGCCAGAAACGTCGTCACAGGAATATGATCAGTGTCGAACACCACGACTAGTTCGCCATCGGTCTGTGTCAAGGCGTGATTCAGATTGCCGGCTTTGGCATGTCGACGGGGGCCTTTGATGTATGTTGCCCCGAATCGTTCAGCTAACCGGCAGACCTCTTCCCGATGACTGTCGTCCAACACGTAGATTCGTTTCCGGGGATATTCCATCGCAGAGGCGCCGATCAGAGTCTTTTCGAGAATCTCGCAGGACTCTGAATAGATCGGAATAAAGACATCGACGGAGGGAACAACGCCCTGTGATCGCTCAGGAGGACAGACAGGCTGGCGTCTCCAACCCACTCCCACCTGGATGCACAGCAGCACGACGGTGGAGAAGGCATAGAGTTCGGCTGCCCACAAGGCCACACTGATAAACAGGCCGCCTGTTTCCAGGACATTCAGTGTGTAGAAGAGTCGCCAATGGAGGTAGCGGAGACAGAGGCTGAATCCACAGAGCAGAAAGGCGAATTTGAGAACTGGATGCCAGCGGGCGATCAGGTAGAGCAGGGCGGTGACGGCAAAGAGTTCCCAGGGGAAGTGCTCGGAAAATCCCACCACGTCGAACGGGCGTAAGAATCCCAAGAACTCTTCGTAGTGGCGGGTTTGAGAGAGGGTCAGGGCTTGCCCGAACCACAGCCAGTTTTGGAAATAGTAGGGGACTCGTTTCCCTCCGACGGCAACAGCTTCAAGCGGGGCCAGTTTCTTGTCGCTCAGCAATCTGGCGAGGTCATGCTGTTCCTGGAAGGCTAGAGCATGGACCGTGGCATAGAGCGGAAGGCCTTCACTCGACGATAGGGGTAGGCCCTTGAGGGAGTAACGATCGAAGAAGATGCCATGGGCAGTCCATTCGTGCTGGAAGAACCCCAGCATCTTTTGCCGCAGGGGACCTTCGGATCGTCCGAACCAGGCAGCATCGAGCGCCACACGCCAAAAAATCGGGAAGGCGTCATAGCTGAAAGAGGAGGAGGCCCCTGTAATAGGATGTCTGACACTCAATTTCTCGGTGCGTGGGTCCAGATAGATGAGTTCCGGAGGGACGGGCAGGGCTTCTTCATCATAGAGCCAGTGCAGAATGGCATAGCTCGCTTCAATTACTTGGGACCAGGGATGATGAGAATCGATAGAGGCGAAGATTTCGTAGGCATAGGGAGCTAGGTAGGCGATGTGGATTGTCGGGTAGTTCTCGTAGCGCGCCCAATTACCGGCGACCACATAGGCGCGTGAGTCGATATGGACTATCTCTTGGTTCCAGATCGAGTCAATGATGGCCAGCGATTCCTGCTCGAATGCCGGATGGTCAAATCGTCGAGCGGCCAGGATCAGGGCGAGCGCGATGTCGGTATCGGCGTCCGTCGCCGAGTTCTTATCGAGTACGGCCCCTTTCCACTTCCACGCAAACAACTTGTCCTCACGGACTTGGAGATGCTGTTTTGTCCAGGCCCAGACGGAATTGAACGTCGCACGGTCGTTCGACCAGACAGCCCGGAGCATGGCATAGCCCTGCCCCTCCGATGTGGTGATGTTGTTTTCATCCAGGCTGACGACCCGGCCGCTCTGGATATAGGTCTGTTTGTAGAAGCTCCAGAGTGCGGAGAGATCGTCAAGTCGCCGGATGTGGTTGTCGCTTGAACGTGACGAGGGCGTGGCTGCCGTACTGTCCGCAACGTCGATGCAGCATGCGACACAGAGTAAAACGATCGATACCAGCCGGCTGAGCATGTGCATACAACGCTGCGTGACAGTTCTTGTTAGTTGAAGGGGAATAACGACGAGTGGTCTGGCTGAAGAAATTCCAGTTTGTGCAGGTCGGCTCAGCTGGCCGTTTTGCGCCAGCTGCATGACAGACGCGAGGATTAAACCATAGGGAGGTAAATGGAGGCAACGGGGGAACAGGCTGCAAAAACTATCTGGCAACTGAGACTACATATGTGAGTCAGCGGGAAAGTATTGTGCAGGATGCTCAAACTGGTTCGTTTTGTTTCTCTGGCTCATCTGGTCTGTCTGGTTTAACCAAACAAATGCGACAAGCCAAATACACCAAATAACGGTCTTCTTCTGCTGGCGGGCTTTTTCAGCATCCTGCTAGACGGGCTCACCCGTATCGATCGTTTTCCCATGGGAATGCGCTGTTTGAGTAACCGCGCACTTCCCAGAATCCCTTTTCGTCCTTATCCGAAAATGTGATCTCCTTCACCCACTTGGCACCTTTCCAGGCATAGCGTTTGGGGACGATGACTCGCACTGGTCCGCCATGTTCTTTCGTGAGAGGTTTGCCGTTCCATTTGTAGGTCAAGAGCACGTCGCTGTCGTCGCAGGCTTCAAGCGGCAAATTCGTCGTATAGTCGTCGAACGATTTGAAGAGGACGAATTTCGCCGAAGACAGCGGCTTCACCACAGCCAGAATATGTTTGAAGCTGACCCCTTCCCACTCGTTGTCGAATCGGCTCCAGCTTGTGACACAGTGAAAATCAGATAGGTCTTTGAACTGAGGCTGCGCCAAGAACTGCTCCCATGTCCATGTGACAGGGTTTGCCACAGCCCCGCCGATGGTCAGGTTCCATTCGCTCAAAGGGACGTCAGGTTTGAATCCAAGATCGAGCACCGGCCAGGTCTCGACGAGATGCTGCCCCGGCGGCAAGCGGGCATCTCCTTCATAAAACACTTCCCGCTCTTCACCGCCGCGCCGAGCTTTCGCCCATTGCTCTTTCGTTTTGGTCAAACGACTAGATTCATCCATGATCAGCCTCCCTGGACAGAATAAGGCAAGCAGGTCCTGTCTGACAAGCGCAAGGCCACAGAATATGGAATGAACGAGGCCTTCTAACTTGTCCCAATACCTAGCAATTTACTGGACCTGCTACACTTGACGAAGCTCATAATCGGGAGGGGTATGCGCAGGGGTCTCATCGAACGGATTGTACTTGGGGTGGTGTGCGTCGTGGCCATATTTGCGACGATGGTTGGACAGGCGATTGCGGCAACCAAAAAAGCAAAGGAGCCGGCTCCGGCAATTGCTACCGTTACGCCAACCAAGCAAAAATCTGTACAGGGACAAGACCTGCAGATCCAGCGCGACAAGAAAAGATCCAGGCTTGCTTCTGTGGATCGCCAAGCGGAATCGGTTCAAAAGCCAACTAAGACAGGATCGACTGAGCCTCAACCAATGAGTCCAAAGAATTTGCAACCTATTTCTATAGAACGCCGACCGGGGGCTATGCAGTCGCAGGCTAAGCTGGAGCAGGCTGAGGTCAAGCCCACGAAGCCAAGGAGCCTTCGACGTACGAAAGTCCACAGGAAAAGAGTGCCGGAAGCCGTCGTACAGCCGAGAACCGATCTGATGTACCACGGCATGCTGGAAAGCCCGCAACGTTACGACCCTCGCCGAAATCAACTGGGCGCAGGAGTTCAAGATCCGCACACGTCTGAGCTGACGCACGACCATTTTCAGGAACTCGATCGCAATCAAGATGGGGCGATCGACCCGGTTGAACGGACGTTCGGCCGACTCGATATGGATCGTGATCTCCACAACCGCCGGCCACGATAGCCGCCTCTGCTGTCTTCTTCGGTTCTTCACACTCAAGCACCGTGCCATATCGTAAGCCTAAAGTAGGCACGCGTTCGCGTGTGCCAGGGCGTGGGTGCTGTAAGACCAGGGGACTTTGGACGACTGAGAAGTAGGTGTCTACATTGACAGCCAGAAAAGGAGTCCCCATGATACGCGAGCACACTGCCATGACGAACGATATGCCAACGTCGGAAACAAGGAACGGAATGAGTGTCGGAAAGATTGCGGTGGTCCTTGCGATTGGAGTCGCAGTGGCCGCATTTTTCTATTTCGACCTGGGTCGATTCCTCTCTTTGGACGCACTGAAGGACAATCGGGATTATCTACTATCGTTTACCGAAACCCATGCTGCCGCAGCCGCCGCGTTGTTTGTCTTGGCCTATGTGGCCGTGACGGGCCTTTCGCTTCCCGGCGCGGTGATTCTGACGCTGGCAGGTGGATTTCTTTTCGGGGCTGTGTGGGGCACGCTCTTTGTAAATCTTGGGGCAACGACAGGCGCGACGCTCGCGTTTCTCGCATCCCGGTATTTGCTGCGCGATTGGGTGGAACGGAAGTTCGGAAAGTGGCTGGGGCCGGTTCAGCAGGGTTTTACGAATAATGCGTTCAGTTATCTCCTGACCCTTCGGCTGATTCCGCTCTTTCCGTTCTTTGTCGTGAATCTGGTGTCAGGCTTGACTCGTATGAATGTTGGTAACTACGTTGCCGCAACGGCACTTGGGATTATCCCTGGCTCCTTCGTCTATGCCTATGCAGGCCGGCAGCTTGGTACGATTAATTCTTTGAAAGATATTGCCTCTCCCGGCGTGATTGGGGCATTTGTGTTGCTGGGATTATTGGCACTGGTGCCGAGCCTGTACAAGAAATGGTCGGGAAAACCGGCATGACTGTGGGCCCCGTAAAACGTGAGGCGTTAGGCGTGAGGCGTAACAGTACAGTAGGTTTGCGATATGACTGTCCATACATCAGAGAGGGTTTCGCCGATGCGTCAGCATGAAGAAAGCCTCATGCTGCCGGATGACGAGCATAACCGCCTGCTCATCGGCAACGTGCATCCCTCGAACTGGGTCAATCCCGAACCCTCAGGCCGCTATAACATCGTGGTCATCGGGGCTGGTACGGCCGGGTTGATCACCGCCGTCATCGCCGCGAGTCTAGGGGCAAAAGTGGCCTTGATCGAAAAACATCTGATGGGTGGCGACTGCTTGAATGTCGGCTGTGTACCCTCGAAAGGCATCATTCGTGCGGCAAGGGCCTGGGCTGATTTGCGGAATGCTGAGGAGTTCGGCCTGCATATTCCTCCCGGGGTGAAGTATGACTTCGGCGCGGTCATGGCGCGCATGAGAAAGCTGCGTGCGCAAATCAGCCACAACGATTCAGCCCATCGCTATACGAAGTTGGGCGTGGACGTCTATATCGGCAGCGGGCGCTTTACTGGTGCCGATACCATTCAGGTTGAAGGGCCTGCCGGGAATCGTACCCTGGCCTTTGCGAAAGCGGCTGTCTGTACCGGGGCACGGGCCTCGGCGCCTCCGACACCGGGATTGAAAGAGGCGGGCTATCTCACCAATGAAACGGTGTTCTCGCTGACGGAACTGCCGCCACGCATCGGGGTGATCGGTGCTGGCCCTATTGGGTGCGAGCTGGCGCAATCGTTTGCCCGCTTCGGGAGCCAGGTGTCCCTCATTGAGACGATTCACGGCATCATGCCGAACGAAGACCGCGATGCAGCGGACATTGTCGAACAGCAGATGTTGCGCGACGGTGTGAAGCTGTTCTGTTGCGGAAGGGATCTCAAGGTCAGCAGGACGGATAGCGGGAAGCGGCTCGCCGTCGAGTCCCATGGCCAGCAGTACGATCTGACGGTCGACGAGATTCTGGTCGGCGTCGGTCGCACTCCGAATGTCGAGGGTATCGGGTTGGAGGCGGTCGGTGTCGAGTACGACAAGAACGGGATCAAGGTGAACGAACGGCTGCAGACGACCAATCCAAGAATTTTTGCCGCGGGCGACATTTGCTCACGCTACAAGTTTACCCATGCCGCTGATGCCATGGCGCAGATCGTCATTCAGAACGCCTTATTCCCTCATCCCTTGGGCATGGGCTATGCGAGTGTGGAATCCCTCATTATGCCCTGGTGTACCTTCACGGAGCCGGAAGTCGCGCATGTCGGGATGTATGAGAAGGATGCGAAGGAGAAAGGCATCGAGGTTGAAACGTATACCTACAAGCTCGATGAGGTGGATCGCGCGATTCTCGACGGAGAAGCCGAAGGGTTTTCACGAGTGCATATCCAGAAAGGCTCCGACAAGATTCTTGGTGCGACGATTGTGGCGACCCATGCGGGCGATATGATCAACGAGTTCTCTGTCTTGATGAAAGCCGGTGCCGGAACGAAGACGATCGCCGGGACTATCCATCCCTATCCAACGCAGGCTGAAGTCAATAAGAAGGTCGTGAACCTATGGCGCAAAGCGCACTTTAGTCAAGGGACCAAGAATATTCTGAGCAAGCTGTTTGCCTGGATGCGGCGATAGGAGCGGGAGTTAGGCGAGATGAGGCAGAATCACATCGTAGGGCTTGCGCTCTTGCCGTGCATGGCATTGCTGGCCGCGTCGGTATGGGCGCAGGGCGAAGCCGTGCTGGAAGTGGCAAAGTTTTCCGCGAGCCAAGCTGGTGCCACCCTGCCGGAAGGCTGGAAGCCCCTGACCTTTAAGAAGATACCAAAATTGACCACATACGAACTGGTGAAGGATGGTGAGCACGTCGTCGTGAAAGCCACAAGCGATGCATCTGCATCAGGGCTGACCAAAGAAGTTAAGATCGACCCAAAAGAATTTCCAATCGTGCGGTGGCAATGGAAGATCGACAATCTGCTCCAGAAGAGCGATGCCACCAGAAAAGATGGCGACGATTATCCTGCGCGTCTCTATATCACCTTCGAATACGACCCGGATAAGGTGAATTTCAGCAAGAAGCTTAAGTTCAAGGCAGGCCAGGTGTTGTTTGGAGACATTCCGATCGGGGCGATCAGCTATGTGTGGGAAACGAAGGCGCCGGTCGGCGCGATTATCGATAATGCCTATACGGATTTTGTAAAAATGATTGTGGTAGAGAGCGGACCACAAAAAATCGGACTATGGGCCGACGAATCGCGCAATATCTACGAGGACTACAAGAAGGCGTTCGGGGAGGAGCCGCCGATGATCAACGGCGTCGCGATCATGAGCGATACGGACAACACCAAGGAACGCGCCACAGCCTACTACGGTGACATTATGTTCAAAAAAGCGGCCCAATAAGCTGCCGATTGCCGATCTTCCCCTCCGATGCCTGCCTGTGCTCGTGACCCCCTATTCTGACCGATCGCCCCATTCATCCGTGATGCTTTTGTGACAATCGCTTGCTATCCTGACGACGAAGGTCGGCCGAGAACAATACAGCACAGGCAAAGCATGAAGCCTCGTAAAATCCTCGTGATTGAAGATGACCGGGACATTGCGCGTCTGGTGGAACTTCACCTGCATGATCTAGGGTATGAGGTGCAATTGGCGCATGATGGCGTGTCTGGCCTCAAGCATGTCTGCAAAAGGTTCAACATCACCCCAACCAATCTCTACGTACGGTTACACAGGGCTCGGGAACGAGTAAGACTGGCGGTCGAGACCGCTCTGTGATCAGAGTGAGACTCAAGGCCAGGCGAAGAAGGCGACAATCGAGCAGGCGTGTACTCAAACACCGCCTCGACCCCAACCTCATCTTCTTTGAGGGCAGTGGGCGTAAGGAGACCAAGTTGATAAACGAGACCGTGATCCGCTACGGTCGTGCCGGAGAAGGGGGATATCAGGAGGCCGAGGATTGACTCAATCGCTTCTTCAAGAAACAGTGTAAGGTTGGCGCACTCCGGTCGACATAGCGATTGAATCGCGTTCGAAAGAACAGAGAGGCAATCAATCGGATAGATAATGCATGAGGCCAAACGCAAAGGGGCCGGCCTGTTCAAGGCCGGCCCGTTCATGAACACCACGCGCTGTAGTTGGGTGCGCGGATTCGAAATCGAAGTTACTGAATGGAATTGGCGAAGCCGCCGCGCGTAATTTCTGCGCGGACGGGGTCCCCGACCTTCTTGTGCTTCAACTGTTTCGTGCCTTGGCCCACGTACAGTTTGACGCGGTTGCCTTCGTAATCTTCCACGGTGTAGGCGTTGCCCTCGATCTTTTTGACTGTGCCGCCGAGTGTCATCCAGGCTGGCCCCGGCTTCTCATCGTGATGGCCTGCTGCGGGCGCATCGCGTTGTTCCGGGACGTGGCTGGCTGTTTCAGCTGCCGTCTTTGCGGACGAATGGCTGGGCGTTTTCTTTAGTGAGTCTTTGGCCAGCGCCGGTGTTATTACCAACGCCACAATGGCCAGGGTGCTCAGCAGGATCGGAAGAACCTTCTTGTGTGTCTTGTCCATGATGAACCTCCTTGCAGGCTGGGATGTAATTTCAACCCAGAACCCGTCAGCAAGGGGTATGCCGTAGCGCGGCGCAAGACCGATCAAGAAAGTTCAGTACGTTAGAAGGATTGGAGATGAACAGGTCTTAAGATGCGAAAGAACAGGGGAAAAAACGGCATACATCTGTCCAAATATGATCGTAGTTGCCGGTGCAAGGATCGATGATGGCAGCGCCCTTCACGGTTTTGAGCAATGCGCTCAAACCGGTTAAGAATCTCCTGGCCGGTCGCCCTGTATTGGCCACCTTTCAGGTCAATCTGCGGTGTAATTCTGCCTGCGGCTACTGCGATCTGCCGCTCAATGTCGGTCGGTACGAGATGACCAGGGAAGAGATCCGAAGGGTCTTTTCCGGTCTCTATCGTGACGGCGTGCGGTTTGTGCTCATGCAGGGAGGCGAGCCCTTGTTGCGGCGCGATCTACCGGAGATCCTCGAAGACCTCTCAGCGATCGGCTTTCAACTCACGCTGATTACGAACGGCACGAAGATCACAGCGCCGCTGGTCGAGAGATTGAGCCGGCTGCCGGTCGCTATCTCAGTGAGTTTGGACACGTTGGATCGAGAAAAGTATCGGCAGATTCGCGGGGCCGATCAGTTGGAGTACGTGTTGGAAGGCATCGCGCTGTTGAAGACGTTTCCCCATCCAAAATTTCTCACCTGCATTGTGAGCGACGTCAATCGAACCGAGGTTCCGGCAGTCGTGCGATTTGCACGCGAGCAGGGTTTCTTACCGGTGGTGGGCGCCTATCATTGGAATGTCGGCACCTACGGCAGGCCCGATGAGTTGCTCATGTACGATCGATCGAGCGCTGCTGCCGTGTTCAGTGGGCTACTCGACGATGAGCTGATTCCCTCCGGCTATCTTCGAAAATTTGTCGAGGACAATGTGAGTTGGTTGCGCGGCCAGAAGCTGGAACCCTGCGATGCGGGACGGTACAGTATTGCCATTGATGCATCTGGGAACGTGTCCCCCTGCTTGGCGTTTCCTTCCGTGGGGAATCTACTCGAATCGTCGCTGAACGAGATCCTGGGCCGGTTCGATCGAGAGGCCATCAAGACCTGCTCCGATAACTCGTCGTGCAACAGGCTTGACGGCCGCGTCGTTGGGACGATCCTACGCCATCCGATCACTGCGTTGAGGTCGGCGCGGTCGTTCACCTCGCGAGGAGCCCTCTCATGAGTCGCTGGATCGGCGCGGTCCTTCTTGTTCTTATCCTGGCCGGTTGCTCGACGACCCCGCGAACCTTCCAGCCGGCCGATCCCATTGCGCCCGATCAAGTCTCTCATCAAGCCTGGGACCAGATTGTTCAGGCTCACGTTCGCGATGGGCAAGTGGACTATCCGGCCATACAGGCCGATGGCATGCTCGATGGCTATGTGAGAGAGCTTAACCACATCGATCCAGCGAAATTACCCACGAGACAGCATCAGCTGGCGTTCTGGATCAATGCCTACAATGCCTTTGCCGTCAAGGGCATCCTCGATCACTATTCACCGATGACGCTCTGGGGACGCTATCGCTACTTTATCGGTCGGGATTATCACGTCGGCGGCACCGCCATCAACCTCTATGATCTTGAACGGCAAGTGCTGATTGAGCAGTTCCACGAGCCGCTGATGCATTTTGCCATCGTCTGCGCATCCACATCCTGCCCAAAGCTCCAGCCCTGGGCCTATCGGCCAGATCAACTCGATCGTCAGCTCGCGTATGCCGCTAGAGGGTTCATTAACGATCCCTCCCGAAATCGATTCGACCGACAGCGGAAGATCGCATCGTTGTCGATGATCTTCAAATGGTTCGAAACGGATTTTGCCGATGCGGCTGGGTCGGTATTGGTCTATATCGCTCGTTATGTCGATGATCCTGAATTGGCCAAAGAACTGGCACAGCCGGGCTACCGCATCGAGTATCTCGACTATGACTGGAGTTTAAATGGCATCCCGCCAAAAGAGGAGATGGCGCGTGCTGGTACGTCCTGATGAACAGGTGCCAATGGCGCGCCTGCTGACGTTTCTTGAACAAGGCGAGCGTATGGCGAACGAATGCGCCAAAGCACAGGCTGCATTGGTGCCGGATTCCGGTTCGCGGCGCTTTCTCTTGAGTCAGGCCCGTCAGGAGGCTATGCATGCTGTAGCGTTTCAAGGGGCCATCACCTGGCTGGCTCCGAGACATCTCGGCAACGCGCCGTTTTTGCCGGCGTTAGAAGAGTATCGAACGAAACTGAACGATGCCCTCGCCAGGCAGGATGTGCTTGAAACCTTTTTGGCTGAGCAGGTCATTCTTGAAGGGCTGGGCGAAGCGATTCTCACGCGAATCGAAGAAGGATTGGTCAAGCGCGCGGCGCCATTCGGTCGGCTCCGACGAATGTTGCTCCAGCAAGAAGAGGCCCATCATGGATTCGGTCGGCGCATGCTTGAATGGGCGATGGTCGAGGGACGGATCGACGCAGAGACGTTACGACGCCGCGCGCAGGACTATCTCGCACTCACCGATCAAATGATCCTGACATTGAGCGATCTGTTCGAATCGATCGATGAAGATCCGACGGCGTGGGTGCAGGATGTGCGGAAGTTTCTGCCTCCGTGGTTGACCGAGGTGTCGGCATGATTTCGGTCGTCATGCCGGCCTACAACGAAGAGAAGGCGCTGCCGAACACACTGTGCGCCCTCTTCACGCAACAGGGCGATTACGAAGTCATCGTCGTCGACGGCGGCAGCACCGATCGCACGCTCCCCATTGTTGAATCATTTGGTTTCATCGACAGTGCGAGCGATGTCAGTCGTTCGTCAGATACCTCACGAAATACGCTTCACGTTTCACGGTTCACGATTCACGCTCCGAAGGGCCGTGCCTCTCAGATGAATGTCGGAGCCAAACAGGCTACAGGTGAGTGGCTCCTCTTTCTCCATGCCGATACCATCTTGCCTCTAGGCGCGATTCAGCGGCTCAACGAGATGGAGGCGGACCAGACCATCCAAGCCGGGGGGTTCATGCACCAGTTTTCCGGCGACGATTGGCGGCTCACACTCATCTCGTTCCTTGATAATTTCCGCTGTGTCCGCAGCCGGATCATTTATGGCGACCAGGCGCTCTTCGTCCGCCGCGCATTATTCGAGCGGCTCGGCGGGTTCCCCAACCAGCCAATCCTCGAAGATGTGGCCTTTTGCGAGCGGCTCATCGCCGTAACCAATCCGATCCTGCTTTCGCCTTCGGTGGTAACCGATGCTCGCAAGTTCCTCAAGATGGGTGTCTGGCGTAGTTTTCTCCGCGTACTCCTCATCATCCTCCATGTCGAGTTCCGCCTGCCGGTGTTGCCCCGCGCGTTCTTCCAGGACGTCCGGTAGGACGCCCGCCTCCCCTGTTTACCTTTCTTCCTCTCCCCCGTCTAACCCATCAGACGAGGCCGGAGGGAGGGTTTCATGCGACAGGTTTATTCAAAGATCCATATCATCGTTCTTTCAATAGCGCTGTTTCTATCGGGCTGCACGTCGACACTGGTTCGTGACGATGTGAAGCGGACGGCGGGTCTGGATGGCCACTGTGCCGGGAGCGAGTGGGCGGACAATTCGTCGCTCGCGATCTTGCCGGTTCCAGTCGTCGCCTTCTTCGTGCCCCATTTCGATCTGCACAAAGTTTCCAGCGAACCCTATCTGAATCGCTGCGGGGCTTCGACGCGCGTCGTCAATCGCGATGTGTCGATCAATACAACAGCCTGTATCCCGGCTGGCCTCACGAGGATTGTTACGCTGGGTGTGTGGCAGTGGTGCCCAGCACGTGTGGCCTGGTCGGCGGATGTGTTGGCCGACGGGCCGCAGCCTGCTGGATTGCCGGCAGAAGATGCTCGAAAGCCGAAATCGTAAGTATCAATTATTTAACCAGGAGTAACACCATGAGACGGTCAGCTATTTTGTTCAATCTTCTCGGTGCGGTCGGGTTGGTCGGGTTGTTAAGCGGTTGCGGAAGCGGTGGGGACGGGGCGCCATCTGGCCCGGCGAGTGGCGGTGCCAGCGGATCGGCGGCGGCCTCCGGCACGATCACCGGTTTCGGCAGCGTGTTTGTGAACGGCAAGAAGTTCGAGACGAACGATGTAGAAGTACGACGTGACGGCGAAACAGAGCGGTGCAGCATCAATCCGACCAATCGCTGTGGTCTCAAGGAGGGGATGACGGTGAAGGTGTCGGGGTCGTTCAGCGGCTCATCGCATAGCGCGTCGACAATCACCCAGGAAGATACCTTGGATGGTCCGATTACAAGCAAGAGTCAAGTGGATGCCAACAACGGCACGCTTGCGGTGTTGGGACAGACTGTGATCGTGGATAGCACCACGAGGTTCGATTCCGGAATTAGCCTTACTGCCTTGAACAACAATGACGTAATCGAAGTGAGCGGATTCGTGAAATCTGATGGGGCCATCGTCGCGAGTTTTATTGAACGGAAAGCAGGAGTCGGGGTTTGCTCACCTGTTTGTGAAGTAAAGGGAACCGTCAAGAGCCATGATGCTGTGCTTGCGACCTTCCAGCTCGGCGGGTTAACCGTCACCTATGACACGAACACGATTATCGGTGATATGCCGACTCCGACCGGGAGTAACTGGAACGGCCGCTTTGTAGAGGTGAAAGGCACTAACTTCAGCGTCAATGCTGGAGTGCCGACGCTCCTTGCCACCAAAGTCGAACCGGAAAATGATGGTGTTGGCAATAATGGTATGGATGAATTCGAGGTCGAAGGGTTTGTGACGCAGGCCGGTTCAGCTAGTGGCAATA
>SWDN01000005.1:150378-189381 GCA_005116775.1 Nitrospira sp.
GATGAATTCGAGGTCGAAGGGTTTGTGACACAGGCCGGTTCAGCTAGTGGCAATATTATCGATTTCACCATTGGAACCACGTCGGTGAGAACAACCGCGAACACAGAATTCCGTGGCGGGACGGTCGATGAGATCGTCGTCGGCGCGAAGATGTCTGCTGAGGGTCGGTTCGATGGGACCACCCTCATTGCCAAGCATGTGAAGTTCCATGCTGCGGTGAAGTTGGAAGGCAACATTGCCACGATTACAGGGAACACATTTACGATGACCGGGCTTCTAGGGGTCACGGTGACGGTGAACAGTCAGACGGAGGGCGGGAATAATCTATCGGTCGGGAACCATGTGCGGGTACGTGGCCGCGTGGGGAGCAGCAACTCCGTGATCGCGACGCGTGTGGAGCAGCGATCGGCGGACGACGATGTAGATCTCCAAGGGCCGGTGCAGTTTGTGTTGAATCCGAACCTGACAATCCTGGGTATAGCCGTCAACACGTCGGCGTTCAACGGCGACGACTTTGAGGGGATCAATGATCAAATCATCGGCCGCGCAGCCTTTTTCAATGCCGTGCAGGTCGGCACATTGGTGAAAGTGCAGGGCCGGCTGAATGGCGGAGTCGTGACGTGGCGCGAAGCTGAACTCGAAGATTAGCTGTAACTCGATGAGGAGGAACAACATGAGACGTATAGCACGAATACCAACAGCGATCTGGCTCTTGAGCGGGTTGGCGATGCTGACAATTCCCGCTTGGGGGCAGACCACTCCACCAATTCAGAATGGGCAGGTGGAAATTTTCGGATCCTTGCCGCGGACAACGAGCGGTGAGGTGAATGTCGAAGCGCTGAGGCAGACGATTCAGACGCAGTTTGCTCGACCTGGGGTGCAGGAGGTTCAGTTTCGGAACGTATCCCTGACAGAGGCGGAGCAGCGGGTGCTGTTCCTGAGTGGCGATCCAGATAAGAACCTGCTTCGGCAAATCTCAGATGTTGTGCCATCATCGAACGGCACTGAGCGGAACGTGACCTTTCGCAGCGATGACTTTCGTGCGAGAGTCGGGCGAGAAGAGGGGCAACTCAGGGCCAGGATCGAAGGCATCGATCAATCGCAGTTGACCGATGCGGAACGGCAGAATCTCCGAGCACAGTTCGACCGATTGCGTCTCGAAGGGGCCAGCGATCGGGGCGGTAATCAGGCCAACAATCGTGGAGGCCGTGGCGGAGGCGACAATAGCGGTCCTGGTTCTAGAAATAGTGGGCATGGTTCCGACAACAGTGGCCCAGGCTCAGCCAATAGCGGGTCGGGCCGTGGCGGAGACAACAGCGGCCGTGGAGGGCAGCACGATATCCGCAATGTGAACGACGATCGGCGGGAGGATCGGAGAGCAGACCGGCAGCTCGATCGGCGGGAAGACCGGCGCGACGATCGTCAACTGGATCGTCGAGAGGATCGTCGTGAAGACCGGCAATTGGACCGAAGGGAAGATCGGCGGGAAGATCGGCAACAGGATCGAGTTGCGGAGATGGACCGCCCAGACCGACCGGATAGACATGAAAGACCAGATAGACCGGATAGACCAGACCGACCAGATCGTTCCGGACACAACTAGAACGGTGTCGATGCTAGAGTATGACAGTTCGAACGGCGCCGAGCCATTCTCGACGCCGTTCCCATTTCAAGACTACAGTCGTCGAAGATTGATTGGCCACAGGCTTTCAGCTACGCTCGTTTCACCAGCCCATTCAGGACACCACGGCTGCAAAACCATGGAGGGCTTCACAGCGGTCTGAGCATGTTGGGAAACTATAGCGACTGCAACGGCCCGAACGGTCTGAGAAACCAGAACGGGTAGGGGAATCATCATCAACAAGGTAGAACCGTTTCAGTCTCGGCCGGAGGATGAGTGGGTAGGAAGGACTGGTTATGCAGAAGCGTTGGTTCGTGCTGTGTCTGGCGATCGGATTTGCAGTTGCGAGCGGAGCGGGATTGGCGATGGCGTCACCGGCGGACAAGACTGATCCAGGAGCAGCGTTGCCATCGGCTGAACGGAATTGGCAGATTGGGTTTACACCAAGTTATAGCAGCGGGAATTACGGAACGAATACAACCAGCTCATTTTTCTACGCGCCAGTCTCGATTCGTCGATTCTTTAGAGACGGAGACGTGGCGCTGGTGATTCCCTTTGTCACCACGACGACGAATGGCACGGCTACTCTGGTCGGCGGGCAGCCAACCCAAACTCTGCCCGCCAGCTGCGATGACAATAGTGGATCAGGGAACGCTGGCGACAGGCCAGAATGCCAAGGGTTGACGACGGGCGGTACCCAGGGTCAGAAGGTCACAAATTCCGGTCTTGGAGACATCATTCTCAGGGGCCGCTACTATATCGTTGAGGAGAAGGACTGGACTCCGCTCATTGCAATCACGGGTCGTCTGAAGCTGCCGACAGCCGATGAGAAGCGTGGGCTCGGGACCGGCAAGATGGACGAGGGAGTAGGAGCCGAAGTTTCAAAGCGCTTGGGGGACAGCTGGCTTGTGTTTCTCGATGGGGGCTTCAACATCATCGGTCGACCGGAGGGAAGGAATCTCAGAAACCAGTGGTGGTATGACATCGGAGGGGGCTATTACTTCACGAAGGATCTGCTTGGCAGCGTCTACTTCGAGGAATACCGGTCGCTCGTCTCCGGAGCCCAAAATATCCGCGACGTCTTTTTTGGCATGAGCTATAGGGCCTCCTCAGAATGGCGTTTCAATGGGGGATTCGCCGTGGGCCTTTCCAACGGAGCCCCTGATCATGTTTTTTCTGTCGGGACCAGCTACCGCTTCTAAGCAGGATGCTGAAAAAGTCCGCTAGCGGCGTTCTCGCATCGTTCAGAGGCTCAACGTACCGAAGCGTACGCCTCACCTCTTTGCTCGCTGCGGCCTTGCTGGACGGCCTTTTTGAGCATCCTGCGGGTGTGCTCCTGTTGTCCCGACGTACAGACCAATGAAATTCAGGCGCGCACAGAGTGTTTCCGCAGCATGCTTACCCTTTCGAGGCGTTTACGACCGCCCTAGCGTTTCGTCTAATGATACAGATTCGCAGCATGAGCAGGCGCCTGATGGCCATGTCGGATCAGCGAGCACGGCCATGCCGGTAGATCACCGTGGGTCGGCCGATGAAGCCAAGCTGATTGCGCGGAGCCTGACGCAAGATTCCGATGCATTTGGGCAGTTGGTCGAACGATACGCAACAGTGATTGTGAACCTGGCCTATCGGATGGTGGGTGACCGGACTGAGGCCGAAGATCTGGCGCAAGAGACATTCGTTGCGGCGTTTAAGGCGCTGCCGAGGTTTAGAGCTGAGTCGAAGTTTTCTACCTGGCTCTACCGGATCGCCGCGAACAAGTGCAAGGATTGGCTCCGAGCCAAACGACCAGGGCAGAGCCTCCATGATGTCGATGTGGAGGAGGTACTCGATGACCGAGTGGTGGAAGACCGAACTCCGGAGCGGCTCTTGTCACAGCAGCAAGTCGCAGCGCAATTGGATCGGGCGATTCAACGGTTGCCGCCACTCTACCGAGAAGCCTTTGTGCTGAAACATATCGAAGGACTGAGTTATGAGGAGATGCAGGAGATTCTGAGTGTGAATGCCGATACGTTGAAAATGCGTGTCTATAAGGGGCGATTGCAGCTGAGTCGAGAGTTGGCGGAACTGAAAGAGGCATAGGGATGCGCGAACAAGACTTGCTGATTCAACGCTTTCTCGATCACGAGCTGACGCCGGAGGAACGGGTAGCCTTTCTCCAGGCAGTGGATGCCGATCCGTCGTTGCGGCGGCGGTGGTTGAATCTAGAATTGGTTGTGGCGGAGGCGGCGCAGTTGCCCAGACTCGCGCCGTCTGCACGATTCCTCGCTCAGGTGCAGGGCAAGCTTGCGCTTAAGCCTACCAGCCTGTGGGATCGACTTCGCGCGATGATCACAGCGCCGCGTACCCTGGAGTGGAATTTCGCCGGTGCGATGGTGGCAGCCTGCGTGGCGTTGGTCGCTGTAGTCGGCCTGGTCCGTTTCGCGCCGGAACGCATCGTGGGGGTGCCGGTGCCTGTTGTTGGGAGTCAGGCTCAGACAGCGTCGCTCCCTTCAGGACAAGAGAGCAAGGTGTTTGTGCGGCTCGTGTTGCTTCAGCCAGGGGCCAGGTCTGTGTCGGTGGCAGGAGACTTCAATGGCTGGAATCCTGCCCAGACCAAGTTGGAGCGGTCCGAGGGGGGGCTGTGGACTGCGACGATCGCCCTGAAGCCGGGCCGCTATCAGTACATGTTCGTCATTGACGGCAAGCAGTGGGTCGCCGATCCGTTGGCGGAAGAGGGAGCAGGCGATGGATTTGGATCACAGAATGCGGTGCTCGATGTCGCCATCTGATATTCCATGCCGATCTCTTGCAACGAGTCAAGGGGTTGGGTACTCTCCCCTGCATGGGGATGCCATCAGCGAGATTCACCCGCCTCCTGCGGGTCGTCACGGTCGCATGCATGATCGTCGGTCTGTCGGCCTGCGCGAAGACGATACAAAAGCCCGAGTTGCCGAAGCCTGTGGCAGGCGGTGTGCGATTCGTGTTGTTGGCGCCGGAAGCCAAGAAGGTGGCGCTGGTGGGTTCCTTTAACGGCTGGGCTGAAGAGGCAACCAAGATGAAGATGAGGGATGGGACAGGTTTCTGGTCGGTGGATGTGCCGTTGAGAGATGGGGAATATACCTTCATGTATCTGGTTGATGGGACAAGGTGGGTAACGCCACCCGCGGCTGAAGATTTTGTGACGGATGGATTCGGACAAACAAACGGCATCCTGGTCGTTCATTAAGACTATGCACAAGCGAATCGTCATACACCTGTGGCTTCTCTGCCTGGCTTTGAGCCTGGTTGCCGTTCCGGCCCTGGCAGAACCGCTTTCGATGCAGGATCGGGAGGCGATCAATCGGCTGGGTACGGCGCGAGGTCACTCGGTGGAAGAGGTCAATCGATTGCTCGATCAAGTATCCAAGGCCGGCGATAGAGGTCTCCCAACCGAGTCGTTGGCGAATAAGGTGAGAGAGGGGCTGGCTAAGGGTGTGGAGCCGAGGCGAATCGATCCGGTGTTGAAACAGATGGTGGGGAATTTCGAGTCGGCTCGCGAGGTGTTGCAAGAGTCGGTGGCGAAGGGGATGGTCGATCAAGATCAAGGAAACCGTCAGCGAGCCATGGAGTCGTTGGCCGAAGCATTTGGCCGCGGTGCGACAGCCGATGAGGTGCGTGATTTGGCGCGAAGCGGTCAACACCAAGGACAAAGAATGAGTCCGGACATGCTGGGAGTCGGCGCGAAAAGTTTGGCAGTGATCAAAGAAGCCATGATTCCCTCGAAAGACGGCGCAGCGGTCGTGGCGGAGGGGATGAGGCAGGGTTTTCGTTCATCCGAGCTGGCGGATCTGGCGCGCGAAATAAAACGGCATGGACAGGATTTCCGTGAGGGGCGCATCACCACGGAATCCATTCGCGATCAGATCTCCAGAGGTGAGCGGAGCGATCGGCTGTTCCGTGACCAGGATCACAGCGGGTCCGGCGGCGGGGATCGGGGTGGGGATCGCATGGATCGGGGCAGAGACTCGGATCGCGGAGGACGGGATGATCGCAGTGATCGTGGTGACCGCTCTGATCGTGGCGGTGGCCGTGATGACCGCGGTGGGCGATCGGACGGTGGTGGGGGTGGCGGCCATAGCGGGCGCGATCATTAAATACTTTCTTCTTTTTCTTTCCATTCTTTCAAATCCTAGTATAGTACGGTTGTCGGCGAGACGGGTGAGACGGGCGGGAAAAGCGCAACTGGCAAGCATAGGAATCACACGTCACGTAAGTCTCGCTGTTCTCGCTTGTCGCGCGTCCCTTCGCTTGTATTAACCTTTCATGGAGGTCAGGATGAAGAAGATATTGTTCGCGGTCAGTGCGATGACCCTGTTGATGGCCGGAATGGCCTTCGCAGAGGCCGAAACGCCAGTGGTCGATCAGCGGCAGATGAATCAGGAGCAGCGGATCGATCAGGGAATTGAGAGCGGGCAGTTGAATGAGCGAGAAGGAAATCGGATGAACAGACAGCAGGAACGTATCAACAAGATGGAAGATAGGGCAAAGTCCGACGGCGTGATGACAAAAAGGGAACGGGCCAGGATTGGCGCAGCGCAGAATCGCGCGTCGCACCATATCGCTCGCGAGAAGCACGACCGCCAGGGTAAGCGGCACCGGTAATTCCAAGCGGTGTGGGGATAAACGGGGCGTTCGGGATCATATCCTGAACGCCCCGTCGTATTTTATGGTGAGGACGTAGTTTCTCATCCAAGGAGACATTGCTACAATGGCGCGCCATGAAGCATCGTATGACTCAAAACGATTTATTGCATCGTCTCTCCCAGGAGCATCTTTCTCTGCTTCGTGAGCTTGGGAGTCTCGCGGATGAGGGTGGGGTGTCCTTGTATCTTGTCGGTGGAGTCGTCCGCGATCTCTTGCTGAAGCGGGAGAATTGGGACCTCGATCTCACAGTCGAGGGGGACGGCATCGCTTTCGCGCGGCTGGTGGCCGACCGGTATGGAGCCGGGCTGGCGGTATTTGAGCGGTTTGCCACGGCGCGGCTGGTCTTCCCGGACGGGCTCAAAATTGATATTGCAACGACCAGGCGAGAGTCCTATGAGCAGCCCGCTCTCCTGCCGACAGTTCAGCCGGCGTCGATCGAAGAGGATCTCTCCCGGCGGGACTTCACGATCAATGCCATTGCGGTTCAACTCAATCCGCGACAGTTCGGTCGTGTGCTCGATCCCTATGGAGGGCAACGAGATCTTCGGGCGCGCACGATCCGCGTGCTACATGCGGGCAGTTTCCAAGACGACCCCACGCGCATCTTCAGGGCGATTCGGTTCGAACAACGGTTTGGGTTTCGTCTTGAGCGCGCCACCGTGCGTCTACTCGCGCAAGCGGCCTCCACGAATCTGATCCAGCAACTCTCCGGTCCTCGATTGCAGAACGAAATCCTGTTGCTGTTCGCCGAGCAGTATCCGGCGCGCGCGATTGCGCGGTTGGCGCAGTTGAAGTTGCTTCGCTTTCTCCACCGCCGTCTGTGCTACACGAAGAACGTGAAGCGAACAGTCGCTGCCGTTCCCAAGGCGCTTGCTTGGTGGGTACACCGATTTCCGGACTCCGCGATCGACAGGCCGATCGTCTATCTTATGGCGCTGTCGAACGAGTCTAGCCCGGTCGTGGTGGCCGCGATGATCCGGCGATTGGCGCTTTCACGAGTGCAAGCCAAGAACGTGAGTGCTGGAGGACGCCAGGTCGATCGCGCGCTGAAGAGACTCACCAATAAAGAGACAGCACGGCCATCGCAAGTGTACCGCCTCCTGACAGATTTTTCGGACGAGGCACTCGTGCTGCTTCTAGCGAAGCAGCTAAGCGTGCAGCACGGGGTGCGGTTGAGCCTGCTGAAACGACATCTTGTGGCGTATGTGAAGAACAAGGCGATCAAGACGGCACTGACGGGGCGAGATCTTCAGGCCATGGGGTTGCAACCAGGGCCGCGGTACAAAACGATCTTGGGGAAATTATTAGACGCGCGCATTGATGGAGTCGTGACAACCGAGGCGGACGAACGTGTCTTTGTACGGAAGTGGCTCGGTAATCAGAAAGTTCAGAATGAATGCTGATGAGTTTGCAGGATGCTCAAAAAGACCGTTCAGCAAGGCCGCAGGCGGAGCAAGAACCGGAGGCGTACCCTCTGGGGTACGTTGAGGATTCTTGCGAGCTGAGAACGCCGCTGACGGGCTTTTTGAGCATCCTGCCTAGTTCAGCGAGGTGATGGACAAAGACACTTCATTCGGCAGCAAAAGCGTCACGTTCGCCTGGTGCGTGGGGTCCGGCTGAATGAAGGCAAACAATGGCACCGGCTGAGGTACTTTGCCAGGCGGCAAGGCCAGCAGAACAGGAAAGTCGAGCAGCGGCGACACCGTGGTCAGACTGGCCAGGCGCAGGCGAAAGGCCATCAGAATATCGCGCAGCCGACTGGTTTGATCTTCTTCCGGGAGGGATTGGCTCGTGACAATGCCCACTTCCCAGAGCGGTCGGGTGATCGTGACAGGGAATGTAATGCCGAGTTGCAGAGCGGTGGGTGTCACGTCGATCAAGTTCCCAGCCTGAATCGCCGCCTCCCTGTCGCGAAGGGCTAGAGGCATCGCAGTCCCCTCCATTAATTCTTGCCCACCTGCGTGCTCGAGTGCGAGAGGCCCTTGAGCCTGGAGAGGCTCGCTCTGCGCAGGGAGAACCTCCGCTGGTTCTTCGACGTTGGCAGGGGCGGGGGTCGGGACATCTGTGTGAGGCAAGGCCTTCATGATGCCGTCGTAGATCGTTCTGGCTGAAGCAGACCATGCCTCATTGAACGGGCGGCCTGCAAATGCCGCGTCGGCGGCTTTCTTCTCGTCGTGGGTCAAAGCTTTTGGTGGTGGTGTGTTTGTCATGGTATGAACATAAGCCGCTTTGCCCCGATGTCAAGGACCGACACGTTTGATTCCCACTCAGAAGCGGGAAACCCGCATTATTGATGATGGTTATGGGGACGTTGCACGGACGCCAGGCAAAGTTCCCAATGGAGGAGTCAGGGTGAAGCCTGTTGAAGCCCCATGCTATAGTCGCCCGCCATGGCACGAATCGACTTCTATCGGGTGCTGGGGGTCTCGCGTGATGCGTCCGACGACGCAATCAAGAAGGCCTACCGGAAGCTGGTTTTTCAGCATCACCCAGACCGCAATCCCGATAGCGCTCAGGCCGAAGCAAAAATCCGTGAACTGAATGCAGCCTACGAGGTCGTCGGCGATTCGGACAAACGGCGGACCTATGACCGGCTCAATTGGGGAGACGAAACGGCGCGGGATGAAGCCACTGATCCGGCAGTCATCCTCGACGAGATGGAGCAGAAGCTCTTCGATGAAGGGCGCAAGGAAGTGTTTGCGGTCTTGATGAAAGATGTGAAACGAATCAAAGCCGAACTTGCGGTGATTCGTGAGCGAACCGTGGGGGACCAAGGGTACGATACGTTTAAGGAAGAAATGATCCGGGAACGGGCATCGGAGGTGATGGACGAATTGGTTACGGCTGAGATGGAGGGGCGCAAACAGCGACTCGTCGAAGTGGCGACGGAGATGCTGCTGTCTCAAGGTGTGGTCAAGCGAGGCGACGAGGGAGGAATCAGATCGCTACTCGGACAGCTTGAGGACGTATTCCGCAAAGGGCGGTCGAAGGGCTTTGCCGCCGCATTGGAGCTGTTCTATGAACGGCGGTAATCGAGTGGTTGCTTGCCCGTACTGAAAGGAAGGTCGAGCGATGATTTCAGCACTCAGAACGATCGGAGTGCGAACCAATTTACCGCGAGGCGCCTGGTTGGCGCTTACGAGGAGCACGCAGCGCCTCATTCGTCGCGCATGCCTGGCGACGGTACTATTGGTAATGATCGCTGCCGTGGCTCAGCCGGTTCACGCCGCGGGCGGAGGTCAGACGAAGTTCCAGCGCATATCGACGCAGTTCATCGCAGCGTTGGGCGATCCAGGTGCGACCTCCGGGAGCGGCGCGCAATCGTGGGGTCTGTGGCCGCTGGACCCGGGTCCTCGTGGCGTCGAGCTGAACCGCTATCAACGGTTGAAGGATGCTGGTGGCGTCGCCCCGGCGCGCTGGCAATTCGACGGCACGGACTGGTGGCTGGAGGAACACGGCTTGATCATGGAGCAGCCGACCTTTCCGCTCCCTCCCGGCAAATACCTGGTCACGGGCGCCCGCGACGTGACGGCGGTGCTGACCATTCATCCCGCCGACAGGAATGGCGACAGGCGCTGGGAACTCGATAAAGGCGCGACGCTCTATGACGTGACGCACCTGGCCTGCCGCTCCGCGCGCTATACACCGGCGGCGGTGGGTGGTTCGTGCTCACCGGCCAACGCGCAGCAGACGGCGTTTCCCGTTGCGCCAGGTGGAGCGATGCCTCCGGTTGCGGGCTGCATGAAGCAGGACTATGCGGTGCTCATCGTGATCGGCGTGGGCGTGAAAGACTGAACGCCGGTGGCGCAACGACGGCTTGCGCGGCGAGCCTGGCCGCCGCCGCGTTTTCACTCGCCGCGAATAACCCCGCGGATCCGTTTCCGTGCCGGTCACCGAGGCAATGACCGCTTTCGACCCTAAGCGGAAGTTCACGACCGATCGCTATTTTGTGCCCAATCGAATGACGTGATCAAAGCAACACGGCATTCCCATACACACATACTTCTGCGTGAGGGCAATATCTATGAGTACTGTCCAACTAGGAATATTAGCTCCAGCTCCTCCACTTGCTAGATATCTTGTATTTTCGCTTGCGCCTTCATCCGATCCTCGTGACGCCTTGAAACGTCTACGCGCTACAACAGATGGAGAGAGCACTGTCGTCGGGATCGGGCAGTCACTGGTGCTGGCCTTGGGCAGATCGCTTGAGGGGCTCCGGGGTTTCCCCAATCATTCGGGGGCAGGGTTCGAGGTGCCGGCCACACCAGGAGCCTTATGGTGCTGGTTGAGAGGAAAAGACAGGGGGGAACTTGTTCATCGGGCCAGGCTCATGGCACAGACCCTATCTCCCGCCTTCCGATTGGATAGGGTGATCGACGCGTTTCAATATGGGACAAGCCTTGATCTGACGGGCTATCAGGACGGGACTGAAAACCCTACCGGTGAGCAGGCCTACGCGGTGGCTGTTGTCCAGAAACGGGGCGAAGGGTTTGACGGTTCTAGTTTTGTGGCTGTCCAGCAATGGGTTCACGATCTGACTCGATTCGATTCAATGTCGGTGACAGAGCAGGATCACACCATCGGGCGCCGAAAAAGCGATAACGAAGAACTCGACGACGCGCCGGCGTCGGCCCATGTGAAACGAACGGCACAAGAGAGTTTTGATCCGGAAGCGTTTGTCCTGAGGCGATCAATGCCCTGGGCTGATGGAACAGGGGAAGGACTGGTATTTGTGGCATTCGGCGCGTCCTTCCTGCCATTTGAACACTTATTAAAGAGAATGGTAGGTGCTGAGGACGGTATACCAGACGCGTTATTCAATTTTACGCGACCCATTTCAGGGAATTATTTCTGGTGCCCGCCGGTTCACGCAGGACAGTTAGACCTCAGGGCACTTGGGCTTTAATGCCAGGCGCCCCTGGAAGCCGAGAAGACATCATTGCTCGTGCCGGGATGTCGGTCTCCTAAAGATTAAACGCATCCTCGACTGAACCAGCTCCGCAATAGTTGGAGGTTGCAGGAGCTCGATTACAAACAAACCCATCATGCCGGCTTAGTATCGGCAAGCATTTCCAGATCCGGAATCTTCAGCGACTGCACTGCCTTCTGAATCACGTCGATCACACGAGGCCTGGTAAATCCGCGACGCCAGGCCAGGCCAATCCTCCGTCCAGGAACTGGTTTCATCAGCGAAAGTGCGACCAACCGCTTATTGTCGTGTTTCTTTGTGAGGGCACTGCAAGGCAGCACGGTAATGCCCAACCCCGATGCCACCATCTGACGAATCGTTTCAAGGGAGTTTCCTTGTATCCCTTCTGCATCGGATCGGCTCAGTTCCGGACACGAGTCTAATACTTGCTGACGGAAACAGTGCCCGGCATGGAGCAGCAGCACTTTCTCTCCTTCGAGATCCCGCGCGTCAATCTGTTTCTTGCGCTCCCATCGATGCCCGACCGGCACCACCGCCTTGAACGGTTCATCGTAGAGTCCTTGCGTAAGAATGTTTGGCTCGTCGAACGGCAAGGCCACCATGATCACATCTAATTTGCCGTTCTTCAGCATCGCGGTCAGATTGGCCGTCAGACTTTCTTCGATTTCGAGCGGCATGGATGGCGCGCGCTTGCTCAGAGCCGGGATCAAATCCGGCAAGACGTAGGGTCCGACAGTGGCGATTACGCCGAACCGTAACAGTCCCGCGAGCTGATCTTTGCCTTGAGCGGCAAGGATCTTGAGTTGATCCGCTTCCTCCAGCACCCGTTGGGCTTGATGGACGAGCTGTTCCCCCAGCGGGGTCAGAGTAATCTGATTCTTTCGTCGCTCGAAAATTGTCGTGCCCAACTCCTCCTCCAATTTCTTGATGGCAAGGCTCAAGGCCGGTTGGGTCACAAAGACCCGTTCGGCCGCGCGGCCAAAATGGCGCTCTTGCGCGACGACGACGATATAGTGAAGTTCCGTGAGAGTCATTCGGAAGTTTTCTTCCAATAAGAATTACTTATCGATGGCTAATATATTACCAATTAGACTTATCGTCAAGGGCTGGCTATTCTCTCTGTGGGCGCGCGGAATAAACCGAAGCGTCATTCATTTCAAACCATAAGGAGCTTCGCCTCCGAGGCGCAGCGAGCAGATGTTATCGAGCGGATCGGGGCAGGAGGGTCAACCTATTCCTCCAGCCAGTCGATGCCCTTCCAGCCAGGCGACTCTCACGTGGCAGGAATGGAGCGGGGGATGGTGGCTGTCATCGAGCGGATCGGAGCGGGAGGGTCAACCTATTCCTCCAGCCAGCCCATGCCCTTCCAGCCAGGCGACTCTCACGTGGCAGGAATGGAGTGGGGGAAGGTGGATGTCATTGAGCGCATTGGGGCGGGAGGGTCAACCTATTCCTCCAGCCAGCCCATGCTCGTCCCGGTAGGCGAAGGAGCGACATATTCCTATAACCAATCGACGAGTCACTAATGCGTCGAATGAATTGGACTGAGGGGGAGGTACAGTCGTCTCTTTCCTCAGTCTGCCTTCAAGCAGTCGTGCCAGGGCGCATTTCGATAGAGAACGGAGCTTCAAGCTTGTCTTATGAAGAGAGGAGGGTGTGATGATGCGAATCAAGAAATCGGTGGGCACTGTGCTGACTGGTGCGTTCGTGATCGGCGTGGGTGCCATACTGCCGTTGTTCCCGGCCTTCGGAGAAAGCGCCCCGGGGGAGAGGTATCAATTACCACAAATCCTGGGGCTCGAAGATGCAAGCACCTTCGTCCCGACCGACAATCCGTTAACTGCGCAGAAAGTCGAGTTGGGACGAGTGCTCTTTTTCGATAAGCGGTTATCGAAGAACAATACGATCGCCTGTGCGAGCTGCCATGTGGCAGAAAAAGGATTTACAGACGGAATGCCGGTCTCGACCGGGATAAACGGACTCAAGGGAGGCCGTAGCGCTCCCGTGTCGTTCAACCGCGTCTATAGCAAGACGCAGTTTTGGGATGGACGTGCGGATACACTGGAAGATCAGTCCATCGGGCCGTTCGACAACCCGATCGAACACGGGTTTGCCAGCCACGACGAAATGATTGCTAAGATGCGGAAGATCCCCGGTTACAGAAAACTTTTTCAGGAAGTGTTCGGCCGGGAAATTGTGATTGCAGATGTAGGGAAAGCGGTCGCCAGTTTTCAGCGCACTGTCCTGTCTGGAAACAGCCCCGTGGATAAGTTCGACCAAGGTGGAGACGAAACGGCGCTGAGTGAATCTGCACAGCGTGGGCTCGAACTATTCCGAGGGAAAGCCCGCTGCACCCGCTGCCACTCCGGATTCAACTTCACCGATGAGAAGTTTCACAATATCGGCATTGGGTGGGATACCAATTCAGTCGACCTCGGTCGGTATCTGGTGACGAAGAACACGGAAGACATCGGCGCCTTTAAAACACCGACCCTGCGCGAGATTGCCCGTACGGCTCCCTACATGCACGACGGGCGCTTCAAGACGCTGGAAGAGGTGGTGAACTTCTACAACCAAGGTGGCATTAAAAATCCGCATCAGGACAACACACTGATCCCGCTCGAACTGACTGAGCAGGAAAAACAGAATCTCGTGGCACTGCTCAAGTCGCTCAATGGCGAAGGCTGGCAACGGGCGGTAGCGCCTCAGTCGTTTCCGAAGTGAATTCTAGCTATAGTGATGTTCCTGTCTCGACATAATACGATAGGGGATGTGGCAGTGGATGGCGCGATCGCTGACCTATGACCAGGGCAAAGAGATGGCCGAGCATGAGTTGTTCACACAGGAGACGCGCATCCAAGTCTACTTCGCCTACCCGCGCCCCCTGGGCGCGGGGCAGGAACGAGAACACCAACGGCCTCATCCGGCAGTTCTTCCAGAAGGGCACGGACTTGTCGCGGGTCTCGCGTCGCCAGATCAAGCACGTGCAAACCCTCTTGAATGCCCGGCCTCGCAAGGTGCTCAACTGGAGGACACCAAGCGAAGCGTTTCGCAATGTCCCTGGTGTGATAGGAACGTGAAACCGCACTGACCCGTCCCGAAAGGAAGGTCGAGAGATGATTGCAGAACTCAGAACGATCGGGGTGCGAACCCATGTACCGCGAGGGGCCGTGTTGGCACTCACGAGGGGCATGCAGTGCTTTATTCGCAGCGCATGCCTTGCGACGGCTCTGCTGGTGACGATCACCGCCGTGGCTCAGCCGGTTCACGCCGCAGGCGGAGGTCAGACGAAGTTCAAGCGCATATCGACGCAGTTCATCGCGGCGTTGGGCGATCCAGGTGCGACTTCCGGGAGCGGCGCGCAATCGTGGGGTCTGTGGCCGCTGGACCCTGGTCCTCGGGGCGTCGAGCTGAATCACTATCAACGGTTGAAGGATGCCGGTGGCGTCGCCCCGGCGCGCTGGCAATTCGACGTCCAGCAAGGCCGCAGCGAGCGAAGAGGCGAGGCGTACGCTTCGGTACGTTGAGTCTCTGAGCGACGCGAGAACGCCGCTGGCGGACATTATCAACAGCCTGCTACTCGATCTTCCGATCACCGGCGATCTTTGTCGCCGATGTCACCGGCGGGGCGATCTTAATCTGCGGCCCCTGCACGGTCGGAAGCTGACCCGCTCCCTGGCCTTTGGTAATCCTCTCATTGTCTGCCTTCATGAGATTCTGCTGAACATGGCTGTCGTCGGACGCGGCGGCCTTGAGTCCCGCTTTCTCCCCACCTGCATTGGTCTGACCGGGATCATTGGCGGTCGGCTGGCCGGTCACGGGGCTTCCGCTGTTCTTCATCGGATAGCCTTCATGTTTGGGAAGGAGCGATGGATTCGCCGAGGCCATCGACAGCGCAAAGAGAACACCGGAGACGGTCGCAACAGTCCCGATTACGAGCTTCATACACCTACTCCTTTGAAATAAGGGTGGCCGGAAACAAGATGTTCGTTCTTTCAAGGATGAATCAAGTGGCGGAATCATAGCTAGGAGGGGGTGGGTCTGTCAAAGGAGAAAAGGAGGAAGGACACCCACGTCGGTCCTGTGCTCCCGGAACGCGCGCCCTGAGAAGGGCCTCGTTCGACGGCCGCACTTAGACCAACATGGGTGTCCTTCCAAGAGAGGGAACACGAGCGAGCTTGGAGGGAACATTTATTCGTTGGATGCGCGCAGTGGGAGGCCAAGCAGGCCACCCTCCCGTAAGGGCGAAGTTGGGATAAAAAAAGACTGGGCCGAAAAAGGAACCGTTGATTGCGTCATTCAGTCCATAACGCTCTTGCACCTTCATACGAATATTCGTATAATTCGAGCCTCGGAGCCTGTGCGCATTACCTTCGTTGTGAGGCGAAGGAGGCGTGGACGGATGCAAGGCTGCTGAACTGGGAAGCCCGGAGACGTTTTCGCTGAATACGGCAAAACTGGTTTCAGGCTGAGCACACGCAGATGGTTGCGGATCGCGTGCCGCAGTAGAGCGGTCAATGTCGGACAGGCTCCTAGATGAAGGCACTGCACTTTATCGGTACGGCTCGCAAAGATTTGGCAGGGTTCCCGGAGTCAGTACGTCGACGCGCAGGGCATGAGCTATTCATGGTGCAAGCAGGGCGCGAGCCAGCGAATTATAAGCCAATACCTACCGTCGCGCCGGGCGCCTACGAAATCCGTGCCCGGGACGAAGCCGGCGCGTTTCGAGTGATCTACGTGGTAAAGTTTGAACATGCAGTCTACGTGCTGCACGCCTTGGTAGTGGTGCATTAGTGTGTTGCTTGGATCAATTCTGAAATCGTCCAAACATGGTCAGTGATGCCAGACTGCATCGCCGGGGTCACTCTCAGAGTTTGATGAACCCTGCAAAAATTGTAATAGGCGAATTGCAGGGCATAGGCATGTTTCAGATTGATCCATTTCTTTGAAAACGCATTAGTCAGCCTGGTCATTCTTCGCATGCCCATCCGTACCGTGAGATTCTGTCTTTCGATATGTGAAGTAGTGGCCTTGCTCAAGTCAGGATTACCAAATGTAGTCGTCTTTTTGCAGCCAATGCAAACACTAGGCGAATAGCGGGTTTCGCTATCCGGATTGCTCCTATAAATCTTGATGACCTGAGCGAAGTCCACATGCTGTGCTCCCAGGCTATGAATGATTGCATCCTTGTAAGGTGGAAATGCATCCGTGGTGATTTGGAAATTGCCCTCGGTCGCGTGGGCCAGCTTCTCAGTAAATGCAATTGTATCCTCTCGATTCCGCTGTCCAAGATGCCAAGCTAATATCAGTTTTGTATGGCGCTCCATTCCGATGAAGCACCATGCATCTCCGAGTTGTTTTGAGCTGATTGCTTTCCGCGCCTTGGTTCGGGCCTTCATGCCGACATAGCCCCAAATCTCATCGCAACTCACTTCTTTGACTTGAAGATTCTGAATCCGTTGAGCCATGAACTGTTCAGAGCGACAACCCACCAATGCCAGCAATGAAAGAATGGTGCGCTTTTCTACGCCAGTTATCCGTTCAGTTGTGCGGATTGAGCATCCCTCGACAAGATGCTGGATCACAGAGACTGCCTTTTCTATCGGTAAGCGCATGTCATCCAGTGGTCTTTTGTACGGCCCAAGGAAGGTCTTCTTACACGTGCGGCACCGAAACCGCTGTATGCCGTTTCGGTCTTTTCCGAACTTCTTTGCTGGCGTGTTGCATGTTGGGCAAGTCATGTTTGATCTCCCTGTATAGCAACACACTATACCTACTTTGCTTAAGCATGTCAAGTACTCATTTTGCGAAAAGGCAAAAATAGATGCTATGGTTAGCAATGGACGCCAGGGAAAGGCTGCCCTCTCCCTGGCTTTGATAAACTACCTGTTGTAGGGTGGTGGCGGACGTGGTAGTATTGCAATGAAGCCACGCGCCGCGAAAGCGACGTACATTGGTCTCCTCCCAGAGATAAATGTGGTTTCAAATTGCCGGGTGGTTCGCGCCACCCGGCACATTGATTTTTCAGCTTATTTCATCATCTTCTTCCCCGCGTAACATCCTCAGAGTTGCCCTATATCCTTCAAAATAGGCCTTTAAGGTCTCCGCGTTCCATTGGACCCCTGTAGGCATCGGATTAGTCTTAATAAATTCACGCACTAGTTCATCCTGGTCTGTCTGGCTTTGCGGCTTATGTAAATTGCCAGACGGGTCATCTCCACGCTTTCCAGTCCCCTGCCTCACGGGTTTCTCAAGTGGGGCTGATCGAGGCGCCCGCGTAGCATTTTCAATGGAACGCATGCTCGAAAAAGCCGGACTTTGGAGATCAGCGAATTGACAGAGAACGCCAAATGACTTTGCCATTTTCTTGGAAGAGGCCTGGGAGTATTTTATGGAGAAATAATTTTGCAGATCATCGTATGAGGCGTGTTCAAGAGGATGCTTCTCGAAGAGATCGCGATAAGCGCTGCGGAGAATGTCACGCAACTGTTCCTTAAACGCTTCACCCTTCAACTGGATACTACTGAACTTCTCGGTGGGCTTAGATTCGCCGTCTATTAACTTCAGAAACCGTAGGGCGCTCAGAAGCTCAGACTGACCGGTAGTGATTCCATACTCCCCCAAAAGCTCGACTGATAGCTGCGAGGGCCGGTTGACACGCTGCATTTTTTCGAAAAATTGGTGCCAGACATTCGATGAAATATACGGCGGGTTGTTTATGCGCGTATCTTGTACATCAGCCATGGCTAGTCCCCTCCCAAAGACAATTGCAGTTTAATCCATGGAGGCGCAGGAAGTCAAGGACAATTTTGTAGTGGCAGTAACTCAGTGTAGCAGATCATTTATTTCAATAGGTTATATGGACAGTTATACGCTTAAAGCGTTACCCATACATGCGTTTGCCATAGTTTGTCGAGCCATTATCGGCGAGACCGGCTCTTGGGATTCGCGCAATGTTTTGGTGCGCGTATTAGCCGATTGCTCAAGCAATGGAATTCACGGCTGAAGATGAGAACGAGTGAGAGTGGGTGTCGTGATAGCGGTATTATGGTTTCCAGCGGGCCTTGGCGGCCTTCCTGGCTATCTGTGCTCGCCGCTTTGGAGTCAAATTCTTAGACCGTGCCTGGCCACTTGTTTTGCCCCCCTTGCGGCCTGCCTTCACTCGGTACGGGAGTTTTTCTTGAGGAGGACTAGATGGGCGTGGAATCCCATCACGCTCGGCATCGCGAGCAATGATCTCTTGAAGAGTATTAAAGGCGCTCTCGTTCTCATCCTTCTTTTTTGGCATAATCGGAGTATGCCATGTCTTTCCTATGATTCATAGGCGGGCATCGGGATCAGCAACACACTAAAACCCCACCACCCACGCCTTCCAGAAGAAGACGCAGGAAACTGCAAAGGCGGACATTGATCTGGCGGCAAAGCGTTATAAGCTCATAGGAGAGAAATCATGAAGAAAGGACGCACACGAATCACACGGGGCAGTAGAAACGTGTTTCTCGATTTGGGCTTTCCCCCGCACGAAGCGGCCGTTATGCTGCTGCGCTGTGAGATTGCCGAGGCGCTACGGAAGTGGATGGCCCGTGAAGAGTTAACCCAGGCGCAGGCAGCCAAACGTCTCGACGTGGTGCAACCACGCATCTCCGAAATCGCGCGCAATAAGGTAGAGAAGCTTTCGCTCGACTACCTTGTTGGCCTATGCGCGAAAGCCGGCGTGTCAGTTGCCGTTAAGTTAGCAGCGTAACTGGCTGACCGAATCAGTCCTCCCTCCATGAGCCATCCCAAGCAAGTATGCGGGTCGGTTCTTGAGTTTTCAGCTTGATGAAAGAGGTGTTGAGTGAGGAAGTACAAGGTCAGCCACTGACCCCGAAAGCATTTGATGTGATAAATGGTCCCACAGTCGCAACTCATTGAGCGAGCGTCGAATATGATCTACTGTTCACGAACCGTAGTGGCGTGTTATACGGATAAAAATTGGCCGATCCGGCACTTGTGCGGATCGGCCTAAGCGTAGTTAGGCTTCACTTGATACACATTCGATGGATGACGAGCCTGGACAGTATATCAGTCCTGCGGATCAATTCTGAAAGCCAACCCAATGTCGCGCGCCTCGATCGTCTTGAATTGGATCGACTTCAATCACTATCGCCGCATCACCTGATAGCAGAGAGTACGCAAGCTGGCGTTGTCGCATACCTTCTTGCATTTGCCGATGATGCCGACTACGACGGAGAAGAGTTTCTAAAGTTTCGGAACAGTGTAACCGCCCCCTTTTTATACATTGACCAAGTGGCAGTTACCAGCCAAGCGAAGGGAAATGGAATTGGAGCAGCCTTGTACCGTGACGTTGAACAGCTTGCCGACGAAAGAGGGATCGGATCTCTGTGCTGCGAAATCAACATATTCCCACCTAATTCCGACTCAATAGCATTCCACCGAAAAATGGGCTTTCGCGCAGTCAGGAGGTTGGATACGCTGGACGGGAGAGCGGTAGAGCTATATGCCAAGGGCATTAAGCCATGCAGCAACAATCCTGTGTGAAGCCTAACAAACCGTTGCAGCCGACGCCGCTTTGCGGCGCGGCTGAACTTGCTCGTTAGGCCGGGGGCTCCCGCAAAGGAGCCCGCTCAGAAACCGGTGTGCCTGTTTGGTACCCTGGTACGAACCGCGCACGAAGCCCGCCAACGGTCGCAGGAGATTTCCAAGAGGTGCCCTGTGCCTACAGCGTGTCAATCACGTCTACCTTGAAACGTCGCTCAAGCGTGTTGAGGAACTCTTGCCTCTCCGTCGACGGCACCTTGAGCTCATCAAGAGTGCTGCTGAGGATGCCGACGAATGTGGTCCAGTCAGCGCTGGTGATCTTCAGACCGGTATGCAGGGGCTTCATTGGACGCCCGATGTACAGGCACGGACCGCCGAAGGCTTGGCACAACGCGTCGACGATGAGCTGTCGCTGTCGCATCAGGCTATCCTGCGAATGGCCCTGAAACAGACGGTGGAGCTGGGGATGACTGGCCACACGTGGAAATGCGGTGTCCACGAATCTCGCCACGAAGTCGTAGCCGCCGATCCGCGCGTAGAGCGTAGGACCTGCTGGTGGGGTGGCGGGCTGCTGCTGAGCCCACACAGACCCCATTGTTGTGCACGCGAGGACCAATGTGGCTTGAACAACCACGGTGAGAAACTTGCGCAGGTGAAGCGTCATGGTTTTACCCCCTTCGGTTAGTGAATTTGGATGCGGCGCGGGCGGCACTATCAATGCGGTGCCGTTCCCACGTGAGGGAATATCGCAGAGGGTCAGCGGAGGCTCAACTACCTCCAGAGTAGTTACCAACCGCGTAGGGATCACACTATACTCGCAGAGATCATTGAGGGAGGTCTGACGATGGCTACGACTTCATCTGCATCCGCGCCTCGCGATGGTGTGAGTCCCGTGGGCCGCCTGATCCAACACTGGCGTCGCGCCCGGCAGAAAAGCCAGCTTGTCTTAGCGTTGGAGGCCGGCATCTCTGCCCGCCACTTGGGCTTCCTGGAGATCGGCCGTGCCAAGCCAAGCCGGGAGATGGTGCTCATCCTCGCCGATGCACTCGATGTGCCGCTTCGTGAGCGCAATGGTCTATTGATGACGGCGGGGTACGCCCCGTTCTATCGCGAGACGGGATTGGATGTCCAAGAGATGGCGCATGCGCGTAGAGCCCTGGAGCTGATCCTCTCGCAGCAAGAGCCGTACCCTGCGGTCGTCATGGACCGTCATTGGAACATCGTGATGACCAACAAAGCCGCCTCACGGTTCTTCGCACGGCTCGTCGCTCTCCGCGCCGATCAAAGATCGGCCAACGTGATTCGCCTGATGTTTGATCCTACAGGGCTCCGCCCATTCGTGGGGAACTGGCCGGCGGTGGCGGAGGCGTTGATCCACCGGGTTCACCGGGAGGCGTTGGGTGGGGTACCAGATGAGGAGACCGTACGGCTGCTCGCCGAGGTGTTGTCCTATCCCGGCGTTCCAAAGTCCTGGCAGTCACCGGACGTCTTAGGCGAACCTCCTACGCCCTACCTGGCCGTCGAGTTTCGCAAGGGCAACTTTGCGATGAACTTTTTTTCCACGGTGACGACCCTCGGCACGCCCCAGGACATTACCTTGCAGGAAATGCGGATCGAGTGTTTCTTTCCTGCGGACAAGAAGACGGAAGTCACCGCGCGCCAGCTGCTCAGCGACTGAGGGCAGTCTGAGGACATGATGACGCTGGTCCGAGGCCAGGCCCCGATCACATGGCCTGTCTGCTTAAGGGCCTCGTCCCATCCTTCCTCTCACCGGGGGCGTTAGGCGGGAACAAAATTCTGATTCACAAGAGAAAGGCTTGATAAGAGACGATGACATGCCGCCTCACCATGCGCCGTAGCGAACCCGGTCATCGTGCCGTGGTTGCAATCCTCGTGTCCCGTGGGCCTGGTCGCTGAACTTGGGTCGTGAGACCGTCTAAGAATAATGTTATGGCTGAACAATTAAAAAACCATTTTGGCGTTGACGTTCCCGTGACGATTGCCGGCATGATTGCCACAGTCTTTCCGCGTTTCCCGGCAGAAGATTTCATCAGGGACTGTCTTGATGGATACGCCTCCCTCGAGCTGTTTCCGCGTGGACGGAAGATTGCCAGAGCCATGAAGCGGCATTTGCCGGAGGATTACCGCGAGGCGGCAGGCATACTGATCGAATCGCTTGGCCTCAAGCGCGATAAGGCGGAAGACTCCGGCATGGCCCCGTTTTTATATCTCCCGCACATTTTCTTCGTTGCCGAATTCGGGCTCGATCATTTCGAGGACTCGATGCGCGCGCAATACGAGCTGACGCAGCGATTTTCAGCGGAATTCAGCATTCGCCCATACTTGGAACGGTATCCTCATGCGACGCTGGCGCGTCTGGAGAAATGGACCGGCGACTCCAGCGTTCATGTGCGCCGCCTCGTGTCGGAAGGGACTCGCCCGCGTTTGCCTTGGGCGCCTCGGCTACGCGCGTTTCAGATCGACCCCCGTCCCGTGCTGACACTGCTCGAAAAACTGAAAGATGATCCGGAGCTGTATGTGCGCCGCTCGGTGGCCAACAATCTGAACGACATCGGTAAAGATCATCCCGCTGTATTGGTCGATGTTTCCAGACAGTGGTTGAAGCATGCTCCCAAGGAGCGTCGTTGGCTTATCGGCCACGCCCTGCGCTCAGCGGTTAAACGAGGAGAAGCCGAGGCGCTTGAGGTGTTGGGGTTCGGCAAAACGGCCAGCGTCATTGTGCGAAAGGTCCGCATCGTCCCTAAACGCGCCTCGATCGGGAAGTTTGTCACGATATCTTTCGAAGTCACCAACACGAGTGTAAGGCGTCAATCGGTGCTGGTGGATTTTCGCATACATTTTAGGAAGGCCTATGGAGGCGCGAGTCCGAAGGTCTTCAAAATGAAGACACTCGAACTTGATGGGAACGGATCAGAACTCTTAAGTAAGAGCATCTCGTTGGCAGAAATGACGACACGCAAGCATTACCCCGGAAAACATGCCGTGGATATTCAACTGAACGGCCGCGTCACACCTCTTGGCACATTTGAACTGGCAAGAGCATGACGGTCTCACGACGCGCTTCTGGGACGCGCGCTTAATGAGGAATATCCAGATAGCACGCGCCGCAGAGTGGAGTGTTAGCTTTCCTGGTCTATAGTGTCATGAGCTTTAACGAGGGGCATTCCGTAAGCGCTCGTTCGTGCCGAAGTGGCACAACGGGCATCCATTCCCACAGGATGCTCAAAAAGCCTGGCCAGCAAGGCCGCAGCGAGTGAAGACCGGAGGCGTACCCTCTGGGGTACGTTGAGGATCTGAACGATGCGAGAACGACGCTGGCGGGCTTTTTGAGCGTCCTGTAAGGTTAGGTCTAGCGGCGTGCGGGAGGCCGGCGGCGGCCGCGTCCACGATAGGCCGGGCCGTGGCTGATACCGGGGAGGCGGATGGTGACGGTGGTCCCTTCGCCAGGGGCGCTGCCGATGGCGATCGAGCCTCCGTGCTCTTCTACGATCTTCTTGACCGTGGCAAGGCCCAGACCGATGCCAGTCCGCTTCGTGGTGAAAAACGGCTCAAACACCTTGTCGACAATTTCTGCCGGAATAGGCGCACCGTCGTTCTTGATGAGGATCTGATCTTCTACTCCGCGCCCCGCGCGATGCTGGGTGACCTGAATATGGAGATGCCCACCGGGGTTCATCGCTTCACAGGCGTTTCTGAAAATACTGAGAAAGACTTGTTGGAGTTTGGCTTCGTCGCCGCGGACCGGCGCGATCATCGTCGCATAGTCCTTGGTCACCTGTATTCTGGTGACTTCGAGGTCGGTCGTGATCAGTGTGAGCGCGCTCTCGATCACTTCGGGGATACGGAGGAGCCGCCGAGCCAACTCAAGTGGTTTCGCAAAATCCAAAATCTCGTTCAGGATGGCTTCGATGCGGATCAAATCGCGCATCGCGTTCTCGACGCGCGTCTGCGGGTCGAAGTCGAGGATGCCTTCCCCTGTGACTTCTTCCAATTGGGCGCGGATTGACGCGAGCGGTTCACGCACTTCTGTGGCCAGAAACATGCTGAACTCGCCGATCGCGGCCTGCCGCTCTTGTTTTCTGATGATGGGCTCCGAAGGGCCTGGAGCGACCGGGGCACCCGGTTCGCCTCCTGGCCCGGTAGTCGGAGCTTGGGCGGTCTGCCCCGGCGCTGGGGCCTGGAGGAGGTCTGCAATTTTTACGATCGTCGGTTCAAGCGTGCGGGCATCCGTCTGTTGGTAGCGCCCGGCTTCTTTTGAGGCCAGAGTAATGGTCCCACCCACTTGTCCCCGGACGAAAAATGGCACGACGAGCGAGGAGAGAAGCCGGTCTTTAAATAGATATTTGTGGTCGAGAAACCGCCCCTGTGTGGAGGCGAGATCATGATCGACACGTGGTTTACGATGGCGGACCGCCCATCCGGAGGCTGAGCTGTCGAGCGCCAGGCGGTGACCCGGCTTCAAATCTTTCTTGCCATCCTTCTGTTCGCTCTTCAGATCGCCGGCCAGTCCCAAGACTTCGACATTGCCTGCGAGAGGATCGTAGCGGCAGGCCCAGATACGATCATACGCGACGTATTGGTTGGCATCTGTCAACATGGCAATGATCTTGTCTTGGAATTCCGGTGTCAGTTGCGATGCTGGAGCTGTAAACATCTCCGTCGGGGAAGGCGTCGGAGGGACCGGCTCCTGCGAGACAAATGGGCGGCTGAGCACGACGTTCATATCGAAGAGGCCTTCGCGGTCCAGCGCTTTTGTCACCTCGTCACTGGACTGTTCCAGCAGGGTCTTCTCTTTTTTTGCGAAGGTGGCGCTTTCTTTTCTCCCGATCACGAGGAAGCCATAGGTCCGGTTCCGGTGTATGAGAGAAACCCCGATCAACGACTTGGCGCCCGGCGTAATCAACCGGAGACGGATGGTACGTCCGTTTTCCTGATCGTTCGCAGAGGCCGCCGCCGCAACGGTAGAGGCCGAGAGTGTTCTGAGGATAGCCTGGATATCGCGAGGGGTAAACCCTCGCGCCGCATGGCTCACCAACGGGCCTTGGTCGCGATGGAACAAGGCGGCGAGCGCCGAGTCAACCGGGAGCTCGTTGATGACGGATGTCAACGTCCGCTGAAGATGCGTTTCGGGAACTGGTTTACTCTGTGGAGCTGTGGGTGTCATTCGTGAGTCAGGCTAATTCAGAAGGGCGCATTGTAACAACGCATGTCGGGCAATTCAATGAGAACTGGTTCATTTGGTTTGTTTTGTCTATTTGGTTGGTATGGTGTATCTGCTTTGTCCTGTTGAACTGGTTCTACCAAATAAACGAGACAAACTAAACAAACCAAATAACGGCCCTCTGTTATTCGCCTGGATTAATGATCGTCGGCGGGCGTTGAGGGAATGAACGAGGTTCCTTCGGGCGGCGGTCAGAGGTCCAGAGGTTGAGGATCATCGTGACCAGGCTGATGACCACTGCGCCGCCGACTGCAGGCCAGAACCCCGTGACTGAGAACCCTTCGACCAAGTAGCCGGTCAGTTCCAGAAGGAGCGCATTGACCACGATGAGAAAGAGTCCCAGCGTGAGGACGATCAAGGGAAGAGTCAGCACAAAGAGAAGGGGGCGGACCAAGAGGTTGAGAATTGTGAGCACTAACACTGCGGCGAGTCCGGCGGGGAAGGAGGTCACTTCAAGGCCTGGCACGACCATGACAGCTAGAAAGACCGCAATGCCCGTGATCAAGACTCGAACGACCGCTGCGCGAACCCCGCTGCCCAAGAAGGAGGAGCTGTTGATCTCACGTGTGACGTGAGGCGTCGGCATGGGTCACCCTATTCAACCGGAACCGGCTCCGGGAGGATTGGTACGCGCTTGATTGAAGAAAAATAGATCTCGGTGGCAACCAACTGGTTGTCGCCCTTTTTTTCGCTCTTCGTGGCCTTGATGACGACACGATCGCCCACGGCAGGCCTATTCGCCCCTTTCGGGTTACTCTGGTCCTTGTAGCGGGTGTTTTTGTCGACCCGCAGGTTCACCGACTGGCCTTTGGTCGTTTTGACTTCGACAAGGGTTGCATCGATGGCCATGATTGCGCCGAGCACATGTTGATCCGCGCCATAGGCAAAGCTTGCCGTAGAAATGAAGAGCCACAAGAAAGCGACAATCAGGCGTAACCGCATGGGTGAATCCTTTTTCCTGTATATGACGATCGTTGATGGTTCTTTGGTTTATGTCGTGTGTTTGGTCGAAAGAGTAATCGAATGAACCGAGCAAACCAGATACACAGAATAAACCAGGCTTGTGATGACAGCCGTCCGGCTACTTCCTCGTGTACATGGCGGCTCCCGATCACTATACAAATTCTTGTGTCCGATTGCCATCGGACTATCCTGGTAGAGAGGCTGTGTGTGGTCTGACAATCCGGACTATGAGCAGCACGATGACAGGGAGATGCATCAGCAGTCCGCTCATGCCCATGAACGATTCACCGATCCAGAACGTCACGCTGAGATTAAAGGCCAGGACACCGTAGTAGAGGCCGACGCCTAATAGAAGTCGAAGTGTGACCGATGGAGGAAGCGAGAGCGCGGGGAGCCGGCGCTCGATCGGAAAATAGAGCGCGAGGGAGATGAGTCCGACGACGGCCCACCCGACATAGTTGGCAAATGGAACCCCGAAGTGGAATCCTGGGTCTGGGTAATAATAAATCTTCCCCAAAAACCAGCGGTCGCCACGGAGCGCCACTGGATCGATGACCATATCGATAAAGGCAAATAAGAAGGCTGTGACGAAGAGCACGGACCAACTCGTTCGCACGTTCACATCAAGATGGAGCGGTGTGAACATCGGACGAGTGGCGGTAGAGGTCGGTCTAGTTGGAAGCAGGAGACACAGCGCGACACAATAGGCGGCATAGAGCAGAAAGCTGAACGAGATGGAGTCCATGAACGGGACATCGGAGAAGTAGAGCTCCTGGCCCACGGTCGAGCCATTGTAGTGGTACCACCCAAAGGGAATGCCGGTGCGAGTCGAGGAATATTCACAGACGAAGGCTGTGGCCCAGCTCATCAACCAGAAGCGCCAGGTTCGTGGCCAGCCGATGAGCATGATTGCGGCAAACAAGAAGGCGGCAAGGAAGACAAAGACGTAGGGACGAAAGAGGATGGTTTTGAAGAAGAGCTCGATGATCTCCATCAGTGCTGAGTGCTGAGTGCTGAGGCCGAAGTTGTAGGATTCACGGTTGAACTCTCACACATACCCGTGGTCTCTAAACCAGCGCACCGCTTTCTCCAGCGCCACCTCCGGCGGTGTGTGCGGGATGCCGAGTTCGCGGACGGCTTTGCTGCAATCGTAGTGCATCTTGTATTTGGCCATCTTCACCCCTTCCAACGGAATACGAGGAGAGTGGCCCGTGAGATTTGCGATCCATAGATTGGCATAGGCCAATGGAAGGATCGCCAATCGTGGCAGCTTGATTGTGGGCGCCTTGATGCCGGTCAATCGGCTTAAGATTTCAAATACCTCGCGCAGCATGAGATTGGCGTTGCCCAGAATATAGCGCTCGCCGATTCGTCCCTTCTCCATCGCGAGCAGATGGCCGGTCGCCACGTCATCCACATCCACGATATTCATGCCAGTTTCGATATAGGCAGGCATTCGACCTTTCATAAAGTCCACGATGACTTGGCCTGTCGGGGTCGGCTTCACATCGCCGGCGCCGACCGGGGCGCTTGGGTTCACGATGACGACCGGCAGTCCCGCCTTCGCAAGCTTCAAGACCTCCTGCTCAGCCAGGTACTTCGACCGTTTGTAGTGGCCGGCCATTTGTTCGAGCGAGACGGGCGTTTCTTCCGTGCCGAGCCCTCCGCCTGGCGGAAGGCCGATCGCGCCGATGGTGCTGCAGTAGACAATCCGTTCGACGCCCACGTCGCGGGCCGCCTCCAGTAGATTCTTCGTCCCGGTGACGTTGATGTCGTAAAAGATGGAAGGATCTTTGGCCCAGAGCGCATAGTGCGCGGCGATATGGTAGAGCTGCCCGCAGCCGGCGAGTGACTGGCGCAACGAGGCTGGATCGCGCAGATCGCCCTCGACTCGCTCGACAGCCAGTTTCTGAATATTTTGAAGGTCGGCTCCGGCACGGGCTAGGACGCGGACGTCGATGCCGATTTTGACCAGCGATCGCACGACTGCGCCGCCGACAAATCCGGTTGCGCCGGTGACGAGGACCTTCATTGCGAGGAAGTGATGGGTGATGGGTGATGGGTGATCAGTTGGAAGATACAGTGGGTGCGCAATCTCAGTTCACTCATCACTAATCACCTCAGTTTTTCCGCGAGGTGATATACCGGGCTAGGTCGCGGAGCGGGTCGGCGGCCGGGCCGAACGGGGAGAGGCGCGCGATGGCGCGGGCCACGCAGTCGTCAGCCAGTTTTCTGGCTCCCTCGGCTCCGTAAAACGTCGGGTAGGTTTTCTTGCCCCGTTCCGCGTCGGTATTGGGATTCTTGCCCAGTTCTTCGCGCGTGCCGGTCACGTTGAGTACATCGTCCGCGATTTGAAAGGCCAGTCCGACATCCTCGGCGTAGCTTGTGAGGTTGTCCAGCAGTCGATCGTTTGCGCCGGAAGCAATCGCGCCCATCCGCACCGCCGCGCGAATCAACATGCCGGTCTTATGTTTGTGGATGTTCTGGAGCGCCGCGAGATCGATGTCTTTGTTTTCAGCCTGAATATCGAATACCTGACCGCCCACCATTCCCACGTTTCCTGAGCCGTAGGCCAATTCTTGAATCAACCGTACTTGGCGGACCGGGTCGCAGCCCTTCATGAGATCTGGATGGCTGCAGAGATCGAACGCCATCGTCAGCAACGCGTCGCCTGCCAGGATTGCCATGGCGTCGCCATAGACCTTGTGGTTCGTCGGTTTTCCGCGCCGGAAGTCGTCGTTGTCCATCGCCGGTAGGTCGTCGTGAATCAAAGAATAGGTGTGGATCAGTTCCAGCGAGCAGGCGATCGGCATCAGCCCCGGCGCCGGCTGCCCCACCGCTTCCGCCGCGGCAATGGCGAGGATCGGGCGGACTCGCTTCCCTCCCGCCATGAGACTGTACCTCATGCTTTCGTGGAGGGTGGTAGGCGGCGTGGCAACGCCAGGCATGACGGAATCGAGGAACCGATCCACGTCGACCCGCTTCTGTTCGAGATAGTCCTTGATGTTCATGGGAGTTCGGCCTGTAAGGGATAGGCGCTGATCCGCGCGGAGGGTAACAAACGGCCTTGGGGGGTGTCAAACAATGAAGCGTGAATCGTAAGACGTGAAAGGTGAGAGGTAAGAATATTCATGATTCCTACGCCCCTTGCCTCTCGCCTCGCGCCTTCGCTATACTCCGTAGCATGAGTATTCGAAAAGCCGCCGGGACTTGGGAGCCGATGCTGTTGGGAATTGAGCCCCGGATCTGCAAGGTCTGTAAAGAAGGGCTCTACCGCAACAAGACAATGTTCAGTGGTGGCTGGTCCCGTTGCGCTTTGTGCGAGGACTTTGTCCATTACAGTTGCCTGGCCAATGGTAAAGTCTCGTTTTTGAAAGCCCGCCCCCGTGTGTGTAAGGTCTGCCGTAGCGCTCAAGCGGTCACTCCTTCGTCTTCGCCGAAGACAACGCCTCCGGTGGCCGTCGGGTCGTGAATCCTCATTCACAATCAAGCCCAATAGAAGTCCGTCCCGGCTGGCGGCATGCCTTTTTTTCAGACTCAGTCCGGTTTGTCCTCGCGCCGCTGGCGCTCTTCTTCACGGGATTTTTCACGGCGAACGTGCTCATCAGCGGCTCCTATAGCTGGCTGCGGACGAGTCAGACGATGGCCTTGACGCTCACGGTGCTGATCCTTTCTCGGGAATTTGTCTACAAGGAGCAACGGGCGCGCGGGCTCGCATCGAATCGAGCCTGGTCGATCGTGCGCTATTCCTGCGCGCTCCCCTATGTGATCGGTGTGGTGGTCGTGTTAGCCCTGTGGGCGTTCTGAGAAGATCGTTGTTTGGTTTATCTTGTTTATCTGGTTTGTTTGGTTGAACGACATTAACCAGACAAACAAAACAAACGAGATGAACCGGGCTGCAACCTGTTTCGGCGCGAGGACGGTCGATGACAGAGATTATCCGGAGCGGGGCTTTTCTCCAGCAATGTTGGTCGGTGCATCCGCTCTGTCTGACAGTGAAGCGCGTTGAGCCTGAGCGTATTGTGGTGGTCACGTGCAGTTCCTGCCGTATGGTGCATCGGGTGACCACCGATTCGGTCTCCAGATATGTATCGACTGGAGATTCTTCCACACCTGAACCGGATACTGTGCAGCCGGATGGGCTTGTGACGCTCAAGATCTGTTTGAGCGCTCATGCGCCGGCCTTGTCGCTTCGGGAGATGGATGTGTTTCAAGATGCGGTGTGGGTTCGTTGTGCAGAATGCCGGGTGCAGTACAACCTGACCGTGTCCCAGTTCGAGACACACCAGAAATAACCTCGCACGCTTGGCCGATCATCCAGCCGGTAGACCACGATGCTGTCTCAATTTACGGATGAAGAAGCGGCCTTGATGGCCGATCAGCGTTTTTTTCTCGCCAAGGCGCAGATCATGGCGAAGGTGCGCCGCTTACTGACGGCCACGCATGCGGCCTTGAAAGAAGAGGTGGCATCGGCGGCACTCGTGACTCCACCGGATTTCGATCCAACCAACCATCACTTTGTGAAGGGAGAGTCTCTGGATCTCTTTCCCTACCAGTATCTGGACTTTCCGAAACACTTCCAGGACTCGAACGCTTGTACCTTTCGGACGCTTTTTTGGTGGGGGCACCACCTCGTATGCGCCTTGATACTGGAAGGGGAAGGGATCAAGCAGCACAAGAAACGGATCGTGGACCGGTTTCATCAGCTTGCCGGGCAGGGGCTTGAACTCTCATTGGCGCCGACTCTGTGGGAATGGAAACGCGGCGAAGGGTATACGCTGCCGATCACCCACGATCGCAAGGCGCAGATTGCCGCCGTGTTGTCGGAGCGGTCTTTTGTGAAGATTGTCCGGTTCTTACCCTGTGGCGATCCCCGGATGCAGTTGGGTCAGATACCGGAATTCAGTCGCGAAACCTTTCGGGCCATTCTTCCAATCGTCACCCGCTAGGACGATCGTCGTGCACTGACTATGGGCGCCAGAAAGCCTCCCAATCCTCCTGCCGAATCTGCAGCGCGCGAAACACATCAATTGGCAGATTGGTAGACACTTGGGCCTGGGCTTCATAACCCGCGATTTGTTTATGCAGAATGAACGCCATGGCTTTCAAGTGCTGCAGGCTCAGCCGGATCGTGGCGACACGCTCAATCGGCGGCGGAATTCCTGGAGCTACCGGATTGGCTCCGGACACTTGAAAATTCAGCGTGCACCCAAGCGGCGCAAGGTTGAGCTGGAATTGGTCGGCATAGACATCGGGAATTTCGGCCATAGGTCCTCCCTAGAATTGAGCGATTGAGCGGGAGGATATTAGCCTTCACCCAATGATTTGGTCAATGGAGTCAATCCGTCCTGTGCCGATTGCCTCGGTGTTTGTCTCTGGTCATCAACTTGGGTACACTGAGCCCGTTTCAACGGCGGGGCGGCCAATTGCAAGGAGGAGGATATCGTGAAACAAGCGAGGAGGCGGTTGGGTGTCGGTATTGTGCTCGTGGCGAGTCTGCTGATGGGCGCTGGGTGTAGTGGCACAGGGAAAACGGTCTATCTGGATCTTCATGAGAAACAGGCGCCGGCGCAATTCGTGGAACCGGAACCGGTCAGGATCGTCATCGAATCCTTCGAGGATCGGCGACTGGAGTGGAGCCGGCTCGGTCTGCGGACCCATTTGTGGGGCGGAGTCACCTACTTCAATGTGGCGGGTGAGCGGCTCGGAGATATGATGGCCCAAGTCCTCGCGGATCGATTGAAAACGCGCGGATGGAAGGATCGGCCCTGGACGGTGCGGGTGGTTTCCAGCGGGGCCGTGACGAGTGTGAACGATGCCGACATCGTCATACGCGGGCAGATACTCGATTTTTCCGTCAATGCCAAGAGCCGAATCTTCTCGACGGTGATCACGACGAACAGCAAGCTGGTGATCGCCGCCAAGAATCTCAGCGACCAGAGCTCGACGACCAGAAGCATCGAAGGCGCGCAACGCGATACCGTCGTCTGGTTTCACGAAGCGGATGCGCAGGAATTACTGGCGGCAACCTTGAAAGACGACATCGATCGATACATCGCCGATACGATGATCGAGCATAAGACGTTGAGGCCGGTGCGGTAATGTGCCGGAGGGAGAGATGATCCACTGTGCGTGAGCGTCGTTGGGAAACGACAACCCCGCTGACCTTCGGTCAGGTGCTCGCCGCAGGCAAACGGCTGTCTGCGATGGGGTTGAAATCGGCTGCGCCCGCCAAGGACGTCATCTGTTACGTCGAAGAATGGACGGTCGAGTCCCCAAAGGATTTCGACCAACTGGACGAGTGGCCCACCGAAGACGTCACACTGATCCATGTTCGGGAGGGTTGGCGCGGCGATTTTTTTCTCCTGGCCGGGGCCTACCATACTGTGTATCAGCGCTATCAGGATGTAGGCACCTATTGCTCGATCAGCCATCCCTGGCGCATTCGCGATCTGCTGAGGCTACACGACCCCCGCAGCATGTTCTGGATTGGATTCCGCCACGCCCATTCGTTTATCCGTGTACGGCTCCAAACGAACGAGGTCATCACTCCTGGCGAGACGCGCGGCGACGCCGAGCGGGTACAGTGGTTGGAGGAACGGCGTACGGCGTTTCTCGAAGCGATCACACTATTGGAGCTTCCCATCGAGACATCGGTTGAAAAGCAGCAGTTGGTGTTGCGTCCACTCGACTCCTCCGCAGCGTTTTTCTGTTCCTGGCCCGACGCCTTTGGGCCCTGTCAATTTGAATACAATACGGCAGATGCGTACGAGTTCCTCGTGCCGGCCAGTAAGCTGGCTGCCACGTCTGCGCCGGGGCCAACCGATGTCCGGACATACCTGACAGGGTTTTCAGAAGACGCGCTCGGCGACTTTCAAGCGATCGAACCCACCGCCCGCGCCGTCTACCGCTGCTCGGTGCATTGTCCGCTCAAAGACTTGCCGGAGATTCGATCGCTGGTCGAACCCGATGGCCGCCTCTACAGCACCCTCTGTGAGTTTCAAACGCAGGAACTGCTTCCAGAATGCGAGGACGCGTCGGCGATCATCGGCGTCATCGGATCGCGCACAGGTTTTGGTATCGAGGCCCGGTTGAATAAAGCCCCGCTGAACGAAGGGGCGATGGCGGAGTGGCTGGAACGACTCATCGGTCACCCCGTTGCGTATGCGCCCTTGCCTGCGTTTGTGTGATCTGTCCCGAAGAGCCATCCGTGACGTTTCCCTCTCGACGCATGAATCAATCAGACGATGTGTCCGTGCGTGCGGTCCTGCCCCTGTTCCTGAATCCACCTTTTCGTTGAACAAATCACGGAGATTTCGCACAGTGAGGGCATGAACCCACTGGCCAAGGTCCAATCCGTTCTCGCCAAACCGGTTATGTCGGCCCTGTTCTTTGCCTCTGGTGTCACGTACGACACCTTCACACTGACACGCATTGATCGCCTGCAAGACAATCTGATTCTCCTCCTCTATCTCGTGGCGCTGGGATTTCTGATCGTGCTCACGGGTCGTCTTGGCGGGGCAGCGTTGGAGCCGGCCACAATCGAGCCTCAGGGCTCGTCGTTCGCCACGTTTCTGCTCAAAGCCAGGCCCTACTATCCGATGGCCATGCAGTTTCTCCTGGGTGGGCTCTTCAGCGCGTACGCCGTCTATTACTCGCGCAGCGCGACGCTTACAGGCACCGGGGTCTTTCTCGGCGTGCTGGTTTTGCTGTTGATGGCCAACGAATTCTTGCGCGACCGTCTTTCGAATCTGCGACTCCTCGTTGCGCTGTACGCCGTGGTCAGCTTCAGTTTTTTCACGTTCTTCCTGCCCGTCATGATCGGGACGATGGGCACGTGGATATTTCTACTCGGAGCTGCGCTGAGTGTGGGAATGACACTGCGCGTGGTGCATCTGATTTATCGACGCAATCCGGATCGATCGCAGAAGGAAGCGGTCTTGGTTGGAGGGCCGGCGGTCGTTCTCGTCGGCCTCCTGGTCGGATTCTACTTCTTGAACTGGATTCCACCGGTGCCCCTTTCGATGAAATTCGGCGGGATGTATCGCGAGGTCCAGAAGCAGGACGGACGGTTTGCGCTCAGTTTCGATCGCGAATGGTATCAGGTCTGGAAGCGCTCACAGAGTCCCTTTCCCGCCGATGAGCCGATTTACTGTTTCACAGCAGTGTTTGCTCCTGTGGATCTGAACGCGACGGTCTATCACCATTGGTTCTTCCGTCCGAATGAGGGAAAGCCCTTCACTCATGCCGATAAGATTCCGATCAAGATTGCCGGAGGCCGTGAAGGCGGCTATCGGGCCTACACGTTCAAGCAGCGGCTCGATCCGGGCGACTGGCGCGTCGATGTCGAGACGGAAGACGGCCGAGTGGTCGGACAGGTGTCTGTCGAGGTGGCTGAGCGGGACGCGACAGGAGCCACGACTAGAACATTGTTATACTAATGCCATGAAACGACTCAGCGGTCTCAAGTTGCTTGAGGAACGAGAAGGCGAGGGGAGGCCGGCCCAGAAGGGCGATCGCGTCGTCTATAACTCCAGAATGTTCCTGAACAAGGGAGATGAGGTACAGATCCAGGCCAAGCAGATTGAGCAGCTTCCGAAGGATATGATCCGTGTCGTAGACGGCGTTTCTTTCGTCGATCACAAGACGGTCCTGGGAACCCGCCAAACCATTGCAGGAGTGGAGCATTCGCTCATGGGCATGAAAGTCGGCGGCTACCGAAAGGTGCGCATCAGCCCGCACCTGGCCTATCGAGACAAAGGCATCTCGGATCTTATCCCTCCCGATTCAGTGTTGATTTGTGAGATCTGGTTGCGCGACATTGTGAGTGCTTGTCCCTCGTAAGTCGTTACCAGGAGTTACATGAACCCTAAGACGTTAGGACCCTGCCCCTCCAGCCCCAACTGCGTCTCGACTCAGGCGCAGGACGAAGGCCATGCCATCGCGCCTTTTCGCTATCGCAAGTCTCGTGCGGAGGCGAAGGAGGCATTGAAGGAGGTCATCCGTTCCTTGCCGCGCATGAAACTTGTCGAGGAAGACGAGGCCTATCTCCACTACGAGGCTACCAGTCTCTTACTTCGCTTCGTCGACGATGTTGAATTTCTCTTCGACGACGAGACCAAAACGATCCACTTCCGTTCCGCCTCTCGCACCGGCTACGGCGATTTAGGCGTCAATCGCAAGCGTATGGAGCAGGTGCGCGCTTTCTCAGAGGGAAAGCTCTAGCGTGATTTCTCATTTCTTTTGGGCTTGTCTGGCCCTTTGCGTATGATGTCGGGGACAGGAGGCCGGAATCATGGGGTTCAAGCGAAAAGGATCGCGTGTCGAGGTCGGTCGGGCCGGCCGTCTGCAGCGAGGGCCGCTCTCAGCGCCCTGCAAAGTCTTGGATGTCAGTGAGACCGGCGTCAAAATTGAGAGCCGTTTGTTCGTGAAGATCGGCGATGCGCTCCAACTCCTGATCGAACTCGATCACGGAAAAACGTTAAGCTGTAGCCTGCAGGTTGTCCACGTTCGTTCTCCCAAAGTCGGCGCGAAGATTACCTCGATCAGCCCGGAAGACAAAGAGCGCTTGGCCCATATCCTCGACGATCACGTGCAATCGAGTTTTTCACGCCGGTAACGGGTCTTGTTCATTTGGTTTTTTGGTTTGTCTCGTTTGTTTAGTTAAACAAGACCAACTAAATGAACAAAACAAACCAGATCAACCAAACAACCAGTTCAGTGAGCGGGGCTGGGTGGTTTCGGACCAAGCCTGGTAGTGTGTTGGAAGACGCACTTCGGACAGGTGTAGTGAATGAATTGCTTGCCGCCGACGAGACGTTTCTTCATCGGAAGCCGGCACCAGGTGCAGAGGCGATCGGGGAGATCGGCTGGGGGTGGGGTCTGGTTCGGTGTTAGTGGGGTAAGATCGGCCATGTGCGGCATTCTCTCCGACCGTGAAGAACCTTGTCAATCAGTCGAGGAGTGACCGAGCGCCTTGGAAGGCTGTCGCAAAAAAAAGTTTCTCCCTCCCCGCTCAGATGAAAAGTTTCGTGATATAGTCCGATTCAGCAGTCCATCGTCACAGTGTTTCCACACTTCTAACAGAAAGGTGTATAACCGCTATGAGTAGCCCAACCGATTCTGAGTCCGCAATCTTTCCACCCGAGTCCCCAGTAGCTGCTTCCATCGCTCCCCAGGAAATGGTGGGTGAAGGGAAGGCGTGGGGACTCTGTACCGCTCTCGACCTTCAAGATTGTCACCCCGACCTGATTCGCAATGCCGACCATATCCGCCGCTATGTTGTAGAGCTGTGTGAGCTCATCGACATGAAACGTTTTGGCGAGTGCCAGGTCGTGGATTTTGGATCAGGCCGCGTTGCCGGCTACTCCATGGTCCAGCTGATTTCGACCTCGTTGATCAGCGGCCATTTTGCCAACGATACGAACACTGCCTACCTCGACATTTTCAGTTGCAAGGGCTATGACCCTGCCGTTGTCGAGGCGTTTTCCAAAGATTTCTTCGGCGCGCGTCGTAGTACGACGACGGTCACGCTCCGTTACTAGGAGAAGGTCGGGAGCCGCGGCACCACGCGGCTCCCGGTCCCGATCCGAACAGTCCTCGCGTTCCCACAAACTATGAATCCCAGCACAGTCAAAGAGTTCTTTCAGCTTCTCCCGAATCGCCTCGATTCAGATGCCGCCGAAGATCTTGACGCGGTCTATCAGTTCGATTTGAGTGGCGCACAGGGCGGGCAGTACATTCTCACAATCCGAGAGAAGGCCTGTCAGGTTGCAGAGGGGACGCATGCGGACCCTCACGTGGTGCTCTCGATGGCAGGAGAGGATTGCATCAAGATCCTCAAGGGCCAGTTGAGCGGGGTCGCTGTCGCCATGTCGGGGCGGCTCAAGATCAGCGGGGACATTGGTTTGGCGATGCAGCTGAAGGCGCTCTTTCCAACTGTCGGGTAACATCTCCACCGCATGACCGAGCGAGGCTCGCTACGCAAAGCGGGAAGCTAATCGGTTCACGTCGCGCTTTTCTCGCACGTCTCGCCCTACATTCGCCGCGACTTTATTAACGAGTGGGCTCCGGCGGCATCCAATCGACATCTTGCGGCGTCTGACCTGCATGGCGAGGGAACCGCTCTTCTAACATCACATAGATCGTGGGGACGAGAAAGAGCGTGAGGATCGTCGAGAAACTGAGTCCTCCGACGACGACACGCGCCAGCGGGGCGTTGGTTTCTCCGCCGATGCCCCAGCCGATGGCCATGGGGAGCAGCCCCAGAACAGTGGCGAGGGACGTCATCAGGATGGGTCGGAGCCGCGTCCGCGCGGCGCGGACTGCCGCCTCGTGCAACTCCTGTCCACGCCGGCGCAGGACGTTCGTATAATCCACCAGCAGGACTCCGTTGGAAACCACGATACCCAACATCATGATGATGCCCATCATCGAGGTGGTGGAGAGGGTAGTCTCGGTCAGGAAGAGGATCAGAATGACGCCCGGGAAACCCATCGGAACTGAAAACATAATGACAAAGGGATCGATCAGCGATTTGAACTGCGCGGCCATCACCATATAGACGAGGACCAGCGCCAGGGCCGTCGCGAATAACAACCCCTCAAAGGTCTCCCGCTGTTGTTGAATCTGACCGGCTAATCGGATGCTGAAGCCGGTAGGGAGCTGGATCTTGGCAATGGCTGCCTCTAGATCAGCGGCGACGGCGCCGAGATCTCGATCCACGGGGTTGGCCGTCACATGGATGACCCGCTGAAAGTATTTGCGGTCGATTTTTACCGGGCCGGCATTGAGCTTGAGAGAGGCGACGTTTTTGAGCAGGACGGGTTCTCCTGTTCGCGACGTCAAAATAATATTCTCGATGTCTGTGAAGTCCTTTCGATGTTCCTCCGCGAGCCACGCGCTGATGTAGTATTCGTTGCCGTTCTGGGGGTCGGTGTAGATGATCGGATCGGTTGGGCCGTTGCCATTGAGTGAATAGAGCACGGCGCTGGCGACGTCCGTTTCGCTGATACCGAGGAGCGCGGCCTTTTCCCGGTCCACGACGAGGTTGACTTCGGGGTAGTTCTCCTCGCGACTGACTTCGATGTCGGCCAGGCCGGGAATTTGATGCATCGAGCTCTCGACCTGCCGGATGACCTCGCGCGCCTGCTCGAAATCGTAGCCGTAGATTTCGACATCGACGGACTTCTGCGATCCGAAGCTGGTGATGCGTTTGATGAGCCCGCCCGGATCGAAAAACATTGCGACGCCTGGAAAGAGCTTGAGGACGTGGGGCCTGACGTCGTTCATGATTTGCACTTGGTTTCTGGTCCGTTTGTCCGGTGTCACAAGGTGGACAGAGATGCTCGATGTGTGAGGGCCTGTATTGGGATTGAAGAGGGAAGAACGGCCCTGGGCCAACACGCCGGTGCTGGAGACGATCGTTTCCAGCTCTTCGGCAGGGATCTGTGCCCGCAGTACCCGTTCGACCTCAGCGACTTGCTGTTCGGTTTTCTCTACTCGCTGACCGACCGGCGCTCTCAGGACGATGCGGAACTGGCTTTCATCCGAGATCGGCAAAAACTCCGTGCCGATCTTGGGCGCCAGCGCAATCGAACCGGCGAAGAGGAGCAGGATGCCGACGATGAAGCGCCAGCGATGGGCCAAGACCCAGCGAAGCGATGCCTCGTACCCCTTGTCCAGCGCCTCGTACCGTTCGCGACTCCACCCCATCAGACGCACGAACCACGCCGGCATCGAACGGTGAGATTGCTGTTCGGGCTTGAGGAATTTATAGCAGAGCGCCGGGGTGACCGTGCGGGAGACGAAGAAGGAGGTGAACAAGGAGATCGCGATTGTGATGGTCAGGGGAATCAGGAGCAAGCGGGCAACTCCGGCGACGAAGAAAATCGGGAGAAACACGACGACGGTGGTGACCGTCGAGGCGAGAATGGGCATCGCGACCTCACGGGCTGCTTCCAGGATCGCGTCCCAGCGGCGGGCCGTGGTGTTGAGGTGGCGTTGAATGTTCTCGAGTTCCACGATGGAGTCATCGACAAG
>SWDN01000005.1:189481-211466 GCA_005116775.1 Nitrospira sp.
ATCACGTCCTGAATCGGGTCGACCGACCGGAACTGATTGTTGGTGAAGACGTTGTAATCGAGGTTGCCGGCCTTGATGTCTCCGGATGGAAGAATGAGGTTGGCGGCCTTCACGGATTTGACGACGTCGAGGATCGAAAGGCTCCGGGCATTCAACAGCGCTGGGTCAAGGTTAATGTTGATCTGGCGGATCTTTCCGCCTTCCACGGTGGCGGCAGCGACATTGGCGATCTGTTCGATCTGCGGGGCTATCGTATTCGAGGCCAGATCGTACAGAGCCCGTTCGTCGAGTCCATCGCTGGAGACTGTGACGAGGGAGACCGGGATATTGGACACATCGAACTTGACGATGAAGGGTTGCAGAATGCCGGGGGGGAGGCTGTTGAGAATTTGAGTGACACGTTGCATCACTTCCATCTGACCGACGTCGAGGTCTGCGCCCCAGTTGAACCAGATCTGTACGCCGCCGATGCCCTGCTTCGCGAACGACTCGACATGCTCGACATTCGAGGCAGCACTCACGGCTTTCTCGATGGGATAGACGACGCTCTGTTCGATGTCGAGCGGCGGCGCACCTTTATAGATGACGCCGACAAACGCGACGGGCACTTGAATCTGTGGAAAGAGATCGACCGGCAACCGCTGGACGGAGGTGGCGCCCAGGATCACCATGGCTAAGGACAGCATCAAGATGCCGATCCCATTGCGAAGTGCAAGGAGGGTCAGCCACATGGTGTAAGCAGCAGTGATAAGTGATGAGTCATGAGTGATGAGCTAGGGATTGGAAGAAGGCTGTCCGTCAGGTGACTGATCACTCATCACCCATCACTCTTCACCGGAGTCGTCGGTTGCGTCTGCACCGGCATTCCGTCATTCACGAGGTCTTTTCCGGAGACGATCACCTGTTCCGATCCGTCCAGGCCCTTGGTGATCTCCACCCGGTTTTCGTCCCGGACTCCGATTTCCACCGGCACGCGCTGGGCCTTCCCTTCGCGCAGAATGTAGACATATTGGGAGTCTTCCAATCGGCTCACGGCGTCGATGGGGATCTGAATGGCATTGGGATGGACGCCGACCATGATTTCTACCCGGGCGAACATGCCGCCTTTCAAGACATGATCCTTGTTCGGGAGATCCACTTCGATGGTCATCGTACGGGTCGCTCGGTTCAGTGCCTGTACGATACGGGTAACGGCGCCTTCGAAGACGCGATCCGGATAGGCTTCGGCGCGTACTTCAGCTCTTTGGCCCACCTGGATGAGTGGGACGTCTTTTTCGACGACCTCGATCAGAATACGGACAGTCCAAATCTCATGGAGTGTGAGAATCCCGCGCGAGATGGTCGAGGTGCCGGCGGTGGCCCCACTAACATAGGCGCCGAGATCGAGGTTGCGCTCAGCCACATAGCCTGCAAAGGGTGCGCGAATATACGAGTAAGCCAAGTTCGTTTCGGCCTGCGCCAGGGCGACCTCCATTTGCTGAACCTGCGCGCGGAGCGAGTCGAGCGCGGCCGCCGCCGCATCGTACGCGACCTGTGCATTATCCAGATCCTGCTGAGAGACGAATTGGTCTTTGATCAGCGCTTGCATCCGGCTCAACGTGAGTGTGGTGTTGCGGACACTCGCATCCTGCTGTGCGACTCTCGCTCTGGCCGCAGCCAGATTTGCCTTGGCCTGATCGACGGCATGTCGATAGTCCGAATGATCGATCTCGATCAAGAGCTGATTGGCTTTGACCAAGTCGCCTTTCTCGACGTACACCTTGGCGATGTAGCCGTCGACTCGTGAAAACAGATTCACGACTTGGTTGGGCGTGATGTCTGCGGTGTAGGCGAGCCGAACATTAAGATCCTGTTTCAGCGGCGTTGCGGTGGCGACGGTGATGACGCGGGCTTTGCGGGTGTCGGTTTTGGCGCCGCTGCTGAGGCGAAACACGACGAGGGCCGAGACCGCGAAGAAAATGACCACCCCGAGCGTGACGATCGGATGTTGTTTCAAGGGATTCATCCCGAACGCCTTCCCGTTGTTTTCCCTCCGGCCGGCAGCCTGATCAGTCCGGCCAGGAAGAGATCCACGTAAGTGGCCACCGTCTCCTCATGGGATAGATGCATGGGAACTCCGAAGATCTCATGGAGCAGACGGTGGTGGACGACCATGCCAATGAACGCGCGGGCTGCCAGGAGGGGATCGATCGGGCGAAAAGCACCGTCTTCGATCCTTGTGCGAATGTACGCAGCCAGATGATCGTAGAACACTTTGTGGTGCTTCCCGAAGAACATCTCGGACAGTTCGTGTCCTTCCAGTGCGCTGAACAAGAGAAGCCGCAAAAACGTCGAATCGACGTCTGGACGGATGCGATAGCCTGCGATCATCGTAAATACGCGATGGTCGTCGCGTGTCTTGGCTGCTGTCTCTACGGCTTCGAGCAATTCATTGACGGTGACTTTTTCTGCCAGGATTGCGGCGTAGAGTGTCCGCTTCGTTGGAAAGTATTTGAAGACCAAGGCTTCGCTGACGCCCGCTGCTTTGGCAATTTCTTTTGTCGTCGTACCGCTGAACCCTTTCGCGGCGAAGAGCGAAGCGGCGGCCACGATGAGGCTGGCCTGACGGTCTCGTGCAGAAGCCCGCTGCTTGTTTCTTCTCGTGGCCTGTACGGTTCGATTTGTCATAGTAAGTGAGCGCTCACTTACTATGACACTAGCACGCAGCCCCTCTAGGGGACAAGCATTGGGTGAAACGACAAGAGGGCTGTTTCGGGCAGGCTTATTAGGCTGAGGGTTCGAAGGGTGAGCCTGTGGTCGAAGGCTCGCCGTAGCAGAACAACTCATGAACCATGTCGCTAGGGCAGGGGCTACGATGTTGCCGCCGTGTGGCCATCGCGTCTTTCCGTGAGCCGATGATCGGTCTAATGGGAATACGCAAGATTCGAACGCAAAAAGTGCCGGAGTCGGTTTTGCTCTCGAAGGTTCATTTTGAGGATTTCGACTCCGAACCGACGTCCTTTGGCCCAAGCCACCTTCGCTTCCATCACGAACAGCGGGTCTTTGTCCGCCAGCTTCGTTCTCCCCTCGAAAGCATCCTCAACGTAGCCCACTCGGAGAACAAGCTGTCTTGGCAGCTTGGTATGGGCGGGTGAGAAGTCTGGCCTTTTGAGCATCCTGCTAAGAACGTTGGATGGGTAAGCAGGAGGCGGGCTGAAGACTGTCAGAACACGGTCGCTGAATTGCTGTCGGTCATTTTCCGACGGAGTTCCTGGCTCTCGAAAAAAATGATGCCCCGATCGGTGCCGGTTTCGTATCGGAGGTTCACATCGGTTTCGAATCCGGTCCAGCTAAAGAATTTGACGGAGCCTCCGGCGATCTGTCCCGGTGTGCGATCAAGCGGACCATAGAGGGATTGGAGATAGGCAAGAATCTGGTCGTGGGTGGCCTTGCCCTGGTAGCGGACCGTGACACGCGCGAACTTGCCTTCAGAGGTCACGAATCGCATGGAGTCGACCTGTACGGCGCCAAGCGAAGGAACCGTGGTCTTTCGTTCATAGGTTTGAGACTGGCCGGTGTCCTCGATTTTCACAAAGGTGTCAGTTTCTGAAAATGTTGCGCCCCAGGGGATCCCCTCAAATCCGTTTGGATCGTTCTGCATCGGCACGGCCGATGCCGGGGCGCCCTGCAGGAACGGTAACAAGAAAAGGCCGATACAGAACGCGCGACAGATCCAAGGGAATGTGTGAGGCCGGCGAGGCATGTTACTCTGCTGAGTCGGTGATATGGTCGTTGAACCGAGGCGCGAGGCTGCGGCTGTCGATAAACACAAATCCCCGCTCCGTATTGGCATGATAGGTCACGTTGATCTCGGTATCGGTTCCACGCCATGTGTACTGCTGATTGAGCCCCCGCATCATCTGTCCTGGGACGCGCTCAAGGGAACCGAACTGTTGCTCCAAATAGCTCATGATCTGTTTGTGCCGATCCTCACCTTGATAGTGGATGGTCACACGAGCGAATTGTTGGTCGACCGACAATAATCGGACGCTTTCGACCGGGACTCCTGCATACGATGGCGCACTGTCTCTCAATCGGTACTCATTGACATGTGGGCCTGCTCTGGTGATTTCCAACTCCGACCTCGTGGTCAAGGCTACGCCCCAAGCGAGGCTCTGAAAACCGTTTGGGTCGTTCACCATCGGCACTGCATGGGCGAGAACAGGGTAGGTCAGACACAGACACCATAAGAACCCCAGTAGGGCAAGGTAGCGGCCCGCGTCATTCTTTTGATGCGCGATCATGGCGGAACGCTACCACGGCGATTCAGATGGCGCAACTCCTTCGCTTTTGTTGAGAATGCCTAGAGGCATAGCTTATAATGCGCCGGTTTTTCTCGATGTAGAGAGGCAAGGAGCCGACCGCATGATTGAAAGCGATATGTTTGTCCAGGCCCTGCAAGATATCGGGGTGGACTTTTTTACTGGGGTCCCGGATTCGATTTTGGGTGGCATCATTGCCGAGCTGATGGAGCGGCGTCTGTATACTCCGGCAGTGCGTGAAGACGAGGCTGTGGCCATGGCGGCCGGAGCCTATATGGCCGGCAAGATTCCCGCCGTCTTGATGCAAAACTCAGGGCTTGGGACGTCCCTGAACACGCTCATTTCCCTCAACTATATCTATCAGCAGCCCTGCATCCTCATCGTGTCTTGGCGCGGCCAAGGAGGCAAAGATGCGCCGGAGCATCTCGTGATGGGCGAAGTCATGCCGCAGTTTCTGGATACGATGAAGATTCCGCATCGGACGTTGACGGAAAAGACGGCCATCGACGATCTCAGGTGGGTGGCCGAGACGTTCATGAAGAAACGGATTCCCGTGGCGTTGAATATTACAAAGGGTGTCGTGAAGGGGTTGCATCCATGAGGCCGGAAGAAGGCACGATGCAGAGCCGGGCGATGGCGATGGCAGCTTTGTTGGAATTACTCACCGACCAGCCGGTCATTATTTGTAACGGATTTCCCTCTCGCGAGGCGCAGAAGATTGCCGACCGGCCGACTCATTTTTATATGATCGGGTCGATGGGATCGGCAGCGGCGATTGGGCTAGGTGTGGCGTTGTCGAAGCCGAATAAACAAGTAGTCGTTTTCGACGGTGACGGGAACGTTCTGATGGGCATGGGGACGCTTGCGACCGTCGGGGCGCTGAAGCCGAAGAACTTCATTCATGTCGTGTTCGACAACGAGGTCTATGGCACAACCGGCAATCAGCCGACGATTTCCAATGTGGTTCCACTTGAGAAGGTGGCGAAGGCGGCAGGATATGTCAACGTCGAACGGGTGCGGGAGCGCGAAGATCTCGTCTACGAGTTCAAAGACATGCTGAAAAAAGACGGACCGAGCATGTTGCTGGTGAAAGTCAATGAGATGGTGGAAGATGCCGGGCGTGTGGCGCTCGATCCGCCGGACATTACGAAGCGATTCATGCAGGCGATCAAGTAGCGTGTCAGGGGTAAGGGGAAGATAGACAAGATGATCTTATTGAATCCAGGACCGGTCAATGTATCGGAACGAGTGCGTCAGGCGCTCATGCGTCCGGATGTCTGCCATCGGGAGTCGGAGTTTACCGAACTCTTACACGGGATTCAGGCGAAGCTGCTGAAACTCTTTGTGCCGGGGGCGGAATCGGAGTATGCCGCGGTGGTGCTGACCGGGTCGGGAACTGCGGCGGTCGAGTCCGCTGTGATGTCGGCGCTCCCGCACGGCAAACGGATGCTGGTGCTGAACAACGGTGTGTACGGCGAGCGCATTTCTCAGATGGTCGGTCTCTATCGCCTGGGTGTATCTGAACTCAAATACGATTGGACAACAAGGCCTGATCCTGAACGGTTGCGACTCGCGCTACGGCAACATCCTGAAGCGCATGCGGTCGCCATGGTCTATCATGAAACGACTACCGGGCTCATCAATCCGGTCAAGGAGATCGCGGATGTTGTCGATAGCCAGAACCGGGTGTTCATTCTCGATGCCGTGAGCGCCTTGGCGGGCGAGCCGTTGGATATCGCCGGTTCTCACATCTATATGGTGGCGGGCACAGCCGGAAAATGCATTCAGGGATTCCCCGGTGTGTCCTTCGTGCTCGTCCGCAAGGGATTTCTGGAGCGGATGCGTGGGTACCCCAGACGATCGATCTATCTCCACATGACACAATACGTGGATGACCAGGGCCTCGGAACGATTCCGTTCACCCCGGCAGTGCAGGTCTATTATGCGTTCGACGAAGCATTGAACGAACTCATGGAGGAAGGTATTGCCAAGCGAATGCAGCGGTACAAGAAGGTCGCGACCTTGATCAGAGACCGTATGGCAACGCTCGGCGTGAAACCGCTTCTGACCCCTGAAAAATTCTCCAACACGATCACGGCCTTTTATCTCCCCGATGGCGTGACGTATCAGTCGTTGCACGATCGACTGAAACACGAGGGGTATGTGATCTATGCCGGCCAGGGGCAACTCCAGAGCAAAATTTTCCGCGTGGCGAATATGGGCGCCCTCACAGAGACGCAACTCGTCGGATTTCTTGACGCGTTCGAACGGATTTGCGGCGCAGCATGAAAGCCATTATTCTCGCAGCCGGTGTCGGGAAGCGCCTGTGGCAGGTCACGCAACATCGCCCGAAGTGCCTCATCGAGATCGGTGGGCAGACTCTCTTGCATCGCTACCTCACGTCGCTTCGGAGCCTCGGTATTCACTACGCCGATATAGTGGTGGGCTATAAACAGGAGATGATTCGCGCGGCTGTGTCGGCGAACGATTGTGGCATGCGCGTGAACTTCCTGGTGAATGAGCAGTTCCATCGCGGCAGTATCTCTTCCCTCTGGATCGCGCGCACGGCCTTGGATGACGATGCGATCGTCATGGATGCAGACGTGCTCTTCCATCAAGAAGTCTTGCGCCGTTTGGTACAATCTTCCTATGACAATGCGCTGTTGATGGACGACACCGTCAAGCAGACCGGGGAAGAATGTATGGTCGTGGTCGAAGGTGGCCGCGTGGTTGCACTGACGAAAACGATGCCGCTACACTATGACTATGCCGGAGAAGGCGTGGGGTTTCTGAAGGTTCGGCATGCCGATGCGCCATACGTGATTGCATCGCTCAAGACCCACGTGGACCGTGAGGCCTGGCAGATGGAATACGAAGATGCGCTGGTGGGATTCTTTCGCGACGTCAAGGTAGGGCATGAGAAAATCGGAGGACTTCCCTGGACCGAAATCGATTTTGTTGAAGATGTCACGAAAGCGGAACGGGATGTGTTACCGAAACTGTAAAAGCGGGGAGTAGTCGGGTAACGGGGTACACGGGATACTGGCGGTTAGGATGGCGGGACGATTGGAATAGCCCTTCCTCCGTAGACAAAGGATCATCCGATTATGAGCGAGAGCATCGTCCAGAAACAGGCGGGCCTCCAGGGATTGAACACGGCGATTCTCTTACCGTCCGTGAGTCTATTTGGCGAGCCGGCAGGATTATATCCCGATGAGGTGGGGCCGCTCACCAGCGTCGTGGGCATCGGCTTGTTTCAGCGGACGGTATTGACCCTGCAGCGCGCCGGTATTCGACAGCTCATGGTGTTGGTTGGGGTGGAGGAGGATCAGCTCAAGCAGGCATTGGGCAAAGGGTCGCGTGTGACGATTCCCGTTCGCTGGTTGCCGATTCGTGAGTTCCCGCTGGATGATCCGCGTACATGGGAAGCGCTTGCAGCGGAAGTTCGAGGCTTCTGTCTCCTGTCCGGCGTACAGGGAGTATTTGCGGCTCCCTTGATCGAGAGCCTGCGTCATGAGGTGCAGGAGGGTCAGGCGATCGTTGTGGCGCGGCCCGATAGCGGGCGAACTCGACAGTCGCGCCGATCGAGTGTGCGTGTAAAGGCGCAGGCGGGACGACTGCTCTCGATCACCTCTAAGCAAGACGACTCAGCATTGATGGCGACAGACCTGGTGGTGTTGCCTGCCGGGTTGATGAGTGCTGCCGGCCACATCGACGTAGAAACCGGTACGGTGCCGATCCGTCGATGGCTCGAACGGGCTGCGGTGGACGGGCATGTGCGGGTCTTGTCTACAGAGACGAACCGATCTCACTGGTATCAGGATGTGCGTGATGCCGCCGATGTCAAAGCCGCTGAGAGGAAACTTTTCAATTCCCTCAAGGGCGAGTTCGAGGGGTTGGTCGACCGGTTCTTCAATCGGAAAGTTTCCCGTTGGTTCACGCGAATCTTTCTCGCCGCAGGCCTCTCGCCGAATGTCATTACGATTCTGGCAACCCTCGTTGGATTGGCCGCCGCGACCTGTTTTGGCCTCGGCACCTATAGCGCCGGCATCGTTGCCGCATTGTTGTTCCAACTGGCGGCGATCATCGATTGCTGCGATGGCGAAGTCGCCAGGCTGACGTTTACCGAGTCGCCGTTCGGGGCCAAGCTCGACATCGCCATGGATAATGTGGTGCATATGGCGATCTTTGCCGGTATTGCCGCGGGCGCCTACCTGCGTGTGGCTGGAACCGACGACGCATGGGTGCCTCTTGTCCTGGGATCGGCGGCGGTTCTCGGTAATGGGCTCTCGTTGTGGCTCGTCACCCGCGCGCAAAAGATCAAATCGTCGAGTGGATGGAAGACCCCGGTGCAGGCTGCCTGGTCGGACTTCATGCTCAAGAACGTGGCAAGCCGAGACTTTTCCGTCGTCGTCTTTATTTTTGCCGTGATCGGCAAGCTCGACTGGTTCCTCTGGATGGCTGCGATCGGATCTGTGGTGTTCTCGCTCCTGATGCTGTGGGTCGTCAGACCGTCCGCCAGGACCCGTGCTTAGCAGAAAAGATGGGAAGGGCACCCATGTTGGTCCTGTGCTCCCGGAACGCGCGCCCTGAGAAGGGCCTCGTTCGACGGCCGCACTTAGACCAACATGGGTGCCCTTCCCAAAGGGAAAAACGAGCGAGCTTGGAAGGATCATTGTAGTAGATCTATGGTGCTCGCCAGGGAGAAGAGCGCGTCTCGGCGCGATCGGGGTTGGGCGGGTGAGAATGTCGCGCGCAGTAAAGGGCAGCCTTGACCACTCCCTTGCTGAAGGAGTGGAGGTCACGATACGTTCCCCTATAACCTGTCTGGTTGTTCTCACCGTGGATTCCTAGCCTAGCGTGCTAAAACTTTTCCTACTCGCCCTCGGTCTCCTCACCCTCGGCCTCATCGTGTGGCATATCGGCCCTGAGCGCATCTACGATGCGGCGGCGCAACTCGGGCCGGTTGCGCTCCTCGTCATGCTGATCCCGTCTGTCATGATGTACGTCGTCGAAGCCTACGGGTGGAAAGTCACGTTGGGGCCGTCGGCAAAGCACATTCCATTCTGGCGTGTGCTCGCGATCCGGACTGCCGGTGAAGTGGTGAATATGACCACGCCGACCGCCTACGTTGGGGGCGAGCCGCTCAAGGCGTATCTGCTCAAGAAGCATCATGTGCCGATGGTGGAGGGGCTCGCGTCGGTCATCATCGCGAAAACCACGATGACGATTGCCGAAGTGTTGTTCATTCTGCTCGGCATTGCACTAGGTGTGTGGCTGTTAGGCGGGAACGATTCATCCGGTCAGACCGTGGTCGCGGCACTCGTCAGTGTGGGATTGTTGGCGTTCGGAACTGCAGCCTTTGTGTTCGTGCAACGGCAAGGACTCTTTACGTGGCTCTTGGGGTTTCTGCGGAAGATCGGGCTGAAGATCGCCTATCTCGAAGCACGTGAGGAAAAATTACGATCATTGGATCGAACGATCTTAACCTTCTATCGCGACAACCGTCCGGCCTTTTATTCATCCACCGGGCTGTTCTTTCTTGGCTGGATGGCGGAGGCCTTGGAAGTCTATGTCATCATCTATTATCTCGGTGGTCCGGCTCTGGCACTCTCCGCAGTCTCCATCGGCGCCCTCTCCGTCTTTATCAAAGGAGGCACGTTCTTCATCCCCGGCAGCCTCGGCGCCCAAGATGGAGGGAACATGCTCCTGCTGAGCGCCTTTGGGTATTCCGATGTCACCGGTATCACCTTCGCGCTGCTCAGACGGTTCCGTGAGTTGGTCTGGATCGGATTGGGGCTACTCTGTTTGACGCTCGTCGGCGGGCGGTCAGCGGCAATTCAGGAAGGTCGGACTGACGACTCAGGAAATGGCTCCTGACGCATCTTCCTCTCTCACCGTTCCCTCCTCCTAACACAGCGGCCACTCCAAAAGAAGCGTATGGAAGGGCGCTTTACGTTACGAAACGATGGTGCTACTATGTAACTACATTGTATGACCAGTTATGGAGGTGCGGGTATGATCAAGAAATTGACAAAGCACGGCAACAGTTTGGCTCTTGTGCTCGATCGCGGAGTCCTCGATCTTCTGGAGATCGACGCAGACACTCCACTCAACATCAAAACAGATGGGAAATGTCTTATCGTGACGCCGGCCCAGACTCCTGCGCGGCAGAAAAAGTTTCAGGCTGCATTGGAGGAAGGGAACCGACGTTATGGGAAGATGCTAAAAAGGCTGGCGTAGCAATGGCTAGTCCGCTGTTTCTCTCAGTCGAAGATGTCGCTGAGATTCATGCCGACCAAATTCAGCGATATGGGGGGAGTCTTGGTATTCGCGATATTGAACTGCTGCATTCGGCACTCGGAATGCCCGAAGCCGGGTTTGGAGACCAATATCTTCATGCCGGACTGGTTGAAATGGCCGCTGCCTATCTCTATCACATCGTTCAAAACCATCCCTTTATTGATGGCAATAAACGAACGGGGGCAATGGCGGCGTTCGTATTCTTGAAGCTAAATGGCTTCACGCTTGAGGCAGACGAATCAGTTTTTGAAACGCTCGTTCTGCAGGCCGCCCAGGGTCAGGTTGGGAAAGACGCCATCGCAGATTTCTTTCGAGAAAATACCAAGTCATAACTTGTCGGTATCACCTTCGTGTTGCTTCTGCCGTTTCGCAAGCCGGCCTGGATTGGAATCGCATTACGATGGCTGGAGATAATCGAGGAAAGCGGGATTGAGCAGGAGCAAGTCTAAGAGATCGCGCGCTTCTGTTGAATCGACTGAAAGCGCTGGACCATCCCATCCCAGACGAATCCGTGCAGCCGGAGATTCGCGGTACGTTCCACTTCGATAAATTCAATCCCAGCCAGGTTGCCATGCACCCACCGCACGTGAGCCTCATCGATGGGCAGCGATTCGACCTGATCGGGGAGCATCAAGCGCAATGCGACATTCTGGCCTAGCAGCAGAGGCTGGTCGGTTTCGATCGCGCATCCCACTGCCGAAAGATTTGTGATTGTCCCTTCACCGACTGCCGACAGCACACAATACATCGCCGGGCAAGCGAATGGCAGGCGGTAGAGGTTGCGTTGGTAGGGTCTGGTCTGTTCCATGGTGGAGCAGAGCGTAACGGCGGTCGGGGGCTGGGGGGAATTCCCCAATAGAGGGGGAGGGATGGAGTCTGATGATCTTCTGTGCTCGCGCAACGCGCGGCCTTGGAAGGCCCTCGTTGGACGCGCGCAGTGGAAGATCAATCAGACCCCATCCCTTGAAGAGAGAACGAGCAAGCTTGGAGGGAGCATTCATATCGTCCGATGCGCGCGAGGAAGGCTTCTCGCCGGGATCTTGGTCCGCGTAGTATCAGCCTAAGAGATTCAATTTTTCTGGGAAGGACCTGCCATTGCGCGGTGCCAGCGGCGAAGGTGTTTGAGGTTTGGGAGCTTCGTTTTTCCGCTGAACAGATAGTTCTCGATCACACCGTAGAGATCGTAGTCGACGAACAACGGTCGATCGGAAATCAAGAACGGCGACCCAGCCAGCATGTTGTCGATCGGCGTCAGTAGCTCAGCGAATTGAGCGCACAGGTATGTGCGATGGCTGGTCCATTCCTGGAGACAGCCCTTCCCAAACTTCCGTTCCTTGTGTCGGATCAGCATGACGCGTTCGACCATGGGCCGTGATGGGATGATATAGCTGTCGTTGATCTTGAACTCCACCATCTCCAGGTCGTTTTCGATATAGCGCGAGAGGATGAGCTGAACACCCTCGAACTCTTTCGGGAACAGATTGAGATCGTAGCGCCGATCGATATGCCGGGCGACCTCTTGTCCAAAGTCAGTGACATCGCAGATGGCTTGCTTCCCGTCGACCACGCAAGGCACCGTGTGGCCACGTCCGTTCGTGGCTTTAATAATGGAGGCCCGTTCATGATAGGGGATGTTGCGTAGCCGAAACGGAATATTGTTCTGTTCAAGGATATGCCGCACGGTAATACAGAACGGTGACAAGGGAAACTGAATGAGCGTGAGCATGGAGTCTATATGACGGAAGCGGAGGGAAGCTTCAACATCGGTGAAAAGCCAGAAATGAACCCGCAATTCGACACAGCCATCGAGTACATATCAGGATGACCGCGTAAAGGTCGAAGAGGCTCATGAGGATTGGTCATTGACTCGCGGTTTACGAATTTCCGAAAGCCCCACCTCAGACAACGTAACCCCACAAGAAGCCACAAACCTGGATGCTGCTGACATGGGTCCTGAAGGGGCTGCTTTGTCCTGCGCTGGTAGCAACGTGGTAGCAAACACGGACGAGATTGACACCTAAAACATTATGCTGATGGGCAACGACCGACCGGTTGTTGTACGACAAGGGGGCCAACATCGGAGATCTTGGATGGGCTCCTCGAGCGCGTACCGGTTTCTCGAATAACCATAGCCTCCCTGGTTGCGGTCCAGTCTAACATACATCCTGGACCAGATTTCCCCTGGCAGGTCAGAATGGCCAGAACCGACAAATTACGACTCCCAAATGCTCTGCAGAAGTGCCAAAAAGTTGATTTTGTCGAAGAACTGCCAGGGACAACATGCAAAGCGGAAATATCTGGCCAAATTCTCGGAGTTCTCTGACGTCTTATCGTTTCTTTCCTTGGGATATCCCCAATTGACAACTCAGTAGATTCAGGAGTAATTAATCTTGCGCGTTTGAAAACTCTTTTTGCCTGAGGGATCGGTACAGAAAGGTCTGAGACCCGAAGCAGGTGGAGTACTCATGGCGGACAAGGTCAACATCCTCCAATTCATGGTCATCCGGCCCCCGCAGTTGCTGCCGCGGCCGCAGCTGGCGCGGGACTACATCCACGATCAGTCTCTGTATAAAGGCGGGATACTCCCTGCCGATCTCTTTTCCGAGAACTCAACCTCTGCGATAGGCCGGTTGGTCTACGAAGACGTCTTTTGCCCAAACCAGACTCTGCTCGACGGACAGGACGTCGCCACCTCGCCTTCCGGAAAGAACTCCGCTCTCGTCCGGCGGGTGATCCAGACGCTTCCGTCCTACCCTCCGCCCTGCCCGAACTACGGCGCGGTGGACGGCATCAGCCTTGAGCTCCTCGCGCAGCGAAGCTACATCTGGTCCGGTGATCGTTTCCTGATCCCGCTGGATCGGCCGGCTGAGCTCGGCCTGCCGCTCAGCTACGTGCTGGAGGCAACCCTGGTGACCGCCCGAAGGGCCTTGGCGGCGGCAGAGAAGAAGGACGAGGAGCTGGACGTCGAGGCACTCGCCAGACAGATTCGCGAGCTGCTGAAGACTTCCGATCTCACGGCCATTGTCTTCGAAGGCAGCGAGAGTTCGCCCCAATTGATCGAGAGCAAGCGCAAGCTCTTCGATGCTCTCTACGTGCTCTATATTCTCAGGCGACGCTACAGCATCTCCCTAGAAGCCATCATCGAGGCCTTGCGGGCGCTGCACCTGCTCGAGGCGCTGGCCATCGACGAACTGATTACGCAATGGCGCGCGCAGGGCAATACGACCACCGGGCCACCTGTGGTGTCGATGCTCTCCTCGAACTTCCCGACGATCGGCGACGGGAAATCCCAGGCTCTTCCGGAAGGGCTTCCGCTGGTGGCGACTCGCGGCGACCTCGACGCTTACCTCAGCGCCGTTCCCGTCGTCCATCCGATCTTTGCACGGCTGCATAACTTCATCGCGCCCTTCAACCCGATTAAGCCACTCGGCATCGGAGATCTGAAGGTCGTGAAGCAATGGCTGACATCCTACAAGGTGGGCGAGATCGCACACATCGACAACATCATGCTGGGCGAGAGCAAGTCGCGCGTCCACCGCCATCTGGAAAAGACGGAAGACTCGTTCACCTTTTCCAGCGAACAGCAGGAAGAAACGCAACGAGATACGCAGTCGACCGAGCGATTCGAGGTGAAGCGGGAAACCGACAACGTCATCAAGAGCGACATGAGCGTGAACGCGGGGCTCAATGTCAGCGTGACCTACCAGGGCACGGGCTACAGCGTCGTGACGGGCGTCACAGGGGGATTCGCCTATTCGCAGTCCCGGTCCGATCAGACAAAAACGGCCAGCAATTTCGCGCGCGAGGTCGTCGACCGGGCCGTTAAGCGTGTGCAGAGCAAGGTCAGCCAGCAGCGCACTACTACGAAGCTGTTCGAGACCGAAGAGACGAACACTCACACCTTCGAGAACAAGCCGCCGAGCACGACCCACATCTCGGGTGTCTATCGCTGGGTCGACAAGGAATACACCGCGCAGCTTTTCAACTATGGCAAGCGCTTGATGTTCGAGTTCATCGTGCCGGAGCCGGCCTCGTTCCTGGTGGAGTCCCGCCTGCGGGCGTTCGAAACGCAGCTCGACTATCCGCGTCCACCCCAGAAACCGACGCCGGTAACGTTGCCCGCATGGCTGCAGCAGATGCCCGCCTCGACCATCAACGAGGCGCGCTACCGAGAGCTCTCCGAGCGCTACGACCTTTCGAGTCTGCCGTATCCGGTGGAATTTAAGGTCATCGACCTCGTCGACACCGGAAGCGGCAAGGGGGAATTTGCCGAGACCGGCATCTCTGGCAACGGCACCTTCACCGCACGCAACTACACCTGCAAGCTGAGTTCAATTGGCTATCGGGTGACGCGATTCACGATGCTCGGGCACGCGAACTTCGCGGGCATCAGTGCTGTGGTGCCGATCGCTGGCGAAGTGGCTACCCCGCAGGACCCGCCTCAAATCCTTCCCGATCGCCCGCCACTGCCGACCGATAAGCCTGCGCCGAACGAGATCAATCGCATGGAGGTGAGCTTCGCGGGTGAACGCATGATGACGCTCACTGATAACCGGCGCCTAAACTTCGTGTTCGCACAGGGCCAGGATACCACGGTGTTCGCGGCCAACGGCCGTCGCATTCTGACCGACGACGTCACGCTGATGCTCGGATTCTGGGACATCGCAGGCTTCTCGTTCAGTTTCCGGGTTGATCTGCAACGCACCTCCGAGCGGCTCACGGAATGGCAGTCGGCTGTTCGCGCAGTGGTCGTCAGGGCGGAGCAGGCGAAGGTCGATGAGGCCAATCGCGAGCTCACGCAGGCGTACAATACGCAGCTCGCCACCTACCGCAACCGGCTCGCGGAGCTGCGCGCGACCGCAGTCAACGACCTGCTGCAGGGCCAGTCCGAAGCTGCGAACCGCCAGGTCATCCTGCGCGAGCTGAAGCGGCAGTGCCTCGCCATGCTCACGCGGGAGTTCGATGCCGTCGCCGCGGACGACCGCGTCACCGACTTCGATGCGATGGGCACGCGCCGCATGACGATCAACTCGCGGCAGTTCCGAGTCAACGAGCTGCCGAATTCTGCTTCACCGACGGAGGTGAACGGCGACTTCGCGGTCGTTCCCGAAACCCTCGACGTACGCATGATCAACGTCGACGCCGCGAAGGAGAAAGGGCGCTATATCCAGTTCCTGGAGCAGGCCTTCGAGTGGCAGCAGCTCTCGTATTTCCTTTATCCGTATTTCTGGGCCACGACGCCGCGATGGGTCGAGCTGATGAATCGCAGCGATCAGACGGACCCGTTCCTGACGCAGTTCCTGCAGGCGGGCTCCGCGCGCGTGCTCATCGCCGTGACTCCGGCATATGACGATGCGGTGCTGCATTACCTCGCGACCGGCGAGCCGTGGGAAGGCGGGCCGGCGCCGGTCATCGGCGACCCGCTCTACATTCCGCTCTACGAGGAGCTGAAGCGGCAAACGGACGACCTCGCCGGCGCGACCGCCGAAGGCAAGCCTTGGACGTTCAGCCTGCCCACGTCGCTGGTTTACCTCGAGAACAGCAGCACGCCGCTTCCGACGAACCTCTGATGACGATCGGAGTACGCGTTTCCCCGAGCGACCTGAAGCCGTTCCGGATTCCGGAGGCGTCGCTCACGACGGAGGAGCCCGCGGAAGAGGGCGATGAGCCGCAGCGCCCGATCGATGCGCTGCTCGCTCGACTGCAGATCGGCTACCTGCAGCGTATCGAGGACTACAAGACGGCGCTCGTCCGCGCGCAGCGCAATAACCTCGAAGCGGGCGACGGGTTTCCGCAATCGCAGTACCCGCGGCTGAAACTCAAGTTCAAGGACGAGAACGAGGCGACGGTCAATCTGGAGCTGATGATCGACGACGAGCTCTGGACCACGCTCTTCGACCTCTACGCGTACTACGGACCGCGCGGATTCCTCATGGCGGAGGAAGAGCTCGACAAGCAGCTCTACGAGTCGAACGACCGGACGTACGTGGCGGCGGCAGGCTTCTTCTACTACACCGTCAACTGCCTCAACCTGCTCATTCGCCAGGCGCTCCTCAGCCTGGAAGAGGCGGCAACCGGGGCCTTGGCGCTGAAGCTGGGGAACTCCGCGCGCTTCGTCACCGCCGCCTATCGCGACGAGTTCAGCTTCCAGAAGAAGACCGAGCAGGTCCGGCGAGTCGTGTACCACTCCGACGCGCCCGTCACGGAAACGGACATCACCTACCGGATGCCCACCGAGAAAGCGGTGCTGAAAGAGACGACCTTCGCGGCGCTCAAGAAGGCGGTAGCGGCGAAGGAGGTCTACGAGCGCCGTGTGAAACGCGCACGCATCGCACGTCAGCATGCGGAAGAGCAGCGACAGGTACAGGCGCTGAGTCCCGCGCCCACGGGAAACCCCGGCTTCCGCAGCCCGTACGACGACAACCGCGATGCACAGCCGACACAGGCGCAGGCGGAAAAAACCGACAAGGCGATGGCCGACGCGAAGCAGGCGGAGTCCGATGCGGCGGCCGCGAAAGCGCTGTTCGATGCCGTCTCCGCGAATGTCTTCTTCAACTCTCCGGCGGCGCTCCTGGCCTTGCCGAAACTCTCGCCAGGCTTCACCGAAGAGGAGATGCAGGACACGCTCGGCGGTCTGCTGTTCGAGTTCTACGAACACATCGAACTGATCGTCGCAGGCCTCGCCAACGCCTCGCCGGTCGCGACGGAAATCGCCGGATTGAAAGACGGCGGGACGCTCGCGGAACAGCATCTGGAGACGCTGTTCCCGCAGCAATATTCCCTCAATCACAGTCTGGTTCACAAGGCGCTCGACAAGGTCGGCAAGAATCCGCGCTATTACTCGCTGCTCGCCGCGAGCGTGTGGCAGGAGCTTTGCGCGCGCGATGACATGGATCCTTTCGAGTACATCGTGGCGCGGCACTGGCTTGCCACGATGGACGAGGTGCTCGAAGAGACTCGCATCAAGGAAGCGGACTGGCGTACGTTCTGGCAATCGATCGGGATCGCTGCGAGCGCACTGTCACTCGCCGAGCTCGCCATCCGCTCGCCCGCGGTCGCCGGCGCGGTGGCAACGGTGCGCACCGTCGCGGACATCTTCGTGCTGCTGCACGCGGTGTATTCCGTCGTCACCGATCTCGAAGCGCTCGATGTCGCGGCGGGGGAATCGGTTATCGCCTTCAACCTCGAAGGCATGACCGGGATGATGCGTCTGGCCGCGATCCTCAACGACCGTCGCGAGTTCCGGGATCAGGCCGCCTTCACGGTGGCCTTCGAGCTCGGCCTGCTGCCCTATGCCCGCTTCCGTGCTGTGAAGCGAATCATGCAGGTCCGCGGCTTCTATCAGGATATCGACACGCTGTTCGGGCAGCCGTAGCGATGGCCGGCCCGAAGAAACCGAGCGTCATCAAATCCACCGCGCTCTCCTCCGCGGCAACAAGCGCGCAGACGTTGCCGCAAAGCCTGCAGCGGCTGAAAGTTGTGGCGAAGGACTTCAAGGCATTCCGGCGCCAGTTGTTCGCGATCCTGCGCCTGCCGAAGGAGCTGACGCAACTCAAGATCCAGGAGCTGCAGACGCTGCTGAAGAACGCGAAGCCGGCGCTCGAAAAAGCGCTCAAGGCCAACCAGCTGCACCCGAAGGACTTTGGCTGCGACAGCATCGACGACTTCATCGAGAAGTTTGCCATGATCCTGGCCTCCCGCCGTGCGCGCGCGAAAACGCTGCGCGGATTTCTCAGGTCCGTGCGAAAGGGCTACCGGCACAACATCAACGGCGAAGTCTTCGAGTGGCTGGTGCTGAACCTCGAGGCGCTGCAGAAAGACCTGCGCCAGTGGGCGAAGTACCAGGTCGATCTCCTGAACGACATCGGGCGCCGCACGCGCGGACTCTCGGACAAGGCGCTCAAAGCCGCCGCTGTGAAGCTCGTCGATGGTACGGGCGCCGACACACGGCTGAACGGCAAGTTCGGCCAGTCGCTGCGGGCCACCGACGTGTGGATCATTCGCGAGGACGGCAAACGCGTGAAGTTCGTGGACCTGATGTACGTCGCGTTCGAGACGGTCGATGGCAAGCCGACCGGCCGCATAAGTCCAGCGGTCATGACCGAGATCAAACTGCCGGCGGCGGCGAAGTCCGGTCCGGAGCAGCTCGGAATCGCGGTGCCGCGATTCCTGGCGGCCGAGAAGATCCAGATGACGATCAATGGCGAGGTCGTCACCTTCGACCCGAAGAACGTCGTCTTCGCCACGGCCTCCATCCCGCAGACGTTGGTGAGGGCGGAAAGGACATCGTATGGCGCCGTCCGTTCGGCCAGCGCCAGCTACGGCGACGACACGGACATCAACGTCCGGACAACTGGCAAAGGCATAGGGGCAGCGCTTTACGACATCCTAGTCTCCGTGGAGGTCGCGCGTATTAACGCGATCACGGAAGTCGTGCTGTCAGGCGGCTTCTAGGAGTTCAACCATGACCTGCCAGCTGAGTTGTACCAGCACGAATGGGAGTCAGGGACAACGCGAGTCGCTCCGTGCAACAACCGGACGGTCCTTGTACATAGAGAAGCCTCTTTATACACCACGATGCTGACCTGCGGTTTGTTAGACCGCAGGTCAGGTGAGTATGCGAATGCTCATTCCACGCTTGCTTGTTGTTCTCTCAGAGGGGGTGGCCCAGGCATGCCCTTAACTGCGCGCGTCGAACGAGGGCCTTCCTAGGCCGCGCGTTCCGCGAGCACGAAGGGCGGCCTGTGTCGCCCCCGCCTCTTCCTTTTGTGCTAGGATGCCGCGCATGTCGGCGTTAAGGCTGGTGCTTTGGGGATCTCTTGCCGTTCTTGGCTCGGTTGCGCTTGCCTTTGTTGTTGGTCTTGTCAATCCGCAAGAAAAAGTAAATGGTCTTTGGCTGGTCGTCGCGGCGGCCTGCATCTATGTGCTCGCCTTTCGTTTCTATGGCCGTTGGATTTCGCGTCGTGTGGTTGAGCTGAATGATCAGCGGGTGACGCCGGCGATGCGGTTAAACGACGGCATCAATTTTCATCCCACCAATAAATACGTGCTGTTCGGTCATCACTTCGCGGCGATTGCCGGGGCTGGGCCGTTGCTCGGGCCGGTGTTGGCGGCGCAGTTCGGGTTCTTGCCTGGATTTCTTTGGCTGGTGATCGGGGCGGTCTTAGCGGGGGCGGTGCAGGATTTCATTATCCTGGTTGCGTCGATGCGGCGGAATGGCCGCTCTCTTCCTGAAATTGCGCGCGATGAACTGGGTCTTGTCACCGGCACGGCGACGGCAGTGGCGGTGTTGTTCATTGTAATTGTGGCATTGGCTGGGCTGGGTTTTGCCGTCGTGAATGCGCTGTATCGCAATGCCTGGGGGACCTTCACGATTGCGATGACGATTCCCATCGGCTTGCTCATGGGCTTCTATCTTCAACGGTTCCGGCCTGGTCAGGTGGCGGAAGTCTCCCTGCTCGGTGTGGTGTTGCTGGTTGCGGCTGTGATTTTCGGGCGGGTGGTTGCGCAATCTTCAGTGGCAGACTGGTTCGAGTTGGAGCGCACGACGTTGGTGTGGGGGCTGGCCGGCTATGGGTTTCTTGCCTCGGTCTTGCCGGGGTGGATGTTGCTGGTGCCGCGCGGGTATCTCTCGACCTTTATGAAGCTTGGGGTGGTGGCGTTGCTGGGGGTGGGCGTGGTCCTCATGGCGCCGACCATCGAGATGCCGCGCGTGACGATATTCGCAAGTGGAGGCGGACCGATTATTCCCGGCACGCTCTTTCCCTTTCTCTTTATCACGATTGCCTGCGGAGCCATATCCGGTTTTCACTCGCTGGTCTCTTCAGGGACCACGCCGAAAATGATCGAGCAGGAGTCGCAGGCGACGGTCGGCTATGGGGCGATGTTGCTGGAAAGTTTTGTCGGCGTGATGGCGCTCATTGCGGCGTCGGTGTTGATCCCTGGCGACTATCTGGCGATCAATACGATGCTCTCGCCTGATGCGCTGGCTGCGATGGGCTTTCCTATCTCACGAATTCAAGAACTCTCGCAACTCGTCGAGGTGGAAGTGGCGGGTCGGCCTGGTGGGGCCGTGTCGCTTGCGGTCGGCATGGCGGCTATTTTTTCTGCGCTCCCAGGTATGGCCGGGTTGATGGCCTATTGGTATCAATTTGCGTTGGTGTTCGAGGCGCTGTTTATTTTGACGACGATCGATACAGGCACTCGCGTGGGGCGCTATCTCATCCAGGAGATGGGTGGACGCGTCTATCCTCCGTTGCGGCGGATGAATTGGTGGCCCGGTGTCGCGTTGAGTAGCGCGTTGATCGTGGGAGCCTGGGGCTATCTCATCGGCACCGGCAGCATCTCGACGCTCTGGCCGATGTTCGGCGCAGCGAATCAGTTGCTCGGTACCGTGGCACTCTGTATCGGCACGACGGTGCTCATCAAAATGCGGAAGGCGCAATATCTGTGGATCACTGCGTTGCCGATGGTGTTCGTCGGCGCCATCACGTTGATCGGGTCTTACGAGATGTTCGTCCTGTTCATGGGCAAGGCCTCATCGATCGCAGATGGTGGACAGGCCTTTGCGCTCTATCTGGATGCGGGATTGGTGGCGTTCGTGGCCTTGCTCGCGGTGATCGTCTTGGGCGATAGTATCAGACAGTGGTATGGCTATGTGATTTTGAAGCGGCCGTTTACCAGCAGCGAAGTGGTGGTGATGGCAGGGGGAAGTTCGCCTGGACGGATGCAAACGACGATTCGTCCTGATGATGAGGAGCAGCGGTTGCGGTTACCCGGTGGAGGGTGCTGCTAAACGAGAACCGATAGGAGGAGGAGATCGTGGCAGACCAATTTTCGTTCGATGTGGTCTCGGAAGTGAACATGCAGGAGATGAGAAATGTCGTCGATCAGGCGACGAAGGAGATTAAGCAGCGCTTCGACTTCAAAGATTCGAAGACAGAGATTACGTTGAAGGAGAAGGAAAAGGAGCTGAGCCTGGTCTCCGACGATGAGTACAAGCTGAATGCGGTCAACGACATCATCAAGGCCAAGTGTGTCAAGCGCGGGGTCTCGTTGAAGGCGTTCACCTACGGGACTGTGGAGCCGGCGTTGAGTGGGACGGTGCGCCAGGTGGCGAAGATTCAAAGCGGGATTGCGGCGGACAAGGCGAAAGAAGTGACGAAGGCCATCAAAGAATCAAAGCTGAAAGTGCAGGCTCAGATTCAAGGCGAGCAAGTGCGCGTGTTGAGCAAGAGCAAAGATGACCTTCAAGCGGCTATGACGTTTCTCCGGGGTAAAGATTTTGGGATTGATTTGCAATTCACCAACTACCGGTAACTGGTAACGGGATGGTGAAAAATGCCGCCAGCTTTGTTCTCGCATCGTTCAGACCCTCAACG
>SWDN01000005.1:211566-246583 GCA_005116775.1 Nitrospira sp.
CGAGGCCAGCCATTGGGAGAAGGTGAACAACGGCCTCGTGTCGCCCGACATTATTAAGTCGTCGCGGGCGCTCAGTGTGACGGCGGTGCTGGTCGATCAGTTTGAGCCGGACACCGTGTACGCTTCCACGCTCACGGGACTCTATAAGACGACGGATGGCGGGAAGGCCTGGGTGCGGATCGGGCAGTCGCTCCAAGATCAGATGTTATTCTCGATGATTTTGGATCGCACGAAGAAGGGCGTCATTTACCTGGGCGGTCGTGAAGGCGTTCATCGAAGCGAAGATGGTGGATCGACGTGGAGCACTCTGAATACGGGTCTTGCAACGCTCAATATCCGATCGCTCGTGCAGAGTCCGACTGATCCGGATGTGTTCTATGCAGGCACAAACGGGAGTGGCTTGTACAGGAGCAAAAATCGGGGAGAGACGTGGGAAGTGGTGCCGACCGCGCTTTCAAAACAGTGAGGGAGATTATTGCTGCGGGGCGGTGCCGCGTTCTTGGATGCTCGAACCGACACCAGAAGAACCGAACGACGAACCAACACTCGAGTCTTTGAGGTTTGAACCCACACTGGAGCCGCCGAAGCTCGATCCTACCGTCGAATCCGACAGGCTAGATCCCACGGTAGAGCGTTGCAGCGATGAGCCGACCCCCGAAGACGATTCGTTGTTGAAGGTGGACTCGCCGATTGAAGGCCCTGCACGGCCTGTCGCACCGATCCCAAACCCTGCTGGTCCTGAGCCGCCTATGTCATGGCTGTGTTTCGATGAGGCCCCGATATCTTGGCCGGTGACGCCTTCCGCGCCGATTGTGTTGCCGGTCTTCGGGGTTTTTCCGATGCTCGGCCCTGCTGATGGTGCAGTGCCGATGTTGGCGCCCGTTTTAGGCCCTGTCGACAGCTTCGGCGCACGGATGTCTCTCTCAATCGATTCTTCCATTTCGCGGATCGCGTGGGTTTCCCGGCCTGACACCTCAAAGTCTCCTGAATCGCGAGTGCTCGTCGAGGTGTTGATGCGCTCAAGCGTGGCGCGCAGTTTCTTCAGGTCAGCGCGGGCCTTGGAGACAGTCGGGATCATTTCGCGGAGCATGATGCCGCGCGAGGCCATCGAATGGTTCGAGATATTAGTCTGTGTAGACTTAAGTAAATCTCCGACCTCTTCTCCCAATTCCTCAACCTGCTGAAGTTCCGTCAGGTCAGTCTTGCAGCAATCGAGAAAGTGGCGATACTTGTTCAGGAATGTCGATACATCGCCCTGCAAATTCTCAATCTTGAAATCACGTGTCGGTTTATTTTCCGTAGGTGTTTCACCTTCTTGCTCTGTTGCCGTGGTTTCTTTCTTTTCGACAAGCGGCACGCACCCGGGTCCTTGCTCCGCTGAATACTGCCGATCGGATTTTTGATCAGGACACCAATAGAGGGATGATGCCGCTGACGCCGTGGTGGCTGTGATCCAGTTGAAGGTGAGGACAGCTCCCACCATGAACGCGGCTACACAGAGGGTGTTGGTTGTCCTGAGCGAAAACATGAAATCATTCTCGCCTCGACCTGAATTCTTGTCAATGAAACTCACAAACTTCTTGCGCTGACAGATTGACTATCGCTCAATCGGCTCCGCCTCGTGCCTGCGCATTCCGCGTCGGAACAAGATGCTCATATAAAAGATGTAGATGAGGGTTCCATGTCTAGGCGGAAGGAACAACTCATACACGGTAGTCTGGATCTGAAGGCATAGACTATTCTCGGCGTCGATTATCCCCAGCCAATGCTGAGTAAGCCTTCCCTGTAGGGCTTGAATCAACCTAACTCGTAGCGGGGTAGCCTCTTCCCAGGGGGGTGGCCGTATCCCGTATTACCCTTTTCACACCTCAGATTTCAGGGAAAATAAGTGAGCGTCGAGTCTTCATAAGTGCATGAATTTTCTATTGACAAGTCTTTGAGTGGGTGTATACTGCGCGATTAGTGGGAGAAAGTGGGTGAGTCTGGTTTATAGTAAATTATGGAGGCCTCTCAACATTTTCCAGTTATGCCAAAAGAAGTGCTGTTTTGGCTTATTCGAGAGGGTGGCCGAGTCTATCTTGATTGTACGGTGGGGTACAGTGGGCATGCGGAGAAGATTCTTGAGGCGAGCGGTCCTCACAGCAGACTTATTGGGCTTGATCGTGACGCAGTGGCTATCAAAGCCAGTCGCGAAAGGCTCGCGCGATTCGGCGACCGCGTGGTCCTTCTGCACGGTCATTTTGTGGATTTGAAGCGGCATCTTGCTGTCAGTGGCATCGGCCAGGTGGATGGAATTCTGTTTGACCTTGGGGTTTCGTCCCCGCAGTTGGAAGAACCTGGTCGAGGCTTTAGCTTTCAAGGGGACGGTCCGTTGGACATGCGTATGGATCGATCGATGAGCGGAACCGCAGCAGATCTGGTCAATCGATGGCCGGAAGCGCAGTTGGCGGACACGATCTTTCAGTTCGGCGAAGAACGGTTTTCTCGACGAATTGCGCGCGCCATTGCTCGCGCGCGAGAACGCCGTCCATTGGAGACGACGAAAGAGTTGGTCTCAGTGATCGAGGGGTCTGTTCCAGCGAATTATCGGCACGGTCGGCTTCACTGTGCCACTCGCACGTTTCAGGCCCTTCGCATTGCCGTGAATAACGAGCTGGATTGTATCGAGCCGGCATTGCGCGATGCGGTGGATGTGTTGTCTCCCGGTGGCCGTCTCTGTGTGATTTCATTCCATTCACTCGAAGACCGGATTGTGAAACACACGTTCCGTGCGCTTTCCGGCAAGGGCGACCCTGCGCTGACGGTGCTCACCAAGAAGCCGCAGATTCCTGCCAGGGAAGAATCGGACCGGAATCCTCGATCCCGCAGTGCCAAGTTGCGGGCTGCCCAACGGGTATCCAAGGAGGGCCATCCATGAAGACAGTGACGATTATGGCTGGGGTGCTGTTGGTCTTCGTGTTTGTGTGGGAGCGTGTGGATGTCGTTCGGCTGGGTTATCAGATCGAACGATTGAAGACTCAGAAAATATTGCTGGAGCGAGAGCGAGATCAATTGCAAGTGAAATTTTCTGCGCTGACGGCTCCTGAGCGGATCGCAAAGGTGGCGACAGAGAAGCTGGGGCTGGTTCCGCCACAGCAAGGGCAAGTGCTGATGGTGCATTTGCCGGGAGAAGCTCCGAGCCTGTCGCTTCCACCCGTGGAGCAAGTCCGTTTGGCGAGACAAGAATCAATCGGGAGGGAACGCGAGTGATTGCCGGCCCTTCTCGTGGTCGTCGCTATGTGTTGCTGCTCCTGCTCCTGTGCGGGTTCAGCATTATTCTCTTTCGGCTTGTCACGCTCCAAGTACTTCAAGCGGCAGAACTTACGGCTAAGGCCGATCGGCAACATCAAAAGACCGTATCGTTCGAAGGCGCCAGAGGAATGGTATCGGATCGGCACGGCAAAGTGCTCGCGATGAATGTGGAGGTGCCATCGGTATTTGGTGTACCGACGTCGTTGGAGAGCCCATCGACCGTCGCCCGTCATCTTTCCCCTGTGCTCCAAATTCGCAGCAATGAGCTTGAGAAAAAGCTTCGACAAGACAAGAGCTTCGTGTGGTTGGCGCGAAAGATCGAGCCTGAGCAAGGCCGCCGATTGGAGCAGTTGTCGTTGGACGGCATCGGCGTGGTGATGGAAGGGCGGCGGTTTTACCCCAAGGGTCCGTTGCTGGCTCATGTCTTAGGATTCTCCGGGATGGATGGGCAAGGGCTAGAGGGGCTCGAACGTCGATACGATTCGCACTTGCATGGCGAGAAGCGCGTCACCGTATTGCAGCGCGATGCGTTAGGCCGCACCGTGTTTCCCAAGGGTTTGGCGGAGCAAGCGCCGACGCCGGGACATGCCCTTACGCTGACCGTCGACGAAGTAATTCAATACATTGCAGAGAAAGAACTCGAAGAGGCTGTCACTCATACCCGCGCCAAATCGGGGACGATCATCGTCATGGAGCCGTCATCCGGTGCGATTCTGGCGATGGCCGTCAGTCCGCGGTTCGACCCGAACGTCATTGCCGCATTGACGCCCGATCGGTGGCGCAATCGTGCTCTGACGGATACCTACGAGCCTGGTTCGACCATGAAAGCGATGGTCGCAGCCGCGGCGCTTGAAGAGAAAGTGATGACGCCCGATTCCATGGTCTTCGGTGAAAACGGGCAGATGGTGATAGCGAGCACGACGATTCATGACCACGACAGACTGGGGTGGATGACATTCTCGGAGGCGATTCAAAAGTCCAGCAACATTGTCGCCGCCAAAACCGGGATGGCTCTCGGAGAGCAGAAACTCTACCACTATCTTCAGGCATTCGGATTCGGCCAACGCACTGAGATCGACCTGCCGGGTGAGGTGAACGGGCTTTTGAAGACACCCAAAGACTGGGGCCGCCGATCACTCGCATCGATCTCGATGGGGCAAGAGATCGGAGTGACACCTCTCCAAATGGTGTCAGCAGTGGCGACCCTCGCTAACGGAGGTGTGATGATGAAGCCGTACGTGGTGTCCGAAGTGCGCGATCAGAAAGGTCGCTTGCTGAAGGAAGTGCGGTCTCAGGTCAAGCGGCGAATCGTATCGCCGGACACGGCTCGGACGATGACGACGATACTGGAAGGTGTCGTGACGAATGGAACGGGAACGAAGGCAGCCATTCCTGGTTTCCGTGTGGCAGGCAAAACCGGGACCGCGCAAAAAATTGATCCGCGAACCGGAGCCTATTCCTCCACGCAGTTTGTGGGGTCGTTTGTCGGGTATGTTCCGGCAGAGTCTCCCCGGTTGGCGATGATCGTCATTGTCGATGAGCCCCAAGGCGAAGCCTGGGGCGGGGTCGTAGCGGCGCCGGTCTTTCGGCGAGTCGGGGAACAGGTACTCAACTATCTTGGCGTCTCCAGAGACGACACTGTGAAAATCGCACTGGCGATGAGGGACCACTGAAGGGCTATGGCGCGCGATTCCATCATGTTTACGCAGTTGCTCGAAGCGCTTCGTGGGGAAGTCGAAGTGTTGGAACAACGTGGTGATGTAAATCGTCCGATCCGTGCGATCACGGACGATTCGCGGGCAGTAACGAGTGAGAGCCTCTTCGTTGCCGTGAAGGGCGAGCGCGTCGATGGACACGGATTTGTCGAGCACGCCGTTAAGTCCGGAGCGGTCGCGGTGGTCGCGCAGGGGCCGGCGGTGTCAGGACCGGTACCGTTCGTGCGGGTGAACGATTCACGCAAGGCGCTCGGACTTCTCGGCAGCCGGTTTCATGGGGATCCTTCCACTCGTCTCAAGATGATCGGAGTGACGGGCACGAATGGGAAGACGACGACGACGTTTCTCTGCAAAGCGTTACTGGAAGGGATTGGCCGACGAGTGGGACTCATCGGTACGGTAGGGTACCAGATCGGGCAAGAAACATTTCCTGCCCCTCACACAACGCCAGGGGCACTCGACCTCCAAACACTCCTGGCGAAGATGGTTGAGCGCGGACTCACTACCGCAGTGATGGAAGTCTCGTCTCACGCCCTCGCGTTAGACCGGACTGCGGGCTGCGAGTATGACATGGCAGTCTTCACGAATCTGACACAGGACCACCTCGATTTTCACCACACGATGGATGGGTACTTTGAGTCGAAGCTGAGGCTCTTTACCGGATTGACCGGAGGGCAGAAGACCGGGAAGCGCGCCCTCGTCAATATGGACGATCCCCGCGGGGCCTCGATCCGCACAGCCTGTTCTGTGCCGGTTTGGGGCTATGCTCTTAAAAATCACGCTGATCTCAAAGCGGAACATGTGCGTCTCTCGCTTGCCGGGACGACGTTTACTGCTGCAACTCCATCAGGATCGTTTTCCATCGAGAGTCGGTTGGTTGGAGAGCACAACGTTTACAACTTGCTGGGGGCAATCGGGGTGGCGCTGCACGATGGGGCGACGGCCGATCAGATTTGCGAAGCGGCAGCTCAGATTACCAATGTTCCTGGTCGCTTTGAACGGATCTCCTCCGGACAAGATTTTAGCGTGGTCGTCGATTATGCCCATACTGAAGATGCGCTTCTCCGTCTGCTGACGGCAGCCCAGACATTAAAGACCAATCGAATCATTACGGTGTTTGGCTGCGGTGGTGATCGGGACCGAGGGAAGCGGCCCAAGATGGGGCGCGCTGCCGTGGAATATAGCGACGTGGTCATTTTAACGTCCGATAACCCTCGAACCGAGGACCCGATGGCGATTCTTCAAGAAGTTGAGATCGGTGTACGCGAAGCGTTAGCGCGCCGCAATCATGTGCAGTATCACTTGGTGCCGGACCGGCGTGAGGCCATCGGCCTTGCCATTCGAGAGGCGCGCCGAGGGGATATGGTGCTCATTGCCGGCAAGGGACACGAAGACTATCAAATCATCGGCACCAAGAAGTTTCATTTTGACGACCGTGAGGTGGCTCGCGAGGCTATTCAGCAATTGCGGGATTGCGCGTGAGAGTCCAGATGGTGGCTAGGGCTGCGCAAGGTGAGGAGTCAATGGGACTGTTAACGGTCGAAGAGTTGCGAGAAGTCATTAGCGTGAAAGTTCTCGCGGGGCAGGGCTCGTTATCAGGGAAGCGCCGGATCAGACAGATCAGCACGGACTCCCGATTGATTCGCCGTGGCGATCTCTTTGTCGCACTCAGAGGCGATCGATTTGACGGCCATGAGTTTGTGCCGGCCGTCCTTGCGCAGGGCGCAGCGGGAGCTATCGTCCATGATGAATACCGGCTTCCTCCAAGTTCCGCAGCGGTACGCCGGATCGATGGGCGAGCCGCGCCCTTTCTCTTCGGAGTGCGCGATCCGTTGTTCGCGTATCAGCAGTTAGCGACACATTATCGCAGCCGATTCACTATTCCTGTGGTGGCCGTGACCGGGAGCAACGGCAAGACGACAACGAAAGAGATGGTGGCGGCGGTGTTGGCTCAACGATGGTCAGTGTTGAAGACCGATGGAAACTTCAATAACCGGATTGGTGTGCCCGCTACCCTGTTTCGGCTCACGGCGCGCCATCAAGCGGCTGTGATTGAGATGGGGGTGGATCAGCAGGGGCAGACGACCAGGCTCTGCGAAATCGTCAGGCCTACGATCGGGGTGATTACCAATATTGGGCCCGATCACCTCGAGTTCTTCGGAAGCATGGAAGGCTCGGCTCAGGCCAAGGCGGAATTGCTGGACCAACTTCCGTCCGATGGCATGGCCATTTTGAATGCGGACGATCCATTTTTTGACTACCTCGCCGCACGAGCGCAATGCCGCGTGATGTCCTTCGGATTCTCAGAGATGGCCGATGTCCGAGCGAGCGGGGTCGTGTCCGATGCGCGGCATGGCACGACCTTTCGCCTGCATCTCCCAGGGAAAAGCCGTCCGACGACCGTTCGAATCAAAGTGCATGGGGCTCACAATGTTACCAACGCGCTCGCCGCTGCGGCGGTGGGGGCTGCCTTGAGTCTTTCCGGTTCGATGATTGCTCAAGGGCTGGGCCGGTTTCGTCCTGCCGCGATGCGGTCGCAGGTCGTCACGCATCATGGCGTCCATATCGTCAACGATTGCTATAACGCCAACCCTGCGTCGATGAAGGCAGCGATCCAATTGCTGGCCCAGTGGAGCCCCGCGCGCAAGCGGATTGCCGTGCTGGGAGACATGCTCGAGCTCGGCCCTGAGACAGGCCGGCTGCATCGGGATGTTGGGCAGTTTCTTGCTCAACAGGGGGTGTCTCGGCTGATTGTCTGCGGGACCTTGGGTCGGGATATTGCGGAAGGAGCCCGGCAGGGCGGAATGGCAGGTTTGCAGATCGATGAAGTGGCCGATGCGGTTGCCGCAGCCGATCACCTCAAGAGGATTGTGCAGCAGGGCGACGTCGTGTTGGTGAAGGCCTCTCGCGGCATGAAATTGGAACAGGTTGTACAGGCTCTGACGGGGATGAGGGCGATCATCAAGCAGGCATCGTGAGGGGTCGGCGTCGATCGACGAGAGAATAGTTCGAAGGGTCGGTCACGGTTCTAAGGTAAAGGCCGCATGCTCTACAACTGGCTGTATCCGTTTCATACAGAATATTCATTCCTGAACGTCTTTCGGTATTTGAGCTTCCGGATCATCTATGGGGCGGTGACCGCGTTCTTGATCGCCTTCGTGCTGGCTCCGTGGGTGATCAAGAAGCTACAAGAGATCAAGCTGGGCCAGCAGATTCGCGACGACGGCCCCAAAAGCCATCTGGCGAAGAGCGGCACGCCTACGATGGGCGGGATGCTCATTCTCTTCGCGGTCATTCTCGCGACGCTCCTCTGGGCCGATATTGCGAAACCATATGTCTGGCTGGTGCTCGGCGCTACATTGGGGTTTGGGGCGATCGGGTTTGCCGACGACTATCTCAAGTTTATCAAGGCCCAGTCGAAGGGGTTGTCGGCGGGACAGAAATTCACGGCGCAGATAGTGGTGGCCTTGACGATCGCGCTGATTCTGTATTTTCTGCCCGGCTATACGACTAAGCTCAGCATCCCGTTTTTTAAGAATATTGTTCCGGATCTCGGCTGGTTCTATATCGCCTTTGCCGTCATCGTGATCGTCGGGAGCTCCAATGCTGTGAATCTGACTGACGGGCTCGATGGGCTTGCGATCGGGCCTGTCATGATCGCGGCGATGGCCTACACGATCGTCGCCTATGTCACGGGCCATCGACTCATGTCGGACTATCTGCTCATTCCGCACATCGAAGGCGCAGGTGAGCTTGCCGTATTCACGGCTGCCATTCTGGGGGCAAGTCTGGGATTCCTGTGGTTCAACACCTATCCGGCTTCCGTATTCATGGGGGATGTGGGTTCGCTTCCTTTGGGCGCGGCGCTGGGCACGGTTGCGGTGATCAGCAAGCACGAACTGCTGCTCTTAATGGTCGGCGGCGTGTTCGTGATTGAGGCGGCCTCGGTCATTTTTCAGGTGATCTCATTCAAGGCTCGCGGGAAACGCATTTTTCTCATGGCGCCCATCCATCATCACTTTGAGATGAAAGGATGGGAGGAACCCAAGGTCGTGGTGCGGCTGTGGATAATTGCCATTTTGTTGGCTTTGTTGAGCCTGAGCACTCTGAAACTACGGTGATGAATGGTGGGAGAAGCGGCTGTGAATCTTGAGGGGGTGCGTGTCACGGTGATGGGGCTTGCCAGAAGCGGTGTGGCGGCTAGCCGGTTGCTCCAGGCGTCGGGAGCGCATGTCACGGTCGCCGATCGGAAAGAATCGGCAGAACTGACATCGGTCCTCGGGGCCATCGATCGGGACCATGTCGGCGTGACCGTCGGAGCCCGATACGAATCTTCGCTCGATGAGGCCGATCTGGTGGTGATCAGCCCCGGAGTGCCCTATCGGTTGGCCCCGCTTGAGGCGGTACGTCGGCGTGGTGTGAAGGTGATCAGCGAATTGGAGCTCGCCTCGCAGTTCTTGCGAAGCCCGCTTCTTGCCGTCACCGGCACGAACGGGAAGAGCACGACGGTGACTCTGATCGGTCAGTGTCTCGCTGAGAGCGGCAAGCGGGCGTTTGTCGGCGGAAATTTGGGCACAGCCTTAAGCGAAGCCGCGGTGGAAGATCTTCGCGCCGGCCAGTCAGGAAAGCCGAGTCCGTACGATTATCTCGTTGTCGAAGTCTCCAGTTTTCAACTTGAAACGATCGATCGGTTCCGCCCCTGGATCGCTGCCTTGCTCAACGTGACGGTGGATCACCAGGACCGGTACGAGTCGCTGGATGAATACATCGTGGCGAAACAACGGATCTTTGAGAATCAAACCGCAGATGATTACGCCCTGTTCAACTTGGACGATGACCGTGTGGCCGCGCTGCGACATCACGTTCGTGCCAAGACCCTGGGGTTTACGACTTCGTCGGTGATCGACCCCGATATGTATGGGGGAACCTACATCGACGACGATCGGATCGTGACGACGGTAACCGGAGTGCGGCAGGAGATTTGTCATCGAAGCGAGATCCGTATCATCGGCAACCATAATGTGGAGAACGTGATGGCGGCCGCAACCTATGCGGTGCTGTGCGGTTGTCCGCTCAACGCGATCCGCCATGTCCTCACGACGTTTCCCGGACTCGAACATGCTCTTGAAATCGTTCGTGAGCGTCGAGGGGTCCGATTTGTGAATGATTCGAAGGGCACGAACGTCGATGCCACGCTCAAGGCGCTGGAGAGTATCGATCAACCGATTTGGCTCATTGCCGGTGGGCGGGATAAGGGAGGCGACTTTTCTCGACTGACCCAGGCGGTCAGTCGGCGCGTCGCGCACGTGATTCTGATCGGGGAAGCGGCGCCGCTGCTGCAGCAGGCTTGGGGAGGTGCTGCCACGATGACGGAGGCGGCCACTTTACGGGATGCCGTGGATGTCGCCGCGCAGGGGGCCTCGCCAGGTGATGTGGTGTTGTTGTCTCCGGCCTGTGCCAGCTTCGACATGTTTGCGGACTATCAAGACCGTGGTCGTCAATTCAAGGCATTGGTTCATGCCTTACCGGCGTGACGTGCACAGCGAGGGAGGGGCGGCTCTGAGCGATGGCGCATCGATCAGCAGGGACTCTGGCGCTCCCATGGTCCCAGACCAGCCAACGGTCGGGCAAACAACGGGTGGCGGCGGACCACACGCTCCTGGCGGTCACCATGATTCTGGCATTGGTGGGACTTGTCATGGTCTTCAGCGCGAGCGCCATCGTGGCGGGCAACAGATTTCAGGATCCCGGGTTTTTTCTGAAGCGGCAAATCGCCTGGCTGGGGTTCGGCTTGCTGTTGATGCATCTCGCGTCGCGCATCGATTACACATTCTGGAAGAAACTCGCTATTCCAATGTTGGCCTGCATGTTGCTCCTGCTTGTGATGGTGTTGGTGCCGTCACTCGGCGTCGCGGCCAAGGGAGCGCGGCGTTGGTTGCGGTTGGGAATCATCTCGGTACAGCCGGCAGAAATGGTCAAGCTCGTCGCAGTCATCTATCTGGCGGCGTATCTGACCAAGAAAGGGGACAAGATCGCGCTGTTTCGAGAAGGGCTTCTGCCGGCCCTGATCGTGATCGGAGTCCTGGGTGGGCTGGTGTTGCTGGAACCGGATCTTGGGACAGTCGTGGTGCTTGGATTGGTCACGGTCGGGATGTGTTTTCTCGCCGGGGCGCGCCTCTCGCATCTCTTGGCCTTAGCACTCTGCGCGATTCCGGTCGTGCTGGCGTTGGTTCTCGGTTCCAGTTATCGCCGTCAACGGCTTATGACGTTTCTGGCTCCCTGGAAGGATGCGTCGGATACCGGATTCCAAATCACGCAATCCTTCTTGTCCTTCGGCAGCGGCGGTCCATTTGGAGTGGGATTGGGCGAAGGCAAACAGAAGCTCTACTTCCTTCCGGAAGCGCATACAGATTTTGTCTTGGCGTTGGTCGGCGAAGAGCTGGGGCTCGTCGGCACCGCCGCGATCGTCCTGTTGTTTGCGTTTTTTGTCTGGCGAGGATTTCAGATCGCCGGGCGTGCGCGGATGCCGTTTGGTCGCTATCTGGGTATGGGCATTACCCTGTTGATCGGTGGCCAGGCGTTGGTGAATGCCGCGGTGGTGACAGGGCTCTTGCCGACGAAAGGGCTCACCTTGCCCTTCGTGAGTTACGGAGGGTCGTCGTTGGTGGTCAGTCTGATCGGTGTGGGGATCTTGCTCAGTATTTCTCGCGACCGGCATGCCGGTGGGTCTCGAGGTGGACGCGATGGGTTGGATCACGGATGACGATTGTCATCGCAGCAGGAGGAACTGGTGGCCATCTCTATCCAGCTGTGGCGTTGGCGCGAGAGTTTCTCCGGCGCGATCCCGGGGCCAAGATTCTCTTCGTGGGGACGGCGCGCGGGCTTGAGTCGAAGGTCCTCGCCCACGAGGGGTTCGAACTGGCGTTGATCAGCGCCAAGCCGGTGATGGGCAAGGGGCTGTTTGGGGCGTTGACAGGCTTGTGCGTCATGCCCGTCAGTTTATGGCAGTGCCTGGGACTTCTGCGGACGAGACGAGCGGATCTTGTGATCGGAGTCGGCGGGTATACGAGTCCAATGATGTTGCTTGCAGCGGCGTTGACTGGAGTGGCGCGTGTGATCCTTGAGCCGAATGCCAATCCTGGCATGGCGAACAAGGCAGTAGGCCGGTTCGCTCAGCGTGTGTTTCTCGCCTTCGAGTCGGCGGCTGACTCGTTCGATCGCCACAAGGTTCGCGTGGTGGGAACTCCGATTCGCAAGGCGTTCCTGGAAGGTTTTGAACAGAGCCGGAAGAAGTCAGGCCCGCCACATTTGCTGATTTTCGGAGGGAGCCAAGGAGCAAGGGCGATGAATGAAGCGTTGATGGAGGGACTCCCTGAACTCATGGCGCTGCTGCCACATATTACAGTTACCCATCAGACCGGCGAGTCCGATCATGCGCGGGTAGCCGAGGCCTATCGTGTTGCCGGCATCGAGTCACAGGTCATGCCGTTTATCTATGACATGCCCGCTGCATTACGGCAGGCGGATCTCGTGGTCGCGAGAGCTGGGGCGATGACGGTGGCGGAACTTACGGCCTGCGGAAAGCCGGCCATCCTCATTCCACTGCCGTCTGCCATCTACGACCACCAGACACGGAATGCCAAGGTGATGGAGGCAGCCGGGGCCGCTGTGCTGCTCCCGCAATCTGATCTCACCGGCGCCCTGTTGGCTCGCACAGTGGCGGGTATTCTCGGGGATCCTGAGCGATTGCGCGCAATGGGTGAGGCCAGTCTATCTCTGCGGCGAATCGATGCGGCCGAGGTCATCGTCCGCGAATGTTACGCACTCATGGGAGGACATCATGATGGCAAGCAGTCTGTTGGAGCGGCAGGAAGCTAATGTCGTTGGTCAACGTGGACAGGGATCAGAGTTATATCCACCGGTGGGTGGAGTAAGGCGCGCACCGATGTTTCGCAAGACACAACAGATTCATCTAGTCGGAATCGGAGGGTCGGGGATGAGCGGCATCGCCGAGGTGTTGCTCACGCTGGGGTACAAAGTGACGGGCTCGGATTTGCAAGCCTCCGATACGACGCGGAGATTGGAAGAGCTCGGCGGGCGCATTTTTATCGGCCATCAGGAATCGAATGTCGGGGAGGCTCAAGTCGTGGTCATCTCCTCCGCTGTATCGGCGCAGAACCCCGAGGTTGTGGTGGCCAAGGCGAAGCAGATTCCCGTGATTCCTCGGGCCGAGATGCTCGCGGAGCTGATGCGGCTGAAATTCGGGGTCGCGATTGCAGGTGCTCATGGAAAAACCACCACGACGTCGATGGTTGCCAATGTGCTGGCGCAGGGTGGGTTGGATCCGACGATGGTGATCGGGGGGAAAGTGAATGCATTGGGGAGTCATGCCCGCCTTGGACGTGGTGAGTTTCTCGTGGCAGAAGCCGATGAGAGCGATGGGTCGTTTCTCCGTCTGTCTCCGACCATCGCCGCGGTCACGAATCTCGACCGGGAACATCTCGATCACTACGGCAGCATGGAACGCATCAACGAGAGCTTCCTCGAATTCATCAATAAGGTGCCGTTTTACGGGTTGGCCGTCTTGTGCGCCGACGACGATCGGCTCCGGGCGCTTTTCCCAAGCATCGTGAAGCGCTATCAGACCTACGGGCTCAATGAGCGTGAGGGGGTTACGCCGGATTTTTTTGCGACAGAGATTAAGTTGAATCAATGGGGCGCAGAGTTTCGAGCGCAGTTCCGAGGGCGCAATTTGGGCCCGTTCCGTCTCGCGGTACCAGGCCGACACAATGTATCCAATGCGCTCGTGGCGATTGCGATTGGCATTGAGTTGGATGTGCCGGTGGATCTCATCAGGAAAGCGTTGGCAGCCTATGCCGGAGTCGAGCGCCGCTTTCATCTGCGCGGGGAAGCCAATGGGATCATGGTCGTCGACGATTACGGACATCATCCGACCGAGATTAAGGCCACCCTGGCTGCAGCAAAACAGGGATGGAGTGATCGACGGCTAGTGGTGTTGTTTCAACCGCATCGTTACACCAGGACACGAGACTTGCTGGAGGATTTTGCGAACGCATTCGACCAATCAGACGTCTTGTTCTTGGCGGAGATCTATCCGGCAGGGGAGCAGCCGATTCCTGGAGTGTCCGGAGCCAAGTTAGCTGACATTGTTCGTGCGGCCGGCCATTCGTCTGTGAACTTTGTTGAACACAAAGATCAATTGATCGACCGGGTAGTGCCCCATCTGAAATCGGGGGATCTGGTCATCACATTAGGGGCAGGGGATATTTGGAAGACGGGGCTTGGGTTGTTGGCCCGATTGACCCCTGCCGGATGATGTGATGAAGCGAGGGAGCCGACGTGTCGCAACAGTTGCAAAGCCTCATGCACGGTTCACGCAGTCCGATGTGCGGGCTGCGGTGGCGGGCCTCAAGGGATCTGTGTCTTTCCGGGCTCCATTGCGGGAATACACCTCGTTCAAGATCGGAGGGCCTGCGGATGTCGTCTGTGAGCCGGCTGACATTGAGGATGTCTGCCTGTTGGTTCGGCAGGCGCGCGCACACAAGGTTCCGTTGTTTGTCCTGGGCGGAACGAACCTCCTCGTTCGAGACGGGGGAATCCGTGGCATCGTGGTCAGCTTGGCGCGGCTGCGGACCATCAAGGAAGAACCAGGAGCTGTGTTGTATGCCGAGGGGGGAGTCGGTATGCCGACGTTGATCGGGTACGCGATCCGCCATTCCCTTGCGGGGTTGGAATGGGCGGCGGGAATTCCTGGGACTGTAGCCGGTTGTGTCGTGATGAACGCCGGGACGAAGCTCGGAGAAATGAAGGATTCGATCAAGGCTGTTCGCATGGTGAATATGAAAGGCCAGGTTGTGGAACTGGACGCAGCCAACATCACATTCGAGTATCGACGAGCCTTGCTGTCGCGCGGGATCGTTGTGGGAGTGTGGCTTCGATTGACGCAAGGGGTTCGATCGGACATTGAGCGAGTGGTCAAAGACTATCTCCACTATCGACGGGACACCCAACCGCTCGCGATGCCAAGCGCTGGTTGCGTGTTCAAGAATCCTCCGAACGACTCTGCCGGGCGACTGATCGAAGAAGCCGGCCTCAAGGGCGCGCGTGTCGGTGATGCGGAAGTTTCGATGAAGCATGCCAACTTTATGGTCAATCGAGGGCAGGCGAGCGCGGCAGATGTGCTGGCGCTGATCGCGAAGGTTCGCCACTCGATTCGCCGACGAGCCGGTGTCCGGCTGGATCTTGAACTCAAAATCGTAGGAAAGACGTAGCAGGATGAACGGACCTCGTCTGACAGAGAGACCCCTTCTGACCCGCGCCCGCATCGGGGTCCTGATGGGCGGGCAATCGGCCGAGCGCGAGGTGTCGCTCCGGACGGGCGCTGCGGTTCATCGATCGTTAGTCCGTCGTGGCTACGATGCAGTGGCTATCGATGTGGGACCGACGCTCTCACAGGATCTGCGAGATCAGAAGATTGTCCTCGCATTTTTAGCCCTGCATGGACCAGGCGGGGAAGATGGAGCGATTCAAGGATTCCTAGAAACGGTAGGGATTCCCTACACCGGATCCGGCATCCAGGCCAGTGCGATCGGTATGCATAAAGTCACCACGAAAACACTTCTGGCTTCAGCGCGTATCCCTGTGCCGGCCGGCACGGTAGTGAAGCGCGGGGAGAAGGTCTCCAGCGCCACCCTGTTGCGGAAGGCGAGACTGCGTTGGCCTGTCGTGGTGAAGCCTGCGTCACAAGGATCGACGATCGGCGTCACGATCGTGCGGAAGCCGGCGCAATGGCGTGACGCCCTGGCCTTAGCCCATCGCTACGATACGGACGCGATGGTCGAAGCGTACATCCCAGGGCATGAGGTGACGGTGTCGATCATCGGGGGGGGCAAGAATTCTCCATTGGCGCTTCCTGCCGTTGAAATAGTGGCGCCGGGAGGCTTCTACGATTTTGCAGCGAAGTATGAAAAGGGGAAAACGCAATATCTCTGTCCTGCGCCCTTGACCGCGGCGGTGACTCGGCAGATTCGGGCGTTGGCGCTACACACCTATGAGGCATTGGGTTGTGAAGGCGCTGCCCGGGTCGATTTCCGTATCACCCCGCGCGGTCGTCCTGTCGTGTTGGAGATCAATACGGCGCCAGGTATGACGGAAACGAGTTTACTGCCGATGGCAGCGGCCCGTGCCGAGATCGACTATGACGAACTGACCGAACGGATTCTCGAGTCCGCACTCGTTCGCAAAGCCCACTTCGCCAGTCTGTCAGGGGAAGGGAATAAGTCATGAAGGCGCTGGTGCGAAAGAAAGCGACACCTCCAATCGGTCCACGGTCGAACCAATGGAAGGGCGCTCGCGCCAGCCAGATCTTGGATCAGCACGAACAGGCTCGTCGGGAGCGACTTCTCTCGCGGGGCCGGCGTGTGTGGCGCGTGGGGCGATGGATTGTCGGCCTTGCAGCGCTGGCTTTGGGGGTGACTCTCGTCACGCGTGAGATGGGACCGGCGCTTCAGGGCTGGCTGGAGATTCGAGACGTCGAGGTGGAGGGTCTTCAACGCGTGACAAAACCGGAAGTGTTGGAACGGCTCGTCTTGAAGCCTGGCACGGGACTCCATCAAGTCAGCACGGTATTCCTTGCCGAGCGAGTGCAGTCGCATGCGTGGATTAAGGAGGCGACGGTCGAACGCAGGCCGCCTCATCAACTGCATATCACCATAGTAGAGCGGACACCGGCCGCCATCATTCGAATGGGCGTTGACCATTGGTTGAGTGATGAGAGCGGATATCTTCTTATCAAGTTGGGCAGACAGGACGATCAGACGCTTCCCTTGTTGACTGGGCTGAGCGCTCAGTCTCTTCAGCAGGGCAACGCAGGTGTGCGCAACGCAGTCCAGTCCGGGGTTGTGTTGGCCAAGCTCATGGCCAGTACCCTCGATGGGCGGGTTGAAATCGACCTCACGAAGTTCTCGAACGTCGTGGCGTCAGTCAACGGGGTGCGATTCCAGTTCGGCGACGATTCTCTGGTTGATCAGTGGGAACGGTTCAGGACAGTAAATCCATCATTCAAAACCGCATTGTCCGACGATCGAAAGCGCACGGTGAGCGAGATCGATCTGCGGTATGCCAACCGTGTCATTGTGCGGGAAAGGGCGTGAGGGCTGTGCCGAAGCGTGATCAGATTCTTGTGGGGCTGGACATCGGAACCACGAAGATTTGCGCCATCGTGTCGGAAGTTACCGACGAGGGGATGCTCAACATTATCGGGGTTGGGTCTAGTCCGTCGCGCGGGCTCCGCAAAGGTGTCGTGGTCGATATCGAGAGCACTGTGGAGTCGATCAAAAAGGCGGTCGAGGAAGCCGAGCTGATGGCGGCGGTCCAGATCAATTCCGTCTATACCGGTATCGCTGGTAGCCATATTTCTGCGGAGAATTGTAAGGGTGTTGTGGCCCTCAAAAAATCCGAAGTGACGAGGGAAGACATCCATCGTGCGATTGAAAGCGCCCGGACTCTGGCGGTCATTCCCCATGAACGGCGGATTCTGCATGTGCTGCCCCGCGAATTCATGGTGGATGGGCAAGAGGGGGTCCGGGAGCCATTGGGTTTGTCAGGAAACCGTCTCGAGGTCAACGTCCATGTGATCACCGGCGCGGTAACTTCAGCGCAGAACATTATCAAGTGTGTGAATCGCGCGGGGCTTGACGTCGTGGATATGGTGCTGCAGCCCTTGGCGTCCAGCGAGGCCGTCCTTAGTCAGGAAGAACGCGATCTGGGGGTCGTCATGGTCGATCTTGGTGGTGGGACGACCGACCTCGCCATCTTCCTCGATGGGAGCATCAGGCACTCGGCAGTCTTGCCGATCGGCGGGCAGAACCTGACGAAGGATCTCGCCATCGGGCTACTGACCTCTCAGACCGAAGCTGAGAAGATCAAATTGCATCGCGGGATCGCTCGAACAGGGTTGGTGCAGGGCCATGAAACGGTGGAGGTCCCGTCGGTTGGAGACCGCCCTGCACGAACGTTCTCGCGCCGTGATATCGCCGAGATCCTTGAGCCGCGGGTCGAAGAAATATTTGAACTGGTTCGTCGGGAAATCGTGCGCGCCGGTTATGAGGGCATGGTGGGGGCAGGGGTGGTGATTACAGGGGGCACGTCGCTGTTAGAGGGCATGCCCGATGCCGCAGAGCAGGTCTTGAATCTTCCGGCCCGCCGTGGCGCGCCCAGCGGGATCGGAGGGCTTCGCGACATCGTCAGTAACCCCATGCATGCCACGGGGGTCGGTCTGTTGCTCCATGCCCGGCATCATCTAGAGGAGTTGGCCACGACTGGTCTGCGCAACGGACGGCCCTTGCACAAGGTGTTCGATCGTATGAAGTCCTGGATGTTTGAGTTTTTCTAACCGATGCGCGTGACGGGATGGCCGTCACGCGGATTTACTATAAGGGAGGTGTCCTGATGTTTTCATTTGAAGAGGATGGCGTGTCCCCTGTTCGGATCAAAGTGATCGGTGTCGGTGGCGCCGGATGCAACGCGCTGAATACCATGATCACATCCGGATTGGCGAAGGTCGATTTCATTGCGGCGAATACCGATCTGCAGGCGTTGGATCGGTCGCGGGCGTCGTACAAGGTTCAGCTAGGTCCCGAGCGGACCAGGGGACTTGGCGCCGGGGCGAAACCGGAGGTTGGAAAAGACTCGGCATTGGAAAGCAAGGATCAGATTCGAGAGTGTCTTGAGGGCGCCGATATGGTGTTTGTGACCGCGGGGATGGGCGGCGGAACCGGAACGGGCGCCGCGCCGATCGTGGCGAGTATCGCGCGCGAACTCGGTATTTTGACAGTCGGAGTCGTGACGAAGCCGTTTTCTTACGAAGGTCATCGCCGAATGGTCCATGCGGATGAAGGGATTCGCGATCTCCGCCGCCATGTCGATACCTTGCTCGTGATTCCGAATCAGCGATTGCTCGGCATCGTCGACAAGGCGACGCCGTTGCTCGAAGCGTTCAAGGTGGCCGACGACGTCCTCCGGCAAGCCATTCAAGGCATTGCGGACGTGATCACGACCACTGGCCATGTGAATGTGGACTTTGCCGATGTGCGCACCGTGATGTCGCATACGGGCCGCGCGGTGATGGGGATGGGTGTGGCGCGCGGAACAAATCGGGCGATCGAAGCGGCGCAGAAGGCGATATGCAGTCCGTTGTTGGAGGAAGGCAGTGTCGAGGGCGCACGCGGTGTGTTGTTGAATATCACCGGCGGACCTAACATGTCGTTGCATGAGATCGAGGAGGCGGCCACAATTATTCAGCAGACAGCCGATCCGGAAGCCAATATCATTGTCGGACAGGTGATCAACCCCGACATGGGCGACGACCTGGTCGTGACGGTGATTGCTACCGGGTTTGAACGTGAGGATCAGCCGACTCCGATTCCCGTGGCCGCGGCTCGGACCTCCCGCAACGGGCAACAGGCGGCGATGGCCGGCGCCAGCCAGATGATGGGAGAACGATCGTATGCGGAGCGGCCCTTCAAAGATCTCGACCGTCCAACGTACTTGCGGCGGATGGGAGAAGGGAAAGATTCGATGGAGCGAGCTGCAGCGGTTACTGATGATGAGTGGGATGTGCCGACATTTCTGCGTAAGCAGGTGGACTGATTCGAGTCTGTAGAGGGAGCCTTTTCAGCGGAGCATGGGCATGAACGCAGGGGTTATTACGGTTCCCGCCTTTGGGTCTGCGCGCGACGGCGCTCGGCATTTCTTCGGCACGCGCCGTCATGCAGACTCTCTGACATTCGATGTCGGAGTGCCTGCTAGGCAGTCAGGCGCAGAGGGGCGAAGTTGGTTGCTGTCCGTCAAGCAGGTGCATGGGACCGATGCATTGGTTGTGGATCGACCACTTGTCGAATCGGATCAGTTTACAGGTGGGTGGGACGCGCTGGTGACCGATCAACCGGGTGTGACGGTGGCGGTGCGTACGGCGGATTGTGTCCCTATCCTTGTGCATGACCCACGCCGGCGTGTTGTCGCAGCGATTCATGCTGGTTGGCGGGGTGCAGTTGCCGGGATTGTTCCGAGGACGTTTACTCTAATGGAGAATAGATTCGGGTCGACGAGGTCGGATCTGCGAGTCAGTATCGGGCCTTCAGCCGGCCCCTGCTGTTATGAAGTCGACGATCCGGTGCTCGACCAACTTCGAATTGGACGACCTGATTGGGAATCAGTTGTGCGTGACTATAGTGGGAACAAGGCACGACTGGATCTCAAAGCCTTGATTCGTCGACAAGTGGAAGGGGAGGGTGTGCCCGCACCTTCTGTTTCTTCGGTGAATTTGTGTACGATCTGCCATGACCAGCTGTTTTATTCTTATCGGCGGGAAGGCCGGGTGAACGGGACGATGGTCAGCGGGATCGCGTTGCGTTCTCACCGATAGAAGCGGTCTGAGTTTGTGCGCTGACATTTACTTGGCGGTTTCGGTACAATATTTTAAATCTCTGAGAAACTGCGCTAGGATTGTGAATGATCCGGTAGCAGACTCTACTGGTTGGAAGCTCAGCCGGTCAAAAGTTCCCTGTTCGTTTTCTAGCCGATCCGGCACACGGCTGAGATCGGCTGTTCTTGGAGCCCGACGTGCGTAGTCCAATGATCACGAATAAGATTGCATTCATCGGAGGTGGCCAAATGGCTGAGGCCATGATCGGCGGTCTTCTCTCAGGGCATGTCTGTTCTGCTGAGTCGATATGGGCAACGGATACTGTTTCCGAGCGCCGTGATCACTTAAAAGGTCAGTTCGGCATTCAGGTTGGTCTTTCCAACAGTGAGGCTGTCGCTTGGGCTGATGTGGTTATCTTCGCTGTGAAACCTCAGACGCTTCCCACTGTACTCAGTGAGCTCGGCCAGACCCTGGCTCATGCCCTTGTGATTTCTATTGTGGCAGGGGTGACAATTCGGACAATTGCAGAACAGATTGCCGGGACAATGCGGGTGGTTCGAGCGATGCCGAATGTGCCTGCTTTGGTCCGGGAGGGTATGACCGCGTTAGCCTTGGGCGATGGGGTGTCCGAAGATGATAGCCGCTTGGTTCGAGCGGTATTCGAAGTCGTTGGTCGAGTGGTGCTGGTTGAGGAGCGAATGATGGATGCCGTGACAGGACTGAGCGGCAGCGGTCCCGCCTATATATTTCAAGCGATTGAAGCGTTGGCGGACGGGGGAGTGATGATGGGTTTGCCGCGGCAGACCGCCGAACTTCTTGCCGCCCAGACGGTCCTCGGAGCGGCTCGTTTGGTGTTGGAGTCAGGGGTGCATCCCGCCCAATTGAAAGATCGAGTGGCCTCCCCCGGAGGCACAACGATCGCCGGGCTTCATCAGCTCGAACAGGGAGGGTTCCGTGCCGCACTGATGGCGGCGGTCGAAGCGGCCACCACGCGGTCGAAAGAGCTGGGGCGCTGATGTTTGTCGCTGGCAATGCTCTGACGGCAGTCGCGACGATTCTTGACTATGTGCTATGGCTTTACATGTGGGTGATTATTGCTCGTGCCCTGATCTCATGGGTCAATCCGGACCCATGGAACCCGATCGTCCAATTTCTCAATCGAGCGACCGAACCAGTGCTGGATCCAATTCGGCGGATGATCGGGGTGCGGATTGGAATGGATGTGTCGCCTATCGTGGTGATCTTGATCATTACGTTTCTACAAATCGCGGTCGTGCAATCGCTGAAAGAATTTGCCATGAGGATGAACTGAGATGACCATGGGGGATGCCATGAGAATTACACCGCTCGATATCCAGCAAATGGTGTTCAAGGTCGCCTTTCGTGGGTATGACAAGGAAGAGGTCAATCGCTTCCTCGAAGAATTGGCGCAGACGGTCGAATCGTTGAATCGAGACCATGCGGTTCAGCGAGAAAAGATCATGTTTCTAGAGCAGCAGCTGGCTGATCTGAAGCGGACAGAGGCGACCTTGTCGAGCACGCTCCTGTCTGCTCAATCGTTGGCAGAGGACGTGAAGCACAATGCTCACCGTGAGGCGGATCTCGTCATGAAAGAAGCAGAACTCAAGGCCGGCGAGTTGATCCGTCAGGCCAGGGTTGAGCTGACCGATACGCAGCGAGACCTCTCGTTGCTTCAGAAACAGCGACTGCTGATGGTTGAGCGGTTGCGCGCATCGTTGCGAATGTTTGAGCGTATGCTGGAGGTTGAAGAACAGGAAGCGTTCCATGATGCGGCAACCGCATCGGAGGAGAAGCTCGAAGGAGAGTCGAGCCCAAGATTATAATTCGTCCGTAGTGGCTGCCCCTCGCCTCCTCAGGCGTTCTGTAGAGTGTTTCGCGCGGCTCCTCCACAGCAGCAGTTTTTCTCACCATAACAGATATGTCGCCTATGGCTACTCATCACGTCATTCAAGCGGCCTTGCAATCGGCCGTCGACGATGGTGTGTTTCCCGGCGCTCAGTTGGCGGTGCGTCTGTGTGGCGAGTTGCAATGTGTGATGGTGGCTGGACGACTGTCGTCAGAGCCTCCGGGCCTTCCTGTCCAGCCTAGCACCATCTATGACCTCGCCTCTCTCACGAAGTCGCTGGTGATAAGCACATCCGTCTTGCTCCTAGTTCAGCGCGCGAAGATAGCTCTTGACGATCCCGTCCAGAAGGTCTTACCCGAGCTTGGAGGGACGTCGATCGGTCAGGCAACGGTGAGAGATCTCTTAACCCATCGTTCAGGTTTGCCAGGATGGCGGCCTTTTTATGAGCGGCTTGAGGCCGGAGGTGTCGTTCCTGAGCCCTCCAACGGGAATCAGACGGTCAAACAGTATGTATTGAAGTTGATTCGTGACGAACCGATGATCTATGTGCGCGGCGAGCGATGTATCTACAGCGATCTTGGATTCATGTTATTAGGATTTCTGGTGGAACGTCTGAGTGGAATGGCATTGGATTATTGGTGCGAAGAGGTCATCGTTCGACCGCTACAAGCCGATCCCATGATGTTTTGTCCTACTGCTGGGGGAGGCCACCTCGACGTCACGCGTTCAATCGTCGATGTATCACGAATCGCTCCGACCGAACAGGATGATCAGCGCAATCGGCTTTTGCGGGGAGAGGTACACGACGAGAATGCAGCGGCGATGGGTGGCGTCGCGGGCCATGCAGGGTTATTTGGGACTGCCGAGTCGGTGCTGGCTATCTCAGGAGCCTGGCTCCGCGGCTATCACGGGAGAGAGTCGATTCTGGACGAAGATCTTGTCAGAGAGTTTACGACTCGCCAAGAGTCTATTGCGCGATCGAGTTGGGCGTTGGGATGGGATACTCCGTCTGCCCCGTCTTCATCTGGATCCAGTTTTTCCGAACGTTCGTTCGGGCATCTTGGCTATACGGGGACATCGCTGTGGATTGATCCACTGTGCGAATTGGAGGTGGTGGTGTTGTCCAATCGGGTGCATCCGAGCAGGAGGAACGAGAAGATCAAGGCCTTTAGGCCCGCTATTCACGACCTCGTCTATCGGGAGTTTGTGGCTGCGCGAGGGTTGGGGCTACGCTAGGTCTTGGTAGTCGACCCAGGTTTCTTTTTCAGCCAGATACTTCGCGCCCTTAAAGTTGGCGCGAGTTCTCATTTTGGTGAAACCGAATCTCTGCATCGCGTCGATGAGTTCTTGTACCGCAGCGGTGATGGTCGGGTGTGAGTGCCCGTCGACAGTCAAGGCTTCATACATGACCTTAGCGGCGTAGCCGGAGGCGGTACGATTGACGAGAATTGTACGATTAAAATACCGATCGCTCGGGTCGACTCCTTCAATCTGGTGCTTTTCAACCAATCCTTCTTTCTTGAAAAGAAGCGGAAGCGAACTCATTCACGACCTCCAAGACAGGAATGAAATTATTGATTGAGGTCGATTATAGGGTGGGGCCAGGCCGACTGCAAGCCATTGACATCCGTGTAACGCCTTCCTATCATCTCCCCCCGCTGCCGTAGACCGCTGTGTGCCGGAAGATATGAATATCCCCAACAGCTTGACCATTCTTCGTATTCTCATGATCCCCTGCTACATAGGGCTATTGATCTATGGAAGGTTTGATCAGGCGCTCATCGTGTTGATTGTGGCGGGGCTGACAGATGCGCTGGACGGGGCAATTGCCCGGATGAAGAATCAGCATACGCGGCTTGGGGCGGTGCTGGACCCTCTGGCTGATAAACTGCTTCTCACTTCGGGGTTCATCACGCTTTCGATGATTCATTTGATTCCGTTGTGGGTCACCATCGTCGTGGTCAGCCGGGACGTCATACTGTTGCTGGGAACGGCTGTGGCGCACTTCACGGATTCCCGTGTGGATCTTACCCCCACATTCTTGGGCAAGGGCACGACGCTCCTCCAGCTGACCTATGTCGTCATGGTCATCTTTCTTAGTTCTCGTCATATCGATCTCACGCTCGCTCTACCTCTCTTGATCGGCATGGTCTCCTTCACGCTACTATCCGGATTGCATTATCTCTACAGGGGTATCCGGCACACGAGCGCAGTTAATAGCTAAGGCGCGGTATTGCTTAAGCCTTCGTGCCTGTCGCCTGCGCAGAGATTCTGCATTCGTTTGACAGGTTTTGGGGTCGCCAGTAGACTCGCCTGGTAGGTATTCCTCTCAGTTTACAATAGGCCATGGCGATGGCCACATCGAAGGGTGAGTGTTGCGTATGGCTACTTTTGCGTATGTCGGACGAACCAGATCTGGTGCCGTCAAGAAGGGCGAGTTGAGCGCAAAAACCCGAGATGAGGCGGTAGACCAACTTCGCAAGCAAAGTGTCGTCGTCACGAGCCTCCAAGAAAAAAAAGGTGGTGGGTTCGATCTCAGTAAAATCAGGCTTAGGTCAGGTCTCACCGACAAGGACCTGGTTGTCTTTACTCGGCAGTTCGGCACGATGATCAATGCGGGCTTGCCTCTGGTGCAATGTCTCGAAATCCTCTCGACCCAGTCTGAAAACAAGGTGCTGCGGGAGACCATTGGGGAAGTGAAGACTCAGGTGGAGGCGGGCTCGACCTTTTCGGATGCGTTACGCCGCCACCCGAAAGTCTTTGACGATCTCTATGTCAACCTCGTGCATGCAGGTGAAGTGGGTGGTTTGCTCGATACAATCTTGACTCGTCTCGCCAAATACATTGAAAAAGCAATGAAACTCAAAGGACAGATCAAATCTGCCATGATTTATCCTGCTTCGATCATGGGAGTTGCCGTCGTTGTTATCGCTGTGCTCATGCTGTTTGTCATTCCAATTTTTGCAAAGATGTTCCTTGAACTGTCAGGCGGGAAAATGGGCTTGCCCGGCCCTACGCAACTAGTCATCGATATCAGCAACTTCTTTATCGCGTACTGGTATGTCATTCTTGGGGTAATTGTGGGAGCCGTTTTTGGCATTAAGAAATACTATGGAACCGTTCAAGGGCGGATGGTTATCGATAAGTTGCTTCTCAAGTTACCAGTGGTCGGAGACTTAATCAGAAAAGCCTCGGTTGCCAAGTTCACCCGTACGCTCGGAACGTTGCTTTCCAGTGGGGTCCCATTACTTGACGGGATGTCCATTTGCGCAAAGACCTCCGGGAATAAGGTTATTGAAGAGACGTTGTTCAACGCTCGCGTGAGTATCAGTGGTGGAAAGACCATTGCCGATCCCTTGGCTGCGAGCGGAGTTTTCCCGAAAATGGTGACGCACATGATTGCCGTTGGTGAGTCGACTGGCGCACTGGACGCGATGCTGGGAAAGATCGCGGATTTTTACGAAGATGAAGTTGATCAGGCCGTTGCCTCGTTGACGGCACTGCTTGAGCCGGCCATGATGGTGTTCTTGGGAGTTGTGATTGGGTTTATCGTGGTCGCAATGTATCTCCCGATCTTCAAGATGGCGTCCGCAATTGGATAGAGGACAGCTTCGAGTTCGTTATTCATGGAGTTGGACCAGTCGAGTGTGACGGCCAAAGCTAGACGATTGGACGAGTTGCTCAGCGCCCGATAAAGTGTGTGAAGGTTTGGTTTCAGGCCTCAAATCCGAGGAGAGTAAAGACGCCCCATTGTTCTTCATGCCTTTCGGCTTTTTTCTTGCCTAGTGATTCTCCAATCATGAATGATTTCAGGACAAGACTCTATTGGATCATGGGGCTTCGGATAGCCATCGTGACTCTGATACTCGGCCTATCGCTGACCTTTCAAGCGGTGAAAGGCGGGTGGATCGAAACATTCTACGTCTTGATCATTGTCACATACGTTCTGACTATCCCCTCCGCCATTCTGCTTCGTGCGATTACCACGCCTGCCGCGCTCACGGTATTTTTCTGGGCGCAGGTAGGGATCGACTTTCTGCTTGAAACGGTGCTGGTTGCCAGGACAGGAGGGGTCGAGAGTCCCTTCGCGGTGTTGTATGTCATGACGGTGGCAGTGGCCAGTCTTGTTCCTCGCCGACGAGTCGGGCTTCTTGCCGCATGCTTTTGTATTATTCTGTTCGGGCTCTTGACGAACATTCAAATGCATGGCCTGATTGAGGAATGGGGATGGCTGTCACCGAGTCGGCTGACCGTGCCAGAGACATTTCAAACCTTCGGTGTCTATGCCCTCGCTCTGCTTGTCGTTGGGATTCTGGGCGGTACCTTAACCGAACAGCTTCAGCAAGCTGATCGGTCTTTGCGCGAGAAGGAACAGGGACTCACTCGTCTCCAGGTCTTTCACGAGAATATCGTTCACAGCATCAGTAGCGGCGTGTTTACGGCAGATGCCTTGGGGCGCATTACCTCGTTCAACCCAGCGGCACAGGAAGCGACTGGGTACACGATCACTCACGTGGTCGGGCGGCCCTGGCGCGAGGTCTTCAACTGGCATCCGAACCAAGAATCAGATGAGCCACTCAGTGGCGCCGTGGCGACGACGAAACGATTCGAAGTGGAATGTAAGCGCGCTGACGGCAATCGTCTGATTCTCGGCATGACGCTTTCCCCGCTGCACGAGCAGGGAAAACAGGCAGGTTTGGTTGGTGTGTTCAAAGATCTGACACAGATTCGGGACCTTGAAGAGGAGATGCGGCGCAAGGAGTGGCTGGCAAGTTTGGGTGAGATGTCTGCTGGGATGGCTCATGAGATTCGAAACCCACTTGGCGCGTTGGCAGGCGCAATGCAAATGCTCAGAAAAGATGCCATGGAAGACGAAACCGACCGCCGGTTGATGGACATTGCAATTCGAGAGGCCACCAGGCTCGACAATATTATTACCGAATTTCTCCAGTATGCCCGCCCACCGGCGCTGAATCTCGCAGAGCACGATCTTAATAAAGTACTTGCTGAGACGCTCGATCTCGTTCAACATGAAGCGCGAACACGTTCCAAGATCAAAATCGTTACGTCTCTGGCAACCGGGTCTCTCACGGCCTTGGTCGATCAAGATCAGCTCCGGCAGGTCTTTTGGAATATGGCGACGAACGCATTTGAAGCGATGCCGGATGGAGGACAGTTGACGATCTCGACGAGTTGCCGACATATCGATGCAGGCGGCCGTAAGGGTGATGTCATCGAAGTTGCGTTTCAAGACACTGGGGAAGGTATCCCACTACAGAATTTTGACAAGATCTTTCTCCCGTTTTTTACGACGAAAAAAGAAGGGTCCGGGTTGGGTCTTGCGGCGGTGCATCGTATCGTCGATCTCCACGGGGGATGGATCAAGGTCGAGAGTCAGGAGCGCCAAGGTTCACGGTTTGTCGTCTGTATGCCGCGTTCAGGGGATGCCGGAGTGCGGCTTTGGCATGAGGGGCGGACGCCATGGAAAAGATCCTAGTTGTCGATGATGAAAAGGGACTGCGAGAAGTCCTGAGCATCATGCTCAAGCGCGCGGGCTATGCGGTGACCGAAGCGTCAGACGGCGAAGAGGCCATCGGTCATGTGGGCAAGGAAATCTTCGATCTCGTCATCACCGACCTCCGTATGCCGAAAGCCGACGGTATGGCGGTCCTGAAGGCGGTAAAATCTTCTTCTCCTGAAACCGTGGTCCTCGTGATTACGGCATTCGCAACCGCGGACTCAGCAGTCGATGCCATGAAACAGGGCGCGTACGATTACTTGACCAAGCCGTTCCAGGTCGATGAAGTCCAGTTGATTATCCGCAATGCCCTGGAGAAACGGCGTCTCTCAACCGAGAACATCCTTTTAAAGCGTGAAATGGCGAGCCAGTCTTCGTTTGCGCAGATTGTGGGACAAAGCGAGAGTATGCAAAAGGTGTTCGACGTGGTGCGAAAAGTTGCGGACGCCAAGAGCAATGTGCTGATTTGTGGAGAGAGTGGAACGGGAAAAGAGTTGGTGGCGCGCGCGATTCACTATAATAGCGCCAGAAGTACGATGCCGTTTGTGGCGGTGAATTGCAGCGCAGTGCCTGAGACATTACTTGAAAGCGAACTCTTCGGCCACATGAAGGGGTCCTTTACCGGCGCGATGGCCAATAAAGCGGGGTTATTCGAAGTGGCCAACGGCGGAACGATCTTTTTGGATGAGATTGGCGACACCACCCCGACGATTCAAGTCAAGCTGTTGCGTGTCATTCAGGAGCGGGAGTTTCGGCGTGTGGGCGGCACCCAGGATGTCAAAGTTGATGTGCGCATTGTTGCTGCGACCAATAAAGATCTTGAAAAAGCCGTAGCGGACGGCTCATTTCGGGAAGATTTATACTACCGGTTAGATGTAATACCGATCAGGCTCCCACCGTTACGGCTTCGAACAGGCGATATTCCTCTTCTTGTGAAACACTTCATTGAGAAGTTTTCACAGGAAAGTGGCAAGCCGGCTCCCGTCTTGACATCGGAAGCCATGCATGTGTTGTTGGGCCATGAGTGGCGCGGCAACGTGCGCGAGCTCGAAAACCTGATGGAGCGCGTGGTCACCTTTTCTACCGGTGTGCCTATTTCGGGCGAGGATATTCGTGGGTGGCTTCATAGGATCGTGACTCCTCAGCAGCAGGGTGTGCCTGCCGACTTGCCGGAGGACGGGTTGGATTTAGAAGGCCTTATCAACGGCATTGAAAAAGACCTGCTCTTGAAGGCGCTCGAACGGACCATGTGGGATCCTCCGCCAAGCGCATCACCGCGGTCATTCCGTATTTTGGCTATGCCCGTCAGGATCGCAAAGATCAGCCCCGTGTGCCGATCTCGGCGAAACTTGTGGCCGATCTCATCAGCACTGCCGGCACCGATCGCGTGCTGACGATGGATCTTCATGCGGGGCAGATCCAGGGATTCTTCAATCTGCCGGTGGACCATCTCTATGCGCTGCCAGTCTTGCTGGATTACATCACCAAGAAGAAGGTGAATGACTTGGTCGTTGTCTCGCCGGACGCCGGCGGTGTCGAGCGAGCTCGTGCCTTTGCGAAACGACTCGAAGCGAGTTTGGCGATTATCGACAAACGGCGTGAAGGGCCGAATCAGACGGCGATTATGAACATCATCGGAGATGTCGAAGGGAAGAGTGCGCTCTTATTAGACGACATGATCGACACGGCCGGGACCATTGTGAAGGGAGCGCAGGCCTGTATGGATCGCGGGGCTCGGGAAGTCTGGACTGCCTGCACCCACGCGGTGCTCACCGGCCCGGCATTGGAACGGATTCAGCAATCCTGTCTGAAGCAAGTGATCGTGACCAATTCGATTCCGTTACGAGGCAAAGAGCTCATTTGCCCGAAGTTACATCAATTGTCGATTGCGCCGCTGTTAGGCGAGGCGATCAGACGAATCCATGAAGATGAGTCGGTCAGTTCATTGTTTGCCTAGCGTAAGACCGAGGCATCGAGAGATCAGCGAGAAGGGGACGGAGGACAATCATGAAGTTCGATTTGGCAGTCACAGTACGAGAGAAAACGGGAAAAGGTGCGGCACGCCAGCTTCGGCGAGAGGGCAAAGTCCCTGGCGTGTTGTATGGGCAGGGCGAATGTCTGCTCTTGACGATCGAACCGGATAGCCTGGTGAAGATTTTGAAGGCACAGGCTGGGGGAGCCGCGCTCGTGTCGCTCACACTCACCGGCGCAAAGTCGAAACCGAACCGGACCGCATTGTTACGCGATTTCCAGGTCGATCCGGTCGAAGGGCATGTGTTGCATGCAGACCTGTTTGAAATCTCCATGGATAAAGCGATTCGCGTGAAGGTGCCTCTGCATTTGACCGGTGGAGTGCCGGCTGGCGTGAAAGAAGGCGGTATTCTTCATCACAATATGCGTGAGTTGCATATTGAGTGTCTGCCGGGGACATTGCCGGACTTTATCGAAGTCGATGCCTCGGGGCTTGCCATTGCGCAAGGTGGCGCTGCCTATGCCCAAACCCGCCACAACGTCGGCATGTGGGTCATCGAGCGGGCTGCGGCTCGATGGTCCATCCGTCTCGCCAAGCGCAGTATGGCTCATCGTGGGTCGGGACGGCTTGGATCGGAACTCTTAGAACTTGCCGGTACCCTCGACTGGATGAACATCACAGGTCCTCCGCTCAAAGGACTCCTGCGGGAGTATTCGCTGACCGCCGACGACCTGATTCTTATCCATGACGATCTCGATCTCGGTCTGGGGCGTCTCAGGATCAAACAAGCCGGTGGGCACGGGGGACATAATGGAATCAAGTCGATCATCGACGCAATTGGAACACCCCAGTTTGTGCGGGTCAAGGTCGGAATCGGCCGACCGGCGCCGCGCCAGGATTCAGCAGACTATGTGCTGGAGCCGTTCACGAAAGAGGAAGTCGAGATAGTGAGTCCCTGTCTCGACCGTGCCGTCGATGCGTTGGAATGTCTGATCCATCGTGGAACGGCCGTGGCCATGAATCAGTTTAATGTGCGGGAGAAGCCTGAAGAAGATGAGGGGATACTGCCAGGCTGACTCTTTGCTCGCGCAACGCGCGGCCTGAGAAGGCCCTCGTTGGACGCGCGCAGTCAGAGTCAACCCGGCTGCATCCCCGTGAGCAAGGCTCTCTGCATCGTAGAAGAGTGAGTGAGGAACAATGGGACTTTGTTGTGGCATGATCGGACTTCCGAACGTGGGGAAGACCACCGTCTTCAACGCGCTCACTGGCAGCGGTGCATTAGCGGCGAACTATCCTTTCGCGACCGTCGATCCCAATACCGGCATCGCTCTGGTGCCTGACCCGAGACTCCAAGTCCTCACCGATCTCTTCAAGTCCAAGAAGACGACCTATAGCACACTAGAGGTACGCGATATTGCGGGCTTGGTCGAAGGGGCAAGCAAGGGCGAAGGTCTCGGCAATCAGTTTCTTGGACATATTCGAGAAGTCGACGCGCTCCTCCACGTCGTTCGCTGTTTCCAAGGAACGGATGTCGTGCACGTCAGTGGAGGGGTGAACCCTCTTCGTGACATCGGCATCATTGAAACCGAGTTGCTGTTGGCCGATCTCGACACGCTCGATCGGCGGAAGCAAAAGACGGAAAAGAAAGTTCGAGCCGGCGATAAGAAAGCTGCGTTCGAGGTGGCATTCATCGACAAACTGATCGGACTGCTCGACAAGGGCGAGTGGCTGGGCAATCTGACCTACACTCCCGAAGAGCGTGTGGTGCTCGACGAATGTCAATTGCTGGCGGCAAAACCGGTGCTCTTCGTGGCCAATGTATCGGAGCAGGCCAGCGCCGATGAGGCGATGGTGAAGGCGGTGCGAGAGTTTGCCGACAAGCGCGGCGCGCGTGTCGTCACGATCTGCGGCCAACTCGAAGCCGAACTCTCCACACTTCCTGAAAGCGAGCGGCTGGACTTTCTGAAGGAAATGGGGCTCACGGAATCGGGGCTCGTCCGGTTGACCCGTGAGGCCTATACGTTGTTGAACATCGTGACCTTCTTCACGGCAGGGGAAATCGAATCCCGCGCCTGGCCGATTCCGAAAAACATGAAGGCGCCGCAAGCTGCCGGGAAAATTCACTCTGACATGGAGCGAGGCTTCATCCGCGCCGAAGTCTATCACTACGACGACCTGATGGCCTGCGGGTCAGAGGCAAAGGTGAAGGAGAAGGGGCTGTTTCGGCTGGAAGGCAAAGATTACGTGATTAAGGAAGCCGACATCGTGTATTTCCGATTCAACGTATAGAGGAACGGCCTCAGGGCGTAAATAAACCCGCCTCATCTCTCAACGGCTCAACCCGGTATGGAGGTTAGCCGTATGCGGCAGATCGGAACTCGTGCAAGACTGTGCTATGCAATCGCCTTCTGGTTATTGATCGCTATGGGCGGATCATCTCTCGATGCTGGAGTGTTAAGGCCGGAAACCCTGGTGTTGAGGGGTGGGTTCAGCGGCGGTTCGCCGATCGGCGAGGAGGAGATGGTCGATTTTCATCAAGCGGACCTGGCAATAACTGCGCGGCTTCCCTGGGAGCGGGAAATCGGAACCGGCTGGATTCTGGGGGCTCGCCTCCTAGCCTCTGCGGGCATGCTCCGAGGGGCTCAGGAGACCAAGGGATTGTTCACGTTGGTGCCGTTGGACGTCATGTTCGGTCGGAAGGATGGACTGCTCGCCATTGACATGGGTGTGGGTGGGGCGTTGGTCAGTGACTACCGGTTTGGCCAGCAGAACTTCGGCGGGCCGTTTCAATTCGTGTGGACCTTCGGCGTGACTAGCCGATTCTTAGGCCCGATTGGGGCGGGCTATCATTTTCAGCACTATTCCGACGCGACAATATACGGATCAGATAGCCGAGGCGCCGATTTGCATCTCTTTGAACTCATCTACTGGTTTGGGACAGGCGAATGAACCTACATTGTTCGTCAGCGCTCGACTCTAGGCCGGGTCGAAGTTCGCGGCGCGCGCGTCGTCACGATCTGCGGCCAGCTCGAAGCTGAACTCTCCACATTGCCCGAATCTGAACGAACCGACTTTTTGAAAGAGATGGGGCTCACGGAATCAGGCCTTGTACGGCTGACTCGTGAAGCCTATACGTTGCTGAGCATCGTGACCTTCTTCACCGCCGGTGAAATTGAATCCCGCGCCTGGCCGATCCGAAAAACATGAAGGCGCCGCAGGCGGCCGGCAAGATCCACTCCGACATGGAGCGTGGCTTCATCCGCGCCGAGGCCTATCATTACGACGATCTACTGGCCTGCGGGTCGGAGGCAAAGGTGAAGGAAAAGGGGTTGTTCCGCCTCGAAGGCAAAGATTACGTCATCAAGGAAGCGGACATAGTCTACTTCAGGTTTAATGTGTAACGGACGACCGAAGGTGCCCTACAACTGTATTCCTTGTTTAGGTTCTTGTTTGATGGCCTTTTGCGCAGCCCACACGGATCAATCTAGGTTCCACTTTCTTCTCCAGCAAGGTTATGGTTGGCCACCTCTTCATGCGTCTCAATAGAGTTGGGAGGTGGAAATCAGAGTGGTTGTGGAGTCCTGTTCGCAAGAAGCCAGATTCCATACCCACAAATAGTCCCCCAAACCAGGATGAACAGAATAAGCTGGGATCTGGTCAACTTTCGGTTTGGCTTGTTGGTAACAGGAGTTATTATCTCTCTAAGAATAGTTAGCATGCGCATCGTGGCCGCTGTTAATAATATATATTGAATGTCCATTTACTACTCCTCCTAGTTTGGTTGATTCCCTGGATTCATAGTGCTTGTCCCGTTCGCTTAAAAATACTCTTACTCACCTCGTTCGAAAGAGCGCTTTCATTTCCGGCTGAATCATAGGCTGTGATCACGAAGAAATATGTGGTGTTGCGGGAGGTGCGGGAGCGAAGGGCCTCAGGCCGCCGACTTTCTGCTCCGAAGGCAAGGGAGCGGTTGAGCTTGGGCAAGCCGTCAGCATTATTAATTCTCCTTAATCTGAGCGGTTTCTCCTCCCGTCTCCTCACACTTCGGGAAAACCTTGTAGTACGATGAATTCAAGCCTCGCTCATGGAGTACACCATGATGCACTCGCGGCACGTTCGCAATCAGTTCTTCGTCGGCCTCCTCTCTCTGGTCGCTGTATCTTCGATGACGATTCCGTCACAGGCTGAGTGGTATGTAGCAGGCCAAGTCGGGCACAGCTTTGCCGACTCCTTGCGCAACGTCACCACCACAGGTCCGTTCAGTGGCATAGAGCTGCAAGACTTCGACATGAAGAACAGTCTTGCCTATGGCGGCAAGGTCGGCCTGTATCCCTTTCACGGGTCGCTAGGATTCGAGTTGGATGTCAACCACAGTACGCCGCACGTCAAGAATCTCGACGATAGCCCTGGTATTCATCTGGGAGTGACAAATGTCGGCGCGAATATTCTCTTGCGCTACCCAGGCGTCACCTTTCAGCCCTATATCGGGGCTGGTCCTAGCATTCTGATTGCGCGCCTGAGTCGTTCGGTGGACACGGAGGCGGACACACAGGTCTCGATCGGGTTCAATTTTCTCACAGGAATTCGTGCATTCGTGACGCCTCACGTGGCGCTGTTCACAGAATACAAATTCACCGATGCGAAGTTTAACTTTGATGGCGCGTTCGGTTCGTTCGGTGGGTTTGACAGTACCTATAGGGCGCACCAACTCTATATCGGCGTCTCCTACCACTTCTGATGGAGGGTGCCATGTTGGCTCAATGGATAAAGATGAAGGCGATGATCGGTGGAGTCCTCCTATTCGGCCTCACGGCCTGCGCAGAGTCAGTGCATCAAACGCAACGGATGGCCACGCTCAATCAGGCTCAAGAGAATGGATATGCCGGTGTGTATGACCAAGCCAGTCCCTTCTATTCGAGTCCAGGATTTTGGTGGAGTCCCTTTAGTTACTATCCAGGATTCTCCGGGTATGGGCCTGGATATCGATCGGGGCACCCCTATTATTACCCCTACTCTGGCCATGCCCCTGGTAGATCATTTTCGAGTCCCGGCGGATCAGGTCCCCGTCCTTCTCCTCCAGCGAACGCACCATCACGAATGTTCAAGCAAAGGTAGGTATGAAGAGGGCAAATAGGCAGCTGTTCGTTTTTATTTCGCAGGATACTACTAGGGCGTCTTCATTGACACGTTCTCGAAGCCTATGGTAGCT
>SWDN01000005.1:246683-251031 GCA_005116775.1 Nitrospira sp.
AGCGATACCATCGATCTGCTCATGGAGCGTTCCATGAAGGCGGTGGCGGAGAAGACCGGCGCGAAGTTCATCAAATCGGAAAATTGGGGCAAGAAGAAACTCGCCTATGAAGTGAAGCGGGAGCGCAAAGGCACGTATGCCTATTTCTACTTCAGAGCTCCCAATATCACGGTCGGTGAACTAGAACGGTCCTATCGGCTGGAAGACACGATCATCAAGTTTTTGACCGTCCACCTCAAAAAAGAACTCGTGCCGCCACGGCCGGTGGAGACGGTATCGGAGGAGTTTGCCGGTGGCAGGATTTAACAAAGTCGTTCTTCTCGGGAACCTCACGCGCAATCCTGAGCTGCGATACACGCCGAACGGAACGCCGGTGGCCAGCATGGGCCTTGCCGTCAGCCGTCGGTACAAGCAAGGTGATGAGTTAAAAGAAGAAGTCTGTTTTGTCGACATCGTCGTGTTCGGCAAGCAGGCGGAGCATTGCGGACAGTATCTCAGCAAGGGGAATGGAATCATCGTCGATGGGCGATTGCAGCAGCGCCGATGGGAAACGGAAGACGGCCAGAAGCGCAGCAAGCACGAAGTGGTGGCCCAAACGGTGACATTCATGCCAAAACGCCAGGATGGCGGTGGCGGAGGCGGAGGAGCTGAGGCGCCGATGCACGACGATGTCGCATATGAATCCGACGAGCATATCTAAATAGAGAGGGAGACGGTGTATGGAGCGTGAACAACAACAGGGTGGAGACCGAGAGGGCGGCGGACGGTTTTTTCAGCGCAGACGGCCTTGCAGGTTTTGTATAGATAAGGGATCGATCGATTTCAAAGATGTCGGGCTGCTGAGAAATTTTCTCACCGAGCGGGGGCGGATTGTCCCGAGACGCATCTCAGGCAATTGCATGAGGCATCAGCGTGAATTAACAGCCGCCGTCAAGCGGGCTCGGCACATTGCGCTCATTAGCTTTGCGGAAGAGCGATAACCGGTCACGTTGGGGATAGGTATGCTGGTAGGTGTCACGATGGAACTGCTTAGGCCGCTGCTGACTGAGATCACCGACGATGGGCTCTCACTGGTCGGCGAGGTGACGGCTGAAGAGCTTGGCCTTACCGCTGATGATGCGCTGCTCCCAGGCCCCGTGGCTGTGAGTCTCGATCTCACCAACATCGAAGGGTTAGTCGCAGTGACTGGTGTCCTGGAAGGGACGATCGTTCGCGAATGTGTGCGATGCTTGAAGGAGTATGAAGATCCGCTGGCGTTTTCGGTGCGAGCAGCGTTTATCCAGGAGCCCAAGTCGGCGCCTCGTCATCCGAAGCGAATCGATCCGCGAAGAGCGCGCGCCGAGGTCACGGAGGCCGAACCAGAAGAAGAACCCGACGATCAATATCACTATCAAGGCAATCAGTTGGAACTGGCTCCCATGTTGCGCGAGCATGTGATCCTGTCTGCGCCGATGCAGCCGATCTGCAGCGACGACTGTTTAGGGCTCTGTGCGCAATGCGGGAAAAATTTGAATGAAGGACCCTGTCAATGTGCCACGGAACCCCCGATCCCGACCGTCCGGGTGGTTCGGGGCATGAAACGCAAGACCGACGAATCGTCAACATCGTAGCGCGACCGTTAGCTATCGAGAGTGAGAAGGAGTTGCCATGCCGAATCCGAAACATAAACATTCACGGGAACGACGAGATAAGCGGCGCACACAAAAATTACGCATTACCCCGCCGGGCATGTCCGTTTGTCCGCAGTGCCACGAGATCAAGCTACCGCATTACACCTGTTTGAATTGTGGAACGTATAAGGGCAAGGCGGTCATCCAGGTCGAAGAGTCGTAGCAGGCTGTTGAAAAAGTCCGCCAGCGGCGTTCTCGCATCGCTCAGAGGCTCAACGTACCGAAGCGTACGCCTCGCCTCTTCGCTCGCTGCGGCCTTGCTGGACGACCTTTTTGAGCAGCCAGTGAAAGCAGCGGAGCGGGCTCTGGAAGCTGCGGGAGTGAATGCGTCCGATCTTGATCTGATTCTGTTAGCCACCTGCACTGGCGATTATCCGATTCCTGCCACGGCCTGTTTGATTCAACATCGGCTGGGAGCGACGCGCGCAGCGGCCTGCGATCTGTCGGCTGCCTGTTGCGGGTTCGTGTATGCATTATCGGTGGCGGACGCCTATGTGAAAACCGGAATGCGCCATGTGTTGATCGTCGGGTCGGAAGTGATGTCGGCGATTACCGACTGGACCGATCGCAATACCTGTATTCTGTTCGGCGATGGGGCCGGAGCGGCAGTCATCAGCGCCAGCGAGAACGACCGTGGCATCCTGTCCACGCATCTTCGTTCCGATGGCGCCCTCTGCGACTTGATTGCGGTGCCAGGGGGAGGATCGCGTCTGCCGCCTTCTGAAAAGGTCGTGGCGGAACGGATGCAGTATATCAAGATGAAGGGAAACGAGACGTTTAAGGTAGCGGTTCGGAACTTGGAAGAGGTGGCGCGGGAGACATTGGCTGCGAATCATCTCCGGGTCGAGGATCTCGATCTGTATGTGCCGCACCAGGCGAATGTGCGAATTCTCAAGGCGGTGGCGGATCGTCTGGGTCTTTCTATGGAGAAGGTGATGCTGAATCTGGACCGGTATGGCAATACGTCGGCCGCTTCGATTCCCATTGCCTTGGATGAGGCGCTGCGTCAGGGGCGGATCAAAGACGGGAGCCTAGTCATGTTGGGGGCGTTCGGGGCCGGATTGACATGGGCCTCTGCGCTCATCAGGTGGTAGGGGACGAAGCTTTCAGCGATCAGCTGTCAGCTCTGGATCGGAAATTCTCGCTGATGGCTGAGGACTGACCGCTGATGGTCTTCCAGAACTTTTTCCCGTTGACATTCAAGGGAGATTCGACGATATCTTAGCTCCACGGAGACCGTGTGACGTTTCCATTCCAGCGGTGAGCACCACGATTCATGAATGTAGCCGGCAGTCTCGCGCAATCACCCCGGTAGTATGACGACGCTCCAACCGACACAATCATCAGGCGGAATTGGGTTGGTCTTTCCAGGCCAGGGATCTCAGTCGGTCGGAATGGGGAAGGCGCTTGCTGAGGCCTATCCGAATATCAGAGGGCTCTATGAAGAAGCTTCATCGGTATTGGGGTATGACATTGCTGCGCTCTGTTTTCACGGGCCGGCGGAGCAATTAAACCTCACGGAATATACTCAGCCGGCATTGTTGGTGAGCAGCCTGGCCGCGCTCCACGCGCTCAAACCGTTGGGCATTGCCCCGATCGCTGTGGCTGGTCATAGCTTGGGTGAATACTCGGCTCTTGTCGCTGCTGAGGGAATGACTTATCCTGAGGCGGTGGCGATCGTCCAGAAGAGAGGCCGCTATATGGCTGAAGCGGTGCCGTCGGGAACCGGGCTTGTCGCCGCGCTGCTCGGCCTCACGGGAGACATCGTGAAAGAGGTGTGCCGAGACGCGTCATCGGTGGGGGTTGTGGCCGCCGCAAACTTCAATTCTCCTGGTCAGATTGTCATTGCGGGAGAAAAGGCCGCCGTGGAAAAGGCCATTGAGCTGGCGAAAGCCAAGGGGTGTAAGAAGGCGATTCCTCTTCCCGTGAGTGTGCCGGTGCATACGCCGTTGATGCAGAAGGCGGCAGATCGACTTGCCGAGGATCTGGCCGCGATCGCCTGGTGCGATCTCAAGATGCCGTTGATTAACAATGCCGAAGCGAAAGCCATCACGAAGGCGAGCGACATTCAGGCATCGCTGGTACGACAGCTTCCTTCGTCGGTCCTCTGGGAGGATTCGGTTAGAGCGATGGCTGAGATGGGTGTGACGACGTTCATTGAGGTTGGGCCTGGGACGGTGCTGAGTGGTTTGATCAGACGAATTGTGCCGGGGGCGGTGACTATGAATGTCACTGATCCTCAGTCGCTCGATGCGACTCGCGCTGCGTTGAACGTATAATGGAATGTGAGGAGCGAGCGGATGTCACTGCAAGGCAAGGTTGCGATAATCACAGGAGCGGCGCAGGGGATCGGCCGGGCTATTGCCGAATCATTGGCGCAAGCGGGGGCCGATATTGTAGTTGCCGATCTGGACCCCAGCCGGTCGAAAGACACGGTCGCGGCAGTCGAGCAGTTGGGTCGAAAGGCGCTGAATATCAAAGTGAACGTGGCTGATGCCGCCGACACCAAAGCGATGGTTGATCAGGTGGTCAAGGAGTGGGGGAAGGTGGATATCCTGGTAAATAATGCCGGGATCACACGCGACGGGTTGTTATTACGGATGAAGGAAGAAGATTGGAATCTGGTGCTGCAAGTTAATTTGAACGGAACATTCAACTGCACGAAGGCGGTCTTGCTC
>SWDN01000005.1:251131-261390 GCA_005116775.1 Nitrospira sp.
CTGTATCGGCGACGCATTTAGATTGATCCAGGCTGGAGATGCCGATGTCATGATCGCAGGTGGGGCGGAAGCCGCCATTACACCGTTGGGGGTCGCAGGGTTTGCCGCATCGAAAGCCCTGTCGTTTCGCAACGATGAACCGACAAAGGCAAGCCGGCCGTTCGACAAAGACCGCGATGGGTTTGTGCTCGGCGAAGGCGCAGGAGTCGTGGTCTTGGAGGAACTGGAGCATGCGCGCCGGCGTGGAGTTCGAGTGTATGCCGAATTGATCGGCTACGGGATGAACAGCGATGCCTACCACATTACCGCTCCGTCCGAAGAGGGAGAGGGCGCAGTCCGATGCATGACACTGGCGCTCAAAGATGCCGGGATCGGCAAGGACCAGGTTGGGTACATCAATGCGCATGGAACCTCGACGATGGCGGACGCCATTGAGACCAAGGCTATTAAGCAAGTGTTCGGTGAGCAGGCCTCCCGCATTCCGGTGAGTTCGACCAAGTCGATGACCGGTCATTTACTCGGAGCAGCCGGTGGGATTGAAGCGGTATTTAGCGTCCTTGCGCTTCACCACGGGATACTTCCTCCGACGATCAACCTGGATCATCCAGATCCTGCCTGCGATCTGGACTATATTCCGCACAAGGCAAGACCGGCTGCGGTCAAGGTCGCGCTGTCGAATTCGTTCGGATTCGGCGGGGTCAATGCCTGCTTGCTCTTCAAGAAACCAGACGCCTAATAGACCTGTGCGAGGGATAGACTCGCCGCTATGACTTCGGTTTCTTCTGCCGACTCGCTCCAATCTTCGCTGGGCTATCGATTTAAGGTGACGGCTTTGCTTGAAGAGGCCTTGACCCATTCCTCTCATGTGAACGAGCAAAAAGCTGCGACGATTCAACATAACGAGCGGCTTGAATTTCTCGGCGATGCTGTGTTGTCGCTGGTGATGAGTGAGTATCTGGCTTCCGCGTTACCGCAATCTTCCGAGGGGACGCTCTCGAAGCTGAAGGCGCAGGTGGTGAGTGAGGCCTCGTTGGCGCAGGTGGCTCGTCGGCTCGGATTGGGGGAGCATCTCAAGCTCGGGCGAGGAGAAGATCGTTCGAAAGGGCGTGAGAAGGATTCGCTGTTGGCCGACGCGTTGGAGGCGGTGCTGGCGGCGGTTCATCTTGACGGAGGATTCGAAGCCAGCCGTTCAGTGACGCGGTTTATTTTTGCGGCGGAACTCGCGAATATTGCGGCGCAACAGGAGCAGCCCGGCGCAGGCGACTACAAGACTCAGTTTCAGGAATGGTGTCAAAAAGTTTGGCGATATGGAGATCGTCTTTTTCCCTGAGAAGGCTCCCAAGCATGTTGAAAACTTTGTTGCGTTGGCAAAATCTGGCTTTTACAACGGCACGATCTTTCATCGGGTGATTCCAGGATTCATGATTCAGGGCGGCGACCCTAATACCAAAGATCTGAATAAACCTGAGACCTACGGCCAGGGTGGGCCGAGTCAGAAGCTCAAGGCGGAATTCAACGACATTCCTCACAGACGAGGAATTCTCTCCATGGCGCGGACGAGCGATCCTAACAGCGCCGGTTCCCAGTTTTTCGTCGTCGTCAAAGATTCCAACTTTCTCGACGGCCAATATACGGTTTTTGGCGAGGTGGTGAAGGGGATGGAGGTAGCGGACAAGATTGTCAATTTGCCAAAAAACAACCGCGACCTTCCGAATGAACGGGCGGAAATGACGATCGTGGTCGTCGAGTAGACGTGGAACACTGGTGGACGATGACGCGTGACTCAGCTGTCATGAGAAATCTCACGCTGTGCGGAGTGCTGTTGGGGATCGGTCTCCTTGCCGGTTGCGGAGGGAAGACCGATGTGATACCGGTTACGCCTCCGCCGAGCCTCGGCCCCAAAGCCATTCTCAAGACGAAGTTCGGAGACATCCATATCAAGTTCTATCCGGATGTCGCTCCGAATCATGTCGCAAATTTTATCAAGCTGGCCAAGTCCGGTTATTACGACGGGACGATTTTCCACCGGGTGATTCCTGGCTTTATGATCCAGGGTGGCGATCCCAATACGAAGAACTCGTTGCACAAGGACACTTATGGACAGGGAGGGCCGAAGGACGAGAAGGGCAATCCGGTCTTGCTCAAGGCGGAATTCAACGACACTCCTCATAAGCGAGGTATTGTGTCGATGGCGCGAGCGAGCGAACCTGACACAGCAGGGTCGCAGTTTTTCATTGTCGTTGAAGCTTCCCATTTCCTCGATGGAAAGTACACGGCGTTTGGCGAGGTCACCAGAGGGCTTGGTGTGGCTGATAAGATCGTGGTCCTGCCGAGAAACGATCGCGATTTGCCGAATGAACGGGTTGAGATGACGGTGACGATTGTTGAGTAGCAGCGCGGTCTCAACGGACTCCTGCGCACAAGAAGAATGTGCTCGCTCGATGTGCGCAGTAGGAGTCCATGAGACCACGCCGCTTGGGGAGTGTAGAAAGTAGAAGAGCGGGTGCTATTTGATTTTTTCGATGAATGCGCGGAGGCGATCTCGTTCAGAGGGAAAGAACAGAATGAAGTTCAAACCAAAGGTATTACCTGAGACCCAACGAATCGAGGCTCGTTCGACTTTTACCGGTGGCGATTGACCGGGAAGCTGGATGATGATCTGAACGACGAGCCCTTCCGCCAAATTAATATCGGACTCGGCGCGACAGCCGGACGTCGAGATGTTGGTAATGGTGGCGTCGCCTTCGATCTCACCGGAAGAAAACCCCAGTGTGCACCGTAGCTCCACGCGGCGTGCTTTTCTAATCTTGTGTCCTTTTCCTGCGCTATGAGGTTGCTCTGTCGTCATTGGACGTTGCCAGTATCAGTGGTGATGACAGCCTGGTCCATGGGTATGGGGTTCAGGCGCCGGAGGGGGCATGAATTGTTGTCCGGGCAAGATAATATGGCCCGGCTCACGTTGTTTGGCCAGGTGTTCCGCAATTTCAGGATGGTAGGCTCGCACATAACCGATGAGTCCACCGAGAAACCGTTGCGATTGAAAGTCTGTGCCGGAAAATCGTGAGACGAAGGCGATCGCGCGGTCCAGTATTTCCGGCGCGGAAGAAGTGTCGGCGATGTCCTGAGGGTTCTGCTTCTTAAAGGTATCGTATTCTTTCTTCAAATGCTCAGCGAAAACCGGCATCGGTCCGGCAGGCACGTGGAGGGGGCTGAGCGTCCGTCGCAAGGCCTGCAGCGCTGCGACAATCTCCGCATCTTGCCCGTCCCGGCGACTGTGGAAGTATCCAAAGACGACCACTTCGACGAGATTGAAAAGGGCCACGGCTTTCTTGTCGCCGAGCTCAGTCAACTCGCGATAGAACTCCCGACGTACTGGCATGAACTGTACCGCCAGCCGCTTCTGCTGATAATCGCTTCCGGATTCGAGGTAGACACAGTCAGCTGGACATGAGACCCGGACGATTCGGTGTTCGCCGCAACATTGGCTGCAGATCAGCCCTGCCAAGGCAGGACAGGGCCGCTTGCCTTTCCGTTGCGTGCAATAGGCGCAGTGGCTCATTTTTTTTCCAGCCCTTCCAGTGCCGGCTTGGGTGGAGGCGGGATAAAGCCATAGTCTGCCAAGGTCCGTTTTTCTTGTTTTGTTTTTCCGATGGTGGGGGTTTCGAGTCCGTTCATCTCTGCCGCGTGAGCCTGCTCGTAGGGCACAAGAATGAGGTTGTTCGCGCGGTCGATGCTGAGATCCCCAGGCGATGGCAGGAACTCCGCGATCACTTGAAATCGCTTGTCCCAGCTCATGCGCCAGACTTTGCCGGTGGTAAAGTCCGACACATACATATTGCCCCATCGGTCGAAGTCTACCCCGCGGAGATTTTGAAAACGGTTGGAGAAGAATCCATTGGAAAACAGTTCCGTCACCACGCCTTCCGGGGACACTTCCGAAATCTTTCCCTTCTCCCAACTCACCGCGATGATCTGACCTGATTTCGGGTGAACGGCAAGGCCGGAGGGGCCGGCGAGGGACTGGTCTGTGACGAGCACGGACGCAGTCTGAGTAACCAGATCGATGCGGTAGATGGTGTTCGCTTTCTGGTCTGAACAATAGAGGTGCCCCTTGCCATCGAACGTCACGTCGCTCAACGAAGGCGGTAGCGACTCAGGTCGTGAGGTCGCGTGCGATCGGACTGTGAGCGCCATGACCGGTTTACCGGTGGTCGTATCGAAGCCCCTCAGGGTGTCGAGATCCGCCACATAGAGCACATGTTCCACCAAAGCCATCCCTTTGGGGGCATGGAGGATGACATCGTCTTTTCCCCCTTGAATAAATTTCAGATTGAGAAGTTTGCCGTTGGAATTGAGCTTCGTTATGAATCCGTTATTGTCGGCGGTTTCAGCCTCGCCGTTTACGCTCGAGATAAAATAGCCCTTCTCAATGGGGTCGTTGACGAAGCTATACGGCGATTGCAACTCCGTCACGGTGATCTGGGCGCTGAGAGGGCCGGCGGTCACAACGGACACGATCCAAACAAGCCAGGCTGCTGGATGGTTCATGACACGTGTCAGAAGGGACATCACGAAGGAGATTTTGCTCACAAGATGTGGATGGCGATTGACCGTGGTCGATCGAAACATCGTAGCTGTCAGGCCAAGAGCCTGTCAAGAAATGGACGTAAGGCGTGAGGAGGGAGGAGGTCTTCGCCTCACGAGGCTGCGCACGTTGACTTGCTCAAAAATGCCCTGTTATGGTGCCGTGTTTTTCAGATTGTCTCTCAACGGAGGAGGATTCTGTGGCGGCACGATTGATCGACGGCAAAGCATTGGCATTGCAAGTGCGCGAGCGGTTGGCAACGGAATCGGCGGCAGTCTTGGCGAAGCTGGGGATGAAACCAGGCCTGGCGACAATTTTGGTAGGAGACGATCCTGCCTCGCATCTCTATGTGAAGAGCAAGCAGAAAGCCTGTGAAGCGGCAGGCATTTATATCGACGATCACAAATTGCCGGCGAGCACGACGCAAGCTGAGTTGCTGACCTTGATCGAAAAGGAAAATGCCGATCCTAGGATTCATGGGATACTGGTTCAGTTGCCGCTTCCGAAACATATCGACAGCAAGGTCGTCCTTGAAGCGGTGTCGCCCGACAAGGATGCAGATGGGTTTCACCCCTACAACTTCGGTCGGCTTGTCGAGGGCCATCCGGTGTTTGAGGCCTGCACACCGAAGGGCGTTATCAAGATGATCGAATCCACCGGCGTGAGTATCGAGGGGAAACGCGCTGTCGTATTGGGGCGGAGCAATATCGTCGGCAAGCCGTTGGCGCTGATGTTGCTTCAGCGCAACGCTACCGTGACGATTTGTCACTCCAAGACAAAGGACTTGCCCGCGGTCTGTCGCGAAGCCGAGCTGTTGCTGGTTGCGATTGGGAAAGCCAAGTTTGTCACGGCCGATATGGTGCGCGATGGGGCGGTCGTTATCGATGTGGGGACCAACAAAACTCCTGAGGGTAAATTGTGTGGCGATGTCGATTTTGATCCAGTCAGTCAGAAAGCTGGTTGGATTAGCCCTGTTCCGGGAGGTGTTGGGCCGATGACGATCGCGATGTTGCTGGACAACACGGTGGAGTCCGCGAAGCGACGAGCGGGATTGCTGTAGGAGAAAGGGGAGGAGGATGGGGGCTGATTGATCTTCTGTGCTCGCGCAACGCGCGGCCTCGGAAGGGTCGGAGGGGGAGTGGCCAGGTGCCCTTCTTGCTCGCAGAACGCGCACGATCAGAATGTGCTCGTTCGATGCGCGCAGTAAAGGGCAGCCTTGGCCACTCCCCTAAATAAAGGTTTGGCAAATTGGTAGGCCCTCGCCCGGGTTACTGGCACGTCTCGGCGTGCCAGTGGGTGGGCGGGTGAGAAAGCCGCGCGCAGTAGAAGATCAATCAGCCCCCATCCTCCTACAGCCATGAGTGGGAGTAGAGGAGTAAACTGAAAACATGAGTCGGGAGCCGAGGCGATTACGAGAGGTGCTCGATGAGGGACAGTTCGCTGTCACGATTGAGTACAATCCTCCCAAGGGCACCAACATCTCTGGTGTGTTAGAGAACGCCAAGCAGTTAGTGGGGCGTGTGCATGGGGTCAATGTGACGGACAATACGGCTGCCGTGGTGCGGGCCGGGTCTCTTTCCGTCTGTCGGCTTCTCTACGAGCTGGGCCATGATCCAGTGATGCAGATGACCTGCCGCGACCGGAACCGGATTGGGATACAGTCGGACCTCATGGGCGCTTCTATGCTCGGCATCCGCAATATTTTGTGCCTCACCGGGGACTATCCGACCGTCGGAGACCATAAAGAGGCCAAGCCGGTCTACGATCTGGACTCTGTTCAAGTGATGCAGTTGGTACAAGGCCTCAATAATGGGCGGGATATGGCCGGTAACAAGCTGGATGGCTCGACGTCGTTTACTATCGGCGCTGCCGTGACGCCGGAGGCCGATCCGTTGGGACCGATGCTTGCCAAGTTTGAAGTCAAGGTGAAGGCGGGCGCTCAGTTTTTCCAGACGCAGGCGATTTACCATCCGGAGCAGTTTGCGTCCTTCATGAAGGCGGTTCGGCCTTTTAAAGCCAAGGTATTGGCGGGCATTCTTGTCCTCCGAAACGCCAAGATGGCAGAGTTCATGAATGCGAATATTCCCGGCGTGTCAGTCCCACAAGAGATGATCGACGAACTCAGGGCAGCCGGCCCCGAGCGCGCGGAGGATGTCGGGGTGGACATTGCAGTGCGGACGATCAAGGCAGTGCGGACTTATTGTGACGGCGTTCATATTATGGCGATCAAGGCCACACACCGACTGGCTGACATTATTACGAAAGCGGAAGTGGGTTGATGACGATTCCCGAATTTCAGCAGCATAAACGCGACAACAAGAAGCTTATCGTCGTCACGGCCTACGACGCGCTGTTTGCGCGCATCGTAGAACAGGCCGGCATTCAAGCTATCCTAGTCGGCGATTCGCTTGGGGTGGTGGTGCAGGGGAAAGCCAATACGCTTTCCGTGACGATGGACGAGATGCTCTACCATACAAAGCTTGTGGCCGGGGCTGCCCAGCATGCGCTCGTCATCGGCGATATGCCGTTTATGTCCTATCAAGCAGGCCATGAAGATGCGCTTCGCAACGCGGGGCGGTTTCTGCAGGCTGGAGCCCATGCCGTCAAGCTGGAGGGCGGCGCCGTCATGGCTGATCGCGTGGCAGCGATGACCAGTGTCGGCATTCCGGTGATGGGGCATCTTGGCATGACCCCCCAATCTGTTCATCGCTATGGCGGCTACAAGGTACAGGGGAAAAAGTCTGATCGTGCGCAGGCCTTACTGAGCGATGCCAAGGCGCTTGAAGCAGCCGGCGCCTTCGCCGTCGTGCTCGAAGCGATGCCCGTCAAGTTGGCCAAGGCGATCACGGAACAATTGACGATTCCGACCATTGGGATCGGGGCGGGTCCCCACTGTGACGGCCAAGTTCTGGTTCTCTACGATCTCCTCGGCCTGTTCGATGAATTCGTGCCGAAATTCGTGAAGCCTTACGCCCACCTCAAGGCTGATGCGCTCCAAGCCCTTCGCCGTTATAAAGAAGAAGTTGAGCAGGGCAAGTTTCCTAGCGACGCTGAGTCCTACCACTAGTCGGTTGTTTCTGCAGGCGGATGAGCGGGACACGGAAGTCTGACCCGATTCTGTGCTGCTGAATGTCTTCTGTGAATCTGGCCACATCGATTCCCATATAGAGCGCGGGGGTCTTTTGTAACCGAACGAGACCGTTGGTTGCCAGATTTCTCGCTGCCTGGTAGTTGCCGGCGAATCGTTTGAGATTTGCCGCGGCGAATTGAATGAGGGCTTGGAAGGCGTTGCCTTGTTCAGTGTTGTGGCCCACTGCATGCCAGAGTCCTTCGAAGATTTCGTGGCTTTCCCACCAGTAGGCAAAGTTGTAGAGGTCGATCCCATACAAGTAATCCTCTGACCGTTGCCATTCTTCTGGTGGAAAGGCGAGGGACGTCGGCTCCGGCTGATGGTAGGAATGGCCAAGAGGATTTCGCCGTGGATGTGGGGTCTGGCCTGGTATGAAACGGTAGGAGGGGAATGGGTTTAGGCTGTAACGGGGCCAGTTGGGATCGGGCGGCTCTGGCTCAGCCACCGCAAGACCCGACAGGGTGACAGGAGACTTGAAATACTGTTCGATCTTCTAATCGTATGGCTGTGAGTTGCCGACCCCACACGCAACCGCTGTCGATAGCCCAAATGCCATCTTCGCAATAGAGCCCCAGCGAGGCCCAATGCCCGCAGACGATGGTGGTGTGCTGTCGTTCTAGGTTCTCGATTTTGAACCAGGGGAGGAAGCCTGCGGGAATATGATCCGGCGGCCCGGAGTATGACGACTCCATCAGGCCATCAGCCGAACAGGCCCGGAGTCTCGTAAGAACTTTGACGATTGCGGCAAGTCGAGTCGGGCCGGTGAGATTCAAAGACCATTGCAGGTGTTTGCTGGGATAGAGCGCGCGGAGTATGTCTTTGTAGAAGGGGCTGCGCAATCCAGTTTCAACTTCATGCGCCAGTTTTTCAGACTCGCCGATCGACCATTGCGGCAGGATGCCGGCGTGGACTAGGACAAACGGGTCTTCGCGGTGGAGGAGGGGTTGCCGGCGCACCCACGCGAGTAACTCGTCACGATCCGGCGCCGAAAGAATCGCTTGTAGCGTGTCTTCAGGGCGCGTTCCCACAATGTCTTCGGAAACGGCCAATAAAAACAGGTCGTGGTTGCCGAGAACGACGACCGCTGAAGATCCGAGACTCTTGATATATCGGAGGACCTTCAGTGAGTCCGGCCCTCTGTTCACGAGATCGCCGACGAACCAGAGGCGGTCTGTTGCGGGGTTGAATCGAATCTGTTCGATCAGGCGTTGCAGCGCATCATTGCATCCCTGCACATCGCCGATTGCATAGATAGCCATCGAGAGGAGTCTCTCAGGTCTGGAGGAAAGAATGGCGAGGGATCATCATGGGTACTTCGCTTCGATGACACTTCGCAGCCCCCCTCGCGCCGCAAACTCGCCTGTCACTTTGGCCCGCACAGGCCTGCAGGCCTTCACGATGTCGTGCAGAATACGGTTGACCGCGTTTTCGTAAAAGATTCCCAGATTTCTGTAGGCATGGAGATACATCTTCAAGGACTTCAGCTCCAGACATTCTTTGTCCGGCATGTAATGCAAAGTGATGGTCCCGAAGTCCGGTAAATTTGTTTTTGGGCAGATGGCGGTATATTCTGGAATTTCGATGGTGATTTCGTAGCCCTTGTATTGGTTCGGGAATGTTTCGATGTCGGGCAGTGGAGTGGTAATACCGCTCTTTGCGTGCCGCTCATTGTAACCGAGCTTGGTGCTCTTGGGTTTCTTCTCCAACGTTTCACGTTTCACGTGTTACCCCTTACGTCTTCTTAGACTTGTTTCATCCATTCCACCTGGCCGATTTTTTCTAATTGAATATAGAGGGTTACCCAGGGGCAAGCCATCTCGGGGTACACCTCGCACAACCCTCCTTTTCTCACACCTCCGCAGGGGCCGTGGCTCATGAATTTCGGGCATTCGGCTTTGAGTGAATTGTCGGGAATTGGGGGCCGCTTATGAACCCCACCAGTTTGCTGACCGGCTTCGTCTTCCCCAGGGATGATTACGCGTGTTGACATAGAGGCCTAGTCTAGAGAGGTTTTGCGGAATCGGCAATCTCTCTTTCCATTTAGTGTGAATGAGGCGACATAGTCAATCGCAGCGAAAACACAGTACGAATCGCAGTTGTTAGGGCGAACGGCCTAGGGGCCTAGAGTGGGCTAGGCCTTCTTTCTGACATGGTGGGCCTTCTGAGAAGTTGCGTTGATTATCAGGAAGTTATAGTATCGTACGGTGACCGTGTGGTTTGAGGGCACATAGATGTTTCTCATTGACAGTGTTTTTTAGGCTTTGTTACGATACGAGCTCCTGTGAGCGGACGAGACTAGTCATTCAGCCTTGAATTCCTGCGGACTTGCTACATATATATTTCCAACAGGCAATGGACTGCTGTTGCCACGATAGAGGGAGGTGTTTCCATGAGTCTTGATTATGTAAAATTTTCCGGCGGATTTGAGAAGTTTATGCCGAAGGAATATCGGGACATGGTCGAGCATGGTCCCTTTGGAAAGAAGATCGCTGTCTCTCAAATGGGAAGCTTCAAGGAAATTCTTGAAGAGCATCCCATGTGTGC
>SWDN01000005.1:261490-271177 GCA_005116775.1 Nitrospira sp.
GACCCTATCTTCGTCGAACATCTCCGCCATTTCCTCGGCGATCATGTCGCCATCGTCTTGAATGGCAATGAGCGGGATTTCTTTTCTTGGCTTGGCCGCGGGCTCTGGAGCGGGAGCTTCGGGGGCGGTGGCCGGAGTTTTTGGTGTGTCACTCATGGGGAAAGTATACACCACGCAAGGGATGAAAAGGGGAGTTATTCAAACGCTTCCAGGGAGGACTGCTCCGGGTATGTTTTCTGGCACGAGGTGCAGGTCAGGAAGTAGATGGATTCTCGGACGGACATGGTGATGCGAAAATTGAGGTTTACGCCTCGTTGATTGCAGGTCGGGCAGGACATTTCTTTGAGGCGGTAGGGAACATCCGGTTGTGTGCGGAGGTAAAACTCCATGTCTGTGTAGATTGGAAAGGTGTAATAACATTTTCGACATATGCCACGCCATTCGCCGTCTGCTTGCATAGAGCGTTCGTCGATTCCAAAGCTTGACCCCTTACAAATGGCGCACTGGACGGTTCCTAGCCTAGTTTCCACTTCTTTCATGGTCGGGTTCGGCATCTGGGACGCTCCTTGTACAGCAGTATGGGGGCTAGTATAGCGTTCGCATCGAAACGACTGCAACGGGGCCACGTTTTACCTTGACCTGGCCGGCACCACTCTTATACTAACGTCATCATGCACATGATCACCGAAAAGTTGTTGGTCGGGAATATCAACGACGCGAAGGAACCGCCTGTCCAGATCGGCGCGCTGCTCCTCGTTGCTGCTGAGTATGCCTCGGAATCCCCCAGTAGGCTGATCTCTGGCAGGATTCCATTTTCGGAGTATGCCGAAGCTGAACCGCTCTTGCTGGACCAAGCAGTGAACTGGGTTGAACAGCATATTTCAGACAATCGTGTCATGGTCTGTTGCCGCGCTGGTATGGGCCGGTCCGTGTCGGTCGTGATGGCCTATCTCTGTTGTGTCCAAGGGATGACGTATGAGGAAGTCCTGAAATTGGTCATGAGGCGACGTCCCGGCGCCATGCCTCTTCCCAACCTCGAAAAGGCCATCACCCAAGTGAGCCTTCTGCGTGAGGCTCGCGCGAAAGATAAGAAGAAGCGCGTTTCACGCCCAGCTTCCGGCGTCTAACTGCAAGCTCGACGGTATCTCTTTTTTCTCTCCATCCAGCACGTTGCCTTTTGCGCCTCGCCCATGGCCTAATCTGCCCGGTTAAGAGCAGGCGTGGTCGTGTAACAGGGATTTCTCTCATGCCGGAATTACCAGAAGCCGAAGTCGTTGCCCAACAAATACGGACTCATCTTGTCGGCGCGACGCTCAATGACTGTTGGGTGGGACGGGCAGATATCGTTCGGGAAGGGCTGCCCACGGTCTCGTGGTACCACGGCGCGCGACTGGAAGGGGTGGAGCGGTACGGCAAGAGCGTCGCACTGGAGTTTAAAAATAAGGGAGAACTCAGGTATGTCGTCGCGGAGCTTGGCATGACAGGCTTACTTCTCTTTCGTGCGACGGAAACGAAACATCCACAGCATGTGCATGTCCGCATGTCGTTCACTGAGAGCCGTGAATCTGAACTGCGCTATTGGAACCCTCGGCGGTTTGGACGGCTATCTTTGCTTGATCGAGCAGGACTCGATCGTTATCGTACTCGCCGCTTCGGGGTCGATCCCCTCACGGTGTCACGCGATGAGTTTATTGGTCTGATGGAAGCCAGGCGCGGACGGTTAAAGCCGCTGTTGATGCATCAGCAAGTGATCGCAGGGATTGGAAATATCTACGCGAACGAAATACTCTTTCGTACCAAGCTCCATCCTAATCGTGCGGTCGATCAGTTGCGCGAGGCGACGATCGGCAAACTGTATAACGCGATGCAGGCGGTGTTGCGCGAGGCAATTTCATGTGGTGGGTCGAGCGTGAAAGATTTCTTTGCTCCGGACGGCACAGAAGGCCACTACAAGCAGCACCATCTTGTGTATGGCAAAGAAGGCCAATCCTGTCCCAACCGCTGCGGACGGATCATTCATCGTCTCCAAAGTGAACGCAGCTCATTTTATTGTCCTTCGTGCCAATCGAACCGTCTTTCAGAATCCAGACGAAGATCCATGTGAAGTATGGCGATTGCTTTACAGTTTCAAGCACTTAGACTCTGGTCCATCTGATGTCTTTGTCACTAGGTCTTTTGAACCGACTTCGATTAGTTCCTCTGACATATTGAGTCCCCCAGCCGATTTCGTTAGAATCCTCCTCCTTTATAATTGTTTCTCACCATTCTGATGGAGTGATGTTATGGCAAAGGTGCTTGAAGGTCCGGGGATGGGGCTGATGAAAAAATGGGGCATCACGGTCCCCCACTATGTCGTTGTCACCTCGGTTGATGAATTGACGAAGCTCGGTCAAGCCAATGAATGGCTCAAGAAATCCAAGTTAGTGGTCAAGGCCCATGAAGCGCTTGGCTCGCGGTTCAAGCTCGGTTTAGTCAAGGTTGATCTGGATCTCAAAGGGGCGGAAGCGGCGACCAAGGAAATGATCGGCCGCCAAGTGGGCAGTATTACCGTCTCGCAAGTGATCGTGTCCGAAATGATTCCGCACAAGGAAGAATATTATTGCGCTGTGAAATCCACCCGAGAAGGGACAGATATTCTGGTCGCCAACTGCGGCGGCATTGAAGTCGAGTCGAATTGGGATCGTGTGAAGCGCTTGGCTGTGGAAGTCGGACAGCAGCCCTCGGTGGAAGCCATCGAGCGATTAGCCAAGGATGCGGGTTTTACTGGTACGCTCCTGAAGAAGATGGCCGAATTTGCGGGCAAGATGTTCACCGAACCGACTATGTCAGCTATCTCGACATGTTCGAGAACGATCCACAAACGAAGGCGGTTGTCATCGTCGGCGAAATGGGTGGCGATCTCGAGGAGAAGGCCGCTGAGTGGTACGGCGCCAAGAAGCGGCGGGTCAAGTTGATGGCCGTTGTCTCCGGCTTCTGTCAGGAAAGTTTGCCGAAAGGCATGAAGTTCGGTCACGCCGGCGCGAAGGAAGGTTTGAAGGGTGAAGGGTCGGCCCGTGCCAAGTCCGATGCTCTCAAGAAGTCCGGCGCGATTGTACCGGCGACGTTCGGCGCGTTGGGTCCTGCCATCAAGGAAACCTATCAAGAACTGTTGAAGTCCGGCCAGGTGAAGGAGCCGATCGAGCCGGCTGTGCTGCCGAAGTTACCGAAGACGATCGAAGAGGCGATGAAGGCGGACGAAGTCATGGTTGCCCCCTTGATCCGCACCACAATCAGCGACGATCGCGGCGACGAACCCTGCTACGACGGATACCCTGCTTCCGAACTGATCAACAAAGGCTACCAGATTCCCCATGTCGTAGGACTGTTGTGGGATAAGCGCCTGATCTCCCAACAAGAAGCTGAAATCATCAAGCGCATCATGATGCTCTCTGCAGACCATGGTCCCTGCGTGAGCGGAGCCCTGGGGACGATCATCGCGGCCTGTGCCGGAATTGGCATGTCCCAATCGGTTGCAGCCGGACTCATAATGATCGGTCCCCGCTTCGGTGGCGCCGTGACTGACGCGGGCCGGTTCTTCAAGCATGCTGTCGATAATAAAATGACTGTGGATGATTTCTTGGTCTATATGAAGAAGAACCACGGTCCGGTGCCTGGGATCGGCCATCGCGTCAAGAGCTTGCGCAACCCGGATAAGCGGGTGAAGGAGTTGGTCGGGTACGTGAAGAGTTTGAACATCAAGACCCCCTGCCTGGACTTTGCCCTCGAAGTGGAAAAAATCACCTCAGTGAAGAAGGACAACCTGATTCTGAACGTGGACGGCACGATGGCCGCAGTGCTTGTCGATATTGGATTCCCGGTTGATAGCTTGAACGGCTTCTTCATCCTCTCGCGCACAATCGGATTGATCGGGCATTGGGTCGATCAGAAGCGCCAAGATAGCCGCCTGATCCGGTTGTTCGATTATTTGGTCAATTATGCGGCACCCAAACGGCGGGAAGTGCCGCCGTTAAAATAGCTATCAGCCATCAGCGCTCAGCGCATGCTGACGGCAGTGAGCTTTCAAGGAGATAAATCATGTCGATCGATCTTGCAAAAAACCTCTATGCGAAAATGCCGGATGTGCTCGCCAAGGCCAGGAAGAAGTTCGGTCGTGGTTTGACTCTGTCGGAGAAGGTGCTGGTGTCGCACGCGGATGATTTCGACACGCAGACGTGGGAACGCGGCAAAGCGATGCTGGCCCTACGCCCCGATCGTGTGGCCATGCAGGATGCGACGGCCCAGATGGCCATATTGCAGTTTATGCAGGCCAACAAGAAGCAAGCGGCCGTGCCGAGCACCATTCACTGTGACCACTTGATCCGCGCAGAGATGGGGTCTGAGAAGGATCTGCTCCGCGCGGTAGATGAAAACGCAGAGGTCTATAATTTTTTGGCTTCTGCGGCAAAGAAGTACGGCATTGGCTTTTGGAAGCCAGGCGCTGGAATCATTCACCAAGTGGTGTTGGAGAACTATGCGTTCCCCGGCAGCTTGATCATCGGCACCGACTCGCATACGCCGAACGGCGGCGGACTCGGCGGATTGGCCATTGGTGTCGGTGGAGCAGATGCAGGCGAAGTGATGGCCGGCTTGCCCTGGGAAGTTCTCCATCCGAAACTGATCGGCATTCGCCTGACCGGCAAGCTGAGCGGCTGGGCCTCGCCTAAAGACGTGATTCTGTACCTCTGTGGTCTGCTCACGGTAAAGGGTGGGACGAACAAGATCGTCGAATACTTCGGCCCTGGCGCCGAGACCATCAGCGCAACCGGCAAAGGAACGATCTGCAACATGGGCGCGGAGCTGGGTGCCACGACATCGGTGTTTCCCTTCGACCAGAAGATGGTCGCCTATCTGAACATCACAGATCGGGCCGATTTGGCCAACCTTGCGATCGCTAACAAAGCGTTGCTGGTAGCCGATCCTGAAGTCGCTTTTCCGGTCCAATGAAAAGTCCATGACCACGACTGCGGCGACCGATGTGAAGATCGAGTTTGTCGGTCAGGACGGCAAGACGACCGTGCTCAAGCCGAAAGTGACGCTGCAGGCCAATGAAATCATCGATGGCACGTTCATGAGCAAGCGGGCTCTGCGGCAGTTCCTCGAAGAGCAGATCGAAGATGCCAAGAAGCAGGGCGTACTGTTCTCGATTCATATGAAAGCCACCATGATGAAGATTTCGGACCCAAAGATCTTCGGTCATGCCGTGACGGTCTATTACAAAGACGTATTCGAGAAGCATGGCGAGACGCTCAAAAAGCTTGGTGTGGACGCGGACAACGGCCTTGGCGATCTTTATACGAAGATCAAAGCCTTGCCGGACGATCAGCGTAAGGCGATAGAGGCAGACGTCCAGGCTGTGTACCAGAAGCGGCCTCCGATGGCGATGGTAAATTCCGACAAGGGGATCACCAACCTGCACGTGCCCAGCGACATCATTATCGATGCGTCTATGCCTCCGGTCATTCGAGACTCGGGAAAAATGTGGGGCCCTGATGGCAAGGCCTATGACGCGAAGTGTGTGATTCCGGATTCCAGCTACGCACCGGTCTATCACGAGGTCGTTGAGTTCTGTAAGAAGCACGGTGCGTTAGATCCGAAGACGATGGGCAGCGTGCCCAACGTCGGTCTCATGGCGCAGGCGGCAGAGGAATACGGCTCGCACGACAAGACATTCAAAGCGCCTGGCAATGGCGCGATCCGTGTGGTGGACGCCTCAGGCAAGACCTTGCTGGAACATCAGGTGGAAGAGGGCGACATCTGGCGCATGTGCCAGGTGAAGGATGCGCCGATCAAGGATTGGGTCAAGCTAGCGGTGAATCGCGCGAAGGCCACCGGCGCGCCCGCAATTTTCTGGTTGAACAAGGACCGGGCGCACGATGCGCAGTTGATCACGAAGGTTGAACGCTACTTGAAAGATCACGACACAACGGGCCTCGACATCCGGATCATGACGCCGGCCGATGCGACACGCCTTTCCTTGGAGCGGATCAAGGAAGGGAAGGACACGATCTCTGTGACAGGGAACGTGTTGCGCGATTATCTGACCGACCTGTTCCCGATTTTGGAAATCGGGACCAGCGCCAAAATGCTCTCTATCGTGCCGTTGCTGAATGGCGGCGGGCTCTTCGAGACTGGCGCAGGCGGTTCAGCGCCCAAACATGTGCAGCAGTTCCAGGAGGAAGGGTATTTGCGGTGGGATTCGCTGGGCGAATTTCTGGCTCTGGCTGCTTCATTGGAACATCTTGCCAAGGTAGGGAATAATCAAGCCGCAAAAAATCTGGCCGATGCGCTCGATCAAGCCAATGCGAAGTTCCTGGAGAGCAATAAGTCGCCGGCCCGTAAAGTCGGAGAGATCGATAATCGCGGGAGTCATTTCTATCTGGCTTTGTACTGGGCGCAGGCCTTGGCCCAACAGACTCAGGACAAGGGCTTGGCGGCGCGCTTTGCCAAGATTGCCAAGGACATGGCCGACAATGAAGCCAAGATTTCAGGCGAACTACTCGCTGCCCAAGGGAAGCCGGTCGATGTCGGCGGATACTATCATCCTGACGATGCCAAGGCGTCAAAAGCGATGCGTCCAAGCCAGACGTTGAATGCGATCGTGGATGCGATTGCGTAGGAGAGCCATCAGCGGTCAGCTGTCAGCGATCAGCCCGATGGAAAGTCCGAAGGCTGAAAGCTGATGGCTGAGAGATGATAGCGGATTTAGGAAACAATGGCACAAGAAGACAGTAACGTCATCGATCAGCCGGAAGTCATCCGGCACAAGATGGTCACGGTCGAGATCGCCGGCAAGAAGTACGAGGTGCCGGAGGGGATCACCGTCATCAAGGCCCTGTGGTATTCAGGCCAGGAAGTCGTCCGTGGCGCCGGTTGCCTCGGCGGGTTTTGTGGCGCCTGCGCGGCCTACTATCGGACCAAGGACGATCCCAAAGTAAGGACCTGTCTGGCTTGTCAAATGGCGGTGCAAGATGGCATGTCGATCACGATGATGCCGCCCTTCCCTGCCAGGAAGGCCACCTACGACATGCAGACGCTCAAAGATCCAAAACAGGATCTCTTCAATCTCTACCCCGAAGCGCCACTGTGCCGAAATTGCAATGCCTGCACTGAAGCCTGTCCGCAAAGCATCGATGTGCGTGAAGGAGTCTGGAAAGCCGTGTTCGGAGATTTCAAGAGCGTCTCCGAGATGTTTATGGATTGCGTCATGTGCGGGATGTGCACGCCGGTCTGTATCGCGGACATTGCTCCCAATCTCGTGGCGCTCTACGTGAGCCGGGCTCAGGGGGCTCATTTCACCGAAAAACCGGTAGGCCTAGATACGCGCATCAAGGAGATTCAAGACGGTCGGTTCAACGACGAGTGGGCCAAGATCCTCAGGATGACTGAGAAGGAACTGGCCGATCACTGCGCGACAGTCAAATAGCCCGACGAGCAGTCAGCTATCAGCTCTCAGCTTCTGAAAGAGAGGCTGAAGCTGAATACTGAACGCTGATAGCTGAAAGTAAACTCATGGATGTCCACGCCCTTCAACAAATCGTGCACCGAACGCGGGATGCGCGACGCAAACAGACCCTTCCCAAGTTTTCTCCGGCTGATCGCGACCAACTGATCCATAAATATCATCCGGATTACCGCGAGCGAGCCTATCGGCCGATCCGTTTTGGACCCAATAGCGGGGATAAAACGGTTGTCGAGTTGGCTTCATTGCTGGAGGGCGACAGCCCTATTACCGACGAGGTCGATCTCACGGCCGACTACACGACCGACGTCCTGGTGGTGGGTGGCGGCGGCGCCGGCTGCGCGGCGGCGCTCCATGCTCATACGGCGGGCGCCAAGGTCATGCTGGCGACGAAGCTCCGCCTCGGTGATTCGAACAGCGTGATGGCTCAAGGAGGCATGCAGATTTCTGTCGCGCCGGAGGATTCGCCCGTCACGCACTTCGTGGACACGCTCAAGGGCGGCCATATGCAGAACGACCATCAGCTACTGAAGGTGATGGTCGAGGAAGGCCCTTCGATTGCAAAATGGTTATTGAGCCTTGGAGTCTTGTTCGATCGTGATGGGGACGGCAATCTTCATGTGAAGAAAGGCGGAGGCAGTTCGAAACCGCGACTCCTGACCTGTTCAGACTATACAGGCCTTGAAATCATGCGAGTGCTCAAGGACGAAGTGCAGAATCAGAAGATCCAGTTACTCGAGTTCTGCGCCGCGATCGAGTTGACGAGCGACGAGAAGGGGAACTGCACCGGCGCCATCTTCAAAGACCTCGACAATCAACGCCGCGTCGTCGTGGCAGCCAAGTCTGTTATTTTGGCGACCGGTGGGATCGGTCGGCTCCATATCCAGGGGTTCCCGACTAGCAATCACTACGGTGCAACCGGCGACGGGCTCTGCCTGGCTTATCGGATGGGCGCCAAGCTGATGCACATCGATACCTTCCAGTATCATCCATCCGGCGCCGTCTACCCCGAACAGCTGATCGGCGCGCTGGTCACGGAGGGGATCAGATCCGAAGGTGGCCATTTGGTCAACGCGAAGGGCGAACGGTTCGTCAACGAGTTGGACACCCGCGATGTCGTATCCTCCTCGATTATCCGTGAGTGTGAAGAGGGGCGAGGCATTCGGACGATGTCCGGACGTATCGGTGTTTGGCTCGATACGCCGTTGCTCGATGTCGAACAGGGCCCCGGCACCGTGGAAAAGCATTTCCCCGCGATGATGCTCCAGTTTGAACGGTTCGGCATCGATATCAGCAAAGACCCAGTCTTGATCTACCCGACGCTGCACTATCAGAACGGCGGCGTGAAGATCGATACCAATTCAGAAACCAATGTGCACAATCTTTTCGTTGCAGGCGAGGCGTCCGGCGGATTACACGGACGAAACCGATTGATGGGGAATTCGCTTCTCGACCTGATGGTCTTCGGAAAGCGATCAGGGCAGACGGCTGCGGCTCGCGCTGCTGCCATGCCTCAAGGAAAGCTGACAGTCGGGCATCTGAAGGGATTCCGCGCCGAGGCCAAGAAGCATGGCAGTTCGAACGGGATCGTATCGCCCATGATCTTGCCGCCCTATACGAGAAAAGAGAGTTAGTGCTGAGACTAAGCAGAGGCTCTTCATCCGTTAACTCAGCCCTCACGTCTCAGCACTAGACCGATAGTCAGCACTGAAGCGACAGAAGGAGCGACGATGAATGTTCATGAGTTTCAGGCGAAGCAGTTGTTCGGGCAGTTCGGTGTTCCGGTTCCACGCGGGAGAGAGATTACCTCGCCCGAGGCAGGAGCGGCATGGGCCGCAGAACTGAATACTCCCGTGTTTGTCGTCAAGGCGCAGATTCATGCAGGTGGCCGTGGCAAGGCCGGAGGTGTCAAAATTACGAAGGACCGGGCGGCCGTTCCCGGCTTGGTTAAGGAGTTGATCGGTAAGACTCTCGTGACACACCAAACCGGTCCAAAGGGGCGGGAAGTGCGGCGGTTGCTGATCGAAGAAGGCGCTGCGATTGCCAAGGAATTGTATGTGAGTCTCCTCGTCGATCGGGACAGCGGCTGGCCAGTGTTTATTGCGAGCACCGAAGGCGGGATGGAGATTGAAGTCGTTGCCGAATACCCCGGAGAAGATCATCCGGGAGGCGATCGACCCGGCTGTCGG
>SWDN01000005.1:271277-276384 GCA_005116775.1 Nitrospira sp.
CTGCCGCTCGACACATTCGGCTTCAATCGGCTTTGTGTGTATCGAGGAACTCCGCTTTGGCAGGAATATGTGAAGCGCGGGTTAGTCAGCGAAACCGCCGATTGGTACAAGTATTTCAAATGCTCCACGATCGATCCGACCTGCTTGCCCGGAGAAGTGATCAACGAGGTCCGCCGTCAAGGGCTCAAACGTCTGTTCATCTACAAGATTCTGCATTATCCCATCCAGACATTTCGGTTGATCAGGCGGTTTCTCCGTTTCATGCCGGCTCGGGATGTGGCCTATCTCATCATCAAGCCGTTCTTGGGCCAAAAGAAAGGCGCGACCAAGGCTGAAGTGTTGTCCCGCGCCGTCGAACATGCGGATATCAAAGATGCGGCGGCAGAGCTGACGCAGATGACCGATGATATGCTGCACAACGTGATGGAAGAGTCTCGGCTTGAACGGTTACGCATTCAGCAGGAAGCAGAAAATTCGCGCGAGTTGCCGATGGTCCACAGCCGCTAGCGCAGACTGTTAGAGCAGCCTCTCCGGTTAAACCTTTATACGTCCGCCGCTGTCAAGTTATCACTCAAGACCAGCCTGGCGCTATCCAACATGCAGGAGCAACCGCTCACCACCCCGGGAATTTCAACCACACCGTCGTTGAGCCTAAGAAGACATTGCACATTCTTTCCGGTCGATGCTGCCTTGTCGTTCTGTAACAAGCACGCCTTCTCGTTGGAACTCGTCCACGGCGATGCGGTCCATGGTTTAACCGAGCGGCTTGCCTTTATACTCGAGCCATAGCGCAGGTCATCGCGCAGGCCATGGGCCTCGATATCTTCGACCATCAGATGGACAGATTTTGAACCAAAATTCTGCAGCCAAGCGCCATCATAAGCGTTTGACCCGCCGGCTGACAGTGGGCCTGCCCTCATCCAGGAAGTCATAGAGAACGCGGATACATATGATGGCAGAAAGAGGACAGGGGGAATCCCAAGAGCGGTGCGTGGGTCTACCAACGGCGATCTGCTGCTAAAAATTCTGCTGCGGCGTCGGGAGGCAACGGCGTGGAGAAATAGAACCCCTGGCCATATTGGCACTTCCAGATCTTCAGGCGAGCGACCTGCTCCGCCGTCTCCGCTCCTTCGGCGATGACTTGTGTTCCCAAGGTTTGGGCGAGAGAAATGATGGTGTGGACGATCTCCAAGCTCTTGGGATCGTCGCCCATGCGGGCGACGAACGAATGATCGATTTTCAGGCGGTCGATGGGCAATTTTTGGAGGTAGCTCAGGGAGGAATATCCGGTCCCGAAATCGTCGATGCATGTACGAATACGTCGAGAGCGGAATTTCGTGAGCAATGCGGCTGATAATTCGATGTTCTCCATCATCACGGATTCTGTGACCTCAAGGAGCAGCGTGTTATCCGTCAATTTTGTGGTATTGAGCACTTGTCCGATAAATGCAAAAAGATCCCGATCGATAAACTGTTTTCCGGAGAGGTTGATGCTCATGGTCAAGGAGGAGGCCGTTTCGTACTGCGTCTGCCATTGGCGCAACTGGTTACAGGCTTCGAGGATAACCCAGCGTCCGACCGGCAGGATCAATCCGGTGTCTTCTACGACGTGAATGTATTCGTTCGGCGAAACGAGGCCACGTTTCGGATGCTGCCAGCGCAGCAATGCTTCGAACCCTGAAAGTCGGCCGGTTTCTAGCGAGATGATCGGCTGATAGTAGAGCTTGAACTCTTCTCGTTCCAACGCCCGATGGAGGTCTGCTTCGAGTGTGAGGCGCGCTCCATGGCCTGGTCATGCATCGTCGCATCGAACATCACGAAGCTGCCTTTGCCGCGAGAAGTTGCCCGGCACAGTGCCGCGCCGGCGTCGCGGAGCATATCTTCAGGGTTAGGATAACCGCTGGAACTCGCCGTGATCCCAAGGCTGGCGCTTAAGAATATTTCATGGCTGCCGAGCGTAAATGGTAGAGCCACGTCATTTTGAATGCGCATGGCCACACGGCTCGAGTTCATAGGAGCCTTCACGTCGTCGAGCAAAATAAGAAATTCATCGCCGGCCAACCGGGCGACCGTATCGACTGAGCGGACACTTCTGGTGAGCCGTTGGCCGACCCCGATGAGCAATTGATCGCTTGTGGAGAGGCCCAGGCTTTCGTTGATCGCAGCGACGCCATCCAGTTTGAGCAGTAATACGGCGAAGCTATAGGCTGTATCTCGCTTGCTCCGGAGCAGCGACCGTCCCAGCCGTTCCAGAAAAAGCGCGCGATTCGGGAGGCCCGTCAGCGCATCGTGAAAGCTCTCATGTAAGAGCCGCTCTTCCACCGCTTTCTTTGCAGTCTGCAAGTGTTTGCGATTCAAGGCCTGTGTGACGGCCTGTCCCAAACGAGCCAACCGATCCTTCAGGAGATAATCGCTCGCGCCGTCTTTCATACATTGCACGGCGATATCCTCATCGACACAGCCGGAGACGATGATGAATGGAATGTCGAGCCCGCGTTCTCTCATTAAGTGCAGGGCGCGCTGGGCATCGAACTGCGGCATGGAGAAGTCTGAGAGGATTAAATCGAGGCAAGGGCTCAGCGCGGCGAGGTAATCGAGTTCATTGTCCACCCGCTTCCAGGTGGGATCGAACCCACTGGCGAGTAGCATCTCAACCATGAGCTCCGCATCGGAGAGGTTATCTTCGAGGATCAATAAGTGAAAGGGAACAGACATGAAGCCTTGTTAGGTTGAAGAAATGTCCGCACTCCGACTCAACTTCACTTAACCGGTCGACTTGAAAGCGCAGTAATTAGCAGTACATATAGATCGTGTAAGCACGATAAACCCCAAAGGAGGAAGGTTCAAGAAAATGACTGGATTGTGCACAAGCAGATAGTCGGCATTATTGATGTGCGCTTCTGCCGCCAGCGCATATTCCCGCTCTTGCACGCGAAACGAGGGTAACTGTCATGCGCAATGGAGAATGTGGATCTTTAAAACACGGGATGCACGTTTCGATGGGCTCGGAACCTCATGAGCCAGTCGAGGAGCGATTCATAGGGAATATGTCGGTGGGATTGCGCATCCTATTCGCGAAGATCGGAGTACAGCTCCGGCTCAAATGGATTACAGAGCGATGGCCTGCTTTGTTTCATCCAGATGTTTTTGTAGGTATTGCATGAAGGGTGTGCCGCCTGTTCCCACGGCCGTGGGATTGCTTGAGTGGGATTGGTGTTGGCGATGGATATAACTGTCAACGTACCCCAGAGGGTACGCCTCCGGTTCTTGCTCCGCCTGCGGCCTTGCTGGACGGCCTTTTTGAACAGCCTGCCCGTGAAATGACTGAAACAGAAGGGGAAGGGCAACCTGGTCGTCCTCCTGCTCGCGGAACAGAGGAGGGGCTGGAGGCTGATGATCTTCGGTGCTCGCGCAACGCGCGGCCTCAGAAGGCCCTCGTTGGACGCGCGCAGTAGAAGAGCCATCAGCCCCCATCCCTGAAGAGGGACTGAGCGAGCTTGGAAGGATCATTGCGCGGTGACTCAGAAACACACCCCGCTTCACCTATCGGGAAATAGCAGAGGGGGCGAGATTTGAAAACCTCGAAACCCTAGAGACTATACGTCACGATCTCGTCTTATCGGATCGCTCTCAATCACTTACAGTAGAGTCAGAGGCAAGGGAAGAACCGGTTAAACATTATCTGACGCGATAGTTCTGCCACAGTTTAGCCACAGGAAAATAGATTCGGCTCAGTTAGGTGTGGCATCTTGAGCGCGATTCAGAATCTATTGGAGTGGCGATGCGCGCAGCAAGAAATGTCCTTCTGACAGGAGCTGGCTTTACCAAAGATTTTGGTGGGTATTTGGGTGATGAGATGTGGGCGGCGATTCTTAATCAAAAAGAAATCTCCAAGCACTAAAAACTCCGACAGATACTTCTTTCCCTTCGAAATTACGAACAAGCCTATCATGAGGTCCTTGAATCTCTATCGTATTCAAACGAGGAAAAGTCGGCATTCATGACTGCGGTGGAAACAGCTTACCGACGCATGCATCGAATGGTCAGAAACATTAGTACAGACTCATATTTTCGCCTTACCAAACCTCTTCTTCGAGGAATAGTTCTTCGTTTTGCCGGGATAGGAGAAGAGCGTGGGTTCATTTTCACCCTCAATCAAGACCTGCTTATTGAGGGTAGCTTCAATAACAACGACCCTGACTATGGCGGGCATCATCTTTCTACCCCAGGAACTACACCTCCACGCGGTGGATTAATTGGCTCCCTGCAACCGTTGCTTGAAGATAACGACTGGATCACTCTGCCAGATGAGGCGCAGTTAGAGAAAATTCGATCCTCATTCGGGGACGCCAGCCCACAGAATAGTTTTGTCTATGTCAAACTACATGGATCTTACGGATGGAGATCTGCGGATGGGACAAATGCTATGGTTATTGGAGGAGAAAAGGAAGAACGTATTGCAAGGGAACCTCTCCTCAAGTGGTACCTGGATCTGTTTCGAGAAGTCTTGAGAGGACCGGGGTGCAACCTCCTGGTCATCGGCTATAGCTTCCGAGATAAACACATCAATGAGGAAATTGCCAATGCAATTCGAAAGCACGATCTTCGACTCTATGTCGTCTCACCTCAGCAGCCTAATGATTTGTACTTGCAGCTAAACCCAATTCATAGTTTTTCCCCTTCCGCGGCGCGCCCCACCGAAGCGGAACCAACCATATGGGAAGGACTGCATCGTTATTACCCTGGCAAGGCATCCGATCTGATAGACAAACGGGCTCCGACATTTCTCACTCCGGATGGAGAGGCGTTTTTCAGTGATTGGGAGAGTTAGGATCGGCGATTAAAGCTCGATAGAGCATTGCAGATTCACAGCCTCTACTTAATTCCATATTTTCATTCTGGAGGTATTCAATCTGTGGCTGACACGAACAAGCAGGCACCAGACCGGCCTTCACTGCGTGCATCGAACGATATAAATGCTCCCTCCAAGCTTGCTCGTTCTCTCCTCAGGGATGGAGGCTGATCGATCTTCCATTGCGCGCGTCCAACGAGGGCTTTCTTAAGCCGCGCGTTGCGCGAACACAGAAGATCATCAGCTTCCATCCCC
>SWDN01000050.1 GCA_005116775.1 Nitrospira sp.
GAGTTGCTACGGCAGATCGAGGCGGCAACTATGGCACTCGTATCGATACCCATCGATCAGTTGCCAGCCCTAATCGGCAATGCTCCTCCTGGTTTGAATTTACTGAAACTTTTGATCCAAAAGTCGCCGTGTCCCCCCAATCCGCTCCTCCGAAGACCGACGCTCACGCAACGTCTTGAGGAGTTGGTTAAGCAACGTCGGGTCATACTGCTAACTGGGTCAGTCTTCAAAGGCAAGACAACGCTTGCCCAGCTTGTAGCGACGGCTCTGTGTCCCGAAGCATGGTGGATTAACCTGACCGAACGGAAGCTGAGCGAGGCAGACAACATACTCCTCGCGCTGGCGGGCCAGATCGAAACTGGAGATTGCCCAAGCCTGGTCATTATCGATGACTTGGATATCAGTCCGACTGCTCACCGTGCCTATAGAGATTCACTTGGATTGGTGTTGTACCGCGCCAAAGCAGGAGGACGTAGCGTTATTCTTACGGCACTAGGAGCCTCAAATACCTCAGCCGTGATGCAGGATTTTCCGAACATTGAACTTCTCGATGTGCCTGAGATGACCGCCGAAGAAACAACAACCCTGTGCACGCAGCACGGTTGTCCGGAAATGCTGTCAGAGGTATGGGGAAACATAGTGAGAATGACAACTTTCGGGCATCCCAAGCTCGTTCAGATCCGGATTGCCGATCTAGCATCTCGCGGATGGCCGGAGCTCAATCCGAATGATTTCATCGCGCAACCTCCCATTCTCAAACCAATTCGTCAAGTGGTCAGAGATCTATTGATAAGTTCCGTTTCAACCTCGGTAGCTGAGTTTGTTTACTTGGTGTCTGAATCCTCCTTGCTGCTCCGCAGATCTATTGCAATCAAAATAGCCGAGTCCGTGGAAGGGATAACGAATGCTGGGGATGTTGTCGACAGTCTCACGGGCCGATGGTTCGAATGCATAGAGGGGAATTGGTTTCGGGCCACCGCATTACTCCAAGGCGTCGTGGGTGATGTCTGGTCCCCTGAGAAACGAAAGCTTGGCCACGTTCGCCTATACAAAGCGATCTTGGCGAACTCACCTCTGGACCCACCAGAAGCAGCCGCACTCCTCTTTCACGCCTTTTTTGCCCAAGACCGAGCCCTGCTAACCCATACTGCAATCCGCCTTCAAACTCTTGAAAACCACGCTGTTAAAGAAAAAGTTGAACGGCAATTGCTATGGCTTCCTTTTGTCAGTCTCGAGCCTGGCCAGCCCTTTACCGATGATCCGACAACTGGAGTAATTCTCCGCCAACTTCAATTCCAAGTGGCTTCAACATTGGATGCAGACACTCTTCCTCAGATAATCGATCGCTGGCTGGAAGAAATCGAGCTAGTATCACACCCTCTGGCTAAACCCCCAATATTGGCCGTAGCTTGGAGTTCTATAGGCTTCAGCCAAAATACTAAGGTCCCCCTCAAACATCGTCTCCAGGCAGTGTCTGGAATTGGAACACTTCCGACAGAGTTGCAAGATATTCAGACTGGGAGCAATCGTTCTCTCCTTGCAGGCGAAGACGTATCGAACGCAGGCATACCTCCCACCGCAACAACTGAGGAGATGATGCTCCTTTTCTCTAACCAATATGTGCGAAGCGCAGCAAACCTGGAAGAATTGCTCAATTGGTTGGAGAACGAGGCATCTGACAATCTTCGACAACAGTTCGACATCATGCTGGAATGGCCCATCACTCAGGCCGTCGGTGCATTCATCCAAGGCGCCTGGTCTGCAACGCATGAAGAGACTAACGACTGGGAGCCTTGGCTTACGCTACTCGGAAGGGTTGACGATTACTCCAAACGCCACGCTTCGCCACGATTTGGACGCGAAGCAGCTAAGGCACGAGCTATCCTACTGACCGAGTATCTCGAACGAAGTAATGACGCCCTTTCTGTATTGGAACGTGCAGTCTGCGATTTTGGCCCTTCACCCGTGCTCCTTGAGCAGCGAGCCAACTGTCTTTTTCATAGGCAAGATGATGAAACAGTTCTCGACATATGGAGCCACCTGACGTCCGACTCAGCAACTAGGGCTACGCTCGATCCATTCGCATACAGACGAGCTGGAGTAAGCGCGGCGCGGCTCCAACGGTGGGGTGATGCAGAGCGAATCTTTCTTGAAGCCGTAGACTCCATTCCACCTGGGTCATTCGACCGTACAAAATTTGCTTTGAAGGTAGATGCCGCACTTACCCGGTCCCTGGGCGGCAAGCAAATGACCGCGGCAAAGTTATTGGTTGAGGCTGTATTAACTTTGCCTTCAACCGCCGCTGCCGAAGGTGATCAGGAATGGGACGCCGTGCAACGGATGGCCGTCGAAGTCTGCAGAGTCGTCACAAAATCCTACTGGGGGCGGGAGGGTGCAGAGTCGCGTATTCGGCCAGGAGATGCAAGCTCGCCCATCCTGAAAGCTCCCCACATTGAACCAGGGCAAGCTGCCCGTACCGAAATGATGCGCGCACATGTATTCCTTCTTGCGACAACATTAGGAGTAGGTCCGTCATCAATTACCACCGAACTCGAGGCTTTGGCAGGTTCCAGGTATCTCCTTGTTCGATGGCTCGCGTCACAAGCGCGCCTTGCATTATCTTACGCTGGTGCAGGGATCGGCTTCTTTCGGTCATTGTTGGATTTTGAAACAGCCATGGCTGACCTTTCGAGTAGGCAAGAAAGTTTTAACCCTCTAGATGCTGACACAGGACCTGCACCGAATCTGAGCGTCTTGCCTGAGCGGTGGTTTGGTCTGTTGCTTGCTGGCATCGTCTGCAGTGGCCCTAACCTGATTCCTCACCTCGAGAGATGGTTAGACGAGAGCAGGAATGAACTCGGAGAAGATGCCGTTTTAACGAAAATCTTACATTTACTCCTCGATGGGGCCTCCCGCTCGGAAGAATTTCTTGAGACCACCGTTCGGGACACAAGAAACCCAGAGGCAATACGTTGCGGAGCCGCGACGAAGTTACTGTTGAACATACCGGCAGCCAGCACAACCTTGCAGCTACAGATATACCTTGCTTCGAAAATGACGAGCGATGCAAACGGCACACGCCAGGAGCTATTCAATCTCCATGCTGCTCGTTGTTTTGCAGGTGCATGGCGCGCGCATACAGAAAATCGCTTCCAATTTTCTTCTCCCAGGACATCTGTGCCTACGCTGCTTCGTACAGTTGGTGATGTTGAAGCCGGTAGTGGCACTTTGAGGAAACTGCTTCAGGCGGCTGCAAGTGCCCTTGATCAGCCCCTAGGCAGCATGATGGAGAACGTCCGCTAACTTATCAAGGATCAAGATTTCCAGAAACTACTTCTCATCGCATGGCGGGGAGCCGGTTCGTTCAGACTGTCTGGTCTATCGGATTTGTCTGCTTTATTTGACTCGGTGGCAAACAAAGTGGTCGGGAATCTTT
>SWDN01000051.1 GCA_005116775.1 Nitrospira sp.
GCGTGTAGCTTTACGGCGAGCGCCTCGATTTCCTTTCCCAGCTTCCCGCCCCAGTTGGCTCCCAACTGACGCGCGATCGTGCGGAGCTGCTGCACCCATAAGCTCTCGCACGCCCTCCACGCCTTGCGAACCAATAGCATCGGCAACATCTTTTCTCCATCGGATTGGGACTTGACCTTGTTTTCCAGAATGTCTGCTTCGGCTCTCATCTTACGGATTCGGACCTTTATCAAGGCGCGCTTTTCTGGCGAAGGCGTCCCAGCTCTGACCATCGCCGCATGGTTCAGGATTAGTGTGCGACAGTGCTCCACTGCAAACCTCCCGCGTGCATCCGATTTGATCCACCCTCTCTCAATGGCTCGCGAAATTCTTTGGTAGGACATCCCGGCTTTCCGCGCAAGATCTGTCCTATTCTTGGCTTGTGTCATCTGGTTTTTCCTATCATTCATCATCGGTTTTTAAAAAAATTCTACGCCGAGGCCGAAAACGCGAGCGCGCCTGACCCGCACCGTAGACCTCTGGGAAGGACCCACACCTTTTTTATACAGGCGCTCACTTTCTCCTTGCTCTCCTCTCGCCCGTCTCGCTCCGCCATGCTCACCCGTCCCGTCACGCCGCCCGGTCACCCATCACGCCGTGTACTCTCGCCCCAATGAATCGCGCCCCACATTCCGGACAGGGATGCTTGTCCTTGCTGAAGAACGCCTCTTTCGTCTCATACCCTCCACGCCAGACATGACCCTCCGCACACGTCAGCGTGACCCTCACCGCCGCCGGCTTATCGATCATACGCATGCTCCCCTCGATCAGGCAGAAACGGCCGTTGTGCTCTAATTATGGGGATGCCAGAGCGAGCATGCGGGCACCGGAGACGGTGGGCCTCGCTCTGGCTTTGCTTCTCGCGTTCCCCCCCGCGAGCGATGTTGCCCGCCGTCTCCCTTCTTTCAATCAACGATCGCGCACTTTCCCAGAGCGTTGAGGTCCTTCGCGAGATGCCATTCGATCGATACCTCATCGCCGACCGTCAACGGCTTCCCTCCCACCCTGAAGGATTTCAGCACTTTCACTTTCACCAGTCGCAGCAATGCGGGGTCGTTAACAAACGGAGCCTCCGCCCGCTGGTTGGCTACCGGTTTCTCTTGCTTCCAGTCCTTCACGAAACTCATCATTCACCTCTGTAATTATGTAATCGACGTTGCGAGCGAGAATGCCCCCGGATGCGTCACGATCACGTCCAAGCTCCATACGGCCCGAATACCAATGATCCCCGCCTTGAAATCTGTGAAGGGATTGACCTCAATGGCAAGTACCCCCCATTCGACAACGATGACGGTGCTCCAGTCGCCGAACAACATTGTCGCCGTGGGCATCTGCTTTGAGGACATCGCGCGACACCCTTCAATTTCGCCCTCATGCACGGACCCTTTCCATAATGCCGAGTCTGATCCGGTGAATCGCTGTCTCGACTTGAGCAGGGCCGCAATCGTCGGAGTGGTCACATACCCCAAGGTCGAAGGGTTCAGAACGGCGTTGCCGTCACTCACGTCCGTCTGAAATTCGACGATATCCGCATAATCCATCGACGTACCCGTGACCGATCCGATGCCGGCCGTATTGACGATCCCGAGAGGTTGCCCGGAAGCCCCCGTACCAACGAGCACGGCTTGATCGCCCGCCAGCGCCACGCCGTCCGCCAACCCTCCGCGGAAGAGTTGTTCTCCCGCTGGGCTGATATTGAGCACCGACTGCCTCGACAGGTCGTGGAGGGCAATTGCCGTTTTCGGTGAGGCGGTTGCCTGCACGAACGTCGGGGTTGATTCCGCCGCCTGCGTCGCCTCATTCGCCTGCCAGGTGATCACAGGTCCGCCCGTTTGTTTGGCCCACGCCAGGCTCTCGCGTTGGTTCCCGACGCGCTGTACGCCCATGGCAGCGGTCACGGATTTATTTTTGACCATCTCGATAAACGAGCCGATCGACGTGCCGACGGTATAGCCTCCGCTGCCTGCATTCGCCGCCGTCAAGTCGCGCTGATGATAGAGAACATCCGCCGGGACGTAGATCGTGCCTTGATGGACTGGCTCTCCGCGCTTCTTGACCAGCGCCTTGTGACACTCACCCTCCACGCCGTCGAGGTTCGGTCCGGACGACCCATGCAAACGTTTCGTAATCTCTGCCACCTTCCACCCGATGGCTTTCAACATCGAATATTTTTCGATGTCGCGACGACTCAGGCCGAGATACCCATCAGCGTCGATGGGCGCGTCTTCACCGGCCAACCCTCGTTCCACGTCACGGGCCAATGTGCCAATGCGTTCAATTTTTCCGCGTGTCAGTAGATCCATACTTCGTCCTCCCATGGTTAATGGAAGGAGATTACAAAAGGCGCATCAATGCGCGTATAGGCTCCGGCTGCTCTTCGAATCGGTAACTCTTCCCGAACCGTTTGCCGCAGGCCTCGAAGATTGCGACACACGCCGCCGCTGCATCTTCCTTCGAAATCCCGACTCGAATATCAAGATGCTCTCTGACGACCACCTCCCATAACACGGTGGCCACTATCGGCAGTACTTCGTCCGTCGTCATACCCGTCGCCGCATTGGTCCGTCCTCTCCAATGTTGGACCGCCTTAAGATCCAACTCCGCGCCCCCACCCGGTCCACGCCGACCACGGCGCATACACGGACAACCTTGCACCATCCAACGGCGAATCGTGGATTTGTCCACATCAAAATGCTCCGCCGCTTCAGCGACTGTCATCGCCCCCTCACCACTCATTCAAAACAACGCACTCGTCCCAATCCGTGTTCGACTTCACACAAACTGTGGGTTCGAGCAAACCATCGCACACATCTTCGATCGCCTCACCACGGCCTACACCGTTTGAAATTCGGACCGTTTTTAGTGTTCGCAGACTCGTCGATCGATCACCCCGAGCGCCTCCGCTGGAATGATCAGTTGACCATCTCCAGATCGAAGCAAGGGGAATTCACCGATTGCTCCCCGTTCACTAATTTCATCACCCCAGCGTTCCAGGTAGGACGTCGTTTCTGCCACTGTGAGGAATCTATATCTGCCCACAAATCCAACAGATGATTTTCGGGTCATATTTCAGCCCCCTTTCCCCGCCTTGAGAAATTCATCAAACCCCGCCCCGAACTTTCCGCCCTCGCGTTTTTTCTTCCAATCATCCAACCAACGCTGCTTCTGCAGGAACCGTTGCGGATGCGGAATACAGAGCCGTCCATCCCGATCCGCCGTCGTCCAGTCCTCCGACTCGATCGCCCGCTTCAACCCCTCCATAATCGTCTCCGCCGACGCCACCCGCCGCGCGTAATACCATTCGCGCTCCGCGTCCTTCCGATTCTTCTTGAACGGATAGAGGGCATAGAAGATCTCGAATTCTTTTTGAAGCGCCTCTGATAACTTTCCTTCATACCGTGTCATGAG
>SWDN01000052.1 GCA_005116775.1 Nitrospira sp.
CGAGCGATGCGGCGGGCAACCTGAACCAGGCTGGGACGAGCACCGACAATACCGTGACGTTCACCGGGGTCGATGTGGTGGCGCCGACAGTGCTCTCGATCGATCGGGTGGGCTCGACGCCGACGAATGCGACAAGCGTGCAATGGACGGTGACGTTTAGCGAGCCAGTGACGGGGGTGGACCCCACCGACTTTGCCCTTACGGCGAGCGGCGTGGCGGGGGCGACAATTACGAACGTGGTTGGGAGTGGGGCGAGCTACACGGTGACGGCGGGCACGGGGACGGGGAACGGGACGCTGGGGCTGACTCTGGTGGATAACGATTCGATCACCGATGGGACGAATCCCTTGGGCGGGCCTGGTGCGGGCAACGGCGCCGTCACGGGCCAAGTCTATACCATCGATAAAATTGCGCCGACCGGCACGCTTGTCATCAACGGCGGCTCGGTGGCGACTAAGAGCAGGAATGTGACCCTCACGCTTTCCGCGACTGACGTCTTGAGCAGTGTCACACAGATGCAGTTTTCCAATACCGGCACTTCGTTTTCGGCGGCAGAAGCGTATGCACCAACGAAGGCATGGACGCTCACGACCGGTGCCGGCACCAAGACCGTGTATGTCCGGTACATGGATGGGGCGGGTAATTGGTCCACGTCTGCTATAGCCGACACGATCATACTCGATACTACGGCGCCAACCATCTCTGCGCGCACCGCGACCAGCATCACGAGCAGTTCCGCAACCATCACATGGACGACCAATGAGGCAGCAACCTCGCAGGTCAACTACGGGCTGACCACGAGCTACGGCCTTACGACGACCCTTGACTCGACCCTGCTGACGGCGCATAGCGTCACCATCACCGGGTCCGCTCAGTCGATGCTGCCGGCAATGAAAGGGTGAGTGCCAACAGCACTTTCAGGACTGCCATTGGTCCCGATACCGTGGCGCCGACGGTAACGGTTAATCAAGCAGCGGGGCAAGGAGATCCGACCGGGACGAGCCCCATCACCTTTGCGGTGGTCTTCAGCGAGCCGGTGACGAACTTTACCACGGGCGACGTGACGCTGAGCGGGACGGCGGGGGCAACGACCGCGACAGTCGCAGGGAGCGGGACGACGTACACTGTGGCGGTGTCGGGGATGAGCGCGACCGGGACCGTGATCGCAACAATCGGGGCCGGGGTGGCGAGCGATGCGGCGGGCAACCTGAACCAGGCTGGGACGAGCACCGACAATACCGTTAACGTATTGAGCGCCAGTTCTTTCCAGAACGAGGTTTTGGCTACTGGTTTCAATTTCCCGACCGCTATCAAGTTTCTTCCAGACGGCCGCCTGCTGGTCGTGGAATTTGCAGGTACGATCAAAGTGTTACAGGCTCCCTATACCCAGCCTGACCCGACACCGTTCTTGCAGTTGACGAATGTCGTCTCCTCAGGCTTTACACAGGGGGTCTACGACATTGCGCTCGATCCGAATTTCAGCACCAATCATTATTACTACCTTTTCTATACGGCTGACACACCCAACCGTGATCGGCTCTCGCGTTTTACCGCCAACGCCTCCCTAACTGGCACCATTGCGGGCAGCGAGGTGGTCCTCTATGAGGACCCGCAGAACGCCAGCAACGATCACCACGGCGGTGCGATCAACTTTGACAATGATGGCAAGATCTACTTCACCGTCGGCGATCACTTTATTTCCGGTAATGCACAGCTACTCACGAACCCACGCGGAAAACTCCATCGGATCAACGCCGACGGCACCGTGCCGACCGACAATCCGTTCTACGACGGGGCGGGCCCGAACTGGGATTCCATCTGGGCAATTGGGTTACGCAATCCTTTTCGCGCCTACTATGACTCGCCCACCGACCGATTACTCATTGGTGATGTGGGAAGTACCGAGCATGAAGAAGTGAATGTCGGAGTGCGGGGGGCCAACTACGGCTGGCCGAATACCGAAGGCGTTTCCAGCAACCCAGCATACACGAATCCCATCTATTCCTATCCGCTCAATGGACGTGACGCCTCGATCACCGGTGGGTTCGTCTATCACGGCACCCAGTTTCCCAGCAGTTATCAGGGGAGTTACTTCTTTGCCGACTATGCGCAGAATTGGATCCGTCGGCTGACGTTCGACGCGAATGGGAATGTCACCGGCGTGTTCAACTTCGAGCCAGCTAACGGAAGTCCGGATGGGCCGGTAGGCGACATCGTGTATCTCACGGAAGGCCCTGATGGCGCGCTGTATTATCTCGACCTTGGTTTCTCGAATGCCAACGGCTTTGGGGTCAGCCAGCTCCATCGGATACGGTACACGCAAGCCAACCTGCCTCCGGTGGTTGCAGCATCGGCGACGCCGATAGAAGGTGCGAACCCGCTCACGGTCAATTTCACTAGCGCTGGTTCCTCAGATCCGGAAGGGCTGTTGCTGAGCTACCTCTGGGCTTTCGGCGACGGACAAACCTCCACCGCCCCAGACCCGCAGCACACCTATGCAAATGCAGGCCTGTACCAAGCTCGCCTGACCGTTTCCGATGGGGTCAACTCGACAATTTCGACGCCGATTGCCATCAATGTGGGTAGTAAACCGGTGGTCACCATACTCACGACGCCTTCAAGCGGTGCATTGTTCCGAGCGGGTGATGTGATCTTCTACAGCGGGCAGGCGACGGATGTCGAAGATGGTCCGCTGTCGGCCAGTGCCTTTACCTGGACGATCGATTTTCTCCATGAAGGCCATGTGCATCCGGGAACTCCCATTACCGGCGTCACCAGCGGCTCGTTCACGATCCCGACAAGCGGGCATGACTTTAGCGGTTTCACGCGCTATCGCATCACGCTGACGGTCACCGACTCCGACGGCTTACAGACAGCACAGTCAGCGATTGTCTCCCCGGACAAGGTAAACCTCGCCTTTGAGACGGCCCCGGGCGGCCTCACCTTGTACGTAGACGGCATCGCGCACCAGGGACCGTTCGTCTATGATACGCTGGTCGGCTTCACCCACACGATCGAGGCGCGCGATCAGACCGTCTCGACCAGCACCCACACATTTGCCTCATGGTCCGACGGCGGGGCACAGCAACATACGATCACGGTCCCCGCGGCGGCCCAGAGCTACGTAGCCAACTACACCGCGGTTACCAATCCTCTTCCCTCTGGGCTCGTGGCGGGCTGGAGCTTCAATGAGGTGTCTGGCACAAGCGCCACGGACAGCTCCGGCAACAACAATACGGCCACGCTTGCCAATGGCGTTGCGCGGACGACGGGGAACTATGGGGGAGGGCTCACGTTCGATGGCGTGAATGATTATCTGACCGTGCCGAATTCGGCGTCGC
>SWDN01000053.1 GCA_005116775.1 Nitrospira sp.
CCATCATCATCAAGGCGATGAAGAGAGTAATTTTTACGCCAAGGGTGGAATGGATGCGATCTGGAATGCGTATCTTGGCGCCATCGGCGGATTGAAGAAACTAACCATTCTTGATTTTGGGTGTGGGGAAGGGTGGAGCACAATCGAGTATGGTAAACGGGGCGCCGAGGTCTATTGCTTCGACATCTCTCCAGGCAGCCTTAAAAACTTGCTGCATGAAGCGGAAGAAGAGGGAATTGCTAAGAAGATTCGGCCTTCTGTGATGGCAGCAGAGCATTTAGGCTATCCCAGCAAGACATTTGATCTTGTATTGGGTGTCTCGATCCTACATCACACGGATGTCGGCCTGGTAGGTCAAGAGGTGGCCCGTGTATTGAAGCCTGGCGGGCGCGCGTTGTTCATTGAACCACTGGCACACAACATCTTTTTGCGTCTGTTTCGTAGGTTGACGCCCAACCGGCGGACACCCACGGAACAGCCTATGACCGTCGCACAAATTCGCGATTTTTCTCAGGCGTTTAAGCAAGGAGACTATCGCGGCTACTATCTCTTTTCCATCTTTCCGCAAGGTATTCTGTGGCTCACCAAAAGCCAGGGGCTGTTTCGCCTCTCGCTGAAGGTCACTGCCGTCATTGACCGCGTCCTGCTCATGCTGTTCCCGTTTCTTCAACGGTATTGCTGGGCTGCCATTATAGAGGTCAAGAACTAGATTCTCTGTGCAGTTATGAATCCTTCACCCGTCAAGGTTTCCATCATTATTCCGGCTAGGAATGAAGCGGCGCATCTTCCCGCTTTACTGTCGTCGCTGGCGAGGGTGGTATACCCACGAGACAGCATGGAAATTATATTGGTAGACCATGAATCCACGGATGCGACCTCGCGAATCGCCCGGGAAGCTGGTGCCAAAGTTGTAGGGAAGCGGGGAGGGACGATTTCGAGCGTGCGTAACTCTGGTGCGCAGGTTGCGACAGGGGAGATTCTTGCCTTCGTTGATGCAGATTGCACGGTTGATGAAGAGTGGCTCATGAGCGCGGTCTGTCATTTCGAGGATGCTGGAGTTGGTGCAGTGGGCAGTTACCATGTGGTCCCATTGGACCCCCCGACGTGGGTTCGACAGGTGTTGCAAAAGCAGATTGAGGCCCGACCGTCGTTGACTAAGCCAAACTGGTTGCCTTCCGGAAACATGTTTGTCAGACGGAAGACATTCAGAGAGTGCGGTGGGTTTGATGAATCGATGGGCACGTGTGAAGACGTTGATCTCTCCTACCGGATTGCCCAACATGCTCGTCTTGTCGCCGATGCGCGCATTCGTTGCTGGCACCATGGCGAGCCACGGACGTTGTGGGAGGTCTTTCGAAAAGAACTGTGGCGTGGACGAGATAATCTCATAGGCGCGTTTCGGCACGGACTTAAGTCTTCAGAAATACCTAGCTTAGTGTTGCCCATCTATTTCATCGTCGCCATAGGGTGTCTTTTTGTAACCCCGGTCTTGTGGATGTTCAATAGTTCTCTGGCGCTGTGGTGGTTGATCGTATCGAGCCTGGCTCTCTTTGGTCCCATTATTCTGCTGTCCGGCCTGCTGAGTATACGGTCGGGCACGGTGCGGTACTTTTTCCATTTCGGCGCCTATTTTTTAACCTATTTTCTTGCCCGCGGACTCGGTCCAGTCTACGCCTGGCGCAATATCTGACAGGGGGTATAGGTGAAACGAGTCTTGATGATTGCATACCTGTTCCCTCCTGTGGGAGGGATCGGTGTTGCAGGGTCACAACGCGTCTTGAAGTTTGCCAAGTATCTTCCTGGCAATGGCTGGCAGCCGATCATTCTGTCCATAAAAGAGGAGAGCTATGAGTCCTATTTCTCGACGGACCCGTCACTTCTGAAGAAAATTCCAGCCGATTCTCTTATTGTGCGAACTTCAGTGATTCGGTGGTTGACGGGGTTGCTGGAACTCAAAGGGCGGCTGCAAGGGACAAGTAGGTCAAGTTCAGCACCGACCCGTTCGACTTCAGAACAGAGCAACGCCGGACCTCTCCTATCAACTCCTCAACCGAAGAAGAGCTTTTATCATCGGCTTAAGGACGGGATCACTGACCTTTTTGAGGTTCCAGACGAGGAAATGGGCTGGATTATTCCTGGAACACTCGGAGGGCTATCTGCGTTCAGTCGGTACCGATTCGATGCCATCTTTTCGACAGGACGTCCATGGACGGCGTTGGTCATTGGAGTTCTGCTGAGGAGACTCACAGGTAAGCCGCTCATCGTGGACTTTCGAGATCCCTGGATGACAAATCCTTTTCGTCTGGACTATTCCCCGATGAGAAATCGAATCGAATCTTGGTTGGAACGCGTGGTCATTGAACAGGCGAACGTCGTGGTCGCTAATACGCACGAACTGCAAGAGGAGTTTGTGAAGCGCTTCCCAATGCAGCCGTCAGAAAAATTCATGACATTGCTGAACGGATTCGATGCGGAAGACTTCGGCCGGGTGTTCGAACCTGCTGGTCGGTCGAGCAGTCGAGTTTTTACGATGACCCATACAGGATTTCTCTACGGTAAACGAGACCCGATGAATTTCCTGGAAGCGCTCCGTCTCTGTTTGGAACAACAGCGGATTGCACGCGACAAAGTAAGGGTCCTGCTCATCGGTTCAGCCGAGTTGCCCTATAGTCTTTCCGACTACCTTCGCGTCTCCGGTCTTGCCGATGTTGTGAGTCTTCAGGGGCATGTGCCGTATCAACAGAGTCTCGACTATCTGCAGCAGTCCGATGTTCTGCTGTTGCTCCAACCTGGGACAAAAACCCAGGTACCCTCAAAGCTCTTCGACTACATCGGTGTGGGCAAGCCAATTTTAGGTATCTCGCCGCTCGATGGCGCCACGAGCCATCTCATGGTCAAGCACCGCCTGGGCGCGGTGGCAGATCCGGAAAATATCCAAGGCATTGGTCATGCGCTCGCTACGCTCTATGAGGCATGGCACAACGGAGCACTAGACGCGTTGGTCGATTCTCAGGAGTTCCAAAGATTTGATGTGCGGAATGTGACAGCGACACTTGCTTCCAGACTTTCAACTACTGCTGCGAGCTGACGAACACGATCGAACGAACCTTCGCTATTCACGCCATGTCATTTTCCAGCACAGAAACGACGGCACCGGCGGTGCAACATGCCCTTGTTGTTCCGATCCGAATCGCAGAACGATCCGGCATCACTCGGATACAGGAGCCTGTGACAGTGGGCATCCCTTTGCCCAAGGGTGAGTGCTTCGATATCCACGCACTCGGGATTCGGGATCAACACGGCCGATGCCAACCGTTGCAAGCCCAGGCTCTTGCGCGTTGGAGCGATACGAGCCTGAAATGGGTGCTGCTGGACTTCCAGGTGACGCTTGAATCACACGAAACCATTTCTCTCGAAGTCTCACTGAACAATCCGATGGGCAGTGATGATGTAAGTGCCGGAATCTCAGTCGATCGTCTTGGTGACAATATTGTGATTAACACGGGGATTGCACAGTTCACCCTGTCGTCCGAGATTGTGAAGCCGTTTGACCGCGTTATCGTTCGTGGCGTTGAGGTTGCTGGGAATCAGGGGAGTAAGCTGGTTGTATCCGACGCAGAAGGGAAGGAATATCTTCCCTATCTGAGGCATGTCGAAGTTGAAACGGCAGGCCGGTTACGAACAACAGTTTGCGCAGATGGAATACTGCGCTCGGTCGACGGGACGTCGCTTGCCGAGTTCATCGTACGGCTGACCTTCTATGCGCAACGCAGCGATGTGCAGTGTGAGTGGACAATACGAAACAGCCGCGCGGCGCTTCATCCACGCGGATTGTGGGATCTCGGCGATGCGCAATCTATTTATTTCAGGGACTGTTCTCTTTATCTTGGTCTATCGTCAGCGCAAGTGAGCTCGGTTGAGTGGAACGTCACCCCTGGAGATGCGATGCAGAGTCAGTCGTGTCAGTCTCTTGAGCTGTATCAAGACTCAAGCGGAGGTGTGAACTGGCAAAGCCCCAACCATGTGAATCGATTGGGTACAGTCACCACATCGTTCCCCGGATACTCGGTCAAACTAGACGGAGCGCTTATCGAGCAGGGCAGACGGGCAACTCCAACCGTCAGAATTAGAGGGGAACATCAAAGTCTTTCTGTGGCGGTATCTGGATTCTGGGAGAACTTCCCGAAAGCGATTGAGGTGCAGAACGGCGAGATGGTCGTCAGGCTGTTCCCCCGCCAGTATAGCGATCTGTTTGAATTGCAAGGAGGGGAACAGAAAACCCATACAGTGTTTCTGCAATATGATTCCTTCGGAGAGCCATCTTCTCTCAATTGGACACATGACCGTCTTGTCGCGATGCCTCCCGCCGACTGGTCTGCACGCGCTCGAGCGTTCGGTCATGTCGCCGCTTTGAAGGATAGTCATTCCATGTCGGAATGCGAGATGGCTGCGGAGCGTTTGGTTGGGATGGCGGTTAACGGCAAGAATACTTTCTTCGAGCGTCGAGAGATTGTCGATGAGTACGGATGGAGGAACTTTGGAGATCTCTACGCCGATCATGAAGCGGTTAACTGGAAGGGCGATCGACCGCTCGTGGCGCACTATAACAACCAGTATGACGTTATCTATGGGGGCATCATCCAACTGGTTCGGTCAGGGGACGTCCGTTGGTATGATCTCGTTCGTGATCTTGCCAAGCATGTCATCGATATCGACCTATATCACACGCAGAATGATCGATCGGCGCTCAATGGGGGGCTTTTTTGGCATACTGATCACTATACTGATGCCGGGACATCCACACATCGATCCTTTTCGATCACCAGTCCGCAAGCCAAGGTCTCAAGCTCCTATGGGGGTGGTCCGGCCTGCGAGCATAACTATGCCACGGGACTGCTCTACTACTATTATCTGACCGGAGCGCCGGCTGCGAAAGAAGCCGTCTTGTCGCTCGCAGACTGGGTCATCAATATGGACGATGGCTCGATGCGATCATGTGGTTGGTTGGATCGGCGACCGACCGGATACTGTAGTCTCACCGCGACTCAGGGATATCATGGCCCGGGGCGAGGAAGTGGAAATTCAATTAGTGTTCTCTTAGACGCCGAGATACTCACGAGTAGGAAAACCTATCTGGCCAAAGCTGAGCAATTAATCCGTCGGTGCATTCACCCGCTTGACGATATCGATGGGCGTAATCTTGCCGACGTTGAGAAGCGCTGGTCCTACACGGTCTTCCTCCAAGTTCTCGGAAAATATTTGGATGTCAAAATCGAACGGAACGAATTAGATTTCATGTATGCCTATGCCAGAGCGAGTCTTCTTCACTATGCTTCCTGGATGCTGGAACATGAGGTACCGTATCAGCAGGTTTTAGACCGTGTGCTGATTCAAACTGAGACCTGGCCGGCTCAGGATATCAGAAAAGCCAACGTCTTTTGCCTCGCCGCTCGTTTCGACTCATCGGACCGCCGTCAGGCTTTTCGCAAGAAGGCGGACTTCTTCTTTGACGCCTGTATCACAGACTTACAGTCGTACGACACGCATACGCTTACGAGACCGCTCGTGTTGCTCATGACGAATGCTTATGTATATAGCTACTATCGCCAACACGATGATGAAATTGCGCCGGAACCTAGTAGGCGGCATGACTTTGGAAAGCCAAAGCCCTTCGCGGCACAGTTTCATGAGGTCTATCTACTCCGCGATCGTGTACAGGCCGGGCTCTGCCTGCTCCGTTCGGCGAAAGCCCATCTTGCCAGCTTCCTAAAAGCTACTAAACCTGATGGTGAGGATGGTCATGCCTGAGATACGACTCCTTGAAGTGCGGAATACCTATAAATGGGGAGGCGGGCCGGACAAGACAATTTTGCTCTCAGCTGAGCAACACGACAAGTCGCGTCTGTCTGTCGTGGTTGCCTATATTCGTGATGTACGAGACCTCGAGTTTCAAATTACTGAGAAGGCCAGAGCCAAAGGACTGACGTTTTACGAGATCGAGGAACGAGGCAAATTCGATCCCCGCGTGCTTGGTGCGCTTCGCGACATCGTAGTGAAGCACAACATCAATCTGATTCATTCTCACGATTACAAGAGCGATTTCTTTGCGTACCTGGTGGGTCGATGGATGTGCCCGCATCCTGTGCGGCTTCTTTCCACGGCCCACGCGTGGGTGTTGCTTGGCTTAAAGGGGGAATTGTACCGACGTCTCGATTTGTTCATCATGCGCCGGTTAGATCATCTCGTTGCCGTGTCTCATGCAACGAAGGCTGAGATGGTGGCTGGGGGAGTACCGACCGAGCGTATCACGGTCATTCATAACGCCATCGACACCATTGCTTGGTCACCGGCTCAAGGTACGGGAGACTTCCGCGATGAATTGAAGCTGAATGGAGCTTTCCCCGTCATCGGCTATGTGGGCCGCATTAACCAGGAAAAAGACCTCGACACATGGTTACGTGCTGCGGCCTTGGTGGCTCGAAAGTATCCCGCTGCTAAATTCGTCATTGTTGGAGATGGACGGGGTGACGATACCCAGTCAAAATTGGAACAGTTGGCGGCGACGCTGGACATTGAACAAAACCTCGTGTTTCCCGGATATCGATCCAGTCTCCAATCGGTCTACTCCGCATTCGATATCTTCATGCTGAGTTCCCGTCGGGAAGGATTACCAAATTGTATCCTGGAAGCGATGGCAATGGGGCTTCCGGTTGTCACGACCGATGTGGCCGGAGCGAAAGAACTGGTCTTGGATCAGGAGACGGGGTATGTTCTTCCACAGGGTGATGTGCAGGGGCTAGGAACAGCGCTGTTGAAGCTGGCTGATGACTCCACTCTACGGGAAAAACTTCGTCAGGCAGGCCGAGCGAGGATTGAGAGTGAGTTTTCCTTCACGAATCGTCTTCGGTGCATTGAAGATTTGTACGAACGTATGCTAGCAGGGCACACGAACCGTGCCGTGCGGTCCGATCATATCGACGAACCGGCCTGAATGTCGCATCCGACGCATTCTCTTCGGGACGATCTCGAACGAGACAATACAGAACCAAGTAGGAGATAGGAAGGACGATCTAGCTATGTGTGGTATTGCCGGGAAGCTCTATCTGGACCCGACAAGGGTGATGGCTCGTCAGGAGTTGGCGGCCATGGTGGGAACTCTGACCCATCGAGGTCCGGACGGCGAGGGAATATGGATTGATAAGAATATCGGTCTGGCCCACCGCCGATTGTCCATCATCGATCTCCGCACAGTCGCAGCTCAACCGATGAGCAATGAGGATGGGACGGTCTGGGTAACATTCAACGGAGAAATATATAATTTCAATGAGTTGCGCAAGGATCTTGAGTCACGGGGGCATGTATTTCGGACGAACAGCGATACGGAAGTTATTGTCCATTCCTACGAAGAATACGGGCGGGACTGTCTAACGCATCTTCGGGGAATGTTCGCGTTTGCGGTATGGAACACCAATACTCGCACGCTCTTTATTGCTCGGGATCGTGTCGGAAAGAAGCCGCTGGTCTATTACTGTGATCGTGAGCGCTTCCTGTTTGCCTCCGAGATTAAATCACTTCTCACAGATCCTGCCGTACAGGTAGAGGTAAACTCCGTCGCACTTGACCAGTTCCTAGCGTTCGGGTATGTCCCGGCCCCACTCACTTCGTTTACCGGGATCAAGAAACTTCCAGCTGCTCACTGGCTCGAGTTGCGAGACGGTAGGATCGAGATCGGGCGCTACTGGAAACTCCACTATACGCCGAAACGCAAGCTCTCGCTTCAAGATGCCGTTGCTGAGCTTCAATGGCGATTGGCTGAAGCGGTGAAGATACGGCTGGTAAGCGACGTTCCATTGGGAGCTTTTCTGAGCGGGGGAATCGACTCGAGTGCTGTTGTGGCCTATATGGCACAAGCCATGAATCGTCCTGTTCGTACCTTCTGTGTCGGATTCGAGGATGCCAAGTTTGATGAACGGCCGTTTGCGCGCATGGTGGCAAAGCAATTTGGAACCGACCACACGGAGTTGGTGGTCAAGGCGCCTGTTGCAGATATTCTGCCTCGCCTGATCTGGCACTACGACGAGCCTTTTGGAGACTCTTCGGCCGTCCCCAGCTATGCGATTTCGCAATTGACGCGCCAATACGTGACCGTGGTTCTCAACGGAGACGGGGGAGACGAGAGTTTCGCTGGGTACGACCGGTATGTGGTCAACCGCCGTGCACGTATTGGTGACACAATGCCCCGCTGGCTCTGGGGATCGATCTCAGCCAGTATGGGTGCGTTACCAAAAGGACTTCAGGGCTTGGCGCCGTTTGCGAAGATTAATCGGGTTTCTTCCGCACTCGCTCAATCCCCAGAGCGACGGTATGCCAAATGGGTTGGTCACTTCTCGCCAGATCAACGGTATGCATTGTATGCCGAGGGGTTTCGGAGCACTCTCACTCAGAGTGACCCCGAAGCGCTCTTTGATCAGGTCTTTGCGGACAGCGACGCTGATGATTGGATAGATGCCACGCTTGATGCGGATGTCAATCTGTATCTGACAGACGATCTGCTCGTGAAAATGGATCGGGCGACGATGGCGCACTCGCTCGAAGCACGTTCTCCACTCTTGGACCATCTCTTCATGGAGTTCGTGGCATCGCTTCCTGCTGAGATGAAGCTGCAGGGAGCCGAAAAAAAGAAGCTTTTAAAGGCTGCGCTTCGCGGACTTCTTCCAGATACTATTCTGGATCGACCCAAAATGGGTTTCGGGGCTCCGCTTCAAAACTGGTTTCGAACGGATCTCAAAGACATGGCCCATGATGTCCTCCTATCGCCAAGGGCCACCCAGCGAGGATACTTTGAGCCAAAGGTCGTGGCAGGCCTTCTGGACGATCACTGTTCGGGTAAGGAAGATCAATCAACCTTTCTGTGGGATTTGCTCGTCTTGGAGTTATGGCACCGGACGTTTGTGGATGGCCGGCCAGGACAATTGTCCGGAGTGTAGGGGCGAGAGGAATAGTGCTGTTGTGAAAAACCTAGTCTTGATGGCGGCTTCCTTCATCGTAGCGCTGGGTGTTGCTGTGGTTGGCTTTCTGGTGATGGGGTTTCGAACGATCGCGCAGTGTTCACTCAAAGAAGCATTCTCGCCATCGTGGCAGTGTTCCTTGCTAAGAACCCTGGACTGTTCTCGACTCCCATCGAGGATAGATGACTGTCGAATGCCATGTTGATCCCATTATCATCAGACTATTGCCATCTGCCGTTGTCAGCCAAGCCTCGGTTGATGGTTGTTATTGATACGGAAGAAGAGTTCGACTGGTCCAAAGATTTTTCGCGATCGAACGTGTCCGTGAAAGGGATGCGTCATATCGAACGGATACAAGTCCTTTTCGATCGGTATGGTATCACCCCTGTGTATGTTGTCGATTACCCGATCGTTTCCGATCCTGATGGATATTCGCTCCTTCAGGAGATTCACGCAAGTGGTCGTTGTCTTATTGGGGCGCACCTGCATCCCTGGGTCAGCCCCCCTTATGTCGAAGATGTGAGTCGGTACAATAGTTTTCCCGGCAATCTTCCAGCCATTCTGGAAGCTAAGAAACTCTCTCTTCTTTGTGAACGTATTGGCGAACGGTTCGGCACTCGGCCCACTATCTATAAGGCAGGCCGATATGGTGTTGGCCCACATACCGCACAGACTCTCCTTGACCAGGGGTTCGAGGTCGATCTCAGTGTGTGCCCGTACATGGATTATTCAAACGAGGGAGGGCCGGACTTCTCGAAGAACTCGTTCACACCTTACTGGGTCAGCCGGCCGCGTCTGCTGGAGATTCCATTGACGGTTGGGTTCTCCGGGGTTTTGCGGCGATGGGGATCAAGGGTGCACCGCCTGGCCTCGTTACGAGTTCTGGAATCTTGCCGTGCCGTCGGTATTCTGGCCCGGTTAGGATTGGTAAATAAAGTTTGGCTTTCTCCCGAAGGCTTCGTATCCTCTGAGCACGTCCAATTGACACAGGAATTATTCAACGATGGCTTAAGGGTCTTTTCCTTTGCGTTTCACAGCCCTTCTGTGGAACCGGGGAACACGCCCTACGTGACATCGCAGCAGGATCTCAATTGTTTTCTGTCACGCTGCGAGCGATATTTCGATTTTTTCTTGGGGAAACTTGGCGGTTGTCCGGCAACGCCTGTAGAGCTCAGGCGTGACTTCAGCGCACTCACGACTTAAAGGAAGATATTGGAGGAATCATGATCGCTTTAGGCCTATCTCCACTCGATAAAGACTCAAATGTGACCCTCACTGAAAATGGACGAGTCCTTTTCGCTGCAGGGGAAGAACGGTTTACGCGGAACAAGGCTCAAGACGGCTTTCCGGCCAAAGCGCTTCAGGCGGGGTTAGACTATTGCAAGCTGACGTTGAAAGACATTGATGTGGTGGCGTATCCATTTTTTGAGTCGCAGAAGGAAGCACAGTTATTTACCAAGAATATTCAGGACGAGTCGAGCTTTCTAGACGACACACCGTTCAAAGCCATGCGCAGTCAGATCCAGAAGGCATTGGCTCGCGTTCCAGCACGGACTCATGCGATTCCAGGTCTTCTGGAGCCGAATGACACGATGGAGAAATCGTCCTTGCACAAACTGTTTTACCGAATGGCCGGTGCGGAAGGTGTGGTATCGAGAAATCTTGCCAAACGAAGCTCGCGTCAGTGGAAACGAGAGTCCTTGACTTATCATCAACGCTGGCAAGATGAACTAGAAGGCAACCTGAAGGACTTGGGGTTGCTCAGCAAGCTGAAACGATTTGATCACCATTCTGCTCACTCAGCGGCTGCCTACTATGCAAGCGGTTACGATCGTGCGCTCATCGTTACGTTGGACGGGTATGGTTCCGGATTGGCCGGCTCAACCAGTATCGGGGAAGGCCCACGAATTCGCCGCGTCCACAAATTAGAATACCCTCATTCTCTCGGTACGTTCTATGAAGGCGTGACGTCTTCGTTAGGGTTCAAGCCGAGCCGACACGAGGGGAAGATCGTGGGCTTGGCTGCGTATGGGGATCCTTCGATTCTCCTCGATCTCGTGTTAAGCCGGTTTCACCAAGAGCCAGGGAATTTTAGAATTATCGAGAGCAATAATATCTATTTCTCGCGCTATCTCGCATCACTATTTCCAAAGATTGACGTGGCTGCTGCTTGGCAACGAGCACTTGAAGTTGTTGCAGTGAACTACATCCGGCACTATGTCGAGCAGACGAAGCTGGATACAATCGTGCTGGCCGGTGGCGTCATCGCCAACGTCAAGTTGAATCAGCGAATCTTTGAGATTCCCGGGGTCAAGCAGATATTTGTCTATCCCAACATGGGAGACGGGGGATGCGGGACCGGAGCAGCATTCCTATCGAGTCTCAACTCTATGGGTAAGCGAGTCGCATACGAGTCCGTGTATCTTGGCCCGGACTATAGTGACGATGTCATCGCGCGTGACCTCCAGGCCGCTGGCTTGAAATTCAAGCACATTAATCCAATTGAACCAGTAGTTGCCAAGCTGATTCATGAGGGAAGTGTCGTGGCGCGCTTCAATGGGCGTATGGAGTATGGCCCGCGCTCGTTAGGGAATCGCTCGATTCTCTATAGGGCAAGTGAACCCGAAGTGAATCAGTGGCTGAATCAACGACTTGGACGTACCGAGTTCATGCCGTTTGCACCGGCCACCTTGTACGAAGAGCGGCGGAGTTGCTATCAGAATATTGATGGAGGCGAGTTTACTGCTCAGTTCATGACGTTAACATTTGACTGTACGGATCTCATGAAACGGACCTGTCCCGCTGCGGTGCATGTCGATGGAACGGCTCGGCCGCAGCTTGTTACTGAAACGACCAATCCAAGTTTTCATCAGATGTTGAAGGAATACCATAAGTTAAGCGGTATCCCGTCTGTGATTAACACCAGTTTCAATATGCATGAGGAACCGATTGTGAATTCTCCGAACGATGCTATCCGAGCGTTTCTGCAAGGTAACTTGGACTATCTAGCAATTGGAAATATTCTGGTGGAGCATCCGACTCGTCACCAATCAAAGAAAGCCTAAGTTGTTTCGATGCCGGATCGTCCTTCGGATTGTGTTCCCCTCGTTATTGGACATACGATCTATTCCTTCAAGGAAGGGGGGATGGAACGCGGGCTTCTCAATATCGTCAACTACGGTCGCCACGATCGGTTTCGGCACGTTATCATTTGCCTTACCGAAGCCGGTGAGTTTGCCCGCCAACTACGGTCACCATCGTGTCAGGTGATCGAACTCCGCAAGAAGCCCGGCAATGATCTCCGACTTGCCTCTCGAATTGCCCAGACGGTTCGTGAATGCGGTGTCACGGTTCTGCATGCCAGAGGCTGGCCCACCCTAATTGAAACGGCGTTCGCCGCGTGTCTTGCTGGCATAGACGCGACCATCTACGGATTCCATGGAAAGACGGTGGGTGATCTCGCAGGGCTCGGCGCTGTTCGGCGGCTAGCTCAAGCGATAGCTTTGCGTAGATACCATCGAGTGGTGACTCTCAATCAGCGAATGAGGGTAGATCTCTCTGCGGAAGGGTATTTGAGCGAGGAGCGCATTCATGTCATCGCAAACGGGGTTGATCTCAAGACCTTTAGTCCTTCTGCGAGAAAAATAGATATTCGGATGCATTTTGGACTTCCTCCAACTCGATTTATCATCGGCAACATTGCCCGGCTCGATCCCGTCAAAAACCATGAAGTAATCTTGCGTGCACTCTCGCGGTTCAAAGTACGAGCCGAGCGGCCTTATTTTTTACTCGTTGGTGAAGGGGAATATCGCCCTGTTCTAGAGCGTGTTATCAGACAGCTGGATTTGGAAGAAGATGTCCGCCTCATGGGGTATAGTAACCGGATCGCTGATCTACTCAATTGTATGGATGTCTATGTTCAGTCGTCGTTGTACGAGGGGTTTAGCAATACGATTCTAGAGGCAATGGCATGCGGACTGCCTATTGTGGCGACTGATGTTGGAGGGACCGCAGATTTGTTTTCCGATGATCAAGAAGGACATTTCTTTCATGAAAAAGACGACCGTACGCTTGCACTTGTATTGGGCACATTGCAGGCCGAACCTAATAAGAGAGAAGTAATGGGGATGGCGGCTCGCAATCGCGCGTGTGAGCTATTTTCAATAGAACGCATGGTTAGAAGCTATGAAGCGATGTATTTGGGCTTAGTGTCGTGAGTATGAGGCTGTTGTCTTTTTCTGTGGTTAGCGGACTATACTTGAGGTGCCAATGCGGATAGCTGCGTTGTTCCTCATATACTACGGTTCTGTCGTATATAGCTTCTTCAACCCGCTCTTTGGGCTTCTCTTTTACGTCCACATAACCATTTTAAGGCCGGACTCGTTAGCCTGGGGTGCCTCCGTATTTGGAAGGTTGCATCTGATGGCTGCAACCCTAGCCCTGGTCGGCTACTTACTCAGAAGAGCACAGGGGGTGAAGCCGACAGCTGGCCCTTCTCAGCGTATGAATCTTATTTTGTTTGGCTGTTTTCTTGCTTGGTTAGTCGTGGTCAGTTTGATGGCTCAAGTATCGCAAGTAGCTAGCTTTGAAAAACTTCTAGATCTGGCAAAGATTTTTGCACTCTGTTTCATCTTTTCAAGAATTCTAAAAGAACCTAAGCACTTTAATTTGTATGTTTGGGTTGTCGGGGTCTCATTCGGGCTACTGGGGTTCTGGGGGTTTCTTCAAGGGCTGGCAGGAAATCCTCGTCTTGATGACCTCTGGCCAGGGGGATCAAATTATATTGCAGCTCAGCTTGCGTTGATGATCCCGCTGGTGGTGGCGAAAGCGCTGGAGAGCGGCGGACCCTGGTTCCAAAAGCCGTTGTTTGTTGGTTCTGCGATCGGGATGACACTGTGTGCGATTTTTACAGAATCCAGGGGAGGGTTTCTTGGATTAGCAGTCGCATTAGCCGTAATGGCCATTAGTGTGAAGCAGCGATTGCAGGTCGCGTTGATTGTGGTTCTGGGGGCAGTCCTAATTTTGCCATGGGTCCCGACGAACTACGTCAACCGCATCACGGGTACGTTTGCTGAAGAGGGCCAGCGTGATGAATCCTCAGAGTCACGCTTTGTGATGTGGGCCATTGCCTTCCACATTTGGCAGGACTATCCACTCACTGGAGTCGGCCTAGGAAATTTTTCTCCTGTCAAGGAAAATTATGCGGATCAAGTTCGAGAGTTGATCTCAACGCAAAGCCTATATGACCTAATTTTTAACAGAGAGCGCCATCCGCACGGACTCTATCAAGGCATGCTTGCAGAGGCTGGAATCGTTGGAGTGGCCTGCTTTCTTAGTCTTTTCGCGTTCAATGTCCTTCGGTTTCTTCCCCGTGGACAACTCGCTGATGAAGAGGCCAGAGGTCGGCTCATAATGAAAATGAAAGCGACCCGGGCAGGTTTGATCGGCTTTGCTGCCTCCGCAGTCTTTGGGGATTTTCAATATATTGAAACATTCTACTGGCAACTCTTCTTCTTAGGAGCCTTAAGGGACTATCTCACTGAAGGTCCCCAGAATGCTAATATCCCGGTTGAGAATCACTCAGGCACACATATTCCAACCGATTCTTCGGTTCATCCAGCCTAGCCCCCATCGACTGCCAGATCTTTCCAGTGCATTGTGTTCTCTTAGGGGAAAATTGGCGAGTTGTTCTTGCGTAAGCTTCCCTGTCAAGGAGACAGTTTCAAAGAAGAACTTTCGGCGATTTGTCAGGCGCTTTTCATTGTATTCCTGTATCCACTGCGCACTGATTTCTCGCACCAGATCGAGTTGCAAAGCGATCGGCGAGGAACTCTGGGCCATTGTCGAGCCGAAGGGCATGCGGTTGGCCCCGCCAGGCCGTGACTTACTCCAGCACCCGAATCACTCGCTCGTCGGGCAACGAAGTGTCCACTTTGCTTGCCAAGCCTTCTCGCACCCTTCATCCAGAATATTCAAGGTTCGGAACCGCCGACCTCCATACAACTTATCACTCATGAAGTCGAGTGCCACACGACATCGGGCTGGGGGGCACGGCCATGGGGTGCACGGGCTAGGTCGGCAGTACACCAACCACAGGCGTGTATGGTTCCAGCGATGCCCGGTGAGCCGCAACCGGTCACGTATTTCCAGAATCCTCAGCGAGGGTTCGTGGCGCACAGGGTGGGATGATGCGTCGGTGATTAAGGCGCTTGACCGCGGTGGACTCGGCACACCGTGATAGTAGGTGGCCCAGTTGAGATTCCACGGCCTGACAGGCTCGCTGAACCGGAAGGCCGCCTTGAGTGACCAGGTGGGCACGATCTCCCGCCGCTCAACAGGCCTAAGAGCTTTTTTCGAGAAACATCCTTCAGCGTCATGTCGGCATAGAGACGCTTGAGCTTGATGTTCTCGTGCTCCAGCTCCTTGAGCCGTTTGATGTCCGACGCCTCCAACCCGCCGTACGTGGCTTTCCAGTTGTATTAGGTGGCAGCACTGATGCCGTATTTCCTCCTGATCTCGTTGATCGGCCGGCCGGCATCGGCCTCCTTCAGTATACGGACGATCTAGGTCTCGGTAAACTTCGACTGACGCATGGGAACCTCCTGGCTAGGGTGGCTATTGTACCAGAAAGTTCTCCTTTTGCGCTGTCTCAGTTTTGGGGAGCGTACGACAACAGCTCAATGTTGTGAGCTTGCCCCGCGTGTTTGTTTAAGGTGACGTCGGGGCAGTTTCACTGCCCCGACGTAGGTTTGACATTGCCTGGCAGGAAGGTGAGTCCAGTTGGAGCTATAGGCGGAACCGTATCTCCGTCTCCCTGTCCTCCCGGAGGGTCGATGTACGAAGTAGATATGACAAGGTTGTCGATGACCATCTGCCCATTCCACGGGTTATTCACGGGTTGACATTGCCTGGCACGAAGGTGAGTCCAGTTGGAGCTATAGGCGGAATCGTATCTCCGCCTCCCTGTCCTCCCGGAGGGCCGATGTACGAAGTAGATATGACAAGGTTGTCGATGACCATCTGCCCATTCCACGG
>SWDN01000006.1 GCA_005116775.1 Nitrospira sp.
CACCGTTCCATACATGACGCAGACCATGGCGGTCCAGGCCCATCCCATCCACACAAGGCCCGCAAGCGCGATAGGAAATGCGAGAAGGTAGAGCATCCATCCGGATCGGGCGGTCTCCGTCGTAACCGGTATAAGCTGGGCGGTATTGGCTCCGATAAGGCAGAGCCCTGCAAGCAGGCCGATCAGTGTCCAGGTGCGTCGCATGTACGGGATGATACCTGGGTCTGCCATACACGGCAATAGGCGCGATTTGCCCCCTGACTGACTCGCGAAGACTCATAAGGGGTGGTTGACCCCTCAGCTCTCCTGAGCCCTCTCTTACCCCCTCTTTCGAAGGGTTTTCTCCCCACAGTGGGGAATTTACGCTACAGGGCGTCAATGCGAGACTCCAGCACAAGCAAGGGGGGCCGCAAATGGTGTATCGAGAACAGCGAATCGATAGTCGGACACGAAAGGTGTTCCGTATAGCCTTAATCGCCTGTGTCATGATCGGTTCGGTCATTCCATTTACAGCATGGGCTGAGGATCAGCCGTCTCTCACCCCGACGAAACCGAGGACAGTCGTGGCCGCTGGTGTGGGGTATGAGAATGCCGAGACGTCCACGATTACTGTGAAAACCTACGATGCTGAGAACGGCGAGATTCTCTCCGAGGAAACGTACGATCTAAATGTGAGAGAGGATGCCACGTCGGCGGGTAGTCAACCGAGTGAGCGGATCTTTGCGGGCGGGGTCGGCCCAGGGGCTGACGGACTTTCAACGTTTACACTCCGTGTCTATGATGCAACGACAGGCCGGTTTCTTTGGGAAGGCCTTCTAAATCTCAGTGGGGGAGATGAAGAGACCGGTTCCACTCACCGGGTTGTGGCCCAGCTTGTCGCGCCACAGGCGACGGTGACCCGGGTTCATAGCCAAGGCGCAATCGAGGGTCAGCCGCAGTTTTTCCTTCGCGCTGTCGATCCTGTAACCGGACAGCTTGTCTGGTCCGATCATTTTTCAGCCGGAACCAACAGGCTTGCACAGGTAGAACATGTCAACAGGGCGGTCGTCGGCCAGACAGAGGGACTGTCGGGGCCATCTCAGCAGATCGAGTTTCGCGTCCGAATGACAGATAATCGAGGCCGACAGATATTATGGGAGGACACGATTGAGCCTGCCGTGGAAGAAACGGATCTAGTAGCTGGACACGACGATGCGGCTGAGATTCTCCCGGCTTGGCATGGCGCAGAGTTTGAAGAGACGAAGGAAGAAGCGATCTAGCCGTTCTTTCCCTGTGCCGGTAGCTGATCCACCCACTGTGACTGGAACTGTTCGTATGACATCGAGAGCTGCGATTGCATGGCGTTCGAGAGGGACTGCCGTGCCTTGAGGTGTGTGAGCAGCCCTTGTACCTGCCCCATACCGAAACGGTCGATGAGATAGTGCACGGCCGAGTTGGCCTCCAGATACGCGACGGTTGCAGCATCGCTGGACAGGCCCCCCCATCCTCCTTCCAAGGCAGTCAGAGGAATCAGTGTAAAGTCCTGCTTCATCAGCTGATCGAGGTCCGACCACCGATCCCCGGACAGTTCCATCGCTAACCCTTCATTGAGCCAGGTTGGGATGGCGTTGCTGGCTGAACCGAGTTGGTCATGCAGGAGGGCATGGATAAACTCGTGCCGTAGCACCCGTGTGAGCCAGACACGGTCTGCCAAGGCATCCTGCATAGGAACTTGAATGCGTCCGAGTACTGGATCGAAAAGCCCGTCGGCCCAGATGGGACTGCCGGTCGCGCTTTGAAATGTCGCCTTGGCGTGCAGGACGACGACGATAGTTTTCGAGGGGAAGTGCCCGAACTTTTGCCCGATCTCTCGATAGGCCTCTTCAAGAATCTCCAACACCGTGGCCCAAGTATCCTGATCGGTTTCCCCATCGAATTTCACGATAAAGTGTGCGCTGTCTCGGCTGGCTAGCCGCGCGTCGCTTTTCTCGGTTCCGCGAACTTTGGCTGTGACGGTCCGCAGATAGGATTGTATTGCCGGGTCTTTACCTGATCGGGCAGTGGCCTGTTCGAGATGACGAGCCGCTTCGCCGAGCTGATCCCGCGCCTGAAAGAGTTCGGCCAGGGCCAGATGAGGGAATGGCTCGTTCGGAGCCAGGGAGACCAGCTGCTCTAGAAACTCCTGCGTCATAGCCGGATCGCGTTGCTCCCAATAGGCATGGGCGAGATTCAGTTGGATGACGGGATTCTTCGCGTCGAGCGCCGCAGCGTTCTTGAAGGCCTTGATCGAGACCGCCGTGCCGCCGTGTTTTTCCTGTTGAATGCCCAGATTGTTCCAGAGAATGGATACATAGGGGCGCGTGTGGCTGTCGTGTGTGATGGATGCTGGCAGATCTGCCAGTTTTGTTTCCGCAGTCTTGACGTTTCCTTTTTCGATTTCGTCGCGGATCGTGCTCAACAGATCGTGATGTGTCGTGTTTGGGACCACGCTGGGATCGATCAGGCGGGTCTGTTTCGACTCCAGTTCTGTTGGATCATCACGTCGCGTCGCTGGCGGCGCCTCCTGCGACTCTTCCTGAGGGTCTGAACGATGCGAGAACGCTGCTGGCGGACTTTTTCAGCATCCTGCTAGTCCTCGTTGAGGAGAGGGTAGGGCTATGATACGATCCGCCACTGTGATACGGCGCTCTTCCGAGCCCAACCATCCCGAACAGTTTCAGCTATGGCTGAACCGTGTCGCGCGTCCGATCGAGTTCGCGACACGCGATGCCTTCGCTCATCTGCCCACCGTGAAGAATCTGAATCGTTTTGTCTGCACACAAGTCATGCAGGTCTTGTCCGATCGTGTCTACCCACGGGCGATTGAAGCGGCGTTGCTCCGGCTGCGGGAGCTGTTTCTTGAAGACCAGCAGCGTCTTCCGGCAGAAGACCAACAGCGCCGGCTGCAGGAAGCCCTGGTCATTTTGAGAGTGTTGCGTAAGGCTGTTCACGAGCCAGTAAGTACCTGGCAGGAGCCGGAGCCGGTTGTCATACGTGAACCTGCCACGTGCGAAACTCCATCGCGCGCATGGTGGGAACAGCCCATCCGTTTCGCGAAGGGAGTCGGCCCGAAGCGCACAGCGTTACTGCAACGCTTCGGAATCGAGACGGTTGAAGATGCGCTGTGGACTCTGCCTTGGCGCTATGAGGATCGCTCAGTCATAACCCCGATTGGGCAGCTGGTGCCGGGTGAGCAGGCTTCGGTTTGCGGCACAATCGTCAGGAGCGAGGCGAAGCGAGCCCGCAGTCGCCGCCTCACCATCCTCGATATTGTGGTGGACGATTTAACCGGGCGTCTCCAGTCGGTGTTCTTCAATCAGCCGTTTCTCGAAGCACTCTTCACCGTCGGGACGAGGATTATGCTGACCGGGCGGGTGGTGGCTGGCGCGCAGGGATGGGTGGCGATGAGGATGGAGGTCTCACAGTATGAAGTGGTGGGCGCAGAGGCAGAAGTGCCGCTGCATGTGGGCCGTATCGTTCCCGTATACCACGAAACCAAGGGGTGGACTTCCCGTCAGATGCGCGTGCTCATAAAAAACTTGCTGGATGCGCATGCCGATGAAGCGCAAGAGGTGTTGCCGGTCCCGCTTCGCGCACGCTATCGATTACCGCCTATCCAAGAAGCGATTCAGGATGTGCATTTCCCTCAACCTGGGACGGACGGTGGACAGCTCGATCGTGGCCTCACGCCGGCGCATCGCCGCTTGGCGTTCGAAGAGCTGTTCGTGCTCCAGCTCGCATTGGCCTCGCGGCAGCGCGTGATGAAGGAAGAGGTCAAGCAGGTGTCGTTTAATCTGAAAACACCGCTCCTCGGCAAGCTGGATCGGGCATTGCCCTTTCAATTAACTCTGGCGCAACAGCGGGTGATTCGCGAGATACTTTCGGACATGGCATCGCACAAACCGATGAATCGTCTGGTGCAAGGCGATGTCGGGTCTGGCAAAACTATTGTAGCGGTGCAGGCTATGGTGTTGGCCTGTGGGTCTGGCTACCAGGCGGCATTGATGGCGCCGACGGAAATTCTCGCTGAACAACATTATCGAACGATGAAGGGGCTGCTGGAACCGCTCAAGCTTTCCGTCGTGCTCGTAAGTGGTGGTGGACGTGCGGCGGCGCGTAAAGCCATTCGCGAGCAGGTGGCTTCCGGGGCCGCACAGGTCGTGATCGGGACCCATGCGGTCATCCAGCAAGGCGTCGTCTTCTCGAAACTTGGACTCGCGGTGATCGATGAACAACATCGATTCGGTGTCCTTCAACGGAAGACGCTCATTGAGAAGGGGTATAAGCCCGACGTGCTGGTGTTGACCGCAACGCCGATTCCACGCACGCTGGCCATGACGGTGTACGGGGATCTGGATGTCTCGGTGATCGACCAGATGCCGCCGGGTCGCAAGCCGATACGGACGTTTCTTCTCAACGATGGCCAGCGAGGGCGGGCCTATCAGATTCTGCGTGATGAATTACGGAACGGACGGCAGGCCTATGTCGTCTATCCGCTCGTTGAAGAATCGGAGAAGACCGATTTGCAAGCGGCTATGCAAGGCGCAGAACAGCTGCAAGCTGAAGAGTTGGCTGAGTTTCGCGTCGGGCTTGTACATGGCCGGATGAAGTCGGAAGAAAAAGAACAGGTCATGGCATCGTATAAGAAAGGGGAGATTCAAGTTCTGGTCTCGACGACTGTTGTGGAGGTCGGAGTCGATGTGCCTAATGCCACGGTTATGATGATCGAGCATGCCGAACGGTTTGGACTGGCGCAGTTGCACCAATTGCGAGGACGAGTCGGGCGAAGCGCCCACCAGTCTTATTGTTTGCTGATGGCATCGGGTGGGGTGTTGTCTCGATCGGCGAAGCCCAAAGCAGCCGGTGAGCCGCCATCGGCGGCCCGGGAACGGCTGGAGGCGCTTGTGCGATCGACCGATGGATTTGTCATTGCCGAAGAAGACCTCCGCATTCGCGGGCCCGGCGAGTTTTTCGGATTCCGGCAGTGGGGCATGCCGGAATTTCGCGTGGCGAATCTGGTGAGGGATGCCGATATACTTCAACAAGCCAGGCAGGAGGCCTTTGCACTGTTGAAGCAGGACCCACAGTTGAAGGCGCCGGTGCACCGCCTCTTGCGAGAGGCGATGTTGCGGCGGTGGGAATCGAAGTTGGATTTGGGGTCGATTAGTTGATGAAAGGCGAAAGGCACGCGGCAAGTGGGCTTATTCCAGCGACTCAAACATGACGTGAAGGCGGGGTTGGCGACGTTGCGCCATGGGACGGCGCAGGCGGCAATCCGTGCCTTGGAAGAAACAGAACTGTTGCGGATTCGACTCGATATCCGCAAGCTCGATCAGCAATTGGAAGAGTTGTATCGGGATGTCGGCGAGCGAGCGGTGCATCTTCGCGAGGCAGGCGAGCCGACCGAACGAGTTCTGTACGATGCCGAAATCGCTCGGTTCGTCAAAGAGATCCAAGAACTTAAAGCTGCGCGCGAGAAGCTTGAATCGGAGATTGCGGAGATTCGAAGCGAGCGATGAGCAATCCGTTACGCACGGTGCGTCTCGCCGGTGTTGATATCGGCACTCTCACCTGCCGATTGCTCATCGCAGACATATCCGTCGATGGCCGGCTCACCGAACTGCGATCGGATCGACGCATCCTTCGGCTAGGTGAAGGCGTCGATCAGACCAAGCAGTTGAGCGTGGCGGCGATGGATCGTGTGGTGCAGTGCCTCAAGGAGTGGCGAGAGCTGATCGATGCCGCCCTTGTCGACGCCACAGCGGTCGTTGCGACGAGCGCCGTACGTGATGCAGGGAACCGTAATGAGTTTCTGGATCGCGTGAAGCGCGAAGCAGGCTTTGAGGTCGAACTGATCTCAGGAGAAGAAGAAGCCAGGCGGACCATGCTGGGTATCCGCTCCGGATTGCCCGCAGGCGTGATCGACGTACTGGCTCTCGATATCGGCGGAGGCAGCACCGAGTTTATGCTGGATCAACCAGGACAGACGCCAATCGTCAAATCGATCGATATCGGAGTCGTCCGGCTCTGCGAACGTCTCTTACGTCATGACCCTCCGACCGACGACGAAATACGCCAGGCACGCGAGTGGATCACGAAAGAAACCAGGGCGGCGGTTGCCGGTATGGGCAACTATCAAATAGCAACCTTTGTCGGCACAGCGGGAACGATCACCAGTCTAGCCGCCATGGCTCAGAAACTCTCCACCTACGAACCGGCCAGAATCCATAACTACCAGTTACAGCTCAGCGCGATTCAAGAACTCGAACAAACGCTACTGAGCCGCAAGAAATCCGACCGTACCGGCCTGCCAGGGCTCGAAAAGGGTCGTGAGGAAGTCATAGCCGCCGGCGCCATCATCATCCGGACGATTATGGAGGCATTGGGGATGTCGAGCGTGTTGGTGAGTGATCTGGGATTGAGGGAAGGAGTGCTGATCGATCTGGCGATGCGGACACGATAAGGGTAATTGATCTGACCTGAATAAACTGTAGGAATACATGATAGCAAGACCAAATCTTTCGTGTAATTGATCATCCGAGGGTTCGGGTAAGTATGGAGTATCTCTACAAGTACGGACGTATTAACGACTACTCAGCGGCATTGTTTTCTAAGTCGTATGTCTGGTTCTCGGCACCTTCAGAGCTGAACGACCCCTTCGAGTGCAGGCCATGGTACACCTTTGAAGGAAACCCGGAACAGATTGTTGCATCAGCGCGTAAAATGCTTCAAACGGAGAGCCCTGATCTCACGTCCAATATGACTACTGCTCAGGCGGTTGCCCTATTTCTCGAAGGCCGACATCGTGATCCTGAGGCACAAAAGCGTGCAAGAGAGGTGGCGGCTCATTGGTTGGCCAAGGTTGGTCTGTATTGCCTATCGAGAGTGCGTGACAACATCCTCATGTGGTCCCACTACGCAGATCAGCATCGCGGATATTGTCTCGAGTTCGAAGCCACGGATCACACGTATATGTTTGGTGATGCACACCCTGTTTCATATTCTGATGACTATCCATCTGTCGAGTTTTACACTGTCCCGAGTAGTGAGCAGGTCCATCTTAGCTTCTTGTCGAAGTATCGCGGCTGGTCTTATGAGCAAGAGTGGCGGGTTATCGACACCAGAAATGGATTTGGACTCCGCTCGTATCCTCCGGAACTGCTCAGGGGAGTGATCTTTGGCCTACGAATGCCAGATTCAGACAAGACCCGTATCCGCGAGTGGATGAAGCAGCGTGGGCATTCAGTCAAATTCTATGAGTGCAGACAGGATGATCGTAGATTTCAAATCGATATCAAGCAGCTTGAGTGATGCCTGGATCAACTTAAAGTCTCGCTCTTATCGGAGAAACAAAGGCAATTAAAAGTGGGGCAAATGTATGGAATCAGAACTCCAAGGTAACGGTTGCAATATTCTTCAGGAGTGGTTGAAGAC
>SWDN01000007.1:0-6496 GCA_005116775.1 Nitrospira sp.
CTTCGATGAATTCGTGCCGAAGTTCGTCAAACCCTATGCCCATCTCAAGGCTGATGCACTCCAAGCCCTTCGTCGCTATAAAGAAGAAGTCGAGCAGGGCAAGTTTCCGTCTGAAACAGAAAGCTATCATTAGCCCGCATTATTCATGACGGTTCGTTGCGAAATCGCGCAGTCGCGTCGTGAGACGGGCATGCGGAGCCGTGAGAGCCCGAGGCGTACTTGAACAGTACGTCGAGGGAGCGAACGGCGAGCCTGCCAGCCGAAGGCTTGTCGCAGCAGCGAATCCGCGATTGCAGCAGAAGTGTTCATGAATAATGCGGGCTAGGACAGAGAAAGGATTCCTGTGCCAAGAGCACAGAAACTACTATGCTGGCGAGCGCAACGGAATTATTCAACATACGCCTAGCGTTGACTGAGCTTATGCACCATGTCGATGGTCGCGGCCACATGATTGAGGGGGGTCGTTGGCAAGATGCCATGGCCCAGGTTAAAGATATGCCCTGGGCGTCCGCCGGCTCTGCGCAGAATGTCTTCCACGCGCCGCTCGATTTCATGCAACGGTGCAAACAACGTGAGGGGGTCGAGATTGCCTTGCACCGCCACGTCATGTCCTACGGTTGCCCAGGCCTCATCAAGATGGATACGCCAGTCGATTCCGATCACATCGCCACCCGCTTGCCGCAGTTGAGGCAGCATCGCCGAAGTGCCGGTGCCGAAATGAATCATCGGCACGCCTTCCCGTTTCAGTCCCTCGAAAATCAGTTGGACATGCGGCATCACATATTCGACATAGTCGCCGACTGAGAGGCAGCCCACCCAACTGTCGAACAACTGAATCGCCTGTGCGCCGGCCTTGATCTGCCGCCGAAGATAGCCCGTGATCACCCGCGCGAACTTGTCCATGAGCTGGTGCCAGGCCTTCGGCTCGCAATACATCAGTTGTTTGGTGAGGAGATAATTCCGTGAGCTGCCACCTTCGATGGCATAACTGGCGAGCGTAAACGGCGCCCCGGCAAATCCAATCAGCGGCACTCGTCCGTTCAGGGCTTTCCGTGTTTGACGGATGGCGTCGGTCACATAGTCCAGCTCACCGCCGTCGATGACATTGAGCCGCTCGATATCCGCCTGGTTCCGCACCGGATTGTGGATGACCGGTCCCTCGCTTGCTGCAAACTCCAGGCTGAGGCCCATCGGTTCAAGCGGCAACAGAATATCGGCAAAGATAATAGCGGCGTCGAGTGGAAAACGATCGATCGGCTGAAGCGTGACCTGAGCCGCCAACTCCGGCGTCTTGCACAGTTCAAGGATCGAATGTTTTGTGCGGAGGGCGCGATACTCCGCCATATATCGGCCCGCCTGGCGCATGAACCAGACCGGCGTACAATCGACCGGTTCACGACGACAAGCTTTGAGAAAGCGATCATTGACCATGTTCGGCATTCTAGAGACGAGGAGGCGAGGGTGTCAATTCACAATGAGGCGCTGCCTTCTTGATCGAACTGAGAACAGGCTCCGACCGATTGACAGGGTGTGAAGCTCTCTACTAGACTGACGCCGTGCCCCTGCATACAGGGGCGATTGAGACCAATTCGGTAAATTGGGAGGCCTGAATTCTGATGGCGAAAAAGATGGCAAGTGAATCGGACGAAACCAGACTGAAAAAGAAAGTGGCAGCGAAAGGAACCGACCACAAGAGTCCCAAAGAGGATGCGGCCCTTCGCGCACTCAAGAAGCGGCTGCGACGAGTACAACGGAAACGACGTGCGTTAGCGTTGCGGAAGAAGAATTCCACAAGCAAAAAAACGGCTGCTCCTGTCGCGAAGTAGTCACGTAATCTGGGTCGTGCCATCGACGGGCAAGTGAACCATCAGGCAGCACATATGGAACAGCCACAATCCAAAGAAGACCGCACGACTTCCCCCGTTTCTGACACGGTGACCGATGAATTTACCGATCAGGTGGCGGCGGATTTTACAGGCGAGTCGTCGGCATCAGGGGAGCCGACTGCGGAACCGACTGAGTCGGTCGTTCTTGAAGAGGAGAAGGTCAGGGATGAGATCGAGATCCAGATCGATCTGCTCAAGGACCCCGATTGGGTGGTCCGGCGCGAGGCCGCTATTACGCTTGGAGAGATGGGCGATGAGCGCTGCGTGGAACCGTTGGGTCATGCGTTGCGCGACGGCGACTGGCAAGTTCGGGAAGTGGCAATCGAGGGGTTGGGACAGATCGGTTCTCCTGCCGTCGAACTGTTGGTCAAATTGCTTCGCGATTGGGACGTGCGGAAGTATGCGATTGCCGCGCTAGGGAAGATTCGAGACGAACGGGTGCTCGATCCGCTCATGGTGCAGTTGCGGAACGACGAGTTCAAAGACGATGCGCTCAATGCGTTAGTCGAACTGGGTCAACCGGCGTTGCCGCGATTGGTCACAGCGCTGAAAGACAAAGACGAAAATGTTCGGAAGCAAGCGGTGCTGGCCTTAGGGCGGATTAAACATGCCGAAGCGATCGATCCCCTTATCGACATGCTCGCCGACAGTGATTGGTTTACCCGCTTGACCTCCGCGGCGGCGCTCGAGGCCATTGGCGACGACCGGGGCCGAGAGGCGATCAAGCCGTTGATGAAAGATCCGGATATGGTCGTGCGGATGCGGGTGGAGCGGATCTTGGCGAAGTGGAAAAAGAAACAGCCCGCATGATGCTGAAAAAGGGGGCTGGGGTAGCTGGGACAATCCCCCCCGTGCTCGCGCAACGCGCGGCCTCAGAAGGCCCTCGTTGGACGCGCGCAGTTAAGATTATCCCAGCCACCCCTTAATAGAGTAGTAGTGTCCTGCGGCCTTGCTGACACCCTAACAGCCTTCAGTCTATCTACCTGATTCGTTGCATTACTTATTCAGCTGCCGATCCACTTCACGCTGAAGATCGTCGAGTTTCTTGATCGACACGGGTTTCCCCATCGATAACTCCAACCGCACTTCCTGAATCGTTCCAGTCAGCGCTCGCGCCGCAAGGATCGACTCGTCTGGCTTTGCGCCTTTGGTGGTGTTCTCCAGCGCCTCGACCGCCTCGCCGAGTTGTTTGGCGGCTTCTCCCACGTTTCTGTCGAGCAGTTCCGATTTCGCCTGCACCACTCGAGATTTGGTGTCGATGAGTCCCTGCCGCCTGCGCAGGTCTCGCTCAATGCCCATGGTCGTGTCGATGATCGTGCGAGACGTGTCTTTCAGCGAACTTTGGAGGTCGGAGACCGTTTGTGGCAATGTGCCGACCGGGCGTTGGCCAAAATAAAATCCAAGACCGAACGACGCGGCGGTCAGGACGAAAATGGCGATAAATTTCCACATGACGCAATCCTTTCGACTCACGAACCTTACAGGATGCTGAAAAAAACCGCCAGCAGCGTTCTCACATCGTTCAGATCCTCAACGTACCCCTGAGAGTAAGCATCGGGTCTTCACTCGCTGCGGCCTTGCTGGACGGTCTTTTTGAGCATCCTGCGGGAGTGCTCTGCTCTTGTCCAAGACGAACAGATCATCGAAGATCTGTTATGCCGATATTGTTTTTCCGCAGTTTGCTAGGAACCGCGTCAGAGCGTCGGAGTTGTTGGAGCAGACTTCCTGCCGCAGCGAGGCGAACGGCAAGATCTGAATCCTGCAAGGATTTTTTGAGCAACGGCATCACCGGTGCGCCGCTCGCGCCCAACGCTTTCACCGCGGAGAGACGAGGTTGTGGTTGCGGGTCTTGTAGGAGCGCCTGTAAGACTTCCATGGCTTGCTTGTCTGACGTTGCCGCCAGCGCATGGGCAGCTGCTGCTCGGATCGAGGGGTCGGAATGTTTGGCTAACTCTGCCGCGAGCGAGATGGCCGACAGGTCGCCCAGACGAAGCAATCCTTCTGCCGCGCTGGCCCGTACCTGCAAGCTGGTATCGCGCGCGAGAGCCCGGAGCAACGGCTGGCTTTCGCGAATCCCCAGACGTCCGAGACTTGTAGCTGCCACTGCGCGCACGCGCGCGTGCTCGTCCCCTAAGGCATGGGTGAGTGGCGCGACTCCGCCGGCTTGCCCATAGTCTCCCAGCGCGCCGGCGGCGAAGGCGCGAACCGATGGTTCAGGATCGTACACAGCCTGGCTCAGGACCGACAGACCCGACGGGCGTTTCAGTCTTCCCAAGACCCCCAAGGCTGCCATGCGGACATCGGGTTCTGGAAGCGTCGCCGCTCCAGTGATGTCGGTCAGCATGTCCTGTCTGCCAAGTCTGTACAGTGCGGCATAGGCAAACACCGCTTCCGGTCCGTCGTCCGTTCTTGCGACTTCGATCAGATGGGGTGTGATATCGGCGACGTTGGCTTCACTGAGCGCGTTCATGGCAGCAATTCGCACGGCCGGCATCGCGTCGGTCAGCGCTCGCCGCAGGGGGCCGGACTTCCCTGCGAGTCCGGCTTTGCCGATGGCGTCTACGGCCCGAGCCCGCACCAGGATTGAGGAATCAAGGAGTCCGTCTTCCAGGACGGCTTGGAGCTCTGCGAGGCCGAGTTCTGCCAGAATCGTATAGGCTTCGGCCCGCAAAAATTCTTGTGGGTCGCGGACGTGACTGGTCAGGAAGCTGAGGGCCAATGGGCGTAACAGCACAGGGTCGTCTAGTTGCTCGGTCGGGATGAGCCGTAGATAGAGTGTCAGAGCTTCTTCCGGCCTTCCAAGCTTCATTGAACTGTGGAAGGCCAGGCGGATGAGCAGTTTCGATGTGGTGGCTCCGGGGGGAAGCGCATACCATCGCTTTAAGACTTGGTCGTATTCTGCGCGGTTGAACGAGGCTGTGGCCTCGCGTTCAAGCGCTGAATCGGTCGGAGTTGTTGGCACGCCTGCTTGTGCTAGGAGCGGGCTTCCGAGAAGTGAGACAAGTGTGAGTAGGAGGAGCACGTGTCGGTGTGCTGTGGCAGTGCTGCAATTCCCTTTGAAACTTTTCACGTCTGACGTTTCACATTTCACGAATCGCCGGACGACCGTTTACCAGGTCGACGGTGCGATCGCCATCGCGGGCGCATACAGGGTGTCGACGTATTCCTTGACCATCCTCTTGGTGCAGAAGCGAGGCGCGTTGCTCCGAAGACTTTCTTTCATGAGTTGCAACCAGCCGCGAGGAATTCCGTCAAGGTCTCGTTGGTAATAGAGGGGAATGGCTTCTTGTTGCAGCATGCGGTACAGCTGTTGGGCATCGTGCTCGTCCTGGGCCTGAACGTCTTGGTTCCCGACGAGGGGTTCAATGCCCCATCCGTTGGCTCCGTTGTAGCCTTCTTTCCACCAACCATCGAGCACGCTCAGGTTGATGACGCCGTTGAGCGCGGCCTTTTGTCCGCTCGTGCCGCTTGCTTCCAAGGGGAATCGTGGCGTGTTGAGCCAAATATCGACTCCTTGGACGAGGAACTTTGCCATGTGCATATCATAGTTTTCCAGGAAGGCGACGTGGCCACCCAACTTGTGATCGTCGCAATAGCGCATTACTTCGTGAATGAAGTACCGGCCAGGTTCATCTGCCGGGTGGGCCTTGCCGGCAAAGATCAATTGGACGGGGCGCCACTGGTTATGTAGCAACTCTTTCAGTCGTACGAGGTCTCGGAATAGCAAGGTGGCTCGCTTGTAGGTGGCAAACCGTCTGGCAAATCCGATGGTGAGCGCTTCGGGATCGAGCAATGTGCCGCGCGTGATGACCTGTGAGGCTTGGAGCTCTCCCTGCATCCACCCGCCCCTGGCGCGTTCCCGAATGAAGCTCATCAGTTTACGCTTCATGGTTTGGCGTACAGCCCAGAGCTCCTGATCGGGGACATCCAGGACCCGTTGCCACATCGCCGTGTCGTCGCATTTCTCCGCCCACTGGGGGCCCAGGTGCTTGCTATAGAGTTGGCTCAGTTCCGGCGCGATCCAGGTCGGCGCATGAATGCCGTTTGTCACGCTACGGATCGGGACTTGTTCAATCGGGAGGCCGGGCCACAGATGACGCCACATCTCTCGCGACACTTGCCCATGCTCACGGCTGACCCCGTTGACGTGGGCGGCCAACCGGATGGCGAGCGCCGTCATGTTAAAGCCCTGCCCCTGGGATTCCGGGGTATCTCCCAGGCGCAAGAAATCTTCCCGCGAGAGGCCCAATTGCTCCCAATAGCCGGCAAAGTACCGATCCATGAGGTGATGGGGAAATACATCGTGGCCCGCCGGCACCGGTGTATGGGTCGTAAACACCGTGCTTTGGCGGACGATCTCACTCGCGTCCGCGTGTTTCGATCCCTTCTGGATCAATTCACGAATGCGCTCCAATGTGAGGAAGGCGGAGTGGCCCTCATTCGCATGCCAGACCGTTGGCGCAATCCCCAAGGCGCGCAGCATACGGACGCCACCGATACCCAACAGATATTCCTGACAGAGGCGCATCTCCTGGTCGCCGCCATATAGTCGGGCTGACAGTGCTCGATTTTCAGGACTGTTCTCGGGGACGTCTGTATCAATAAGATAG
>SWDN01000007.1:6596-15925 GCA_005116775.1 Nitrospira sp.
TCAACGTAGCCCAGAGGCTACGCCTCCGGTGCTTCCATCGGCTGCGGCCTTGCTGACAGTCTTTTTGAGCATCCGCAAGAAGATTCTTGCGCTGAGGCTTGATTGTCCAACCAGAACTGCTAGGAGGGAACTACCAGGTCCTGAAAGGACCGGAATCGAGATGGATGAAATGCTTGCGCGGATAAAACCCTATACCGCCATACCGTAGCTTCAACGCTGCGTGGCGAACCTCGCGAAGCGTGACGCCCGGAATAAAGAAATCGAGCGCCTGTCCCTGAACGTGCAAACTATGTTGCGCAGCCCGCCGGCTCCGCTTCACAAGCTGAGCGTTGTACTCAGGAGATCGATAGCCGGACACCACATGGATCTCTCCGGCGCCATACACCGCTTTATGTACGAGGTTGACGTGTTCAAGCAATTGCACGTCCATGGCGGCGACTTCACCTGTGTGATGGCACCGCAGGATATGATTGACCTCATCTAGCGCCGTCAAGTCATACTTCCCTGCGTCATCACGGTAACGAACTTGCAGTCGTTCGTTCGTATGCACGTTAAAAAATGTGAGTTCGGCATCAGGAAGCTCGTTCGCCCGCGCGGCCGAAGGGCACAGAAAAGACCAGGATTCTGAATTCTGCAAAGAATCGCTCCGGAAGAAGGTGCAGCGCAGTCTGTCAGGCCAACGCGGCTGCTTGTATCAAAAGTCTCGTGGTCAGTCAACCCTTACTGTGGATACGATCAACATCACCCCATCTCGTCCGACGTGATCTTTATCGCCTTGTCTCAATCGGCTCAAGCGAATACTTAGGCGTATCGATAGCTAAGAATGAAATGCATGGGGTCCGGCGTGATTCTGCGGTCTTTCTAGACAACCAGAATTTATACTCATTCTGAGTGGGGTCCCGTCAATCGCTTCTTATGGTTAACGCTATACAACCGGACTCGTTTACCGAGTCGACTTTCTCTTTGTCCGCTCAGTTGACAGGCTACGGTTGCTCTGCAACGTGTTCGTCTCCCTTGAGTCGTTTGTCCCTACGACCAATCCTTCAAATAAATTATTGGGAGCTGTGCGTTTGGGCCAGTGATGTCCAGGCCTTACTAGAACGGCGTGGTCATGTCGGTCTGAATTTCCTGTGCCGTAAGCGTGCGGTTGTAGATGCGCACCTCATCGAGGGAGCCCTTGAAAAACTGATTGGTGCTAATGTCGGCCCCGAACCGGAACGGATTGCTGCCCGCCGTAATGGTCGCCGAAAGTGGCACGGTCGTGACCAGCGCACCATTGAGATAATACTGTACCTGCGATCCGTTAAAGACCACCGCGAGGTGGCTCCACTGATCGAGTGTGAGCGCACTTCCCATGAATGCGCCAAGTTGTCCGCTCGTCGTGCCCACGTAGAACACCGGCACCGTGCCGCCTGCCAGTTCAAGCCCGTACTGATAGTACGGGCTGGTCATTGTGGTATTCCAGAATTTGCCCAAGACGACTGAATCGCCCCCGGCAAGCGCTTGCGGTTTGATCCACAGGGTCAGCGTCAGGGCTGTGCCCGCAATATTGAGCGACGCCGAATTCGGCACGGTCAGATAATCATTCACGCCATCGAACGTGAGCCCCCCCCATAGTTCCCCGGCGTCCGCGCAACGCCATTGACGAGCGTGGCCGTATTGTTGTTGCCGGAGCTGTCGGTGGCGCTTGCTCCAGACACCTCATTGAAGCTCCAGCCCGACACGAGCCCAGAGGGAAGAGGCGGCGTCTTATTAATGCTGTAGCTCGGACCCGTGAAAGTGCCGTTCCCCTCGCCCAGATCGCCTAACGGATTGGCACCCTCATCGACAATCGAATCGTTATCCACCAGAGTCAGCCCCAGCGTGCCATTCCCCGTCCCCGTGCCCGCCGTCACCGTGTAGCTCACCCCACTCCCGACCACGTTCGTAATCGTCGCCCCCGTCACACCACTCGCCGCGAGAGCAAAGTCGGTGGGGTCCACTCCCGTCACCGGCTCATTGAATATCACTGTCCATTGCACACTTGTCGCGTTCGTCGGCGTCGGGTCCACCCGATCTATTGACAGCACCGATGGCGCCCCGAGCGAGACCGCCATATCTGTTTGGATTTCGGCCACCGCAAGGGGGCGATCATAGATCCTTACGTCATCGATGCGGCCAGCAAACTCATACCCCGTGGCTCCAGGACGCCGGCCGATTGTCACATCGAAAGTCGAGTTCTGCTGGGATGCCGTCACCGTTCCTTGAAGCACTCCGTCATCCAGCTGTCCATTGAGGTAGAGGTGCAGGTTCTGAGTCGCCGCATCATACACTCCGGCAACGTGATACCACGCGTTTGTCTGCAGCGTCGTTGCTCCGTAGCGGACCATCAAACTACCAACGCTGTTGGTGAGTTTGAACCCGATCGTGCGCGGCCCCGTGTCATTGCTTATGTCCAACTCAAATCCGATTTCGTCGATGCCGGAACGCTTGGATACGACCGCCACATCGCCCACCGGGAAGGCACTCGCATTGATCCAGCCACTAAGGGTCATGCTCCCAGTTAATTGCAACGAGGCGGAATTACCCAGACTCACATAGTCATTGACACCATCGAGATTGACCGCGTTGCCATAATTCCCAGTAGTCCATGCCGGATCGTTTATGAGCGTACCGACTATGGCCTGCCCTGACGCGTCAGCCGCCGCCGTCCCGGAAGCCTCATCAAACGCGTAGCCAGCCGTCAGCCCTACAGATAGAAGGACGCGCGGTTCTAACGTCTCAAAAATGATACGGGACGAGTGGGTGGAGCTTCGGTAATCAGCGTGGGGCGTTTGATCGTCAGCGGTCTTCTCATGCCGATGCAGGGTCATGAGACTGAAGAATGGTCTCACCAACCGACTTAGACGTCCTGGGGGAGACGACATGCGCGCCCCTAAATGAAAATACGTGTGGCGCACTATAACAGGTTTCACGAACTCTTCAACTATTTTTTCCCTACACTATTTTCTCTCCTTCTCATCGCCCCCCCCCTCGAAACTAATGACGATGTTCATCGTGAATGCAGGAATCGTTTATTTGCTTCGCCCGCTCGGTTGACGAGCAGCAGGTACTCCACACCATGCTGTCCCCATTGAGCCGCCGGTGCCTGCGGCAGTTTCTTCGACCATGCGCAGCTCACTTCAGATTCACCGTCAGGCTAACTCCCCCCGGACCCTCCTATTAACTTCTTCCTAGACAGGAGAATCCTAGATAGGTAAGATTCAACACATTAGGAGCACCGCTTACACCATGGCCACGATCTTGATCATTGACGACGAAGAATCGATACGGAACCTCTTGAAGGAAGTCCTTGAGCGGGACAATCACCATGTGCTCGTAGCCAGCGATGGTCAAGAAGGGTTACTGCTCTACCAACAGAATAAAATTGACCTCGTCCTCATGGATATTCTGATGCCAGGAACCGATGGGCTCGAAGCCACATTACAACTGACGCGGGAATACCTCGACGCGAAGATCATTGCCATGTCCGGCGCCCAAGGCGACCGCAACTTTCTCGATGTGGCAAAACTCTTTGGAGCACGTCGCGTTTTTGAAAAACCCTTCGACCTCGACAAGCTTGTCCAAGCCGTTAACGAAGAACTCGCCACATAGCGTATCCAGTACACCACGAATATACTCATGGACATCATGGGCAATATCGGTTGGTTCATGATCTTTGGGTATCTCCTTCACTACTGGATGAACGAGAATTCATCTTCTTTGCGATCTATCGCGACTGTCGTTCTCATCGGACTCACCGTTTCTCTTGTGATCGAACTCTTCCAGGTCTTCTGCCATAACCGCATTCCATCGATGACCGATGTCACGTGCGATACCATCGGGGCCTGCCTCGGCGCCTATTTTTCAGAACAGCATCGCTCAACGGTCTTCCCAGAACCGGTTCGCTATATGGTCATTGAAGACGACGGTTCAAAAACTCTGCTCTAACACCTGACCTAGGCTCTAGAACCGAACTCTTTCCGTGCAAGCCCCCGCATCATCGTTGGATCGTTGTACGCGACTTCGCTTAATGCATCCAAGATATGGATCTTTTTCTGCCTGACTAACTCTTTCGCCTTCAGATAATTCTTCGCGTTGAAACGCGCCACTGCTGGCTGACCGTTCACGATTTGACAAGCTAAGATTTCACCGCTTACTTCCAATGTGCCCCCCTGTTCGACTAAAGTCTTGGCCTGCGCAGGCGTAACGCCATGAAGTTGCGCGAACTCCTCGACCCCTCCCGTCTCAAGTAATTGCCCGTCCGGCATGATGCAGAGCCGTTTAAAATGTGGGGACCAATCCTTGCGGAAGTCGATGTACTTGATGTCTCCACCCTTCGCAACAGCGCGGTCCAGCGTGCGGTAATCGATGCCCAAGTTCTTCTGATCGAGTTTCGCTTGCAGCGCCTCCGGCAATGTCCGATGAAACACCATCGCCGCCACTTCAGCAAGCGGAATACCACGCGCCTGCGTCAACTGTTCCGCCTCGGCAAACTGCATGAGGTCTAAGATCCAGGTCTGCTTGGCCACTTCTCCATTTGGATCTATTCGACAGGCGAACAGCCCTCGCGTGAGGATGCCGCCGATCTGCGGATAGACATAGACTCCGCCTTCGGTGAGCAGCCGGCTCACTATCTCCAATGGGATTTCGTAGCTCTCTGATAAAACCTTGGCATGCGCAGCAAGATCCTCTTTGAACGTCATTGCGCAGGCCGTCACGTTCCCAGGCGCTTCGAATTCAGAATAATCCTCGACAATGTTATAGAGGATAGCGGGCTTCTGCTTCTCGGCTTTCTTCTTGATCTTAAACATTTCTCAGCTCACCTCTCGTTGTGTGTCACCCGGATGACCACCTCTCAGCACGCCCGTCTCAGCACTCAGCACATTCGCCACTCTCACGCCTCAGATGTTCATAGGGCGGTAATGTCATGAGTCTTCCATCTTCCACTGGACCACCGATTGTAAAGTGATAGAGCGATTGCAGACTCAGCCCCCTCACCGCAACAATTTCATGCACTGGGTCATCGAAAAAACATCCGATTCCGGTGGCTCTGATACCCGCCGCCTCGGCTTCCAGATACAGCACCTGCCCCAGCAACCCCGACTCCCAGAATAAACGTGGATAGCACCATGCTCCCCCTTCCCGCAAGGGACCTTCGAACTCAGCCAACATACCGAATGAGAATGCGCTGTCTCCGGCAATGTCTTGATGGCAACTGACTTGAACGGCCAATTTTTTCGCATTACCCTCAAGCAGCCAATAGAGAGGAAGCCCGTCCGGGCAGCCTGGTGTCGGAGTCCAGGTCAACTCTGGATTCATCGATTGTTGGATGAACGCCAGCTTTTTCTCGTCACGGACTAGCATATAGAGTCCCGGCGTGAGGCCTTCGATACGATGCACAAATAATAAGAAGTGAATCGACGGCTCGTAGGGCCACACATCCCACGGCATCGGTCGATCCAACTGAGGCAGATCAGCGCGAGGCATCACCCGCTGCATCATGCGAAAGAATGTCGCCGCTGAGATTGATGTCTTACCATCGAACGACACGGCACTCCGGCGCTGGTGGATGATCTGACCGGCTGAAAACCCGTGAGGGGTGAGGAGTGACGGGTGAGGGGTTTTCTGAGGCTGGGAATCCGGCAAGGAAACGATCAATTGCTGAGCCTGCAGCTTCCATGAGGCTACGGCTACCTCATCGATGATGTCCCAATTCACGCCATGATCACGACTCAGACGATTAGCCCTTCCATGCCAGGTGCATTCAGTGAGCACCTTCACCGCTGCTGAGTTAAGGGACAGCGGAATCTCTTCCTTGCTACCCCTCACGTCTCCAGATGGCCACACCACCGCCAGACAGTCCGCATGTTCCAATTCGACTTCTGCAAAATCCTGTGCCCTATTCGTCCCCATCAGTCGAGCGACGGTGTCTTGATCGAGACCGTCGAGCAACACCATGTTCCAGCCCAGCGTTGCAGCAGCGATGCGTGCGGTTCCGATCGCATGGCCGACATCGTGATTACAGTAGCGAAACGCCCGCTCGCCATACTTCCAGGCTTCCCGCCAGTGAACGGAGGTGAGGCCAAAAAGAAATGCACCAGGAGGAAATGGAGTAAGCAGTCCAGAGAGCTGTTCGGCGGTAAATTCTGCGCGAAGTTCCAACCCATGTTCCTTCGGCGCGTAGTGGTAGAGCCCTGGGTTGAGATTGAGTCCATCGATCTGCGGCACCACCACATACCCTTCTGTCGGATGCAGATTGCCGGATGACGGATTACTCCGTAGCGCCCATTCCGACTCCCCTGCTTTCTTCCAAGCCGACAAGGCAAGAGCGAATTCAAAAAACCGAGAAAGAGTCCGCACGGTGACGAGCCGGCAAGCAACCACCCCAGTCTGGTAGATGGCGTCATAGGTGGGCGAGACCGGGTCTTCATCCGGTGTCAGCAGTGGCAGTGAAAAGAGTGGTGCGCCTGCAAACCGCCGAAACGGATCGGGCTGATTGGCCCAATCCAGATACCCAAGCGCGCGGGCATAACGATTGAAATGGTGTTTCGTCTGGATGTGATAGCGGATGACCCGATCGATGGGATCGGTCGAGACAGGCTCAGCAGATGTAGCAGGAATTGGATTTTCTGTACTCATTGTGATGGTCGAGGCAGTCTACAGAGCGGCAGGGAGGAAAGTAAACGCGCGCATTGACCTCCATTTCCTCTCGCGCGTATGCTGCATCAGCATTGTCAAGGAGAGACTCATGCAATTCGACGCTGCGCTTGCCGCACAAGACACGTTCCGACGGGCTGAGGCTGAACTAGGCTCCGATTGGGATACGGCAGTTGAACTGGAAAGCACCTTTTCCTCCAACGCCGGATCGACGGCGCGCGAGGCCTATGAAGCCCTGCTCGCTCTCGGTGTTCGTCACCCGCAGGCCTACTCGTTCCAAGCCTTCTGTATTTTCATCACCTGGCAACAGGTGACAGAAGAGACCATCGCCCATCATTTTCAAACAGGCCTCAGGCTCTGCGAATCATTTCTGGTTTCTCCCGATGGCAAGCATCCGAAAGATGTCGAGCAGATCACCGAACTCTACGGATCATATCGAGATGGATTGGGGCTCGACGAAGAGGATGAAACTCTCGTCGAGTTTCGGAAAGACACACCGAAGGGTGGCGACTAATCTCAAACAGCGCTGTGTTAGGGATTGTCAGAAGTAGCGCACTGCTCGCTGGCAGCGGTGGGCTCTGGATCGGATTCGTCGTGTCCGCAATGAGGACAGGGCATGCAGACCGGCCCATCGCAGCAATGATAGATATATTCGAGACCACAGCGTGCGCAGTTTGTGTGAGCCATCTGAGATCGCAACGTAACAAACTTCCCCGCTCCTCTACAAGAGTCGATGTATGTCGGACGAGCATAAACATCGCGCCAGAATTTTTCTCCACCGTGGCCAACTGGGGCAAGCCAAAGCCGCTTACGAACAAGCAGTTGCTGATGATCGCTTAGCCCAGGACGATCGCGCACTGTCCGATTCGCTCGGCAATCTGGGCAACGTCTACGCGCTCTCCGGCGACTTGGATCGTGCGGACGCTTGCTACAGAGAAGTCCTCACCATCCAACGCACGGAGCAGAATCAACATGCCATCGCCCACACCCTGGTGAACCTTGGGAACCTCCACATCGGCGCCGATCACCCTGAGAAAGCCCGTCCCTATTACCTTGAAGCGTTGGATCTGCTTCGCATTCTAAAGGACGATCGCGCGCTGGGCATTCTCTATAATAATCTCGCGCTGCAAGAGGCTCGTGAAGGACAGTGGGAACAGGCGGTCACATCGTTCAAACAGGCCCTCGATCATCATCGAGTCGTTGGGAATGAAGAGGGGCTTGCGGTAACCTATAGCCAGCTCGGCAAGTGCTTTCTGGATCAGGGCGACTTGACGAGAGCTGAACGCTGTCTCAACAACGCCTCGGAACATTACATCAAGCTTGGCAATGAACCAGCCGAAGCGGCGGTACTCCGACTCCTTGCCAGACTGTATGACACACGCCATGACCTCGTTTCAGCACGTCGATGTCTTGAACGTGTGGTCGCACTCGACCAGCGATACACACTGTCTGAATATCAAGCCGATTCGGCCTATCTTACGAAATTGAACCGAATCGACTAACACTCCCTCCCTTTCCTGCTTTTCCACACAATCCACGCCATCTGTCTACCATTCTTTCACTTTCTAGAAAGATGAAACCGGTGTGTTTCTGGACAGAACACAACCATCTGCTATCTTTGGAACGTCACCCTGTTGCTTCAAGTTTCACCACGAAATCTCCGACAGGACACTGACGTGGATATCGTATGCCATTTCTTACACGGGTCCTCACAGCATTGGCTATCGGGTCGCTCATGACCACGACTATCGCACTGGCCACAGACGTATCACCTAAAATCACCGTCGGCACGCAAGAAGTCGGACTAACTGCCGGCTACATGCTCCCTCATCGACTCACACAGGATCACACAACCAAGCAGCAAGGTCCGGCCTTGATGCCCTCCTGGATGATGACCGTCACTGACCCAGTGGGCGACAGTTGGTATCGTGGTCAGGTCTCGCTCGGCGCCGAAATGGTCTATATCCAGTTCCAGGAACCGTTTCTCACGCACGGCCTCGGCTTCACCCCCAAAATCAAATATTCCTTTGTCGCACTGGACCGAATCCGGCCCTATGCCGAATTCGCCGGAGGTCCCTTTTGGACCGATCTCGCAGGGAAGATTCCGGAAGAATCCAGTCGATTCAATTTCGTCTTGACCGCGGGATTCGGGGTTTCCTATTTCCTCACTAATCACGCTGCACTCAACGTCGGTTATCGCTTTCATCATATTTCCAATGCCGGCACGAGCTATCCGAACCTTGGGCTCAATGCCAGTCTACCTTTTGGCGGATTTTCTTTCTTTTTTTGAAGGAGGAGCACCCAGAATGATGCGCCTGAGACTTTCTCGACCATTGATTGGCAGCGTTCTCGCTATCACCGTGGGCCTTGGAACCGGCTGCTCCCATTGGATTGAGATGGCTACTCCAACAGACACCGCGCCACTCATCAACACCACGGTCGCTACCGATGCGCGAGTCCCGCTCCTGCTTGAAACGATACAGGTCACCCAGAATAGCGCATCGATCGCTCCTCCCGCGGCTCTTGAGCGTCAGGTATTCGGCGCTATTGAGGCCACTCATCTGTTCTCCCAACATTATCAATCAGGGTATGCGCAACCTGCGGCGAATCAAGCTCATGTGACGATGCGTCTGTCGATACACAACGTTGTA
>SWDN01000007.1:16025-51391 GCA_005116775.1 Nitrospira sp.
AGACGCAAGGCAGCGAATCGAGTCGGCCATGACACAATACGGGGTCCACGCAGGGGTGGCGATCGATCTGGTGATCAGTGAGGTAAAGTCGGATCTTGGTGTGTCCACGGCCAATGAATTAATCGATGAGTTCGACCTCGAATTACAATACAACATCGCTCCGATAGAACCGGGATACTCAAGCAGCTAAGCCATGGGCGCATCGCCTCACGCATCGTATTCAAGCTGCTCAAAAACCTTCCTTAATAAGGTAGCAGGCCAACAATCGCTCACTCCCTTACTACGGGGTGGCTGGGATGATCCCATCTGCGCACGTCCAACGAGGGCTTTCTCAAGCCGCGCGTTGCGCGAGCACGGGGATTATCCCAGCTACTCCGCCTCCCTTTTCAGCACCCTACTATGCCGTTAATTTGGTGCGCCATCTCCGGACATGGCTACGGCCACGCGGCACAAACGGTGCCCGTACTCAATGCACTGGGGACTCTCGTCCCAGGCGTGAACGTCATCCTCCGCACGACTGTCCCAGCCTCGTTTTTCAAGGACCGTCTGACGATCCCTTGGGACCATCAACCTGTCCAGCAAGATGTCGGCTGTCTCCAAGATGGCCCCCTCAAGATCGACATCGAGGCAACTTGGGAGGCGCACCGTCGCTTTCACGACACCTGGGAGGCACGGTTGTCCCATGAAGTCGCCGCCATGCAGACCGCATCGCCGGCATTGGTCATCGCCGACACACCCTATCTTGCCATTGAGGCCGGTTCTCGCGCAGGGATACCGACCGTCTCCTTGGCAAGCTTTACCTGGGATCTCGTGCTCACGGAGTACCGCAGTACGTCAGACCGGTCGCATCAACAATTGATCCAGCATATCCGTCGTTCCTACGCCAAAGCCGACAGAGCCCTTCGCATCACCCCCGCTCCAAAATTTGATGTCTTCTCTCACATGGTGGATATCGGTCCGATTGCCGATCCCGCTCGACCTGAACGGGACCGCCTTGCCTCAACCCTCGCCTTGACACCCAGCGAACGAATTGTATTGGTGGGATTCGGGGGCATTCCTTTGACATCCCTCCCGCTTGAACACATGGAGCAGTTGCTCCGCTATCGTTTTCTCATCGATGGCTCAGTCCCAGCAGGCTATTCCCGCATTCATTCCATCGAGGCGCTTCCTTTCTCTTTTAAGACACTGCTCGCCTCTGTCGATATCATCATGACCAAGCCCGGCTATGGCACCCTCGTCGAAGCCGTCGCGCTGCAACAACCAGTCGTGTACGTTCGCCGATACAATTTTGCCGATGAACCGCCGCTCGTCGACTATCTGAACCGCTATGGACGCAGCATCGAGCTCTCAATAGATGACTTCACGAATGCCCATTGGGAGCCGGCGATCAGTCAGGCCCTAGCCATGCGTTCGCCACAGGCTGCCCCCCCGTCATCGACCGGCGCAATACAGGCAGCCTCCATTCTCGCACCATACCTGAGCAGGGCAAAAACTTGATGCGCTTTCTGGGCCTGCTGATTATCTACCTCTCTCGCATTTGCGCCCGTGTCGGAAGTCTTGTCTACGAGGTCAATGAGTTTTTAAACGGCCTCTTACCGGCATTATTGCCTGCGGAAGAACTCACAAGGTTGATCCGAGTCCACTATGAAGGCATGTATCGCGATGCCGCAACTCACTATTCGGCAATAGTCCTTGAATGGGGTCTTGAACCCTGGGAAGAAGAGGTTATCGCCCAACACAAGATTCAATCCGGCATCACCGTTGTACTAGGCGCCGGCGTTGGCCGTGAATCCATCGCCCTCGCCCAACGCGGACTGCGCGTGATTGGACTCGACGTCAATCATGAAGCCCTGTCTTTTGCGGCTCAAACCGCACGGTCCAAATTCATCGACATGGCATGTGTCCAAGCCAGCTTCTTGGCGCTCCCGATAGTCCCCGGACAAATAGACTACTTGTTTCTCTCCAGTATCATGTACAGCTCCGTTCCCGGCCGACATGCACGCCAAGCCTGGCTCCGAAACCTCAGCACCCATCTAAAAGTCGGCGGGGTGGCCTTAGTCAGTTTTCTTATCGACCGAACCGGAAAATCTGGCCCTCCGCGACTGGCCCACCGGCTCAGCTCTTGGCTGGCCGGATTGCCTGGCGCAAACCATGCTTATCAACTCGGAGATGTATTTTCCGGCGGCCACTTTCTCCACGCCTTCGTCACCGAAGAAGAGCTTCGATCCGAAATGATCGAAACAGGCGCCACGATCATCCAACTCAACTGGGACAGACAATTTGCGGTGCTGACCTGGCCCAGCTGAAAGAGCACAGCAACTGTTTTTCTCGAATCGGGGGCAGAAATACCGCTGGAAGGACGGGAGCGGATTTGCTATCCTCCAACGTCCATGAACCTCGCCACCATCTATTCGAAGAATCCCGACTTTGTTCAACGCGATGTGGCCGGAGAATGCATCCTCGTCCCCATCCGCCGGACCCTCGCTGAAGCCAACAGTATTTATGTCCTGAACGAAACCGGCGCGGCTCTGTGGAACCGCATTGATGGAGCCCGGCCCTTCCACGAAATTGCATCAGTCTTCGCGGAAGAATACGATGTGACCATCGAACAATTGAATCAGGATCTCGAACCCCTCCTGGCAGACCTGCTGTCGATTCACGCCATTGAAGAGGTTGCCGTCGCCCATGATCCGAGCAGATAAACTTCCCCAACTGCCCGAACGATTTCCAATCGCATGCCAGTGGGAAATCACGTGCCGCTGCAACTTGCGATGCGTGATGTGCTATACGGACTGTTTCAATCGGCCGGAGTTTGTACGTCAGGAACTCACGACCTCGGAAATCCTTCGCATCATGGATGAGCTGGCCGAGGCCGGCACACTCGAACTCTGTCTCACCGGCGGAGAGCCGATGGCTCGGGCAGATTTTTTCGACATCTATGAGCATGCTGTCCGCGCCGGCTTTCTGGTGACCGTCTTTACCAACGGTACACTTGTGACAGAGACTCACGCCGATCGTTTTGCTGCACTCCCCCCTCATCGCATTGAAATCAGCCTGCATGGAGCTACGCCGGAGACCTTCGAGCGGATCACTCAGGGACGGGGCTCTCATGATCGATGTCTCAATGCTGTCAAGCTGCTGCTCGATCGCCACGTGCCTTTGGCCTTGAAAACTACGGCGATGACGCTCAACCGACATGAAATCCTGGCGATCAAGCGTTACGTCGCCTCGCTTGGATCTGTCCAATACAAATTGGGAGAAGAAATGCGGCCAGAGCTTGACGGAGGCTGCGGGCCTTTTCACTATGCGCTATCCAACCAAGATCTCACGGCCTTGAACCGGCAAGACGAAGAATTGTGGGCTGAGTCCTGCAAACAACAATCTGCGGATCCTTTGCCATGCCGAAGCGGCATGCAGCGGTTCCACATCGATGCGTATGGAGGCTTACAGCTCTGCTCCGGCAATCGGACACACAGCTACAACCTGCGGGCCGGCTCGTTTCGAGAAGGGTTTTTCGAGGCCTTGCCGGCCTTTGCTTGTAAATGGAGCGTCCCTACCGCAGCTGAACTCATTCAGCCAACGGTGTCTCATGCATGAGCGCAGACTCCTTCCCACCATGCAGTACGGTGAGTTCAGCCGCCAGGCTTACAATCGGTCCGTCACGCAGGGACGCATCATCAAAGCGCAGCTTGAGCTGACCTATCGCTGCAATCTCCACTGCCGTCATTGCTACACCGATCCCTACAACGCGGCGTCACTCTTTCCCCGCGAACTCACCCTGAATGAAATTCACCGTCTCCTCGATGAAATGCGCGATCTCGGCATCATCTGGCTGAACCTCTCAGGCGGCGACATCTTCATGCATCCCGACTTCTTCGAGATATACGAGCGCGCGCATCGGCAGGGATTCCTCCCCCAACTCTATACCAACGGCACCTTATTCACTCGCGCAGTCATCGAACGATTGCAGGCCATGCCTCCCTTCACAATCGATGTCTCATGCCACTCGGTGAAGGAGGAACGGTTTGATTGGTTCACACAAGTACCCGGCTCTTATCGCGCATTCCGACGAGGCATGACGTTGCTCCAAGAAAGCGGGTTGCCATTTACGCTCAAAACCAAGCTGATGGACTGGAACAAGGACGAGATCGACGATCTTCGCGCTTTCACCGAATCGTTCGGGCAATCGTTTGGATACACGACCTCGCTCTCCCCACGGCTGAACGGCGATTGTTCATCGCTGGCCTATCGGATCGATCCACAAGATTTACGGCGCCTGGAACAGACCAATCTCGCGACCGACGACAACGACCTCTGCGCGGGAAAACAAGAAATCGCCAGACCTGACAGTGATCGGCTCTATCGATGTGGATGCGGAACAAACTCCATTCACATCAGCGCTTGGGGCGAATTAGGTGCCTGCACCTTACAGTATGAGCATCGGGTCTCCCTACGCACACACTCCCTACGGAATGCGGTGGCCCAGGTGTTCGGAGCCATACAATCAATGCGCTATCAGAGCGACAGCCCATGCCGCTCCTGTGATATCCACCGTTTTTGCGAGAAAAAACCAACCGATGCCCGATGGGAACAAGGTGTCGCAGAAGCCCCCATCCCCTACGACTGCGATATCGCGCTAGTTCGAGCGGAACACGCCGTCCGTCAGCCGCTCATTCACCCGTTACGAAACCAGGTCGTGACACCGGTACGCATCCCATGACGTCGCTCAATCTCAATGTCGTGTAGGAGCACTTCACTATGACGGAAAGAAAACCCTATAGCCCTCCGGTCCTCTATGAGGTACCCCTGGATCACGAACAGGCCATCCTCACTGCTTGCAGTTTGACGACCATGTCCGCCGCTGCAGGAGGCGGCATGAACGGCTGCCGGACCAGTGGTAGGTGTGAATCAGCCATGTGCGGCGGCTCATTGGGGGGGTGCAAACGCTCATCCCTCGCGCTATCGTGCGGCGGACAAACCTGTCACGATTCAGGCGTTCGAGCTTCATAGGTTGCCCTATGCAGATTGAATTGCAGCTAGGCGGGCTCGTCCTTCACCTCCGCGAACGGCATGACTACCCCTGCTTGGCATGGCCAATTCGGCCATTCGACAAGTTCCTGGCAGAGCCGGGCTTACAACCGGATTTCGAGATCGACGTCGAGGTCTGCTCTACCCTCCCAGAATTTAAGAAAGGCCTCCTTCGATTCGACGCAGCCCACGGCTATTGGACCGTTTTCGAGTCGGATTCCGGACTCGTCATCGAAAGCTTGAGCCCGCAGCTCCTCCAGCCACGGGCTCGGGCGCTCCTATCAGCCGACTACCGGACAGTGCGTGCGTGGATCTTGCCGGAGTTTCATCTGGGACAAGTCGGTTGGAGTCCCATGCACCTCTTCAATCCCATCGTTGAAGTCTGCCTCCTCTCCCGTCTCGCCCTTGACGGCGGTCTCCTGCTCCACGCGGCTGGCGTCACCACCTACGATCAGGGCTACGTCTTCACCGGCGCCTCAGGAACGGGCAAATCGACCATCTCTCAATTCTTTGCCGACCAGGGCGCATTGATCCTCAGTGACGAACGAGTCATCCTGCGCCAACATGGAAGCGCCTTCACCGTCTATGGAACACCCTGGGTCGGCTCCGGACAGTACGCGGCGAACGCTTCGGGCTCGATCACCGGCCTCTACGGGATTGCGCACAGCGAGCATCAGCATCGGATAGGGCCGCTTTCTCCGACGAAAACGATGTCTCTTCTTCTACAACAATCCTTTCTTCCCCATTGGGATCGCGCGGCGATGGAAGCGACGCTCGAATTTCTTGCTTCATTCACTTCACATATTCCTTGCTTCAGCCTCGGATTTCTGAAACAAGCCGACGTGGTCGAACTGCTTCAGACCCGTCCGGCTTCCTTGGCGGCAGGCATCACATGAAGCAACTCGACAGAGAATCGTACCTAGCCGCAGTCACATCGAAAGCTCTGCAGACCCGCCGGCCCGAAGGCGTAACCTTTGAGCTGACCTATGGCTGCAATTTCAAATGCGTCCATTGCTACAACCCCACCCATCGCGCCCTACCCTATGAACTCACTACTTCCGAGATTTGTGAGATCCTGAACCAGATCGCCGATCTTGGGGTACTCACAGTCACCTTCACCGGCGGTGAGCCGAGTGTACGCCCCGACATCGATGACATTCTTCGACATGCACGGCAGCAGGGATTGATCATTCACTTGATGACCAACGCCACCCGCATCACTCCATCGTTTACCGACCTCCTCCATGAGGTCGGCGTCAGTCAGATCGAGGTCTCGATTTATGGCGCAACAGAAACAGTTTATGAACAGATGACCGCAATCCCAGGCTCCTATCGGCAATTTCGACAAGGCCTACTCAATCTTGCCGCTGCCGCGCTGCCGGTTGTCGTGCGCATGCCGGTGACGACCATCAATCACGAGGAAATCCAGGCCTGTCGGCAACTGGTGGAGTCTCTGTACATGAAATTCCAATATTGTTTGGAAATCATGACCACCATCACGGGCGATCGGACCCCGTTGCAATATCGCCTTGCCTCTGAAGAGAAAGTCCGAATCGATCAGGAACTGCTTCCACACCGATGGACTGAGACCTCGGAAGAATCCTGTTCAAACAACCCCTTCATCGAATGCGCCTGCGGCCAGAGTCGATTTGCCATCACTCCCTATGGTGAGATGAATCTCTGTACGGCCTTCCCGATCCCGCGCTATAATCTCCGTGCTGGCTCGGTGAAAGAAGGCTGGGAGATGCTCAAGCTGACTGTCGACCAGGCGCACCCCAGTCAGCAGTATGAATGTCCGACCTGTGACGCGCGGCCTCACTGTCGCCAAGGACGGAGCGATGCGTGGCTTGAAACCGGGGACATGAGTTCCTGCCTCCCGCACTATAAGGAATGGGCGCAATTGGAGCATCACACCCATGCCCTCCTCGACCCTCGACGACCTCGCTGACGCCTACACGCAGGTCAGCCTGATCAACAAACGCCTGCTCGACGAGTATGAGCTAGTTGGCCTGGCATTCCATCGGCAGGGCATTGAGTGTATTCTCCTGAAAGGGGCCGATCTGCTCTCGCGCCTCTACGGGATGCGCGGGACGAGGCCCCTCTCCGACGTAGATCTGCTAGTCCATGAACAAGACCTCCCGGCCATTCATCGGCTGTTAATTGAGATCGGATTTACACAACAGATCGACGGCAATCCATCCTATCGTTCATCCCTCTGCACACTCTCTCTGGATCTGGTTACGAACCTCTGGTATCTCGACAATGAAGGACTTGCGGCGGTGTGGGCGCGGGCGCGAATTCGACCACTCGGTCAGCTGACAGTCAAGCAACTGAGTTCTACCGACCTGTTGCTCTACTTGAACGCATACTCGGTCGTTCACCGTGGGCACCTCTCCCTTTCTTTTTTTACCGATCTCCGATTGCTGATTATGAAGGAGCCGATTCATTGGCCTGCGCTCGTCGAGGAAGCACACCGCCGCCACCTCAAGATTCCTCTGTACCACGGCCTGCGTCAGCTGGCATTGTCAAACCCCTCGCTCGCCGTTCCTGCTCCCGTGATCCAGCAGCTCGCGCCATCGACCACCGGCGAACGCATCCTGGAATTTCTTTTCCAACGCTTAGTGGAAACCAGACCGATCCCAGAGCTCGGACATTTTTTGCTATGGATCACTCAACCGCCTGGGCATAGGCTGGCCTGGGTCCGGCGCGCCATCCTTCCGCCATCGCCCTTTCTCGCCTATCGCTATGGGGATATGGGAATCGCCCGGCCCTGGCAGACCAGAATCACCAGATGGTGGCACCTGACTAAAGCGGCAAGTCTCTTACTGACTCGCATCCTGATTCGGCTCACATTGTGGCGCACGGCAAGGACGGTGTCATGATTCGCCTCGTAGCCCCACTCACGTTGGATGGCTGTTTTTCGGCTCAGGATTTACCGGACGAACTTCCGCTCACTCTCCTGAACGACTTAGTCATTCCTCGCATCGTCTCCTCAAGCATGTTGCCGACAATTCAAGAAGGCGACAGACTTGAACTCAGTCCTCCGACCTCTCTCACCGTCGGCGCCATCGTGGTATTCAGGCACGACAGCCTTCTCATCTGCCACCGCATCACCGCCATCGATCCACAAGGCACAGTCACGACGAGAGGCGACGCCACACAGGGCCCCTCTGAGATCGTTCCACCAGACTCTGTGATCGGAGTGGTCACCGGAGTCATCCGCAAGGGCGCTCGTGTATCGTTCGATCAACACCCGCGTATGTCATCGGCCACAACGCATCCTGGCGCCCTTACGAGCCGTACTCGGACTGTGGCCACGAAGTCAGTGACCGGGACCTTTCGCATCCTCACGCAATTCTCATTGTTTCAGCCAACGATCAGTCTGCTGCTCTACTGGGTAGCGACGGTCGATGTCCTCACTCTTGCGCCGCTTCAATCTCTCCATTCCCACTCCAAAGTTGCTTCATGTTCACTCCGAACGTATCAACGCAAAGCCGGACGTCTTGCGGTTTCCGAGGCGAAAAAACCTGCTTGCTTCGTCATTCGCCTGGGGCCCTGGCGATTCGCTCAATATGATCCGGCTACAGAGTCGCTATTGCTCCGCCGATCCTTCCAGGCAGCCGGTCTAGAACCTCTCATTCGGCAATACTGCGGCACGCTGTAATCCGACCTTAGAATGACCCCTCATCCGTTGCGGCTCGATGGCAGCCCCCCCCCATTCCGCTACATGTGACACGGCCAAAGCCTATTCCCATCTCATGACCTCAGACACAGATCCTTTTGCCCCTGCCTTCCGTAGAATGTTATAGTGCGTGTGCATATGAGGTGATCACGACTTTTCTTCATCACTCACTCCTCATGGATAAAGCCTCTCAGTACACCACATCGATGATCGACCCGGCTTTGCTCGCTCGCGTGATGACCGGCGATCAGCAGGCGTTCAGCCAGCTCTATGACCATTCGAGTACCCTCTTATTCACGTTGGCAGTCAGAATCTTGGGAAATCGCGAAGAAGCGGCGGAACTCTTGCAGGATGTGTACTTAGAAGTCTGGCGAAAGGTCTCACGCTATGATGTCGGGCGTGGAACTCCCATCGCATGGTTGGTCACCTTGACCAAGAGTCGGGCCATCGACCGACTGCGAGCCAGAGCCTCACGAGGGTATGGATCCACGAACCAGCTGGAATCAGAAACCGCTGCACAGATGGCCGATCCAGGGCCAAGCCCTCTTGAGACGCAGGCCGATCAAGAACTGCGTAGTGCAGTCGGGACTGCTGTGTCAGGATTGCCTCAGGCGCAGCAACAAGCGATTGCACTGGCTTACTATGAAGGACTCTCCCATAGCGAGATCGCCTCGCGGCTCAACCAGCCGCTGGGAACAGTCAAAACCAGGATCAAACTGGGGATGTCCAAGCTTCGCGAGAGCCTCCAACAGTGGAGAAATCATGGTGACCTTCAATGACGCATGAAGAACTCGAAGATTCGGTTCCTCTGTATGCTGCGGGCGCGCTGGACAAGGTCGAGCGGCAGGCGCTGGAAGCCCACTTACTTTCCGGCTGCGCATCGTGCCACAGCGCGCTGAAGGACTATCAATCGATCGCCGCGCTTCTCCCGCTCAGTCTCAGCCCGATCACCCCCCCACGCTCCCTCAAAGCTAGAGTCATGGCCGAGCGAAACCCTATGCCGCTTCCAGCTGTAACGGAAAAGAAGGAACCGGCCAAGCCAAGTTTGGAGCCCGGCGAATGGATGGAACACCTCTTTCCTCCCGTTGCTCCCGCTCGATCCTCATCATTGCCCTGGGCTCTCGGTTTCGCCGCACTTCTGATCCTAGCGGTCGGGGGATATGTGGCATGGAGCCTCTCGACACAACGGTCCATCGCCACATCCAACATTCAGCAGCTCGAAACATCGCTTCAGGAAAAATCGGCGAAGCTTGCCGATGTGAGCCGAGAAGTTGCCGACCAAGCCAAAACCCTCGCGGAGTTACGCAATGAATTGGAGCAACGAACGATTGAGGCAACGGCAGTGAAAGAACAGTTAGCCCGGCGTGAGGCGGAACTGGAAGACACTCGCGTTGAACTCACTCAGCGAAACGCTGCTCGCATCGGCAAGACTCCCCAAGACGAATTGGCCACACTCCTTAAAATTCCCAACGTCACAGCCGTGTCTCTCACCGGATCAGACATGGCCAAACGAGCAGTGGGATTCTTGCTCTACGATGCTCGAACCCAAAACGCGTGGCTCTACTCCATCAACCTACCGGAAAGTCCCCCTGGTACGACCTATCAGCTATGGGCCATTCACGATAAACCCGTGAGCATCGGAACCTTTAACATGGATCCGGGGGAAACCTCTCACCTATTGACCAAGAAGGCGCCGAGATTCGCGGCTGCGAAGACATTTGCCGTCAGCCTCGAACCCTCAGGCGGCCGCCCACAACCAACTGGACCAATCTTCCTCTTGAGCCGGTCCTAGCTCGGTTGCTGGTCTATCTCGTTTGTCTGGTTCATCAGGTTTGTTTTGTTCATCTTGTTCGTCGGGTTCAACCACATAAACCAGATCAAGCAGACAAATCTACAAGTATTTTAGTTTCACGACGGGAGCGTCATGCGGCCTCCCCGCAGAGTCAGCAGGCTCGGGAGACCCGTGATGCCGATGCGACCCAATAGGGCGATCCACATATGCTGCGCACTGATCGTTCTCTCCTCCTTTGCTGCCTATTTCTGTCCGGAAGACGCGCTCGCCGTTCGCCCATTTGTGACGGATGATGCCAGGATTGTCTATAAAGGACAGGTTGAGACTGAAACATATGGCGGCATGACGTTGGCGAAAGGGGGACAAGCGGCCATTGAGGCGCGCTCGTTGCAAGGCATAGCCATCACCGACCGCTTCGAATTGATTGCTGGAGGATTCGGTTTCACCTATCAGGACAATCAAGCGCGTCCACTCGACATGCTGATTCAGCCAAAGTATGTCTTGCATAGTTCCCTCGGCGCGATTCCCTCCCTCTCCGTTGCAGCGGCCTCTTTATTTCCCCTCAGTGGCAATCGCCAGCATTGGGACGGTTACGCCATGGCTCATGTCAGCTGGTTTCTGTTTACACCGGATGCCGACACGGACCCCTATGACAATAACCTAGCCATTCATCTCAATCTCGGCACGAAATCACGGTATGACGCAGGCCCAGCAACGTACCAGAGTAAACTGTATTGGGCTGCAGGTTTCGAAATCATCACGCCGATGACACGCAAGGTACGATTCTTGGGAGAGGTTTTCAACGGTGATCCGTTTTCTTACGAAGAAAAGTTTCCCGCTTATCAAACCGGCTTTCGCTGGTACAAAAGTCCCATGGTCCAGATGGACGTGGTCTTTCGGGGCCTAAGGAATGGTTCGCTGGAGACGCAAGCCCCGACCGGTGCGGAGTTTGCTCCCGGCTGGAACTATACGATTCAGGTAGGCCTCCGCGTCTTGTTCGATGTCTTCAGATAATCGCTCTGAATTTCAAAGCGGTACGAATTCAAGTTAATTAAGTCTGCGCAACCAGCAACTTTCCTGTCGACGACAGCTCGTCCCTTCTTTCCAGCCGAATCGCCATGCTAGTATGCCGGCTCTGAGATAAGGAGGAAACGGTGCGAGAGGATGAACGCGCAGCGGACCTCATATTTATGCGGCTGGCCCTGGAGGAAGCGGCCAAAGCGCCGTCTGTCGGCGAAGTACCGATCGCCGCCTTAGTCGTTCGCGAGGGTCGCATACTCGCGCAAACACACAATTATCGCGAACTCTGGCAAGATCCAACGGCCCATGCAGAGGTCATCGTAATTCGCGCTGCGGCGGCCGCCTTGGGCACATGGCGACTCACAGGCGCGACGCTCTACGTGACCGTCGAGCCCTGTGCCATGTGTATCGGGGCAATTATCTTGGCCAGAATCGATCGAATCGTCTTTGGGGCGAAGGATCCCAAGGCCGGCGCGTGTGGATCGCTGTTCAATATTCCGACAGAGCCGAAACTGAACCATCAGGTCTTGGTGGTAGGCGGAATCCTCGAACAGGAGAGCCAATCTCTTCTTCAGAGTTTCTTTAAGCAGCTTCGCGAGAACGCACCTGTGACACACTCACGTTCAACTCAATAGAAAGAGTTCTCCCATTACTACACTAGTCCACACGGCACGACCCGCTCTATCCCTTGTGCGGCTACGGCAGCCTCCCATCCTTCGCCACAAGAAAGAAAACGAACCTTCCAGCTTTCCTCAAGTGGCGACCTCACTGGAGCCAGAACTTCTGCATCGATTCCGTTCCCCCCTAGGATAATCTCGCACTGACCTAACCCCAGCAGTCCGATACCTTGTGCCTTGAGTACCGCTTCTTTCGCAACCCACAACCGAAAAAATCTCGCAGCTCGTTGCTCCTGAGTCAATTGCATAATCATGGCATGCTCTGAGGGAGCAAAGTAACGCTGGGAAAGTTTCTCAATCTCTACCTCCGAACGAATACGTTCAAGATCGACTCCGACCTCTAGTCCCTTTGAAATTGCGATAAGCGCACGGCCGTGTGCATGGGATAAATTGAAGGTAATTCCGAACTGGCCCTGCAACTCTTTCGTCAAGGCAGGTTTGCCGGTTTCACTCCGACACATCTTTACGGCAGCTGGGCCAAGATCGAGATACCGGCTAAGCACCGATCTGAGGCCGCCATGCGCCAGCACATAACGCCATCTGTCCTCCTCTCGAACCAATCGCGCAGCTCTGTCCTGCTCGTATTCGTCCAACCAATCTCCACATCGCTCCAGAGAGCATCGCGTTCCGTCGAGCGTAATTCCCCAGAGATGAACGGCTTTCGGCTCTAGGCAGATGCGGTTCTGCCACGGAACATCCGTAAGCTGATTAATCGAGCAGAAAGACATCAACACATTGTCATCCAGCATCTAGCCAGTTGAATGCATGAGCCATCAAAGCGGTTGAGGATTACTTGCCACGGTCTTCAAGCATTGCACAACTTTACCATCCTCTAATTTAATGACCTGATCACCAAGATGAAAATACCGATCGTCATGAGTAATGACGACCACCAACTTCCCTCGTGCACGCAGGTCCGGAAGCAACGTTTTGTAAAAAATTTCCTTGTACTGCGGATCTTGGTCTGCCGCCCATTCATCGAACACATAGATCGGGCGATCCTCCAAGTAAGCTGTCACAAGGGCCAACCGCTTTCGTTGCCCTTGCGAGAGGTCGAGAGTCGAGAATGTACGCTCACGCATGGTGACTTTCTGATCCATGTGCAGCCATCGCAGGTATTGGGGCGCGAACCTCTCGGCATGGGCATCCGAATGACCCAGGAGTTTATCGAAGAGATGAAAGTCTGAAAATACGACCGAGAAATGCTCCCGATACCACTCTCGATTTCCGTCGGTAATCATCGTACCAGCCAGCGTCACATGCCCCTGTGAAGGCTGATACAGGCCTGCGAGGACTTTCACGAAGGTTGATTTCCCGCTTCCATTCCCTCCGATGACAAACACCAGTTCGCCAGGATGCAGATCGAGACTGATCGGGCCAAGCGCGAAAGGCACTTCGACCTCTTTTTCCTCGCCGTATGAAAACGTAACGTCGTTCCACTGCACAATGGGAGACATTCCCTCCTTAAGGTCTGTCACGTCTCCCGTCGGGGCATCCTCCAACGCGATGTTCAGAGACACACCTAATCGTTCAATATTCTCCAATGCCACTTGACCTCGTTCCAGAGTGGGCACCGCGCCGACAATGCCCCAAACAGGCCCCATCATATAAAGGACAGCCACCACATACCCCGTCAAGGCCTCAGGGGACAATGTCACCACAGATGGAAACAGAAAGACGACGAAGCCGATGAGGGAATAAAACATGACCTGAGTCCATGCTTCCGACAGAGCTTGCCGCCGCGTGGCTTCCAAATTTGCTCGCCGATATGATTCGGCCGCCCTCCGCACTTCAAGATCCACAAATTCCCGCCGACGCGCCCGATGCATCAATAACTCTTTCAATCCATCCGTGAGGGAGCGAAAGTGCCGAAATAACTCAGCCCTCGCATCGCGAGCTGCATAGATGACGCTGAGCGCGCTGATGTGCAACCATCGATATCCCAGAGCGCCGAACAGAGTGAGTCCAACCACCCCCAGAAATGTGCTCCACGACAACCAGGCCAGGTAGAATCCGCACCCCAACACCACTGCCACGTTCATGATCAGCTGAGGGAAACATTGGATCGCCCAAGTCACCCAGCTGACATCATCTGTCAGGGTGACGAGCATATTCGCAGCGCCTCGCTGTTCTGAACGCCGCAACGGAGCGCGCAGGATCTTTGCGCAGAGGGACAAAGAAAGATCTAAAATCGTGTCTTGTGAGAATCGGACGAGTAAAAGCTGCGCCCACAGGTTGGACAGAAGCTTCCCGGCGACGAGCCCCACAAACCCCAGTATCACAAGCGAAGAATGATCGGAGGAACGATGGAGCACATGAGTAATGAGGGCCAACACTCCGGCGCTCAAAAGACCCGACACGACACCGGCACAGACCAGAAGCCAGGCCATGGTTCTCGAACGCTGCACGACAAAGCGGAGAAACCGTCTAAATGGCATCGTAGGCCAGCCTCGTCTTGACGAAGGAAGGAGATGAACGTTACACGTTTACATCGTGAGTACGGCAACTGGGGCTGGTCTCGTCTTGAGCATCAATCGCCCTGAAAAATGCCTCGAGATGGCCGAATAACATTTCGACATGAGGAGTCACAAACAGTTGCCCGGAGTTTGCCGCCGGAATACTGAGCGAGGTGACACCGCCGCGAGTCAGCACCTCCCACACCTTTCTGGTGTCCACAACCGAGTCGGCAACGACCCGATGCGAAGCCGTGATATTGAGGAGCGTCCCCTTAAACTCTTGCGTCTTATAGAACGCGATGGCTTCCAACGTCGCCTCTGCGACGCGTTGGTTGGTAAACGTTTCGCCGAAAATCTTACCATCAGCATCTATGCCAATCCGCTCAATCCGTTCATGCAATTTACCTAAGCCTAGTCGGATTCGAGCCCCAACTGACATCTGTCTAGAGCCGGCAAGGAATTGGGACATTCGCTTCCATACGTAGAGCAATGGCCGCACATATCTCTTGGTCCGCAAGACAAACCCGTTGTACGACAGTGGGTGCCACGATTCTATGACGATCAAGACAACGCGCTCATGGCGCGCCATCAACTGCTGTGCTATTTCATAGGCGATCACCCCTCCGGTACAGGTTCCGGCAATCACATAGGGGCCCTTGGGCTGCACAGAACGAATCTCATCGACATAATGAGCCGCCATCTTGACCACAGACGTAAAAGGGGCTTCCCGTCCGTCAAGCCCCCTCGTTTGCAATCCGTAGAACGGCTGATCCTTACCAAGGAGCTGGGCAAGTTTGGCGAACACCAACACATTTCCCCCTACACCAGGCACCGCAAAAATCGGAGAAGCTGTGCCGCTCGACTGAATTGCCACCAACGAACGCCATGGCGGCGTCCACTGGTCGCGTGAAAGAACCGACGCGAGCTCAGCAATGGTCGGCGCTTCAAACAGAGTGGCGAGCGGAAACTGTCGTCCATATACCTCTTCGAGTAGATAGAAGAGTTGCGCTGCCTTGAAGCTCTGTCCGCCAAGGTCAAAGAAATTATCGTAGACATCAGGGTCGTGGACCCCCAGCACCTGCTGCCAGAGAGCCGCCAACTGAACTTCCAGCCCGTTACGTGGACCGACGTGTACTTTGTCGCTCGATGCGCCAGATACAGCAGGAGCCGGCAACGCATTGACGTCAACTTTATTATTCGCAGTCAGGGGCATTGCATCGAGAAACACAAAGTAGGAAGGCACCATATATTCAGGAAGGGTCTTGCGAAGTAGCGCACGAAGCTCTGTCGGAGTCGCTACGGTTCCATTCTGACAAACCAAGTAGGCCGCCAGCTGTTTGAGACCCTGCTGATCCTCCCGTGCTGTCACCACCACCTGGCGGACAGCGGGATGGCTGCTCAACGCAGCTTCGATCTCCCCGAGCTCGATCCGGAATCCACGAATCTTCACTTGATGATCGAGCCGCCCCATGTGCACCACGTGTCCATCCGATCGATAGCGCGCCAGATCGCCGGTCGTGTACAATCGCGCTCCCGAACGATCGGAGAACGGATGGAGAATAAATCGCTCGGCTGTCAGCTCTGGGCGATGCCGATAGCCATTCGCCACACCGTCCCCTCCGATGTACAGCTCCCCTGGCACCCCGATTGGAACCGGTTGAAGCGAGTCATCGAGAATGTAGAGCTGCGTATTGGCGATCGGGCGTCCGATCGCGATCTCCGACTCGCCTCGTTCAATTTTAGAGAGTGTTGACCAGATCGTCGTCTCTGTCGGTCCATACATATTCCAGAGCGAGCCAGCCCGGGCGAGAATTTGATCGGCAAGCTTCTTCTGAAGAGTTTCCCCACCGCACAATGCTGTCAGATGGGGAGTAGCCTCCCATCCTGCATCGATGAGCATATGCCATGTTGCCGGCGTGGCCTGCATGATGCTGGGGCGAACTTCCATCAGCCGTCTCCTGAGCAGCCGTCCATCTGAAGCGACCTGGCGGCTCACCAACTCCACGCGTCCGCCCACGATGAGTGGTAGATAGAGTTCCAGTCCGGCAATATCGAACGACAGGGTCGTCACCGACAAGAGCACATCCCGGCTCGTGCAGCCAGGTGCAGTTCGCATCGACCATAAAAAATTCACGAGTGCTTGGTGGGTGATCTCCACGCCCTTCGGCTTTCCGGTGGAGCCTGAGGTATAGATGACATAGGCTACATCGCCTGGGCCTGGATACTCCAATTCCGTCGATGCCTCCCGATCGATCGCATCCCAATTGCGGTCGATACAGACTGTGTGTCGGCCTTCGTGTGGAATACGATCGAGAAGCGCGGAAGACGTCACGATGACACGGCTGCCTGAGTCTTCCATCATAAAGCCAAGTCGATCGAACGGATAGTCGGGATCGAGGGGAACATACCCAGCCCCCGCCTTGAGAATTCCAAGCAGCCCCACTACCATTATGGGAGAACGCTCCAAACAGATGCCGACCAGTTCTCCACGTCTCACGCCCAACCGGCGGAGATATCGGGCCAGACGATTGGCCTGAGCATTCAGAGCCTCATACGTCAGAGTTCGTTCACCCATCGAGAGCGCGATCGAGTCCGGCGTCGAAGCCGCTTGATCCGTAATCAGCTCTGGCAGCGCCTTCAAATGAGGGTATCCCGCGCGCGTCTCATTCCACTGATGAAGAATGAGGTGACGATCGGACTGGCTGAGTATCTGGTAGTCGGCGATGTGCTTTTGAGGGTCGGCAGCCACCTCGTCGAGAAGAGTCTTGTATTGCGCCGCCATCCGCTCAATGGTCGAGCCATCGAATAAATCTGTGCGAAATAAGAGATACGCTTTCTTCGTCAACTCCGTGTCGACGGCCATAGTCAAGTCAAACTGGGCGGATCCCCCATCAAACTCGAACGGAGCCCATGTCAATTCATGAAATCCGGTCTTGCTCATCGGGACATTCGCCACATTGAACAGCACTTGTACCAGGGGTGAGTGACTCAGGTCTCGCTTCACACCTACCTCTTCAAGTAAGCGTTCAAAGGGCAGATCCTGGTGATCGTAGGCCCCTAATGCCACTTCCCTGACTCGTCGCAGCACCTCAGTGAACATCGGATTACCCGAAAGGTCGGTACGCATCACGAGTGTGTTCACGAACGTCCCGACGATCCCTTCAGTTGACAAGTGGGTTCGATTGGCAATCGGGACCCCGATCGCGAAATTCTGCTGACCGGCATATCGTCCAAGCAGAATCTGAAATGCCGCCAAAAGGGTCATGAACAGTGTGCTGCCTTGTTGGGCACTGAGACGAGTGAGCTTTGTGAGTAGGTCTTGCGTCAAGTCGATGGTACGGTACGAACCCGTAAAGCGTTGTGTCTGAGGCCGAGGATAATCGGTTGGAAGTGTGAGCACCGGCAACCCAACCAGCTGTGTGCGCCAGTACGCCAGTTGATTCTGCAGTACCTCCGTGTTGAGCCACTGCCGCTGCCACACGGCAAAATCCGCATACTCAATGGCAGACGGCTCAGGAATCGCCTCATCCCCTTTGCAGAAATTGTTGTACAGTACCATGCACTCGTGCGCAATAATCGCAAAGGACCACTGATCCCCGATGACATGGTGCATGTTCAGGAGGAAGATATGATCGTGATCTCCAATCTGAAACAACACAAAACGAGCAAGAGGCCCATTCACCAGATCGAATGGGCATCCGGCATCCTGCGCAATCTGACGAGTTGTTTCCTGTAACCGATTGACCTCCGGTAAGGGACGAAGGTCGATTTCTTTCCAGTCTGGCATCTGAGGTTGTCCGACAATTTGTACCGGACCTTCGGTCGTCATGGCGAATGTGGTACGGAATGACTCGTGGCGCCACATAAGTCCCTTCATGGCATGCACAAGCGCCGCGCGATTAAGCGGCCCCCTGAGTCTCATCGTCATCGGCATATTGTAGGCCGTGCTGCTTGGAGCCAACTGCGACATGAACCACATGCGTTGCTGGGAATACGAAAGCGGCAACGGCCGATCGCGCGAGGCTCGCATGATCGGCAATGCAGCAGAGACAGCGTGCCCATAGCCTCTGAAACGCTCCACTTCCATAGCCAACTCAGCGAGCGTCGGTTTGTCGAACAGCAGACGCAGCGGCAACTCCACGTCAAACGTTTCACGTATCCTAGCTGCCACCTGTGTCGCTAAAAGGGAATGCCCACCTAATTCAAAGAAATTATCGTGAGCACTGACAGTTCTGACTTTCAGAATGGTCTTCCATATTTCTGCTACAGCTTGTTCGATAGAACTCCTGGGAGCAGTGCTGGCGAACCCTTCCGAAAAATCTTCTGCACCCGGCGCCGGAAGAGCCCGTCGATCAATCTTGCCCGTGACGGTCAATGGAAGAGATTCCAGCCAAATGAACGCAGATGGGACCATGTAGGCAGGTACCCGCTCAGCGAGAAACGTTTTCACCTGAGTACCAGACGGGGTCCGCCCGGATTGGCCTCTCAGATAGGCAATGAGTCTCGGTTGCCCTGGCGTGTCTTCGCGCAAACTGACCACCGCCTGCAGCACCTCAGGACAGGAGCCCAAGACCTGTTCGATCTCGCCTAGTTCAATCCGATGCCCACGAAGCTTGATCTGATGATCGCGTCGTCCAATAAACTCAAGCGCGCCGTCTGCACGAAACCGCGCAAGGTCTCCGGTCCGATATAGCCGCTGGCCCGTCACAAATGGGTCTAGAACAAAGCGCTCAACCGTGTGCTCCGGCCTATTGAGATAGCCGCGCGCAAGGCATGGACCTCCGATATAGACCTCCCCGACCGCTCCTATCGGAATCGGTTGTCCATACGCATCCAAGAGATACACCCGCGTGTTGGCAATCGGTCGGCCGATCGGAACGGGACCCAATTGCGGCTCCCCTTCAACAACAAACGAGGTTGCGACATGCGACTCAGTTGGTCCATAGTGGTTCGCGAGTCGACATCCCTCACACAGACGCAGAAATTGTCGAATCGTGGGAGTCACGACTAGTTGCTCGCCTGCACAGATAACTTCTTTCAATACTGGAAGCGGCTGTGCCTTCATCATTGCGGTTTCAGCCAAGTGCTGGAATGCCACGGGAGGGAGAAATACCCGTTCCAATTGATGCTCCCTAATGAAGGCGAGAAGCTTTGCCGAAGAGATTCGAACCTCATCCGTAGCGATGAACAATGTCCCGCCGGTACAGAGGGTCGAGAGAATCTCTTGCAAGGACACGTCGAAACTCATCGAGGCAAACTGTAACGTTCTAGAAGCCGGTCGAGAAATGAACTGTGCCTTTTGCCATGCAATCAAATTCGTGAGACAACGATGAGGCATCAGCACGCCCTTCGGCGATCCAGTCGATCCTGACGTGTAGAGGATGTAGGCGCCATGATCCGGCGTGACCGATGACGAACCTTGATCGAAAGGGAGCGGCGACGGCAGCTCTCTCAACTCTTCGAACAAAACTGTGCTGCCTTCATATGTGGAGAGTCTTCCCGCGAGAGCGTGCTCGGTGACCACCACCACCGGTTTGGCATCCTGGAGTATGAAAGCTAGCCGTTGGTCCGGATAGGTTGGATCCAGTGGAACATAAGCGCCCCCGGCTTTCCAAATCCCTAACAATCCGACCACCATCTCGACTGACCGCTGGACACACAGCCCTACGGGTGTGTCGGGACCAACACCCAGGCTGCGCAATCGAATCGCCAGTCGAGCGGCTTGCTGATCCAATTCTCTATAGGTCAGGCTAGTTCCCTCGCAGCTCACAGCGCTAACCTCAGGCGTCTGTTTAGCCTGAATCTCTACAAGTTGGTAAGCACAGCGATCTGCGGAGTACTCTCTTTCGGTTTGGTTCCATTCATGCAAAATAATCTCTCGCTCATGCGATGTGAGGTACGACAGATCATAGAGCCGCGCCTTGGGTTGTTCTGCCATCGCCATCAACAAAGTTTCCATCTGAGCCAAGAGCCGCTCAATGGTGTCCACTTCGTACCGATCAGCCCTGTAGGAAAGGGTCATCGACGTCCGATCACCAGGAACAATTTCGAGGGTCATTGGGTAATTGGTCGGATCGGTCACCCCCACATCGCTGACTTGGAAATCGCCGGAAGATGTTTCCAGCGCTTGGTCAACCGGATAGTTCTCGAAAGCCAGGATGGAATCGAACAGCGGTATTCCACGAGGCACTTCACTCCATCCCTGCACGTCGACCAGCGGGCTATGTTCAAACTGGCGCGCTTCCAGAAAACGGGATTGAAGATCTTGAAGCCAGGGAACGAGCAGGCCATCGGGACTGACGATTGCGCGAAACGGCAAGGTATTGACGAAAAGGCCGACCGCCGCTTCAATCCCGGAAAGCGCAGCCGGTCGTCCGGACACCACCGCTCCAAATACGACATCGTCCTGCCCGCTGTATCGACTCAGCAAAAGTGCCCAGGCGCCCTGAAAGACAGTATTGAGTGTCAGTTGTTGATTCCTGGAAAATGACTTCAGCGAGCGGGTAAGATCTGCGGACAATTGGCGAGTCAGGCGTCCGTGCTGTCCGGTCTTTTCCTTTCCTTCTGGGTCTTCAAGTCGATAAAACGGAAGTACCGTGGGTGTGGCGAAGCCCTTGAGATAGTCTTTCCAAAAGAACTCTGCTTGTGATAAGTCCAGTTGACGGTGCCAGACAATGAAATCGCGGTATGGGCGAACAGGGGGAAACTGTTGGTCCACGCCTCTAACGCTTCCTTTGTAACAAGCCAGAACCTCTTTCAGCACGATAGCCATGGACCAACCGTCGAGGATGAGGTGGTGCTGTGTCCAGACGAGTCGATGCAGGTCATCCTTCAAACGAATGATGGCGACCCTTATGAGAGGTGCATGGGACAAATTAAACAGCTTCAGCCCGTCTTCCCTGAGAAAGCCATCCCACGCCTGACTCTGCGCTGCAACATCCTTCTCGGTCCAGTCATGTACCTCCCACGGAAGAGTCGCGTGCTGCCGCACCACCTGGAGCCATTCGTCCAATCCTTCCCAGAGAAATACCGTGCGTAGAGCAGGATGTCTATCAAGCACCTGCTGCCAGGCTCGTTGAAAAGCTGGAAGATCCAAAGGGCCAGTTAATGTGCAATGGAATTGCAGCAGGTAGATGGATGACTGGGGTTCCGAGACTGCATGGAACAGGATGCCCTTCTGAAGTGGTGAAAGCGGGTACAGGTCTTCGACATTCTGCATCTTCATGCTGCGCGCCCTTCCGAGTCATCGATTTGTGAGAGCATCGCCGAAACTTTCTGGAGCACCGACTCGTCAAGGGCGGCCAACCCATAATTCTCCACTCCCGCGCCCGCGGCCTGAGAAGAGCAGACATAGCCGATAAGGGCGCGAAGCTCTTCCATGAAGCCTTCAGCAAGCCGCTCGATTGTCTCTCGGCAATGTACCCTCTCACTATAAGCCCACTCCACCGACAATTGCCCTTGAACGATACACGCGTTCAGGTTGAGCACATGACTCCTCATGCACTCGCCGCTTCGATCCCTCTCGTACCCAGCACGTTCCAATTGAAAGAGGGCATCAGCTGGGAGTACGTGGTCATACTGACCTAAATAATTCCAACATACTTGCGCTGCTGGGAAACTCCTCATATGGTCTTGTATCTGTTTGTCATGACTCAGATAACGGAGAAGTCCAAAACCAATTCCTGCCTGAGGGACCGCCTGCAGTTGTCGCCTGACGGACCGGAGCGTCGCAAGGGGATCAGCCCCTGCATCGACGTGGAGACGTACGGGAAAAACCGACGTGAACCAGCCGACGGTCCGAGACAGATCGACATCATCAAAGAGCAACTCACGTCCATGACCCTCAAGATCAAGCATCACCGAATCGGAGCCGGTCCATCGCACCATCGTACGAGCCAGTGCCGACACGAGAATCTCAGATACGTGCGCATGAAGGACTTGGGACACCCGATGCAGAAGATCGCCTGTCTCACGCTCATCCAGAGCAACAATCTCTCTCCTGGTCCAACACTCACGATTCTCGCCGTCGGTATGATCTACGGAAATCCCGGTTGTTCTGCCATCTATCAGCGTCTGCCACTGGTTACACTGATTTCCTAGAGGAACGGATTGAGCGTACGCCGTCAACCGCTCGGCCCATTCTTTGAACGAGGTCGTCTTGAGTGGGAATTGGATTGGACGTCCTGCCATCGCTTGGCGACAACCCGTCTCTAGATCCTCAATGAGAACTCTCCACGAGACTCCATCTACAACGAGGTGGTGCGCAAGAAGCAACAGCCTGGAGCTTGGCTCGCCACCAACGCATAACACCGCCGCAAAGAGGGGTCCACTTGTGAGATTCAGACCGCCCTCAACTTCTTGGACCGCGTTATCAAACATTAGTTTCCGATCGTTTTCCGATAGCTGTCTGCAGTCCAGGACACGAATCGGGACGCCATCCTCCGATTCGGCACCGACCTGTTGCCATCCGGAAGAGCCTCTATGGAACCGCAAGCGAAGAGCGTCGTGATGCCGAGCGATCTGCTGAAGGACTTCGCGGATAATGTCGGGAGTGACCGGTTCTTTGATACTGAGCAGAATCGATTGGTTCCAGTGGTGGGCTGCCTGAAAATCTTGCTCGAAGAACCATTGCTGAATCGGAGTGAGCGGCATCGGTCCAGCGATGATCCCTTGTTCAACCTTGATCGCATGATATTGGCCGACAGCGGCTGCCAATTCTGCAATAGTCTGGTGCTGAAACATCTGTTTCGGCGTGAGGCTAATTCCCGCTTCACGCGCCCGACCAACTATCTGCAAACTGAGTATCGAGTCCCCCCCTAACGCAAAGAAATTATCCGAGAGGTTCACATGATCCACTCCAAGCACCTTCACCCAAATCTCGGCGAGAACCAACTCTGTCTGCGTGAGCGGCCCGCTCTCGGCCCGCTCCAAATTTCGGGGAGTCAATTGCGGAGCGGGCAGCGCTTGCCGATCAATTTTCCCGTTAGACGTCACAGGCCAAATATCGATTTGTACGGCGGCGCTCGGAACCATGTACTTTGGTAAGCGACTGTCGAGGTAAGCCAGTATGTCCGCTCCACTAAGGTTCTGCTGCTTATGAGGTTGGACATAGAGAATTAACCGTCGTTGCCCTGGTCTATCCTCTCGCAAATGCACCACTACTTGCTGAACTCCCGAATATTCGTAGGCCGCCTCCTCAATTTCGCCCAGTTCAATTCGGTACCCTCGTAGCTTGACTTGGCGATCACGTCGCCCCAGGAACTCGATCTGCCCATCGGTACGAAACTTGGCCACATCGCCAGTCCGATACAGGCGTTGGCCAGGCATGAATGGATTGGGGAGAAATCGCTCGGCAGTCAGCTCCGGCAGATTCATATAACCTTGCGCAACCCCAGGCCCGCCGATGTAGAGTTCTCCCGGCACACCGACCGGAACAGGCTGCTGCCGTTCATCCAGAACGTAGAGCGTTGTATTGGCAATCGGCCGCCCGATTGGAATGCATGGCCTCGGCTCCTGAGACTTTGTTTGGTACACACTGGCCCAGATAGTCGCCTCCGTGGGACCGTATTCATTAAAGAACAGCGTTCGAGGCAAGAGCCGATGATGCAGGGAGACCAGTTCACCGGAAAGTTCCTCCCCGCCGACAATAACCGTCTTGAGAGATGCCAATACGTCCGGATTGGCCGCTGCCAGCATCTCACGGTACAAGACGGGAACGGCAATCAGGTGTGAGATGTGGTGCTGGGCAACGAGTGCTGCCAATGCCTCGACATCACCTTGTCTTCCCTCGGTTGGCAACACAACCGTACCGCCGGCAACTAACCCCCAAAATATTCCAGCCACGGACCCGTCGAAGATAAGCGGCGGCAGGACAAGAATCGCTGTGGGAACGCTTGCATAATAGTGGAGACGAGCCTGCGTGGAGTGGCTGAGATTTCGATGAGTAATCAATACGCCTTTGGGCTGGCCCGTCGATCCCGATGTATAGATCACATAGGCAAGGGTATCGGCGCATCCCTCCCTTGCCACTGTCCCCTGTCCCTCATTGGACCAAGCTGCCTCATTACGATCGAGACATACGATCTGGCAGCTTAGGCTCGAGAACATCGCTTTCAACTTGTCTTGAGTCACAACGAGTGTTGCGTGCGCATCATCCAGCATGAAGGCCAGCCGTTCAGACGGGTGACCGGGATCCAGAGGCAGATAGGCCCCGCCGGCCCTCAGAATAGCGAGTACTCCCACGATCATGTCGACTGAGCGTTCCACGCAAAGCCCCACCACGACATTGGGGCCGACACCCAGCGACTGAAGATGCCCCGCCGCTGAATCAACCCGGCGCATCAATGTGTCATAGGTGACTTGTTCTGTTTCACAGACGACCGCCACCGCATCTGGCGTCTTCGCAGCTTGCTCGGCGATCAGCTCACCAACACTGCGCTCCGTTGAATAGTCCGCGGTCGTACGGTTCCAATCCGTCACGATCAACTGCCGCTCAGCCGACGTGAGGAGAAACAACTCGGACAGTTTCGCCTGAGGCCGCGCAAGCATGTCCTTCAACACAGTCTCCAGATGACCCAGCAGCCGCTCGATGGTGGAGGCCTCAAACAGATCCGTATTGTATTCCGCGGTGAGCCGCACCTCCCCGTCTTGGTCCCTTACAGATAGGGTCAAATCAAATAATGCAACTTGGCTATCGATCTCTTGCCTCGAACAGGACAGATCTCCGACTTGACGTGGCAACCCAATAGGAGGCTCCCAGGTGAACATGACTTGGACGAGGGGCATTCGACCCAGCTCTCTATTCAGCTGAAGCGCATCGACAACCTGCTCGAATGGAATCACTTGATGGTCATACGCCTCTAACGTGAGCGTGCGAACTCGCTCCAATAGAGTTGATACGAGAGGATCACCGGAGAGGTCGGCTCGCAACGCGACTGTATTGACGAACATCCCGATCAAGGGTTCGATTTCCGCCCTGCCACGATTGGCCATCGTGCTACCCACGACGACATCCGTTTGGCATGTGTAGCGTGACAGGAGACAGAAAAATGCGGTTAACAAAACCATGTATCTCGTCGTCTTATGCTGTTCACTCAACCGATCGAGCGCGGCAACGAGAGTCGAAGAAAATGTCCGTGACTGAGTCGATCCTTGAAATCTCTGCACTGCCGGCCTGGCGTAGTCTCTCGGAATATCCAACAGCGACGCTCCGGTTAACTGGCATTTCCAATAGGCGAGATGTTTTTCAACGGCGCCATTGTGGGCGCTGCGTTTCTCCCAGAGACTGAAGTCGGCATACTGAATGAATGGCTCAGGCAGTAACACTGGTTTCCCAGCGCAACCAGCCTCATAGATTGTGGTTAATTCTTGCAGCAAGACGCCCACCGACCATCCATCGATCACGATATGGTGAACGGTCAGCAGGAGGAGATGCTCCTGCTCGTTGAAACGGAGGAGTTTCCCCCTCATCAACGGCCCGCTGGTCAAATCGAAAGGCGTTGAGGTTTCTTCCCGTGCAATCCGTTTCCACTCGGCCTGGCGCGCTTGCTCCGTAAGGTCTCCGAGGTCGATCATTGGGAACGCCACATTCCACACGGCAGCGATCACTTGCTGAGGTTCACCGCGAACAATAGGAAACGTCGTTCGCAGAGCCTCATGACGCCGCAGGATTTCTCCAAAGCTCGCCTCTAACAACACAGCGTTCAGAGGGCCGGAGAAGCGTACCGCCATCGGAAGATTGTAGAGGCAGGCAATCGGCTCCATCTGGTCCAAAAACCACAATCGTTGCTGAGCGGAACTGAGCGGAATCTTTTCCGGTCTCGGCATGAATGTGAGGGGGCTCGTCAGTGACCCTGAACGACTGCGGGCCGTTGCTTCAAATGATTCATTCTTGGCGTCACAGGAAAAATCTGCATCAAGAGTGGATGACGAAATGGCGATTGCAAGACCCTCGATTGTCGGCCCTTGGAGCAGTGTGGACATGGGCAGGAACACGCCCAGTGACTCCTCTAACTGGTTTTTCAGACGTACGGCCATCAGGGAGTCAAGCCCAAAGGATCTGAGGGGTTCCTGAAGAGAGAGTCTCTCTGAATCGATCGAAAGGGTTCGAGCTACCAGATTCCGGAGATGTTTGGCCACGGCATCGGTTCTTGCATCCGGAGACAATGCAAGTAACCCTTCTCTGGTCAGCCCCTCCAGAGAAAGCGTCACCGCCACCTGCTCTAGGCGGCTTCTTCCCACAACGCGGAACGTATTCGCCAGATAGGCCTCTCTGCATGCCCTCCGCTGAACTTTCCCGCTAGATGTCTTTGGAAGGCTGCCGGCCTGAATGAACACCATGTCATACACATGCAGTTCGTGTTGCTCCGCCACTGCTTCGCGGACTCTCGCGCCGATCTCTTCAAAGTCGAGATCTTTCATATGGCGCGACACCTCCTGAACCACCACCACCTGTTCTTCACCATGTTCGTCAATTGAAACCACCGCGCCACCGCCAACGCGCAGCGCAGGGTGGACTTGCTCGACGGTTCGTTCGACATCGTGGGGATAGTGATTTCTCCCATGCACGATAATCAGATCCTTGAGCCGGCCGGTCAGAAACAACTCTCCCTCATGAATGAATCCGAGATCTCCAGTCCGTAGGTAGGGACCTTCTCCTGAGTCAGCGAGGGTGGCCTTGAAGGTAATGTCACTTTCCTCCTGCCTCCCCCAATATCCAACAGCAATCCCAGCTCCGGCCAGCCAGACTTCTCCCACTTCACCAGCCAGGCATAGGCTCCGGGTCGAAGGATTCACGATCCTGACATGAGTTTCTTCGAGAGGCTCCCCGCATCCGACCAGCGTTCGAGTTCCTTTTTCAGACGCGGAAGATTCTTTGACAATCGATCCGGCCAATGCCGCTGCTTCTACCTTTAAGAACGTAGGCTCCTCATCAGTCCGCTTCATCGTCACCAGCAGCGTGGCTTCAGCGAGTCCGTATCCTGGCGCAAACGACGTTCGCCGGAATCCCCATGGATTAAAAGCTTCGATAAACTGCTCAACCGTATCGGCATTGATGGGTTCCGCGCCGCAGCTTGCAACCGCCCACGAACTCAAGTCGGCCTGCCACTCACGCTGATGCCGGACGGCCCTGAGACAAGACTCATAGGAAAAATTAGGCCCACCGCTGTGGGTGATGGCAAATCGAGATATTGCCTCAAGCCAACGTAGCGGCCGCCTGAGAAACGTAACCGGCGACATCAGATAGGCAGGAATACCGGCATAGAATGGAGCGATGATTCCATGCAGTAATCCATAGTCGTGGTAATACGGCAGCCAGCAGAGCGACCGGCTACTGACCGATACTCCTGCAGCCGCACTCAAGGCCTTGCAATGCGACAGCACATTCCCATGGCTCACCATGACGCCGCGAGGAGTAGTCGTCGATCCTGAGGTATATTGCAAATAGGCGAGGTTGCTTTCATTGAGCCGTGGCAAGTCTTCTGCACCGCTTTCATCGGAAGGTTGATCGGTAGCTATCCACTCGATGTGGCTCCCATCTTCGATGATCGAAAGTTCCGAAGACACGATCTTGATATCGGAGGTTGTGAGCACCAGCGATACGTTCGCATCCTGGATAATGGCAAGTAATCTCGGCAGACTGTGCTTCCGCCTGACGAGATCCGGAGCCGGAGCAGGAACCGGTACGAGTCCAGCGCAGATACAGGCCCAGAATGCGCGGACGACATCGAGTCCTGGTGGGTAGAGGAGAAGAACTCTCGTGCCAGGGGGAGCCCTGCGCGCAAGATAGCCGGCAAGCGAATGCACGGCATATTCAAGGTCGCTATATGTCAGCTGGCTCTCAAGTTCGAGAGTGTCGCGAACAAAGGCATAGGCAATACCCTGCGGTTTTCGCCGGCAACAAAACTCAAAGAGGTGAGCGAGACTATGCATAGCAGAAGGCAAAGATTTCGGCATCAACGGTTTCACTAATTATCTATTTTGGGGGAGAAAAACGCTGCGGCCATTGTGTCACGACATACTGTAAATACTATCCTTTTAAAGAGTTATCATTGAAACTCAAAGGAGCAAGATCGGCCCTTAGCCGATGAAATCTAGCCCCCTCACCGTCGCACTATCCAACAGCGTAATATGACCAATGAAAACGCGAAAGAATATTTTGCTTCTTCAAGGCTGGCAACTTTGCGGAATAACTTGCATTGCCTAACGAGCAGGGTATTAAAAACGAAGAAAACCGATTGAAAAAACACATCTCACGGGGTAAGCTGCCGTCCACAACAGACCGAAGCACCAACATACGCTTGCAACCAACCCTGACCTGAAGCGAGTTCTACTATGCGGAGAGGTGCGAGAGTGGCCGAATCGGGCAGTCTCGAAAACTGCTGTCCTGGCAACGGGACCGTGGGTTCGATCCCCACCCTCTCCGCCAAACCAAACGACTGATGCCCTCCGGCATCCCAGGCACGGTTGCCTTGTCTATTTGGTTTGTCTTGTTTGTTTGGTTTTTGGTTAAACGAACCCAACCAGATCAACCCGTCTCGCCTTTCATGTGCGCCTTTTCCATCAACGCTCGCCTGAGTTCAACCATCGCGAGCGTGTCGCGCTGGCAGTAGGCCAGCAACGCTTCTTGAATTTTTGCCCGTTCAATCCAATCCGTTTCGACAAAGACCATCCGATAGTACTGACTAGCGGCATGCCCGCCTTCTTTGATGGCCAGGTCATCGTACCCCATCGATGGGACGAGCGCAGGAAGAATTTCTTTGAGTGAATACGAACCTTCAAAGTGCGGATGATAGTAGTGATCGCGCACGATTGGATGCAGATCCCAGAGACGCTTTACTAATGCGCGAAGCGCAGTACGCAACAAAGGAAGCGCTTCGGCTAGTTGCTCGATCACAGACTTTTCATAGGGTGAGTAGACACAAATGCTCCCTTTGCTTCCAAGCGACTCCAACAAGGCTTCGGCCAGCTGCTTGCGCGGATCAGTCCCTTCTCCGTGCAGGTACTCGTGATGCACGATGTCACCGTGGTCTCGTTCGATGTGGTTCGACCATTGAACAGGCAGCGCTTGATACGGACGCGTTTCTGGAAATCGTGGAACTGCCAGCATCACCGTTTCGAAATCCAGATGGTGGACGGGAAACCGCACAGTCTTGAGCGTAGAGCCCAATTTTTCCGACACCCACTCGACATTCTCCTTCACACGGCGCTGAACAGGAGACAGCTTCGTCTCGGTTGGAATTTCGTCGATCGTCGTCACCCCCTGTTGAGCCAATTGACTGACTACCTGTTTTGACCCAGGCAAGTAATGAATCCATCGTGGCGGTTTGTCTTTGGTGCAATGTTCCCAGAACGGGCAATCGTAGGGCGTATGACAATGCCGGTCCGGCTCAATGGCAGGGGGTTGCGTCTGGAGTAACATGCGAGTCATCTCAGCCAATCGCCCTGGCACCTCAGCCCGTCGTTGAGCCACCGCTTCGGATAGATCCTGAATCGCAAATAGCTCCGTCAGATCGATTGCTCCATCTCGATACAGATACCCGGTATTGATGTGCATGAGACCGACCGAAAGGAGCGTCAGCCCTGCGCCTAATATCACTTCGCTTTGCACGGCAAGATCTTCGAGATGCACGTCTTTGACCTTCGTGGAAGACTTGACCTCGACCAGGCGCCAGCCACAAGGTTGTCCCTCCGCAGCCAGGACACGCTCCAACACATCGGCACGAATCAGCACCCCGCCGTGCAAAAACGCCGCTTCGAAGATGGCCGGTACTGTGAGGTCCTGGATCAGTGCGGCGGTCTGCGCAAGAGCGGCTTCTGTCTGGCGATGCCCCGCTGTCACCAATACTCCGCCAGGAAAGCGGCTCCGAGCCAACTCTCCGACCTCTGTTCCCATATCGAACATCGCCTGAGTCGCCGCATCCGGCTTAGTCGCAAGAAATGGCTGATGAATTTCGAGGTACAGACGCTTGTGACATTGCAGGCCCGACAAGAATTTTGATTTTGACAGGCGCGGGGTCTTCGGAAGAGGGACTGATAAGAGATCGTTGAGATCAGTCATGGCACGATGACCCTAAACGGACAGACACATCTTTGTCTAGCCTGCTAGACAACCGTGCGAGACCGGTCCATCTGGTCAGTTTGGTTCAACCAAACAAACCAAATAAACGAGACAGACCAAACAACGGTCTTCTGTTAGGATGGACCCGCCATGGCATCCAGCATTTCTCAGATCAGGAAGTCCGTCCTGACCCTTGCTTTACCGGTCACGGTCAGTACTCTACTTCAACGCACAGAAGGCATCGCCGCAGTCTTCCTCGTCGGCGGTCTCGGCGCCACATCCATCGCAGCCGTGGGACTCGGCCAATTGCTGGCCTTCATCGCCACGACACTCGTTTCTGGATTATCAGTGGGTGCCAATGTCCTCATCGCCCAATTATGGGGCGCTCGCCGTACCAAAGACGTTGGAGAAGCCGCCACACATCTTCTCGGATTGGCCGCCATTGTGTCCTGCTCACTTGTCGTACTCGGATGGTCCCTGAATCGTGTCATCATGGAGCTGTTGGGCGCAGAACAGGACGTCATTACACTGGCCCTGCCCTACTCGAATTTCATCTTCCTGGTCATTCCCTGCACCATATTCTTGCAGGTCCTCTCCTCGATCATCCAAGGCACCGGAGACACCAAAACGCCCATGTACGCCTTGATCGCAGTCAATCTCCTGTATCTGACAATCGCCTATCCGCTAATCTACGGACTCTGGGGCTTCCCTGCCTTGGGTATCACCGGAGCAGCCGTGGCAGCCGGTCTCGCGGAGGGAACGGGCGTGGCTTATCTCATCTGGTCCTGCCGAAGACTCTTGAAACAATCACTTCACATTCGGCGCGATCTCTTGCGCTCCACCTGGCAGATTGGCGCGTCGGTCTCAGGCGAACGTATATTTCAGCAGGCAGGGATTATCCTCTATACCAAGATCGTCCTGCTCTACGGCACCGTGACCTACGCCGCCCATCAAGTCGGCTTGTCGATCGAGTCCCTGTCGTTCCTGCCGGGATATGGCTTCGCCATCGCAGCAGCCACGATGGTGGGGCAGAGTATCGGCGCAGGGAAATATGTCCGGGCCAAATTGGAAAACTGGGAGGCGAACCGCCTGGCTGGCATCGCAATGGCCTCGATGGGCGTGCTGTTCTTTTTCTTTCCCTATGCGCTTCTCCGCGCCTTTACCAACGACGAAGCCGTCGTCGAACTCGGGACGGTGTTCCTCCGCATCGTCGCCATCCTCCAAGTGCCGCTCGCTCTCACCATGGTCTTGGCCGGATCGTTACGTGGAGCCGGCGACACCCGTTTCATTATGGTTGCGACGACGGTTGGCATGTGGGGAGTCCGCCTGCCCCTCGCGGCCATCGCAGGGCCTTGGCTCTCACTTGATGTCCTCTTCGTATGGAGCGCCATGATCGCAGATTGGACAGTCCGAATGGGGCTGCTACTCTGGCGCTATCGATCTGAACGGTGGAAAGCGATTCAGGTCATTCGCTAGTCTGGTCTGTCTGGTTCATTTGGTTTGTTTTGTTTATCTGGTTGATTTGGTTCATCTGATTAGTTTCGTTCAAACAAATAACCCAAATAGATTAGATCAAGAATAGAAATCCTCCGGCTCTCGCGCTTCACTCCCCCGGTGCTCTAACTTTTCTATTGATTTCATTATCAGATTGTCAGTACGCTAGCCCACCAGGTAGACGGGGAACTAAAAAGTTCCTACTACCATGTGTGTGGAGTTGTTTCTGCGCTATTGTGGAAACGCAAGTATCATTAAAACCATCATCTTTTAAGGGGGAATGTCATGAAAACCAAAGCAACTTTCTACCACGCAGGATGCCCCGTATGCGTCGCAGCCGAGAACAGCGTCGCCAACGCTTTGGATCCGGCGAAATATGATGTGGAACACGTCCATCTCGGCACGAACAAAGCGCGGGTGAAAGAAGCCGAAGCAGCCGGCGTCAAGTCAGTACCGGCTCTAGTGATGAATGGCGCGGCGTTTCACATCAACTTCGGCGCCGGCATTGACGCACTGAAGTAACCGTATCCGTGATCTGACGGCCCGGAGTACAGGGGGCGTGCCTAACAGCACGCCCCTTTTTTATCTCCCAACGGACTGGTGCTCAGCTGCTGGCCAGGCACCGAGTCACACAACCAACGGGCGACCGTCTGACTGAAGAGCCTAAGAAACCTCTTGGTTGGGGGTCGGTCTGCTGCAACGTCTGTTAGGAGGCGTCCGGATCAACCTTCTCGAAGTCATTGAGCACGGTGTCGTCCCAAGTATGAGATTGGCCACTCGGCTCTCGCAACCAAACGACGTCCGGTTCATGAGGGAGCCCTGCGAGAACCAACCAGATAGACCCAGCAGTGATAGTATCTCGGGTGTGCCTGCCTTCGGGTTCAAGGGGCGGCAGATCGCGCTTGAGCCGGAGACGCTCTCCGGCACGTACCCCGCACGGGTACTCCATCAGCGTGTGCTCTCTCGGAAGAACCAATCGGTACTCGTCGTCTGACATTGTTGAACCCGACTAACTATTAAAAATATGAATGCACTGATCGACATAGCACACGAGCTCGACCCACATATTTCTCTGTAATTTTCACGTAGTTCCAATGATTCTCAACGATATCCACATAGCCAGATTAGCGTGACATACGGCACCAGCTCCACAGGCTGTGGTACGTGAAGTTGAACTCGTGAAGCGTCGTTCGCTTTCGAACTTATCCAAAACTTTCACGTTTTACGGTTAACGAATGCCTTGTATTAGCAATTCGTTGGCCGCGTATCCTTTCCGGTTCCGATGGTCACTTCGATTCTTGCCACCCCCTTCACGTTGGCGCAGAGATCTCCGAGACCTGGCGTCACTAACCGGAAGGGACCGCCTTTTGCGTCAGGCAACGCTGCCCCATCGAGTTCATAGACGAGAACCCCATGCTCTCTCGCCTGCGAGCGCTCTGGTGCCCCATCAACTCCCCGATCGCCACAGCCCCCCTCTTATAGTGGTCGATGACCCCAGGTTCCGCGATCTTGGTATAGATATACGCGATACCGCCGACGACACAATCCCGTTGAACGCGTGCCAAGATGCGATCTTCCGTATCGACCCCGTTCTGTAGGGTCAAGATGACTGTCTTATCGGTCAGAACCGGCTCGATTTGGGTCAGCACCTCGTCCAAATCGTAGGCTTTCACGGAAAGGATAATCAGGTCTGGCTTCGCGAGATCTCGCGGATTGGATGCGGCTGGTGGATGCACGGTGAAAGAGCCATTGGCACTGCGGATCGTGAGACCATTCTGTTTCACGGCTGCGAGCGTCTTGGGCCTCAGCAGGAACGACACAGAAAGATTTGCTTTCGCAAACTGTGCACCGAAGAATCCACCAACCGATCCGGCTCCTACCATGAGAATCTGTTTCATAATTTTCCTCACAAGAATATCGGAGGCGTACTATACCACGCAGATTCGGCTGCTCGAAATACAGTACAATCACCCCATTCGCCATGACGACCGACGATCAAATCCTTCTCGCCCGCACTCATCTCGCGTCCGCTCGACATGTCACGGTTCTTACAGGCGCCGGCATCTCTGCGGACAGCGGTGTGCCGATCTTTCGCGGGACGGACGGGTTATGGCGCAACTACCGACCGGAAAATCTGGCAACACCGGAAGCCTTTGAGCGAGACCCGCAGCTGGTCTGGGAATGGTACAACTGGCGGCGAGAATTGATTGCCACGAAACAGCCAAATCTCGCCCACATCGCCCTGGTAGAACTCGAACGTCGCAGGCCCGATATGTTCTGGCTGATCACGCAAAATGTCGATGGACTCCATCGAGCCGCCGGCTCGCAACAGCTCTCAGAAATTCACGGCAATATCTGGAAGGTTCGCTGCACGGGTTGTGGCGTCATCTCGGAAAATCTGGAAGTCCCCCTTTCCATCCTGCCGGTGTGCCGATTGTGCCAGGCACTGCTCCGGCCTCATATTGTCTGGTTCGGGGAATCGCTCCGGGAGGAAGACCTCCGTCGCTGCGATGAGGCACTGCGGAATTCCGACCTCCTCCTTGTCATCGGCACATCGGGGGTCATCTATCCTGCGGCAGGATTTGCATCGGTCGCTAAAGATGTGGGCGCGCTGGTCATCGAGATCAATCTCGAAAGCACCTCGCAATCGAATCTGGTTGACCTTTCGTTGCAGGGCCGCGCGAAAGATCTGGTTCCGCTACTTCTTTGATACCAGTGCCAGGGGAAGAATTTCTTCTAATGTGCGAATCATAATTCCGTCCGACACCTGAGCACGCCCTGTCCGATCCAGCAACACACCGGTTAACCCGGCCTTCGTCGCACCTTCGAGATCGTCTCTGACACTATCTCCTATGTGCATCGCTTCCTCGGGATCGACTGCATGTTTTTCCAAGGCGATCTCGAAAATCTTCGGCGCCGGCTTGGCAGCCCTGGAGAGACTGGCAATCGTCACAGTATCGAAGAGTCGGTCGATGCCGAGTCCCCGCATCACAGGAAAAAGTCGAGAATCGAAGTTGGACACAATCCCCAACTCAAACCCCTCTTCACGCAACGTGGTCAGCACGGCTAGGGTTTCAGGAAACAAGGCCCAGGAGCGAGGATCTTCAAACACCTGAAAGACCTGTTCAAAAAATTCATCGAATCGCTCGAACATCCC
>SWDN01000007.1:51491-86414 GCA_005116775.1 Nitrospira sp.
AAAAATTCATCGAACCGCTCGAACATCCCGACGCGATAAAAAACATTGTGGACAATGTCGAACCACCAGAGCCGTTCACATTGTTTGAGTTCGACGGGGTCAGTCACGGCAAAAACTGGCGGAGCCGCGTCGTGAAAGGCTCGCCGAAAGGCTTGCGCAATCGACGCCTGCGAATCAGGTGTCTGCCGAAACCCGTGCTGAACCGCATGCGTGAGATAGATGTCCGCCACCGAACCGTTAATATGAAACAACGTTTCTGCCGCGTCGAAGAAGATAACGTGGATTGGGCTTTTCATCGTTCGTCACATCCGGTTGGTATTGAATGATAGACAGACCGAACATTCAAAGTCAGAGCGTCCACCTAATCGTGCGATTTCTTGACAAAGAATACCCTCACTGTTAGCTTCGATATCGATCAATACCATTGGAGGATTCGATGGCATCAACCATCTTTGTCGTCGATAGCAGTCCTGCTGTCCGCCGGCTGGTCGAGCATATTTCAAAGCAGGAAGGGTGTGAAGTCCTGGGATTTCAGGATGGCCCCGCAGCCTTGGATGCAGCTCGCCGAACGAGCCCGAACCTCATCATCGCAGATTACCATTTAGAAAACATGACCTTTTCTGGATTCTGCAAAGAAGTCCACAAACTGGACAACCTGGCAGAAACCTTTATCGTCTCGTTGACTAGCCCGGCGGATCGTGTGGATGAAGCCCACTTGCGTTCTTTGGGTGTCAAAGCCTTTCTCAATAAACCGTTTCAGTCTGAAGACCTCATCGATGTGATCAAGGATTTGGAAATACAACAAGCAGCCACGGCGAACGGAGCAAAAAAGAAATCTCGCTCCTGGCCTCCTATGTCAAGCTCGACAGACTCGGATGATGACGCCCTCGACGATAGCAGTCTGGCTGAGGAAGCAACAGATCACGCGATCGCAACCGACCTCCAACCGAAAGTCGCCACCAAGACGCAAGGATCGACAGCCGAACCGGAAGAGGCGATGAAGGGTCTTTTCGGTCAACTCCTTCAATCCATGTCGGAACGAACAGAAAAAAAGATCGCTGACTTGCTCCCTCAAATGGTGGGGAAAGATCTGGCGACACTCGTGACCAAAGCCGTGGAAACAGAGGTGCGATCACAGATGGCCGCGTCCCTTTCGGAGGAACGATTGGCCCAAGTGCTTGAACCGTCGCTCATGACGGCACTGCCAAAAGTGCTCTCGCGGGAAATGCCCCTCTTGCAGCCCATCATCCGGCAAAGTGTGTTCGAAACTGCGAGTCCCCTGATCAAGGAGCGTATCGATCAATTCGTCCGGGAAGAAATCATCGCCGTTCGCACTGCACTGTCCGATATGGTTCGAGAACAACTCGGATCGCTTGAGGGACTTGTCAAGGAAGAGATCCAGCAAGCTGCCGCCAAACACACCGCTGAAATAGCCGAAGCACTCGTCCGGGCGACAGCCCGCGAGCAAGTCGAACAGGCTGTCCTGCGTCTCGTGCCGAATCTAGCCGAAGAACAGATCAAAGCTGAGATCGTTCGCCTGACACAAGCCGCCTAGCGCGCTCGCATCTGCTAGAACTTACCCCTTCTTGCCCTTCTTCGCTTTACTTCTGCTCGCTGTCGCCAATGCCTTCACCCGTGCGACACTCTTTCGATGCTTCTTTCTCGTCTTGCGATCTTTCTCACGGCCTGTGGCCATAGTTTCTCCCAATGGTAAAAAGTGGAAGCGGAACGAATCCCTCGCCCTCGCTGTATGCGAGTCTGTATAACACACGGCATCACACCCCTCAAGTAAAGTCTGTTGCTCACATCGCCTTGAGAGGCATGCATCCGCATGCTAAGATGCGCCACTCTTCGAGCAGAGTGCTGAAAAATTCCGCCAGCGGCGTTCTCGGATCGATCAGACCCTCAACGTACCCCAGAGGGTACGCCTCGGCCCTTCACTCGCTGCGGCCTTGCTGGTGGAACGTCGCGTCTAGACGCGACGGGGTGGGCGGGTGAGAAATCTGGTCTTTTTGATCACTCTGCTGTATGTATCGCCTTTGGGCCACAGATATGGGCCGTGAAGTTAGGACACTACGATTAAATGAGCTCTCCTCAACTCGATAAAACCTACGATCCGAAGGCAGTCGAAGCGCGTTGGTCTCAGGTCTGGCAGGAGCAAGGCTATTTCCACGCCTCGCCGACCCATACAGGCCAACCCTACAGCATCGTGATTCCTCCGCCCAATGTCACCGGCTCACTCCATGTCGGCCATGCGCTGAATCATTCGATACAAGACATCCTCATACGCTGGCGGCGTATGCAAGGCCGCAATGTCCTCTGGCTACCCGGCACCGATCACGCTGGTATCGCCACACAAAATGTCGTGGAAAAACAGCTCATGGGCGAAGGTGCTTCCCGAGAATCTTTGGGACGCGAACGCTTCATTGAGCGAGTCTGGCAATGGAAGGCCACGTCAGGGGATACCATTATCCGTCAACAGAAACGGCTTGGTGAATCCTGCGACTGGGATCGTCTTCGCTTCACGATGGATGAAGGGCTGTCGAAAGCCGTCCTCGAAGTCTTTGTTCGGCTCTATGAAGATGGGCTGATCTACCGGGGCGAACGACTGATCAATTGGTGCCCCCGCTGTCTGACTGCTCTTTCGGACATCGAAGTCGAGCACGAAGATGTGAAGGGCAAGCTCTACCATATCCGCTATCCGCTCGTGGACGATCCCCAGACCGCACTTATCGTCGCGACGACCAGACCAGAAACGATGCTGGGCGACACTGCCGTGGCCGTCCACCCTGAAGACCCCCGTTATAACGGGTTGATAGGCAAACGCGTGCGTCTGCCTCTGACCAGCCGGACCATCCCGATTGTCGGCGACGCAATCCTCGTCGACCGCGAGTTCGGCACCGGCGCCGTGAAGATCACCCCAGCACACGACTTCAACGACTTTGAAGCAGGCGAACGGCACCAACTTCCAAGACTGCCGATTTTGGACCACCAAGCGTTACTCGATCTTGACGCCCTTAATACGGCAGGCGTCGAATCGGAGCTATCGACAAGCATTGCTGGCCTTCCCGGCTCAAAGGCGCGTCCGAAGATCGAACAGGTATTGAAAGATCGTGGCCTGCTGGTGAATGTCGAAGATCATAAGATGGCGATTGGGAAATGTTACCGATGCAAGACGGTGGTCGAGCCGTATCTGTCACCGCAATGGTTCGTGAAGATCAAACCGCTTGCCGAGCCAGCAATCACAGCAGTTGAAGATGGACGCATTCGGATTGTTCCTGAAGGCTGGACCAATAACTACTTGGGCTGGATGCGGGAGATTAAAGACTGGTGTATCTCACGACAAATTTGGTGGGGCCATCAGATTCCTGCCTGGTACTGTACGACTTGCAACAGTGGCCTCTTTCTATCAAAAGTACCCATGGGTACCCCTGTGACAGCACACGCATTCCTTACAATTCTACAGGGAGCCAAGCCCATAGTGGCCCGCTCAGCTCCAACGAGTTGCCCCGCGTGCAACGGAACGTCGTTCCTCCGCGATCCCGACGTCCTCGACACCTGGTTTTCGTCCGCCCTCTGGCCATTCTCTACATTGGGATGGCCTGAACAGACGGTCGAACTCAAAACCTATTACCCAACCTCGACCCTCGTGACCGGACTCGACATTCTCTTCTTCTGGGTCGCCCGCATGATCATGATGGGGCTGAAATTTATGGACGAGGTTCCTTTCCGCGACGTCTACATCCATGCCCTCGTGCGGGATGCCGAAGGGCAGAAGATGAGCAAGTCGAAAGGCAACGTTATCGATCCACTCCATGTCATGGAGGAGTTCGGCACCGATGCGCTCCGCTTCACACTTGCATCGATGGCCTCACCGGGACGCGACATCAAACTCGCGGAGGAACGCATCGAAGGCAACCGCAATTTCGCAAACAAGATTTGGAACGCGGCTCGTTTCAGCCTCATGAATCTCGATGGGCCACGAACCGCCGTCGCGCCGGCAGACCGTTCCTTCCCCGACCGTTGGATTTTGAGCCGCCTCAATCACACCATCCAGCTCGTCACGTCCGAGTTGGAGAACTATCGGTTCGATCGCGCCGCCAATGCCCTCTATCAATTTATTTGGCACGAGTACTGCGACTGGTACCTCGAACTGATCAAGCCCACACTTCAAAATGCAGCAAGCCCTGACGCGCCAGGAACCAGACAGACCCTTGTCGAGACGCTAGAGACCACCATGCGGCTCCTGCATCCATTCATGCCGTTTCTCACCGAAGAAATCTGGCAAACGCTTCCGCACCAGGGTGAGAGCATCGTGATTCAACGCTATCCCACTTCGGACACCGCGTGGATTGCGCCTGACATGGAACAGCGTTTTGGTCTGCTCGAACAGACGATTGGATTGGTGCGCGCGTCCCGCGTCCTCTTGAACTATCCTCCAGGACAACAGATTACGTTCTATGTCTCGCACAACGAGCCGCAACGGCAACGCCACTTGGAGCAACTCCAGAAGTATCTCATCCATCTTGGCCGTGGCACGGTCGATCTCACCCCCACAACAACCTGGCCGACCGATAACCTTCTCCGGCTCGTCGCAGAGGGCCTATCCGTCGGCATCGTGGTGACCGGCGAGGTCGATCTCAACAAAGCGTTGGATCGCATCCTCAAAGAACAATCCGAACAGACGAAAGAGATCGGACGGCTGGAAGGAAAACTGGGCAATCAGGAGTTTGTGGCCAAGGCCCCGCCCGAGGTCATTACAGATCACCAGGATCGACTGACAAGTCTGCGCCGAGATCAAGCCATGCTCGCGAACAGCGAGCAACAGTTGCGCGCCATGCTGGGAGGGTGACCGATGGTCAAGCCCCCGGTTGCCGACATACGGCGAGCTGTTCGGCTGGCACTCCAAGAAGATCTTCCACGCAACGATGTCACGACTGAGGCGCTCTTCCCCGCTCCTACACCGGCGCGCGCGCGTATTATCGCCCAACAATCGCTGGTCATCGCCGGGCTTGCGGCAGCCGTGCATACGTTTGAGGCGATGGATGCATCCCTCGTCTTGTCCCTCCACCGCCAGGATGGCGAACGCGCACAAGATGGAGACTGCCTTCTCCAGATCGAAGGCGATGGGCGATCCATCTTGAAAGCCGAGCGCGTTGCGCTGAACTTTCTCCAACACCTCTCCGGTGTCGCCACCTTGACGCGCCAGTTCTGCGACGCAGTTCATGGATACCCCGTGACCATCTTAGATACGAGGAAGACAATCCCGGGCTTACGCGCGCTTCAGAAATGGGCAGTGGTCCTCGGCGGAGGCACGAATCACCGCCGATCCTTGAGCGACGGCGTCCTGATCAAAGACAATCATCTTGTCCTCCTGAACCAGACGACAACGCCGATTCTCACCGCCTGCCGCAAAGCGAAAGCCAACGCCCCTCGCGGCATGAAGATGATCGTGGAAGTAGAATCCTTGGCAGAGGTGCGGCAGGCCATCGCAGGACAAGCCGACATCATTCTACTGGACAACATGAACCCAGCAACCGCCCGTCAAGCCATCCGGCTGATCAAGGGGCGAGCACTCGTGGAGGTGTCAGGAGGAATCACGCTGAAGAATGTCCGCGCCATGGCGGCAGCCGGTCCTGACCGTATCTCCATCGGAGCCCTCACCCATTCAGCTCCCGCCGCGACACTCAGTCTCGTGCTTGAACCGCGCCGCCGGCATCAGCCCCGTTCATTTGGTTGATTTGGTTTGTTTGGTTGGTTTCGTTCATGGCGTGGGATTTTTTTAACCAAACAAACGAAACAAACCGAATAGACCAAATAACAGTCCTTCTGGTAAATCATGCAACCTTCGCCACCACTGACACGCGACACCATCCACAGCACCCTCTCGACTAAGTGGCTGGGACGCCGCATCGAACTATTCGATTGCCTCCCTTCAACGAATCGAGAAGCCGTTCAGCTCGTGCAAGCAAAAGTAGAGCATGGCACAGTCGTTATCGCTGATAGCCAGACCGCCGGACGCGGGCGTCTCTCCAGAAGCTGGTTTTCTCCGGCCGGCGCTAATCTCTACTGTTCCATTATCCTCAGCGCCACACGCCCGGCGGAGCGTCTCACGGAATGGCTTTCCTGGCTGCCGCTGATCTCTGCGCTGGCCGCAGCAGAAGCGATCGAACAGGTCTCGTCTGTCCAAGTCTCCGTGAAGTGGCCCAACGATCTCCTGATTTCGGAACGAAAGGTCGGAGGAATTCTTTGCGAAAGTGGCACAGGCGCAGGATCAGGTCCTTTCCAGGTCATCGGGATTGGCCTCAACGTGAACGGCGACAGGGGTGACTGGCCTGCCGACTTGCGCGATTCAGCCACGTCGATCTGGCAAGAACGGAAAATTGTGGTCGATCGCAACAGACTGCTCGCGCAGCTGCTGCTCGAACTCGAACAGTGCCTCGATGAATTGGCTGCTCACGGAACAAACCGGCTCGCAATGGCCTATCACAAACGATGCTCAACCATCGGGCACAAGGTGCAAGCATCGTTGGCCAATGGAAGTGTGATTCTTGGACTTGTCGAGGGAATCGGCCAGGATGGATCCTTGCGCATTCGACCGGAAGCAGCTCAACCTGGTTCGGGAACACCGGAAGTCATGCACTTGCGTGTAGCTGACATCATCCATGTGAGGCGCTAGCAGAAGAAGACCGATATTTGGTTTATTTGGTTTGTCTCATTTGTTTGGTTGAACGAAACTAACCCGACAGACTAAACAAACCAGATGAACTAGATTGCCTACTGGCCAAACCATCCAACCAAACCGTACAATGGCTCCTATGCTCCTCGTGATAGATATCGTGACTACTACGAAACCTTAGGCGTCGAACGAACCGCCTCCGACGAGGACCTCAAGAAGGCCTATCGGAAGATGGCCCGTCAACACCATCCCGATCTCCAAACGGGAGAGGCTCAGAAAAAGACATCGGAAGAAAAGTTCAAAGAAGTCAATGAAGCCTACGAGACGCTGAGCGATCAGGATAAACGCAAACGCTACGACATGTTCGGTCATGCCGGAGCCCAGCAAGGCGGAGGCCCTGACGGATTCGGTGGAAGCGGCTTCGGCGACGCCTTCAACGATATCTTCGAGGACTTTTTCGGCGGTCAGCGAGGCGGGAGTCGCGCGGAGCGCGGCAATGATCTCCAATACAATCTGGAACTGACTTTCGAAGAGGCCGTCTACGGGAAAGAGGCCAAGCTCAAAATCCCGCGATGGGAAGTCTGCGGTGATTGCAAAGGAAGCGGCGCCAAGAGCGCGGCATCGGTCAAGACCTGCCCCAGCTGCAAAGGGGCTGGGCAGATGCGGTTCCAGCAAGGGTTCTTCAGCATCACTCGTCCCTGCGGCCAATGCGAAGGAGCCGGACGAATCGTCACAGAGCCCTGCACTGCCTGTCAAGGCCGTCAACGCACCTATCGAGAGCGAACCATCGCCGTGCATATTCCAGCCGGCATCGAGTCAGGCATGCGCCTGCGCCTCTCGAACGAAGGAGAGCATGGCCTCAACGGAGGCCCGCCAGGCGATCTCTATGTGGCAATTACCGTGAAGCCGCATCCGATCTTCCGGCGTGAGGGACACGATATTCTCTGCGACGTCCCGATTCAATTCGTCACAGCCGTACTTGGAGGAAAGATTGAGGTTCCCACGCTAAAAGGCAATACAGTCATCAAGATTCCTGCCGGCACGCAGCAGGATAAGACCCTGCGCATCAAAGGTATCGGCATTCCCAGCCTGAAGAACCAGAGCACCGGCGACCAATTATTTGTCATCAAGATTCAGATTCCCACCAAACTGACCGCTCGCCAAAAAGAATTGCTCAGCGAATTTGCCAAAGAGAGCGGCATGACGATGGAAGAAGACAGCGACGGCTTCTTCGACAAGATGAAGACCTTCTTCGAATAGCGACGGTGGTTATCGCCAGATACCCGCACTATGTCCACGTTCTTTGTCGATCCAGACTCCGTCACTCCTCCTACAATCAGCATCACCGGAGACCTTCTTCATCATCTTCGGAGTAGTCTCCGTGTGCAGTCTGGAGACGTCCTCATCCTAAACGATGGATGTGGAACCCGCTATCGCGTCGAGGTCACCCACATCACCTCACTGGCTATAGACAGTCGCATCATCGACCGACAGACCGAGCCGACTCATAGGTTTGCGCCGATCGTGCTGGGACAAACCTTGATCAAAGGCGACAAGATGGACTGGGTGATTCAGAAGGCCACAGAACTCGGAGTCGCTGCCATTGCGCCCATTCAGAGCACCCACAGCGTCATCAAGCTGAACCCAGACCGTCTGGAACATCAGCGATCCAGATGGGAGCGCATTGCGCGCGACGCAGCTCAACAATCGGAACGGTGGACCATTCCTACTATTGCAGACCCGGTCAGTCTCGCAGAGATCTTCCGACAATACGCCTCAGCACCGCTGAAGAGCATACTCATAGAACGCTCCAGCGGCCCTTCGCTCGCAACCGTCTCATTACCGCGAGATTCTCAAAACCCAATTGTTCTGTTGGTAGGTCCGGAAGGAGGCTGGACGCCGGACGAGCAGCGACTTGCACAGGAACAGGGCTTCCTTTCGCTCACCCTTGGGCCACGAATCTTGCGCGCCGAGACCGCAGCGATCGCCGCGCTCAGCATTCTCCAATCAAGGCTCGATGTCACTCAATCGTGAAAAGTTAGACGTGAGACGTAATACGTGGGATTGCCGAGAGGTCTTCTTCCGAAACCTTTCACGTTTTACAATTCACGTTTCACGGCAACAATCAGCGGCCAACGGTCAGGCGAACGATCGTGCCGTTCTCTCCACTGGCCCAGCCCTGTGTTTCATCAGGAAACGAAAGGCCGAACAGCGAGACCTTGGCAATCGTTCCTTGCTCAGTCCAAGTAAAACCACCGTCAATAGTCCGATAGACCATGCCCCGTTCCCCTACAATCCACCCGGTCTGAGGGTCGGTAAAGCGAACGCGCAAGAGGTCGGTCAGCTTCGTGCAGGTACGGGCACAGGGCAATGTGCGATCGATCCATTGATGGCCGCCATTGGTCGTGTGAAAAATGGCACCGGCGTTTCCAACGGCCCACCCAGTCGACACATCAGAAAAATACACATCGAATAGCGTCACTGCTCCCTGTGTTTCTTGCGGGGTCCATGTGATTCCACCATCATCCGTCACCAACACGGTCCCCACCGCCCCGACAACCGTCCCATGCTGCGCAGTGAGAAACTGTACGCCGTAGAGAGCCGCACCCGACTTACTTGTTTGATCGATCCAATGCAGCCCGCCATCCTTTGTGTGAAGGATCGTTCCGCTGCCGCCGACCACCCATCCTTCATTGGGCGACACAAACGAGAGCCCATAAAAAGGCGCCTGCGTGCCGAGGAGTTGCTGTTGCCAGGTATTTCCCCCATCCAGGCTCCGACGAATCGTTCCATTGGCCCCGACAACCCAGCCCTGTTTTTCATCGAGAAAGAAGACGGCTGAAAGGCTCGCCGTGGTCCCGCTGACGACCTTCTTCCACTTCTTTCCGCCATCGACTGTCTTCAGGATCGTGCCACCGGACCCTACGGCCCAACCCAGCTGCCGCGTGTGAAAATAGAGTCCCATCAGGAGGGCCTCTGTGTGGCTCACTTGAGGAATGAATGTCAGAGGAGAATCGGCAGTCCACGAGGGAGACGCACAGACCAACGTCGTCAGCAGCACGAGCGCGAGGCTGCCGGCGTGGAACAGAGAACACACCCATCGCGATTTGGGCGATCGATGTCTCACTGGTTGGTATCGGCGTCTGGGCGATTGCTATTGAAGTAGCCTGGATCCGGCATGCCCTTGGCTTCAATGATGAAGGTGCCCGCTTCCATCGTCAGCCATTTTTTCGGCGTACAACACGTTCCGTCAGGCTGCACATCCCACGAACCTCGCCGTACAATCAGCGGGCCAGTCGCCAATTCATTGAAAAACTCATTGCGCTTCCCGAAACCGTACAGATGACGGTGGGGCACCCGCACGACAATCTCCGTATCCGTCCAGGACATCACCTGAGCTGCAACGTTGCTGAACAGCACTTCAGTCCGCGAGACATTTTCGCCCAATTCGATATCTTCTCGTCGTGTGTATGCCCCCTGATTGAGTCCCAGGTAGGCATGCTCGGCTGTTTTCAAGAACGTACCGAATCCTGACCCTTTAATCGTGATCAGTTCATCGAGTCCACCCGACTGTGGACTGTAGGAATCGATTTTCGGCATCAAAAGGGTAAAGACCCCTGCCTCAGTCTTCAGCGTGTCCTTCACCGCGCAGCAAGATCCGTCCGGATTGGGTTTCGTCGCACCTCGATACACCACGACCGATCCGCTCTTTGCGCTGAAAGGTACCCACACATCGATGCGATCGTCTTGCCAGCGATAAATGACGGCGCGCACCCCCCCGATATCGACTCGATTCTCTCCTGTATTGAAGTCGGTAAAGGCATACGGCGTCGCTCCACTTTCTGAATAAAATCCGAAATGCTCCCCGCTGATTCTCAGGAGCGTGCCGATCGGAGCAGCCGAAGGCGTTACGGCCGTCACTTTAGGCACGTGAACCGTGAAAGCTCCGACCGTACGCTCACGCCCCTGCACGGTCAGCACAATCGGCCCACTCTCGGCATCCATCGGAAGATGAACAACGATGGCGCTATCGGACCACTGCGCAATGGTGGCGAGGTGTCCCCCGAACGTCACCGTGTCACCGACCGCCTTCGCAGCGCCAAACCCTCGGCCAAAGAACACAACCTTCGTCCCGACCGGCCCGCTCAGAGGATCGACCCGAATACTCGGGATCAGCGTAAGAGGAACCGCATTACTGACGGTGTACCGAACCGGCGCGCAACACGATCCATCCGGCAAGGGATCGGACGAGGCTAATCGAACCATCACATTGCCGGACGCAGCATTGGCGGGAACCTCAACTTCGATACGATCGTCCTTCCAGTGACGAGGCCTGACGACCACACCTCCAATCGTGACATCGTTGACCCCGAACATCGTATTCGGATCGCGAGGACCGGCGGTGAGACCGAAATGTGCGCCGGTAATAAGCACGGTATGGCCCGATTCAATTTCTGCAGGAGTCACTGCGGCAATCGTCGGCTGCATTAATATTAATTTTCCGGCAGACAGCTTCTTCTTCCCTATCACAATTTCAACGGGACCAGACTGCGCTTGGGAAGGCACCTTCACCTCGATCAGGTCTGGTTCCCATCGCTGAATGAGCGCAGGGAGCCCACTGACGGTCACACGATTGACTTGCACAGACCGGAACGTCCCGAACCCCTTCCCTCCAATCGATACGGTGGCGCCTGGAACCGCTGTCGACGGCTGTAGCTCAACCCCAGATGGAACAGCGGCAGACACGCCGACGTTCAGACCGGCCCATAACGTCATCGTGCACACACCGATTGCGAAGGTATTCATGAGTCGGTTCATCTGGTTGATTTGGTTTGTTTCGTTCATTTGGTCGATTTGGTTCATCTGGTTAGTCTCGTTCAACCAATAAACCAAACGAGCTAGACAAACCAAATAAACGGGGCCACTCAACTATAGCAAGCGGTTTTTTCGAGAGTCAATCCGGCGAGTACGCACACGACCAGCGTTCGTGGCAGGATCGAAATGCCCATCAGGAGACGGAGAAAATCACCTCAATTTCGACAGGAGCCCCACGCGGCAACTCAGCGGCGCCCACAGCCACCCGAGTATGTCGACCGGCTGCTCCAAAGATCTCAACCAGGAGGTCCGATGCCCCGTTGAGAACGTGCGGCTGCTGGACAAAACCTTCCGCGGATGCCACATGCCCGACCACCTTCACCACGCGCGTAATTCGGTCCAACGTCCCAAGTGCTTGCTTGGCTATCGCCAATACGTTCAGGAGCGCGAGCCTCGCCGCCTCCATTCCCTGCTCGACCGTCAGATCGCGTCCAAGCTTCCCGGAAAATGCTAACTGCCCGTCTCGCATGGGGAGGACACCGGACAAGAACAAGAGACCGCCGACCTCTACCGCCGGAACATAGGTCGCCAACGGTTGCGGTGGAGAAGGCAATTCCAGATGCAGTTCCTTCAGTTTCAGTTCGTACGACATTCCGATAACCCGTGTACTTCCTTTATCCCTTACGTTTCACGTCTCACGCATTACCCTGCACGAAGCGCATCCAGAAAACTCTCACCCACAGGAAATTGATCTCCCAGCAGAGCTTCCACGATGGTGTGTCCTAAATCGGCAGCGGAGGCTCTGATGCCGAGACGGACCCCGTGCGCTAATTTCGGACCAGTGGTCAGGAGAGGGACATATTCTCGCGTCGGAACCAGATCAGCCTTGGCCATGTCGCGCCCATGATCGCCCGTGAGGACAAGTAGATCGCCTGGGCGAAGCTGTTCCAACAACGCTGGAAGCTGTCGATCGAAATCCTGGAGAGCCATGGCCGATCGCTCGGCATCTGACTCAAGGACATCGAGTCCAGCAACGATCAAACCGCGTGGAACTTTTTTCAGCATCCCCGTGACATCACTCAACAATGTAGTCCAGTGCGCTACAGGCACGGAACGAGTGAGTCCACGACTGCTGAAGAGGTCGCCGACTTTTCCCACCCCGATGAGGATCTGGCTTGCACGATTGAGCACATCGAACATGGTCAGCCCTGGTGGTTCACTCACAAACTCACGGGGTTGCAGGCCGAACCGCACGGCGCCGGTATCGCCTACGAGAGGATGGGCTGACACACGAACGATTCCCCATGGATTCTTGAGTAATTTTCTCGCATCGCGGCAGCGCTGAAAGAACTCGTCCCGGCGCATCGCACTCTCGTGCGCCGCGACATGGCACGTTCGTCGTCCATCCGTCCAAACGATCAGCGCACCGGATGACAGATGTTCGGCATCGCAGTCGCGCAGCATGGCGGCTCCAGACGAGCGACGATTGCCGACGATCTTGCGGCCAAATACCTGCTCAAGGGCTGCAACCATGTCAGGAGGAAACCCGTTGGGACCATGTCAGGAGGAAACCCGTTGGGATAGAGTGGTCCGGCAACGTCGGTCAGATGACCGGCCATTTCCCAGTAGCCGGCGATAGAATCCACCTCTTTCGAGAGAAAACCAAGACGACCGAAACACCCTTCAGGCTGCCCCATCGTCCGCACACCTTTGATCTCCGTGATATGGCCAAGCCCAAGCGCTTCCAGCGTAGGCAGGTTGAGTCCCCCAACGGCATCGGCCAGATGAGACAAGGTATTGGACTCAGCATCGCCGTACTCCGCCGCATCGGGCATGGCTCCGACACCGAGGCCATCAATGACCAACACAATGACACGAGTAATCATGAGCGCACTATAGCAGAAGCGCGACGGGCAAAGAAGTTCTGAGTTTTGAGTTCTGAGTTAGAGGCGATTAAGAACATCGGGAAGGGCGAGGGGTCTCTCGGTTGAAGACTGAAGCGTTCGAAACTCCGGCCTTCAGCCTACGTGTTATGAAGCAGCCGTTACTTGCTGTCGCCACTCAGCGACGATCGCAAGACTTGCGCTGGTGCCGATCCTATCCGCACCAGCCTCCAACATCGCCAATGTTGTTTTCCAATCTCTAATTCCGCCGGAGGCCTTCACTTTGACGCGACCAGCTACAGTCTCTTTCATGAGCCTCACATCGTCGGCCGTCGCGCCGCCGACGCCGAAACCAGTCGATGTCTTGACATAGTCGGCTCCCGCCTCCATGACTAGCTGGCAGGCCGTCCGTTTTTCCTGCTGTGTCAGATAACAGGTCTCAAGTATGACTTTATGTTCGACGCCTGGCGTCGCAGTCACCACTTCCGCAATGTCCTGCCGCACATACTCACGATCTCCCGACTTGAGCCGGCTCACATTGATGACCATATCCAGCACTCGCGCGCCGCGCGAAACCGCTTCAACCGCTTCGGCAACTTTTGCCTTCGTCGTGTGACCGCCCAGAGGGAACCCGATCGGGATACCGACCAGGATCGATGTCCCTGCGACAGCAGCTACCGCTTCATCCACGTAGCAAGGCGGGACAAAGATCACGGAAAATCGACACTCCTTCGCTTCCTGACACAATCGCGCCACATCCGACCTTGTCGCATCAGGCCGAAGCACCGTGTGGTCTATGAGATCGGGGAGATTCCACGTAGACATCGCTCAAGACACTCCTTTGTTATGAGCCAGCGCCTCCCCTCCTGGGGCGATCGACGTCTGGGAACGCGCCCCTCGACGAAAGGGCCGCTTCTGATATTTTTCCACCGCCTTATTGTGCTCGATCAGCGTCGCGGAAAACTGATGCGTGCCATCGTTCCGGGAGACAAAATACAAGGAGTGAGAATCGGACGGATACAGCGCCGCGCGAATCGCTTGAATGCCCGGGTTGGCGATCGGTCCAGGCGGCAGTCCCTGCACCCGATAGGTATTGTAGGGACTGGGACTGGACCCACGTGACCGTTGACTAGGACCGCGAGGATTTCCGCCGGAGTCATGCCGGGATTCAACTCGTACTCGCCTGCGCGAACCTTCCGATCGGCAGATTGAGATTTTCCTGAATAGATAAAGAACGAGCTATTCTTGATCAATCCTTCGCGCTCAAGCATCGTCGCGACCTGCTGAAACGTCGATCCGTCCGGGATGACGACCACTTTCGAGGAAGGGCGCTCTTCGGTAGGAATAACCGGGCCTTCAGCCCAGCGAATCGTCTGGTAGGCCGCGACGCCAAGTGCGACCGTTCCGACCAGCAGACATCCGAGGATGATCCGTAGCTTCATGAGGTAGCTCTACTGTCCCCCTATCCGAATACTCATCGGCCTGCGATTCCAGATCCGTCTTCGTCGCCGATTCAAGACTTGCCAGATAGCTTTGGAGCAGAATCGAAGCGGCGATCCGATCCACCACACCTTTCCGCTTTTTTCGGCTGACATCGGCCGCGATTAAGAAGTCTTCCGCCGACTTTGTCGTCAACCGTTCGTCCCAGAGAATAACCGGAACGGGCACCCCCTCTTCCAGCCGAATCTGGAACTCGCGCATCGCCTGGATTGCCGGACCTTCTCGACCATCCAATTGAATAGGGAAACCCAACAGGACTTGTCCGACCTCATGGGTCCCAACGAGGGACACGATATGGGCAATGTCCCGATCCAACGAGCGCCGATTGAGCGTCTCGAGCGGTTGGGCGGTCCAGCCCAGTTCATCGCTCAGGGCTACACCGATCCGTTTCGTCCCATAGTCGAGCGCGAGAACTCGTTTACCCTCCATGAGTGTACCGCTCTAGCGTACGTTCGACCAGTCCAAAGACCTTTTCCAGCGCGCCATCCAGCCTTGCCGGATCCTTCCCCCCAGCCTGGGCCATCTCAGGACGACCGCCCCCTGTCCCTCCCACTTCCGTCGCCATCTCCTTGATGAGGTCACCTGCTTTCAGTCTGGTAATCAGATCCTTGGTGACGACGACGAGCAACGAAACCTTGCCATCGTTGGCGGCACCGAGAACGACGACACCGCTTTTCAGCTTGTCTCGCAACTGGTCGGCCAGCGCCCTCATGCCGTTGACATCCAGCCCATCAGTCCGCTGCACGTGCACCTGGATACCGGCGATCGTTTTGGCGACAGCCTCTGCAGCCGATCCACCTGCCATTTTCAGTTTTACCTCTTCCAACTCACGCTCTTTGTCTTTGAGTTGCGTCATGACCTTGCGTGTTTTTGCAACCAGCTCGGATTGGCTGACTTTGAGCAAACTTGAGAGTTCTCGAATATCGGTTTCCAACTGCTTCATGTGCGCGAGCGCGCCACTGCCGGTCTGGGCTTCAATGCGACGGACACCGGCCGCGACGCCGGTTTCAGACACAAGCCTGAACAGACCGATGTCCCCCGTCTGCCGACAGTGCGTACCACCGCAGAGTTCTTTGCTGAAGGATTCAACAGTCACCACCCGCACTTGCTCGCCATATTTATCTCCAAAGAAGGCCAATGCCCCCTTGGCCACCGCATCCTGAATGCTCATGACTTCGGTCGCAACCCGCTCGTTCTTGCGCACTTCATTGTTCACCACCATTTCAATCTCGTCGATGTCGCGAGAAGTCAGCGGTCTGAAATGGGCAAAGTCGAAGCGCAAGCGATTCGGCCCAACCAGCGACCCATACTGTTTGACGTGAGGGCCCAGCAAATCGCGCAATGCGGCATGGAGCAAGTGCGTGGCGGTATGGTTTCGTTGGGCATCCTGCCTGGTCGTGGCATTCACCGTCATGTGCAGCTGCTCGCCTTCGCGAATCCGCCCCTTCGTGACGGTCCCTTTGTGTAAAATCACCGTCGGCACAGGCCTCGTGGTTTCTGCGATCTCGATCCTCCCATCAGGCCCCGTTAACAGACCTCGGTCGCCGACCTGCCCGCCGCCTTCGGCATAGAACGGCGTCACATCCAGCACGATTTCAACCTCGTCACCTTCCGCCGCTTCCTTGACCAACCGATCACCCTTCAAAATCGCCTGCACCACACTCTCGCTCTCCAACCGATCGTAACCGATAAATTTCGTTGCACCAACGCGCCCAGCCAGTTCCGCAACCGCAGGCCTGGCCGTCTCCTGCTCAAACCCGCCGGTCTTTCGCGCGCGATTTCGCTGTTCCTGGATCGCCTGCTCAAACCCCGCCTCATCCAGCGTCATCCCCTGCTCTCGACACGCTTCCCCCATCAGATCCATCGGAAACCCATAGGTGTCGTAGAGTTTGAATACGTCGGAGCCGGTGAGAACATTCCTCCCAGCCGAGCGTGCCATGGCCACCATGTCATTGAGAATCGGCAAGCCTTGGTCGAGCGTGGCGATGAACCGCTCCTCTTCGCCTTTCGTTGCTTCGGCAATCGTCGCGGCAGCGCCACGAACCTCTGAATAGACCCCGGCCATCTGGTCCACGACCGCCGCCGTCAATTCGTGGAGGAATGGCTCGACAATGCCCAGCATCCGCCCATGGCGCGCAGCCCGGCGCAGAATCCGGCGCAACACATAACCGCGACCCTCGTTCGAGGGCAACACGCCATCAGCCATCAAAAATGTGATTGCACGAAGATGGTCAGCCACCACACGCATCGATCGGTCGATCGGCTCTTGTTCGCTATACCGAACTCCTGCTCTGGCAGCCACGACGCTCAGCAACGGCGTAAACACATCGCTGTCATAGTTGCTGAAGACTCCTTGCGCCACTGCCGCGAGCCGCTCTAGTCCCATGCCTGTATCGATGCTGGGCTTGGGTAAGGGATGCAATTTTCCGGATGCATCGCGATTGAACTGCATGAAGACCAGATTCCAGATCTCGATGACCCGGTCCCCTTCGCCGTTTGGCCGATCGTCGCCCGGCACCGACGGCCCCTGGTCGAAATGTAATTCCGAGCAGGGTCCACAGGGTCCGGTATCACCCATCTGCCAAAAATTATCCTTCTCACCACAGCGCACGATCCGCGAGGCAGGAACCCCGACCTTCTTCCACAGCTCGTCCGCCTCGTCGTCGTCGCGGAAGATCGTCACCCACATCCGATCCTTGGCCAAGCCGACCGTCTGGGTCAAAAACTCCCAGCCGAACTGGATGGCCTCTTCCTTAAAATAGTCGCCGAAGGAAAAGTTCCCCAACATTTCAAAAAATGTATGGTGGCGCCTGGTATAGCCGACATTTTCCAAATCGTTGTGTTTCCCTCCCGCACGGAGGCACTTCTGTACAGTGACCGCTCGCTTGTAGGCGCGGGTGTCTTCGCCCAGAAACACACGCTTAAACTGATTCATCCCGGCGTTGGTGAAGAGCAACGTCGGATCAGCCTGAGGAATCAGGGGAGAGCTCGGCACAGCCTGATGGCCATGCCCTTCAAAGTATCGAATAAAGGCTTGCCGCAATTCTTGAGTACTGTTCTTCATGCTTGGTAACGTCTTAACTCCCTTCTCGCAGCAGCGGCCCAATCGCTATCTCAATCGTCTCTTCGTCAAATCCTCGCTGGCTCAAAAACCTCGCTAGCCGACCAGGCGTCTGTACCGAGTTGGTCCGTCCAGCCATCGCAACCACCTGGGCGGCCAAGTCGCGCTCACTCACCTTACGATAGGTAGCCCGCAGCGTGGCAAGGACGATATGTTCAGGGCAACCGGTGGCAAGCAGTTCTTCTTGCAGACGCGCGCGCCCCATCGGCAGGCGTGTGAGTCGCCGATCAGCCCACCGTGCAGCAAATGCGACATCGTCGAGGTATCGTACCGAGATCAACCGCCGAACCGTGACACGAACCTCCGAGACAGACGCCCCCTTCGCTTCGAGCAATCGTTCGATCTGGGCCGTCGTGCGGTCCCTGCGGGCCAGCGCGCGCACCGCGAGTTGCATCCACGGATCCTGCTCGAAACCCGTGACGCGAGAAGCGTTCAAGCGTTTCAGGTTTCGAGTGTCATGTTTCATGTTCGTCGTCGGAATTTCAGCAACCCGGAACGAGCAACTTGAAACCTGAAACTCGCAACTCCGTTCTTGCTAGGCTCCGACCTTATTGGGTCGCCGCTCCTCGCGCTTCTCTTCAACCTTTTTTTCATCTTTGACGGGCGTGCCGACAGGCTTGACAGGCGTTCGCCCAGGCAGACTGGCTAGGTCGCGCAACTTCCCTTCAATCTCACGAGCCAACGGCTGGTTGCTGAAGAGAAGATCGCGCACCGCATCACGTCCCTGACCAAGCCGCTCCCCTTGGTAGGAGTACCACGCACCGGACTTTTCGACCACTTTCTTTTCAACCCCAAGATCGACCAATTCCCCAGTCTTCGAAATACCCTGCGCGAACATAATGTCGAACTCCGCCTGCTTAAACGGCGGCGCCATCTTATTCTTCACCACCTTCACGCGCACGCGGCTTCCGGTCACGTCCTGCCCTTCCTTAATCGACTCAATACGGCGAATGTCCAGCCTCACGGATGAGTAGAACTTGAGCGCGTTGCCGCCGGTGGTCGTTTCCGGATTGCCGAACATCACCCCGATCTTCATGCGAATCTGATTGATAAAGATCAAGGTCGTCTGCGACTTGGAAATAGCCGCCGTCAATTTGCGAAGGGCCTGCGACATGAGCCTCGCTTGCAAGCCCATATGGGCATCGCCCATTTCACCTTCAATTTCAGCTCTCGGCACCAAGGCTGCGACAGAATCCACCACAATGACATCGATCGCCCCGCTCCGAACGAGTGTCTCGGCAATTTCCAACGCCTGTTCACCAGTATCGGGCTGAGACACCAACAGATCGTCCACCTGTACGCCCAGCTTCTTCGCATAGGCTAAATCCAGGGCATGCTCCGCATCGATGAACGCAGCAGTGCCACCAGCCTTCTGCGCTTCTGCAATCACGTGCAACGTCAGTGTCGTCTTGCCTGAGGATTCAGGGCCGAAAATCTCAATGACCCTGCCACGGGGAAGCCCGCCAACACCCAGGGCAATATCGAGTCCGAGGGATCCGGTTGAAATTGCCGGAATATCCACCGGAGCGTCAGCCCCGCCCAATTTCATAATGGCACCCTTCCCATATTGTTTCTCAATTTGAGACAGAGCCAGATCCAACGCGCGCTTCTTGTCGTCTTTTTCAGCCATGGGTACTCCTCTTGTGATAGAGAGATCGGTGGCGATTATACCCAAGTTACACGAACGACTCCACTGGAAGTGTCCCTCGTTTGCTCGACATCGGAGTCGAGCCGTATCTTCTGTCTTCGTCTCTGACCCTCGTAGTCGCCCAGCGGCTCATCCGCAGGATATGCAAGAACTGCCGCGAAAGCGTCACGCCCAGTGTCAGAATTCTCGAGTCCATCCAATCCCGGCCGGATTTCTCTGAAACAATCGGTGTGTTACAGCGGCAAGGCGTCCTGCGCAAAACACATGATGGATTGGCAGGAGTCAGGCTCTATAAAGGGAAAGGGTGCGCGCAATGCCAGGGAAGCGGTTTTGTCGGCCGGGTCGGCCTGTTTGAGATCTTCGAAGTCGATGAGGATATTCGAGATTTGATCATGCAGCGGAAGCCGGCATCGTTCATCCGCTCGACCGCGATCATGAAAGGGATGAAAACGATGTTTCAGGATGGGTTGGCAAAAGCGTTCATGGGTGAAACGACCATTGAAGAAGTCTTCCGCGTGGCCTTATAATTCGAATCCGCTACACGCACAGACTCAATGTATCGCCCCCTTGCCGCTTTCATTCGCTCCGTATCAGCAGGCCCGCAACCGTGTCTCCCACAATTTCGTATAAACGGACCCGGTCGGCTTCAGTTCACTCCTTATCAGCACAACCGACTCCACCGCCAACGCACCCAATGAAAGTGGCCGATCCAGCACTCCGCTTTTTGCCAATGCGACTCCAACCTGATGTTCTCCCACCTTGATCCTCGACAAGGTTAGATGAGGACTGAACGGTTTTGTCTCGCGGAGAAAGCCGAGGTCTTCACAGGCCTGTTCAATTGAGCCATGGAGATCAGTGACTCGCTTCCCCTCTGTTCCTCGCTCCCAATTCTCTGACGGCCCAACCCACAACACGCGCGGGTTCTGTGGGCGGGGGAAGGCACCGAGTCGATCAAGCGGCACGATCACAGACGGCTGACTTCCGACCGCCTGTCCAATCGCACCCAACAACGGATCGATGACCTGCTCGTCTATATCGCCGAGAAACTTGATCGTGAGATGGATTTTGGCCGGCTGGACCCAAGAGATGCGTACATCTTGATTTATCTCTGAGGCTATTCTCCGCTTCAATTCCTGTTGGAAAATCCCCAATTTGTCTTGCAGCTCTTGAGATAATTCGACGGCAAGAAACGCCCGGATCATTTCACCGCCTTACTGAGCAGCCAGCGGCGAAGAAGATCCAATGCGGCTTGTGACGACCGTTGTTTGATGACATTTCTGTCGCCGTGAAACCGGAACTCTCGCGCGATAGGCTGGTCGGTTCCATCATCCAATCCAACGTAGACCAACCCAACAGGCTTAGTCTCGGTCCCACCGCCTGGCCCTGCGATGCCGGTGACGCTGAGACCCACCGATACATTCGCGCGCTCACGAATACCGCGAGCCATCGCCGCCGCAACCTCCATGCTCACTGCGCCCTTTTGTGCAATCAGTTCCGCCGACACACCCAGCATCTCTGTCTTTGCCCGATTGCTGTAACAGACCGCGCCTCGATCCACATACGCGGATGAACCGGCCACCTGTGTGAGCCGATGACCGATCAATCCGCCGGTACAGGACTCCGCGACCGCTAGCATGAGCCTCCGTTTGATGAGTTCCCGCCCGACGATTTCTTCCATCGTCTCTCGCCCTTCGGCGAAAAGCCAATCGCCGAGGCGTGACCGAACATCGTCTGCCAGCTTCTGCAGCAGATCACGATTCTTCTCTGGGGCAAATTGGTTTGCCTTCGTCGTCAACGAAACCAGCACCCCCATGGGCGATGCGAGCAACCCCAGATCGACTGGCGCTCGGCTTGGAATAAGCCCTTTGAGCTTGGCATCGATATCCGCCTCCGGTAAGCCAAATGTATGAAACACTTGGCGAACGATCGGCGCTCGTTGGGGCCGGCCTGAGGATTCGCTTGCCGCGCGCAGTACTGGCAGGACTTCCTGCCGCATCATTTCTTCCATTTCTCGCGGCACGCCAGGCAACGAGACAATCAGCGTTTTCTTCCATGTCAGGCAGAATCCCGGCGCAGAACCTACAGGATTCTTCAGGACAGTGGCGCCGGATGGAATCAGGGCCTGGCGCAACTGCGCGGTGCTTGGTGTGCGCCCCCATTGCGCGAGTCGGGTCGTCATCCCTGCCAACGCGTCCTTGCGACGACCGAGCCGATGTCCGGTCGCATAAGCCACCGCCTCTCTCGTGCAATCATCCACGGTGGGACCGAGTCCACCGGTCATAATGATCACGTGAGCGCGCTTTACGGCTGTGTGAATCGCTGTAACGATATCCTGCCGTTCGTCACCGACGACTGATTTAAATCGAACTGCGATCCCAATCTTGCCAAGTTCGTCGGCGAGAAACAGAGAATTGGAATCGGATCGGCCCCCGACCAACAGTTCGGAACCGATGGCAATAATTTCTGCATCAATCTGGTTCATCAGATCTCTCTCGTCATCTGGTCTGTTCGGTCTATCGCGTGTGTTTGTAGGAACGCGCTCAGTGCGCTAACGCCCATAGAAAGCAGCACGCGCCTCTGGTTTTGGATCTCAGCGACCCACATGGACATGCCAGTACCAGAACGCTTTTCTCCTGTCAACGAACGTCCTGACCACCTCCTCTCGGTTGACAACAACAAAAGCGAAGTGGTAAAAACTGAGCCGCTGCTGGGCCGGAATTATTCACGAATATCGTGGTGAATAGGCATGGTTCTGTGCCTCCCGCCATGATATCGGCGAGTGCAGCAGACCTGTTCATCAATAGCCACAATCAGCCTTCTTTTCAGGAAGTGATACGGAGGAGTGTAGATGTCGACCCCTGAACAATCCCCAGCTCCACAAGCGCCTAGACGTCAATATGTGAACTTCGCCTTCTATAAAATTGACCCGGCCTGGCGGCGCCTCCCCGAGAGTGAGCGCACCAAAGGGAAGCAGGAATTCTTGCGTGCGGTTGAGGAATATGCCGGCAAGGTCCTCGTCGTGGCCTACTCCTCGGTCGGGATCAGAGGCGATTGCGACATTATGCTCTGGCGGATCAGCTACGAGCTGGAACTGTTCCAGGACATGACCACGAAAATCTTGGCGTCGAGGTTGGGCCAATATCTGACCACACCGTACTATGGTCTCTGCGCGTAACGATTCAGGTATTTAGGCTGAAGGTTGTTAGGCTAAAGTATTCGGAATTTGGAACTCCGACCTTCGGCCTTCAGCCCAAAAGCCTTCAGCCTGAACCCGCAGCCTTCAGCCTGAACACCTGATACTACTTTATGGCCAAAATCGCCGTCTTCGATATCGGAACGAACTCCATTCACATGGTGCTGGCTGAAATTCAGCCGGATGGAGGGTACAGGATTCTCGATCGCTTCAAAGACATGACAAGACTTGGAGACGGCGCCTTCACCACCCACCGTCTCTCTGAGGAAGCCATCACACGCGGGATCGAGGTCATTCGTAATCTCGTCACCCTGGCCAAGAACAAGGGCTATGATCGCATCATGGCCGTTGCTACCAGCGCCGTGCGTGAAGCAAAAAACGGTGGGGACTTTATCGATCTCGTGGCCAAACAGACAGGGCTGACCGTCCGCGTCATTAGCGGCACAGAAGAGGCCAGGCTCATTTTTTTGGGCATAAAAAACAACGTGCCCATGACAGAACAGCCGACACTCTCCGTGGATGTCGGTGGCGGATCAGTCGAGCTGATGGTTGGGAATCGCGACCAGCTCCTTCACACAAAAAGCCTGAAGCTGGGCGCCATCCGGCTGGCGGATGAATTTCTCAAACGCACACCGCCATCTGAGGGAATGCTTCGCTCACTCGAAGACACCGTGACGGCCCAGTTACAGAACGCTCTCGATTCGTTCAAGGTCAAACGGTTCGACTCCCTGATCGCCACCTCCGGCATGGCGGCCAACCTGGCAGAAGTCATTCATTTACGCCGAACGAATCGCCCACTCCCGCAAATCAACCTCGCCACGGTTTCACTGAAGGACGTCAAAGAGATCGAGCAGGACCTCCGTCGATCCACCATCAGGGCGCGGTTGGCAATTCCAGGGCTCGATCCTAAGCGTGTCGACACGCTCTTTCCCGCCACAATAGTCCTTCGTCGTCTGATGGAACTCTCAGGACGAGATGAACTCATCCTGTGCGACAAAGCCATTCGTGAAGGCATCATCTACGACTTCATCCAGCGCCATCGTGAACGGCTCAAAGCGGAAGCGGAAATTCCCGACTTGCGGCGACGCAATGTCATCACGTTGGCCCGTCGCTGTCACGCCCCGGAGACTCATAGCCTGCATGTCGCCGGCTTGGCCCTGCGCCTCTTCGACCAGACCACACGTCTCCATCGTTTAGGACCCACCGAGCGGAATTGGCTTGAATACGCCGCGATATTGCACGACGTCGGCTACCTCATCAACGAGCGTCAACACCACAAACACGCCTACTATCTCATCACCAACAGCGGGCTGGGAGGATTGTCGAGCGAGGAAATTCAGATCGTCGCCAATGTGGCGCGCTACCACCGACGCGCAGTCCCTGAACTGAAACACGAGGAGTTCCGGACCCTCTCGAACAAATACAAACGGACCGTACGAATCCTCTCCGCGCTCCTTCGCATCGCCGATGGCCTGGATCGAACCCATTTTTCGGTCGTCCGCACGCTCGATGTGAGGCTCGGCGCCACGATTACCATCACCGCGCACGTCACGGGCGATGCCGAATTAGAAACCTGGGCTGCTGCAGGCCGTGCGGATCTCTTCGAGCGCGTATTCCGCCGCCGCGTGAAATTTTCTGTTACCTCCCAGGACGATGCCGCATGAGCAACCAACCTCCTCAGATGATGACGCCCCATCCCTACCCGGGCAAACTGATCATCGTCGAAGGCATCGACGGGTCCGGAAAGAGTACGCAACTCCTGTTGCTGCACAAGTGGCTGGAGTCGAAAGGCTATAAAGTTTTTTTCACAGAGTGGAACTCTTCGGAGCTCGTCAAAGACACGACCAAACGAGGAAAGAAGAACAAGAGCCTGACACCGACGACGTTCAGCTTGTTGCACGCAACCGACTTTGCCAGCCGCCTGTATCATGAAATTTTACCCCCGCTCAAAGCCGGCATGATCGTCTTAGCCGACCGCTATGTCTACACCGCCTTCGCGCGCGACGTCGTCCGCGGCGTGTCGCCTGAGTGGATTCGTAAGCTCTATAGTTTCGCCATTACACCAGATATGGCCTTCTACTTCAGGGTCCCGATCGAGATCGCCATCTCGCGGGTTCTCGGAGGCACCAGGGGACAGTTCAAGTACTACGAAGCCGGCATGGACATGAACCTTAATCCAGATCTCACCGAAAGCTTTCGCCTCTTCCAATCCCGCATCCTGGATCAATACGATAAAATCGTCGATGAGTTTCAACTCATCACGATGGACGCCACGAAAGACATTGAAGCGCAGCAGAACGACATGCGCCGGCTCGTAGGAGAGGCGCTCACAGATTACAAACCACGGCGGGGCACCCATGGTCGACGCACGGTATTTTGGCGACGGTTTGACGTACCTAAATCCGAGTGACCTGAAAGGGAAACTCATCGCGATCGAAGGCACCGACGGAGTCGGACGGTCCACGCACATCGAGATGCTGCAGGAATGGCTCGAGGTGCAGGGCTATGGGGTGATCACGACCGGCTGGACCCGTTCCAATCTCATGTCGAAAACAATCGAAATGGCCAAAGAGGGCAACATCCTCGATCGATGGTCGTTCAGCCTGCTGTACGCGACAGATTTTGCAGATCGCTTAGAGCACGAGATCATCCCCGCGCTTCGTTCGGGCTTCATCGTCTTGGCCGACCGGTATATCTATACCGCCCTCGCGCGAGATTTTGTGCGCAGCGGAAACCGCCAGTGGGCGCGAGATGTCTTCGGCTTCGCCTTAGTGCCGGATCTCGTCTGCTACATGCGTATCGACGTCGAAACCCTGGTGCTGCGCGTTATCGAAACCAAAGGGATGAATTTTTGGGAATCGGGAATGGACATTCGACTGGGCAACGATCTCTACGATAGCTTTAAAAAGTATCAGTCGCTCTTGATCGAGGAATTCGACAAGATGGCGGAAGAGTTTCACTTCGAAGTAATCGATGCCAGAAAACCTCCGGACGAGATTCAAGAAGAACTGCGCAGTAAAATTCAGCCGCTCCTCACCACCAACCTGCGAAGCCAAAAGCTGCCGTCCGACCGCCTGATCCATCCTGCCTAAGAAGACCGTTTGTCTGGTTCATCTGGTTTGTTTCGTTCATCGAGTTGATCTAGTTCAACCAAACAAACAAGACAAACCAAATAAATGAGACAAACCAGAAAACAGTCTTCGTCTGCATCCGTTCTGATTCCATCAGAATCAAATCCGATTCAATTCTCGGTTGATTGCCAATGCGGGATGAGTCGCATCTATCATGCGTGCAGCCACGCTAAACCCAACAGACTCAACAGATAGACACGCAGAAATCTCACGCAAGACTTGTGGCACACGGATTGCTGTGATGAATGGCCAGAAGATGGTCAACGCAACCAAACATAGGAGGTGGATGATGTTTAAGAATTCTTCCCTGCTCACAATTGGCGCTGCACTCCTCGTCTCACTGTTATTTGTCGATGCAAGCGATGCGATCCAGATCATCAACAGGAAACCGCCTGTCGACTTCCTGACAGTCGTGGAGATGTATGGGTGGACAAGAGGACCGTTGCAAGTCGTCAGCATCCTATTCGTCAGTGGTGTCATCATGCTGGCCGGTCTTGGCATCAGAAAATTGCGGCATCATGATCACTACGGTCATCAGATGTAGTCCATACGATAGTTCTTTCACCCAGGGCTTGGGACCTCATCGGAGGTCTCAAGCCTTTTTTATGATCCAATCAGAGATCTCTCAAAAGTCTGATCAGTGTTACTCATCGAGTTGATCCGGCTTAAGTACATAGCAGCCGTCTGATACTGCCGCACATCCTGCTGTCTCGCTTACAATTCACAAACCACTCATGACGCTACTGCAGTGAGTCAGAAATGGCTTTACACACCGTTCGTGCTGAGCCTGTCGAAGCATGAGCCCTTCGGCTCTGCTCAGGCAGGCCTGTCGAAGCCTGCGATGAGCACGGTCGAATCGCATGAACGGAAATCGTTGAAACCATGAACCCTTCGACAAGCTCAGGGCGAACGGGATATGCCAAGAAGCGTTAGACACACTACGCTAGCGCTTCTGAATCAAATTGGATTCTCCTCTAATCAAAATAGATTCAACCGCGATAGCGCGTGTCATGTTCTGCGCCTTTGCATTTCCCTTCGCAATCACGAAAATCCACCATTTTTGAAGACAATCATGAAAATGGCTTCTGCAAACAGCTACGTAAGCCGCTGGCACAGTGATTGCTCAAGCCTCGTCACAGGAATCACAATGGCTCTTACAATCTTTATAGTCGGCGGGACGAGCAGTCATGCAGCAGTCATTAGGCTTGTGCGAACGAACTCAACGGCGAGGATTCACACATGAGGCCCGATGACGACGCGATTCGGATGAGGTCCAACCAGTCTCTCCTCCTGGTGACCGACCTCTTGATCGACTGAGCGTCAGCGCCACGGGAGCCCCGGCTCTGCGAGACCCGGAGCCGCGGCTCCCTCCCTTTTCACCTGGTGGTGTATGAAAAGAATTCTGACACTCGTTGCAGTACTCGGGCTCAATGCGTACACGACGATGGCCGCGACGCCCGTCGATCAAGGCGCCAAAAAATTTGCCTCGGGTACGAACTTCTCACACAACACAAATACCAAGAAGCGCGCGCGGCCTATGAGGCCGGTCTCCGACAGAACCCTTCAAATGCGGTAGCACACTTCTATCTTGGCGAAACCTGCCGGAGCCTGAAAACCTGGGCCTGCGCGGAAATCCATTACGAGACCTCACTGGAGCTCAATGCGCAATCCTCGTTGGCCGGTTTGGCCAAACAACGGGGGCGCAAGGCCAAAGTCTGGCGCTTACTGGATGAAGGGAAGCACGCCATCACCGACCCGAACGCATCACCCGAGGAAGTCGCTCAGGCTGAAGACACCCTGAACATCGCGAACACGATGGGTCTAGACGATGAGCAAGACGTCATCTACCAGCAGTTACAGAAGAGACTTCGGCAGAGGCTCGCACGAAATAATGGGAAAATGGCGTCGGTCCTGAATCAAGATCAGTCTATGGCGATGGTTCCGGCGGGAGAGTTCACGATGGGGAGCTCGATGGGGGATGCAGACGAACAACCGGAGCACCGGGTCTATGTGGATATCTTTCTCATGGATAAGCACCAAGTGTCAGTGGGGCAATATGCAAGATTCTTAGATGCGACGGCCCTGGACGCACCACCGGACTGGACCACGATGAACCGACTTCAGCACCAGAGTCGCCCAGTCGCCAATGTAGACTGGACAGAAGCCGATGCCTATTGCACATGGGTCGGCAAGCGCCTCCCGACCGAGGCAGAGTGGGAGAAGGCGGCGAGAGGGACAGATGGCCGGACCTATCCCTGGGGAAATGAGCATCCAACAAAATTCCTTGCAAACGTGAGCAAGGAGCATTGGAACAGCCACAGCGCGTTGACGCCGGTGGGGACATACGAAGAAGGCAAGAGCCCCTATGGCATTTACGATATGGCAGGGAATGTCTGGCAATGGGTCAGCGACTGGTATGGCCCTGACTATTATAAGACCGGCCCGTCGCGGAATCCGGCAGGACCGCGTACCGGCATGCACAAAGTGATTCGCGGCGGCTCCTGGGGTAGCAATCCCAATGGTCTGCGCTCCGCAGATCGGGAGACTCATTTGCCGTCGTTCCGTGGATCTGGAACCGGGTTCCGCTGTGCGAAGACGCCCTAGGGCTGGTCTATCTGGTTTGTTTGGTTCATTTGGTTGGTCTGGTTAGTTTCCTTCAACCAAAAAACTAAACAAACCAGATAAACCAAACAAACCAGAAGGACCGGACCACAGTGTGCCAAACAATCAACCGGCGATCCCAACGACGCGGCACAATCAGCGTCCTCGGGTGAGCCAATCTAACAAGGAGGTATCGCGATGAAGATCATTGAAGCCATCATGCAGCCGTTCAAGTTGGATGAAGTCACGACCGCATTGAGGGAAATCGGTGTGGCGGGAATGACCGTCACGGAAGTCAAAGGATTCGGACACCAGAAGGGAGGCCAGGAACGATACAATGGCAACGCCTTTACCTCCATCTTTGTGCCCAAGGTGAAGATTGAAGTCGTGGTCGAGGATCGCCTGGTGCAGAGCGTGATGGACACCATTACACGCTATGCGAAGACCGACAACGCTGGGGACGGAAGGATCTTTGTGTTGGATCTCCTCGCTGCGGTGAGGATCAAGACCGGCCTGGCGTTAGAACCTGCGCTGGCACGATGAGACGAACAATGCACCGCAGGCGGGTCAACGAGCACAGGGCGGAGCGCAGAACGACCTCCGCCCTAGGAGCCTGTCCGACAAGGCAATGTCGGACAGGCTCCTAGTCGCGCATTGCAGACGAGACTGGAACAGTACAGGACGGAAAGAGAAACGGGAGCACAGCGGGGTTCACAAAAGTTGGGTCAATCCCTTGCAAAAAAGAAACAGACCGACCGTCTGAATGAACGGAGATCGATCCATCTCCATTCTTCGATAAACGCAGGGCGGAAGAGCCAAAGACGGCGTAGACGGGCTGCGCCGTCAGACGCATCGACGGTTCGTGAAAAGTAACAGGAAATGCCGATCGGCCACCGGAGTCGATACGGGTAGTGCCAACTGGAAACCCTGTGCAGGCCGTAAGCGACCAACCAAAGGAAAGAAACAACGCCATGCCGCGCCATAGACCCATTGCCGACGCCCTCCCCGATTCCCTATCGGAATGGCCTAGGAAATCTGGAGAGTACGTGACGCCGTTGAATGCGAATTCAACAAGGTATGGGGGAGCAATGCTGAAATGAGTCTACCTATAGAACAAACGGGATGGTCCTTGATGTCATTCCTCCAAAATCCGCATCTCCGTCGCCTCACCACCGAGAGCAACCACAGGCAGACACTTCTCTCGTCTACCCCGAAAAGACTATTGCTAAAAATACCGTACAGGTTTAATACAGGCTACCAGTTACTGACACAGAGCAGTGCGCATGGGCTCTGTGACTGGTTTCTCTCCGTGGGCCTTCAACGGAGCCGGCCATGAATGGCACCTCAGGCTTCCACGAAGTGCGGTCTTTTGCCTCCCGATCACCAGCAAATCGGTTGCTGCGCGAGCAACAACGCCAGTTTGGAACAGGCCTCTGGCATGATCTTCGCCCACACGATCTCAGCGATCTCTTCACAAGCATCAGTACAAAGAGAAATACGGTTCCTGACACCTTTTTGAGCTCAGACTCTAAAATAGGAGAATCTTGTGGGTTGGTATGATCTCCTCCGTACCTTTAGAATCGGTTTCACAAGGCGTCAGTTCCTTCAGGCAGCAGGAGCGTTGTTTGGGGGACTCGCTCTCACGCGCTACGCTTGGGCAGATGATCTCGTACCCACGCCGGGAGGAACACTTAGTTTGCCTGTTGTACCTATCCCATGGACTGATCTCAATTCCTTCCCGCCAGTCATCCAGCCTAAACCTACATTGAACTTAAGTCGTGACACCTCACGGCTATACCTTTCGCTCACAATCGACCAATCACGTCAAGATATTGAACTAAAGTTGGCCAGTCTTCCGGTCGTTTTGGAAGATTTCAACGACCAGTGCGAGGGTCAACACGCAGGGTTTCCAAGGAGAGTTGTGCATGCTCCACGGCGGTACTGGCTCCGATCAAATACCTGCGGCACTGCGATCAACCAGGCTACGGTAACGGCTATCCAAGCAAAATTAACATCTCTTGTCGCATGGATTGGACCAATCTATGCCTACCCTAATACTTCAGATCGGGCAGGTCTTGTGGGGGTTGAACCAGATGTGCTCATCATTCAGATCAAGCAGAATGTCCCAGATGCTATGTTCCAACAGCTAACCAGATACATAGCTTTAGAAGGATTCACCAGAGTTCCCGGAATGGAGAAAGATTTCAAAGGCTTTCATTTTTTCAAGAATACCTCGTCGAACCGGAACTCTTCCTTTGAAGTGCGAAAACGCCTAATGGCTTCTTCATCATGGCAAGACATGATCGAAGCAGTGCGGTTCTCCTATCTCCCGATGTTAAGCTCATCCGGCATGGTACCGCTCGACAGCCGCTATATGAATCAGTGGAACATGTGGAGGATCAAAGCGGGAGAAGACCCAGCGGTGTGTAGCACCTCATCAGGACCACAAGGCTCAGGGTGGGATTTGTCCACAGGAAGTGGCAGTGTCGTCATTTGGATGCTCGATGCCGGTTGTTGTGATGAGCGCCACCCTGATCTCCAAGGCAGGCTTGTTCCTAATGAAGGAAAAGATTACCGAGCATACCCGGCGATAACCAACGATATCTCCACGCTCGGTGCTGCAAGACCGCGAAGTGATCACACAACGGCGGTTGCCGGTGTATTAGCCGCTTCCATTACTCCGCCACCGATCCTTTCCCCTTGCCAGCCTTCTTCTGGGCAAGGACTCGCAGGGGTGGCAGGAAGCTGTACAGTATATCCCCTTGCGATTGAAGAAACTGCAACTGACTACCAAGTGGGAGCCGCCATCAACTTGGCAGCTACCAACGCGACGTTAAGCAACGGCGACAAGGCACGAGTTCTGTGCATCACAATCGGACGACAATGGATATGGACTGGAACGCGGTGGGAGCCAAGTGGCTGGCCCGGCTATGCTACCTACATCGAACCAAAACTCACGGATGCGTTGAATAATGGACTCGTCATCTGTGTTCTGACACACAATGATAGTGAAAGCAGCATCTGCTACCCCGCGACCTCTCCATCAGTTATAGCCTGTGGCGCAACCGATCAATCCAACTTGCGGGCAAGTTTTTCAAACTATGGCCCGGAAGTGTCGGTTGTCGCCCCAGCCCAATCCATTCTGGTGCTCAATTGGTGCCAAGGCATTCCCAACTGCGGCGGCAATGACGGATACCATTGGTTGAGCGGAACGTCTTTCGCTGCACCTCAGGTAGCTGGATTGGCTGCCTTACTTTTAAGCAGGTTCCCCTGCCTGACCACCCAAGAGGTGAGGCAAATCATAGAAAGTTCAGCCACCCCCCTCTCCTATCATTCAGAGCCAGGAGCTACCACGAAGAATGGCAAGAAATGGCACGAACAGGTTGGATACGGTCTGATCAACGTGAAAGCTGCCTTGGAGGCGCCACCAATTTTTAAATGTGTGTCTAGGCCTAAAAATCGTGACGAAACGCCTCCGAATCCACCAACTGGGCTGCGCATTTACTAATCACGAAGGGAGAACACAATGAAGAGACGCCTCTCAAGCCTGACAATGATTGCTTTGGGATTGCTCCTGTGGCTTGCAATGCAGGAGCAGTCCTTTGCAAGCCATGCGACGATGTGTAGTGGCAATCCAAATAATCCACCGGTGCCAATCCAGGTGACCGTTGGCACGGAAACCCGATCTGGCAATGACCAGGTGGTGCTCAACGATGCAGGAGGCGCAGCGCATCAATATCCGGCAGGCATCTCTATTGCCCCACTCGATCCGACGACAACTAATGCGATCCATCATGGGAATGCTATCGTCACGGTTACATGCGATGCAAGTGGGGACAAGTTGACCTTCACGAATGCCCTCATCACCGCGACTACGCCCGTAACAAACTATCTCATCACGTTCGTCGGCACATACGATGCCTCACCCACGTCCACGCCAGCAGTTAACGTATGGTACAAATTATCCGGAAGCGGTTCGTTCACCCGTCCAGACGGAACCCCTACTGCGGGAGCCAAGGTCGTTGCCAAAGGGCAGGTGCTGAATTCGGTTGCCACGGGATCGTGGAAACCCACGGCACTTGAATTGACGCTTACGAAACTTTTAATAAGCGGAGGAAGCCTCGATTTTTTCTCAAGCACAAAGTCCTGGAAGTGGCCCAGCCCACCCGAGTTGAGCGGCCTTCGTCAACTGAAAGGAACCTTGACTATCACGTTAAAGACGATGAATGACCAAATTTCCCTTCCCGTCGGCGTTACCCTCGAAAACACGTCCTCCGGAGGAACCGGTGATCCCGGATCATCCAGCACAGGCAGTGGGATCATGAGCACAACCTGTGCTACGACGGCATCGGTCAATGCGACTGCACAGGCTCTTGGCTGCGCCCAATGCATCGACCAGGCATCGCTGGACAGCCCACAGCAAAAGGCTGAGCACTTTGCAAAAGCTACGTGGAACAACCTGTCCGAAGACTTGGCCAAGGGACAGGGCGAGTATCTGGGATCTTTTGTTGCATTGCTGCAAGTTCCAGAGCCGCAACGACCTGCTTTTTACTCTTTTGCTCAAAATCAGTATCACAAGCTCTTGCTCAAAGGGACGCCAAGCTCGGAAGGATTTATCATGGCAATGTCGATGGGTGAGAAGGTAATACCACCTTCTCTCGGACAGTAATCGTGTTCGGTAACTTCCGTATCGGACCAGATCCAGAGAGGATCTGACTTGATACGAAGAGTTGGCCGCCTTCTTCACCACAGATAGGCAGGGGCAACATAGTATGGTCAAAAGTCCTGAGGATGTAGAATACACTCCTCAAGAAAAATTAGTTCACCTAGATAGATATGGGACGAGACCAGGCTCCTGATCATGAGGGCATTAATCCTCAGGTCTAAGACTTCATCACTGTGAGGAGAAACATGAACCATTCATCCTCAAGGCAGAATCCGACGAAGCTTTCCTTCGCCATTGCAGTGATCATCTTGACTTGCCTGACTCCATCTGGCGGTTTCGGACAGATTGTCAGGGATGGAACCCTAGGGCCGTCGGGAGGAGCGCTAACCGGACCGAACTTCCTGATCGACTCTACCTTGGGTGTTATCAAGAATGGTTCAAGTGGAAACAACCTTTTCCACAGCTTCAGTGAATTTAATATCCTTATAGGCGAAAGTGCGACTTTCACGAATTCTCAGGCAATCGTCATCAATAATGTCCTCAGCCGGGTCACTGGCAACAATCCTTCGACCATCAACGGCCTTCTAGCTTCGGAGATTCCAGGAGCGAATCTCTACCTGATCAATCCGAGAGGGGTTGTGTTCGGCCCCAATGCTGTCCTCGAAATCGGCACCACCATCGGCCAACCAGGGTCATTCTTCGTTTCAACGGCGGATTATGTGCGGCTCGGCAATGCGGGAGAGGCGAGCGCCGGGATCTTCAGCACGCATCTCCTAGTATCGGACGTCCTGACGAGTGCTCCAGTGACGGCCTTTGGATTCCTGGGCATGTCGTCCGGTACCATCACGGTCCAAGGGAGCGCGCTATCCGTTCAACCGGGATACACACTGGGTCTTATCGGAGGCAACGTGACGATCGCAGCCGGGGTGCCAGAAGGCGGGGCGCAACAACCAGCTCAGTTATCTGCTCAAGAGGGGCACATACAATTGGCGAGCGCCACCGCAGCAGGAGAGTTCCTCGTCGCAGACCTGCAATCGGTCCCTAACATCAATGATGTGTCCTTCTCCTCTTTTGGGGCCATCACACTGGCGTCAGGTTCATCAATGACCCTGACCGAAGGAGGAAAGGTTTCCATTCGGAACGGAGAATTTACCTTCCAAGCGACCGATGCCGTGTTCACCACGACAGACGTACCTTCGCTCCTCAACACCGTGACTCTTAACCGTGGCAGTACCATTGCGGGAGCGGTGGACTCAGCATTAGGCGGCGGCACTATCGAGATTACAACCGGGCAATTAGCCATGGATAGCTCCACGATTAGGAGTACGACGATTGGACCAGGGCGAGGAATGGATATTTCCATGACAGGAAATCAGGTTCAACTCACCGGTGGTGCCCAGATCGTCAGCATTGCGAAAGATACAGGGGCTGGTGGCGATATCAATGTCTCCGTGAGTGAACGCGTATCGATTTCCGGATACGATACCGAGGGAACCCTCCCTGGAGTCGTGACGTTTTTTGCAGATCCAAATTCCGGCCTCCCACTCGTAACGAGCGGCGTCTTTTCATCTGCGTCAGGTAGCGGGAACGGAGGCCACATCTCAGTCTTCCGACCGTCCGACTCTACCCAGGATCCCACCATCGCACTGGATAATGCCGGGCAGATGGCAACCTTGGCCTCTGGAG
>SWDN01000007.1:86514-104151 GCA_005116775.1 Nitrospira sp.
GTTCAGCGGAAACGATGCTGACGACCCTGGACCGGCTGGAATATTTACACAATCCTTTAACGAGGGAGGAAACGCAGGGAATGCCAGCCTTACGGCTCCTATAATCACATTGTCAGGCGGTGGACAGATCAATAGCAGTACATCAAGCGCCGGTTTAGGCGGCTCGATCACGGTGAATGCAACGGATCAGGTCACGATGGCCGGTGGCGCCTCGATCACGGCCAGCAGCACCGGCCCCGGCAACGCTGGCAACATCTCTATCAACGCGGGCCAGCAGTTTGAAATGCAGAACAGTTCGATCACCACGCAAGCCAGCCAGGCGAGCGGAGGAAAGATCGATATCCGCGCGGTAAACTTGGTCCGGTTAGTCAACAGCACGATCAGCACTTCGGTGCTTGACGGGGCTGGCGGCGGCGGGGACATCTTTATCGATCCGAACTCGGTCATCTTGCAAAACAGCCGGATTCTTGCGCAAGCGATTCAGGGGGTCGGAGGCAACATCACGATCTTTACTCCCCTCTTCTTAGCCGATTCCAGCAGCCTGGTGAGCGCCTCGTCGCAATTCGGTTTGAACGGGACGGTGACGATCCAGAGTCCCGCGTCGAATCTGAGCGGGAGCCTGGGCCCCTTATCCTCGACGCCCAGCCAGGCACAAAACCTCGTCACGCAGCGCTGCGCAGCCCTAGCTAACAGTCAGGCCAGCAGCTTTGTCGTCGCAGGGCGCGAGCAGTTGCCGGCCGATCCCGGAAGCTGGCTGACGAGTCCGCTTGCGCTCGCTGAATTAGGTGAGAGTCTTAATACAGGCAATGCCGTTGCTTCTGCTCCAACAGTCATGGCAATGGCGGCCCAAAACTCAGGCACGGTCTCTCTCCGTCGATTAACCCCAGCCGGATTCTTGATTGCGAACTTTGCCGACAGCGAGGCAACTGCGTGCCACTCATAAAAGCCACCCAGCGATTCGCGAGACGTGAGACGTGAGAGGTGAAAGGTTTCGGAGGAAGAGCACTTGGCAGCCCTACGTTTCACCTTTCACGTTTCACGTTTCACGATTTCTGCGAGTGCGATGGCTCGCCCCACTAGGAGGCGCCATGCTGACGATGCTGGCCGGAACCTCCACCTACGCACAGCAAACGCTGCCTCCGATCTTTGACCCGACCGGCCGATCGGGTGAGCCGCCTGCTCCGCTCAAGAAGGAATTTAAGCCTCCGACTCCTACCCCCCGCCCCACACTCCCCGTAGTCCCGATACCGCCTGATGAAGAGGGGAAAAAACCGCTGGGCCAGATCCAAGTCTTCGTCAGCGATATTCATGTGACCGGCAGTACCGTATTCACCGATGCGGAACTGGCCGACGTCACCGCACCCTACAAGAACCGCACGCTGACCACCGAAGACTTGGAACGCTTTCGGCTGGCACTGACTCTCCTATACGTCAACAAGGGCTACATCACATCAGGGGCAATGATTCCCGATCAGGACGTGGTTAGCGGAGCGATCGTGCTGCAGATCGTTGAAGGCCGTTTGGCTACGATCGATGTCGGGGGACAGAACTGGTTCCGCGCCGGTTACTTACGGGATCGTATCGAACGAGGCGCACAGACGCCATTGCGGCTGGAGCCGTTGCAAGAACGATTGCAGTTGCTCCAGCAGGATCCGCGCATCGAACGGGTCAATGCCGAGCTGCGCCCGGGCGAGAAACGCGGCGATAGCATCATGCAGTTACAAATCAAAGAGGCCAATCCATGGAAAGCGTGGCTAGAATTCAATAATTATCAGACGCCCGTGGTCGGAGCCGAGCGAGGACTCGCCACGGTCGCTCACCAGAATGTCACGGGAAATGGCGATGCCTTCAGCTTCAGCTACGGCCGTTCTCGTGGTGTCAATCCGATCATTTCTACCTCTTATTCACTCCCCTTAAATCGATACGATACAACCTTCATCGCCTCCTACCGGCGAAACGACTTCCTTGTTGTGGAAAACCCATTCCGTTTCCTCGACTTAAATGGGGAATCTGAAATTATTGGATTGATGTTTCGCCAGCCGGTCTATCGGACATTGTCTGACGAGTTTGCCCTCGCCCTCACCGGCGAACATTTGTACAGCAAAGTCAGCTCCATCTTCGATACGGCAGGCTTGTCGTCGCTCTTTGTTCCAGGCTCTTCAAACACAGGAGCCAGTACCGTAAGCGCGCTGCGCTTCACTCAGGAGTACGTGCATCGCACACCGACGACGGTGATCGCGGCACGTTCACGCTTTTCCGTCGGGGTAGATGTCCTGAGCGCCACCAACAACTCGGGTCCGTTGCCGGACGGGCAATTCTTCTCCTGGCTGGGACAAGCCCAGGCGGTTCGGCGCTTTGACGACTGGTGGGGCATGCAGCTCCTTGGGCAGATGAGCCTTCAACTCGCCAACGATCGACTCTTTCCACTTGAACAGGTTCCAGTCGGGGGACGGTTCAGCGTCCGTGGGTATCGTGAAAGTTCGCTTATCCGCGACAACGCATTCCTGGCCTCGGTTGAATCGCGATTTCCCTTGATGAGTTATGTCACAGGTGAACCACTCTTGCAGTTTGCCCAATTTGTGGATCTCGGACGAGCATGGAGCGCAAAGGGTCTTACGCCGGACCCCCACACACTGGCCAGTGTCGGGCTGGGCCTCCGTTGGCATATTCTGCCGCGCGATCGCGCGCACGTTGAACTGTATTGGGGACTGCCGTTGAATCACATTCCTCATCCACCAGGAAATTTGCAAGACCACGGCATTCACCTGCAAGTGGTCGTTCAAGTGTTGTAATGAAGAAGGTAGATAGGCTGAAGGGGTTCAGGCTGAAGGTATTCAGGGGTTCAGCATGCATGACTACACACAGCTTCGAGGATTGAGTTGGCTGATGGTAATGAATCAGGTCAATAGACTGAAGGTGTTCGGTGTTCGGTGTTTAACCTTCAGCCTTCAGCCTGAACCCCTTCAGCCTAAACCCCTAGCCCGCCTGCTTCTCCTCGCGGCCGTCCTGATCCCATCCATCACGATATCGGCTTCCGTTCCAAGCTCCCCTGCCGATGATGCGATGGTCCAAGGCACGCAGGCGTTTCAACGTGGCTCATACGATGAGGCCTTGGGAAAGTGGAAGGAGGCCGCGCGGCAATATGAAACACAGGGCCAGGCCCATCAACAGAGCCAGGCTCTCGTGGCCGCTGCACGAGCGGCTGAAGCGATCGGTCAGATCAGGAACGCGCTCCAACTCCTCGAACTTGCTTCGGCGCTCGTACAACACGAACCGGACGCCCTCTGGCGGGCGACAGTGTTGACTCAATTGGGACATACCTACCTCACAACACGACAACTGGATGCTGCCTCACTGTATTTGACGCAGGCCCGTGATCTCACCCAGGGTGTTTCCTCTCCGGCGCTCACCGCGTCTCTCCTTAACGATCTCGGCATTCTCCACGCGCTGCAGAATCGTCATACGGAAGCCCTCACCGATTTTACCGATGCCGTCCAGCTGGCGAAACAGGCAGGACTTCCCCTTGTCGCGCTGCATACCCGGTTGAATGCGGCGCGAACAACTTTGCTGCTCAATCAGCCGGCGAACAGCCGCATATGGATCGACCAAGCCCTGGAGCATGTCGATGTCTTGCCGCCTTCTCGCGAGAAATCCAATGGGCTCATGAGTATCGGTCTTCTGTATCGTCGCCTGCTCCCTTCCCTTCCTGACCTCCATGCTCCGCTCGTCCTCAGATCGGCGGGAGCGTTGCAGGAAGCGGCTGGTCTGGCTGAGCAGTTCGGCGATGCTCGTACCCTGTCGTTTGCCCTCGGTCATCTCGGCTTTCTGTACGAGTTAGAGCAGCGATTGGATGAAGCGCTGTCATTCACAAGGCGTGCGATCTTTTCCGCCCAATCGGTCGATGCGCCGGAGTCGTTATATCGCTGGCAATGGCAACTTGGGAGACAGTTAGCTGCGGTGGGAAATCTCGATGGAGCCATCGACTCCTATCGTCAAGCGGCTGCCACGCTACAACCCATCAGACCGGCAGTCGCAGGAGCCGCTGCAGATTCCTCCTGGTCGGACGAGGACCCGATACGTCCCCTGTTCTTCGAGCTGTCCGACTTGCTCCTTCGACGCGCCGGCTTGACGGATGATGCGCCGGCCACTCAGGAATATCTGCGCCTTGCCCGCGACACGATCGAGACCTACAAGGCCACCGAGTTGCGGGATTACTTCCGCGACGACTGTGTGGACACCCTGCAAGCCCGCATCACGAAGCTGGATACGCTGGCCGCTGGAACGGCCGTGGTCTACCCCATCGTCTTCGCGGATCGATTGGAACTGCTGGTCAGCTTTCCCAATGGGTTGAAACGGCTGTCGATCCCTGTGTCATCAGCCAGGCTCACACAGGAAGTGCGGGCCTTTCGCAAAACGGTTGAAAAGCGAACCACGCGCGAATATCTTCCTCACGCCCAACAACTATACGCGTGGTTGATTCGTCCGCTTGAGCCGGACTTGGCCTCCTTCGGAATCGATACACTCGTCTTTATCCCCGATGGACCGCTCCGCACGGTGCCGATGGCTGCGCTTCATGATGGCCGGCAATTCCTCATCGAGAAATTTGCGGTCGCCGCTACTCCAGGCCTGAATCTCACCGACCCGAAGCCGATCGACCGCGCCAAGGTCCGGCTATTGACGAGCGGACTCACGCGAGCCGTTCAAGGATTTCCGTCCCTTCCCTTCGTCGAAGAAGAAATCAATGCCATTCGCACGCTCTACCAGGGCGATCAGCTACTGAACACAGAGTTTTCGACTCCTCGTCTTGAACAGGAATTGAAGGACCACTCCTATGGCATTTTGCACATTGCCACCCATGGCTGGTTTGCCTCAGACACCACCCAGTCCTATCTCTTGACCTATAATGGGAAACTGACCATCGATGAGCTGAATCGTTTGATCGGACTGTTCCGGTATCGAAAAGATCCACTGGAGCTCTTGACCCTTAGCGCCTGCCAGACCGGCATCGGCGACGACCGTTCGGCGCTCGGTCTGGCCGGTGTGGCCATCAAAGCCGGAGCCCGAAGCGCTCTCGCGACACTCTGGTTCATCAACGATGAAGCCTCAGCCACCTTGGTCTCAGAATTTTACCGCGAACTGCGGAACCCCAAGCTGTCAAAGGCACAAGCATTGCAACATGCACAGCAGAAGCTCTTGGCAGATCGAGTCTATGAACATCCGGCATACTGGTCGCCGTTTCTGTTGCTGAACAACTGGCTATAACATGTGCTCGCTTTGTGCTACAGTTCCGCGCAACAACCCAGGTAGATTAGGCTGAAGACCAATGGATTTTCATGTTCAGCCTTCAGCCTGAACATCTGGACAGGAGGCACTACCATGCGACGCCTATCTGTCTTTCTCCTACTCGTACTGATTCTGAGCATAGGCTTGGCCAATCCGGCCCCGACACCCGCAGTATCGGATACACCCACCGCCTCGCCGTCTGGGCCGACTGAAACCGTGCCGCTTCCCCTCTACCAGCCACCCAAAAAGCTGACTCCGAGGGCTCGCGTGGGTGGTGGATTGCGCGGGACGGACGGAAGCGATCCCGTGATTGTGGCATTGGTGCCAGACCATGTCGGACTCACCGTCAAGAAGGCTCCTGTTCTGAACTGGTTTCTTTCAAAACCCACGACATACCCGCTGAAATTTACGCTTCTAGACATCCGATCGGTCACGCCGGTGCATGAAGGTCCCATTCCCACGCCGAATCATCAGGGTGTCCAATCCATCAACCTCAAAGATTTGGGCCTTGCGCTTGAGCCAGAAGTACAATATCGCTGGTACATTTCCGCGATTCGCAATCCAGATTCGCCGTCACAGGATATCGTGGCCGGTGGCGTAATCGAGCGCTGTGAGTTCAGCACCTGCCTCGTGGAAATGGAAGTCGATTTGAGCTGTGACCGGCAAAGTGTGCTGCGGAATGCCTTGCGTGGCTTCTGGTACGATGCCATGGCCTGCCTGTGCGAATTGATCGACTCGAACCCTTCAGACCAAGCGCTTCGCAGACAGCGCGCCGCATTGCTGAATCAAATCGGCCTCTCCGCAGTAGCCCAGTGGGACCTTCGCTCCATCCAAGCTCCTGTTCGATAAATTCGCGCGAGCCTGGCGAGACAGTCGAGAAACGCGCGACGCGAAGTTCCGGAAACTCAGAACTCAGAACTCCTTGACCCGCCCCACCATTCCCGCTAGTCCCGCTTTTCTCGACCCCTTCTCGCTGATCTTGTAATCAAATGTGATTCAGTGCCGAATCGTTTTCGATTCACATAGAATCTTTTCCATCCTGCTGTGCAGATTGCGTCGAGGTGAAACTCTTCAACAAATCACAGATTACGAGAGAAAACTTGCGCAACTCGGATTAGGCACATGGCTTGCTCGTATTGAAAGAGCCGGAGCGATGTATGACGGTGATCGCGAAATCGTTGAAACCAGGCAATTCCAGCAGAGTGGTTCACAAATAGCCCTGGCAACCAACTGCGATCCATCGATGAAAGGAGACGCAGCCATGAAACTGGGTATGAGTGTGTCGGTCTTGATGATGGGGCTGCTGGGCCTTGAAATCTGCCAGTGGCATATAGGAATTCCCCTGATCGTTGTGTGGACATTGCTCATGGGATTGCTGGGGCTCATCTGGGCGATGGCCTTCAGCATCTATGCTGACAACTAGTACCCTGACGACTATCGGTAAGACGCTCGCCTCTTGTCTGACGCCATGACGATGGGGAACCACACGAACGCTCATCTCGCAATCGAACACTCATTCAGACAGCGACGTGGTGGCTCTGGCCTGTTCAGACTACTCAAAACTTCTCCACCCATTCCGCCTTTCCTGCTCGTTGCGTCTTCCCCTGGTTCCCACCGTAAGCACGGCTCTTGCTCCTTCTCAGACTCACTCAGCGTGGGAAATCCCCCTACGGCGAAGGAGCTGGTCAGCCTCATGCCATAGCCATCCACAAAGCACTGGATACTACGTTCAAGGCGCTGACTGTACACTGACGTTGTATCGCAGTGGAATCGCTTGAGAGCCAGAAGCGAGACATGGAACAATGGCTCTCTCAGCGTATTGCCAGGAGAAATGTTTTGATTTCAGAACTTCCCCGTGTCTGAGGTCCTGATGGCCACCAACGCGAGTCAATATTGCATACTCGTCGTGGAAGACAACCAGGACCTCGTCATCGGATTACAGGATTTTCTGCGCCATGATGGCTACGCCGTCACGGTTGCCGGTACCGTTGCCGGCGCCATCGAACTTGTTCGAACCCATCGTTTCAACGCTATCATCTTAGATCTGGGCCTGCCGGACGGCGACGGGCTCCAGGTCTTACAAGACACCCGACGTCTGGACCCCTCGCTCCCTGTCGTGGTTGTAACCGCACACATCTCGCACGACCGCACCGTAGGAGCGTTGGCAGAGGGGGCCTATGCCTATCTCACGAAACCGTATGATCGGGAGGAACTTCGGCATACGCTCCGTCGTGCCATTGGAGTAAAGGAGCTCGTTGTAAAGATCCAGCAGACCGAACATCTTCTCAGCCAAAGCAAAGAGCGCTTGGAACTCGTGATACAAGGATCCAACGACGGATTCTGGGATGGACAAGTCCTCCCAGGCCAGCCGTGGAGTTCTCCACAGACACCGGTGTGGTGGTCGCCCCGCGTCAAGGCCATGCTGGGGTATACCGACGAAGAGTTTCCCGATGTCTTGGAAAGCTGGGCTGCCCGGCTTCACATCGAGGATGCCGATCGTGTTTTCGCTGCCTTGACGGCCCATATCGAACGACATGATCCCTACGACGTTGAATACCGACTTCTCACCAAGACAGGAGAGTATAACTGGTTCCGCGCCCGTGGCCAGGCCATATGGGACGACGCCGGCCGGGTCGTTCGTATGGCCGGCTCCCTCCTGGACATCACTGATCGCAAACGCGCAGAGGATGCGCTGCGCCGCAGCGAGCAACTCTTGCACGATGTGGTCAACAACACCACGGCCGTGATTTACGTGAAATACACCGACGGGCGTTACCTTCTCACCAATCGCCGGTTCCAACAACTCTTTCACCTCACCGCAGACCAAATTGTCGGCCATACCGATCACGAGATTTTTCCTCGAGAGATTGCCGATGCGTTCCGCGAAAACGATCTGCAAGTCCTAGCACTGAACAGGACGATGGAATACGAAGAACAGGCGCCGCACGAGGATGGAATGCATACCTATCTCTCGATCAAGTTTCCGTTGTACGACCACACCGGCACACCGTACGCAATCTGTGGTATTTCTTCTGACATTACCGAGCGCACATGCATCGAACACGACCTCCGCTCTCACGAGGAACAACTTCGTCTTGCCCTGACCTCGACAGAGGTGGGAACGTGGAATTGGGACCTCCTTACCGATCATGTCTATTGGTCCTCGCAGGTTGACAGATTCTTCGACCTATCGGACAAGGCGCAGTCGCGCACGAAGTACGTCTGGCAGACGCTCGTGTACCGGGAAGATCGGGACTCGATAGTGCGCGCGATGCGCCAGGCAATGGATCAAGCCGACGCCGACGTGACATTACAGCACCGTGTCATGAAACTGAACGGCAGCCTCCAATGGTTGGTTTGGACGGGTGAGATTATTCGAGATCGCGCAGGAAAAGCGTTGCATATCTTGGGAACGGTCCGCGCCACGTAAGAAGAACGTTGTTGGTTTTTTTGGGTTGTCTCGTTTGTTTGGTTGAACCAGACCAACTCGATGAAGCAAATAAACTCAATGAACCAAATGAACCAAATGGACAGGCTCGTCTGCGCAGGGCGTTCCTTTGCCATCTGGGCGGCGCTGGGACTCGTCTGGTCCCTCAGCCCTTGTACCCTATGGGTATCCGAATCCACGGCGATGGACATTGCCATCCTGCAATCTTCCGACATTGCAGCATATCGCGAGGCCGTTGCCGGCTTGAAGGCCACGGGTCCGATCGGAGCGATCTATACAGAGTACGATGCGCAAGGCGACCTGGAGCTTGGGAAAAAGCTCGCGCACAAGCTGCGGGCATCGAATGCGTCACTGGTCGTCGCCGTGGGGCTCAAGGCGGCGTTGGCGGCGAAAATTGAACTCCTAGATGTCCCGATCGTCTATATGATGATCCTGGACCCTTTCAAGCATCAGCTCATAGCAGATAATATGACGGGCACGCTTCTGGAGGTCCCCGTCGACCGACAGATGAAGATCATGCGAATGTTCCTGCCGACTCTCCGCCAACTCGGGACGCTCTACGATCCCGCCAAAACCTCCTCTCAGGTGAAGAATGCGGTGCAGCAGGCCGCCACATCCAACTTTCTATTGAAGGGGCTTCCAGTCGAAAGCGATAAGGACGTTCCCTCGCAATTGCGCGCGCTGCTCTCGGAGGTTGAAGCCTTTTGGCTCATACCGGATTCCACGGTATTGACGAACGAGTCTGTGCGATTCATCCTGGAGTCGGCGCTCGCGCGCCAGATACCCGTCATCGGGTTTTCACCGGAGTTCACACGTCTGGGAGCGCTACTCAGCATGTCCGTCAATTACGGCGATGTCGGCCGAGAGACCGGACTACTTGCGAAACGCATTCTCGACGGAGAACTGCCGCTGCCGCACGCCCCCATGCCGGTCGAGCGGCTAAAGATCACTGTCAATCTCAAGACCGCGAAGTTCCTGGGCATTACCTTTCCAAAAGATCTGACGAGTCTCATCGATGAAACCTATTGATGCGCCCCCTCCCATGCCGTTGCTCCCCAGCCGAGTCTTCGGTTTGCGCACAAAGTTCGCGCTATTTTTCAGCTTCATTCTCGCCATGGCCTGTTCAGCCTTGAGCTGGTACTACATCGAAGAGCGGCGCGCGGGGATGACCGACAACCTCCAGCAACTCGGAACGATTCTCCTTACGAGCGTGGCGCGCAATGAGCATTTCCAATATGCGGGCCTCGTGGCCGAAGATCGCGCCACGCTCCAACAATTCATCGACGGCCTCGTGGCGGTCGAGGATGTGGTGTATGTGGTCATCACCCGCGCCGACGGAACCGTGCTTGATCAGCGCACGAAGGGAGTGCGCCAATCTTCTGCCAGCCTTGTGCGGTCCGTCGATCTTCCACTATACCCAGACAGTCAGATTGCGAAACAGCTCTTCCAGTCGCCGAATGCCACTCCTCTGATGACACGTTTTGCCCTCTCGACCAAGATAGAGCACCTGTTTTCGTGGGACGAAATCGTGTACGACTTTGCCATGCCGGTGCTGCGAACGGTAGACGGAAACAAATCGCTGCCGCCCTTTTCGATTCAGTTGGAAGATGGCAGCTCCGCCTCATCCCTCTCACAAGCGGCCACCGTCTCCGGCGTCGTCCAAATAGGATTGAGTGATGTGTACCTCAAACACGAGCTCTCAACGATCATCAGAAATATTCTGCTCCTCACCATCCTGATCATCGGTGTCAGCGTATTCGGCGCCTACCTGTTCACCCTCCGTGTCACGAAGCCGTTGAAGATATTGGCTGGTATGGCTCAACAAGTGGCTGAGGACCGCTCGCCGCTGCCCCTCACGCCTTCGACACACGACGAAATCGGACAGCTGACGACCATGTTCAATGTGATGACCCACTCATTACAGGAACGGAATGCCGCCATTGCCGCGAACCTCGCCACCATCAAGCACCAGGTCAGTCAATTGACCACGTTGCATCAAGTTAGCGCGTCCATCGCCAGCACGCTCGACTTGAATCAGATTCTCAACACCGTCCTGCAACTCCTTATCGACAATCTGGGTTTTTCGAGAATGTTTTTGATGCTCCGGCATCGGGAACGAGACACGGCATATGTGGCCCAAATCGCCGGGGTCTCCCAGGATATTGCAGAGGCAGCTCGTCATATCGATGTGCCGATCCAAAACGACGGCAGCCTTCAAGCCGACCTGCTGATTCATGGCAAACCCTTGCTCATCCTGAACCTTGAGGCCGTAGCCGATCGTATGCACCCACTTATACTCGATCTGGCTCGCCGCTCCGGCGTGACGTCCTTCGTCGCAGTGCCGCTCCAAAGTCAAACCCAAATGCTTGGATATCTCGCCGCAGACCGGAACGCCCACCCTTGCTCGAAAGAAGATCTCCACATGCTCTTGACGATCGCCAGCCACGTGGCCTCGGCCATCGACAACGCCAGATCCTATTCTCACCTCGAAAAACTCACGCAACACCTTGAGCAGCGTATTGCGGAACGCACACAGGAATTGTCCACCGCAAATGAGCGTCTCCAGGAACACGATCGGCAGCGGTCGCTGTTTCTCTCGGTTGCATCACATGAATTGCGCACGCCTATGACCGTGATCCGCAGCTTTGTGGACAATATGCGGGACGGCATTGCAGGGCCGGTGAGCGAACAACAATTCACCTACCTCACTCGTATCGGGCACAACCTGAGCCGGCTCACGAGAATCGTCAATCAACTGCTCGATTGGTCGCACCTTGACAGTAAAAAGGACCTGCTCTGCCTCGCGCCGGTCTGCGTCGAAACCATCGCCCTTGTCGTCGCCGACAGTTTGCGTGCGGTCGCGGCTGAAAAAGCGATCGCGATTGAGGTCGTGCGCACAGAAGGACTTCCCGCAGTCCAGGGAGACTGCGATAAACTGGAGCAGATTCTCTGGAATCTCATCGGCAATGCGGTCAAGTTTACGCCGCCAGGCGGACGCATCACCGTCGATTTTCAAACGACTCCCGAAGGGTTTATTCAAACCGCTGTTGCTGATACCGGCTGCGGAATTGACCCGGGTCACATCGATAAGCTCTTCCAGGAGTTCTCCAAAGTGCCGTCTGCCTCCCCCACCGCTCAGGGGGCTCAGCTTGGGCTGTTCATTACCAAACAGCTGGTGATGATGCACCGAGGAGCGATCTGGGTAGAAAGCGCGCCAGGAGCCGGCACGCAGTTTTATTTTACCCTGCCTGTCGCGAGTCCGAAGGCTGAAGGGGTTCAGGTTGAAGGCTGAAGCTGAAAGAAAAGGCTGAAGGTTGGTAGGCTGAAGGTCTATAATTCGGCTCAGCCTTCAGAAAGAGTTGAGAGCATGATTTACAATTCTGAGAATCTGGCTAACGGCCTTCAGCCTTCAGCCTAAACACCTGAGTCCACCATGCGCGCTAAAATCCTCATCGTCGACGATGACCGCGATATTCTTCTCGGACTCGAGAATCGAATCGCGTGGATGGGGCACGAGCCTGTCACAGCCGACAACGGCAAAGACGCGCTGCGCCTGATTGAGCAAGGCGAATTCGATCTCGCGCTCCTAGATTTGGAACTGCCGGCTCTCTCAGGTCTGGAGATCCTGGAACGGGCGAGAGGCGCCGCGCACAGCGAACGGCACACGGTAAAGGATGCCGACACGTCATACGCCACACCGCTCATCATCATCTTGACCGCATTCGGCACCATCGAGCGCGCTGTCCAGGCCATGCAGCTTGGCGCATTCGATTTCCTGACGAAACCGTTCAACGCCGACCACCTGACCGTTGTGATCAACAAAGCCCTGAGGGCCGTGGCGCTCCACCGTCAGGTCGACGTCCTCCGTCAGGAAATCGATCATCGGTACGATCACCTCGTAGGGACCAACGCCAAAATGACCGCGCAACTCACCATCGCCAAACAAGCGGCGCAGACCGATGTGACCGTCCTCCTGCTCGGTGAAACCGGCACGGGAAAGGAGGTCGTGGCCCGCGCAATCCATCGGTGGAGTCCGCGCCGCTCGAAACCCTTTGTTGCAATCAATTGTGCGTCTTTGCCGGAACATCTACTCGAGAATGAACTGTTCGGTCATGAAAAAGGCTCCTTCACGGGGGCGGTCAAACGGGAGCCAGGCAAGATCGAAATGGCAGAAGGGGGAACACTATTTCTCGATGAAATCGGAGATATGCCGCTTCCGCTACAAACACGCTTGCTGCGGGTGATCCAGGATCAGACCTTCTACCGTGTGGGTGGAACCCAGCCGGTTCACACCGATGTACGTTTTGTCGCGGCGACGAACAAAGACATACGACGCGCGATCCATCAGGGCATATTTCGTGAAGATTTATACTACCGGCTCGCCGTGATCACCGTGACACTTCCGCCCCTACGTGACAGGATGGATGATGTCCCTACGCTCGCCAAACATTTCCTCGACCGTGCGGTCAGAGTGGGAGTTCATCGCTCCTGCACCCTGAGCGAGAATGCTATACGAGCATTGCAACAGTATCAGTGGCCGGGCAATATCCGCGAGCTTGAAAATGTGCTGATGCGCGCAGCTATCCTGTGTCCCGATGACATACTTGAGCCCCTTTACCTACAACTGGTAGATTCACCGCTCCCTTCGACAGCTGGGTCTGACACCGGATCTCTGCCCCTTCATTACCATGAGAGCATGGACGCCTACAGTCGAAAGATTCTCGAAGAAGCCTTGCGCAGAAATGGATGGAACCAAACCAGAGCCGCTGAAGAGCTCGGCCTTCAACGGACCTACCTCACAAAATTGCTTCGTCAGAAGGAAATCTCCGGCAGACAGCCCAAAGATTCTTCCTCATCTTCCGAGGACGACTCACACTGAAAGCTGTCCTGCAACACTTCTTCCCTAATCCCCCGCCTCTGTTTTCCGCTTGGCGATGGTCCTCAACTGACCGGAAGTCAACCACCAACGAAGCACACCTTGACCCGGCTTCGCCAGAGCCCGCAGCTCGATCAGACAGGCTCCGGCTTTCTTCAAAGAAAACGATGTCGTCGGCCGTCCGCACAAAAGCACACTGGCAGCCATACCCAGCTGAGGTTCATGACCAACACAGAGCACGCAGGAACCCGGCGGAAGATCTCGCAGAATCGATAGCAGCTGATTGGGAGGCGCGTCCGGCAAAAGCGCGTCGACGATCTGTATCGCCGAGCGGACGCGCAACGAACTGTGCGCGATCTTCGCCGTTTCGATCGCCCGCGTCAAAGGGCTCGACAAGACATGCGTCGGCTGCACACCAAGTCGACCTAACCCGCCGACTGCCTGCGCTACACGCTTTTCCCCACGCACCGTCAGAGGGCGATCCCCATCGGACCCATCCCATTCATCCCGCTCCACTGCAATGCCATGGCGCATCAATAGGCAATCCATCAGGCTCCTCGTCTTTTACCTACACGACTTCTGACGACTGCTGCCATGCAGGAACTTATACCATGGCGATACGTCCAACCTCCCGGTTCACCAGGCCAACACATGCCGTTTTCCGTCTTCATTTGACAGTTACTTGGTCAATAGCCAAGCGCGCTCGGCGCGGCGCCTCCGACACCTATCCTGGAAAGTCACAGCAAATCAACAGATTAACTCGCAGGAATCGCCCTTAGTCTCCGTTGGTACGTCGATTGCTGATGGGCATGGGCGAAGCAAGTCAATGCCATTAACCAGGGAGGCCTCAATGTCTAAAAACTTTGTTCTGCTCTCAATCAGCGCGGCGCTGTTAATCTCCTTGGTTCATGTCGGCGTAGGGCAGGCGGTCCAGATCGATTGGAAGAAACAGGCGAGAGCCAAAATCTCGATAAACGCCCAACCTACTCAGGTATCGAATACGGCCAGTCCTTGTGGCGGAAGAAATATGGCGGCGTGCAAAAAATATAGTCAGCGCGAATCGATCGTTCGCTAGAATGCATCCGTTGTCTCTCCTGCGCAGAAAGGGGCGGCGAGCATCTGATCGGCTCGTCGTCCCTCTGCACACTCGGTTCTTGTATTTCCACTCATACACACATTCAGAAAGACCATCGACCGTCGTCTCATATTGAGAAAACTGTTCAGAGTTCTGCTGCCGGGTGGACACAACGAGGGCCGTTACTTTTCCGAGCGGTAACGCATACGGCTGCCGTGAAGAAGAGATAGTTCAATTTCACTGGCGGTCAGTTCAAGAGCCGACGCATCCAGAATATAGAAGGCGAGAGATTCTTCATCGATCGCCATGACATCGAATAGGTCGCCACCCAGCAGCAAAGACGGCTGATATTCCCATGCCAACACGATATTGGGAACAGGTCTTCCTTGCGATGGAAGCAATGAATGAACAAAGGCGGCGGCCGATTGAAGATCGGCCGCTGTCTCCGCTTGCTTCCTCTCCAACAAACGCATCGACGATGCTAGTTGAGCGCCGGTCGTTTCTAATTCTCGCACTAATCGGCTTGCGCGCAGTCCCGCCAGCACCCGGGCAGTCATTTCCTGCTTACTGGCCGCCTTACTCAAAAAATCGTCGGCGCCTCGCACCAACCCTTCTGCAATCTGTGCCGGCTTATCGTGGGACGTCATCAGCAGAATCTGGCTGGATTTCAATACGGGATCACGGCGCACCGCTTCACAGAGCGTCGGCCCATCCATCTCCGGCATCATCCAATCAACGATAAGAAGATCCGGATGTTCACGCCTGGCCACGTCAAGACCTACCCGCCCGTTTTCGGCTTCAAGAATTCGATATCCCAGCCGCGTCAACCGCGCGGCCATACTCGCCCGCGTCACTGGCTCATCCTCCACAAGGAGAATGGTCGCAGCGGCCTCCCCAACCTGTTCAACGCCTGGCATGGCCTTCGAATCCATCATATTCCGCTCACACGATTCACCCTACGCTGCGCGCGCAGCGAGCGCCTCTTCCTCTCTCTCATAGATGGGAATCATCTTGGGGATATTGGCGAGGCTCATGATTTCCCGCACATAGCTCTGCGGTTTCAGCATGCTGACCTGCGCCTTCACCAATTTAAAGTTCTGCGACACAAGCACCAGCAGACCCAGACCCGCGCTGTCGACGAATCTCACCTGCTCTAAATTCACCATGAGATGACGACAGCCGGCCTGCTTCGCCTTTTCGACAGCCGCCTTGAAGACAGCTCGATTGGCATAGGTCAGGTCTCCCGCCATATCCAAAATTATTCCTTGTGGGACAATCCGTTCTTTGATTTGCATGACCTTATCCTTTCTTGCGCAGTTTAAGAAACGGGCTTACCGAACGGAGTTGCTGGTTTCAAGTTTCTAGTTTCATGTTGTCCGGAAACAGCCTCTGAAAACTTGAAACATGAAACTGCTTAAACATCCCCCTCAGAGAACTCGAAACTTGAAACTCGAAACTCTCAACTTCTTAGAGTTTGGAGACATAGTCCACGATCGCGGCGGGGATCTCCGTCAGCGGCAATACCTTGTCCACCCCGCCGAACTTGATCGCTTCCTTCGGCATCCCGAAGACCACACAGCTCGCTTCGTCTTGGGCAATCGTAAACGCGCCGGCCTGTTTCATCGTCAACATCTCTTTCGCGCCGTCGCCACCCATACCGGTGAGAATGACTCCGACGGCATTCGCGCCGGCGAACTGAGCGACCGAAGCGAACATGACATCCACCGATGGGCGATGACGATTCACCGGGGGATCTTGATTGATACGAACCGTGTACCGCGCCCCGCTGCGTACGAGCGTCATATGGTATCCGCCTGGCGCGACCAGGGCATGCCCTGGCAGCACACTGTCGCCGTCTTCGGCTTCCTTGACCGAAATGCGACACAGCTCATTCATGCGGTCGGCCCAGGTTTTCGTAAACCGTTCCGGCATGTGCTGGGTGATAAGAATCGGCGGCATATTCGGAGGCAAGGCCATCAGCAGATCCTTCACCGCTTCCGTCCCTCCCGTGGATGAACCGATCGCGATGATCGTATCCGTCGTCTTAATCATCGAGGACGTGAGGAGTGACGCAACCCCCTTACCTCCTACCCCGCTATCCCTTCCCTTGCCCCTCACCTTCGCGATCGCGGCGGCCTTGACCTTGGCAATGAGATCCTGAGCCACCTCCTCCATGCCTTCCCGAAGGTCGATTTTTGGTTTAGTGATGAAGTCCACCGCGCCCAACTCCAGCGCGCGCAAGGTGGTCTGGCAGCCGGCTTCAGTCAATGAACTCACCATCACCACCGGCATCGGATGCCCCCGCATCAGTTTTTCAAGAAAGGTCAGCCCATCCATCTTAGGCATCTCGACATCGAGCGTGAGTACGTCAGGATTCAACGCTTTAATCTTTTCACGAGCGATAAAGGGGTCGGGAGCAGCCCCAATGACCTCGATTCCTGGGTCTTTCGAGAGAAGCGTCGCCAGGATCTGCCGTATCAGCGCCGAATCATCGACGATCAACACGCGAATTTTGGCCACAAGCCCTCCTCAAACCTTGTCGCTCTGAGTTTCTCGTTTCATGTTTCGAGTTTCTAGTTATCGGAGGCTGATTCCGGACAACATGAAACGAGAAACCAGAAACTCGAAACTTGACCCAACGGACAACTTGAAACAAGAAACACGAAACGAGAAACTCTTCATCAGCTAGAACAACGTCACATCCTCCACCGGCTGCTGTTCTCGCAGCTTGATCTGCGCCGCATACTGGTTCTCCCGTTCGAAGATTGTGCGGTTCTTGATGCGCTCGATCTTCTTCATCAACACGCGGCCCGAGTCAGTGAAGTAATAGACTTTCCTGGGAAACACATCGCCCAAGTCCGTCTTGACGGTCGCGAGTCCCTCGCTTTTCAAGTAGCCGATCACCCACTTGGCATTGTTTGCCCCAACGTCGATCTTGCCTTCGTACATCTTGCC
>SWDN01000007.1:104251-136172 GCA_005116775.1 Nitrospira sp.
CTGTTTTACCGTGGCAGTCATCTCCTCCATCGCACTGGAAGTCTCTTCCAGCGAGGAAGCCTGCTCGCTGGTCCGTTGTGAGAGATCCTCGTTGCCCTTGGTGATTTCCTCGGCTCCCGTTGTCACGTACTCCGCCGCCTCACGCACAGTCGTAAGAGTCTTCGTAATATTCGCGACCGCCGTATTAAGGCTCTTCTTCATCTGATCGAATTCTCCTTGATAGGTGCCGGTCATGGCCTTGGTGAGGTCGTTGGCCGCCAGCGCCGCGAGGACGCCTTGAGCTTCATGCAAGGGCATAACCACGGCATCAAGAAGCTGGTTAAAGCTCTGAGTGAGCAACTTCGATGCTCCGTCGAATTGATCGGTCTTGATCCGTTCAGTGAGTTGGCCGATCGTCGCTGCGGCAATCAGCTTTTCAACTTCGATCTGGGCTTGCTTCTGTCCCGTGATGTCGGTGGCGAACTTGACGACTTTGTAGACCTTGCCGTTGGCGTCCAGGATCGGATTGTAGGAGGCCTGAATCCAAACCTCCTTGCCCCCCTTGCCAACGCGCCGATAGGTCCCCGCGTCGAACTCGCCCCGGTTCAGCTTGGCCCAGAAGGCCGTATATTCCCCGCTGCCCGTGTCGGCCGGGTCGCAGAACATCCGATGGTGGTGGCCCTTCACTTCATCGAGGCCGTAGCCCAGCGTCTTTAAGAAGTTCTCGTTCGCCGTGATGACCGTCCCGTCCAGATTGAACTCGATGACCGCCTGCGCCTTGTTGATGGCGTTGAGCTTGCCCTCGAACTCGGCCGACTGGTTCTTCTGCCCCGTGATGTCGGTGGCGAACTTGACGACTTTGTAGACCTTGCCGTTGGCGTCCAGGATCGGATTGTAGGAGGCCTGAATCCAAATCTCCTTGCCCCCCTTGCCAATGCGGCAATAGACCCCCGCGTCCAATTCGCCCCGATTCAGCCTGGCCCAAAAGTTGGTGTAGTCCGCACCATTGCTGTACGCCGTCTCGCAGAACATCCGATGGTGCCGTCCCTTGATCTCGTCGAGGCTGTAGCCGAGGGTGCTGAGGAAATTCTGGTTGGCCGTGATGACGGTGCCGTCCAGGTTGAACTCGACGACCGCCTGAACCTTTTCGAGCGCCGTCGAGACTGCAGCCCGCTGCTGCTGCTCGACGATCGAGGACTGCATCTGCTCCCCCATCCGGTTAAACGCCTGCGCCAACTGCCCCACTTCATCCTGAGTCGCCACCAGAATACGCGTATCGAGCGCGCCACCAGCCAACTTCACCGCCGCCTCGTTGATCCGAGCGATTCCTTTGGTGCCGATTCGCCCGATGAGGATGCCGATCAACAGGATGATCATCAGACACACGATGCCCGCGATCAATACGTTCCGATTGATCGATCGAGCATCGGCGGTCGCCTCGGCATGATTGACCAAGATGAGAACCGACCAATTCATGCCTGGATAGCCTAATGCACCCTTGAGATGCGTGTAGCCAAGTAGCTGAGGCACACTGGTACGATGGTGAGGCTCAATCGTAAATCCAGGCTTACCGGCCACAGCCCCTTTGGCCGCCATGAGTCCACGATCGGCCAGATTGGTGGTCATTAACGTCGCAAAGTCGTGCCGGATCTGGCCGGTGCCCTCGTTCCGCCGATCACGATGATGAAGGCGGTGAGCTGCATGATCGAGCCGACATGGCCGCCTTCAAGGACCTGCCCGCCAAGGATCGACCCGAGCGCGAGGGTAATTCCAATAATTGTTGCGATATCCAATTTGTTCTACACTCGGTTCAGATGATTCAAGTTTCTCATCTCATGTTTCAGGAGGTTGATTCCTATCAACAGGAACTTAAACCAAGAAACTTCCCATCCCGCTCGCGGAAAGATAAGGATTGCGATTGCTTGAATTCGAATTCTGGCCACAATTCATCCACGAGGTCCTGTTTGATCGCCTTGGGCTTGGACTTCCAGCCGCCTGCGTAACTCTTGGCCTTGGTAGCCGAAGCGGCTAATCGGCAACGTAGACTACTGCGAGGGACTGCCTTCCTCTTCGCACGAGGTAATCGTCTGATGAGGCGGCCCCCGGAATTCGCGCAGCGACTCAAGTCCCTACTTTCATGTTTCATGTTTTCAAAGACGGTTCCGAAATATCCCGACTCGGAAACTTGAGACTCTGGGCGAGTAGCCAGCGACTCCCCTTTCGGTTTAAGCATTCAGCTGCGGCTCGACCGCGTACGAAGAATGGGCGGTAGGCACACGTCATCGGCTTTTCCAACAGGCGACCATCTCACGCAGAGAATGGATCGTTAGCCCTGTTGGGAACGACTGTGCATCCATTCATGGATGTCGCGGCGAAGGAAGCGCCAATGCTTCCCGATCTTCGATGCCGGCAACTCGCCGACACGAGCGAGCTTATAGACGGTGGACTTGGGCACCCGAAGAAATTGTGCCACATCCATGACCGTCAAGATCTCACCGTCCATTGATGGCGCACCGTCCGGTTGGAACATCGTTGATGCAGAAACTGTATTGTTCATCGTGGATGGGATATCGGCTCTGCTATTGGGAAACTTGAGTGAGCGGTAGAACTCGTTTCAGCGGATGATGACCCATCTTGCGCCGCCTCATCTTCCAACCTCCCTACGACCGATGCCGCTTAGGTTTTCCATGCATTATCCGAAGAAGGAATATAGACGACCAGAAACCAATAGGAAGCTCTCTCAATGGCTATCATCATCTCTGTCGGATCTGGTAAAGGCGGGGTTGGGAAAAGCGTGATTGCCGCCAATCTGGCCCTATTGATTGCGAAGAAAGGAAAGCGGGTCACCTTGGTGGACCTGGATATCGGGGGAGCCGACATCCATATCTTGTTCGGATTGATGAATCCCCCACTCACGCTGACTGATTTTTTGCATCGCCGGATCGAGCGCCTAGAGGACATCGCACACACCCTACCCGCGCATTCTGGCCTGTCCCTTATTCCCGGCACAGGGGATACGCTGGCAACGGCGAATATGCCCTACGCAAAAAAGAAACGGCTCATTCGTCAGCTCAAGGACCTGCAGACCGATGTCGTCATTGTCGATATCGGGGCCGGAACGAGCTATCACGCGTTGGATTTTTTCCTGATGGCGGACCAGCACGTGATGGTCGCCACACCTGATCCTACTTCAGTGTTAGATCTCTACCGGTTTATTAAATTAGCCGCGATCCGCCGAGTCCTGTCCTCGTTTCTCGCGAGGGGCGCTATGGCCGATGCTCTATCGGATCATGATTTTTGCAGTGTGGACGAGGTACTCGAAGCGGCAGGTCAAACAGACGAAGCCAGTCGACTCGTTGCTGAAACGACGCTCCGGGCGTTTCAGCCGGCTCTCATACTCAACCGGCTGTCCGGACGCGCCCATGTGAACGTCGCGGCGCTCAAGAAGCTTCTTACCGAATATATCGGTGGACATCTCACGTTGCTGGGAGAGATTCCAGACGACCCTGCAATGGAACGAGCCGTGCGAGGCTATCTACCGGTAGCCGATCGTGAGCCGACGTCGCCAGCCGCCGTGGCGCTCGCAGCCATTGCCGATACACTGCTCACGCGGATGACTTCTCACACCTGCTGACCGTCATGGCGTACCCGCTTGGCCGCGCCGACCTCGTAATCGCTCTGCCTGCGTCTGAATGATATGACGGATCAGATGCTCCTGATCGTCCGGACTGAGATCGGTATATTCCGTTGCAATGTCGTGCTGCATTCCGTCTTTCGCCGAGACTGATCGAATTACACGGGCGGTCGTGTGGATCGCCGTAAAGGGTGGCAGAACCATTTTGAGTCTCAACATATCGCCGACGGCAAAATTTCTGGACGAGAGAAACCCGATGCCCCCCCCACTCAACGTGACATCGGTCACTTGTGCAATCGCGATTCCCTCCGGGTGCATCTTTGCCAGTGTTTTCACCATGACTTCCAACAACCAATCGACTTTCATGATCCAAGGAAGGAGCGGAGATTGCGCCAGTTGCTCACCGCTGCGAAGCAGCAAATCGGCTGTCGGTTTGGCGATGGCATTCGTGATCGCCTCCTGACTTGCCGGCGGGATGCCGAGTATAGGCCCTTCCGGAGGATCGGTCAGTAACCGGTACTCCAAAAGTACTCGATCATCGATTCGAACCCATTCGCGACGCTCATCCGACAAAGTTTTGCTCGTATTGGTTGATGATGGCAGCATGGTTGTACTCATTGCCTAAGAAGGCCGCTATTCGTGAAGCGTGAAACGTCGTTCGTCTCTGGATTCGGACATTTCACCATTTGCGTTTCACGTTTCACCAACGACGCTTCACGTACACGCCAAGACGGATTTTTCGATTGAACAAACCTGACCCTGTGCATGAACCACCACACGGTTTCTTCCAAGGCCTTTGGCGCCGTACAACGCCGAGTCGGCCGCTGCAACCCAGTCGGACACGGAGCGAATGGTCATATCAGGGATGTGGGCGATGCCGATGCTGGCAGTCATCCGCACGCTCTCTTCGCCCGCTTCAAACGCCTGACATTCAATCTGCCGACGAAGCCGCTCTGCCAATACCAGTGCGCGGTCGAGATTGGTATGAGGAAGGACGATCCCGAATTCCTCCCCGCCATATCGCCCAACCGCATCGATATCGCGAACCGCCTTTCGCATTAAGGCCGCCAAGGTCGTGAGCACCTGATCCCCCGCGAGATGACCTAGCTGGTCATTGACGACCTTGAAATGGTCCACGTCCACAAGAAGAAAGCAGGCAGATGCGCTGTAGCGGGAACCTGCTTTAAGCTCGCGCGCGAGAACCTCCTCAAACGCCCGGCGGTTTAGCAATCCGGTTAAGCTGTCTCGTGAGGCCAGTTCCTGGATTTGCCGATGGGTATCGGCATTCCGTAAGGCCAATGCGAGGGATGTCCCTACGGTCGATACCACAAGGAATTCAGCCTCAGAAAACGTGCCCTGCCGGCGTTCGAGATGAAGCAATCCCTGTGTATCCTGGCTGATCATCAATGGAATCGTCATGGTGTGACGGTCATCACCTAGGGTGGGGAAAGATGATGAATTGGCGCCTTCCGGGAAACGACGGAGCAACCGCTCTCGAACCTGCATTTCCTCGCATGTGAAGACTGGCGAGCGAGACCATGTCATGACCCGATGCGGATGTGTGCGGACAAGTCCAATAATATCCAACGGGACGAAGGTGGCGAGCCCGGTGAACAGAGACTGGACGATGGTCTCGCTGTCCAACGAACCAGTCAATACTTGTGTCAGATGGTTGAGGGCTAAAAGATTCCGACTCCATTGCTTGAGCGCGTCGCGCTCGCCGGCAAGCAGATCGTTCGATTGTGCGAGTTCCCGTGAAAGATTGCGCACAGCGCGGAGTTCGGCTTCGTACTCAGACGTCCAGTCCTTGATCATATTGGACACTCCTTGTCCTATCTGTCAGTTGAGCGTAGCACCTCATCTATCGGATGAGTGTAATTGCGCTTTCTCGCAGCTGGGGAAATCGAAATCTGATTCTTTCCCAGATGCCCTGCTTGCTCAGCGGGCCGAAGCCGCTCCCCTCCTTCGCCAAGACCGCGGAGAGTTCTCCTCCCCTTACGGCAAAGGAGAATTATGCCAGTTGGTCCATGAGAGGGCGCTCTGTCTCACTCAGCCCCTGCCAGGACCGGACCCCTTGCAAGTTCTGGCGAATCTTGGTTGTCTCAACCAGTTGCGATTGGACGGCTAACCGAGCATTTGCAATTCGAGCTGCAACCTCCTGATCGAATACGGTCAGATCTGTGGCGAGCGCCGGAAACATCGGATGGTCAAGGAGATGTTCCCCGCGCAGCCGGTAGCATTCCTCAACCTGATCCCACTGTCCAAGCTCCGCAGCCTGACTGGCCTGTGCCGTCAAGGCGCGTAGGTTCTGCTCCCAGGCTGTCGCATTTGAGGGGAGTTGCTGGTTTCTAGTCTCTGGTTTCATGTTGTCCGTTGGGCCAAGTTTCTAGCTTCAGGCTTCTAGTTTCATGTTGCCAGGAAACACCCTCCGAAAACTTGAAACCCGAAACATGAAACTAGAAACTCGCTAGCCTCGCAGCAGCGACATCGGCTGATTCTGTTGCTCAGCCACCGTGTGCCAGGCTCCACGCATTTCCTTCAGACATCGTAGCGGGCCGTCGAGACGACGGGCATCGTTGCGCAGATTGGCCTGCGTAAACTCCATGAGCATGTAATCGTAGAGACGGTAGAGCGACTTGGCGATCTCGCCGCCTCGTTCGAAATCGAGGACGCTGGACAATTCACTGACAATTCCGACGGCGCGTCCGAGAAATCGAGCTTTATCGGGCTGATGCTGCCGAGCGATCCCGTCACTCGCAAGCTCAACCGCCTGGATGGCAGAATCGTACAGCAGGACGATGAGCTGAACGCTTGATGTGGTCAGCACCTCCGTTTGACGATACCGTGAGGCGGCGGCTGTGTTGTCGTGCCATGGTCTGACCGAAATATTCCGGCCGCCACGCTTTCATCACGTCACTGGCTCCGGCTTGTATGGCGATCCACTGATGGACAGTCTTGTCAGAAGAGCGAAGAAACCCTTCTGCCCAGGCGCGACTATCGGCTGGAACGGTGACCGACAGCGGCGAAAAGGCGCCGGGACCGCTGCCGCCCATAGCATAAAGATCCACCAGATTGAACCGGTTGAAACGTCGATGCCGATGCAAATCCGTGAAGTAGGACAGCCATGGATTCTGCACGATGGGACCGCCGTCCGGCCCCGCTATAATTCCTCGCAAGTCCGGCGCGCCGATGTATGAGGCCAGCAAGCCGGTCTGGCGGTTGAAGGTGAGATTGACGATGCGATCGTATTTCGCCGCCCGAAGCGGCGCAGCCCAGTCCGTCATCTCTTGCATGAGCGTCACCAGGCTCTTGGATTGCGTGCGACAGTCATCGAGTAATCGTGTGAAATCGTACGAGATGACCTGCCTAAGCCCGCTCAGGAGCGCAGCCGTCGGTGCAAAACTTCGATCGACGACGAGATCGATTGCGACATCGGGCCATTCTTCGCGCAAGCGATCCAATAAGGGGCCGGTCTGAATCAGATCGCCCATGCGAGTGACATTGATGATGAGGACCTGCTTCATCACACCAAATCTTTCGTCTCGGATCGGTACTCATCCAACATGAGTACCATCAGATCTTCACGGGACAGAGTACCCATGGGACCGCGTGAGCGAATCTGTGCCGCAAGCTGCTTCAGCTCCACCCGTTGGGTGGAGGGAAACGTGCGCAGGGTCGCTGCGAGAGAAGGGAATGAATCGGTGGCCGTTAAAGCAAGCGCTTCTGCCTGACGGGCTCCTCGCAGAATCGATCCGATACGATCCGGGCTGGTGACGCCGATCTGAGACAGCAGATCGCGCATACGGTGCACATAAGTATGTTCGGCAAGCACACGCCGGCGGGCTTGCGCTGCCATGGCCACGCGCTGTTCTGGTTCGCGAAGCCAGCGGGCGATTTTCCCCATGAGTTCATCTGGAGATGAGACGGTGACCATTTCAGTCTCGGCGAAAAGACCCGGCATCAGTGTTCGACGGTCAGTAAGCTGAAAGGCTCCGCACGCGGCCAGTTCAAAGGTGCGGGGATTGACAAAATCTCCTTCAGGATCGAGCCCGGTCCCGGCCCAAGAATGCAGATTGAGGTTCACAGCGCTCGCGTTAAATACTTTCTGACAGGTATCGGTATCGATCCGTGCGCCGTTGCGTTGAAGCACAGAGATCAGTTCGGTTGCGCCGTCCCATTCGTTGCCCCAGAGCTTGAATGTCCAATCGCGACAGAGGAGTCGAGGAAAGATCTCGCGGCGGTTGGCATAACCCGCGCCGACAAACGAGACATCCGATCCGTATTCCTCTCGTTCCGTCTGGGTCAATTCCAATGGGCGGTGTACAGCAGGATCTGCCGCCATCGGAAGATAGCGCACGTCCTTCGCGCCTGCTTGTTTCAGCGCGGCGATGCAGGGCTCTTGCTGTATCACGAACCAAAAATCGTAGCCCGCCGCCAACTGTTGCCAATAGGTCAGGTGTCGATAGTTTTCGACAAACCACATCGCCGTCAGAAATTTTTTGCGCCGAAGATGCTCCAGCGCCGGAAGGATTAATGGAGCCTGCGCGAGCGACAGCACCAGATCGGGTGGATCTTCTGCCAACTGGGCCATCGTAACCCGGCTCAGCATCTCCGCATACTTACTCTGCAAGGCCAGCCGATGTTGAGAGTTCTTGAGCGACTCCAGCTGGTGATAGCTCGTGGCATGGACGCTATGATCGAGCCAGCGGACGTCATGCCCGAGCGATTCGAGCGCGCTGATTGCATAACGCGTAATGGGCAGGGAGCCTCCGTAGATTGGCCCTACAACGGCAATGCGCAACTGCCCGCCGGCCTGGGCCGCGGCCCTCCGCTGCATGGCTGTTTCAATGGCCTGATGGCTGTCCGCATGCAAGGCAGCAGCCGGGGCATAGGTGATGAGTCGTAATGGATGTCCGGCTTCGGCGATCCGTTCACCGATTGCCTCTGTGGTCCCCCAAGCCCAAGACACGCGGTCGATCCAGTCGCCCCATGTGCGAACGGTGGCTGCATCGGCTAAGACGCTCAGATCAGGAACGACAAGGACGACCGGTACAGTCCGGGTCAGGCGCGCACACAAGGCCTCGACGTGGTAGAGCAAGCCCACGCCGAAAACGACGAGCGTCTCGCCTTCATGATAGCTCTGGCTCTCGGCCCAAGCCTGCGCTTCTTTTATGGGATCGTAGGCGCTGTGAATCCAACGTCCCTTTGCGCGCGCTGATGGCATACCGGCGCGTGCCTGCACGATTTCCATTGTGCCTCCCCCACTCAGGCGGATTGCCGCTGCCAGAACAGCATCGCTCTGTGCTAGCCGACTGACATTGGACTCGAAGGAGTTCATTGCACACCTTGCAAAGGCAGGCTCTGTTCCGACAACTGGCGCCAAACAGCGGCTCGCCGATCTTCTTCTGGATCTCTATCGCCCACTGGACGGAAGATGGCGCCCCATTCGTCATGGTAAGACTGCCATAGGGACCAGCCTGCGACTGCTTCCTGTTGCACCGCTGCCGCAGGCTCTCGAATGATCTTCACACTGGCTTGGATCGGCCATGTCTCCGGGATGGCGTGATCCGCTTGCCACACGCAGTGACCCCTTCCATAGGGACCGGTTTCATGCACACGCGCGCGTGAGAAATAGAACCCCATGACGCTGGCGCCGACAGCCGCTGCCAGATGCAGCGGACCAGTATCGGCGCCGACGACCCAGTGGCATCGTTTCAAAATCGTGGCGAGTTGCGGAAGGGTCGTGCGCCCAGTGGCATCCCACAGACGTCCTGCGATCATCGGCGAGAGCCCATCCTGAATCGCAAGGGCGGTGGCCTGATCACGTTCGGCCCCGACCAGAACGACCGCGTAGGGTGAATCGTGTGCGAGTACTGTTGAAATCCATTCTGTCCAGACCGATACGGGAATCGACCGATCCGCGTCGCCAGCCCCTACGACCACCGCGATCCACTGCCCTGCCGAGTTGCCGACCTCAGCCAGGTCACCATGAAGCTCGATCGAGGGAAGTCGCAAGATGGGCGGAGCCAATGGAGGAGTCACTCCGCACAGTCCACAGAAGGTATCGGAGAGATGAATGCGATTGGAGCCCCGCGTCTGCGCGACGTGGCGCAGATACGATGCCCAGGGCGACAGCTCTTCGTCCAACGGCCCGCGCAGGTTGGGGCCTTGAACCTCTGTGGCCAACAGCGTAGCGGCCAGAACCGCCCGCGGGTGATGATTCAGCACGTAGGCAATGGTATAGGGCTCGGTCGTCAACTCGGCGAGGTACTGCTGGACTTCGCGCAACCATGACGGCTGGAACTCTCCGACAAAGGACTTGGCCCACGTATGCCATTGCGTTCCGTTCCATTTCAGCACATGCCCCACTTCTGGGAACAAACGGGCGAGATCCGCCAGTACCGCAGGACAGAGCAAGTCGAGAGACCGTTGCGGATATTGAGCCGTAAGCGAGGCGATGGCCGGCAAGCTCTGGACGAGATCGCCCAGCCGGGCAAGTTGAATCATGAGGGATCGTGGTGTCATAGATCGTCAAGACTGCGGGGCGATTTCAGCCAACGCATCCTGTGTTGACAGCGCCCGCGCCAATTCCTCAAGCCCCTCGTAGGAAGGAGCCAGTGTGCACAACGTCTGATATTCCCGTTGAGCGGCGCCAGTCTGTCCGCTGCGCATGAACACACCGGCCAGCGCGTACCGAACGGATAAATCGGCAGGGTTTCTTGCGACAAAGCCTTGGAGTCGCTCGCTCAGTTCCACCCATGAACCGCAAACGCTGCCCGCTCGTAGAAGCCAATGGATCGCTTCGGCATCGTCCGGGTATTCGTTCAATACGGCACAGAAATCGTTCCATGCCTGGGCAGATTCCTGTAAGCCCACTCGCGCCATCCCTAGCCCCATCATTGATTTTCGTCTGTCTCCCTGATGGATCAGGGCAGTCAGGAACGCCTGCTCCGCTTCGGCATATTGTGCCCGCTGCATGCCGAGGATGCCGCGTAAAACCCAGCCGTCCCCATCCTGAGGGAAGCCTTTCATCAATGCGCTAAGATGGGCGTCTGCCTCCGACAGATTCCCTTCTTCCAACGCCATGCGTGCCAGAGCCCTTCTGGCTGCCGGATCGTCATGGTGCTGCAACAGTTTCTCGTAGAAGTGCCGACTCAGCGGCGAATAGCCGATCTTCGTACAGAGCCAGGCGCCCCAGCTGAGCACATCTGCAACTGAAGGCCACTCATCGCATCTGACCAGGAGAGACTCCATCAGCGGGATGTCTTGACGAAGAGCCGCGCGTTCCGTCTCAACCACCAGTCTCCACGAAGCCTTCTCTCCATCGCGCTGAAGCGGACGAAGTTCCAGCTGCTCCTTGTCCCCGTCCTTCGTGTGGACGGACAGATACCCATCTGCGTAATAGTAGAGATCTTCGTCTGCCAGCCACCATCGCTGCCCCCATCGCTTGAGGAATCGAAGCGCGTTAGCCTGTTCATGAGTTTTACGCCCCGGCGTTTGGCTTTCGAGGTGATAGAGCACGCTCAGAGGTTGGTAGACGATCTGCCAGCCTTTATCATGGACCTTCAAACAGAGGTCGACATCTTCGAGCCCATTCTGAAATCCTTCATCGAATCCACCCGCCGTCTCAAAGACCTCTCGCCTGATCAGCATGCACGCCGCGGTGACGGATTGAAACGTTCGACGCTGGTTGACCGCCGGGTGGTCCCGGTGGAAACGGCGATAGAGATGGTATGGCATGAGCCCATCCCGCGAGAAGACGACTCCTGCATGTTGAATCGTGTCGTTTTCGTAGAGCAGCTTGCTTCCCACGATTCCAACATCCGGATGAGATGTGACCTCAGCAACCAGTGCGGTCAGCCAATTATTGAGCGGAATCGTATCGTTGTTCAGAAAGACGAGGAAGCGTCCTCGCGCCGCCCGAGCGCCCTGGTTACAGGCCTTGGCGAAGCCGAGGTTCTCGCTGTTTCTAATGATCTGGATATCGCCGCTCAGCTGATCGAGGAAATGCGCGGTATCGTCGGTTGAATGATTGTCCACGACAATGACTTCGTAGGAGATGCCGGACGTGACCCTGGCCAATTCTGCCAAACACTGCTCTGTCAATTCCCGTTTATTCCACACTGGAATGACAATCGAACAGTCGAAGGCTTGCGGCCGGATGGAGGCGCGCATTGTCTCCAAGGCTTGCTGCTGCAACTGAAGCACCCCTGGAATTCTATCCGCGTGCGGTCGATATTTTCTGTAGATAATTTCCATGGTGCGCCAATACGTTTCTCGTGCGGCGCTCGTCATGGATGACCCGTCGGTCCGCCAGGTAAATTCACCCGTGGTGCGTTTCAGGTGCCTGAAGGGAAACCTGGTCGTCATGCGAATCCACAAATCCCAATCCTCATGGGCGAACAGCGACTCGTCGAAGGTTCCCACCTCGTCGATACAGCTTCGTTCGTGCATGACGCAGAGAACGGGGAAATAGTTCGAGACCAATAGGTTCGCCGAGTTGAAGTCATGCGAGTAGGGAAGATCTCGTCCTGTCTCGATATGACGGCCGTTTTCTATCCGCTCATGGACACGCCAGGCATCGGTATAGGCAACTTTGTACTCGTTGTGTTCGAGGAAACTGGTCAGCGTTTCCAAATGATCCGGCAAGTACCGGTCGTCGTCGTCAAGATAGGCGATATATTTCCCCTTGGCAGCACGGAGCCCAGTATTGCGCGCCGCCGCCAGCCCTTTGTTGCAATCGTGACTGATATAAGTAATCCGCCCGTCGTTGACGGCGGCGACAACGGATTCGGCCTCGACACCGCTGTCGTTGACGACGATAATTTCAAAATCCTGATAGGTCTGGGTGAGAATGCTCCCCAGAGCCACTCGAAGCCGATCCAGCCTGTTGTAGGTCGGGACGATAACGGACACCATCGGCTTGCGGGTAAACGTCTTTGGAATTGCATGTTGCGCTGGATCCACCCGCCGGCAGGCCCAGACCTGATAGATCGGCATGAGTGACATGGTGCGAAGATCGGCCGGGGTGGCCGCAGGAATATAGCGCAGCGAAGGAACCTCGATCTGTATCCGTTCAACGCCGAGTTCGTGGAAACCGTTGGCTTCAAAAAGCTCCCTGAGTTGTTGTTCGGTGACCCAATCCTCCACCGGCTGATTGGGAGGAGCGATCCGGTTCCATTGCTCCCACACCTCCCCGCGAGGAGTCGTCAGGACAAGATACCCGTTCGCCGTCAGCAGGCGAGACAGCTGGGTGACGAACTCTGCCTTTTGGGGATGCGGGACATGCTCGATCACTTCCGAGCACAGCACGATATCGAACGGCGAAAAGTCGGTTCTCGCCAGTACGGATTCCGGCGTCCCGACTTCGAACAAGATGTGAGGGAAAAGGCGCCGCGCGTAATCCACGACGCCGACCACCGGCTCCACTCCTTCACAGGTTCCGTAGGCAGTCGCGAGATTCGTCAACCATCCCCTGCCGCAGCCCACGTCCAAGATGCGCAACCTTCGCGCTGGATCCTGCGTTCGCGACTCCCTGATGATGTGTTCGAGGAAGGAGGCGATCTTGCTCCAGCGAGCCGCCTCGTCGGCATTCGGCTCGGGCGTCGACCACATCGGTTTGTTCACGAACAGATCGACATAGAAAGAATCGGACACCTTGCTCGCGCCATTCATAGCCTGCGGGAGCCTGTGAGCGATCGATGCCGCAGAACCGATCGGAGGATTGTTCACCGCGCACTCTCCTGAAGCGCATGGTAACGGCGTCCTCGTTGGCAGAGTTGTCCCTGCATTCGGCACGGGCTGAACAATCTCCTGCGAGAGACCTGCGCCTGTGATTCCATAGTCCGGAACGGTCCCGTACTCCAACCATTGGAGCGTCTGCTGCAGCCGGCGCTCCGCCGTGTGAAAACGCCGCAGTTTGTCCTGCGCGTTCCGCGCCACGGAATCGGCAAACGGCCGATCCTGAAGCGTCCGATCGATCTCCCGAGCCAATGTTCCTGGATCGTCAGGGTTGAACAAGAAAATCTCATGCCCTTCTTGAAACAGGCCGAGATTGTTAGGGCGATCGGGAATGTTCCATGAGATCACGGGCCGGCCTACCGCCATGCTTTCGAAGACTCGTCCACCATAGAACTTGGCCAAGCTGGGCAAATTAACCGTCGCCGGCCAGTGGGGGAGTTCAGCCATCCATTCATTGAACTCTCTCAGTCGAACGTTCTTCAGTGATTGCACATAGTCGGCCATATCCACCGCAGTGACCGGACGGCCTTCGCGGAGATATTGCACGGCAGTCTGCTGCACGTGATCGAAGAGGACTTGATTTCTGGTGGGTGGATACGCCGGTTTGGCGAAGGCGAGCCTCTGCTGCAAACCAACGTGATTGACCCAACCCTGTCGCCGCCCGTACGGAACGCCATGAAAGACAGCCTGTCGTTGAGAGGGATCTTCCGGCGGAGTGCTGATATATCGTTCCGGCACCATTGGCGGCCACCAGAGCACCTTGGCTGAAGATCGTGCGCTCAAATCGGACGCGTCTCGTTCGTCCGGAGCGAGTACGTGCGTGAGGTATGGGAGCTGTGCCTCGAGCCGGCCGTACCGTGACTTGAGTTGTGGCGCCCAGGCGTAGTCTTGGTCATCGTAACGAAGGGACTCCATGAGCACGCCGACTCGAATCGGAGCCAAGCCGGCCACCCATTCGAGCGTCGCCGTATCAAGCGGCGTGTGAACTAGCCATACCCACACCTGGTCGAAGCGCTGACCCGCTAGAGCCCTTTTGGCATGGTAGACCCAGGAATCTGGACTTGAGCAGGGATTCTCGGCAATCGCTGGAACGGTCACGCACTCGATTCCGTTTGCGGAAAGACCTTCCTGAACACCGAAAGCCGCGCTGTATGACCACGGACGGGCGGTGGTCCAGGTTTGAAAGTCCAGTTGAATCAACAAGGCGCGCTGGTTAGCACGTGGCATAGGGGGCACACGATCTGTTGCCGTGCTCCGATTACACTCCGGCTCTTTCGTCGTGACGCGGCTTGCCGGCTGACGGCGCCGCGTACGCCACCGCTGAAAATCAGGATCTGTCGCTGGGTCCAGGCGGATGAGGTGAGAGGGAATTCGATCCCCCGAACACACGATCTTCGACATATCGAGTCTTTCCCATCCCGTCCCTCGTTTTCGAACGGCCCAGCAACCTACGACATGGGACACTTCGCCGAACAGTTCCCCCACTGCCAGCGTCACGCCCGGATGGTATTCTTGCCCCGATCGTGGATCCCGAATATAGTCCGAGTCAATCTGCGTTCTTGCATAGTCCTGATCGATTTCGGAACATTGCCGTTCCAAATCATCCCCGCACAAGATACCTCCGTCCTTGATGAGTCCTGCAGCAGCCGTGATGTCAGCCAACACTGCCGCGTAGGAATGATCGCCGTCGACGAATACGAGATCGAAGTAGTTCCGCGGAAGCGCTGGCAGCATGACCGTGCTGGGTCCCCTGAGGGGCAGTACAATATGCGCATGTCCGGACGCCGCGATGTTGTGGAGAAACAGGTCGTAAATCGTATCCTTGGCGAGAGCCTCTGACATCTCGCGGTACACGGCCGCATCCGGCCGCTTGGCCATATCAAAGTAGGGCCTCCACGGATCTACACAGACCACACGGCCATTGGCCTGATGAGACCGGGTAAGCACTTCGGCCCAGGTGATTGCCGATCCACCCGCCCACGACCCCACTTCCAGAATATGAAAGGGGGCTGCCCCCTGCCGGGCGGCCTCCAGCCGCACCAATTCCTGCATCACAACGTGGCGAAGGGGGAGCCCTTGTGAGGCCCACATCACATGGCCGAAATACGGACGCATCTGTTCGCGACAGAATTGGTAGTACTCGACATCCAGTTGAGTGGGTCCATTCGACTCGGCATTAGCATGCGGCATAATTGTCCCTCTACGGCTGTAACTGAACGTCCTGTTGACAGAAGGGAACGGTAAACCAGGCCTCCATGACGCCGATCCAGGACGGATAGAGCAGCAAAGCGCTCATGATGCACCTCTGGTCAGGGGCAAGACAGCGATGGGCGCTGATTCAGATATGTGTAACAGCGGACGTGACGTGTTCGGCTTGTCTGGCAATGCTCGAACCAATCTTCTACTGGCCATGGTCTTAATGTGGGCGGCGGTGTCGTGACCGAACTTTTTCCCGATCATATCGAGATAGTCAGAATGGCTAAAGTACTGCTGGAAGGCATTGTCACGAAATTGCAATACTTCGCGCGATACGAGATGTTTTGTTGGCAAAGGCATGCTATCAATGGCATGTTGCGAATACCCTGACCAGCTGTCAGGCAACGGCCAGCCTTGCTGCAGCGCCCGGGTATAGAGTGCCGATCCCGGATAGGCCATCGTGCAATAGAAGTTGGCATATTCCGCGTTGAGGCTGCAGGCCATCGACAGAGTCTCTTGCATGCTGGCGGCATCGTCTTCAGGAAGACCGAATATGTAGTTGGCCACGACGAAGCTGCCAGCCTTCCTCACCCGTTCAATCGTCTGAAAGATATCCTGCTGTTCGTACCCCTTATCGACATCGTCGCGGACGCGCTCGCTGGCCGCTTCGATGCCAAATGCCAGCCAGGTAAATCCCGCCTGCCGCATGATCTCAGGCATGCCGTCGCGGACGGTATCCACTCGAGCGTATGCCCAAATGTTCAGGTCGTATTGCCGTTCGATTAATCCCTGGCAAAGAGCGAGAACATGCTTGCGGTTGAGCACAAACATTTCGTCCGCGAACTTGATGTTCTTCACACCGTAACGGTTCACGAGCAGATCGATTTCGCCGAGCACAGTTTTCGGACTCCAGTATCGATAACTGTTGAGGCCCTCTCGATAGTTCAGCGCCTGTTCCCCACGTTTGAACGGCGCCTGAATACAGCAAAAGGAACAGTGAAACGGACATCCAAGAGTGGTATAGAGCGCGGCGTAGGGTTGCCGGTTGTGGAGCCGTCCAAAGCAATGCCAGTTGTGAGCGCGATAGCGCTCCATTGGCAACAAGTCCCAAGCAATACCAGGCATCTCCTTATCCAACGCATCAAGGAGCGGGGCTGCGGGAGTGCGTATGACTGTGGCGCCCTCCCGATACCAGAGATCACGAACCTTCCGAAGATCCGGCACCATCGTCGCGCGAAGAGCCTCAAGCAGATCCGAGACCGTTGCCGGCCCCTCCCCACCGCAAACATAATCCGCTTGTTCCTCTCGCAGGGTTCGTTCAGGAAGAGCCGCGACATGCCCGCCGAGCAAGAGAATTTTGAGGTCAGCGTTGCTGGATTTGATTGCCGAACAGATGGCTCCTGCAGCCGGCATGACTTGAGTCGAGGCTGAGGGGTTGTGCCCGTAGACCACGATGGCGGTCAGCAACGGGCGCATATCTGTAATTCGATGAGCGACTTCTATCGGAGAGAGGTTCTCGGCATTCGCGTCGATGATGGATACAGTAAATCCCCGTTTCCGCGCATAGGTCGCAATCAAACCTGCCCAGACCGGCGGTTCGATAGCCGCAAAGTCCTGTCCGAGTCCCTGGTAGACCTGGAACCGGTTGCCCGGATTGATAATGACGAGATCGATCATGTTGCCGCGCCTCACCTTAGAAGGGCCCCTTAAACCGTTCCTCATAGCTATAGAAGGTCTCATGGTTGAGATCGATCATGGGCAACCCGAGCATGCGTTCGGCTACCCGAATAATGTGAACCGCCGAAGGATAGAAGAGATTTTCCAATGGCCGAGTGGTTGGGCAGGGGACCTGAGCAAATCCAATTCGCTCGATGGGACATCGCAATGAGCCAAAGCATCGGTGGCTGATCCGTGCGGCTAATTCTGCGGAAAATCCCGAATAGAGCCAATCGTAATCGGCGACGATACAGTGGCCGGTTTTGGCGACAGAATCCGCGACAACGGTTTCATCGAGCGGCGCGACTGTGCGTATATCGACGATCTCGAGTTCGACACCATGCTTGGCCAGCACCTCGGCCGCCTTCAAGGCTTCGATGGTCATCCATGAAGTACAGGCAACCGTGAGCGCATTGCCGGGACGGACGACGACTGGACCTTCCAAGAGAGGAAGGTGGTTCTCATCGACAGGGCCTTCAATGTCGTACAGCCAGCGATGCTCTAACAGGATGACTGGATTCTCGTCACGAATGGCTGCACGCAACATGCTGTAGGCATCTTGCGGCGAGGTGGGCAAGCCGACCTTGAGGCCGGGAAAATGCCCGAAGACTCCGTGTAGCGACTTGCTGTGTTGCGCCCCCTGTCCCCACCCTCGTCCGATGATGGCACGAATGACGAGGGGCAGCCGGAGCGATCCGCCGCTCATATAGCGGAGAGAGGACATAACATTGGCGATCTGATTCATGCCCAAGAGAAGAAAGTCGGCTCGAATATGAACATGGACAGGCCGTAGTCCGGACAACGCGGCTCCAATAGCCACGCCAGTCATGGCATCTTCAGAGAGCGGCGTGCCAAAGCACCGGTCGATGCCAAATTTTTCAACCAGCCCTTTGGTGCTGCCGAAAATACGCTTGTGGTCCGGTACATCGAGCCCGAACACAAAAACGCTTGGATCGGCATCCATTTCCTTCGCTGCGGCGAAGGCCAGCGCATCGCGATAGGTCCTGGCAGTGGTCATATCAGGAGATCCTCATACAGCGCTTCGTCGGCTGGAAGCCTGGCGTCGCGAGCCCGATTCAGACTGCATTCAACTTGAGCCTCAACACCGGTTCTCATCTCATCCAGCTCTCCTTGCGCACATCCGAGGGCCAGCAACTGCGCGGTGAAGCGCGCGACGGGATCGCGAGCAATCCGTTCTTCAGGAGAAGGGCTGTCTCGATATCCCACGGCAAAATCTTCGTTTATGCCCACATGCTCAAGGAATCTGAGATAGGTCAGATGCAGAAACCCTGGTTGCTTGCTCTGCGCCATCTCTGCACGAAGTCGCTCTGTCGCCCGAATGACAGCCGACAGATCGCTGCCATCTGCGGATGCCGTTTTGCAGCGAAAGCCTTGCACCGATCGCACCGCAGAAGAAAACCCCCTCCGATCCGATGCTCCAGTATGAATGGCCAATCCGTTATCCTCACACACAAAGAGAATGTTGAGGCTGCGAAGGCTCGCGAAGTTGAGACTTTCCCAAAACACTCCCTCCTCCATTGCGCCATCTCCGAAAAACACGGCGACCGGCGTAGATTCTTTTCGGTATGCATGAGCCAACGCGGCGCCGACAGCGAGCGGGATGGTGGTTGCGACTACGGCTGATGTCGCCATGAGCCCCTGACCGGGCGCGCACAGATGCATGGACCCGGCCTTGCCTCGCCCAAGACCGGTCTCTTTACCGAAGAGTTCCGCAAAGAAACGGTCGGTTTCTTGAGTCAACGCCAGATACAATGCGTGATTGCGGTATGTGCCGAATGTCACGGCGTTTTTCGGCAGGCAGTGACACACGCCCACTGGGATGGCTTCTTGCCCGATTCCAAGATGGACTGGTGTCTTCATTTCATCCAGATGATAGTGACTGCGAATGGCTTCCTCGGTGAGACGGATCAGGAGGAGCGAGCGATACAGCTGTAACCCTTCGCTCTTGGTTAGCATGCGGCTCCCTTTTCAATGTGCTTCTCCACCGACGTGGTCATCCAGGTGCGGAAGGCATCGAGTCTTGCGGGTGTGCCGATATCGTGCACGGGCGTTTGGGTAATAATCGCATGGATGCCCTGCCCCAGCAGGGCAGGAAACATGTCATGCTCGAGCGAACAGGGGGTGCGCTCGGGAATTTGGTCTAGGAACATGGATTCCAGAGCATAAATTCCTGCGTTGAGGTACATGCCGCGGGTCTTTTCATCGAATGACGTGATGCGATGTTGCGAGTCCAACGTGATCCCTCCCCCGTCGCTTCGGTCATCGGCTGGAACGACCGCTACTGTTGCGGATGCGTTGCGGCGGCGATGCTCGGTGATGAAGGCGGCAAGGTCTATGGCGCAAAGAGAATCACCATTGAGCACCAAGACTGTCGAAGAGCGGAGCGCGTGCCGGCAGGCCCGTAGAGCGCCGGCTGTCCCGATCGGGATCTCTTCATGCGACATGATGGCGTCGATATCGATCCGTGGGCTGAAGTGCTGCGCAATCCACTCTCCGCGATAGCCTGTGCAGAAGATGATTCGCCGAAACCCATGCGAGATGACATGATTGACGACTAGATCCAGAAATGGCCGGCCATGAATCGGCGCCATGGGTTTGGGTCGATCGCGCAAAACGGTTTTCAGTCTCGTTCCAGAACCTCCGCAGAGAATGACGACATCGGAACATGCCGTATTCATCAGGCTGCATTCCTCTTCCATGTCTGGGCGGCGTCAGCCTCAAGTTCCGCCGAAGTTTGTCCTTCCGTCCAGAGGGACTCCCGTGTAATGGGAACTTCTTGCTGATAGAACACGATCTGACTTCCCAATCCCTCGAACTGAAATGGCACTTGGAGTAATCCAGGCAGCGCGGCGTTGATCGTGCGGTGAAGCTCCGGCTTCGCATAAATGAGCATGAACCCTCCGCCGCCCGCCCCAAGCAGTTTCCCTCCGAGCGCCCCGGCGTTTCGTGCCGCCTCGTAAATTTGATCGATCAGTGGAGTGGTAATCTTGCTGGTCAGTCCTCGCTTCACCATCCAGGCTTCGTGAAGAAGTTCGCCGAAATCGGCGAGGTCGTGGTCGCCGCTGAGGATGGAGATACCTTCCTGGACCATCTGAAGCATGGCAAAGAGTTCCACTCGCCGCTGTTTCGTCCGTTCGATCTGCTCCTTCGCAATTTCAGATGCCGTCCTCGAGAAGCCGGTGAAATACAACAGGAGATGATCCTGAAAGGCTTTCAGACGTTCCGGCTTAATGATGAGCGGGGTGTACCCGATCTCGCCGTTGGGAGAGAATGTCAGGCGGCACAAACCTCCATGCGCGGCTAAGACCTGATCTTGGCAACCGACAGCTTCTTGTAATATTTGCTGCTCAACCTGGATCGCCGCATGCGCGAGTTCAGATTTGGTCGGCATCCGATGTTGCATCGCGTACAACGCATGAAGAAGCCCGACTGTAAACGAGGAACTCGATCCCAAGCCTGTGCGGGCCGGCAAGTCGCCGTCATGGTGAATCTCGAGTCCTTCCGTCATGCGAAGATATTGGAGAACACCTCTGACAGCCGGATGCTCGATCTCAGCATTGTCCCTGGCATGCTCGATCCGTGAGTACGCAATGCGCGTCTTATGGTCAAAAAATGGCGGAAGATGCCGGCATGTGATGTAACAATATTTGTCGATCGTGGTGGCCAAGACCGCTCCGCCGTGCTCTTTGAACCAGACCGGATAATCTGTGCCCCCGCCGAAGAACGAAATACGAAACGGTGTGCGGCTGATAATCATGGCGCCCCTCGTCGTATCCTTGAAACAATGGCGTTACACATTGCCATACCCGGTGGCTTTCACGATGGTGTAGCACTTGCTCAGTTCTTGGACTCCTCGCGCCAATGACCATTCAGGCTTGAAGCCGGTCGAGAGCATCCGTTGGTTGGAGACGATGTAGTCACGCTTGTCCGGATCCTCTCCAATGGGCGCTTCAAAGAAGACAAACTGAGGGATGAGACGTTGGATTTCCCGACACAATTCGAGCTTTGAGAGGTTGGCGTCGTCCAATCCGACGTTGTAGGGACGGTCTTTCATCGATTCGAAGTGCTCGATGGAGTGCAGGAATGCCTGGACGACATCACGGATATGAATATAGTTCCGCTTACAATGGCCTTCGAACACCACCACAGCCCGATCGTGGACGGCTCTCCAGACGAAGTCATTGACCAAGAGATCCATGCGCATCCTCGGTGAGGCGCCGAACACGGTGGCCAGCCGAAGAGTGATCGCATTTCCACGGTCCAACACAGTCCGTTCGGCTTTCACCTTGGTCTCTCCATAGAGACTGATGGGCCGCAGCGGAGAATCTTCGGTGCAGGGAATACCAGGCTGGCCAATCCCATACCCGCTGTTCGTAACTGGAAAGAGAAGCCATTGTTGCAGCGACGTCAGCTTGCACAACATCTGGATGGCCTCCAGATTGACGGTGAAGGCCCCGACTCGGTCCTGATTGCAGAGCGGCGCTCCAACGAGCGCGGCCAAAGGAATCACAATGTCTGCGTCCCGAAGCAGCTCCGTCATGATGCGTTCATCTCGGCAATCCCCGCGAACGACGTGGAAGTCGTCGTGCGCACAACAGTCCAACAGACTGTTTTGGCGATACTGAAAGCTGTCCAACACGGTGACTCGATAGCCTCGTTCGAGGAGTTGCTTGCTCAATACGGAACCGATATATCCTGCCCCGCCGGTGACCAATACATGACGTCTTTTGTGACTTGTCATCGCATCCTCTGTTATCGTCCTGACGCCACCGTGAATGCAGGCGCGCACGCTGCATCCCTGCCCCGAGCCATCGCCGCTTCAAACCACTCCACCGTTTCCTGCAAGCCCTCTTCCAAATCGGTAAACCGAAATTCCTTAAACCGAGTGTCGAACGAACGGCTGGCCAGCCGCTTCACACGAACTCCTTCTGGTTTCGTGCCGTCATACTGAATCGGGCCGTTGAACTGCATCGATTTGGCGATCGACTGCGCCAGCACACGAATCGTCACGCCTGCATCGGGAGCGACGATGACGGTCTCCGGGGCAGGCTCGTTCGTCAGCGCCGCAACCATCACTCTCGCGACGTCCTTGACGAATACAAACTGACGGATGGCCTCTCCGCTTCCCCACACGACGAGCGGTGTCTTCTCGCGCTTGGCCAGCCAACAACGATGAATGAGGGAGCCGACGACATGGCCGTCCTGGAGGTCGAAGTTATCGTGCGGACCATACATGCTGACAGGCGTGAGGCTTGTCCAATCGCACCCATGGTCTCTGGAAGCCAGATGGATGTGCAGATCGAGCATGCGTTTGGCTGTTGCATAGCCCACGTTTCCATCGAAGGGAACTCCATGATGCAGATCGTCTTCGGTCGTCGGACGATCCGGGTAGAACGAAAAGGCGCAACTCGACAGAACCGTGACCAATCGTGGCACCCGCAAACGGCGGGCTGCCGCGAGCACGTTCGTATTGATCAAGAGATTGTCTTCAAAGAACTGTCCATTGCGAGCCGCATTCGCCTGCACGCCTCCGACGAGGGCGGCCAGATGCAGGATTTGTCCAGGGCGAATGTCGTTGAAGAGCCGTTCCGTATCGCATCGATCTCGAAAGTCTCCGTCCGCCTGTGAGAGACACACGGCATCCGGGCGCAACGCGAGGATGGCTGAGCCAAGAAGCCCGGTGCCACCGGTAACCAGCAGCGGGCCTGTCATGCGGCCTCCAGCACAACTTTTGAAATAAAGGACACATCCTCTTCATTCATCGAGGCGTGATTCGGCAAAAAGAAACCGCAATGGTGGATGCGATCCGCGACGGGGAAGCTGGCCTTCCCGTACCGGTTGATCCAGAAGGGATGGAGTCCAAGGTTTCCAGCAGAAAAAATCCGCGTCTCGATGCCCTGCCCTGCAAGAGCCTTGACGATGGCACGGCGTTGCGCCGCATCGTTCGCCAGCAGACCGAACGAAATGCTGGCCACCGTGGCCCCTTCGGGAGGGCGCTGAACGACGAATTGCCCACCGAGGGCCTGAACATACTGTTCATGGTGCTCCTGTCGCTGCTGGGTCATCCAATCGAGTTTTTCGAGTTGCCTCAACCCGATGAAGGCGTTCAAGTCGGTCGAACGAAGGTTGAACCCCGGTTCATAAAATACAAACGGCGAATGAAAATCGTCGATCTGGTAACGCTCGACGAGCTGCTCGTGCACCGTCCTATCCAAGTCTTTGCTCCAGCCATGGCTGCGGAGCATCAAGAGCAGTTCGTGGAAACGCTGATCGTCCGTCGAGACCATTCCCCCTTCGATGGTGGACATCTGGTGGCCAAAGTAGAATGAGAAGCTGGCCATATCTCCGAAGGCGCCGACCTTCTTTCCTCGATACGTGGCGCCGATGGCCGCGCAGGCATCTTCCAGCAAGATGAAACCATACCGTTCTTTGAGCGTCATGATCTCATTCATCTTGTGTGGGACGCCGAGAACCTGAACCAGTAGGACCGTATGCGGCTCATGACGTTGCAGCAACGCTTCGAGGTGGTTGAGGTCGAGTCCAAACGTATCGGGGTCTGCCTCGCACATTATCGGCTCAAACCCTAATTGGATCGCGGGAGCGATTGAGGTGACCCACCCAACACTGGGCACGATGACCTTCTTATTGCGAAGCCGCTCGGAGAGCAATACCGCGTCATACATCAGCAGGTTGGCGGAAGACCCCGAGTTGCAATGCACCGATCGGGAACGGTTGAGCCAGCGACCCCACTGTTGCTCGAATTCAACGGTGACCGCTCCCTTAGTCAGACGCGGATACGTTCGCAGCCAATCGATCAATCGGTCGATGTCTTGTCGATCAATCGTGTCTTGGGCGAGACACCACCGTGGATTGAGCGAAGCCTGTTGTGTGATAGCGGACGTCATTTCACGCGCCTCATCCTCTTCTCAATTCACAATGCGACTCGAACTGTCGGCGAACGAGTGCAAGGCTTAGACCAATCGATGAGGGACCGAACCGGAGAGAGAAACGTGAAGCGAATAGCGGGTTGTTGGAGAAAGCGCGTCGGCGAGAGCGATCCAGCCAGGCAAGCATTGCCTAGTGTTCGGTAATTCCGTCATGGGCCTGACGGTGGCGTCAAAAATCCCCAATCGGTTTGCCGCTGCATCACGGCATACTCAATAGCCTTCTGCACACTCCCTCCCCACCCCCGGTATTCGATGGCTTCTTTTCCGTTAAAGCGGAACTCCACGCCAAGTGCGATGGCCCCGTCACATTCGGCAATATTCTTGATCGCGCCGGCGAGATGCGTGACATGCCCGATCCCGATCAGTTCGAATTCTAAATAGACTGTGGCGCCCATCACCACGTCGGCCCTCGAACTCTGTAAAATAAGACGGCAACCTGAGAGGCTGAGGTCCTGCAACAATCCGCCGATAGGAACAGACCCCTCACGCAGGACAAGTGTTGTACCTCCCTGTGTCCCTTGCATCAATAGTAACGGTTCATTACTGGCGACACGCGCATCCTTACGGAGATGGATTTCCTCGGTCCTTCGAGGAAATGCGAGGTACAGCAGAGGGAGCGGAGACATCTGGGTCATACAGACTTCGCTCGGATATGCGACGAGCTTCCCAGTCACCATCGAACGGACAAGACAGTGGGTTCCAATTTCACAGGGAACCGCTTGTCCGAAATGGAACGGCCATTCGCATATCACCCACGCTCGCTCTTTCCATCCCAGCAATGTGGACCCACAGTTCACCTTGTCATGACCAGACCCGATAACCAACTGAAGCGGTAAGCCAACCTTGAGAATCGATGAGTGCGCGCGCGCATGCTCTGGTTCCATCATGCAGCTTCCCTATCGAGATAGGTGTGCGGATCGATCCCCAAGGGGGCAGGATCGAGGATCGACACGATCGATTGCTCTGACTCGCAACGCTGCGTCGCGAGGTCGAGATCGACAGGAGTGGATCGCCGGTGCCCAGTTTCATCCGTGACCAGCACGACCAGGGGCCGTATTGGCGCATGGTGATTGAATTCCTTCACGATCGCCATCTCTCCCGTACTGAGCGAGACACATGAACCGACGGGATACACCCCCACGACTTGGACGAACTGCTGGACCAACGTTCCGTCCACATGACCCTGAGTTCCCAATTGATAGAGAAACTGCAGGGTATCGTGGGGTGTTTTCCCTTTGTGATAACAACGGTCGCTCGTCACGGCATCGTAGATATCCACAATGGCGGCAATGAGGCCGAACTGACTGATGTCCGTTTTGGATCGGTGATGGGGATAGCCAGTCCCGTCAACTCGCTCATGGTGCTCCAATGCAGGCTTCAGAACCATATCGGTGAGGCCAGTGGTGTTCGACAGTATCTCCGCGCCACGCATGACATGTTGCTTCATGATCTCGAATTCATGGACCTCATAACGGCCTGGCTTGTTGAGAATCTCGACCGGAATCAGCGTTTTCCCGATATCGTGCAACAGCATCCCCGTTCCAAGCTGAAGCAACGGCGCCCGCTCATACCCGAGATGTTTTCCGACTGACAGAGCCAGAGCGGAGGTATTGACGGAATGAAAAAAGGTGTATTCGTCGAAGTTTTTGAGGCGTGTCAGACTGGTGAGTGCGTCATGGTTTCTCAGAATACTATCGGCCATGCTCCCGACCACTTCACTGACCGCCTCCATATTCAACGCACGGCCCATTCGGACGTCTTCCATGGCCTGCTGAATGATGATCTTGGCAGCCTTGTAGGCCTGCCTGGCGGCGGGTAACTCTTCGGCAAATGAGATCGACGCTTGCTCGGATACTATGGCTTGCGCGATGGGTGGAGAGGACTCAGCCCGCGTCGGCATAGCTGGCTTAACGGGAACGGAGTCTCGGCATGCGTCACCAGTCTCGACATCGAGCTGTTGGACGCCACTGGCATGGAGTTGCTCGATTTGTGCTGAGGACGTAATCGTGAATCGATGGCGAAAAAATGGTGTGGTCAACCAGGAGCGGTCGAGTTTTTCGACTTTCATGCCGATCTTCAGCTGATCGATGGAAATTCGCTTGCGCATCGTCACCACTCAGGTAGAGAGACCAAAGGTGATCAAGCTGACGTATTCGGATCTCAGGTCTTCGATCTACACGCCTTCAGTCTGAACGCCTGAGTCCGCACCATCGAACATCAATATGCCCTGATGAACTCTATCGGCCTCCAAAGGAGAATCTTGAGAGAGAGAATACGTGGCCGGCGTACTGGAGACTGATACGGCAAGTTAGGATGGAATTTCCTTCGCCTGTATCAAGTTCAGCTCGATATATCCCGATAGCACAGTGTGCGGACACCCTCATTCACAATGGGGCGCGCGCCATCAGTCTACTAAAAAGGCTGCATGTGCGACGCGCGGGCGATCTTCCATGAAACATGTGAAAATGATCACGATCGACCAACTGAAACCCGGGATGTTCATCGTTGGAATGGACCAGCCTTGGTATCGAACGCCCTTCCTCCTTCATAGACGTTTCATTCGCGATGCCAAGGAAATCGCCTTACTCCGACAGTATGGGATTACAGAACTGAAGATCGACCCCAGTAAGGGTCTCGATGTGGACTCGGTCACGCCAGGAGCCAGGTCTTCGACGCCGAGCCTGCAAGAGACAGATATCGACACCCAGCCACGCGATCCCGCAAAACCAGCCGACGGAGAAACACCCCCGGAGCCCGCACTCGAAACGGCGAGGAATAGCGCGCAGCAGTCTCCTCCTCATATGCAACAAGAATCATCGTCTCCCTCGCATAGACAGGCCACACACGCCGCCCGTCTCGTTGACAACGCGACATCGCCGACCTCGACGGATGAGGTTCTTCTGCCTCCCTCCAGCGCAAAGACGAACACAACCCAGCCGTCGCCGACATCGCATGTGCGAAACCAGGACGTGGCTGCCGAAGAGACCTATCGAGAGGTGACCTGCTCGATGGACCGTATGTTTGAAGCGCTAGAAATGGGAATCGTCCCTCGGCTGGACAGCGTACGAATGGTCGTCACGAATGTCGTCTCGCGCGTGCTGGATGACAGCACGTCCATGCTCAGTCTCCTCTCTCTCCAGAAAATGAAACGGTTCGACCGCACGTTAGCCTCACACGCCCTCGATGTGTGCACTCTCGCGCTCATTGTGGGGCATGCCTATGGAGTGACCGGGGAAGAGCTGGACACACTCGGCGCGGGAGCGTTACTGCACGACATCGGTTATATCAGGTTACCTCGAAATCTCTATCGCAGAAGCCACGACCTCAGTGAGCAAGAACACGCAACCATGCAGCAGCATCCTGTGCTAGGGCTTGCCGTCTTACGCGATGTACAGGAAGACCGAGAAGTCGTCCTCCGTATTGTCGCGGAACACCATGAATGCGGCAATGGAAACGGATTCCCGCGCAAACTCAAGGGAGACTCCATTTCATTGTTGGCGCAGCTGGTCGGACTGACAGACATCTACGACGGCATGGTGAGTCGTCGTGGAGGACATCCGGGAATGTTGCCGCACGATGCCATCAAAAAACTCTTTCGTCTTGGCGATACGGGAAAATATGAAAAGGATTTGATTCAAAGCATGATCGGAAGCCTCGGCGTCTATCCGATCGGCAGCCTGATTCTGATGAACACGGGAGAGCAAGCGGTTGTCGTGGGGATCAACGGCACTCAACGGCTCAAGCCGGTTGTCAAAATAATCACGGGACCTCAGGGTGGCTCTTATCCTACACCGATTCGCGTCGATCTTGGAGCCCAGACCGCAGAAACTTCACAGCGGACGATCACGAAAGTCTTGGATCCCCTGCAAGAACGAGTGAATGTGGCCATGTTTCTCGACGGTGTTCACGACGAGGCGGCCTGATGAAACAGACACCGAAGAATTGCGCGAAGACATCCCGTTCTTCACGATCATCCAAGCCTGCACATCTCTTTGACCCTGCAGCATTGGATACGCTTCCCATCGGGGTCATACTGCTCGATAGCCGGCTTCACATCCTATCAGTCAATCTAGAAGCCGTGCGCCTTCTGGGGCACGCGGTCGATTTCTGCTTATCGAAGACGCTCCTGGATATATTGGATTCCGCTATCATCGCGCGCATTCAACAATCCCTGCTCGATGGTCTCTCTATACAAGCAGCCCACACGACGCTCCTAGGCTCTACTCATGAGTCGCACCCGGTCGAGTGGAGCTATGTCCCGATGGATACCGGTGTCGCCGCAGGAGTGTTGACGATCCGTGACCTGAGCCACGAAAGAGATCTGCAACAAGATTACGACCGCCTGGCGCGTGTCGCAGAAGAAACTCCCTCTCCCATTATCGAATTGGACTCCGATGCGAACCTGATCTATGCCAATCCGGCGATGACACAACTGCTGCATCGGTTCGGCTACAGCACCGACGGATTTCCTGTGGTATGCCCTACTGATCTATTGGAACTCGCGCGCCGCTGTCTCGATTCGAGACAGGAGATACGAGGACTCGATGTCCGATTACCTCAGGCGTGCTTCTCGTGGATTTTTTGCCCAGTCCCTTCCCATCGATTAGTTCGAGGCTATGCGGTCGACATGACCGACGTCACGGCAATCCAAGAGGAACTCCGCCGTTCAGCCGAACGCCTCCATGACAGCAATCACCAATTGGATCAAGCGCTCCAAGAAACGCAGGCCGCCGCTCGCGTCAAGGCGGCGTTCCTGGCGACCGTGAGCCACGAGTTGCGTACGCCGATGAACGGGGTCATCGGAATGACGGACTTATTGATGGATACGAACCCCTCGGAGGAACAACGATCCTATATCGAACCCATCCGCCAATGCGGCGAAGCCTTGTTGAGTTTGATCAACGACATTCTTGAGTACGGCAAAATCGAAGCAGGAAAACTGGAACTGGAATGTATCGACTTCAACCTTCGCACGACAGTGGAAGATGTCTTGGGTCAATTCGCGGCACAAGCCCAGAACAAAGGGTTGGAAATCACCGGCCTGGTGCACGCGGCCGTCCCGACCGGTCTGCGAGGCGATCCGGGACGGCTCCGCCAGATTCTCACGAACTTCGTCGGCAACGCGATCAAGTTTACCGAAAAAGGCGACGTCACGGTTCAAGCCTTCCTTGAGAAGGATCTGAACGATGCGGTGATCGTCCGATTCGAGATCACCGATAGCGGAATCGGCATCCCCCCTGAAGTCCAAGCTCGACTATTCCAACCGTTTACCCAGGCTGACAGCTCCACCTCACGCAAATACGGAGGAACCGGCCTCGGGCTTGCGATTTCGAAACAGCTCGCCGAACAAATGGGCGGCACCGTCGGCATCACCAGTCAACCAGAACGCGGCAGTACCTTCTGGTGTACTGCCCGCTTCCTCAAACAGACGACATCCCCCTTGGCCATCGTGCCGTCTGCAGAGTTGGCCGGACGCCGCGTCCTGATCGTAGACGATAATGAATCGAACAGGGTCATTCTCAATCATCTGGTCACGGGATGGGGCATGGTTGCCGATCAAGCTCAAGATGCTGACGCAGCCATCGCCCTGATCGAGCAGCAGGCGAAAAAAGGCCTATCGTACGATGTGGCTGTCGTCGATATGTTGATGCCGGGCAAGGACGGACTACAATTTGCCAAGGAGATGAAAGCTCATCCTGTCGGGTCTCTCGTCCGCCTGGTCATACTCACCTCACTGATTCAGCGAGGGCATGCGGAGCTGGCACGCCAAGCCGGATTCGTCGCCTATCTCACCAAACCAGCCCGCCACGATCAACTCTCAAATTGTTTGAGAACCGTGCTTGGCATGCCGGAGCTTGTGAGTGAAGCGCCTGTGACAACAGTGACTGCGCCCGCGCCGCCGCTCATTACGCGGCACACCCTCGCGGAGACGAGGTCGGTCGCGCGCATCTTGGTGGCTGAAGACAATCTCATCAATCAGAAACTGACTGTTCGCATGCTGGAAAAGCTCGGCTATCAATCGGATGTCGTAGAAAACGGTCAAGAGGCGCTGGCGGCATTGGATCGAGTCTCCTACGCCATGGTCCTGATGGACTGCCAGATGCCGCTCCTTGACGGGCTAGAAGCGACACGTCTTATTCGCGAACGCGAACAGGCATGTCGTAATGTTGAATTAGGAATGAAAAATGATGAATTGAATGTCATCGATTCTCCTCCCTCCATTCATCATTCCAGGCACATCCCCATTGTGGCATTGACGGCCAATGCCATGAGCGGAGATCGAGATCGCTGCCTTGCGGCCGGCATGGACGACTATTTAACGAAGCCCCTCCGAAAGGAAAACCTGAAGACAACGCTTGATCGGTGGATTGCCCGGTCCATTCATTCACAGGCTGCACATACCGGCAGTGAAGAACATGGCGTGGATGGAACAGGCGCTGAGATTCTCTCCGCCGTCTTTGATCGGGCTACGATGTTACGAAACATTGGCGGCGATACCGAACTATTGGAGCAACTGGTTGGGCTGTTTATTCAGCGGTATCAAACCATGTTGGAAGCGATCCGAGCAGCCTTGGCCGGCAGAGATCAAGAAGCGGTCGAGCAGGCAGCCCATTCATTGAAAGGGACTGCGGGCAATCTTTGCGCATCGGAGGTGGTGTTGTATTCTGGACAATTGGAAGCGCTTGGACGACTCGGCACGCTGGTTGAAGGCCCGGTGATCTATACCCAGCTTGAAAAAGCGGTGCTCCGCCTCGTTCGAATTCTGGAAGCGCAAAGACTGAAGGATGCAGGCCGAAGGGATGCAGCCTGAAGAGGTGCAGGGTGAAGACTGAATGGGTTCAGGCTGAAGGCCGAAGGTCGGAGACCTGAGATCTGAACACTTCAGCCTGAACCCCTTCGGCCTTGATCTCTTCCATCTTCCCCTTTGAGCCCCCCTAGGCCGGCGTAACCCAGCAGGCGAGCGCCTCTTTAAGCGCGTTGGCCGTATGGGGTTGCTGATATCATCATCCATTCCCGCGGCGAGACACCTCTTCCGATCTTCATGCATCGCATTGGCCGTCATGGCGATACGCGATACCCTGTGGGGGCCGCGTCACTCGTGAAGCGTGAAGCGTCGTTCGTTCCGGAGTCGGACGCTTCACATCTTCTGACTTTCGCCATCGCGGAAAATCCATCCATCTCCGACATTTGGCAACCCATGAAGACCGCGGCATAGGGAATCTGCACAAGCGCGTCCAGCGCTTCCTGACCGTTCGCCACGACATCGACGTGGTAGCCCAACTTTCCCAGCATCCGCGCAGCAATCTCTTGATCGATCATGTTATCGTCCGCCACAGAAGACGCATGGCGGAGTCGACCTTGGTCTCAGCGAGGCTGTGGTGGGTAATCGGGATGCATCGAGTGGCGATCATGCACTCTAATCCGCCCTGGGTTTAAACGGGACTGTAAACTGAAAAACACTGCCACGGCCCGGTTCGCTATCCACACTGATGTATCCCCCCATGAGTTCAACGAGCTGCTGACAGATTGCAAGCCCCAATCCCGCCCCTCCGTATGTTTTTGTGGTCGATCCATCCGCTTGTACAAAGGGCTGAAAAATCCGTTTGCAGGCTTCCTTTGCGATGCCGATCCCCGTGTCGGAGACGGAGAAGCGCACGCTGACGACATGGGCGGTTTTTCCCGTGAC
>SWDN01000007.1:136272-156293 GCA_005116775.1 Nitrospira sp.
AGAACAAGTTGCTTGCAGAGTCTCGTGCGGGGGTTCATGAGGAGAGGACCGCGAAGATTGGCGGTCATGGCGGTGGGATCATCAGATGGAATGGTGAGAATAACCGCGAGACTGAGCTCGTCGGTTTCGTTCCCCTTCACTTCAGAACACGCCTCAGGAGAAATCGTGACGCGATAGTCTTGGTTGAATGACGTGGGATCGATGACCACGAACGCGAGAGACGCCTCTTCCGTACAGTGCAACCATTTAAACGGAGCGTCGGTGTCATGATCAAGAATCGCATACTGTGTCCATTCCGGGAACCCAAGCAGTCCTGAGGGAAACGTCAGCAACGCCTCAGTAGGCACCTTCAAGACACCAAAGCGGGTCGACGTAAACTGCATGCAGACGACTCCTTATCCTTAGGCTGTTTTCGTTCGTAATAATCGTTGGAAGACGTCCAGCGGAATCACCGGCGAACGCGCGGCAAGCTGATTCTCATCCTGAATTCTCACACAGACCTCATCACGGTGCACTTCAATCGTTCGTGGCGCTTCGATGCCCAAACGAACCTGCCCATTCTTAATCCCCAACACCACGATCCGAATGTCTGGACCGATGGCCACACCTTCACCGCGTCTTCGTGTCAGGACGAGCATCCGTGCAGTCCAATCTCTACTATGCTATCCATCCGATAGTAGCTATATCGGCGTGTATGCTCGAAGCTTGACCAGGATTATTCATGAATGATCCAGGTTAAGAAGACTGTCAACGAAGAAACTTGAGCAGCGAGAGGTCGAACAACCGTGAAAACGTTTGGCTGGTCGCTTCATAGGCTGTTTCCTGAAGCTTCAGTTCGGTCAGCGCTGTGGCCAGATCGGTGTCGGTTTGATCCGACAGTATTCGGTGAATGGCTTCGGAAACAACCAACGAGGTCCCATACGCTGTGTCGAGACGATTGGCAATGGCTCCAATCTGTCCTTGCGCAAGACTGAGCTGGCCGATCGCTTGGTCGAGATCTCCGATACCCACTTCGATCCCCGCTCCACTATTCGTCTCCAAGGCAACGAGCAGGTCGCTGAGATCGGTAAAGATATTCGTGGTGGCTCCCGCGAACACCTGATCGCCAGGAAGCACGATCTGTGTGGTTTGGTTCGGGCCGACCGCAATGGACTGGCTTTCGCTATTGCCCTGATAGGTGACGGCATCGCCAACGCCAAGCACGAAAGGTGGCGCACCAGTCTCCGTTCCCGCAAACACCGGTTGCCCGCTGATTTCTGCATTGGCGAGTTGAATCAATTGCCGATGCAGTTGGCGAACCTCCTGAGCGATCGTCAACCGCCCCTGCGCAGACGTCGTGTCGCTCCTCGCTTGCACTGCCAATTCTCGAACGCGACTGATGAGATTTTGAGCCTCCCCTAAGGTCTGGTCGGCCACTGAGACACGCGCCGTCCCGAACTGAATATTTCTGATCCATTGATCGTTGTCGGCAAGTGCGGACTTCTCAAGGATCACCTGTCCGAAAATACTAGGATCGTCGGACGGCTTGGCAATGCGTTGCTGAGAAGCGATCTGTTCGTGTACGCGGACGATACGCTCTTTAATGCGCTCCAAACTCCCTGCCGTCGAGCCAAATAACTGTTGATCAGACACTCGCATGGTCAGGCTCCCCTTTCCGGTTTGTTTAGTTCATTTGGTTTGTCTTGTTTATTTGGTTGACCGGACTGACCAGAGAAACCGCTTGATGGATAAGATGGTTTGAAACATCTCGTCCGCGACGACAATCATGCGCGAGGCCGCTTCAAAGCTCCGTTGATACTGAAGAAGATTGGCGAGCTCTTCATCCATCGATACACCCGATATGGACGCGCGTCGGGACGTTAATTGGTCGTGAAGAATCGCTTGCGCCCTGAGATTGCCATCGACACCTTGCGCGATCGAACCAAAATTCCCGGCGATCGTGCTGTAATACTCTTGAAAGGTCACATTGCCGAACGAGGCAAAGTCCGTGTTCCTGAGGCCAGCCAAGGCCAAGGCATTCGCACTATTGCCCGGCACTCCTGCCGCGGTCGATGACGCGGCAATCTGCCTGACATTGACTAACGAAACAGCAATGGAACTCGCTGTCGTCCCCGCCGACGCAAAGAAATCCAGGTTAGTGGATCCATCTAACCCGAAACCCAGTCGATGTTGTTGATTGACCTGCGTGACGACTTCCGATGCCAATGTGTCGAGGGAAGCCTGTAACGAAGGAATGGTTTGATCGCGAACGTCAAGAAGGCCTTTGAGACGCCCACTTTGAATGACGGGCGAGAGGCTCGTCGCAGGCCCTGCTCCGGCATCATAATGCACATCGAGCAGTCCATTGTTGCTGAGATTCGGTACTGCGACCAGTTGGTAGGTTCGCTCCTTATCCACCAGAACGTGTCCACGGCCGGCAAACACCGTCAATTGACCCGTGGAGTCTTCGATCGATGAAATCTCGATCAACTCTCCCAAATCGGCAAGTGCGACTCCTCGTTCATCGCGCAAATCATTGGCCTGTTGCCCCGTGGACTCAGCGCGGGCAATGTCGGCGTTCAGGTTCGCGATCTGAGATGTCAGCCGGTTCACATCCGTGATCGTTTGCCCGACTTGACGGTCGAGAAACCCCTGCGCGGCAGTTAAGTCCGCCGCGGCCTGATTGAATCGGCCTGCGAGCGCCGTGGCCTTGGAGAGGAACACCGTCCGGGCAGACAAGTCGTTCGGGTTGGTCGCCACATCCTGTAGCGCGCCGAAAAATTCGTTAAGCCCAGACCCGATGCCTAGATTATTGGCATCCCCAAACAGCGGCTCCAGCCGAGATAGTGCGTTGCTCGAAGCGGTAAATTCTCCCAGTCGCTCGCGCGAAGCGAGGAGTTGCTCTTCGACAAACGATTCGAACGAACGCCGAATGCTCTCGGCATGCACGCCCGTGCCAATCTGGCCCGGAGATCCGTTCTCCGGCCTGTTCTCAGCCAAGCTAACCACTTGTCGGGAATACCCAGGCGTATTGACATTGGCGATGTTGTGTCCCGCGACCGAGATGGCCTGCTGGGTGGTGAACAGAGCGGATTTTCCGATCTCCACCAGTCTGTTAATTGACATTCGCCCCTCTACCAGGCTGCATAAATTGGTTTGTCTGGTTGATTTGGTTTGTTTCGTTTGTTTGGTTGAACGGAACTAACCAGATTAACCAAACCAACCAAATAAACAAAACAAACCAAATCAACCAAATAACGGTCTTCTCTAGCCCTTCTGTCGAAACATCAGTGCGTCCGTACCACATTCGCGAGGCGCTCCGGATTCGGAATAGAGCCCCAGTGGGGCCGTGGCCTGGCGCACGACGTTCAACCCTTTTCTGATAAAGACCTGTAGGCTGTTCAGGATGCCGGCATTGATCGTTATCTCGTGACGAAGCGCGCGAATCTTTCCGGCCATCCCCGCATACAACATTTCCAGCCGCTGGGCATCGGTCGATTCAAGCCGTTCGAGAATGACACTCAGGGATATGGCTGCTGGAGCAAGACTCAAACGATCCGCCAACCGCACGACCCATGCAGTTCGCTCCGTTTCGAGCAGAGCAAGTTCATCCAGCAGTCCGGCGCGCTGACGGTTGACCTCCGCCATGTCTGCCAATCTAAGCGTTCGAAGAACCTGCCGTTCACGTTGAATATTGTCTGCCAATGCATCGCACTGGGCCTCTTCACGGCGCAGGATATGATCCAGTTGCTGGAGGGATGTGACAATGTCCTGCATAGTGCTCATACCTGTGAAGTGCGAATCGTTCTCGTTCTCTGCGCGAGACCCGCGAGGCGTGGTGAAGACTGAAGGCTAAAGGCTGATCGGATCGCGCCTGTTCAGCCTATTACAGAACCGCGTCGGTCAGAGTCTGACGAATGAGCGCATCGGCAACCTTGTGCCCCGATACTGAGTACGTGCCAGCTTCTATCGACTGGCTGATCCGCTCAATCCGCCCTTCTCGCTCAGTATCCGGAAGATCGGCCAATGCCTTAATCCGCTGGATCTCCTTAGCCCGATCGGAGATCTGTACTCGATCCTGGCGTCCATCCTGCTGTGTCCGAGTTTTCTCGCTGACACTATTCGCTCCTTGGACACCGAGTAGGATCTTGGCAAGATGATCTGGCTTACCATGACCGGAGATCTGCATGACGATGGCTCCTCTCTCCATCCTTGTTCTCTAATGCCCCCTTTGGAACCGTTTCTCTCATCACTTTTAGTAGATGAGAGATAAAATAGGCTTCAAATTCACGGGCTGCGCCCTTCAGGTCTCCCACTTCTCCCTGTCGACCCTGCGTGATTTTAGAATAGACCGGCGGTTGAGTGTGTTGCGTATTGGCCATATAATCCATTGGGCCGATCGTTTTAATTTCAGTATTCATAGTTCTATTTTATCATACAATAATCAGTGACTAATCTATATTACGTCAAGGTTAGCTTGAAGTGCTCCGGCCGCTCTCAAGGCTGATAATATTGCGACTAAATCCCTGGGAGTGACCCCTACCGCGTTCAGCGCTCGTACCACTTCGCCAAGCGTCACCGTTTCATCCACAACGACCAGCCTTGACTCTTGCTCTTTCGCCTCTGTCTGAACGTCTTCGGTCACGGTGGTCTGTCCACCGGTGGAACCGATCAATGGGGCAGGAGGCTGCGACACATTGAGCGTATTCTTTACCGAGATAGTCAGATTGCCATGAGAAATGGCACAGGTTGAGATACGGACATGCTCCCCCAGCACAACAGTGCCTGTCCGTTCATTCACGACGACTTTCGCAGGCAAATCGACGTTGACATCCAACCCTTCGATTGCAGCGATATACTCCACAACGCGACCGCGAAACGTTTCCGGAATCGAGGCCCGAACGAGTCCTGAATTCACCGCCATGGCGCTGCCCTTGCCGAATACCCCGTCGATTGCTTCCGTCGTCCGTATCGCCGTCGTAAAATCGGGGTGCCGGAGAAGTACCGACACGGTCTCCCACGATTCAATATCGATCCCTGCGTCCTTTTCAATGATGGCACCACCTGGTATGACTCCGGCTGATTGATGGTTCTTGGTGACGGTCGATCCGCCAGCCCCACCTGTTCCTCCTAGAAACCCGCCAATTGAAACCGGTCCCTGTGCGACGGCATAGACTTGCTGGTTCGCCGCCTTCAACGGGGTGAGAAGCAAGGTGCCGCCTTGCAGGCTCTTGGCATTGGCCATTGAGGAGACCAGCACGTCGACCGTCAACCCCGGCTTGGCAAAAGGCGGCAATTTAGCCGTCACCATCACCGAGGCAATATTGCGCGTCAGCAACTGGATGGGATCGATCACGAGATTGATGCCCATCTTATTGAGCATCGACATCATGGCCTGGATCGTGAACTGTCCGCCGATGACTTGATCCCCGGTTCGATCCAAACCGACGACGAGGCCGTAACCGATCAGTTGGTTGTCCCGAACACCTTCGAACGATCCCACGTCTTTAATGCGAACCGCCTCAGCCGGTATCGCCCAGAGGAAGCTTCCCAACACCAAGAGTCCGATGCAGATCCATATTCGTATCATGTCGTGTGTCTCGCGTGTATAAAAAGTGAGTCGATCCATCGATGGAGAACAGGCAAAAAGCCGACCCTGCCCATTCACGATGCCGGGCGGCATGGATGCTACTGGCGTTCCTCTATCGCTATCCGCTTCAATGTTTTCACACTCATCACGATGTTGCGGAGGATCGACCTCAGCACGGCGGACGACTCTGTTCAGCACCATCAACTGCAATGGTCGCATCGCCATCCTGCTGCGCCAACGGTTCCAGCGGACACCCTTCGTTCGTCCCATAGTCGGTTTCATCGATCCTGCGCCCTTGACTGTTAGAATGGAGAGATCCAATCGAGCACCCGAACGAGCCATCCAGGCCGTTGCACATCGTCCAGAACTCCCAGCCCTGAATACTCAATCTTGGCATCCGCGATGGCGGAGGAGAGCACGGTATTCTTGGTATCGACGTCCACCCTCCGTACGATGCCCGCGATCGTCATCAATTGCTTCTCGCTGTTGACCGTGACCTCTCGGCGGCCCGCAATCCGAAGATCGCCGTTGGGCAGCACGTCGGTCACGATGGAAGATATGGTTCCCGTCAAGGTTCCTTCTCGATTGGTGCTCCCCTTGCCTTCAAACTTATTCGAGGAACTCCCATCGATGCCGAGCCCTCGCCTGGCTTCCCCGCCAAGGCGAATGCCTGGAATACCGATGTATCCGATAGCGCTACCTGCCAGACTGTTTTGGATGGTGGAATCCCGCTCCGCTGAGGTGTCGGCGGACTTTGAGCCTTTATGCTTCTCAACGATCTTGATCGTCAGAATGTCTCCGACACGCATCGCCCTCATGTCTTCATAAAGATAGGCGCGGCCGTTCTCCTCTTGCCAGAGAGAACCCAACGTCTTCGGCGCCGGCAAGGAAGGGGCAGCGAGCTTTGCATCGGCTGTCGGTGAAGGTGCGGCGCAGCCATAGCTCAGCAGCGAGATCGCCACACAAGCAGCCGCCATGGCAAGCGGCTGAAAAACTCGATTAATACAGGAAACGCTTGTGGAGTTTCCTCGATCCGCAGGATGCTCAAAAAGGCTGTCCAGCAAGGCCGCAACGAGCGAAGAGGCGAGGCGAAAATTCGACACGAACAGCTCCAGGCCCCACAATTTTTGCGCGCAACTCTTTGCCCGAATCGACATTAATCACCGTCGCTGTTTGTCCGATTTCCCCGCTCGACTTGGCCAAGCCGGTCACTTGAATCGAGAGTCCTCCGTGCCTAGCCTCGATGGACACACGATCCCCTTTGCGCACCGCATTGGGTCGCTTTAACATTCCTAGGCGAATCGGATTATTCGTCTGCAAGGGGCGCACGGCGCTCTTCCCAATGACATCTTTCACGTCCGTCATCAGCTGATGGTCTAGATCCGTGAGTTTGACGCGATGAGTCGTGATATCCTCTGCGTCGATCACGCTGTCGATTTGAATAGCCCTTGTCGGAACGACCGCATCGATGGACGCCGATACATCGGCGATGGCGTCGATCGTCTGCCACGATTTCCCGTTCATGTCGACCTGGATATGAAAAACCCGGCGTCCAAGCCCTCCCTCCACTCCGCTTGGCAAGATCCTTAAACTCATGTCTCCGGATGGGACCTTCATCGGATCGAGCGGATCGATCACGACGGCATGAACGGCACGAACCTTCCCCGCCATTTCTTGCTCAAGCACTCGCAAAATACTTCGCTCAATTTGCTCTGGATGCAGCTGGTGAATCGCCTGTCTCGATTCACTGTGTTTCTCATCCACACGATGCGCAGGCCTGCTCTCTCCGACGGCTACCGATTGGATCGGCAAAAGAGAAACGGCGTCTGCCACGAGCGGTTCAAGTCCTATTACGGCCACGAGGGCCGACTGTATGAACAGACGCGATACGATCATAGGAAATACTCCTCCGCGCACAACACTTATCGTTTCAGATTATTGGCAATCGACATCATCTCATCCGACGCTTGAATGGTCTTCGAGTTAATTTCATAGCTGCGTTGCGCAATGATCATGTTGACCATTTCCTCTGCCAAATTCACATTGGAACTTTCCAGAAAGCCTTGCTGAATCGTTCCAAATCCCGTCGAGAACCCACCGGTGCCTTGAGTCGGGGGGCCTGAGGCAAAACTGTCGAGAAAAAGATTATTGCCCGTCGCCACAAGCCCGGATGGATTGTCGAATCGAGTCAATTGAATCTGCCCCACTTGCGAGGCTTGAGTGACGCCGGGAAGCAGCACGGACACTGTGCCGTCTTGGGCAATATCGAGCTTCAATGCCCCTGAGGGGATCGTAATGACGGGATTGAGGAGATCGCCGTCTCCGGTCACAAGATTTCCGACATTGTCTCGCTTGAAAGAACCGGCGCGGGTATACATGACGGTGCCATCGGGTCTCGAAACCTGGAAAAATCCCGTGCCGTCGATTGCCATGTCCAACTCGTTGTTTGTCTGCCGCATGTTCCCCTGCATCCACTCTTTCGCCACGGTCACAGGGCGAACTCCTGCCCCGACCTGGATACCGACGGGAAACACACCGACATTTGACGAATTGGTGCCCGGCATACGCTGAACTTGATACAGCAAATCTGCAAACTCCGCTCGGCTGCGCTTAAATGAAGTCGTATTGACGTTCGCCAGATTGTGGGCAATCGTGTCGACATTGATCTGTTGAGCGGTCATTCCAGTGGCCGCCGTCCACATTGCTCGAATCATAGAAACCTCCCCGTGATGGGTGATGTGTGATACGTGATGCGTGACGGGTGGGGACGGCTCCTATTCTCAGAACTCATCACTGATCACTCCTCACTGCTTGGTTAGCCCACTCGTCCGACACCTTGAATTGCGAGTTCTGCCATATGGTCCAACGTCTGAATCAACTTCTGCGATGACTCATAATTCCGCATGCCCTGGATCATCTTGACCATCTCACCGATTGAATTGACATTGGACTCTTCGATATGCCCCCCCTGAACTTGCGGGTTTTTCGCCGTCTTGGCAGAGTCCGATGCAAAGAGCCCTTCAAAATGCTTCTGCGGCATGTGATCTGCGGGAAAATCCATCACCTTGAGCGTGGCGATTGGCCGTCCATCGACATCTATCGCCCCTTGCGGACTTATCTGGACCGAGCCGGGAGGGACCTTGATTTCCCCCTTTGTACCCATCACCGGATAGCCCAGATTCGTGACCAATCGTCGCTGAGCATCCAGTGAAAACATGCCGCTCCTGGTATAGCGAACACCCTGAGGAGCTTTGACCTCAAAAAATCCACTCCCCTGGATTGCCGCATCGAGAGGGTTTCCTGTAATTCGAATCCGGCCGGCTTCGAACGATGTGTGGGGGGCATCGGGGGCCGCAAAGACTCGTTCGGCCGGGCCAGGCGGACGGACGCCAATCTGTTGACCGAATCCAGTCGAATGCGCAAACGCCGGCACGGCAGCCTGCGCGCCGGCCATGATGGATTTAAATCCCTGATCGTCCTGTTTAAATCCGGCTGTATTGACATTCGCCATATTATTGGCGAAGACCTGCATCTGACGTTCTTGCGCCAGAGCGCCTGAAAGGATGGGATAGATCGCTCGATTCATGTGCGCTCTCCACGTTGGACTGCTCGACCATGTCACATCGCAACATGTATGCCATGAGGCTGGCAGCCGCAGTTCACAAATCCGGCAAGCGTGCAGCCGATCAGACTGCCGTAAATACAGCGCAATCGCATCGGTCGCGTTCATCGCGATTGAAGACCATGCCGAGCAGCCTATGGAATGAACGGGCAGCGCTAGGAAAAGATTGCCGGAGTGGGAATAAAATCGCAGGTTAGGGACGATGAGAACGAGATGACTCGCCGCTGGATATTCGAGGCGCTCGGTTCGAAATTTTTAGGACCTCGAACGACGGTCTACCGGCGGCGATCTGCAAGCGAGGCTGTTGCAGAAGTGGAATCAGGCGTGTCGACAGAGGCGAGGGGGGAGGTGAATTGAACGGTCTGTCCTTCAGATTTCGCAGCCTTCACTGCCTTCATAGCCTGATCGATCAATCCCTCGCACTCACGCGCATCCTGCGGGTACAGTGCGACACCGATACGGCATGTCAAAAACAGTTCATGCCCCTCCAAGGTCAATGGAAGCCCTATCGTCGACTGTAGCTTTTCCACAGTGGTCATAATCTCCTGCTGAGAGTCGAGGTTATCGAGAATGACGGCAAATTGATCTCGTGCCAGCCGCGCAACCGTTTCCGTGGAACGCAACACGCCCTTGACCCGAGCCGCCTGAACACGCACAAGTACATTCCCGTTCGCTTGGCCTTCACTCTCCGCCACCATCCGGAAGTGTTCGAGTTCCACGACGAGCAGCGCAAAAGATCGACCTGCTTTTGCAGCACGATCGATCGTTTGATCGAGCAGCGTGCCGAATAATCGTCTAGTAGGCAAGCCCGTCACGTAATCGTAGGTGGATGTCCGTTCAGAAGATTTCTCTGTCGATCTGGACCGATCGAATCCGGCGCCTTGATACCAGCTCTTCCACCACAGCCCGCCAAGTATGAGGAGCCCAATGAGACAGATCCCGATGATCGCGACGAGGGGGGACATCACGATGGCTGGAAACTCCGCACCGGACTTCCAGCCGTTCAAAGATTGACCGAAGATGTCACTGGCAGACTTGAGAATCGTGTTGAACAGCATGGTTTCCCAATGCCCGATGAATCAAAGGATACGCAGAGAGCGTTTCGGTTGATTGTGGGGCAGACTTGAGAAGCGGCGGACGGACAGAAACCGGCATCAGCGGCATTGAACAGGCAAAACCGTCTTCAGCGACAGAGAGAACGAGCGACGGCGCCTACGGCTGGCGTCGTGCCGCAGCTCATTGCTGGGCTTCGAGTTTCCCTTTGAGGTGAAGAATCGCCTTCGTATGAATTTGACACACGCGCGACTCCGTGACTTTGAGCATTCCCCCGATTTCCTTCATCGTCAACTCTTCATAATAATACAACGCAAGCACGAGCCGTTCCTTCTCCGGCAATTGCTGAATCGCCGTGGCAACCCGCTCGCGCTCCCGATCATTGAGGATCATCGTGAGGGGGTCTGGATGTTGTGTGTCGGCCAGCGCGTCGAGAATCTTGGGGCCCTCAGGCTCATGGAGGTTGAAGTCATCCAGGCTGACGAGCACAGCGCCACGAGATCGCACGATGAAATCGTCCAGCTCGGCTGGAGACAACTTCATCTCGTCCGCGACTTCCTCGTCCGAGGGAGGGCGTCCGAGTCGGTTCAACAATTTTGTATGCGTGCGCTGCAACAACGAGATGCGCTCGTGAATCGACCGAGGGATCCAATCCATTGAACGAATTTCGTCCAACATCGCGCCACGAATGCGAAACTCCGCGTAGGTTTTGAATTTTGCCTCCCGGCCTGGATCGTACTTATCCATCGCGTCCATCAGCCCCATGATGCCCACCGATACAAGATCCTCGGCATCCATATAGGCCGGAAGACGGTAGGCCAGGCGATAGGCCATCGCCTTCACCACATGCGCAAACTCTTTGATGATCAGCTCACGATGCGAATCGGATGTTCGATCTACCTGTCGGCTTCGTTGCGTCGCGAGATTGTTCATCATCTAATGTGCCTTATATATTCGTATTAAAGTGATGCCCTGCTGAAAGTTTGTTCGATATGGCCTTCCAGGCGAGGCAAACAAACTGTGACCCGATGCGAGACCGCAGGCCCAGAACAATGAGAGGCCTATTCGCTGGAATACAGTGAGAACTTTTTCCAGCCGAGTACGACGCAGATGGCCACAAGTCATTCGCCGCAGTAGAATGGTCATCGTCGGACAAGCTCCTAGGACATGGGAATCAACTGCTGCCATAGAAACTGCACAGTGCTCTTCGGGTGTTGAGGAACGGGCCACTCGGCAACATGTTTCGCCAGCTCTACAAAGGCTCGGCTGGATGGCGCGCAGGGAAAGCGCTCTGTCACTGCCTTCTGCTCGATGACGGCCATCGGCAGGTAATCGTCGAGGGGAATGAATCCGAGGTACTCAAGACCGATATTGAGAAAACGCTCTGCGGCAATATCGAGCTTGTGAAATGTCTGAGTCGCCTCACGTTGGCTTTTCGCCAGGTTGACCAACACTTTAAATCGGCGTTCTCGATGCTGCCGGCATAACACCTTCATCAGCGCATAGGCGTCGGTCAACGATGTCGGTTCTGGTGAGATGACCACGATGGCCTCTTGGGCTGCCGAGGCGAAATATGTGACGTTAGGCGACACACCGGCCCCCGTATCGATCAACAGCACATCCACCGAGTCGGCGACATGTTCCAACTCGCTTTGAAGCATCAGTTGCTGGGCGTCGGTCATGGAAGTGAATTGAGGCAAGCCGGAACCCGCAGGCAACACCTGGATTCCAGCCGGACCTTGGATGATAATGTCGGAAAGACGATGTGAACCGCACAGCACGTGTTCCAGCGTATAGCGAGGCACCAATCCCAGTAACACGTCGATATTGCCCAACCCCAAGTCCGCATCGAGCACCAACACTCGTTTCCCGACCCGCGCCAATTCCACTGCCAGGTTGGCGACGACATTCGTTTTCCCCACTCCGCCTTTTCCGCTCGTCACGGCGATCACACGAGTACGCGGCCTCTCTTGAACCATCGTCGCCATCATCGAGTCCTGTTCGCTGAGACTGTTCTGCATGCGGAATCTCCCTCGTACGCTTGTTATAGTGTTGAGTCCGTCATGGACACAGCCGAGTCGCGTCCCCTGGACGATGAATGGCCTAATGGCGTGAGCCAGGATGACCTCCTGTCGAGCAACAGATCTGCCAACCTCGCCGAATCCGCCAGCTCGAAATCTTCCGGTACGCGCTGACCATTGCTCCAATACGACAGGGGCAATGAAGTCTGGTACGCCAGCTCGAAAAGATTGCCGTATTCTTCCGTCTCATCCAACTTGGTAAAAAGCAGTCGTGACGGCGCAAACGCTTCGTACCGGGTCATGGCACGCCGGAGATCCTGCATTCGCGTCGTGGCCGACAAGACGAGATGCGTCTCGACCGATTCATAGGAATCTTTGAGGCTCCCAAGATTCATCATCTGCGCCGTCTCATGAACGCCAAAACCCGGCGTATCGATCATGATCAGATTCGCCTGGCGATGGCGGCGCATACCTTCGAGCAGATCGGTCGTGCTCCCAGCCGTTTCGAAAGGAACTCCCAGAACCTTCGCGTACATGCGCAGATGTTCGACCGCCGCCATACGGCACGTATCGAGCGTGATCAGTGCGACAGATTTATTTTCCTGAAGTCTGTAGTGCGTCGCGAGCTTCGCAATCGTCGTGGTCTTGCCTACACCGCTCGGGCCGACAAACATGGCCACTTTGTACTCACACGTCTCGTCTAGCAGGGGTCCGCTGACCTGAATCCGCTCCATACAGAGGCGATGCAGCGCATCCTGAAGCTCCCCGTCCGATTCAAGAGACTCAGCTGAGAGATGGCGGCGAAGGGTCAGGCAGAAACCTTCAGCCGTCGAGGGGCGCAATCCCTGCCCAACCAGAAGGCGACAGGCTCGCGCCAGCGGAGCAGGAAAAATCGATCCGGGTGCCTGCGATTCATCCGGCAACGAAGACACGAGAAGCTGCTGCAGATCAAGGAGTTCGTTTTTGAGATGACGAACCCGCCCACGCGAGACCGATTGCAACCCTGACTTCTGAAGCGAAGATGGAGTCCGTACGGCTTCCTCCCTTGCCTCCGCAGGGTTATGAGAATGCAGTAATGCGTTCAACGTGCGCTGAAAAGCAGGAGAAGGCTCTTGCTGACTCACACGCGAAGAGGCCTCGTCTTGCGCAAGACGAGGCGCTGCCTGCCGATTGGGAATGGGTTCCTCCTCAATCGAATCAGTCGCAGCCGTTACCTCTAGTAGCGATCGCCCGAACATCGAAAACGGCAAACTCCCTCGCCGTATCCGCTTCGTGGAGAGAATGAGCGCGTCCGGCCCCAACTCTTCTTTGATGGCGCGGATGGCGTCATGCATGGTGTCGGCATGAAACACTTTCATCTTCATCGTTCACCTCAAGGAAGAAGGCCTTCTCCATCCAGCCGAATCGTATCCAACGACTGGAGCCGTACCATCGAATCGAGCTCATTAAATCCCACGACCGGCACTGCGTGGAGTATCCGGTCGGTCAAGCGTCGTATGTGACGCCGGAGCGCCGGTGAGCAGAGCAACACCGGCTGATGGCCACGGGCTGCGACACGCTCCACTGTCTGCTTCATCGCCGCCAACAATGTATGGGAAAGTCCGGGGTCCAGATTCAGCATGCCTCCTTGAGGGACCGCAGCGGCCTGCTCGCTCAAAGACCGGTCGAGCCTCGGATCGAGCGTGATCACAGGCAAGGAACCGTCCGGAGCTTGGTACTGGCGGATAATCGTGCGCCCCAACGCCTGCCGCGCCATTTCCGTAAGTAACTCAGAGTCTTTAGTGGCGCCTGCATGGTCGGCCAGCGCTTCGATGATCGATCGAAGATCGCGGATCGGAATGCCTTCACGCAGCAAGTTACCGAGCACACGAACAACCGTTCCCAGCGGCAGTAAGGTGGGAATCAATTCCTCAACGAGCTTGGGATGAACTTTCGCCAGCTCATCGAGCAGCGACTGCACCTCCTGACGGCCCAACAATTCGTGTCCATGCCGTTTAATAATTTCAGAGAGGTGCGTAGCGATTGCCGAACTGGCATCCACGACGGTATACCCGGCGAGTTGCGCTTGCTCTCGCGTAGCCTCCGGCACCCACAGCGCAGGCAGCCCGAACGCTGGTTCTTTTGTTGCAACACCTTGGATAAGCCCACGCTGAGCGGTTCCTGGATCGATGGCTAACACGTGCGAGGGCAGCACATCGGCCTTCGTCAACTCCACACCCTTGAGCATAACGGCATACTCGTTCGGTCGAAGCTGGAGGTTGTCGCGAATATGAATGGGCGGCAGGAGAAACCCCATCGTCTCTGCGAACTGTTTCCTGAGCCCCTTGATTCGATCGAGCAACGCGGTCCCATGTTTTCCTTCCACGAGCCCAATGAGCCCATACCCGACCTGTACTTCCATCAAATCGAGTGGAACCAACGGTGGCGTGGCGTTCTCTGCTTGTGGCGTTGTAGGAACAGGCGCCGACTCTTGAGGCGCCTTTGCCTCCCGAGATAAGCGATAGGCGAACCACGCCGCAACTCCACCCAACCCGAGAAACGCCAGATGAGGCAAGCCAGGCACAACTCCGAGAGCCAGCAAAATCCCGGCAGCCGTGCCGATGGCTTTGGGCGAAAACAACATCTGCCGGGTAATTTGGCTCCCAAGGTCGGCATCCGCCGCAGCACGCGTTACCACGATACCGGCAGCCGTTGAGATGAACAGCGCGGGGATCTGAGCAACCAACCCTTCGCCGACCGTCAAGAGGGTATAGGTTTGCGCGGCCAACCCTGGACTCATGCCCTGTTGAAGGATGCCGATGGTCAGTCCGCCGATGATGTTCACCAGGACGATGATGATCGCCGCCACGGCATCCCCTCGGACAAACTTGCTGGCGCCGTCCATGGAGCCATAGAAATCGGCTTCTTCCGCGATCTCCCGCCGCCGCCGCCGCGCTTCTGTTTCATTGATTAATCCGGCATTCAAATCGGCATCGATGCTCATCTGTTTGCCCGGCATGGCATCCAAGGTAAACCGGGCCGCTACTTCGGCGACTCGACCGGCGCCTTTAGTCACGACCACGAAGTTGATGACCACCAGGATCGAGAACACCACAAGGCCGACCGTATAGTTCCCTCCCACGACAAAATTACCGAATGCCCGAATCACCTCACCCGCCGCAGCTGCCCCTTCATTGCCGTGTAGGAGAATCAGGCGTGTCGATGCGATATTGAGAGACAGCCGGAATAACGTCACGATTAGGAGAATGGAGGGAAAGGCCGAGAACTCGATAGGCCGTCGAACTTGCAGTCCCACAAGTAAGATGATGACCGACAGCGTAATGTTAAAGGCCAGCAGAAGGTCTAAAAAGAATCGAGGAAGCGGAAGAATCATCAGCATGATGACGCCCACCACGCCCAGCGACATGAGAATGTCCGGATGCTTAATGAAGGACGAGGGGGACACCGTATTGGATTCCGTAGCCATATTCTCCTAGCCTCTTATCGGGCCACCCGTTCGGAGGTGAGGCCTCGCGCGCGAAAGACAAACGCGAGAATCTCCGCCACTGCGCGATACAAATCGGCGGGGATCTCCCTGCCGACATCGACGAGCTTATACAGGGTCCGAGCCACAAATTTGTTTTCGACGACGGCGACCCCGTGTTGTCTGGCCACCGCGCGAATCCGCTCCGCAAGATGGCCGGCGCCCTTGGCGACGACGACAGGCGCAGCCATGCGCGCGGTATCGTATTTGAGGGCGACAGCAAGGTGCGTCGGATTCGTCACGACCACGTCCGCTTCCGGCACGGCCGCCATCATGCGTTTTCTCATCATGTCCCGCTGAACGCTTCGCACCCGGCTCTTGATCAACGGATCGCCTTCTGTGTCACGATGCTCTTCGCGCACCTCTTGTACGGTCATCTTCAGAGACCGTTCCCACTCATATCGTTGATAGAGAAAGTCCACCCCCGCGACCACGGAAATAGCCCCTACGATCACAGCCGTGACTTTCAACGTCATCCACCCCATGACCGTCAGAAGCCCCCACACATCGTAGTCCACCAGTTCAGGAAGATGAGGGAGGTCTTGCCAGAGTATGAATGCGCCGATGCCACCGACGATGAAAATTTTGAGCACGGCCTTGATCATCTCCGAAACTGACCGGAGGGCGAAGAGACGGCCAAAGCCTTTAATCGGGTTCAATCGGCCGATGTCACACGGAAGGGAAGACTTCCACAGGAACCCAGTCTGCACGAGAGAAGCGCCGATGCCGATGAGCGCCAACCCCGCCAAAAATGGCAGCATCAGCAGCATACTCTTGAGACCGACCTGCACGACCAAAGAATGAATCTGATCGAGGGTGAGGCTGGTGTGAACCACCGGCTCGAACGACATGGTCAGACCCAATCGGACCACATCGGTCAACTGGTGTATGCCTGGACCGGCCAACAACGCCAGTAACCCAATTCCGCCAAGGAGGAGCGCCGCGGTCGTCACGTCGCGACTCATGGCAACATTGCCGTCCCGCCGCGCATCCGCTTTGCGTTTCTCTGTTGCCGGTTCTGTTTTATTGTCGTTATCTTCAGCCATGTCCCAGTACCTTCAATAGCCGCTCAATCGTGTCGTGCAATCCCAAAAATTCCCGTTCAAACAGCGACACGGTGTACGGCAACGCCAAACCTAAGACCAGCAGTCCCCCCGCGATCGTCAAAGGAAAGCTCAAAACAAAAACATTGATCTGTGCGACGGCCCGACCCAGCATGGCCAGCAACACATTGATCAGGATCATGGCGACGAGCACCGGAGCCGCCAGCTTCAAGGCGACCACAAACATATGCTGAGACAGTTCCAGCACTTCCTCGCCGAGAGCGGGCGAGAGACTCGCGCCGAACGGCGGAATGGCCTCGTAGCTCGACACAATGGCGGCGACGACAATCATGTGCGCATTCAGCGAAAGGAAGACCAGCATGGCGACGATTCGAAAATACTCACTGATCAGCGACGACTGTTGCGAGGTCATGGGGTCCAACAGTTGTACCGCCCCGAATCCCATCTGAGTCCCAAGCAGATCCCCGGCCACTTCAAACGCCCCGAACAACAATCGAACGGCGAGGCCGATCACCAGACCGACCAGCAGCTCACTCGCGAGTCCGGCCGTCATTTCAATCGCATCCGACGATATCGGCGGAAGCCGAATCAATGGCGAGAGCACGAGTCCCAGCATGACGACGAGCGCGATTTTTATTTGAGCTGGAATGCTCCGTCCGCCTAACATCGGAAATGCCGCGACGATGCCTCCGATACGGGACACCAAGACCAGAAATGACTGGAATTCCGGCAACAGAACATGAAGCGACGGCGTGATGCTCATAGTGCTTTTGCGATCGAATGTATCGAGGCCTGGTTATTGCGCATAGAGAGGGATATTCAGAAATAACTGCTTCATAAACGACGTGAGCACGTCCAACATCCAGGGAAGAAAAAAGAGAATCGCGACGAACACGACGACGACTTTCGGCACGAACGTCAGCGTCGCTTCGTTCAATTGCGTCATGGCTTGTACGACACTGACGGCGAGTCCCACAATGAGGGTAAGCCCCAAGATAGGTCCAGCAACGATCAGCGTGGTCTCGATGGCCTGACGGCCGATCTCTGCGACCATTTCAGGCGTCATCTCGCATACTCCTTGTCAAGCTCGCTCATTGGAAACTTTTCACCAGCGACCCGATGACTAAATTCCACCCATCGGCCAGCACAAAGAGAATGAGTTTGAACGGGAGAGAAATCATGGCAGGTGGCAGCAACATCATTCCCATGGACATCAAAATACTAGCCACGACCATATCGATAATCAAAAACGGGATATAAATAAGAAATCCGATCTGAAACGCGATTCGCAATTCGCTCAAGATATAGGCAGGAATCACGACATGGATGGGAACCTCATCGATCGTGGCAGGCTTAGGACGCTTGCTTAAATCGATAAATAGTTCGAGATCTTTATCGCGCACCTGTTTCAGCATGAAGGCGCGAATCGGCTGAATGCCCTTTGTCCATGCCTCCTCATACGAGATCTGTTCCGCCAGCAACGGTTGCACGGCCTGGCTATATACAGCCTCTCCCACCGGAGCCATCACGAACACCGTAATGAACGACCTGAGTAGACGCAGGAACGCTGAATCGCGTGCCGGCAAATCGGCGAACCAAGAGGACCAGTCCTCCCATGATTGCCAGCACAAGAGCCAACGCCGACGCCATTCGTATGAAACTGTCCCAAAAGTCGAACACGTTCCTCCAGTCTTGTGTATTTCGTTTGCTTGGTTTGTCTCGTGTGTTTGGTTGAGTCAAATCAACCAGACAAACACAACAAACCAGACCCACCCTTATCCGAGTTGTTGAACACGTTCGGCTGCGCTGATCACGTCGGTGAGGCGGATGCCGAATTTCTCGTTCACCACCACGACCTCGCCTCGCGCCACCAACTTGTTGTTGACCAGCACTTCCATCGGTTCTCCAGCGAGTTTTTCCAACTCGATGACCGACCCCTGGCCAAGCTGCAATAACTCTCGAACGACCATTTTGGTCGACCCAACCTGCACCGTCACTTGCATCGGAATGTCGAGGATAAAGTCGATGTTTTTTGGCGCAGCGGCCGCGCCTCCTCCTTCAAGCGATGGGAACGATGCAGGCGCTATCTTAGCCGCCGAACTGGGCGAGGCGGCAGGCGCGGGCGTTTCGGAATTCGCTACTTCGTTGTCGGCCATAGACGATTCTCCTTGGACCTGAAGGTCGCTTACACGACCACCTTTTCAACGCGGCACGCGTGATTCCCTTTGGACACGCCGGGGCTCCCTTGAAACTTCAGATACCCTTCGACAAAACAATCGAGTGGATCGCCTGGCCGTTGGTCTAAAAGAATGAGGTCGCCAGGAGCAAAGTCCACCACATCTCGCACCGTGATCGAGGCCGTTCCAAGCCGAACGGTCACTCTAAGGGGACAGTCTTGGAGTTTTTCATGAAAGCGGGTGACCCAGCTTCCGTCTTGCTCGACTTGATCCGAGACGATGCCTGAATACAGTTTTTCTTTGATGGGCTCGAGCATTGAATAGGGATACACCAGAAAAAAGTCGCTGGTCGTCTCCCCAAATTGAATCTGGAGGGTGCTGACGAAGACGATCTCCGAGGCGGAGACGACCATGGCAAATTGAGGATTGACCTCAGATCGGACCAACGCAATCTTCACCGCGAGCGCGGCGCGCCAGGCTTTTTCCATATCTTCGAACGCCAGCGTCACAAGTTTTCTGATGATTCGAAGCTGAATCGGCGTGAAATCCCGGCCTTCGGGCTTGACATGCGTTTGCGCTTTCCCGCCGTAGAAATAGTCCACAATCAGATAGACCAAAAACGCATTGACGACAAACAGACCGTTTCCCCGCAGCGGGTCCATGCGAAACACGTTCAGCGACGAGGGAATCGGAACGGTCTTCATGAAGGCGCCGAACTTCATGATTTGCGTTCCGAGAATATTGAACTCCACCTTCGTGTTCAGCAGCGCGCTCCAGGACATGGACAGATGTCGTGTAAACCGGTCGGTAATCAGCTCGAGCGTCGGCATACGCCCACGAACGATCCGCTCCTGATTGAAAAGGTCGTACTGCTTAACCCCTCCGACCGGTTGCCCCTCCTCGGCCTGGGTTTCCACCTCTCCGGAGACAACCCCTTTCAGCAGCGCGTCGATTTCGTCTTGTGAGAGTATTTTTTCCATCGCGATGAGACA
>SWDN01000007.1:156393-179339 GCA_005116775.1 Nitrospira sp.
CTCTTGCAGCATCTCATCGCTCGTGGTAATGGCGCGGGAATTCGCTTGAAACGCCCGCTGCGTGATGATCATGTCGACAAACTCTTTACCAAGGTCGACGTTGGATTGTTCGATGGTTTGGGGTAGGAGTCGCCCTAACCCGTTGTTCGTTGGAGCCCCGTCTAGTGCCGCGCCGGAATCGATCGTTGCGGCAAATCCATTCTCGCCGGATCGGGCCAGCCCATTTGGATTGGTGAATCGGCTCAGAACGACTTGGGCAAGGGTTCTGGTTTGACCGTTACTAAACTGCGCGACAACTTGTCCTTGCGAATCGATCGATAAACTCTGAAACGACCCGGAGGTAAATCCGTCTTGTGTCTGGTTGGTCAAACTCGACGCAGACCCATATTGCGTAATGGCTGAGAAATCCATAGCCACGCTCAGTGGTGTGGCCGCCCCGCCGGCGATGGGCAACGAAAAGGTCTGGGCGCCGCCTCCGGTCAGTACGCCGCTCGAATTGAATACTAAGTTGGTTTGCGCCGTCGTGGCGCCGCCATCGATTTGAGAATGGAGGTTCCAGGTGTTGGCCGCAGCTTTCACATAATACAACCGAAGCTGATGCTGTGCTCCGAGCGTGTCGTAGACCGTAATCCCATTTGAAAAGTTGTACGTCGTCGCATCGGTCACGTCGAACGCGGTCGCCGGAACTGTGGAGGCTGCATTGAGATTGGCCTCCACAGCTGCGGTGCTGGTCGCCTGTGGCGCGATCGTGGCTGTAGACAACGTAATGTTCCCGACTGTTCCCAACACAACTCCTGTCGCTGTCGCTTGGTAGCCCTGTAAGAATCGACCGCTCGGATCCACAATCTCTCCGAGGTTGTTCACTTTAAATTGTCCGGCGCGAGAATAGGTCGTTGTTCCCGCCGTATCGCGCAGGTTGAAAAACCCATTCCCATCGATCGCCAAGTCCAGGGTGTTGCCCGTATTCGACAGTGAGCCCTGGGTGAAACTTGTTTGTATGTCGTTCAGGAATACGCCCAATCCGACCTGCGCGGCATTTGTCCCGCCGCCGAGCGAGGCCGAGACGAGATCGGCAAACGAGGCACGGCTCGATTTGAATCCCGCTGTCCCGACGTTCGCAATATTGTTCCCGATCACGGACATGGCGTTCCCGTATGTATTGAGCCCGCTAACAGCGGTAAAAAGCGAGGTCAAAATTCCCATGATTCGTCTCCTTTGCTCATTGTGATATTCCAGCAACCGACTCGTGACGCTTGCTTCCCAACCAATACAAGCCTCGCAGGATGCTCAACATGGCTGTCCAGCAAGGTCGCAGCGAGTGCAGACCGGAAGCGTACCCTCCGGGGTACGTTGAGGATCTGAACGATGCGAGAACGATGCTGGCGGACATTTTCAGCATCCTGCTATGCCTGTTGCGCTCTTGGTGTCTGACTCGACCTGATAGCCGACTCTTGCAGTTCAACGCTCCGCTTCATCAATTTGACGAGGTCGGTCATTTGATTCAACTGACTGAACTGCGCCGTCTGCGCAATGAAATCCTGGTTTTCGAGAGGTTTGAGCGGGTCTTGATACTTGAGCTGCGTGACGAGCAGTTTCAAAAATTCGTCCTGACCAAGTTCTTTCGGCCCGGTCGCCGGAGGAGAGGTTCTGCTCGTCGCGTTGACGATTGAAGAGAGGTCGATCATGGCTCAGTCCTTTCGTTATGAGGAAACAGCTATGTCCGTGGTCACAACTACGCAAATAGACTCAATGCACTCCGGGGCCGATAACCGTGTGAGTGTGGGTCTCGATCTCGTGCGTCCTGATTATGGTTCTGTGAACCAGGTTGATGCTCCGGCGCATCGCCGTTTCGTCGAGGCTGTCGGTCCGGCGCCGCGTCTTGTTGGCTTCGCTGATCGATATGCACTTGAAACTGGCCAAGTTCCAACCCTGACTTGGTGAGAGTGTGCTGGAGTTGATCCTGGCGCGTGAGCAAGAGCGCGCCGAGATCGTTCCGATCGGTCGTAAACTGTGTGTGCACCGTCTGGTCCGTCATAGAGATCCGCACGCTGAGCGGACCTGAGTCATGCGGCGGCAGTTCCACATGAACGGCCTGGGCCTTTCCAGACGCCGATGCCATGGCCGCCGAATGATCCTCACCGAGGAATGCCTGCGCTAGCGTGAGGCGGTCGCCTGTCGTCGTCGCAATGGATCCGCTCGTTCCTTGTGGCTGCGCCTGGGCCTGACGCGCCAAAACGGATTGACCGCTGAAGAACAAGGGCTGATTGTCTCGCGTCAATGATTCTTGTGCGTCCTGCTCCCTCACACTACCGACTCCAGTGACAGAAACCGCTAGAGGTTCGAGCGGCGCAGTCTCTTCTGTCTCCAGCGCTTGCAACATCGTCAATGGCTGAACTCCTGTCAATAGACGGTCAGGAGATTGAACGCTCCCATTCCCATACGCGGAGGCGAGTATATTTCTTGCCCCTTGCCGCTCCACCACTGAAGATCGCCCTGGATCTGAACCTAGAGAGCCAGGGAGCAGAGTGCTGAAAAGAGACGAATCGCCTGGCGCGTGTTCGAGGGGTGCCGGAGCAGGGTCAACGGGAGTGCCGCCGCCATTTCGAACAGGTAACTCGTTCATGGTTCGCAAGGCCGTATGCTTCAGCTCATTCGTAGGCGCCTTTCTGGACAATTCAGGATCGGCGAGAGACTGCAAGACCTGATAGTCGGACAGGTCTGCGGGCTTGGCCAGTTCCGCATCGATCGTGGCCCTGTTCTGTGCAGCCTCAGCGTGGCCACCCTCTGCAGCAATGCCCTCTGGAAGATCTTGCCTTGGAGAATCGGGTGCCAACGCGAGCCCTCCGACTAAAGCTATGGTTGATTGCGCTCCCGCATCCGATGATGGAATGGACTCTGTCGGAGCGTCGGATTCGGAAGGAGGAAGGGTTTCTTCACCGGAAAGACTCTGATCGATCCCCTTGGGTAGAACGGATGATGCTTCGCCCTGTGCAAGACGAACAAACTGACTCACGCCGGCCAACACACTCAAACTCGTGAGAGCTGCCAGCGTGCCGGCTGGATAAATGGACACCTGATTGTCCGAAGCAGATTCTCGACCGGGAAGACCCTGCGCGATGTCCTTAATCAGAGCGGAAAACGTCTCGGGCCGGACTTCCTCAGCCAACTGACCGTGATCGACCGGCACACTCGAACTTGTTGGAGCGGCTGGTTGACCAGCTGAGGGAATGTAAAAGCCGATGTCCATGGCGACGATCCACTCCTTCAACCTGCGCACAACGCCCACGAATACTGGATCGAAGCATCTTCAAGCTCCATGCCATCTCAATAGTGACTGGATATCGCATTTGGCGTCGAGTTAGCAAAGAGATTGGGGGATGACGAATGGAAACCAGGAAGAAGGTGCAGGGCACGGAGGCAAGAATTGCCCTGCCGGCCGAAGGATTCGGTTAAGGGCTAGCGAGAAGTTCTTCCGTCAACTTGGCCGCTCGATCGACTTTTACCTGAGCCAGAATAGCTCCGGCGGATTTCGTCTTGATCAACCGAAGAATCTCCAACGCTTTTCGATTGGCCATTTTCTCGATTCGCGCGGCTGCCTCCTCCGCAGGCATGCTTTCGTATATCTTTGCCAGCTGCCCCAACTGTTGCGCGCGCAAATCGACCGCCTGTTTGCTTTGTGCAGTAAGTCGACTCGACGCGGCTTTCTCTTGATCGAGACGACGCTGTTCTATGGCTTCGACCTTGCTCAAGATCTGTTCGACCTCAAGCTTGAGAATCGCGACCTGCGCCTCGGCTGTTCTCACGGCTTGCTCGCGACGTTCCAAATCCTGTTTGCGCTGCTGGAACATGGCGATGAGTTCTTCCGGCACAAACAGCGCCGGTCCTTGGGCCGATTCGGTCGCCGAAACAGCCGCCTCACTTCCAGATTTCTTGGCCGTCTCTGCCGATCCCGACGCTGGCGACCCGTTTTTGTCCTGAGCGGCTCGCGGCGCCAGTCCCTGTTCTCCTGATGCATGAACCAGTTGAGCCGTTGCCCAGGACAACACGAAAATCATACCGATCTGAACAGCACCAGCCCACAGACGATCGCTCCACCTCGCAGAGGAGCGCCCCATCCGTGCCGCACAAGGCGGCGCGTCTGCGCTGGGATTGGACCCTCGCTGGACGGAATACCTATGCATAAGCGCTGGTGGCATCACAGTGTACTCGTGCGCTGCGCCGCCTCATCCATTTCCATTTGATCGACTCGGTGTTGCACAAGCTGGCGTTGTTGCCGCATACGCTCGGCCAGACGATCGAGCCTGCGGCGATCTAGCGTCACTTCGCGCATTTCGTCTTGTTTGCAGCTCCATGCCTCACGAAGTTGTGTCTCGACCCGTCTCGCTCCCGCCAGCTCCGACGTCTCGGCAGCGAACTTAGACTGCCATACCAGAAATTCATCAAGCGCCACCCCTCCACCGGCCTTCTCCACGTACGCATCTGCTGTGAGCCTGAGTTGCGCATCGAGCAGGTGAGAGCGGGTTTCCGCATCCTGAAGCTCCTGACGCAGCCGAAATAGATCCAAGCGTACGACCTCTTCTATCTGCGCCCGATACCGCCGCAACGCATCGAGCTTCATGCTGTCGCCTTCTCCAACGCAAGCAATGAGTGGATCGAGGCGTCGATCGTCACGGATTGCTCCATTTCTTGGCGAAGAAACGCATTGATGCCGTCTTGTGCGCGGACGGCTTTGTCGAGATCGAGATTCGTGCCCGCCTTGTACGCGCCAAGCAGAATGAGGTCCTCAGATTGTTGATATCGCGCCTGAAGCTCGATGATGGATCGAACCGCTCTATAGTGGTCTGGCCTCACAATATCTTTCATGACTCGACTGGTGCTGTTCAGAAGATCGATCGCCGGGAAATGATTCCGCGCGGCCAACTGCCTCGACAGCATAATGTGGCCGTCCAGAATCGACCGGACCGTTTCTGCAATGGGATCGGAGAGCTCATCGCTCTCCATGAGAACTGTATACAGCCCCGTGATCGCGCCAGAACCTGAACCGGTCCCGACTCGCTCCAGGAGCTTGGGCAGCATCGTGAACACGGAAGGAGTATAGCCCTTCGTGGTCGGCGGCTCCCCGATGGCGAGCCCGACTTCGCGCTGGCTATGAGCGAGGCGAGTGAGCGAATCCATCATCAGGAGAACCTGCCGTCCGCAGTCGCGGAAATATTCCGCAATCGCCGTGGCAATCAACGCCCCTCGTAATCGCACCAACGGTGGCTGGTCGGACGTCGCTACAATCACCACAGAGCGACTGAGCGCCTCGGAAGTTAAATCGCGCTCCAGAAATTCGTTCACTTCCCGGCCCCGCTCGCCGATCAGGGCGATGACATTCACATCGGCCTTCGTATAGCGACTGATCATCCCGAGCAACACGCTCTTCCCGACGCCTGAGCTGGCAAAGATACCGACCTTCTGCCCACGGCCGCATGTCAGGCACGCATTGATCGTCCGGATACCCAAATCCAGCGGTTCCGCGATCCGCTTTCTTTTCAGAGGATTAATCGGCGCGGCATGCAACGGGTATCGGTGTTCCGTCGTGAGAGGACCTCGGCCGTCTAACGGCTCTCCCAGCCCATCGAGCACACGTCCGAGCAGTTGTGGGCCGACTGGAACCGAAGCGCAGTGTCCTTTCATCAGCAGCCGGCTATCCGGTCCGATCCCGCGCATCTCCCCGAGAGGCATCAGTAACACGCGGTCGCCGCGAAACCCCACCACTTCCGCAGGCACAGTTCCCTCTCCATCCTCACGGGTGACATCGCAGAGTTCCCCGACCGATGTCATGGGACCGTAGCCTTCGATCACGATCCCGACAGCCTGTGCCACACGACCCGACACGACAAGCGGGTCTGTCCGTTCAATCAGATCGACGAGATTCACGACGACCTCGATTCTGTAAGACTTCTCCGAGCCGCAGTAACTGTTGATCCAGCGAGGCATCGATCAATCGATTCGTAGATTGCACGATGCAGCTTCCGCGGGAGAGCGATGCGTCGCTCTCGACATGCATCGCAAACGCCGGAGGCCGATCGCGGCACAGCTCCACACGAGCCGCTTCGAGGACGGGGGCATCGGATGGGTGCGTTCGCACCGTGATAGTCCCTGCTTCCCGAATGCTCGCCAAGGCGGATTTCAGCAAGAAGATGACGGCATCCTGACGTTCGAGAATACTGTCTCGCAGAATGCGTGTCGCCAAACTAAACGCCAATGCCGTCACGTCGTCTTCCACAGTCCGATAGAGCGATGTTCTGGTGTCGTCGAAACGCCGAACGGCGTCGGCCAAGAGCGTCTGCTCCTGCCGTCTGGCTGCCACGACTCGAGCATCGGCTTTTCGCTCACCTTCCAGGATGCCTTGCTCGTAGTCTGAGAGACTCTGATCGCCGACAAATCGATCGCCGGTATCGAAATCGGTCAATGCGAGGCTACGGCATCGAACCCCGGAAGCACGAATCACTGTCTGTTTGAGAACGGTATTCTCCGAACGCAGGTAATAGAGATCGAGAAGCCGATCCACAGTCGACTGTAGCGCCTCGACTTCGAACGGTTTCATGAGAAACTCCGCCGCTCCCGCCTTCATCGCCTGAACCGCGAGATCTACCGTGCCGTACCCGGTCATCACCAGTCCCATCAGCCGGTGATCGAGATCAACAGCCTGTTGAAGCAGCGCGATGCCGTCTTGGTCCGGCAATTTGACATCGGTGATCAGAAGCGAGACAGAAGATTCTTGTAATGCCGCATGCGCTTCCCGCGCAGACCCAACTGCGCGCACTCGATGCCCGTCCGACTCCAGCAGCCTCACCAACAGATCCCTGATCGCCACCTCGTCGTCGACGACCAAAATCGAACTGTTTCGCTGACCGTTTCGGCTCGCGCGTGGCCGGGCGAGTATCGCCTGTCCGTTCGGGCTCCCTCCCATTTACAACATTGTCTCCTCTCCGCCGGCGCCGGCGATGACAATGCGCCCTTCCTCTTCAAGCTTCCGACAGACCTTGAGGATATTTTGCTGGGCCTTTTCGATATCCGCCACCTTCATCGGCCCTTTCGCTTCCATGTCGTCTTTCAACATCTCAGCCGCGCGGCTCGACATGTTTTTCAGGAACTTCTCTTTGGTTTCAGGGTTCGCTCCACGCAACGCCACAGGCAGATCCTCTTTGCTGACTTCTTTCATCAGCTCTTGCATGCCACGGTCGTCCAACTTGATCAGGTCGTCGAAGACAAACATCAATCCTCGGATGGTATCGGCCAATGCCTGATCTCGCTCGGAGATTTTCGACATAATGCCCCCCTCCGTGGCTTTATCGAGGGTCGTAAGAATGTTCGCGGTCGCTTTAGCACCGCCGACGCTCGTCGCGCGCGTGCCGGCGCTTGCGACGAGTGAACTCTGCAACGCATCGCTGAGTTCCTCCAGCACGCTCGGCTGCAAGTCCTCCATCGTGGCGAGGCGCAAGGCGACATCCACTCGAAGCGCCTCAGGCAAGTCGGCCATCACGACGCCGGCCTGATCCGGATCCATATGCGCAAGAATCACGCAGATCGTTTGCGGGTGCTCGGTCTTGATCATTTGCGAAACGGCCTTGGCATCGACCCATTTCATCGCATCGAGCCCTGGATACACCTTGCTGGTCATGGACTCAAGCATACGGTTTGCTTTTTCAGGGCCAAGCGCCTTAGCCAACACCGTTTTGATGAATTCTTTTCCATGAAATGTCACGTCGCCGCTTGCGCTCGCCTTCTCGAATTCGTCGATGACGATCGACTCCTCTTCCCTCGTAATGTTCGCCGTCGCGTTCATGGAAACTCCCAACCGGCGAATCTCTTTGGGATCAAGGCTCTTCATCACCAATGCCGCGGCATCTTCCCCGATCGCTTTCAGAAGAATGGCTGCCTTTTGCTCGCCGCTGAGTTGTGTGGCCATCGCTACATGCGCCTTACTAGCTAGTTTTCAACCATTGTTTGACGACCAGCGCCGTGTTATCAGGATTGCCACGAGCCATGTCGACAATCTGCGATCGAGGTTTGCCCGCCAACGAGGCTTCGACCTGGCTCACCGAAGCGGGAAGCGGCGGCGTAGCACTCTCCGTCGATGACCCAACCGTCCCCAACATCGTCATCAGGGGGCGCACCACCATAAAGAGGATTAACAGGAAGAGGCCTCCCCCGACTCCATAGCGAATATAGGGAGCTAACGAGCTGGATGACTCTGCCGCTGCTTCGATACCCTGTGCGGGAGGCTCTTCCGTCACAATGTCGAATGGCACGTTGGTCACTTGAACTTGATCCTGCCGCTCCAACGAATAGCCCATGGCTTTTTTGACGATCTCTTCGATGCGCTTCATATCTTCCTCAGACCGTGCCACATACTTCTTCGTGGCATCGCTTGCGGTCTTTCCTCCCTCGGACAACGTGGCTGCTTCATAAATACCGTCCACTAATACCGCCACGGACAGTTGCTTGATGCTGCCGGTGGATTCCACAACACGGGAGACGGTCCGGCTGATTTCATAATTCACGGTTTCGTTCTTGTTTTGATTGGCGCTTGAACTCGTTTGAGCAGGCTCTTGCCCTGTCCCTTCCGGGACATTCGATTGAACACCCGGTACACCTCCAGAGGTGACACCATTGACCCCGCTGGCCTTTTCCTGGCCTCGTTGTTCGCTCCGAACAACTTGACTGTTCGGATCGTATTTCTCTTCGGTCGTTTCCACCTTGCGGAAGTCGAGAATACTGGAAACTCGCACCACGGCTTTATTCACTCCAACGATTCGTTCCAACATCGATTGGATTCGCGTCTCGATGTCCTTTTCAACTGTCCGCTGATATTCCAGCTGGGATCCAGTGAGCCCAGCTGCGTCGTCGCTCCCGGCCGCCGATGACAACAGCCGTCCATGTCCATCGACCACGGTGACATCTTTGACTTGAAGGCCCTCGACACTGCTCGACACAAGATGAACGATTCCATTCACCTGCGTCTTGGCGAGGGCCTGTCCATTCCGCAAGGATACGACGACCGACGCGCGCGCCCGATTTTCATCGCTAGAGAACAATCGCCGTTCCGGAGTGGCGAGGTGGACACGTGCTCGTTCAATCTCCGGCATCTGCGCAATGGTTCGCGCCAACTCCCCTTGCAATGCGCGGCGATAATTGAGCTTCTGAACGAAATCGGACATGCCGATCGACGACCGATCGAAGATTTCAAACCCGACCCCTCCCCCGTGAGGAAGCCCCTGGGTCGCCAGCTGCAAGCGCAACTCATGAACCTGCGCGCTAGGAACGAGAATGGTGTTGCCGCCACCGGTTGTTTCATACGGCACCTTCGTCTCTTTCAGTTTATCCACAATCCCTGCGGCATCTTCCGGATTGAGATTCGTAAAGAGCACTTGCATGTCCGGCTGCTGCGTCCAGAGGGCGATGGCGATGAGACCGGCTATCGAACCGGCAAGCGCCACCAGAACGATCATGCGTTGGTTGATAGAAAACTTGGACAACATGGGCGATTGTGCTCCTAGCTAACCGACATGAACCTCAACCGAGAAATCCGCGCCTACACTCACACTCGAAGGATGCTCAAAAAGGCCGGACTTCTCACCCGCCTAACCCTGGCGCGCCGAGACGCGCCTTCTCCAAAGCAAGGCCGAAGGCGAATCGAACCCGGACACGTACCCTCAGGGGTACGTTGAGGATTTCGATGAACGGAGAACGAAGCTGGCGAACATTTTTCAGCATCCTGTCAAATCTGCATCCGCTGAATTTCTTCATACGCCGTCACCAACTTGTTTCTGATCTGCATCATCAACTGAAACGACACATCGGCTTCCTGCAACGCCACCATCGTCTGATGGATATTCTGTGTCTGGCCGGTCATCAGCGCCTCAGTCGCTTGATCCGCCCCCAGTTGGATATCGTTGGCCTTACTGATCGCTTGCTGCAAGGAATCCATAAACCCGCTTGAACGCGCGCCATCGGACGGATGAGAGACACCGGCATCTCTCACCGACGGCACTGTTGGGATTGTGATCGCGTTGATCTGATTCATGGCTACCTCCCGATCTCCAGCGCCTTATTCCACATCGAGCGGGTTGCATTGATCGCTTGTACATTGGCTTCGTAGGAGCGGGAGGCTCCCATCATGTTCACCATTTCTTCCATGACATTGATATTCGGCATCTTGACGAATCCTTTTTTGTCGGCATCCGGATGGCGCGGGTCATAGATCACCTGTCCGGGCCTTGAATCTTCTTGCACACGCAGCACCTTGACGCCATCGAGCGCGTGCGCTCCCGGTCCTGTCGATACCTGACGTAATGTCCGTTGGAATGGGCCAGCCACCGGTGTGGATTGGAACACCACGTCCCTACGTTTATAGGGGCCGCCGCCCGGCGTATGAGTGGATTGCGCATTCGCGAGATTGCTGGAGATCACGTTAAGCCGTTGACGTTGCGCATCGAGCGCTGTCACTGATACGGCCATGCTGTCGGTCATATCCATAATTATCTCCTTGTTCAGCGATCAGCTCTCAGCCATCAGCTTCTTGCTGACTGCTGAAGGCTGACGGCTATTGGTTATCGCCCTTCGCGGATTGCCCCCATCAGATGCCGGAAACGGATCGCCATAATCGACGCGGCGCTGTTGTACTGCATGGCGTTATCCGACATTTTCGCCATCTCCAGTTCGATGTTGACCGTATTGGCATCCAACGGTATATCCCCCGCAGGCACAGCGCCAAGTTTTCCCGTGACCTGTTGCATCGAGTCACCTCGTGGACCGAGGTGACGGCCTTGAGTCACCGCGAGCGAGACAAACCCTTTCCCTCGCTGCGCGGCTTGCAGGGAATCCTGAAAATTGAGCTCGGTTGCACGATAGCCAGGCGTTTCTTCATTGGCGATGTTCGACGCAATCACCCGCTGTCTAGCTTCCCGCAAATCCAGCGTGCGATGGAGCAATTGCATGGTGCGATCAAATATCGTCATGGCACATCCCTCCTGTATCCTACTCGTACCGACTCAGGGGTCTAGGCTGAAGAGGTTTAGGTTGAAGTGTTCGGAACTTCGACTTCGACCTTCAGCCTATCTACCTCAATAGTCACCTCTGCCGATCGGCAAAACATGCCGGATATGTTTTACCCATGCCGTCGTCGATACACAGATCACACAGAGTCTTGACACCGTATCTCTCGATACTCTCGAAGTTTGTTACGTAACGTACGAATGCTGATGCCGAGTTCTTTTGCCGCATGCGTGCGGTTCTCTCTCACGCGTGTGAGGGTCTGGAAGATCAGGTTTCGCTCCATTTCCCATAGCGATCCATTTCCAGAAGGTTGAGGCGCAGATGAGGGTGGATTCGAAGACACCGGCTCGCCGCCGGAGTCCAACTGCACGTGCATCGAGAGGATCGGCTCTTTCCCGGCTAACAGCACGGCGCGTTCCATGACGTTTTGCAGTTCGCGCACGTTGCCTTTCCATCGTCTCTCCTGAAGCATCGCGTACGCTTCCGACGACACCATCGGCAGCGGAACGCTATTGCGCGCCGCTGAGACTGCGACGAAATGTCTCGCCAGCAGAGGAATATCCGCTGGTCGATCTCGCAGCGGAGGAACAGTAATGGGAAATACATTCAATCGGTAATATAAGTCCTCTCGAAACCGCCCCTGCTCCACTTCGTGGTAGAGCGAACGATTGGTCGTCGCAATAACTCGAATATTCACGGAGACGGGCTCTCGGCCTCCGACTCGATCCACTTCCCGCTCCTGGATGACACGGAGCAACTTGGCCTGCAATCCCATGTTCATTTCGCTGATTTCATCCAGCAGCAATGTCCCGGTATGCGCCATCTCGAATTTGCCGATTTTTTTCATGATGGCGCCGGTAAAGGCTCCACGCTCATGGCCGAAGAGTTCGCTCTCCAACAATCCATCCGGCAAGGCTGCGCAATTCACGGCGATAAATGGACGATGTGCACGAGGACTTCTGCCATGGATAAAGCGGGCCAGCAGTTCTTTTCCCGTGCCACTCTCTCCATTGATGAGGATCGTCGCTTGGCTCGCGGCGACTCCTTCAACGGTGCTGAGCAGCCGAACCATCCCAGGGTCTTGAGTGAGGATCGATCGCTGGTCGATCGGCGCCGGCGATGCACCAGTGTCATCGAGGCTACGGGATGTGAGGTTGGCAATTACCCGTTCGAACAGTTCGGTGGAGAACGGCTTGAGAATGTAATCGCTCGCCCCGTATTTCATCGCCTCCACGGCAGTCTCCACCGTTCCGTACGCCGTCATCAAGACCATCAATGTCTGCGGCGAGCGGCTCTTGATTTCCTTGATCAAGTCGAGTCCGCCGAGACGCGGCATCTTCAAGTCTGTCACCACCAGCCACGGTTTGTATCGGCCGACACGATCGACGGCGTCGGCTCCGTCGATCGCGCCCTGCACGTTGTAGCCCAATCGGCGAGCAGACTCCATCAACGCCATTCGCATGGAAGGATCGTCGTCGACGATCAAAATTCTGTTAGCTTTCGCAGGATCTTCCGTCTCAAGGCCGGCCCTGTCTTGCTCACTCATGCGGAGGTCTCCTCTTCAACGAAGTGGCGCTCGCCGATTGTGACAGGAGCGGCGCTCCTGTCTCTCCGATCGAGGCTCGGCGATCCCGATGTCTTGACCCTCTCCTCCTCCTGAGGGGGGTGTGGAAGCACGATCGTCAATGTTGTCCCTCGCCCTTCAACGCTCTCGACATCAATCCGTCCACGATGCGCTTCGACAATTGCATGGACAATCGCCAGCCCCAATCCCGTCCCTTCGTCCCTCGTGGTAAAAAATGGGTCGAAAATCTTCTGGCGCTGGGCCGGCGCAATCCCCACACCCGTATCCGAGACTGAGAGGCACAAGGCCGGCCCTCCGGAGGTCTGGCCCCCTGTGAGCGTCGCCGACAGCGTCAGTGTGCCGCTGCCCGGCATGGCGTGGATGCTGTTCAGAATCAAGTTCAAGAGCACTTGCTTTATTTGCCCCGCGTCGCACCAGATCCGAGAGGCAAGAGGATTGACCTCAAGACGAATATCGATTCTGGTGTGCGCAACGGCATGGGCGGCAAGCGTTAACGCATCGAGCATGAGCGCTTCAGTCTCATGCCAGCCCCCATGGGAACAATCCGGTTTGGTATACAGAAGAAGATTGGTCAAGAGACGATTCATCATGTGAACAGACGATGAAATATGCTCGGCATAGTCCCGCAATGCCGGAACGCCATGCAAATCGCGGCGCAGCATTGAGGCAAACAGTTCAATGCTGCCGAGGGGATTCCGAATCTCGTGCGCGATCCGGCCGACCATCTCGCCCATGGCCGCCAGACGATTGCGCCGCTGCAACCGATCTTCCAGTTCTCGTACTGCCGTGACATCCTGAATCAAGACCAAACTTCCAGCATGGCTCCCTTCGCCGGTTTGCAAAGCTCGGTGAGAGAGTGTGACAGCCGAGCCCTGTTGGGTCGTCAGGGGATAGACATCGCCGTCCAGCTGTGCCTCCTTGAGACAGACCGTCAAAGAGCGACCGACTATCCGATCGCGCGTCAACCCGAGGAAATGCTCACCCGCCTGGTTACAGCGTGTGATCGACCCTCCCGTATCTACGACGAGCAAGCCGGTCGAGAGCGATTCGACGATGGCCGTCAAATGCGCTCGCAATTCTTCATTGGCGCGCAAATTCCGGCTGAGCGCCTCATTTCGGTCGGCAAGCTCTACATCGAGTTGCTCCAATCGCGACGTCAATGTCTGATACGACTGCTGCAGCGTCGCCGCCGCATCATCGAAGCTCCGAAACGCGTCGTGCAACAAATCGCTATCCGCAGTGTCTGAACCAGGACGTACGTTCATCGCGTCACTCTCCTTCTTTCTCATTGGCCGCTTGGAAACCTACCGGTATTGCGTTTGCCGCACGGTGGAACAGCGGATCGTCAAAGTGGGTGTCCGACGCAACGGCCTGCGATCCGGCCTCTTTAGGATTCTCGACTCCAGGATTCAGCATGATCTGCACGCGCGCCCACTCAGCCTCCGAAGAGTTCGGTTCAGACTTTAATGCCTGCCGATAGAAATCCACCGCGCGTTCAGATTTATTCAGTGTCACCAGCAAATCGGCATAGAGCAGAAGATCCTGCGGGGCGCGAAGCGCGCCGTCTCGCCATGCGCGTTCGAATGCCGAGGCAGCCTCATCCGGCTTTTGGTCTTCCGCCAACGTCCGCGCCAGGGTCACAGACACCCATCCTTGCGCCGCATCCTGGGGATGCCCCTTTGTCCAGTGCTGCATGACCCTGATGGCGTTCCGCCGGTCTCCCTGCTCCAACATCGCCTTGGTCAAGCGCTGCGACACTCGCGCGGTCTGGCTGCTCCGCGGATACTGAAGACGGAAACTTTCGAACACATTTCGGGCCGCCGTAGGATCGGACTGGTCCAAGTAACTTTCTCCCAATCCGATGAGAGCCGCTTCGTGGAGCGTGGCCGCCTTCCGATTCCGCATGAATGTTTGATAGAGGTGTATGGCCTCGGACGAGAAACCCAGCCGGCGATGCGTATCGGCGACAGTCAACAATGTCTGTGTCCCCAGGTAATATTGCTCTGGAGCCTGCCCGTGGCTATAAAATAGCGTGAGCGCCTGGACCTGGTCCTTGTCCGTGAGCGCCGCTTCCAGCTGAGGTTTCAGAATAGAGGCCAGATACACTCCTGCGGTCTGTGGCCATGGATCGTCTGTAATAGCGCCGATCCGGCGAGTCACATCTTGATAGACGCGCAGGGCAGTTGCCGTGTTGCCTCTCAACTCATAGTGCTCTGCCAAATGGAACAGCGCCTCGCTGCCGAGCACATCGCTCTGGTGTTCGAGGGCGATGGTTTTGTGAAGCGCTTCGCCCTCGGAAGGATCGAGATACGAAGCACCGGCCCCTCGGATCAGTCCCTCCACTTTTTTGCGTAACAAGTCCTCCCCTGCCGACACGGCAATGTCCAGTTCTCTTCGTGAAAGACGCATACGGGCGACAGCGCCCGCCGCCGTATCCGCATACTGTGTCTTGGCGACGGTGTAAAACAGCTCCCCCGATGTCGGCATCCCAAGTCGGCTATGACTATCTCCAAGTCTGACGAGCGCCATCCCCACATCGCGATACGAAGGGAAGAGGTTGTACAGAAGCAGATCGATCTCGCATGCTCGCTTCAGTTCCTGAACTGCAAAGAGAGCATCGCCGTACTGTTGCAAGGCTTGAGGGTTTTGTTTCAGAAGACTCGGCCAGAGCCGATGCAGATGGTCGTACAGCGGCAGGGCATCTCGCTTGCGCCGTTGCGCATAGAGGGCGTTGGCCTGTTCAAACGTCGCCCTGACGGCAAAACGGTCATCCATCGCCCGCTTTCTGACTGTGTCGAAAGCCTGTTCCGCTTCCGTCCACCGCCCTAACTCTCCAAGGGTGATTCCCAAAGCGAGCAAGGAGCGGTCCTCATCGTGGCGAGGCAACTCACGGGAAAGCGCATATTCATAGGCCACCACGGCCTCTTTGAACCATCCCATTGCTGCATACAAGTCACCGACACGCCAGAGCGCTCTGTACGAGTTGGCATCGTCTGGATAGGAACCGATAACACTGCGATAGAGCGCAATCGCTTCTCTCCGACCATAGTCAGTGGAATTCTCGGCCAGCGTAAGCTCAGCGAGAAACGCCTTCAACGGTGGAGCCAATGCACTGGCAGAGTCGAGCCCGGCGAGCGCGTCAAAACCGGCCCGAGCGACGGCATACTGTCCACGGGTGAATGCCTTCACGGCTTCTTGAAACTGCAACGTTCCAGGCCCCTCGATGGTTCGATCGTAGCGAGGTCCATCGTCAGGCAATGCGATCCGAGATGAGGGAATCGCCACAGTCGTCTGAAGAGGCGTTGCGGGTATGGAGAGCGACGCGGCCTGCGGCTCCGGCAATTCAGTCGCACACACGTTGTGCGTCACGAGACTCTGCGCAAGCACACAGAGGAGTATCTGAATACAGGATGTGCGTATTCTCATAGCCACAAAGACGATTCAGCAATTTCTGTGCCCTTTATGTCGTCTGAATAAATGCCTACTGCATGAGAAAACTCGATCGTGGCGCACAATGATTCAGCGGAACCTGTCAACCGTCCGACGTCTCACCTTTGCAGGCGTCAATCGATTGACAGGACGGACTCTACGGAGATTGTGGAGTTCGGCGAGAGGAGAACAGCTCATCTCAGAGAGATTCACTGTAACAGCAGATCGACCTAGAACGCGGGGCAACCCTGGGTCTTCGCATCGAACCCTTTTCTTTTCATCTTTTCAACCAGGGTCGTACGATTTACTTGGAGCAACTGCGCGGCCTTACTCGTAATTCCATTGGCTTGTCGAAGCGCGCCGACGATCAACCGGTTCTCGAACTGCTCGATCTCTCGTGAGAGGTTGACGCCTTGCTCGCTGAAGCTGATGAACTGAGACGCAGTCTGTTCCGGAACCGCCGAACGCTGCTGGAAGCGATCGGGAAGATCGGACGGTTCAATCATCCCCGATCGGTTCAACACCACAAGCCGCTCGATCATATTCTCTAACTCACGAATATTTCCAGGCCAATGGTGTTCCATCAGTCGCGCCATCGTGTCCGAAGAGCAGGCTGGGACGGGACTCTGTTTTCCACGATTCAATCGTCCCAAGAAATGATTCACGAGTTGCGGGATATCGCTTCGTCGATCTCTCAGCGGCGGAACGGTGACAGGGATGACATGCAAACGGTAATACAGATCCTCCCGGAAGCGCTTCTGCTGCACGGCCAACTCCAAATCCTGGTTGGTCGCTGCAACGACACGGACATCCACATCGATGGTTTTCGAGCCCCCCACCCGTTCGAATGACCGCTCCTGCAACACTCGCAGCAATTTCACTTGCAATCCAAGACTCAACTCGCCGATCTCGTCGAGAAAAATCGTCCCGCCATGCGCCAACTCGAAGCGGCCTATTCGCGTATGCGCCGCGCCGGTAAAGGCTCCCTTCTCGTGTCCAAACAACTCAGACTCAAGTAAGTTTTCAGGAATGGCCCCGCAATTGACCGGAATGAGCGGGCGATCTTTGCGCCCACTGTTGAAATGAAGCATCCGCGCAACCAGCTCTTTACCGGTCCCGCTTTCTCCGTGAATCAAGACGGTGCTGTCGCAATCCGCGACCTGTGAGACGAACTCGGTCACACGCCGAATCGGTTCACTCGCGCCGACGAATTGCTCCAATTGGTATTGTTCACGAACAGCTTTTCTCGACGACTGTATCTGATTGCGGCGGCAATGGATCTCGGACGCCTTCTTGATCGCGCCAACGACGAGTTCATTGTCGAATGGTTTTGTCAGGAAATCGACGGCTCCCGCCTTCATGGCTCTGACAGCACAGTCGATTGAGCCATAACCGGTCATCACAATCCCGATCACCTTGGGATCGATCTTATGTATTCGCTCGAGAACGTCCAGACCGTCGATATCTGGCAATTTCAGGTCGGTCATCAACACATGAACAGGGATCTCTCGCGCCACGCGAATGGCCTCCTGCCCACTCCCGACAACCGTGACCTGGCGGCCTTCATGAGACAACAGTCTCCGAAGCAAATTCTGCAGGCCTTCATCGTCCTCAACCACAAGAATCGACAACACGTTCATACGATGTTCCTCATGTACAGTGATGGCCTGTGAATACCGATACCGGTGCGTACAGCGAGTCGGTAGGGTTACGTGACCGGCACAAGCCAGCCCGATCACATCCTGTTGTGATGATATAGACGCACTCCATTGCTACTAAGCGTATAAGAACTTCTCAAATCTGAAAGTACCTAATAGCTCTCATCATGCCGGTATTTCAGTTCTATAATTGTAAGATCTGTACAGCTCATCATCTAGGATCTATTTAGCTCTATTCAGCTCTATAGTATTTGGACTACAAGCATGTCCGTGACATGAATGATCGCCGGACACACCATGTCGCTCAGTCCTCCCCGCGACAATCAAGAGCGCTCCGCTAGCGTAGTGCGTCACAAGTGGCTTTACACACCATTCATACTGAGCCCTTCGACTCCGCTCAGGACAAGCCTGTCGAGGCCTGCGGTGAGCACGGTCGAATCGCATGAACAGAAGTCGTTGAAACCATAAACCCTTCGACAAGCCTGTCCTGAGCAGAGTCGAAGGACTCACGGCGAACGGAATATGTCAGGAAGTGTTCGCCTCACTACACGAGTGCCCTACGACGCGTGGATGGCCTCACTGTGAAAAACAGTGCGAACTACCGATGCGATAGCATGCAGGATCTTCAGACCGTGAGAAAAGATGGTTCCCAATGGAACCAAAGGGAAAAGAAGAAGTCATTCACAGCAGATTACTGAGGTGTCTCTACGTGCTTTCCGGAGGGGGAATCGCGGACATAAAAGGCCGCAGCCTGAGCGCGCCTCGTGACTTTCATCTTTTGAAAAATGAATCGGATATAATTTTTCACTGTCTTATCGCTCAGCACAAGGGACACGCCGATCTCCTTATTGGTTTTCCCTTCGGCAACCAGCGCAAGGACGCGCTGCTGTTGGATGGAAAGGGCTGTCCGTTGAGGCCGTGATGCCTCTGCCTTCTGCAGTTGCATGCGAGTCAAGAGCGGCTGAGTAATGGCTGGATCGAGAATCGACTGCCCATGCGCCACAGCATGAATGGCTCGCAGCAATTCCTCAGCATGAGCCTGTTTCAAGAGATAACCGGATGCCCCTCCCACGACCGCGGCAAGCACGGCCTCTTCGTCTTCATAGGAAGAAAGGAAAAGCACTCGCGTGGCAGGACAGGAATCTCTGATAGCGCGGCATGCCTCCACTCCGTTCTCGCCAGATAAACGGACGTCCATTAAGACGACATCCGGCTTCAGACGGCAGGATTCGAGTACGGCACCTGCAACAGTAGCCGCTTCTCCGACCACATTGATACTGTCCTGCCGACTCAGCAGGGTCTGCAAACCTACCCGCACGACTTCGTGGTCGTCCACGATCAATACGCTAATTGGCTTCACGCTGGATAGGATCAAACGATTCCTCCTTCTGTCAAAATTACCTTATGCGCAGAGTCTTGAAGACCAGAAGAGCCCCTACAGCCAGACTCTTGCATCAATGCGAGGGATTATACTACTGAGTGAACGATGCGGATACTAGGCTCATGCCTAGGGCCATTTGTCGGCAACCTAATAATAATTGTTCATAAATTCTGACATCTTTTAACCTATATGCTTGCCTTCTACCCCATCTCAATGACGGATGAACGTATGAGAGGGCCGTTGTGCGCATGGGCCATGTGCCCACGACTCGATGTGAGCCGGCAGGTATTGTGACAGCTCACAACCGTTCATCCATCGCGCGGGTAAAGATTTCTCAACATTGAGCCGACAAGAGCCTGTACTGAACTCCAGTCGATACCAACCGGAACTGAGAACCGACTCCACTATGGATACTGTCGTACCCCAACCTCACAACGTAGGCATGCCGGAGCAGGTCGAACACGCTTTGGTCGCTCGGATCGACAAGGATAAGATCGACCTCCCTGTGCTTCCACAAGTCGCCGGCAAGGTCATGGCGCTGGCACAGGATCCATCAGCGGATGCGGCGCGTCTGTCTGCTCTCATCCACCAAGACCAGGCATTGGCGGCCCATGTCTTACGAATAGCCAACTCGCCTGCCTATATGCCTCGGACACCGATTGCTTCGCTCCAACATGCTGTGTCCATGCTCGGCGTGAACCAGCTGTCTGAAATCGCCGTCACAGTCTCTTTGAAGAGCGCCGCCGTCAAAATTCCAGGGCACGAAGCAGAAATCAAGCAGCTCTGGCGGCATGCGTTGGCCAGCGGGGCCTACGCCAAAGAGATCGCGCGCACCCGTCGATACAATGTGGAGAGCGCCTACCTCTGCGGACTCCTGCACGGAGTGGGGAAACCGGTCGTACTGAAAACCGTCACGACCATTGCGGCAGATCTGCATGTCCCGCTTGAGCTCAGCGCGGTACATGCCTTCCTCGATGGTTACCATGCTCGCGTAGGCAGCCTGATCGCAGCTGAATGGGCGTTACCCCCGCAGGTCGCTGAGGCTATCACCTATTATTCGATCTATGAGCAGGCGCCTTCACATAAGCAGGAAGCGATGATGACCTGCCTGGCAGACCGATTGGCGACCTACATACTTGTCCCTGACTCCTTCGATGACGGCACACTTCGTGACCACACAGTCTTTGCCGATCTCAATCTCTATCCCAACGATATCGACTCACTGATCAGCCTCAAAGAGAAAGTACTCAGTCTTGTAGACGCAATGGCACAATGAGCACCGTACTCCACTATGACGTGCTAGTGATCGGAAGTGGCCCAGCCGGCCAAAAGGCAGCCATCCAGGGCGCCAAAGCCGGCAAACGCGTCGCGATGATCGAATGCGAGCCGGGCGTCGGGGGCGGCTGTGTCTACCGGGGAACGATTCCGAGTAAAACGCTTCGCGAGAGCGCGTTGCAAGCAGACCGGCTCAAACGGTCCGAGACGATGCCGGACAGGCGCACCCCTCCGAACGTCATGGTCTCCACGCTGATGCGCCGCTTGAACCAAGTCGTCACATCGCATGGCGACTATATGATGAATCAGCTGACGCGCAATGGCGTCATACTGTTCCATGGTCGGGCTCGCTTTTGCTCCGACAGCCAGATTGAAATGCTCACGGTCGACGGCATGAAACAAACCCTCACCGCCGACACCATCGTCATCGCCACAGGGTCCAGGCCTCGCACGCCGGTCGAAATCCCCATCGACCATGAACACATTCTCGACAGCGACTCGATTCTCTCGATGATCTACTTGCCACGCTCTCTGACTGTATTGGGCGGCGGCATCATTGCATTGGAATATGCGTCGATCTTTGCCGCGCTCGACGTGCAGGTCACGATCATCGACCGGGCTGACCGCCCCCTTCAGTTTTTCGACGAGGAACTCGTGCGTATGTTCGTGCAAAGCTTTGAGCAGGCAGGCGGGCGCTATTATGGTGGACAGGCGATGAAAGACGTCCGGTGGGATGGAGTCTCCCAAGTGGTCACGACACTCCAAGACGGTCAGGTGTTCGCGAGCGATAAGATGCTCGTGGCCGTGGGGCGGCAACCGAATATCGAAGACCTCAACCTGAGCGCCACCGGCCTGACCCTCACTGAAAAGGGAGCACTGGCCGTCAACGAACATGGCCAGACCGTTATTCCACACATTTACGGTGTCGGCGATCTGATCGGTCCTCCCGGTCTGGCCTCCTCAGCCATGGAGCAAGGCCGGCGCGCCGTATGCCACGCCCTGGGTCTGCCAGAGGGACAGTCAGCCGGCACTATTCCAGTTGGGATATACACCATCCCCGAGATGTCCAGTATCGGAATGGACGAAGCGGCGGGCCTGAAACGATATCGCGAGGTCATGATCGGCCGCGCCAAGTTTAATGAGATCGCCCGCGGTCAGATTTCGGATATTCGCAACGGTTTGCTGAAGATGGTGGCCGATCCGACAGGCAAATACCTTCTCGGTGTCCAAATCGTCGGAGAAGGCGCGACTGAACTGATTCATCTCGGCCAGATGGCGCTGCAACATGGGGCGACGGTCGACTCGTTTGTGGAAAACATTTTCAACTTTCCCACATTGGCCGAAACATATCGCGTCGCAGCCCTCGATATCGTGGGCCAACGTCAAAAACGTCTGACTCAGACCGCCGCATGAGACACATTCTGTCCCTCCGCCCGTGACAGCAATCCAACAGCGCGAAAGCGCGTATCGATCGCGTTGAGAATCTGTTGTCGCAATTCATCGCGAACAGAGGCGAGACTCTCATCGTGAAGGTACCGATCGACTGTGCCGGCCAGCCGCCGCCTCCACGCCTTGGCCGCCTGTCGCGCACCGTCTGCTGCAGTCCCTCCATGAACGAGAATGGCGCGGACTTCCTGTTCAAAAAACCCCACATGGACTTCCTCATCGTCCAAAATCGAGGTCAGGTCTGGCCGCAAAGAAACCAATAGCCTGGCAAACTCCAATCCCAACGCTTCATACCCATAGAGATGCACCGCAAGAACCCGCCATTGACTTGGCATACGAGGCAGCGCCGTCTTATCATGCGAACGCACTCCCAGTAGCGACTCGAACTGCTTGAGGTGCTCCGCTTCTTCCTCTTCATGACGGCGCAAGAACTGCAGCACCCCACGCGGGACGTCCTGAACTTGCGCCGCGCGCACCGCCCACAAGGCCATGGCCTCCGCTTTCAAGAATTGCTCAAGAATCGCTCGTTCACAGGAAGGAGGAAGTGGATGAGTCATGCGCCCAGTCTACCGGAACGACGGACCAGAACCAATGACTGAGCAAACGTAGACGGGGTAGATCGGCACACATGCGCACATCACAGTCACGGAATGAGGATGAGCGCTAGACACTCTCCAAATCATTCCTGTATCATGACGCCCAGTCACGTACCATCGTCGTTGGCGGTGTAGCTCAGTTGGTAGAGCAGCGGACTCATAAGCCGCGGGTCTCCCGTTCAATCCGGGACACCGCCACCACACTATCCCTTCAGATTCCAAGGGTTTATCAGTGCAGTGCTTTCAATCGCACGGCCTGGCGTTCCTGCTCAGGGAAGTGATCGGATCAATAGCGCGTTATCCTTCGCGTCCACTTTTGCTTCAACACGATCACCCTTCTTGATCTGTCCCACTACCTGAGTCTTTTTATCGACATGCACACGGACTTCCTTGCCGTCCTTCTCCTTGATGACATAGTCTCCGTAGTCGATGTTCACCAGATTACCCTTGATCACCGTGGCCTGATCGAGACGGCTCTTTCCCTCTTCCTCGGCAGCGTGCGCCACGTTGTACAGCCCTAAGCACAACAC
>SWDN01000007.1:179439-208216 GCA_005116775.1 Nitrospira sp.
TTCCCGTGACCGGCTGACACCGACACTGATGCCCGTTTCGTGAAGATCGATAAATTGTTGAAGCGTATTGCTGATACGGTCCATCAAGGCGTCTCGTCTACCTTCATAATCGACAGACGAGTCCGCGATGGACGGGCGCCCCCGCTCCAATTCTGTGCGGAAAATCATGAGACGGTCTTGCTGCAAGCGCTTGATATCCTCAAGTAGCTGAACGCCTTGAGGGGTCAGCTCCTGCGTTGCAAGCGTGTGGAGGCCGCGGTGGAACTCGTCAACCTCTTCATCGAAATGTTGTAAGAAAGTGGGATCGCGAACGGCCAGATACTTTTTTTCACTATTGAGTTGCGCATACAGAATACTGTGCAGATGTTTGGCAGATTCGATTGCCGGATAGTGGCGAGTGGCCATATTGGCACTCAATGCCGTCAACTGACGGAGTTGGAACAAGGCATACAAATTCACCCCTGCCATCACCACGATGATGACAAGGGAGGTCAAGACGATTCGCCAGAATATAGATAAACGCACGAGCGTTATTCTTTCAGGAACTTTGGAGGACGCGTGAGTATCTGTAGAGACTGTAGGTAATTCCATACACTATTTCTATCTGCCACTCAAGAGAACTTCCAACAATTAATCTCCGGCGAAAGCCATGTGTGTGGGAAATAAAGGGAGCTGATGACAGTAAAGCAGCAATTGCCTGGAAAGGACGTATCCCCTCTCTCGCTCTAACTCTTCCTTCCTACCTAAATGGCGAGACAAATCTGCGCTGGCGGCGCGACACTCCATGTAAAGATGCAAAGAGATGGCCACGAAACAACAGCATAGCCACGGCAAGAGGTGGAGTAAGCAGCAGCCCTATATACCAGCCGATTGAGGAAGGGATACCCAGATAGTCCAGCCAACCTCCGAGGATCGTGAACGGCAGCACGAGAACTTGGGAAAAATCCAATCCCGCTCCCCTTCCGGACCGGCTGGAGAGGGAAAAGAACGCTTGCAGCCCTGTGGGAGAGAGAACGGTGGGGATCAGGATTAAGGCAAACGGGAGAAACCATTCAATCCAATTTTCAAGAACGAACTCGTAGGAGGTCTTCAGCACCTCGATCGGGGAACCATGCCGAACTTGATAGATAATTTCTGGCGCCGGGTTCAGTAAGAGAAACACGAGCAGGAGCGCGGCATACGAAAGCAGTTGCCCATAGGGATTTGCTTGAGTGCCGAGGTCGAGGGCCATGAGCGGCAGCCATAGGATGAACCCAATACCGATGACATCCCAAAAATAATGGCCCACACTGCCGACAATGTCACGGAGGGTGAGTGTCCGTGTAGCGCTAATCGATTGTTCGATGAGACTGAGGGTTGCGCCGACCAGGAGTGCATTCACCGCCCCAAGCAGAAAGCCTCCTACCATTCCAAGCGGTGAAGCAATTTGGGTAGCCAGCAGCAGCAGGCCTCCAAATCCCACCACAGCGAGTATCGTCATCCTGCCTCTGCTGAGCGACTCTCCGGTTTTACGGAACGCGTTCCGATACAGTGAGAGGGTTTCTGTAACAATTTGCGACATCCGAGACAATAGTCCGAGGGAACTTCCTGGGTCAAGCCGCCACGCTTGTCCCTGATGCAGTTGACTTCCCCTGTCCTATGATTATTGTGATGAAGCAGCGAGGCTGATGAACGGAGAGGAGACAGGCGATGGATATGAACCGAATGACGATCAAGTTACAAGAAGCGCTCCAGACTGCGTCGTCCCATGCCGCGAGACGGAGCCATCAAGGAGTCGAAGTCGAGCATCTTTTGCTTGCATTCGTAGAACAGGAAGGAGGTCTCACTTCCACCCTCCTCGAACAGGCAGGGGTGTCGGTTCCTTCCGTGCGCCAGGCAGCGGAGCAGGCGCTCGCAAAGCTTCCTCAAGTCCAGGGCGCCGGGGCAGGCCCCGGACAACTTCATATCGCTTCACGATTGAATCACGCCTTGACCAAAGCCGAAGACGAACAACGCACATTGAAAGACGACTATCTCAGCGTCGAACACGTCGTCCTTGCCATGGCTCAAGAGGGAGGCATCTTCAAGAAACTCGGCCTCACGAAAGAACGGCTTTTGAGCGCCCTGCAACAGATACGTGGGTCACAACGTGTCACGAGCCAAGATCCAGAAGGCACGTACCAGGCGCTGGAGAAATATGGGCGCGATCTCACTCGGCTGGCGGGGCAAGGGAAACTGGACCCCGTCATTGGGCGCGATGAAGAAATTCGCCGTGTCGTGCAAATTCTTTCACGGCGAACCAAGAATAATCCTGTGCTCATCGGCGAACCTGGTGTTGGAAAAACCGCAATCGTCGAAGGCCTTGCCTCCCGCATTATCAAAGGGGATGTGCCTGAAGGGCTGAAGAAAAAGCGCGTCATCACACTCGACATGGGATCGTTAGTGGCCGGCGCGAAGTTCCGGGGTGAGTTTGAAGAACGATTGAAAGCTGTTCTCAAAGAGGTGCAGACGGCCGAGGGCCAGGTACTGCTCTTCATCGACGAGCTGCATACGGTCGTGGGAGCCGGTGCAGCAGAAGGGGCGATGGATGCCGCCAATCTGCTCAAGCCCATGCTGGCCCGCGGCGAATTGCATTTGATCGGCGCAACGACCCTCGATGAGTATCGAAAACATATCGAAAAGGATGCCGCGTTAGAACGACGGTTCCAAACAGTTCTGGTCGATCAACCGACGGTGGAGGATACCATCTCGATTCTGCGTGGGCTCAAGGAGCGCTACGAAGTGCACCATGGTGTGCGCATCAAAGACGCAGCGCTGGTGGCCGCAGCCAAATTGTCGAACCGCTATATCGCCGATCGATTTCTCCCCGACAAAGCCATCGATCTGGTCGATGAATCAGCCGCGCGTTTGCGTACTGAAATCGATAGCTTGCCGGCCGAGCTTGACGAAGTCTCGCGCAAGGTCATGCAATTGGAAATCGAGCGAGAGGCCTTGCGAAAAGAGCAAGATCAGGCCAGCCAATCACGCCTCGCGACCCTTGAACTGGAGTTAGGAGAAAAGCAGCGGGATCTTGTGTCGATCAAGACCCGATGGGATTCTGAAAAGGCCTCTGTGGCACGGCTGCGCAAAACTCGTGAAGCGATGGAAGAGGTGAAACAGGCGATGGAACGCGCGGAACGAGCCTACGATCTCAATCGCGTAGCGGAGCTGCGATACGGAGAACTCCCTCGCCTTGAGCGAGAACTGGCCTTAGAACAGGAGCAGCTCGGCAAGAAACAGGGCGAAAGCCGGTTGCTGAAAGAAGAGGTCGATGAAGACGACATCGCGGCTATCGTAAGCCGCTGGACCGGGATTCCGGTTTCCAGGCTGGTCGAAGGCGAAATGGAAAAGTTGCTGAAATTGGATGAGTTACTCCATCAACGTGTGATCGGCCAGGATGAGGCGGTGCAAGCCGTCGCCGATGCGGTCCTCCGCGCTCGTTCCGGCATCAAAGACCCGAATCGTCCTATTGGTTCGTTTCTCTTTCTCGGCCCAACCGGTGTCGGAAAGACCGAGCTGGCGCGAGCGCTTGCCGCGACACTCTTTGACGATGAGGCGAATCTGATTCGCATCGACATGTCCGAGTACATGGAAAAACATACGGATTCATGGCGGCGATCAGCATGAATCTCGCGGGGTACCGGAGAGATCCGCTGGCCCTGGTCAGCGTCACATGCCCGTCTTCCAACGGTTGCCGCAATCCGTCCAGGACGGGACGTCGGAACTCCGGGGATTCGTCCAGAAACAACACGCCATTATGCGCCAAGGACACTTCTCCTGGCCGAGGAATGGTCCCTCCACCGATCAGTCCCGCGTCGGAAATACTATGGTGCGGTGCTCGAAAGGGACGGACTGTCAGCAATGAATGACCAGCTGATAATTGCCCGGATACGCTATGGACGCGAGTGGTTTCGATCGCCTCCTCCGGTTCCATGAGCGGAAGAATCGTTGGAAGGCGTTTCGCCAACATGGTCTTACCGGACCCGGGCGGTCCCACCATCAAAAGATTGTGGCCTCCGGCTGCTGCGATCTCCAAGGCCCGTTTCGCATGTTCTTGTCCCTTCACATCGCTATAGTCGTCATCCTCTGACGGACGAGTGGAAAAAAACTGCTCCTGGTCCGAGTGAGTCGGACTCAGCGAAACCGTGCCATTGAGAAAGCCCACGGCTTCGGGGAGCGTGTGAATGGGGTACACGGTCACACCCTGGATCACGGCCGCTTCTTGGCTATTCTCAGCCGGCAAGAGCAGCGTATAGTTTGGCCGGCAGGACATGCCAATGGATAAGGCTCCGGTAATCGCCTTAACCTGTCCGTCCAATGAGAGTTCTCCTACACAGACGCGGCCTTGCACATTCTGAGGCGAAATAATCTCTTCCGCGACGAGTATCCCGATAGCGATAGCCAGGTCGAGACCAGAGCCTTCTTTTTTGATTCCCGCGGGAGCGAGGTTCACGGTGATTCTTTTTGCTGGGAAATGGAAACCTGTGTTCTTCAGCGCGGAGCGGACTCGATCGCGGCTCTCTCGTACTGTGGCATCGGGAAGACCGACAACTGAGAATTGTGGAAGTCCTCCGGCAATGTCGACTTCTACGTCGATCAAATGCGCGTCGATACCGACAAGCGCGGCACTCAGAACTTTTGCAAGCATGGATAATCCGATAGGTGGTGCAAGGCTGCTGGATTATAGGAACGCGGTCATATTGTTTCAATCGAAACAATCGGAGATGGCAGGAATTGGTTCCATTTCAATTGTCGTCATCATACCAATCGGAGCGCTAGCGCCATCTCCTGCCCTTCTGTATAATCGCTCGCTATGTCAGCCTTGCCTCACTCCCTGCGATCGAGACTGCAAGAATGCTCGTCGCACAGTGCCCTGTTCGGCTCTCTACCTGTGTGTTTTTTCCTGAGCGGCCTACTCATAGGCGCTAGCAGTCCCGTCTTAGCCCAAGTGTCTAGCCGTGGGGCCACCCCTCCTGGACCGGTTGGAGCATCGATGGCTGTCCTTGCCACATTGCAAGATGCCGGTGTGCTTCCGCCAGAAAACACCCCCGATGCCAACCGCGTCATTAAGATCGTCATCCAATTTCAATCAGTATTTCTGAAAAGCGACGATCCGGACATTCAATCATTTCTCACTCGTGCATTGGCCACACAGGGAGGGAGTAGTATAGGCCATGCACTGTCTCGATTCCGTTCGACTGGCTGGACATCTGATGTGCTTGAGGCGCTCAGTGAAGAGTGGGCTGCCACGACAGTCGATCAGCGGAATCGATTGGCACCTGGCTTTCGCCAATTCAATGTCGGCCAGGAGGATTTCGACTGGTTCATGGAACTCGTGACGAACGCGCGCAGAGCCTTCACGCAACGGGGACAAAACATACACCAGGTATTCGCCCAACGACGTCGGGAGATGCCGGGCGGAACACCATCACTTCAATAGGGAGGGCGCAATGGCCACAAAGGCGTATATCCTCATCAAGGTCAAAGCCGGACGGACAAAAGACGTACTGCAATCTCTCAAGCGCCTTCCCGGCGTCGAACAGGCCCACTCCTGCTTCGGACGCCCGGACATTATTCTCTTCATCACGGTCACAGACGAACGGGCTCTCTCGGACGTGGTCATCACGAAGATTCATCAAGTTGAAGGGGTTGAGGAAACCGACACACACATCGTCGCCGATACCTAGGCCTGCTGATGGGCTGCGGGTGGGGTCTATTCGCGCAAGGACGCGACGTGAACGCTGGCTCCGCCAAGCTCGGCCGAACGGTAGCAGGCGGCCGCATCGAACAGTGCGCCTGTAGGCAATCCAGTCGCGCTGTAGATCAGCATCGGGGCCGGAAGATCCGCATCGGTGGCGCTGATCGTAAAGCGGAGTTCCGTCTGCTCATTGACCGTCTTCGTTCCAATCGGGTCAAAGATAATGGGGTCAGGCATGAGTGTTGACTTGTTTTGGCGCGAGGCGTTGCGTGCTTGCCCATGGCCCGTAAACCGTAAGTCAATACTCTTGCCTGCCCCCTTCTTCCCCTCATATGAATGGCGACGGCTGTTGCTGCTGATTAGCCTGGCCGTCAGTCTCGATATGAGCGGCTGTGCAGGAGTAGGCGCGCTGCCGTTCGGCGGAGATAGCTGGAAAGAAGAAGTGCAGTTGCACGATGGCAGCACGATGGTTGTCGAGCGGTCGCAAAGTTACGGCGGGCGGCATGAAATTGGACAATCATCACCGATAAAAGAGCAAACCATTACGTTTACCGTGCCCAATACCAGCACGACCATTGAGTTTCAGAGCGAATATGGCGAAGACATCGGGCGTGCCAACTTCGAGCTGCTGGCGTTGCATATTCTCAACAGCACCCCGTACATCGTCACCGCGCCAAACCTATGTCTGTCATACAACAAATGAGGGCGACCGAACCCGCCGTACGTGTTCTTCCGATATAACAGCAAGGCATGGACGCGCATCGCGTTGGAGGAACTTCCGACAGAATTCCAGGACATCAATTTGGTCGTCAATTCCAAAGGCAAGAGGAAAATCCTCACGGCTCAATCCATCGTCACCGCTGAGCTTGTCAAGAAACTGAACGGTAAGTTGGAACAGCCTGAATACAAGACCATCTTACGGGAGGCGGTGAAACTGGGGGGGACGTCGTTAGTAAATTGCGAGGAGAGGATTAGAGTTAAAGATGGTTGGATTTCTCCGGGTGGTTCAAAAGCGCCCATTCCTATAGCACCACGCGCTCCGATTGACGTTACGAAATGAAGTTTGTGATCAATTTAGTGAACTCGAAAATTTAAGGAGAGTAAACCATGCCTTCAACACTCGATTACGCATTACTGGCTGGTGCTTCTTATGTTGACACTCGTCGTCCAACGAATCGGTTTCCAGTTCCGGAAAGTTGGGTTAGCTTCAAGCATGAATCTGGCACTAGTGGTTTTGAGGCGATCTCCTTCGTTAAAGGTACCGTCCAGAAGTGGGGTCAGGCATGAGTATTGGCTTGTTTAGGAATGCGTTGTAGAGCGCTCACCGATGGCCCGTAAACCGCGCATTGATTTTCCTGAGGCGTTCTCTCATGTGATCGTCCGCGGCAACCGTTGCGCGACGATGTTCCATGAGGAGGCCGATTACATCGCGCATCGCAACCAACTAGCAATCTGTTGAAGGGCAGCGGGTGAGGTTTACTCGCGCAAGGACGCGACGTGAATGCTGTCGCCGCCAAGCTCGGCCGAACGGTAGCAGGCGTCGGCCACCTCGACCGCGCGACATCCGTCGCGTCCGGTGATCGGGGGCGGGCTGTTCGTCTCAACGGCATGGACGAAGGCGCGGAGTGCGGCAAGAATCGTCTGTTGCGGTTGGACACGTCTTTCAAACGGAGGATTATCACCAATGATGCCGCTCACTCGCTGCTGAAACCAGTCGGCGGCGATCTGCCCCTGAGTTCCCACCCACTCTGTCCGGGCAACCCTCCCAGCTTCAACACGTGCAATGTCCAGGACGCATCGCAGGCCGCCGGCAGTGTGAAGGTGCACAATCGCCATCGTGTCCGGCGCCACATCCGGTAGTCGATCCAACTCGCAGCGGACGGCGACGATCTCCTCGCCGGTGAGAAAGGACACCAAGTCCAGGAGGTGAATCCCGAATTCCAAGAGTGCCCCACGTTGACCGGGTATCGGTGAACGAACCTGGGCGCTGGATTTTGTTTCAATCCGGCTGGTGAAGGTGGCGTATCGGAGCGGACCGATCTCCGGCAAACGCTCTTGTAAAGCAAGAACTGTCGAATCGAAGCGAAGCGTCTGGGCGGTCATCAGCAAGAGCCCTGCCTCTTCTGCTGCTGCTACCATTATTCGCGCTTCGCGGCCTGTCGGCGCCAATGGTTTTTCAATGAGGGTCGGCTTCTTCGCCTTCACAGCCTCAAGGCAAATCTCAAGACAGAGCGACGGAGGGGTCACCACGACGACGGCCTCGACCGACGGATCGGCAATCAAGGCGCGGTAGTCCCCATAAATAGGAACCTCTGTCGTCGGAAGCGAAGGCACCCCCTCCCCGATCCGTTTCCGGCAGAGGGCGGCAAGACTCACCCCTGGCAGGTCATGCAGAAGATGGTGGATATACCGGCTGCCATGACGGCCTGCGCCGATAAGACCGATTCGAAGCGACATAGATCCCATACCTCTCGTGAACGTGAGGGAACTCTACCCAGCATCGCCCACAAGATCAATGAAAACTCGAGCATGCGGTTCGATTGACAGTCCAGCCGCCCGATCCCTATAGTGGTCGCGCAGTATATGAACCGCTCGCTATAAAGGTTCTATTTTACGAATCCTTGAAAGAGAAGAGATTCCCGCAATGACATCGACGATCGCCCCCTTCACGTTAGATCAAATCGGCACAGGCACGGCTCGTTTCCCGAGCGGCGTTGCTATTCCCACTCTGACGGATGCGGCTGCAGATCCCTATATCCAGACTCGAGTGTCGAAACATGTGCAGGTGGACTGTATTCAGTTTTGGCCTCAGGAAAAAGGGCTCTATCCAGGACTCGTTCTCTTGCATGACGCGTGGGGGTTGACGGCGCAAATGAAGGATCTTGGTGCCAGACTGGCCTGCGAAGGTTACGGCGTCATCATTCCGAACCTGTACGCGCGGCTGGGTGGCATGGTGACAGCGAACGCCGAAGTCGCCGACGCACTCATGGGCAAGCTGAACGAGTCGCTCGTCTTACAAGATATCAATTCCTGCTGTGAGTTTTTGAATACGCGCGATTACATTAAACGGAACATTCACTGCGTGGTTGGTTATGGCATGGGTGGATCGTATGCGCTCAGGTTCGCCTGCCAACGGAAACGACTTCGAGCAGCGGTCGTCTATTATGGTCGAGTGATGCAGCCAGAAACCGCGATCTCAGATCTCTTCTGCCCGGTTCTCTATCACCAGGCCGGTCACGATCAGTGGGTACCCAATCAGGACGTGGATCGATTGCGCGCTGCGGCGACTGAGCATCACAAGCGAGTCGAAATCAAAACGTATCCAGACGCTCCACACGCGTTTTGCAATGAACACAGGGCGGAGACGTATCGCGCCGACGCGACCGCTGAGGCGTGGGAATCCACTGCCGCCTTTCTCAAGACGTGCTTTCACGGAACCTAACTGCTTTCCCAATCCATTGTGCAGGAATCCATGCTTGAGGCACTTCTGGAAGCACGGTAGAGTAGCGGAATGCACCACCCTATCCTCTCGATTCGATCGACACCCTCGCGAATCGGCCTCGTCCTGACGTTGGCCGTCGTCTCTATACTCGGAACATGGCTCCATTCCAATGCCGATGAATCCCTTCCGAGTTCCCTGCCGGATTTTCCATCGATTGTTCGTGCCCATTCCGAGCGGCTGGCCATGATCGAGTCCGACAAGGGAGCCAATAATCTATTTGTGTCGGCGATCGGCCCAGCATTGCAAATGGACGATGCGGTTCGGACATTGAAGACGAACCCGTTGTCGGCTAAGCTCGCACGCGAACTTCTGGCGCAGGATTTGAGCGCCGCGGCTCTCCGATTGATGAGCAATCTGGCCGCCTGGCATCTCGCCTCCACCATCCGGCAAGCAGTGAGAGATCAACAACTCGCGATAGTGACCCAGCAACTGTCCCAACCCTCCCAAGCCCGTGCATGGCTGGATCAACAGAAACAGGCTCCTTGGCATGGCGCGCTAAATCAGCTCATCGCTGTGATCGATTCCCCTGAGTGGGCCGAAGGGAGTCGTGACGGATCGACATCGGCTCTCTCGATCACGGTTCTCGATCGAGCGAGTCATATGGAAGCGGAGGCTCTGCAAGCCAGCTACCGGGAATGGGACCGGATCAGAAATTGGAAAGACCGTGTGCGTGATTTCCGTGGGAAAACCAGGCTGTGCGGGACCTGGCAGTGGACCATTCACAACCATCAGCAACACCATCAAGAACAGAAGTTGTCGCTGCTTTTTCCTCCTCCAGGTGTGCCACACAACACTCTGCGAGAGCTAGCAGAAGCCATCGTTCTCGGCGACAACGTCTATTTACGATGGGAATTCAATGGTCGGACCCAGGAAGATAGTCTGCAATTCAGCAATGAAGGTCGCCGCCTCGAAGGGACCTTCGTGAACTCTGAAGGAGGTTGGGGATCAATCAGCGGAAAGAGAACAGCCGATTGCATGCCGTAACGCCACGCCCTTTCATCCCCCACGCGCCTTACGCTTCACCGCCTGTACGGCCCGTGGCGCGAGGGAGTGCAGCCCGCCAGACTCCCCAGCCCAACAGGAGCCAGCCTATCATGAACGCCAACCCTCCGACCGGAGTCACGGCCCCCATCCATCGGATGCCCGCAAGAGAGACCACGTAGAGACTTCCTGAAAAGAGAATAATTCCCGCGATAAAGAACCATCCGGATTTTCCAAGACCTTGCTCCGGATACCGATCCATCGCCAACGATACGATACAAAGTCCAAAGGCGTGATACATCACATACCGCGTTGCAGTCTCGAACACTTGGAGCATCGGCGCATCCAGAATTTCCTTGAGTGCATGGGCGCCAAAGGCGCCCGCCGCGACTCCCGATCCTGCCAAAATAGCCCCAAGCATCAGAAATCGCTGAGCCGGTGATCGACCTGTCATCGTAGTATCCTCCACATTCATCGTCTTCGTATTTCTGTCGTCATCACATGTATCTCTTCAAGTGAGTGACCTAGATTGCCCTTATCTGCGCCCGTCGAACGAAGTTTGAAATGCTCCCTCCACGCTCACTCGTCGCTACTCAAAGGCCGTACGGCTTGGTCGATCCTCTATTGCGCGCGTCGAACGAGCACATTCTGATCGTGCGCGTTCCGCGAGCAGGAGGACGATCAGGCCGTGCGACCTCCCTCCTATTTCCACCCCTCCCCATTGGTACCTCCCCCGAATCCTCCGAAATTCCCGCCGAAGCCACCCTGCCCTGTTCCCCAATACTCGCCCCTTTGAATCCGACGATACGGATGTCGACGGTCTGGGCGGCTGATCCACCAGAAAAAAAAGATGGCCGCGATGCCGGTAAAGATGGTGAGCCAGAAACTAAAGGTTTTAGAGTATGTCTTGGCCTTGACACCGATACGCACCTCTTGCGCGGGAGAAGCCAACGCCACCACGGTGCGATACAGTCCTTCGCCGAAATGTCCCAACTCGATCGACGGGTGCAGACTCTCGCGTCCAACTTGGCTGATGACTGCGGGAGTAATCACCGGCAACATCTGCCGACCCAGCGTGATCGCTGCCTGTCGTTCCTCTACCGCAACCAGCACCATCACTCCATATTCTTGCTGCGTCGATCCGACACCCCACTTCTCATACAGCGCCGTCGCATACTCGTTGGCCGATCCATAGGGCTTAATGGTTGGTATCGTCACCACAACCATTTCCACACCGGTTTTTCGCTCAAGGTCTTGGCAGACAGATCGGATGCGCTCTTTCCAATCCCCATCGATCGCCTTCGCATGGTCGCTCACATAGCCTTGAGGCCCCGGCAACTGAACCTTAGGCCGTTCGTAGAAGTTCGCCTGGGCAAGGCCCTCGAAGAGGCAGAGACTGAGGATCATCACTAGATAGATGGTCTTCGTCATCGTTGCCCCGACTGCGGCAATTGCTCGACTGCGAGAGTGAGCGCTGCCGCGGCTTGCATATACCGGTCAAAAAGACGAGGCACTTCGCTGGGACCAGGAGAAATCTGCCCGCGCTTGAGCAACCACGTGTCCAAGAAACTCTGTAGATCCAGTTTCAATTGCGACGCGACATCCTCGATCACCGCATCTGAACGAGAAAGGACAGGACGGCCCAGAAGGCGTTGTATCCCTCGCAGCAGTGGTAGCGTCGAGGTGATCGAAAGAGGCAACAACATCGTCGTGGCCTCATCACCGCCACCTCCTTCGACATAGCGTTGACGCAGACGCAAGACGTGACTCGCCAGGCCCTGGACCACCGCTTCTTTCAGCCGATCGGTGTTCACGTGAAAGCCGATGAAGGGATCGCGTCCGCCCAGAACGCGATGCTGTTCTTGAATCTCCAGAAACTCCAGTGGAAAAACTGCCGCCGACATGCGCAACTCTTCCTCCGTCAGAAAGAGGGGGACCATAATCTGTTCCTTATTCCATCGCCGATGCAACGCACTATACTGTTTGAGCAAGGCGCTGTCGTACGAGGACACCAGGAGCAGTATGTTCAGATTAGAACGACCAGGGAGAAACTCCCCGCGGACGGCGCTGCCGTAGAGCAACAGGCCTTCCATCTGCGTCCCGAACACCCCGGCGACCTCTTTCACATACGCCTGCAGCAGCTTCTGTATGTTGCCCGGCAATCCCTCGATCGAACGTTCAGCCGTACCCATGGCACCTCAGGACGACGTCGAATGTGAAGATCTCTCATGCGCGCGTATATCCGGAAGAAACTCTGCGGCAATCACCCGATCGATCGAACTGAACGGCGGCATCGTCCGTAACCCAGCCGTCGTCGATAAGACTTGATAGCGAAGCCGAGCGTTTCTATCCAATGTCTGAAACACCCGATCGCGCAGGAACGCCACCACTGGGTTATCGGTATTCCAATAAAACACTTGTTGGTCGGCCAATTGCTGCAACATAGTGACTTGTGGACGCCTGACCCGTTCAAATTCTTTCAACCTGGCAACGGAATAGTCTTGATCGGCCAGACAGGCTGGCAACAGATCCGATAGTGCCATCGCATGGACCATCGCCTGCATACGGCCCTGCGAGGCGTGGGGATTCATGGCATGAGCAGCATCGCCGATCAGCACAGCTCCATCCGCCACCCAGGTCGGTGTTCGCACCCGTCCGGTCGGCATATAGGCTGTCTGACTCCAATCCCTCAGACATCGAAACAACCGGGAAAACTGCGGCGCAATCTGACTCCACTGCTCCTGTAACGCAGCAATCCCTCGTTGTTTCACGGCCTCCATCGAATCCTTGGGAATCATGTAGAACAGATAGGCCTTGTTTCCCGTTGCCGGAAATATCCCCAAAATAGTCTTGTGTCCAACATAGTAGGAGGACTCCGACACCGGCTCCTCCGATTCCAGAATCGCGATCAGATACCCGTCAGGGTAGAGATAGAGGTCGGCGGGAATCTTCAGTGCCTCACGCACCTTCGAGAAGGCGCCATCTGCGCCGACGACGATCTTCGCACGGATCGTCGTCGTTCCGTCCGGTCCATGCGTGGACAGTCCCACCACCTGGCGCCCCTCCCGTAACAGTCCTGTAACGGACGTGCCATAACGGAGCGTTGCATTCTTATGCTGTTGTACCGCTGCGACGATAGCATGGTGGGCTACATTCGGGAGCGTCACGATGGCCCGATTATAGGGCGGCGGCAAATCGCCATAGTCGATGCTGCACAGGCGAGTCCCACCGGCGCAGCAAAAATGAAAGACCCGCACCGCCCTCGTGGCGTCGGCCGGCAACGACTGCAAGACACCCAACCGATCGAGGACTTGTTGTCCATGGTTTGAAGAATTTCTCCTCGCAGTCCTTTAGGCGGACCAGGGGCCTGATCCAACACGACCGTATCGATCCCTTGCTTCGCTAACGCGAGAGCTAAGACAGCTCCGCCACCTCCAGCCCCCACCACCGCAACATCGGTCTCTTCAGTCATCACGCCTCACAGCGGAAGGCTGAGGTCGCCTCAACCTTCTCGCTTATTTCCATTCACGATATCGAGTGCGATCGTTCCACATCGCTAGGAATTTTTCTCGGGCCTTGGCGGTGATCGCATGGTCGGTAATGACGTCGAGCCGCTCGTCGTTATAGCGGTTGCCGCTTGTCGTATGGTTCATCGAGCCGGAGACGTTCACTTCGTCGTCGATCACCACCTGTTTCAGATGCATCAGCCCATCGTGCGCGTTCACAAGAATAGGAATGCCAGCCAGCTGCAGCGTATGCAGCGCGGTACGCTGCTTGACGTCCTCAATACGCTTCAGATCGGTGATCAGGCGCACATCGACTCCTCGTTTCTTCGCCGCAACCATCGCTTCCACCGCACGGGGAGAGGTCAACCCATAGACTGCCACATAGAGGTACCGTGTTGCCTGCCGATAGAGCGTCGTCAGGCGATTGAGTGGCGCATCGTCCGGGCCATAGTACACCTCTATCGTCGCGCTCCATCCGGTCCCGACTGGAACCGCGAGCATCAGCACGACGAGACAGAACGACCGCACAATGGTACGGGCGAGAGATACATCAGTATTGAGAAGTATTTTAATATCTGAGCAGGGAAGCTCTCAGTTTTCAGCAGTCAGCTCTGGGCTGAAGGCTGAAGGCTGAAGGCTGATAGCTAAAATGGAATTTACCGACGATCAAATATCCCGCTACAGCCGGCACATTCTGTTGCCTGAAGTCGGCGGCAAGGGACAAAAGAAGATTGCCAAGGCCAAGGTGCTCCTCGTCGGCGCGGGAGGCCTCGGTTCGCCGGCGGCGCTCTATCTGGCAGCAGCCGGTGTCGGGACCATCGGCCTCATCGATAGCGACGTGGTTGACCTGACCAATCTTCAACGACAAATCCTTCACCATACGTCAGACGTCGGTCGTCCTAAAGTCGTCTCGGGCAAAGAAAAGATTCAAGCGTTGAACCCCGACGTTCAGGTTTCGATGTACGAAGAACGACTCACAGCCGGTAATGCATTGAAGATTATCGGCGACCACGACATCATCATTGACGGAGTCGATAACTTTACGGCCAAGTTCCTTATCAACGACGCCTGTTTCTTCGCCGGAAAACCGCTGGTCCATGGCGGCATTCTCCGCTTCGACGGTCGGGTGACGACCATTGTGCCGAAGCAGTCGGCCTGTTATCGTTGCATCTTCAAGACTCCGCCGCCGCCCGGACTTGTGGCCTCGTGTCAGGAGGCTGGCGTGATCGGTGTATTGGCCGGTATCATTGGAACGATTCAAGCGACTGAAGCCTTGAAACTCATTCTGGGTGTCGGTCAACCGCTCACCAATCGATTCCTGGATTTCGATGCGAAGAAGACCCATTTCAGAGAAATCAAAGTGAAGCGCAATCCCGACTGCGCGTTATGCGGAGCGCACCCGACGATTACCGAACTGTTCGATGATGGAGATCCGTTTGCCGGCTGTGCTGTCCGGCCGTAATTATTTATTGATGTGTAAGGTGGAGTCGCCATGGCCACGATGAAAGCCCTAGTGTGTCGCGAGTGCGGAAAAGAATATCCGACCAAGGCGATCCATGTCTGTGAAATGTGCTTTGGCCCCCTCGAAGTGAAATATGACTACGAGGAGATCAAGCGAAGCATTTCCCGCAAGAAGGTCCAGGACGGTCCACACAGTATCTGGCGTTATGCCGATCTCCTGCCGGTGGAAGGCCCTGTCTTTCTCGGTCCCCATGCCGGGATGACCCCGCTGGTGCGGGCCAAAAATCTTGGCGCCTATCTTGGCTTGGATGAGCTCTATATCAAGAACGATACGGTCAACCATCCCACGCTCTCGTTCAAAGACCGGGTCGTGGCCGTGGCCATCACGAGGGCTCGTGAATTGGGATTCGACACCATTGCCTGCGCGTCGACCGGCAATCTCGCCAATTCCGTCGCTGCCCATGCGGCTGCCGCCGGGATGCGCTGCTACGTGTTTATTCCAGGCGACTTGGAGGCCGCGAAGGTGCTCGGCAACTTGATCTATAAACCCAATGTGGTGGAGATCGAAGGCAACTACGACGATGTGAATCGGCTCTGCAGCGAAATCGCCGGTGAGCACGGCTGGGCGTTCGTCAATATCAATATCCGTCCCTACTATGCCGAAGGCTCGAAGACCCTGGCATTTGAAACCGTCGAGCAACTTGGCTGGCGCACGCCCGATCACGCCGTCATCCCCATGGCCTCAGGCTCGCTGTTGACGAAGATTTGGAAGGGGCTCCACGAAATGAAGTATGTGGGGTTGATCGATGAGGTCAGAACCAAGATCAATGGAGCGCAGGCTGAAGGCTGTTCGCCTATATCTACGGCCTTCAAAGCAGGACGCGATTTCTTCAAGCCCGTCAAGCCCAAGACCATCGCGAAGTCCTTAGCCATCGGCAATCCAGCCGATGGGTACTACGCCCTGAAGGCCACGGCTGAGAGCAAAGGTTCTATGGACATGGTGACCGACGAAGAGGTTGTGGACGGCATCAAGCTGCTTGCGCAGACGGAAGGGATCTTCGCGGAAACAGCCGGTGGTGTGACGATCGGCGTGCTGCAAAAGCTGGTGAAGAACGGTATCATCAAGAAAAGCGATTGCACCGTCGCCTATGTCACCGGAAACGGTTTGAAAACCCAGGAAGCCGTGATCGATGCCGTCGGACGGCCGGTTCGCATCCAGCCGAGCCTGGCTGCCTTTGAGAAAACATTTAAAATGGGGAAGAACGGTGGTGGTGACGCATGATTAAAGTCCGCATTCCAACTCCCCTACGCCCCCTAACCAAGGGCCAGGGAGAAGTCGAAACCAATGCTGCGAGTGTGCTCGATATGATCGAGGCACTCAATACGGCCCATCCCGGCATTAAGGATCGCCTCTGCGACGATACGGGTGAGCTTCGCCGGTTCGTCAATATTTATGTCAACGAGGAAGATATTCGATTCTTGAAGGGCAAAGAGACCTCGCTCAAAGACGGCGACGAAGTCTCGATCGTGCCCGCCATTGCGGGAGGCGCACCATGCCGCATGTAAAAGTGCACATTCAGTTTCCAGAGGACAAGATCAAAGAACCGGTCATCTATCAGATCGGCCACGAATATAACGTCGTCACCAATGTCAGGCGCGCCGACGTGCGTGAAACCACCGGCTGGATGGATCTTGAACTGACCGGGGATAGCGCGGAAATAGAGCGGGCAATCGTAGGCCTTCGCAAGAAAGGCGTCGTCGTCGACCCCATCGAATTGAACGTGGTCGAATAACAGGAGTGGCATTCAGCCTTCAGCTCTGAGAAGTTTTTATGATTAGAAGCTGATAGCTAACTGCTGAGAGCACGCCCTTTTTCAGCGTCCTGTACTAGACTTGGAATTGGGCGTCGTACAACCGCGCATACACCCCTTCATGCCCGATTAACTTTTCATGCGTCCCGTCTTCGACAACACGCCCGTGGTCCACGACAATGATTCGATCGACGCCATGGATGGTGGAGAGGCGATGGGCAATGATGATCGTCGTCCGCCCTTTCGTGAGAGCGTCTAATGCCTCCCGAATCTTCACCTCGGTCTCGGTGTCGATATTGGACGTAGCCTCATCGAACATGACGATCGGAGGGTCCTTCAGAATCACACGAGCGATCGACACACGCTGTCGCTGCCCGACGGAAAGTTTGACACCTCGTTCTCCAATCCAGGTATCGTATCCGTTCGGAAGGGCCATGATAAAGTCATGCGCGCGTGCGACCTTTGCCGCCGCCTCAATCTCACTCTGCCCGGCCAGAAGGTCCCCATAAAGAATGTTCTCTTTCACTGTGCCATTGAACAAGAATGGCTCTTGCTGGACCAGCCCGATCTGACTTCGAAGAAAAGCCAATGGCAGATCGCGAATATCGTACCCGTCAATGGTGATGGCTCCCTGCGTCACATCGTAAAATCGCATCAGCAATTTGAGCGTTGTGCTCTTGCCCGCCCCGCTCGGACCGACCAGCGCGACACGCTCTCCCGCTTGAACGGATATTGTCACGTCGGTCAGGATCGGCGCATCCGCTCGATAATGAAACCCGACGCGATGAAAGGAGACCTCGCCGCGTAAGCGAGCAACCGGCACGAGCGCCCCAGGACGATCTTTGACCTCTGGAACGAGATCGAGCACTTCGAACACTCGCTCGCTTGCCGCTAACGCATGTTGCAGCATGTGATTCACGGAGTGGATCTGATTGATCGGCACATAGAAGAGCGCGAGATACGAAATGAACATGACGAGTTCGCCCACGGACAGACGATGCTGCAACACTTCGGCTGTGCCGAACCAGAGGACCAAAGCCCCGCCGAGACTTCCAATGAGCATCATGCCTGGGGAGTAGTAAGACCAGAGGTACATGGCCTTCAAGGTGTCTTGCCGGCAACGATCGCTTTTCCGATCGAATCGCTCCTGCTCATAGGGCTGACGATTGAACCCCATCGTCTCACGAATACCGGCCAGCATATCTTGCAAAAGCGCGTTCAGTTCGGCCGCCCCTTTTCGAATCGCGCGATAATGTCCATGGACACGTTTTGTGAACAGCGCGGCTCCCACCACCAAAATAGGAATCGGTACGAGCGCCAACAGCGCCAGCTTCCAATTGAGCATGAACAGCATGATCATGATCCCGATCAGCGTCAGCCCGGCCGTAATGATTTCTTCGAGCCCATCGACGAAGATGCGCTGCATGTGCTCGGTATCGTTCAGCACTCGTGACATGATTTCGCCCGTCGGGCGATTCTCATAAAAACTGATCGAGAGTCGCTGAAGCGCAGAAAAGACTTGGACATGCAGATCGTGAACGACTTGCTGCTCTAATCCATTGTTCAGCCTGATCCGCATCGATCCGCAAAGGTTCCGCAGCACATAGGCGCCACAGAGCGCAAGGAATACCCATACGAGAAGCTGGGTTTTGCCTCCCTGAATCACGTCGTCGATGATCACTTTGATCAGCCATGGAGGAATCAATTCGAATGCGGTTGCCAACCCGGCAAACAGGAAGGTGCCCACCACCAGAGAACGGTGTGGGCTGAGATACTGGAGCACTCGAAGCAGGGTTTTCACAAGCGAAGAATCATCACGGCGGGTTCGCTAAATAACGGGAACGGGATCGTCCTGCCAGTACTTATTGAATTCTGGAATTTGCGTCAGCGTCGACATATCCGTCATCCGATCTAAAAATACCTTACCGATCAGGTGATCCATCTCGTGTTGAATACAGACGGCATAGAGACCAGTCGCCTCGAAATCCATCGATTTGCCATGGCGATCCAGCGCCTGCACCCTCACGACAGACGGCCTCGTCACCTTGCCTCTCAGCCCGTCCACACTGAGACAGCCCTCCCAATTCTCGAGTTGCTGCGGGCCATAGAAGACGATCTTGGGATTGATGAGAACAGTTTGAGGAAATCCATCTTCTCCATCGCAACCCATCACGACCAATTGAATCGATCGTGACACTTGAGGTGCCGCCAAACCGATTCCTGGTTCATCCAGCATCGTTTCAATGAGATTATCGATGAATTGCTGCACATCGTAGGTGCGAATGTCAGCAGGGTCGACCTTCGCCGCAATCTGGCGCAAGACAGGGTTACCGAGCTTTGCAATCTTGAGCTTGGGCATGGACTGTACCGATTATCCTTCTCTCTTCTTAAGATCTTCTACAAACCATGTTGCACGGAGTAACTTGAGAAATATAACACAGCATTTTTTACCCTCGCAAGGCGTAACGAAACTGATTCATCTGTTTTGTCTTGCGCAACCAAACAAACCAAATAAATGAGAGCACCCAGTCAGCTAGCGAGCCCGCGCCGGCCTTTTTGGGTCCGACATCTCGAAGCTATCCTTCTGGATGTTCCACCATTCAGACCACTCGTTCGCCCACTCTTGACGGTCTTGTTTCGTCGATGTCTCCCAATCGTGAAACTCCGATTCATGCCGAGTCAGAATCCACAGCGACTGCATCGCTGAGAGCGCGACGAAACGTTCCTCATCGGTAATCATCCCAATCAACACCGGCACGACCTGCTTCTCTCTGACATAGCGGGCCTCGAATGCGGCGGCCTTCCGAATCGACGAATTTGGGTCTTGCGCCAGCACTTCGATCGCATCTGTAGCTTTAGCCGCGTCCAATCGAACGGCCACCCGCAAAGCATGCTCGCGCACCCGTGGGATCTCGTTCGGTTCCTTGGCTGCGGCGACGAGGGCAGGAACAGCCGAGGCCGCCTTCAACATCGAAATCGTTTCAATGACATTGTAGCGAATCCGCGGTCCCGGCATAACCAATCCTTTGACCAGGACCGGTACGGCTGGTTCGCCAAGGTGCACGAACTCGCCCATAGCCCAAAATTCTTGCGCGCCTTCCAATAATGGCAGGAGAGCCTCTGCTCGCTGGACCTCTTGAGCCGTTAATGGTTTCGTATTTTGCGGGACAGATTCAGCCGACAGATCCTGTCCCTTTGGAGGCGCCTCGTAAGGCACTTGAGCCGGGATAACCCATGTTTTCTCTACTGGAGTCTGCTCGATAAACTGACGCCCTGGGTTAGCCCACAGAATCTGAGCCGTTCCCACCAGTACAACCGAGAAAACAATGGCCCAGAGATACGCATGTCGTTGCTGCACAGTCACTCCCTTTCTATTCGCTCCACAGTTGCAAGTTTCCCGCATGAAACGAGAGGCTCCCTCGTCCAAGGCAAGCTCGATCCCCCTCTTAGCAACATCGACGCGAGGAAGATTAAGTGTTGGACGCCGGCATAGATATCAAGGGAAAAGAGATCGCCATATCAGAGGGCGCCGAAGAAGTGTCCTAGCGCAACAGGCTAGAGGTCGAGTCCTACCTTAGAATTGGAATCTCGAAGATGCTTGCGGACCCGGACCCGCTCATGATGTTTACGCAGGAGCTGTCGCCGAATGACATCACGATCTTCCGCCACGATTCGGACCAATCGATCGACATCCTCCGCGTGCTCGCGGACCAATTCGGACAACTTTGCCATCTGACTTTCGAGATGCTCCACCCTCCGAACCGCATCGGCATTGCGGTCCACAGCCGGCTTTTGAGCCGACTTCTGTTTCACCAGCGACGTAACCAATACATCTCGCATCATGCTTACTCCTTTGCTCGAATACTCACCGGCACTCCACTGTCATTCATCGTAGTATCGTCTCAGATTCTCTCGATGTCAACGAGTCTGCTTTCTTTCTATTTCCTCAACGTCCTGTTACAATTCCCTCCAATGCACAATATTTTCACCATGGTGCTGGCGGGAGGAAAGGGTGAGCGCCTCAAACCGCTCACTGACCATCGAGCGAAGCCTGCAGTTCCTTTCGGCGGAAAATATCGCATCATCGATTTCACACTCAGTAATTGCCTCAACTCGGGGCTCCGCAAAGTCGCCGTCCTCATCCAGTATAAATCCCACTCGCTCGATCGCCATATTCGCACAGGATGGAACATCCTCAATGCCGAACTCGGCGAGTTCATCGCCTCGATTCCACCCCAGCAGCGGATCAGTGAAGAATGGTACCAAGGCACCGCCGATGCGGTCTATCAAAACCTGTTTCTTCTCGATAGCGAGCAGCCTGACTATGTGCTCATTCTAGCTGGCGACCACATCTATAAGATGAACTATATGGAGATGTTCCATTGGTTGATCGCCAAAGGCGCCGATGCCGTAGTCGGCGCGATCGATATTCCAATCGAAGAGGCCCATCGGTTCGGCGTGATCGGCGTAGACGAGGATTTCCGGATTACGAACTTTGAGGAGAAGCCGGCTCACCCACCCTCGATTCCTAACGACCCGACCCATGCCTTCGGCTCGATGGGCATCTACCTCTTTCGGACCAACATTCTCCGCGAATATTTGATTGCCGATGCTCAGGAAAGCGGAAGCCACGACTTCGGGAAAAATATCATTCCACGAATGATTCATGATCGACGTGTCTATGCCTACAAATTTGTCGATGCCAACAATAAGGACGTGAAGTACTGGCGGGACATCGGCACCTTGGATGCGTACTGGGAAGCGAACATGGACCTCGTCGCTGTGGACCCCCTCTTCAATCTCTACGATCCGCACTGGCCCATTCGAACCTACCAAGGTCAATTTCCACCGGCGAAATTCGTGTTCGCGCAAGACTATCAGGGCGGCAGAATGGGAGTGGCATTGGATTCAATCGTCTGCGGCGGCTGCATCTTTTCCGGCGGCCGGGTGCAAAACTCCGTGCTGTCGCCGAACGTCCGCGTACAGGACAATGCAGACGTGCGTGAATCCATCCTCATGGAAAACGTCGTGGTCGGCGAACACAGCCGAATCCGACGGGCCATTATCGACAAGGATGTCGTGATTCCGCCTCACTCGGAAATCGGATACAACCGAGAGGCCGATGCCCAGAGATTCACCATCACCGAGTCCGGCTTAGTCGTGATTGCAAAGGGAATGAAACTGCATGCCTCCCTCGATTCATCCGGTTGACCTCATCATCGCGCTTCGCGATAAGCACCTGACTCCTGCCATCGTGTTCCTCACGTCCCGCCGCGCGTGCGATGAAGCCATGCAGGCGTTCGATCATAGCCGCATCCTTCTCCCGCCGCCTCGCCAGGAGGCGATCGCCGCCGTGCTGGAAAAGGTAATCGCCCAATATCCCAGCATCGCCGAGCACCCACTCATTCCGACCGTCCAGCGTATCGGTGTGGCGGCCCATCATGCGGGCCATCTGCCTTCGTGGAAAATTGCCGTTGAAGAACTGATGCGCCATGGCTGCCTCGACGCGGTCTTCGCCACGACCACACTGGCAGCCGGAGTCGATTTCCCGGCGCGAACCGTCATCATCACACAATCCAGCATCCGCAAGTCGCGCGACTTCATGGACTTGACGATCGGCGAGGTTCAGCAAATTGCCGGTCGCGCGGGACGCCGCGGAAAAGATCTGGTGGGATTTGCCATTGTCACCCCTTCGCCATACATCGATCTGAACGTGCTGACCAAAGGTTTTACCGGTCATCCGGAAGCCATCAACAGTCAATTCCTTATCAGCTATCCAATGGTCCTCAATCTTTTGAAGGCGCATCCGCTGGATCAAATTCAGCCGATTCTTGCCAAGAGCTTCGCCCAATTTCAACTTAACCAGCGCGCTGAGACGTTGGAACGAAAGCTGGACGAACTCGGCGACCGGATGGAACCGTTCGGGCCGCGCGTCTGCACAGACTGGATCACAGAATGGCACACCTTCGACCAGGTGCGCCGACAGAAATCGCACCGGACGCCTGTTAGAAGGCACGAGCCACCTGAAGTCGCGGCACGGTTTCACTTTCTTACCCCTGGCCGCGTGGTGGGCTTCGGCCGTAACCGAGGCATAGTCCTCCGACAGTATCGCAGCAAGGGTCAGAAGAGCCCAATGATTACGGCGCTGCGCGTGGGTGGTGGCATTACCGAATCTCCTGCCTCCACAGTGACCGAGGTATCCGACCGTGTCCTCGACTGTGTGGATGCGCCGGTCTATCCCTGGTGCACACCGGAAAGTGTGGAAGAGCTCCTCCGTCACCTGGAAGAATTGCCGGGCCGTTTGCCGGAGCTTCCCATCCTGGTTCCCAAGGACGATGAGCCGATACCTGATGCCATCGTGCAAACCCTGGGCGACTTTGCCTGTCCGACCTGTCCGTCGCGTTCTGCCTGTCAGAGAGACTATCCGCTCGCTGCCAAACTTCGGCAGGAACAACATCGCCATGTCAAATCGATCCAAGCATTGAGAACGAGTCTCTGGCACCGTTTCCAGGAAAAGATCGACGTCCTACAACAGTTTGGCTATCTCACAGCTACAGCACATCTAACCGATAACGGTGAATGGGCTAGGCTCATCCGCATCGACCACTCGCTGCTTATCACGGAATTACTCCGGGCCGATGCGTTCAATGGAGCCGATCCCGCTATGCTGGCCGCCGTCATGTCGAGCATCGCGCACGACGACGATCGCCCAGGCGCCTTCCCACGCGTCAGTTCCGGGTTGGCTTCACTGCTTGGACAGGTTCGAAAATTAGCCACGTCGCTCTCGCCGCATGAAGATCCCCCTCTCTTACGTGCCGATATCGCCGCAGTGACGGAAAGGTGGATCGGCGATCCTGGGCTCACGTGGATCGGTCTCTGTAAAAGTACGACAATGGCTGAAGGAGATATCTATCGCCTCTTAGCGCGAACCTTGGAATTCCTGTCACAGTTGCACACGCTGAAGGCCACCCATCCCGGATTGGCAGACACCGCATCGCGCGCCATCGCGCTTTTGCGCCGAGGCGTGCTTGAAGAGCTACCGTGAATAGTGACGGGTGACGCGTGATGAAGAAAACAATTTTCATGAAGAGTTGTCCCACGCTGATCACCCATCACTTGTCACTCATCACTTGAGGATTATGACGACCGAAGAACTCGAACAACTGCTGGCTCAACAACCGATTGCGCTCTTGCACCGGCTTGCACGCGGGCGCGTTCAGCGGCACTTCCGCGCTGGAAAACGCCGTTTGATTGAGGTGTTGTTGCGCCATTCTGCTGAAAACCGGGCAGGCTTTGAGTCCGATTTGGTGACCTTGATTGGTGAAAGACAGGTTCGCCCCGCGCTACCCTCTCCTCAAACCCCTGCCGCGCGAAAACCGAAATCTCCTTCGCCTGCACGTCAGTCCATGCACAAGTCGGCTGAGCCGGAATCACATGAGCTGGCCATCACCCTGTCCAGCTGGCTGGAAGGCCTGGGAGTGCCGCCGCCGAAAAGCTTTGTCGCGGATGCCTGGCAAGAAGAGGCCATCGCCAAGCTGAAAGAAGGCGACGTCGTCGTCAGTGTCCCGACCGGGAGCGGAAAGACTTACGTTGCAGTCGAAGCAGCCCGTCGCGCGATCGCAGAGAACCGAACCGTTATCTATACGTCTCCGCTCAAGGCCCTCTCAAATACCAAATACACGGAGTTTTCGAAAATATTCGGCGCTGACCAAGTCGGCATTCTGACCGGCGATCGACGCGACAATGGACAAGCGCCTCTGCTGATCATGACGACAGAAATCTTGCGGAATCTGCTCTACGACGCAGGCGGCGGTGAGATCGACGTGCGCTTAGATACGTTAGGGCTGGTCATTTTGGACGAGTCGCAATATATCGCAGATCCGGAACGGGGTGTCGTCTGGGAGGAAACGATCATCTTCTGTCCAAGCCAAGCGCGTATGCTCTTGCTCTCAGCGTCGATCGGCAACCCGCATGACATCGCCGAGTGGATCACCTCGATTAGACCGACTCCCTGCCATTTAGTCCGCCACAGTGTCCGCACGGTCCCGCTTCGCGCCGGCTACCTGCATCCGAATGGCAAGCTCGCACCGCTCTTCCGCACCGTCGGCATTCCACACGGTCACCCAAGCCATCTCCATCCGGAAGCCAAACGGCTCTTCGCCCAATACGAAGACGAAACGCTGCCGTCGGGACGCCGCCGGTAGACTGGTCCATCCACTTTAACTAGAATATGAAGTTGAGCCCGGCCGTGAAGCCGTGGCGGATTGACTGGAACTCCGTCAAGGGAAACTCAGAAGAACCACTCACACCATGGAAGGTCACATTGCCGTCGATCATGCGGTTCCACCACACTCGATAGCCCACATTCAGTCCGATGTTCTTCGTGAACATGAATTTTGCGCCAACATCGGCATCCACTCCCATGCCGAAACCCAGCATCGAGATACTTGGATTTTGTTGAAGCGCAGATGCCCCAGATGTTCTCAGATGATGAATATCTTTATTTTCAATAATGCTGAGCGGGAGCAGTGCCACGCTTCCCAGCAAACTGAGCTGCCTGGTCAGGCGATACTCTGTTTTGCCACCGACACGGAGCGAATACCAGTTGGTTGTATTCGTAATAACTTCAGTGCCGCTTCCTACCGAAGTTGAAGGACCAGCTGTACTGCACAGCACACCTGCGCCCAGATCGATGGTCGACCCCGCTGTTGTACACGTGACCTGCGCAAGACCAACTGCCGTGTACTTCGTGTGCCAATACTGAACACCGCCGAATACATCAAGCCAGCCTCGATGGTTGGGAAAATTCGCCACACGCCCGCCGGCGTCTGCGTTGAGATACCACATGCCATCGCCGCTTATATTACTATTTGTTTGCAAGGAAGGATTTCCACCATCAGCCGCCAGATAGTCAAAATCCGTGAGCCGTCCCCCACCGATACCTGCAACCCCAATATTGAGCCGCCCGAAAAATCGTGGCGTAAGCCACAATGTCCCAGCAATATCAAATACGTTCGTCCCGACATCCTTATAGATAAGCTTGGACGTAGGGTTCCCCAGCACGGGGAACGATGAAGACGCATTGTGTGCCCAACGTGTGTCTCCGGTGCTAATCCAGGTTCCAACCACCACATCGAACTTAGGTCTTGATTCCGTATCGGATTCCTGTGCCACTGCAACCTGAGCCGTGCAAGCCAGGCTCACGATGGTGAGCCACACACACAGCACCGCCACAAATGCCCATCGACTCGGCTCATTCATCGTCTCGCTCCCCCCCGTTGAATGATCACCGTATCCACACAGCGCTGAACCGTGTCCGGCATCACCCGCTGACAGGCTTCGTGGATCTCCTCCTCGATAAACATTCGTTGAACATAGGCGGAGAGCCACACCAACCATGAGCCGAGCACAACCGCCAGCATCGCGCCTAAAACCCATTGCCAAACGGGAAATGTCCTGGTATGCGCCCTATCGGGTATTTCTACAGATTCTGGTTCTCTTAGAACTGGTTGGAGATTGGCCATCGTCCTCAGCAAGAAGCAACCACCAGGATTCGTCGCCTCACATCATGGGAAAGTTTACCTGAGAACGATCGATCTGAATACTGTTTTGGAATTCCCATCGGCATGCGGGCCGCTGAGCAACAGCACAAATTGAAGCGACTGTAGATTCTGCATGCTGAAGGCTACGATCTTCTAGATCTCTCCAGCTGTGTGTTTGCCCCTACAGGCCCTCTCTCACCCTGTCCCAGCAACGCGTTTGCGTGCCAAGCGAAAAAAATCCTCTCGGCACAGGCATTGCTCTGTGCCTATCCAATCAGCGCCGACTCCCCTTATTCGGCGAACAACATGCAGCGAAAGGGTTTCATGACATTCCTTGCGACCCATACGATGAACCATGAGCGACGTACAGCGCCGATTCGACAGACTGCGTCGACAATACTTGGCGGAGCCCTGTTGGCGTTCGCAATACTTCTTGGCTTTGCGAACCCATCGTGGGCCTTGCAAGTCAGTCCGAGCGCCCTGACCTTTTCAGCTACCAGTGACGGCACAGACCCATCGCCTCAAACCGTCGTTCTCTCAAGTAACAGAGAGAGGGAGAGAACGTGGACGGCAACCGAGAACGTCCCCTGGATCACAGTGACCCCTTCATCTGGTACGATCGCCACAGAGACCGATACCGTTTCGGTCAGAGCCACCGCAGCTGGCCTCGCCGCTGGATCTTATTCAGCAAATGTCACGATCACCGAGACAAGTCAGAACGGACGTATCAGAAGAACAATCCTCCCAGTGACGCTGTCGGTGACAGGAGCCGCTGCGGCACCGTCGATTCAACTCAGCATGAGTAGCCTCACCTTTTCCGGCACAGTTGGTAGCACCAACCCTGCACCAAAAACATTTAGTATCTCTAATACCGGCGGGGGCACCTTAACTTGGACGGTCAACGATACAGCGGGATGGTTGATCCTCTCACCGACATCCGGCACCAACAGCGGCAGCGTGACAGCAAGTATCGCTGCAAGCGGCCTTGCCACTGGTACCTATTCAACAACTGTGACGGTATCCGCGCCTGGCGCGACGGCCAAGACGCTTGCCGTCACGCTGGCCATCACACAGGCGACTTCGACAAGTGGTTTCAGCATTTCGCCGGCTTCACTCGCGTACACGGGAACGGTGGGTGGGCCGAACCAAGTGCTCGGTGTCACCCTGACCAACACCGGCACCAGCATATTGACCGTCACCTGGTTCGATTCGATCAACTGGCTCATCGCCACCTCGGGCGACACGGTGACGATAGCACCAGGGGGATCGGCCACGATCTCGCACACGGCCTCCACCGCTGGACTCACTGCCGGAACCTACAGCGGAACTGCGACCATCTCTGGCGGCGGCACGACAAAACAGGTGCCCATCACCATGACAGTCACTTCCGGCAGTGCCACGCCTGCCATCGGGCTCAACACGACAACTCTCGGCTTTGCCGGAACGGTCGGTGGGACGAATCCTTCTGCTCAAACCATCGCTGTTTCGAATATGGGCGGCGGCACCTTGTCCTGGACGGCCTCGGACAACGCGGCATGGCTAACCCTCAATCCCCAGTCTGGCACCAACAGCGGAATCGTTACTGCGAACGTGAACGTCACGGGGTTAGCCGCCGGAACCTACAGCGCCATCATCACTGTGGCCGCCCCAGGGGTTCCAGCCAAAAGCCTGCCGGTCACGTTAACGATTACGGCAGCAACGGCTACTGCAACGATCGGCTTCAGTCCGACCAACCTCACGTTCACCGGAACGGTCGGAGGCGCAAACCCTGCCCCTAAGCCCATCAGTATCTCCAACACGGGTAGCGGCACTTTGTCCTGGACGGCCTCGGACAACGCAGCGTGGTTGGCCCTCAGTCCCGTGTCCGGCACCAACAGTGGGACCGTGACTGCAAGCGTGAACATGACGGGGTTAGTCGCTGGAACCTATAACAGCATCGTCACTATCACAGCTTCCGGATCGAGCAATAGCCCGCGACAGATTCCTGTGTCCTTCATACTCAGCGCCACAGCTGCAGGGACTGCCACGCTGACCTGGAATGCCAGCACCGAATCCGATTTAACAGGATATAAGGTGTATCGAGGAACGGCATCAGGAACCTATGGCGCACCACTCGTAACGCTACCCAAGACGACGACAAACTATACGGCGGCAGGACTGCAAAACGGGACTACCTATTTCTTCGTCATTACAGGGTACGATAGCTCCGGCAATGAAAGTACCTACTCCAACGAAGTGAGTAAGAGTACTTTTTAGGC
>SWDN01000007.1:208316-209615 GCA_005116775.1 Nitrospira sp.
GGTAGATACTTGCTCAGCACTTGAATGGACGGTTGAAAGATGCGTGCGGATTTGATAAAGAAGTGCGGCTGAAGGGAAACGATGAGGATACGATTCAAATTCAGTCAGCCTTTGGATCGCTCACCATGCGAGCATCAGTCCCTGACGTTGAAAGGGCGATACCTGACATTGAAAGGCGTTGATCTTAAGCGTTCGAGGGAACGCTACACGTGTAATTCGTGCGGTAAGCCCGTTGTCCTAACAGTCAAAATGCCCTTGTTCTAGTCCTAGCCGCGTCATCCTCTGCCCCACCTGACACGCATATTGTTTCTGTCTACTTTCTGCTGCCCTGCGAGCAGCCCGTAAGATCTCAAGACGTTTTCCTCTTCCATTCCCAGTCTACCCCCCTTACGATACAGCTGACATACGGAAAGGGCTTTTGGCATGTCGGACTTATCGCTCGATCAACTCGAACAACTCGTCCAGGGTCATCACTGGGACCCTCTCTCAATTCTTGGCGCTCATCCAATAGCCCAATTCGGCTCCCCGGCCATTGCGGTTCGGTGTTTCGTGCCCGAAGCCAACGATGTATGCCTTCTCCTTAGAGAGCGAGATTCACAGCCTATTCCTATGGCGCGCATCCATGATGCAGGCCTCTTTGAAGCCATTGTTCTGACACCCCTCGGAACCACTCCCTATCGTTTCCACATCACAGATCGTGCAGGACAGGTTTCGGAGCGCCATGATCCCTATGCATTTCCGCCTCTCCTCACCGACTATGTGTTGCATCTCTTCGCCGAGGGAACCCTCTTCAAATCCTATGAGACCATGGGCTCGCATATTCTGACCGTTCAGGGTGTCGCCGGAGTCCACTTTGTTGTCTGGGCGCCGAACGCCATAAAAGTGAGTGTCGTGGGCGATTTCAACCAATGGGATGGCCGCCGACATCCCATGATGAACCGTGGGGCAACGGGCCTTTGGGAGCTATTCATTCCTGATATCCAAGACGGCACGCTTTACAAGTATGAAGTTCGCTCACGACATCACGGTACCCCACTACTCAAGGCCGATCCTTATGCAGTGGCGTCGGAACTACGCCCCAAGACCGCCTCAATCGTCTGTGATCTTTCGTCCTATCTCTGGAAGGACCAATCTTGGATGGCGACGCGCGCACAACAGGATCCGCTCGCCATGCCTCTCTCAATCTACGAAGCCCATCTTGGCTCCTGGATGCGAATCCCTGAAGAGGGAAACCGCTGGATGACCTACTCTGAACTTGCCATAAAGCTCATCCCATACGTGAAGAATATGGGCTATACC
>SWDN01000008.1 GCA_005116775.1 Nitrospira sp.
CGATATACAAATTACCGAGCAGGGCGCCTCGACGTCGGTTCCGGTCGGGATGAAAGCACAAACAGGTCAGCAACCAGGTGTCTACCAAACCCGTCTCGCCGCCGACGTGCATCAAAAGAAACTCGACGAAAAGGAAGCGACGCCGTTGTTGCAACAACGATTGAGTGCGTCGGTCGCAGGAAACTTCTGATGAACAGCTTGTTTGGTCGCCTTACTCTTACTCCTCACCCCGTACCCTTCACGATCTTGTTGTTGCTCATCGCCCTGACGACCGGTTGCTCCAACATTATTCGTTCCGGTCTGATGAACAGCAACACGGTGTTTCTCGATCCCAGCATGAATCGTACTGCGTATATCCAACTCCGAAACATCTCGGAGAATCAGAACATCACGCTCGCCCCCATCCAGGCCAAGCTCACAGCGAAAGGCTATCAACTCATCAATGACCCCGAGCAGGCCAACTATTGGATCCAAGCCAAGCTGGTCTATTGCCATAAAGGCGCCGATGGCGTCACACCGGAAAGCGTGGCGCAGGCTGGCTTTGGTGCGGGAGTGAGCAGTGGTGGGACGACCATGGCGTCGGCCTCGAGTATGGGGGCCGGAGCGGGTGGCGCCATGGGGATGGGCGGCACGATGGGTATGGGCGCAATGCCGATGGGTGGTGGGATGCCGGACATGAATGCCATGATGGCTCAGGCTATGGCTATGAGTGGCGGGCGAGGAGGTTTCTCTGGGATGCAGATGCAGCAGCAGCCTCCCAAGGAAGAGGGCAGCACCTATCTCTGCGTGGCCGACGTTCAGATCACCGATCGTAAAATGGGCAAGCCATTAGGCCGGCCGATGGCTGGACAAACAACGGCTGGACCGAAAGTGCAGCAGATGCGGATGGTGGGTCATGTCCGCCAGAAAGACCTCGACATTCCTGAAGCCACGCCGATCATTCAAGAAAAGATCTCAACCGGTATTGCCGGATTGTTCTAGCAGGTCCTCGCTCACGTCACGTTCGTTCGGATCCTCTGCGATCTTCCCCATGATCCTGTTATACTAACCCCGTTCGAAACTTGTTCACTCCTCACAAAGGCGATCACTCGATGCGCGCACCCAATCGGGATGAACTCGCCGAACTCGCGCTGAAGCGTGTGGCAGCTTCCGGCGCCGAGTACGGCGATATCCGCCTCCTCGATAGCACGGTCCAGACCATTCACGGCGAAGATCGCCGCATTGCTTCTATTCGGGAAACGCAGGACGGCGGGTTTGGAGTCCGTGTCCTGTATCACGGGGCTTGGGGTTTTGCAGCCAGTTCGGTGTGTTCGTTGGAAGAGGCTCCTCGTGTGGCTGAGTTGGCCATCGAGATTGCCAAAGGCTCCGCATCCATTGCGAGTGAACGAGTGAGACTCGCCGATGAGCCGGTCTATCGAGATCGGGTCGTCACGGAACGGCGGATCGATCCCTTTGCCGTCGCGATCGAAAAGAAAACAGCCCTGCTTCTGGAGACCATGGAGGCTGTCCATCGGCAGGCTGGAATCGCGCGGAGCAGCGCAAGTTTGTGGGTTCAGCGGGACCGGAAGCTGTTTCTGTCGACGGAAGGGTCGCGCCTGGAATTCGACCTCCTGGCTCTGAGCGGCGATTTTGATGCCACGGCGGTTCATGATGGGCGGTTCGCCTCGCGGAGCTTCAATACGCCGCATCTTCGGATGGGCTATGAATTGATCGAGGACGCAAACTTTCTAGCCGAGGCCCCGCGGATTGCGTCTCAGGCTGTCGAGAAGGTGAAAGCGCCTACCACCGAGCCGGGCCTCTACGATCTCGTCCTCGACCCCGAACATCTGTCGCTCACCATGCATGAGTCCTGCGGCCATCCAAGCGAGCTCGACCGCGCGCTCGGGTATGAGGCTAACTATGCCGGGACCAGCTTTCTCACGACCGACACACGGGGAACCTTTCGATACGGATCTCCGCACGTAAACCTCGTGGCAGACAACTGCGAACCGGAGACGCTTGCTGCAACCGGGTACGATGACGATGGCGTGGCCTGCCAGCGATGGGACATTGTGCGCGACGGTATCTTCGTCGGCTATTGCACGAGCCGCGAGGTTGCGCCGAAAATCGGAGAGGCGCGCTCTCGAGGCTCCAATCGCGCGGACAGCTGGGGCAGCGTGCCGATCGTCCGTATCGCCAACATCGGTCTTGAGCCAGGTTCCGCCACCCTCGACGAACTGCTCGCCGATGTGAAGCGGGGCATCTATATCGAAGGCCACGGGTCCTACAGCATCGATCAACGGCGCTGGTGGTAGTCCTCGACGATGACGAGGTCTTTCTCTGTAATCACCAAGTCTTTCCCGTAGACCTCACTGAGAATTTCTGGTTTGAGGACGTCGGCGGGAGGCCCTGCGGCGTAGAGGCGGGTCTTAAGGAGCACGAGCCGGTCCACCCGTGAACGGATCATATTGATATCATGAGTGATTAACAGCACCGTGAGTCCAAGTTCGTCGTGCAGGTGTTCGACTAGTTCAATCACATTGTGCTGAGCGGTAATGTCGAGTCCTGTGGTTGGTTCGTCGAGCAGGAGGACTTTTGGCTGTTGCGCTAATGCCCTTGCGATAAAAACGCGCTGCTGCTGGCCGCCGGAGAGATGGCCAAGAGCCATGTCCTTGTGCCTCTCCATTCCGACATGGGTAAGAGATTCGACCGCAATTTCACGATCTTTCGGTCCTGAGCGCTTGAATAAACCCAATGCTCCGTAGCGGCCCATCATCACCGTTTCGAGCACCGTCACCGGAAAGTTGCGGTCTACCACGCCCTTTTGCGGGAGGTATCCAATCTTCGCGCGGTGATGGCACCGCAATTCATCACAGGCACAATCGAAAATATGGAGATGGCCCTCGACGGGAGCCATAAGGCCCAGTACGGCTCGGCAGAGTGTGGTTTTCCCCGATCCGTTAGGACCGATGACACCGATGAACTCACCCGCATTGATGGAAAGGGAAATATCCTTGAGGGCAACGACGCCGGGAAATCCGAACGACGCGTGGTCAAACTGAATGATGGGCTCGTGTGAATCTGGCACGAAACAAGTCGCTCCTTCCGGCGCTGAGGAGATAGCCCTCTTAGCCCCTACGGGGACTCGAGGGCATTAGCCAATTGGAGCACATTATAGCGGAGCATGTCGATGTAGGTCTCAGTCCCCGGTACACCTCCCGGCAACGTGGTCAACACGACGATTCGTGTCTTCGTTTCCTTGGCGATCAGTGTAGGAAGTTTTTGGCTGAGCTGGACTTCCGAGACGATGACCTTGATCCGTTCTTTTTTGATCTTGCCGATCAGGGATTGTAACTGAAGAGCAGATGGCTCTGCGCCGGATTGTACGAGGATGGTCGCTGCCATGTCGAAGTCAAAGCGCCTTGCCATATAGGGCCAGGCCGGATGGTGCGCAACGAAGCGACGATCCGGCAATGATTTGACCCGATCGGAGAGTTCTTTCCGCAGCTGATCCAATTTTCGAAGATAGATAGCCTGACGGGTTCGGAAGTCTGTCGCATGGGCTGGATCGGCTGTGATCAAGGCTTCGGTGATGTGGCGCAACATGATCGCGACATTTTCTGGGTCCAGCCAAATATGGGGGTTACCGTCTGACCCTGTCGTCTCACCGCCCTGATGTGTCCCCTCTCGATGGCTCGTGTGGTCGCGGATCAGGCCGATACCTTGAGATGTGGTGACCACGCGAAGCGATGGACTTCCGGCGTTCTTCACCAACGACGAGACCCAGACTTCAAGACCGATCCCGACCTCGAATAATAGCCTGGCCTTGCGCACAGCGACCAAATCACTTGGTCTGGGTGAATACGTGTGCTCATTTTCGTAGCCGCTTAGCAAAGAGGTCACCCGCACGTTGGGTCCACCGACTTGTTGAACTAGATCTTTCAAAACAGGAATAGTGACGACAATATTGAGAGGCTCGTTCGATGAAGCAGCAACGGTAAGTGGCGCTACGAGCAGGGCAGCGCTGACGAAGATGGCCCGGATGAGAAGCACGGATCGGACATTCAACATGGCGGAGGACGGTAACATCGGGTCCTATCGTTGTCAACGCAACGGTCTGCATAGATTGCTCGAGTCTGGCGCCTCTATTTCGCCGCTTGACCCCTCTGAGCAGTTCCATTAGCGTAGCGGTCCTACGGCTGTTGCAAGGCGATCACGGGAGGGGCAAAGGATGCATATCGTGGGGCTCATGTCCGGAACATCCGGTGATGGTGTCGATGCGGCACTGACTGACATTACGGGGCGAGATCGCTCTCTGAAGGCTCGAATGCTCGCCGCACACACGCTGGCCTATCCCCGCTCGCTACAGCAACGCATTCTGTCCGCGTCAGTTTCAGGGACGGTCGCGGAGGTCTGTCACCTCAACGCGCTACTGGGAGAATGGTTTGCAAACGCCGCGCTACACGTCATTCGACAGGCGAATCTGCAACCGAGTGATGTCGCATTGATCGGCTCTCATGGCCAAACCCTGCATCATCTTCCACATGGTATCCATGCGCCGGGAGTCGGCGCCATTCGTTCCACTCTCCAAATTGCCGAGCCGGCAGTCATCGCCGAACGAACGGGAATTACCACCGTCGCCAATTTTCGCCCACGTGACATCGCCGCAGGCGGTCAAGGCGCTCCGCTGGCGCCGGTCGCGCATGCGCTGCTCTTGAAACATGCGCGTCGCGCGCGATTAGTGGTGAATCTCGGTGGCATCAGTAACGTGACCTATGTGCCCAAAGGGGGACATCTCAGCAAGGTCCAGGCATTCGACACAGGGCCAGCCAATATGGTGCTGGACAGTCTGATGGCGCGCATGACAGGCGGACGGTCGTTAATGGATCGTGATGGAAAACTGGCCTTGAAAGGGCAAGTCGATTCACGATTGTTGGGGAAACTTCTCGCGCATCCATTTCTGACCAAGCGGCCGCCAAAATCGACTGGTCGTGAGGCATTCGGCCCTGATCTCATAGACGAGCTGATCGCCACCCAACAGCAACGTAACCTCTCGATGGAGGACTTATTGGCAACCTGCAGTATGTGGACGGCCAAAGCGGTGGGAACCTCGCGACGATGGATCGACGGCGAGATCGATGAAGTGGTAGTGGGCGGTGGTGGCATCCGTAACCGTGCGACCATGAACCATCTCGCGACGGTCTTCGCGCCGATCCCAGTCATCACATTCGAAGCCCTGGGATGGGACAGTAAGGCGTTTGAAGCTGTAGCCTTCGCCCTATTGGCCTATCACACTGTCACTGGACAATGTGGCAATATCCCGTCTGTGACCGGCGCGAACCATCCTGTACTCCTTGGCACCATTGTCCCGAGCGGACCTCGCTGGCGTGAGTCTCTTCCCAATCGGTAGTGGCACAATGGAAAGCCTGTTCATTGGCCTTGGCATCGCGCTTCTGGCATTCCTGGTTTGGCGGCTGAGAGCTTCGTCAACTGAAAGACCGGTCGAGAAAAAGCCCTTTGTGCTTCCTCCAAACGTCATACTGCGCCCCGAACCATTACTGACCGACACTGATCTCTTACTCTACAATCTCATCCGTTTAGCGGTAGAAGACCACTACCTCGTCTTTGCAAGGGTTTCACTCTGGTCTGTTGTCAGCGTTGAGGCGGAAAGAACGGCTCGATCGCAGGTATTGAAACAAATCGCGTTGAAGCAACTCGACTTTGTGTTGGTCCACCCAGGAACGAAGACTGCGGAGCAAGTTGTGCTTCTGGCAGAAGATTCTTCCCCTCAACCACACGAAGTCACTCGAACACGGGAGATTCAATCTGTGCTACAAGCAGCCGGCATTACGTTGACCACTTTGAATCCCCACACATCCTATACGGTACCTCAACTGGCTCGGTTATTTGGAGTCAGCGATGAAGAATGACGACTCTGCGTAGGGTTAACGTATCCCCTATCTATTCAGAGTTACGTCGATTAGTCGGAAAGGCTGTTACCGGTCAGCTGAGAGATCGGTTCTTCTTCCCGCACTGGGGCCACGTCGAGGGCTTTCCGTGCCAACTCTGCTTCAGCGCTCTCAGGATATTGATCGACGACTCGTTCATACATCATACGAGCCTTCTCGTGATCCTTCATCCTCGTATACGTTTGTCCGATCTTCAAGGTCGAGGCCGAAATTTTCGGACTGAGGGGGTAATAGGAAACGACATGATAGAAGGATTTCAGCGCATCCTTGTAGCGCCCTAGTCGGTACTGACATTCCCCCACCCAGTATTGCGCGTTGGCCGCCAGCGATGACCGCCCGTGGAGTTCGAGGAAGAATCGAAACCCTGCCAGCGCAGCCTCATAATCCCTATGCTTAAACTCCTCCATCACTCGATCGTAGAGGTGTCGAGACGAATCCTGCATATTGGAAGGGGCGGCGACGGCCAGATTGAAGGAAAACAACACGATGACCATTCCTGAAAGCACGCTCGATAGCATCTTCATCGTACTCCTCCATACTGCTCGGCAAAGTCTCAGCGTTCCTCCTTTCGTCATAACGCAATCGCCATGCCATTATGCAGCCATACAGCTTGGGTAAAACCGATGAGAATCCATGAGCTTGGCTCCATTCGATGCAGGGGATTCAGAAGTAACAGCCTGTCCCTGTGCAACAGATTTGTACGATTTGTTCGCGAGCCTCCTTGCTCGATATAACTGAATCAACCCCTCAGCAAAGCGGCTTCAGAGCACGATTCACAGGGAACTTGACTTGCGTGGTTGTGGCCGAAATAATGCGATTCGGTTCGTTGGGGCAATGGCTCTTGATAAGCACAATGGCAGCGCGTGAGAAGTAACGTCGTGATGAAAACGAAATATGATGACGATCCGCCGGCGAATCCATTCGGCGGAAAGACTCTGATCGTCGACGCGAATGACGGCGATTCCTATCCAAGACCCAGCGCGGCACTACTCGATGCGGGAGAGTACGACCAGGTCTTTGTTCGCCCTGGAATCTACGAAGATAAGATTTTTATCACGGGACGACCAATTCATTTGATAGGAGCCAATCGAGACGATGTGCAGATTTTTTCCCGGCGTGGGGGGCCTCTCTATCTCCAGCAGGTCCCTGGCGGCCGCATCTCCGGCATCACGTTTCGATATGTTGGAAGCGACCAGCATTCCGCGATGAACCTGCTCGACTCCTCTTGTACTGTTACTCAGTGCCGTGCCACGGAGGGTATCCTGTCCGGCGTAGTAATTTATGGCCCGCAATCGCGGCCGACATTTATCGAGAACGAAGTCTGTAGCAATCGGGAATCGGGGATTTTTGTCTTTGCCGGCGCACAGCCAAGGATCGCCGACAATGTTTGCTGCGGCAATCATCATTTCGGTATCGCGGTGCGAGATCCTGGAAGCCATCCTGAGCTCGTCAGGAACCGATGCCGGGAGAATATGCTCAGCGGGATTCTTCTCTTTCATCACGCAGAGGCACTCCTCGTCGACAATAGGTGCAGCGATAATCAGCACTGGGGAATGGTCATCACCCCTGACTGCCATCCTACCCCAGGTCCGGCGGAACTCGGCGCCTCGAACATCCTTGCCCCCAATCCTCGTGGAGCCTTGATTGTAACAGACCAACCGCTAGGCGACATCGGCCGGTAACGACGCTGGTCGTCAAAACATCGGCGTTCTCGAAGTCACTGTGCTGAATGATACGGGGCGAGGCCGGGAGGAGTAGCAGTCAACACGAGGCTTGACGTTACAGCGTCAGCTATCGAAGCTCGTTATGGGAGGAGTTCTGCCGAATGCGTCCCTGATATTTCGTGAAGGTGGAATGCGCTGCCGCCTTGTTGTTTCGCTCGATACATGGCCATGTCGGCATGCTTTAGTAGCTCATCGACAGGATGATCATCGTGAGGATAGATTGTAATTCCTATGCTGATGCCGATGGAGATCTGGTGCCCTTTGAGCTCGAACGGTGTCGCAATAGATTCAGTGATACGTTTTGCCACCACGAGGATGTTCTGCTCGGAAGAGACCCCTTCTAGAATGATTGTAAACTCATCCCCTCCCATTCGCGCCACAGTATCGACTTCCCGCACACAGGCTTTGAGTCGCTCGGCCACGGATTTGAGTAGTTCGTCACCCATGTCGTGACCGAAGGTATCGTTCACCGCTTTGAATCGATCGAGGTCGAGGAGCATGAGACCGATCTGTTGATTCATGCGCTTGCTTCGAGCCATCGCTTGAATCAGTCGATCACGAAAGAGACTACGATTGACCAGTCCCGTCAAGTGATCGTACTGCGCAAGGTACGTCAGGTGCTCTTCAGCTCGTTTACGCTCGATGGCATAACGGATAGATCGAGCTAGTAGCTCGGGATGACCCTGGCCCTTGACAAGATAATCCTGAGCCCCCTGTTGCACCGCTTGAAGAGCCAGGCTCTGATCGGCTACCCCGCTTAGAACGACAACAGGGACGGTTGGATTCATTGCATGGACTTGCCTGACCGTCGGAAGACCGAATGCGTCCGGAAGAGACAGGTCCAAGAGCACCGCGTCAAACCGGTCATGACTGAGGAACGCAAATCCCTCCGCCAATGTCCTCGCACGGGTAATCTGGAACTCCTCCATGCTCCACTCAGAGAGTAGATCCTGAGTGAGATCAGCGTCGATGTCATTGTCTTCGACAAGAAGGACTTTGATCATCTGACACCCTCGTTTCCTCCGAACCCTTCGAAGCCGATTCTGCCTTCTACTGACAGCCCCGCTATCTCTGGCAGTGTCGACGGCTATGAGAACATAAATATAGCCAAGAGACAAGAGAGGGTAAAATAATTGCGAGGATAGCGCGAGAGAAAGACGTGAAACTAAAAGGCGGCACTCGCCACGTAAACATATGACGAGAGAGTAGCCGCAATAGTATGCCCTCGATGAAAACCGTGACCACCCTTTGTAGGCGATTGCGAGACAACGAGAGCCCTACCTAGGGTGGTCAGAGAATCCGCAGCGGACAATCTGGATGCACAGCCGCCAGGTTTAGCCTACATGTAGCGCCTCAGCTCGCCGACGAACCTCTTCCGCTTTTTGCGACTGTCCGAGGTTGTCATAGAGTGAGGCGATGTTCGAATGTAAGTGCGACAAGAGTTGTCCCAACTGTGCTTCCTGTGCAATCACATTCGCTTCAAGAGCCACTTTCTTTTCTTCGCTCCGGCGGAAACGCTCCTCAAGGCGCTGTACGAGCTGAATCCAACCCTTGACCTTGCCAGAGTCCAGTTCCGGGAGAGACGGTAACGCTTCAGCACGATCGAGGGATTTTTCAGTTTGATTCATCCAATTGATAAAGACGAGAAAGTCGCCAAGCGTAATTTTCAATGCTGATGAGGCACCTTCTTCTTCGATAACCAGGTCTTCCATTACAACTCCTTGTTAGGCATTTTATTACTGATCGGTGAAGGCGATGACGTTTTTCACGGAATCCCGTTGAGGCTTCTGTTGCCGGCCTTGGAACTACGAATAGCCCGGCGAGACCAACTCAAGCCACCTCCTTTCTTATGATTCTAAAAATGTTTTTGGCCAGAAACGCGGAGCAGATCCAAAAGAAGGTATCTCATAGGTACATCTGGTAGTATTGCTCGATTAATACTGCGCCAGCAGTGGTATTGTCAACAGATCCCTTGAGAGAGGGACAAAAATATTCTGAGGACTATACGGCATGCGATGATAGTGCGGCGAGCAGAAAGAAAGCAGGCCGTGACTATCCTTGCGGTGAGAGGGGAGGAACCGTCGGGTAGATTCCCCGTGGGAGACGTTCGGAGCCGATCGCTCCTTCGCAGGCATACCCTGGCTCCAAGGGCCAGAGAAGGGACCGGCCTTGCCAAGAACCTTTCACCTGGACCGTGCTGAACGAAACACCAAGTTGAACGGCTTCCTCTCGCATGGTGGAGAGACAGCCTTCATAGGTGTACGCGCGGCGAATCAGTAAAATCGGATTGCCGGTCTGGCTATGAAATACGGTGTAGGATTCAGCGCAGCCTGCTAGGAGCAGTATCATGAAGAGTGCGAGACCTCTCGTCATGCGCTCTCCTCCTTACTTTTGGTAACGTAATCAATCATATCAGAAAGTGCCCCTTGCCCTGGCTGGATTATAGCGTTAGCGCCAGCGGGACCTCATTTTTCACGAGACGGCCTAACCGAACTTGGTCTTCACCGGGCATCTGAATAAATTCGACACCAAACCGTCGCCCCTCGCACCAACGTACTTTGGCTAATCCGACCCGGAGGGGAGGTGCAGTGTTAGGGACGAGCATTCTCATCTCGAGATACGAACCTGGCTGTACGCGTTTCCGGCTGTAGACAGCACAACCAGGAACAGAGACGTTGAGCACAGTCCCCTCCCCCACATAGGCCTCGCCGGCGAATACAACAGGAAACTGTGTGTCGATTCGTTCGCAGTATCTAAGCTTCGTCATGGATTTGAGCACCCCCTCGCTCAGACGATTAGGAGAGCACAGAGTACCACAGCCTCCTTCGGCACGCGAGAGCCCCCTCGTTCGAGGAATCTGGCACAAGCGTGATGGGAGATCCTGGTATTCCTCCGACGAGCCGCAAAATGCGGCAAAGAGAGCTAAAACTAGGGAAGCCTCCAATCAAATCCCCCACCAAAGTTGGTGTCATAGAGAATTGCAAGTCATTGTACTGATTAGATAGTCAACCAATTTCTCTTCCACACCAGAAGGCACAGAACCTGCCCTGATAGATCTATTGTCAGGAGTTGGCTCTGAACTACAGAAGCATCTGCCACATGGTTACACACGTTTCATCAATAGGGGCGGAAATGAACGGAGTCGATCGTCACAGCAAACCGTATCACGCTGATTTGGGACTCCGAATGTTTGCTCGCACCGGCTCCTCCGTATATTCTATTTGCACTTTTTTTATACTGACAGCAATTTGGATTCCCTCCGTTCATGCTGATGTGACAGGCCATAAATACATCGGTCCTGCAGAGCGTGTGCGCGCAGAGGATGTATCGACAGGTAGCTCCGTCACGGCAGTTCGCAACAAAGCCCGATATCACAGTGGTGTGACGAACCTGGAGCTCGAGCAGGCCGTCATCCGTGCATCTCAGCAGTACCGTGTTCAACCAGCCTTGCTCCTTGCGGTCATAAAGGCTGAGTCTTCCTTTAACCCAACGGTAATTTCAAAGGCTGGGGCGGTAGGACTTATGCAGCTGGTGCCGGAAACTGCCATTCGGCATGGCGTCCGAAACCTCTATGATGCGAACGAAAACATTACCGGCGGAGCGAAGCATCTGCGATATCTCCTCGATCGATTCCATGGCAACACCCGGTTAGCCTTGGCTGCCTATAACGCTGGAGAACGCAAGGTGGATCGATATGGGCAAATCCCACCTTACAAAGAAACACAGGATTATGTAAAAAAAGTGCTCGTCTACTATCGTGGATACAAAAAAGACGGCTGGCTCATGCCGGCCATACTGGCTGCCCCTTCTATGCACGTAGGCAAACCGTATTAATCGAGCGCCTGCGATCTTACGATCTACCAGAAATATGACTCAGAGTAGGGGATCTACACGTATGCGTGGGCGAAAACACGAGGTGCGAGCAGCGAACCGTACAATCGAAGAGTTCGGAGAGTGGGACGTTAGACAGGCTTTTCAGCGACGTACTCGAGGTACTTCCATAGTACTTTGGCGTCGTCTTCGGCGAATACCAGCGGCGTATTGTTAGCAGACCCTGAGAAGTAGACCTTGAGCGACATCTCGTCCTGCCAAATCTGCGCCTCACAGTAGCTCACACTGTCGAGATTCAAGGCCTTCTTGCCGATACGGACGAAATGCATCGCATCTCCTCGCCTTGCGCTAATTCCTGCCGACTCTATGAAACAGTTATCGAATTTTTCTGCTCGGTTCTCGTGGGTAAGAAGTAGTTAAAGACCTGAAGATGTTTGAGATTTCCGAGCGAGGGATTAGTTCGAATCGCCCGGTTGGTTGCGGGGGAAGGATTTGAACCTTCGACCTTTGGGTTATGAGCCCAACGAGCTACCGGGCTGCTCCACCCCGCGGGGCGATGCTAACAAAGCGCTGAACGGCAAGTCAAGCCAACCTCCATGCGGCACAGTTGCTTTCGATCACTTGCAATGCTAAAGCGATACCATGCGACTTGTGTTTATGGGCACACCGGATTTTGCCTCGACCTCGCTCGAGGCCTTGTTGCGGTCAGGCGATTCCGTTGTCGGCGTTGTCACACAACCTGATCGCCCAAAAGGACGCGGGCACATCCTCATGCCGTCGCCGGTAAAACTCGTGGCTCAGCGTGAAAAGATCCCTCTCCTGCAACCGCTCAAGATGAAGGATCCTGAGTTTCTTCAGGCTCTCGCTGAGTGGAAACCGGATGTCATTGCGGTCGCGGCATTCGGGCGCATCTTGCCGCCACCCGTTCTTTTGCTTCCCCCCAGCGGCTGTATCAATGTGCATGGTTCCCTTCTTCCGAAATATCGCGGCGCTGGTCCGATTCAATGGGCAATTATCAATGGGGAAACGGAAACAGGAATTACCACCATGCTGATGGATGAAGGGATGGATACGGGTGCGATCTTGCTTCAAGAGGCGATCTCCATTACACCGGACGATACCGCCAGTACCCTCTCTACACGCTTGGCCGAGCTCGGAGGCAGACTGTTAGTTGAGACGATCGCTCAACTCAGAGCCGGTACTCTCGTGCCGCGGCAACAAGATTCTTCATTGGCGACCTCGGCCCCATTGCTGAAAAAAGAAGATGGCGCAATCGATTGGACCTTGCCGGCCACTGCTCTCGCAAACCGAATCCGTGGCCTCTCTCCGTGGCCGGGGGCCTACACAACCGTTGCGGAAGGTAGCAGCTGGACCATCTGGAGCGCCCTGGCGCTTCCAGGGCAAGTCACGAAGCCTCCGGGAATGATTGTCGCCGTCACGCGCGAGGCGATTCATGTCGCCACTGGAGAAGGAATCCTTTCCGTGATGGAATTACAGCCGGCTAATAGCCGTCGCATGGCCGTATCCCAATACTTAACCGGCCATCCCATTGCTGTGGGATCTCAGTTGGGCAAACCAGCTCTTTCCTAACATCAGGGCGTTCATCGCACAACCGAAGCGTCTCTGTCCTGTGAGTTTCGCATGGCCTCTCGTTCATTATTTTCTGCCCAGATCGCACCATCAGCGCGCACGATCGCTCTCTCGTTGTTGGTGGAGTCATGCGACAGCGACGAAGGGATCGATGTCTTGTTAGAGCGCGCGCTCGCGCAATCCTCCTTCGACGGCAGGGAACGGGCCCTCACAGTGGAGCTTACCTATGGTGTCTTGCGACGTCTTGCGACCATCGATTGGCGGCTCGGTCCGGCTCTAGACAAGCCGTTGCTTCGCCTTCCCGTCGCCGTGCAGATGGTGCTCAGGCTTGGCGCCTACCAACTCTTATTTCTCGATCGCATTCCGCAGTCAGCCGCAGTCAACGAATCAGTCAATCTGGCCAGGGCCTTTACAGGTAGACTTGACAGAGACTGGAGTGGATTCGTGAATGCGGTGTTACGCGCGTTCTTGCGCCATCCGCCTCAGCCCTGGCCCAGCATGGATCATGACGCTGCGCAAGCCCTCGCCATACGGCACTCGATTCCAAGCTGGCTCAGCCAGCGATGGGTAGAGCGCTTGGGTCTGGCTTCAGCGGAACTTGCCTGCGAGAGTGTCAGTGCCGCGCCCCCCTTGACGCTTCGAGTGAATCAGCTGATCACGACCAGGAACGCGCTTCTCGAAACCTTTCTACAGGCAGGTACGGTGGCCAAGCCGACCAGCGTGAGTCCATTCGGTATTCTGATCGAACAAGGCGGCCTCGTGCCATCACTTCCAGGATTTCATGAGGGCGCTTTTTACGTCGAAGACGAAGCAGCGCAATTGATTCCCCCATTGCTCGATCTTCAACCCGGTGACACCGTACTTGATGCTTGCGCGGCGCCGGGAGGGAAATCTACTCATATGGCTGATCTGATGCGGAATAAGGGGACGATCTATGCCGTCGATCGAAAGGAGGCCCGTCTGAATCTCCTGAGAAGCAATTGCCGCCGACTCGGGGCTCAGATTGTCGTGCCCATCATCGGTGATATACGACAACCGCGCGAATGGGTTCCCATGATCGAGTCGGCAAGACCTCCCTTAGTAAAGAAGGCCAACGTAGGTAGATCGTCCGTCGATCGCATTTTGGTGGATGCGCCCTGCAGCGGACTCGGTGTATTACGTCGACATCCGGAAGCCAAATGGCGAAAAGGTGCGCAGGCGCTCTCGCGACATCAGGCGCTTCAATGTCAGATCCTCGAAGCAGTCGCCCCGTGCTTGCGGCCCGGCGGGGTGCTGGTCTATAGTACGTGCTCGACCGAGCCGGAAGAAAACGAAGACGTCATCGAAAGATTCTGTTGTGTCCATGCTGAATTCCAGCGTGAGTCTGTCGCACCTTGGCTCCCGACTGCGGCGCAAGAGTTCGTCACGGGTCAAGGCGCGCTCTCGACAATCGGTAACCGATTCTCGATGGACGGATTTTACGCTGCACGGCTAAGGAAGAGATGATCATGGCCCGCAACGTTCTTATTGCACCCTCAATTTTAGCCGCCGACTTCGCCAGGTTGGCCGATGAAGTGAGAGCCGTGGAACGGGCAGGAGCAGATCTCCTCCACATCGATGTCATGGATGGGCATTTCGTCCCGAATTTAACCATCGGTCCGCCTATCGTCGCAGCCCTCAGAAAAGTCACCAAGCTCCCGCTCGACGTCCATCTCATGATTACGAATGCCGATGCCTTTATCGCTGAATTCGCCGAGGCAGGAGCGGACTACCTCACCGTGCATGTCGAGGCCTGTCCGCATCTCCACCGAACGGTGCAATTGATCAAAGAGCACGACGTCAAGGCCGGGGTGACTCTGAACCCCGCCACCTCACTCAGTACGATCGAAGAAATCCTCCCCGATGTCGATTTGGTCCTGATCATGTCCGTCAATCCTGGCTTCGGCGGTCAGACGTTTATCGCGTCCTGTTTGCAGAAGACCGCATCCGCTCGCGCCATGATCGATCGGATCGGAAGCCATGCATTGCTCGAGGTGGACGGTGGCGTCAAAATCGACAATGCGTCTGAGGTCCTGGCTGCGGGGGCCGATGTCTTGGTCGCTGGGTCGGCTATTTTCTCCAGTCGTGACTATGCCGCGACCATTACCGCAATGCGCGCAGCCGGTCGCCCTTCTTCCACGAAGCCACAACGCGTCTCTTCTCACCGATAGGCTTGTCGGGTGGACATATCTTCCCTCATCGACAGCCTCCATCCTCTCGAAGTCAAAGTCCTCTCGACATTCGGAGGGGATCGCTCCGCTATCCTCCAGACAGAGCAGCTCGTACAGTCCACTGGATTAGAGCCCTCGCAGCTCAGTATGGCGGTAGAATGGTTGCTCGCCAAGTCCTTGCTCGCGGTGGACACGGAAACCGCAACTCCGATCGTCTCTCTCACCAAACTCGGTGAACTGTATTTTGAAAAATATTCGCCGATCGAACGGGTGCTATCTGTCGCTCGCGACGCGGGTAAAACCGGCAAGCGCCTGACCATTCAAGACGTTCAATCTCGGGAGGGGCTGGAACCGACCGAGGTGAGCGGGGCGATTGGAAAACTCAAAAAAGAAGGCGCACTCCTCATTATTCAAGGCGGTTGCATCGAATCGACCGGTAGACCGAGCCAGACAGCTGAAGCGATGCGGGGGTTGCTGCAACAGCTCCATGGCGCGCCTCGTGAACTGCGGGCATTTTCCGAATCACAACGGCAGATCATTCAGGATCACGCTGTCAAGCGCGGAAATGCGCGGGAACCGTTCCGTATCGACGATCGGGTGACCAGGGCTCTCAAGCTTTCCGAGTCCGGCGTCGAGGCCACGCAACAGCTCTCTCGGCAGAAGGCCCTGGAAGAAGTCTCTCAACTGACACCTGAATTGTTGAAAGATGGAAACTGGAAAACGAAGCGCTTCCGTAAATATACGATCAGTCTCCGCGCGCCTCGGATTGCCCCTGGCAAACGGCATCCGTATCGCGAATTTCTCGATACGGTCAAGACAAAACTCGTGAGTATGGGGTTCCAGGAAATGCGGGGTTCGCTCGTGGAGACTGAATTCTGGAACATGGACGCCCTCTTCATGCCGCAGTTCCATCCGGCACGTGACATTCATGACGTCTACTTCGTCAAAGAACCGGCCCATGCCTCGTCGATTGAAGAACCGTTCTTATCCCAGGTTGCTCAAGCGCACCGGAATGGCGGTGAAACCGGCTCGACCGGTTGGAACTATCCCTTCGATGCAGAGCGAGCGCGGCGGTTGGTCTTGCGGAGCCAGGGAACAGCAGTATCGGCCCATACATTGGCGACACAACCGGCCGTGCCGGGAAAATACTTTTCCATCGCCCGCTGTTTTCGTTACGATCAAGTCGATGCGACCCATGCCACCGATTTCTTCCAGGTGGAAGGAATCGTGCTCGGCGAAGACATCAACTTTCGCACGTTGCTCGGCCTACTGAACCTCTTTGCTCGTGAAGTGGCGCAAGCCAAGGAGGTCAAGTTTCTCCCAGCCTACTTTCCATTCACCGAACCTTCCGTCGAGTTACACGTGCGCCATCCAAAGCTCGGATGGATGGAACTGGGCGGAGCCGGATTGTTTCGGTCGGAAGTCACACTTCCGCTAGGCGTGACCGTCCCGGTGATTGCGTGGGGGCTTGGGCTCGACCGCATGGCGATGGTGGCGCTCGGTATTCACGATATTCGTGAATTATTCACCGACAATCTCGATCTCATCCGCTCCACGAAGGGTGCTTTTTAGGTTTCATATGCCCACGATTACCATTTTCAAACAGGATCTCGAGGGATTGCTCGTAGGGCCTGGAGAGATGTCCCAACCCATCACCATCGAACAGCTCGAAGAGTCGTTGATGCTGGTAAAGGGTGAGCTGAAGGGGCAGAACCTCGACACAGGCGAGCTCCGAATCGAGCTGCAAGACAGCAATCGTCCCGATCTCTGGTGCTGCGAAGGGATCGCCAGACAAATTCGGGTGAAACGGCAAGGATCTCTCCCGAAGTACGATTTTCTCACAATCAAATCGCAGTCACCGAAGCGACTCAACGTAGCGCCCGGCATGGAGACGGTCAGGCCCTACGTGGCAGCCTGCGCTGCGACCGGCTACGTCGTGACACAGGAGGGCCTCGCGCAGCTGATCCAGACACAAGAGAAACTCGCCGAGATGTTCGGGCGTAAACGCCGAACCGTGTCGATCGGAATCTATCGGCTCGCAGCGATCGAGTTTCCGGTCACGTACGACTTGGTAAGACCGGACGACGTATCATTCACACCGCTGGGAATGGATACGGTCATGACGCTCGGAGAGATGCTGCTTGTCCATCCCAAGGGTTTGGAGTTCGGCGGCATTCTCGCGGGACACGATCGCCTGCCTTTCCTCTGCGACGCGAAGCGTCAGGCTCTCTCCTTTCCGCCCATTATCAATAGCCGCGAAGCTGGAGAAGTGCGCGTGGGAGACGATGCCCTCTTCGTCGAGGTGACCGGCACTGACCTTTCGATGGTCGTTTTGACCCTCAACATTTTTGCCACCAATCTGGCAGATCGTGGCGCGGCGATCGAGCCGATCGAAGTACGGTACCCCTACAAAACCTCGCTTGGGATGTCCGTCATGACCCCTCAAGATCTGCTGAGGTCACAGAAGCTTCCCGTCCGCACGATCGAACAGGCCCTTGGGCAGACACTCGGTGCTCAGGAAGTCGCGAAGGCTCTCATGGCCTACGGATATGACGTGGCGGTGAAGGGTAAACAGATCGCGGTGACGCTTCCATTTTATCGGCAAGACCTCATGCACGCGATGGACGTGGTTGAAGATGTCGCCATTAGTCGTGGGTATGGAGAGTTTTTGCCGGTGATGCCATCACAGTTTACGGTCGGAGGCTTGTCACGTATTGAAGAAGTCTCCGATCGCGTGAGGGCTCTTATGGTCGGTATGGGGTTTCAAGAAATCATTTCCAATATTCTCAGCTCCCCCCAGAGCCTGCGCGACGCCATGCGATTAGGGGCGACTGAGTGGGGGAAACTTGTCGAAGTGGACAATGTGATGTCTCAGAACTTCTCCGCGCTTCGACAATGGATGCTTCCATCGTTGCTTCGCGTAGAAGCTGCATCGAACCGGGCGTTTTATCCCCATCGGACATTCGAAGCCGGCGAAGTGGCCCGTTACGATCTCACACAGCCCCAAGGGTCACGCACCGTGATGGTGCTGGGAGGGATGATTGCCCATGCCGATGCCCATTTCTCCGAGGCCCACTCCTGCTTAGACACGCTATTCTATTATGTGAACCACACGTATAGCCTCGAACCGATCCAGCATCCTTCGTTTCTCGCTGGGCGAGTGGGAAGTATCGTGTCTCGTGGAAAGCAAGTCGGTGTGATTGGAGAACTACACCCCGAAGTGCTCGAACGCTGGCAGATCGGAGTCCCTGCCGTCGCGTTCGAACTCGATCTGACAGAACTGGCTGAATGATCTTGAGGCACGCGCCTGTCGGCGCATCCCTCAAGATGGACATTCTATCGCAGGCGAATCGTCGAAGCGATACTCGACAGGCCGCCAGGCTTACGCCCCGGCAGGGACGAGGTGCTGTTTGGCGAGACCGACTAGCTGCTCAAATCCGGTGGCATCTTTGATGGCCATATCGGAGAGAACCTTCCGGTCCAAGAGAATATTGGCCTTCTTCAGCGCGTTGATAAACCGGCCATAGGTCAGTCCATGAGCTCGAACTGCCGCATTGATGCGCGCAATCCACAGCACGCGGAAATCCCGTTTCCTATTTTTCCGTCCTGTATAGGCGTAGGCCTGACCTTTATCGACTGATTCTGTTGCCGTGCGGAACAGCCGACTCTTCCCTCCATACTGTCCTTTCGCCAGCTTCAGACGCTTTTTCCGCCGATGTCTTGTTTTGGGGCCACCTTTTGCGCGAGGCATGGGTCAATACTCCTTTTGGTTAACGCGATTCAGACGTGCTCATTTAGCTATAAGGCAATAAGCGGTCTAGCGCCTGGGTCTTGGTTTTATCCACAAGGACCGTTCCGCTTAATCGGCGCTTTCGATCCTGTGTTTTGCTGGTCAGGATATGGCGTTTCCCCGCCTTTCTCCGAACAAGTTTCCCGGAGCCTGTGCGGGTAAACCGCTTTTTCGCTCCACTATGTGTTTTCATCTTCCGATTCTTCATGTGATTGATTCCTTCTGTTAACAACCTTCGAGCCGACTCTGTTACTTGGGCGCGACGATCATGATCAAGCTTCGCCCTTCCATGCGAGGGGCATACTCGATTGTGCCCGCGTCTCCCAATTCTTTGATGACCGTATTCATGAGCGTTCGACCCATCTCCTGATTCGCCATCTCACGACCTCGGTACGTCAAGAGGACTTTGGTCTTGTTACCATCGGCCAAAAAGCCTTTAATCTGTCGAATCTTGATCTCCAAGTCATGCGTATCTGTCCGAGGGCGCAACTTAATTTCCTTCACCTGCGTCGACTTTTGATGGCGCCGGTTTTGATGGTCCTTCTTGCTCAACTCGAACTTGTATTTCCCGTAGTCCATAATGCGGCACACGGGAGGCACCGACGTGGGCGCAACCTCGACAAGGTCGTAGCCATTTTCTTGTGCCTGTTTGAACGCATCCGCCGTGAGGAGAATGCCGCATCTTTGATTTTGATGTCGATCTTGGGTCCATAGAAGACGCCTTCCCCCGGATCGATCTGATAGGCGACTCCTCGTCCCTTTAGAGCTGATTCGAGCGCGCTCGTGGCTTGAGCCCATCGCTCTTCTGAACCGACGGCTTTCTCCGGCTTCGTCGAAAGGTACACTTCAAATTCGGTGAACCCGAAGGTGCCGAGAATAAAGAAGGTGAAGTCGAGAACCTGGCTGACTTCGGATTCAATCTGATCCGGCCGACAAAATAGATGTGCGTCGTCCTGCGTGAAGCCGCGAACCCGCAGCAAACCATGAAGAACGCCTGTCCGTTCGTATCGATAGACCGTCCCCAGCTCGCCATAGCGGATGGGGAGATCACGATAGCTGCGCAGGTGCGACTTGTAGATCATGATGTGGAACGGGCAATTCATCGGTTTGAGCTGGTACTCGCTGTTTTCAACCTTCATGGGAGCGAACATATTGTCCCGGTAATAGTCGACGTGGCCGCTGGTTTTCCAGAGATCTAATCGGGCAATGTGAGGGGAATACACCAGCTCATACCCGTTTTGAATGTGTTGGTCGCGCCAAAAGTTTTCAATCAACAGACGGATCGTTGCGCCTTTCGGATGCCAGAGAATCAAGCCAGGGCCGACTTCGTCCTGGGTCGAGATCAAGTCGAGCTCCTTACCGACCTTTCGGTGGTCTCGTCGTTTAATCTCTTCTAGCTTGGCCAGATACGCATCGAGTTCCGCCTGGGTCGGGAACGATGTCCCATAGATCCGCTGCAACATGGGATTACGTTCGTCGCCACGCCAATATGCTCCCGCCGTGTTCAGAAGCTTGAAAGCCCCGACATGACCTGTCGTCGGCAAGTGCGGCCCTCGGCAGAGATCGGTGAAGTCCCCCTGGCTATAGACTGAAATGGTCTGCCCATCGTCCAGGCCTTGAATCAGCTCAACCTTGTAGGCTTCGCCTCGCGATTCGAATAACTTCACCGCATCGTATTTCGACAGCTCTGCCCGCTTGACAGGGTGCGCGCGCTTGATGATGTCCTTCGCTTTCGCTTCGATTTTCTCGAGATCCTCCGGAGTAAATGGCCGCTCAAAGGCAAAATCGTAGAAGAACCCATCGTCGAGGGCCGGGCCGATCGTCAATTGGGCAGTGGGAAATACCTCTTTGACAGCCTGCGCCATAATATGGGTACTGCTATGGCGATAGACTTCACGGCCCTCTACGCTATCGAATTGCAATGGGATAACCTCGGCATCTTCAGCCAAGATGCTCGAGAGATCCATGGTGCGACCATTTACCTTGGCCGCAAGGATGTCCGGGCCAAGCTTCAAGCCCAGAGCCGATAGGGCGGACCCAACCGTCTGACCGGCATGGATTTCCTGACATCCGCCATTTTTAAGTGTAACTTTCATGACATGTCGTCGATCAACCAGGTTTTAGAAACACCAATAATGCCTCGCCTGCAAGAGGCGAGATAATACTTTCCGCTAAGTGGTAGGCGCGGACGGTCTTGAACCGTCGACCTCTACCGTGTCAAGGTAGCGCTCTCCCCCTGAGCTACGCGCCCATCAATCTGGATGCGCATGCTAATATAGCCCTGCCCAAGGTGTCAAGAAACGGGCTTTTCCCCTAAGAGCCGGAGTCTCAGGTAGAGCCGAGTTCGGTTAACCGATCCCGAACGCTTTCGTCCAGATTCATTCTGGACAGAAGAGTACTGGCGGATGGGTCGAACATAAACCAGTTACACAATTTTTAACGTGTCGAAGTTGACCCCTGCGGGAGCAGGCGGTGTCTTCAGTTTCATGTCTTCCATCGCGCGAACGGCTAGATCGGCAACCACGAGATTCCGATACCACTTCCGATTGGCCGGCACGATATACCAGGGCGCATGGTCGGTGCTCGTGGCCGCCAACATGTCCTCGAACGCATCCATGTAGTTCTTCCATAGTTTCCGTTCTTCAAGATCTCCTTCGTTGAATTTCCAGCGTTTCTCTGGATCGCGAACGCGTTCCTCCAGCCGCTCTTTCTGTTCATCCTTCGAGATGTGCAGAAAAAACTTAAGAATGGTTGTCCCGCTTTCATGGAGCAGCGCCTCGAACTCTTTGATCTGATTGAACCGCTGTTGCACCACCTTGTCCGATACCCACCCATGGACGCGAGTAATCAGCACATCCTCATAATGTGACCGATTGAAGATCCCAATCTGGCCCTTGGATGGCGCCTTTTGATGCACACGCCACAGAAAGTCGTGGCTCAGCTCCTCCGATGAGGGCGCTTTGAATGACACAACCTTGCAGCCTTGAGGATTCACAGCGGACATCACGCTCTTGATCGTCCCGTCTTTGCCGCTTGTGTCCATACCCTGCAACACGATGAGCAGCGATCGAGTCCCGTTGGCATACAGCCGTTCTTGGAGTTCGCCAAGCCGTCCGGTCAATTCTGCCGTGATCGCTTTGGCCTTTTCTTTGCCTTGATCGGTCTTCTTGTAATCACCGGTGCCGTCAGAGTCATATTTATCTAAGTTAAGTCTCGATCCCGGCTTCACATGATAGTCTTTCATCCTCAATCCTCCTCTACTCTCGCACGCGTCTATTCAAGGCGACATTCTACTCCATCTGTTCCAGCTTGACAGCTGCGAACAACTCAACATGTTGTCGAAAAGCAGACCATGAGCGCAACAGATACCACCGCGGTTTCGCTCAAGAGTGACCTGTACGTTAATACATCGCTTGTGCATCGTACGAGGCAGACACACAACTATATGAGGGGGGCATGATGGGACAACGACTCGCTGCGGAAGCGCTCGGCACATTCTGGTTGGTGTTCGCCGACTGCGGGAGTGTGATGAGGTATTTAATCTCGTCGCCCGGAACCATCATATGGCTCCGGGTCGCGCAAGCGAGGTATGGTGGAGGCGCCGGGAGTTGAACCCGGGTCCGAAGACCTTTAGTACAACGGATCTACATGTGTAGCCGATCGTTTTAGTTTCGCAGCCACCCACGCCCACCGGCTAGCTTAGACTGGCCACTAGCCCAGTATTGTCT
>SWDN01000009.1:0-6583 GCA_005116775.1 Nitrospira sp.
GCTTTCTTGAGCTACATCAACGGCTCCTAAGTCGAGCAAGACAGGCGTATCGCCTTCATTATTCTTCTCCATCAAGCGGGGCAACAGCGCGATGAATTGGTGCGGAGCCGCATAAACGCGGTCGCCAAGGCGGGGATAGGCATCGACTCCAGCGGTAACCGTCAAGTCGTCCATTGCCACGCAACCGAGCAATTGGATTTGTCCAATTGCGTCTAAATTAGTTTTACCGACATAATCTGGTTTGATCGAGCGCCGATCCTGCTCGGGCAACCTGACTTCCGTGATACGCCCCAGCAACAAATTCTGCTGGCCCTCAATGAGGACAAATTCACCGACTTCGCCACGCCCATATCGTCCTCCGGAAAAATGAGACCCGCTAGGTTGTCCGGCTTCGCTCAAGTTGATGCCAACAGCCCGGGCATTAATGGAAGAAGCTACGCCCATAAAGAGTTCAGGGCGAAGCAAACCTTTGGGGAAAAGGTCATCAATTGAATTCTTCATTTGCCTCCCGTTATGCCCTGAATTGTCTTCAAGAGTTTATCCGCTGGTGTCAGCGATTTGAGATCAGGAATGAGTTTAGCGAATTCTTGAAAGGTGGCGTTCAAGAACCAGATATCCTCGCCATCTTTGCTGAGTGAAAAGAATTCTTGCCAGTAGCGATTTGCATTTACCTTTTCGCTCTCTCTTGTGACAGTGCTAGGGTCTGCAATGATAAGGCGGAGATGGGGGTTAGAGATAACAGCGGCTCGAAGCGGTTCTGACAGGTGATCATCGTTGAACCCAAACCCTGTGACGATGATACAAGTATTGGGTTCGCGCAAGACTGCAAGATACTGGGACATTGATTCTAGGTGCGGTGGAAGAAAGCTTTGTTGGTACTTCCCTCGCGCTGGGTAGATCAAGCATGTTTCATCAGGTGATGGGTTTGTCTTCTCAAAAATAGCCCCGCTCGCAGAACGTGCCCAGTTGATCGATCCGTGAAGCTTGTAAAGATGGAATACTCCCTCCAGGTAGTTCCCTTGGTCCTCGCCTCCACGTGGGCGTCGGATAATGTCGTAGCTAAAGTATCGTGGGTCATAATGGCGCGGTGGTGTGAAGGAGAAGCCATCAATGACCACTCCGCCCAGCGTACTTGCTGCTTGTTCAAAGCAAAGATCATAGTTGGTAGTAAATATCTTTAGTCGAGGATCTCGCACGCGACGACGGGAGAGACGATGTAGGAAAGTTTTATGTGCTTGCAGGTTACTTACATCTAAAAAGGTAGAGCACTTATTTAGAATTACATTCTTGCATGAGTCGACGAACCCCTTCACGGTAGTGTCATCTTTTACCTGCAAATAGGCTTCAGCTTTGGAAAGAAATTCCTCAATATTATTCTGAGAGTTAACATCGTAGTTGATGGCCTTAGCCGTGCTAGCCGCACCCTCGCTGGGTTTTTTGCCTATAGCAGCCTCCCACAAATCTTTCATCGAAGGACCACCAACAGCCATGGATGTACCTGCTCCAGCCAGAACGACGACATGCTGCATTTGTAGGGAGGCGAGGAGTGCTTCCTTGAGGCTATCCTGTGCTGCATCCGCCGCACCTTGTTTTTGATGATCGGACTGGGTGTCAACTGCTAAGTTGCGCCACGAATCGGACGTCGGCGCTTTAAATTTTGGTGGTTCAGCTGAGTGTGCTGGTGAGATCAGGGCTTCTCGGAACTGCCGATATCGAAGAATACGCTTAGTATTGCGATAAATCACCAATACGGAAGGGGGTGGGCAGATGGGGCCTCAACTGCGCGCATTGAGGGACCACTGTTTCATCGTGGGGCCTCACAGTTGAAATGGGGACATTGTACTTTGTTAGGATGTCCCGGTCTATTTACAGGGAGGGGGCAATCAGGTGTTTTCCAGACTGCGCGCATTGAGGGAGCACCGCCCGTAGTCTAATATATGATTGAGTCTTGCGTGCGCACTCAGCGAGCACAGGAAAGCACCTGATTGCCCCCTCCCTTCCCACTCTTGCTTCTACTTCTTCTGCCCTCGTACAATACCCCCGTAACCCCTTGGCTTTCTGACAGTTTCTTGTCATCCGCGGTAGCGCAAAGGACACGGCCGGTATGCGGATTGAGTATACGAAGGGCGAACGGGCCTCCAACGCTTCTTTCGAGCTCAATTCAGCGGGAGAATACCAGATAGGCTGTGGCGGAGAGGGAGGGATTTGAACCCTCGGTAGAAGTTTCCCCCTACGGCAGTTTAGCAAACTGCTGCCTTCGGCCACTCGGCCACCTCTCCACTGGTCTCAGCTCTATGCGGGATTCCCGATCATGAGCAACGTCGGTCGATGACCGTGGGAAGACCAGCAAGTGAGTTGTGATCTTACCCCAGGCCATATGAGAGGTACAAGCGATTCGCAATGGGGGTCAAGAAAAACTATCAGGGGCGAGGCGAAGCGTCTATAGACCTACCTGCTTGGTCCATCGAAGGAGGATCGGTTTTTTTATGAGTTGAACGATGGCTGATGAGAGGGCGTACGCGCGATGTTGTGTCTGTTTCACATTCAGTAAGGTGTCTTGGCTCCATGACGGCAAAGGCATCGGGTGGGTTTGCGGATCCCCGGTCGAAGTCGGCTGGGTGCGGAAACCGGTCGTGCCGGTGAGGGATGTCCTATGGCGGAGTTCAACATGGCTCGGCCTGACCACACCGCTGACTGCCAACATGTGCAACGCAGCGCACTTTTGCCTCTTGTGCGCTCTGCGTAACTTTATGGATTCGATCGAGGAAGAGAGGATGTGCATTAGGCTTCCTTGTGTTGAGATGGTGTGGAAGTGGTTTCACATCCAGAGTATTTGGCCGAGGTCTTCATTGAGTCCACGAGGACGCTGGCACTGAGAGCAGCGGGCGAAGAGCCCTTCAGTTTGTGGCTGTATGTTTCCACGAAGCACGAGCTGATATTTATGGCCCCCGCAGAAGGGGCAGGCTTTGCCATCTAGCTCTCGACGAATGGCTCCGATCTTCCCAATCTGTTTGTGCATCGGTTTGCCCTCCAGGAATTGGTCCTATCACCTAAGCTGGTGATGTCATATTAGGAGATGATTGGATTCTTGGAAATACCGTAGAGGTAGGTGGAGCTGAACTAAAGGGGGGAGATCACATCAAGCAAAACCTTGTCGAGCCATGTGTTTGCAGACAAGCTATTTCATGTATTTACGATGATAGTCGTGTGTCTTTCTCGGTCCACAAGCCTGGGGAGACATCGCCCATGTCTTGGAGTCGTACGAGCAACCGATCCGAGCGCCATGGCCTGAGTGGTGGGGATAGCAGCATGGTCATAAATCAGAAGTTTAATGGACTATCCGATGTCAGCGAGTAGCGTTTCGCGAACTTTCTCTCGTAGTAGATCTTTTGTCATCTCAGATAGCGAGACGGGGTGTGCGGTCGTGCGAAAGTTACGTCATCTTTGGAAGTGTGGCAGCGGCGCAGTAGCCCGTCCCGCTAAGCCATTGAACTCGCTTGCTTATTCGTCCGGCCCGCTGATACGTAATCAGCGAGGGCCCTGGGTTCGAATTCCAGCCGGCTCACCAGTATTCACTACCCCTCTTCCCTATTCATTTCTTCTCACGCTCTGTAAGACCACGCACATGTCGCCGACAGATGTCCATGCGTTGGCTAGTCTGTCTGCTTACAATCCTCCTCAGTGGGTGCCAGGGAGTGTCGCTCCTTGAGCGACCAACGACTGAGGGTTCCCCATCCATCATGCCGTTATGGGAGCGCTATCAGCAGTGTCTCGTCACCACCGATCCCACGGAGTTGATCCTGATTATTGAGCAGTTCGAGCGCGTGATGCTCGCGAGAGCTGAACCCCCGTCCTGGATGAGAACGTGGGGAGACAACGTGACGAACCAACCGCTCCGTACGGCAGTCGATCCCCAAGCGCTCGGCGCCGCCTGCACCCTCAAAGCTGCTGGGGTAATGGCCGAGGTTAAGCAACTGACAGAAGCGCGGGCGCTGTACCAGCGCGTGCTCGCGCGATATGCTCACCGTGACTGGGCCTACTACGTTAATCAGGCCAACGAGGCGCTGGTGAGTCTTTCCGACGCTGCTCCTGCCGTCGTCGCGTCCCGTCTCGATCGTACACTGCCCCGCTGATTCCCACTCGTCCGTTTCCCGTCTCACGTCGCGCACCCACGCTGTAAGAAGCGGTCGAGTCGCGCGACCAATGCCCAAGTATGGGAGGTAACCGATGGCGACGAGGGTCTACTGGATGATGCATCACAGCCGGCGCGCCTGGCATGAACTGCGCTTTCGCATTACCTGCTGGTGGCTGAGTCAGCAGGTGGAGTTCTTGGAGTGGCGGCTGAGGATAGAAACGGCAGTACCGCCTATGCCATCGACTGCTACTGTCATATCGGCATCGGTTGGACAAGGAGTTCGGTATGTCGTGCCTCAGGTGTAATGAAAGATCTATGAACAGTCAGCGTTATGACTCTATCGATAGGCAGCATCGATTGAACGTAGGAGTGTGGCATTGGGTATCACGATGCCCAGTCTGCAGCACGATGATGTATGAACCTGTTGAAAGTCTGCCCGTCAACGCGCGTGTCTCTATTGGTTCTACGTGTACGGTATCAGTGTCCTAGCAGGCATCGGGAAAACTATCTCGATCCGGCAGAATTCCGAGTGTAGGAAATGAAGGAGAACATCATGCATTGTCCAGGCTGTGAACGCGCGATGGTGAGCACCAGTAGCCAGGTAGTGGAGGATGAGAAGGGGGCCATGACGATTACGCGGTGGCGTTGCCGACCCTGCCATGAAACGGCTGAAGAGATTTGGTTGAGCGCCGGCTATCGCGGACCCGATCCGACTCGGATTCGTTATGCGGTCGCATTGCAGCCGACGACTACAGTCGCGGCTCCGGCACGTCAGAGAGGGAAGAGAGAACGCTACGCCTATGCAGGGTCCATCTGACATCGTGCGAGAGCATTGGCCTGAATATTTGATGGAGGCGGTCGGCCTTGGCCTCTTCATGATATCGGCCGCCGTCATGACCTCGCTGATCGAGTACCCCCATTCGCCGCTCTATGCGCTGTTGCCGGATCCGGTCGTCCGACGGGTTGTGATTGGAATCGCCATGGGACTCACGGCGATCGGGATTATTTATTCCCCATGGGGGAAACGGTCCGGGGCCCATCTCAATCCCGCTGTCACCGTGACGTTCTTCCGGCTTGGAAAGATTCGCGGGATGGACGCATGTTTCTACGTGTTTGCGCAATTTGTCGGCGGGCTGATCGGGCTGTACGTGGCTGCGAATGCCATTGGAATGGCGATCGAACATCCGTCCGTCAATTACGTCGTCACAGTGCCGGGGCTCGGTGGCGTCGGCATTGCGTTCGCCGCAGAAGCGGGTATCTCGTTCGGGCTCATGCTTGTCGTGCTGATCGTGTCGAACAGCACGAAGCTCAGTGCCTGGACCGGTGCCTTCGCAGGTGCGCTCGTGGCAGCGTACATTATGGTTGAGGCTCCGCTCTCAGGCATGAGTATGAATCCGGCTCGCAGCTTCGCCTCCGCGCTTCCCGCCCAGCTCTGGACTGATTTCTGGGTGTATCTCACCGCGCCGTTCATCGGAATGTTACTCGCGGCGGAATGCTATGTGCGATTTCCTGGCGCACGCCGCGTCCTCTGCGCGAAGCTCTACCACGGCAACGACACACGTTGCATCTTCTGCCGTAGCGGCATGGCGTAAATCCTCGTTGCGCGTCACGCGCTGCTTGCGTCTCTTCAGGCGTTCTCCATCCATCCGCATTCACCTCTGCGAATCACGTTTCACAAGATGAGCTTAATGTGTTTCGTGTAAGGACTCACCCGTTCATCCGACAGAGGTGCAGAGCGGAATGTTCCGCGACGCTGAGTGAAATCACTCAGTGCTTTTACCATACAACAAGGAGGGTGCTATGAGTGCGAAGAGCGTGTTCAAGATGGGATTTTTATCCATGGTCGCTGCGACAGGATTGTTCATCGCGTCGATCGGGTTTGCGGCCGATGCCCATACGACGTCCAAGTTCGAAGGCGTCAAGGCCAACAGCGGCACAGCTGTTCATGCGAGGGCAGGCAATAACGATACGTTGACCTGGTCCGATGATTTCAAAATTCCGGAAACGCCGGCGCCGCATTGGCAGGTCGTGGATACGAAAGGCAACGTCTATTTGCTGAATCGCCTGGCGATCAAAGGCGACAAGCAGAATCGGACGATCGCCTTGCCGGCCTACATCAACGATGTGGCAAAGGTGCAGGTCTGGTGCGCATTCGCCGAAGTGCTCTTGGGCGAGGCGTCATTCTCGAAGCCCATCGTGACAGCATCCGGAGAGCGCATACACTCCGATAGCATGGCGATGAGCCGCTGATCCGTGGGGAAGCTCGACTGGGGAGGGGAGAACCGTTTCCCTCCTCAGTCTCTCGGTCGCGCAAAACAAGGAGTCGATTATGAAGAAACATGTTGTATTCGCGGCCGTGGCACTCGGTCTAGCAGCAGGACCAGCTCTCGTTCACGCACAGTTGATAGAAAAGACCGCGTTGACGTTGGACGGGGCCAAGAAAATCGC
>SWDN01000009.1:6683-7846 GCA_005116775.1 Nitrospira sp.
GATGAGGACATCGCCACGGCTGGAGCGGCCATCGCGGCGTCGTTCACGAAGTAGAAGTTCTCAGCTCTCAGCGATCAGCTCTCAGCTTCTGAGCAATTCTGCCGGAGCTGACGGCTGATGGCTGAACGCTGACAGCTCTACAAGCAGAAAAGGAGAACGATCATGAAACACATCACAGTAGCAGTCACAGGAATGGTCATTGCGATGCTGACATCCATCAGCTACGCCGAGTCTGTATTGGACAAGCGTGGCCTGACGCTGGAGGGTGCTAAGAAGGTTATTGCCTCAGCGGTGGCTGAAGCAAAACGCGTGAATGCGCCGGGAGGCTCGATCGCCGTCGTCGATGACGGCGGGAATTTGCTCGCGCTGGAACGGCTGGACCAGACCTTTGCTGCCAGTGCGAATATTGCCATCGGCAAAGCGCGCACCTCAGCACTCTTCAAGAAACCCACCAAGGTCTTTGAAGACGCGATCAAGGGCGGACGCACCTCGATGGTCACTCTGGGCAGCGATCTTCAAAACTTTACGCCATTGCAGGGCGGCATTCCACTCGAATGGGAGGGCAAGGTTGTCGGAGCGATCGGTGTCAGCGGAGCAGCCAGTGCGCAGCAGGATGAGGAACTGGCCATTGTTGGTGCCAAATCTCTGGACAACATGGAAATGACGGGAATCACCAACGGACATACGCCGCTTCCTGTCACCTACATCGAAAGCCAGAAAGTGGCGGCTTCTTTTCAGAAAGGCGCAGTTCTTGTCGGCGAAGACGAAAACATGATGCACGCAGCCAGGAACTATATGGTGCACGCCAGTCATCGGGACAAGGCAGGTGTCGTTGAAGTTCACGAACTCGACACGGACATTGTCTACGTCCTCAAGGGCTCGGCGCAGCTGATCACCGGCGGCACGCCTGTCGGCATCAAAATCGTTGCCCCGCACGAACTCCGCGCGCCGGTAGTGGCCGGAGGCGAGGCGAGAACGCTCGTGCCTGGCGATGTCGTGATCATTCCGAATGGCGTGCCGCATTGGTTTAAAGAGGTAGCGGCGCCGTTTGATTATTACGTGGTCAAAGTGCGGTAGGCGGATGCTGAAAACGGCCCCCAACTTCGTTCTCGTCTCATCAAAATCCTCAACGTACCCCGGAGGGTACGCCTCCGGTTTTGATT